>CAWAOH010000020.1:0-38588 GCA_963783645.1 Candidatus Bathyarchaeota archaeon | reverse complement strand
CGGAAAAGTGCTACCGGGGCGAAGTTGTCGTTTATCGTTATGTTGTTGAAGGTTAGTGGAATAATATGGCTGTTCAATCAAGTACAATGGTTAGTCCGCAAATCTGGGAACTAATCAAACGGTTCCTGGAAGAAAAAGGTCTCGTTAAGCAACACGTGAACTCCTACAACGAGTATATTGAAACCGGTCTGCAAGCGATAGTTGACGAGACCGGAGAAATCCCCATTGAGATAGAAGATTATCCGCTAAAAATTAAGCTTGGAAAAATCGAAATTGGAACTCCTCGAGTAACAGAGGTGGATGGTTCCGAAAGACAGATTTTTCCAACCGAAGCGCGTATCCGCAATCTTACGTACGCAGCTCCTCTCCACCTAGAAATGACGCCAGTCATTGGGGAGCGTGAAGGACAAACTGAGATTGTATACATCGGTGACTTTCCGGTAATGCTGCGCTCAAAGATCTGTCCCCTCGCTCGCATGACCTCAGAGGAACTGATCAGTATCGGCGAAGACCCTCTTGATCCAGGTGGATACTTCATCGTCAACGGTGCCGAGAGAGTAGTAGTCGCTCTGGAGGACTTGGCCGCAAATCGAATTCTCGTGGATAAGGAACAGACCGGAGTCCATCCTACATACAAAGCTAAGATTTTCTCAACGACCGTCGGATTCAGAGCTCGCACGGAAGTTACGTTGAAAACTGACGGCGCAATTTATGTTACGATGCCCGGCATCCCCTCAGACATACCGATAGTTGTAATGATGAAGACTCTCGGCTACGAAGAAGACTCCAAAATCGCTGAGATGATCACAACAGATGAAACAGTTCAGAATCAACTCGCTCCAACTTTCGAGAAATCAATTGGTGTAGTGAACCAAAGAGACGCTCTCCTGTACATCGGCAACAGGTTGGCTCCTGGTCAGGTTGAAGAGTATCGATTGAAGAAAGCGGAGGCAGCAGTTGACCGAAACTTCCTGCCACACATAGGCCGACTTCCGGAAGAACGGAAGGAGAAAGCTGCAGAATTAGCGGAAGTCATCTGCCGAGTAATCGAGCTAAAACTCGGAATGCGACAACCTGACGACAAAGACCATTACGCTAACAAACGCTTGAAACTTGCCGGATCCCTACTCGCTGAACTCTTCCGAATATCATTCCGAAACTTAATTCGCGATTTGAAATATCAGCTTGAGCGAATAACAATCCGCAGACATGCCGAACTTTCAATCGGCAACGCTATCCGCCCCGGCATAATCACTGAAAGAATTCAGCATGCTATTGCAACAGGAAACTGGGTCAGAGGACGCGTTGGAGTAACCCAACTACTCGACCGAACTAACTACGCCTCAACATTAAGCCATCTTAGGAGACTGCAATCACCGCTCAGCAGGAGCCAACCTAACCTTGAAGCAAGAGACCTTCACCCAACGCATTGGGGGAGACTCTGCCCCAGTGAAACTCCTGAAGGGTCAAACTGTGGACTTGTAAAGAATCTCGCGCTTAGTGCCGTAATCTCGATTGGTGTAGATTCCAGAGATTTTGTTTCAAAGGTTAGACGACTTGGTGCCGTGCCCGTGGAAGAAGCTGATGCTAAACTGCGACAGGTCGGAGCAAAAGTTTTCGTTGACGGCCTTATAGCTGGCTGCGTACGCGATCCCGAGAAAATAGCGCAAGAACTCATTCGAATGCGACGAGCCGGCGAGATAAGCTCAGAAGTGAACGTTGCCTACTCGCCTCCTCAAGTGGAAGGCGGAAGACCGGAACTCTATGTGAACTGCGATGCTGGGAGAGTTAGGCGACCACTCATCATTGTTGACAACACCAAGCCGAAACTAACCCGGGAACATGTTGAAGGCGTCCAACGCGGGGAACTTCGATTTGAAGACCTAGTAGACCGCGGCGTCATCGAATATTTGGATGCCGATGAGGAAGAAAATGCCCTCGTCGCGGACGCGCCGAGCAGGATAACCGAAAAAACGACCCACCTCGAAATCGCTCCGTACACGATACTGGGAATCTGTGCCTCTCTAATTCCCTATCCAGAGCATAATCAGTCACCACGAAACGCATACGAGTCGGCGATGGCAAAGCAAGCCTTGGGCATATTCGCAGTCAATTATGCCAATCGAGTTGACTCGCGTGCACACATTCTGCACTACCCACAAGTACCCGTCATCAAGACAAAGCCGATGGAAATAATCAAGTACGATAGTAGACCAGCCGGCCAGAATTGCGTAGTCGCACTACTCTGTTACCAAGGCTACAACATGGAAGACGCAATCATAATCAACAAATCGTCAGTCGACAGAGGTCTGTTCCGTTCATCATTCTACCGAGTCTACGAAGGAGAATGTAGACAATACCTCGGCGGCTTACGAGACAAGTTCGAAGTTCCAGAAGCAGGAATCAGAGGCTACAGAGGAGATCGATACTACCGCCTACTCGAAGAGGACGGCGTCATTTCCGTCGAATCTGAAGTCACAGGAAACACCGTACTAATCGGCAGAACAAGTCCGCCAAGATTCCTTGAAGAATACAGAGAGTTCGAAGTAAAAGGACCGACAAAACGGGACTCCTCGGTCGGCATGCGTCCATCAGAAGAAGGAATCGTCGACGCAGTATTTCTCAGCGAATCCATCGAAGGTAACCGTCTAGTCAAGGTGCGCGTCCGCGATACCCGTATCCCAGAATTAGGGGACAAGTTCGCTTCCAGGCACGGCCAGAAAGGAGTCATTGGAACACTAATTCCACACGAAAACATGCCGTTCACAGAACAAGGAATCGTCCCCGACGTAATCATCAACCCACATGCTATTCCATCACGTATGACGATAGGACAATTCGTCGAAGCTGTAGCAGGAAAAGTAGCAAGCCTACGCGGCGAAGCCGTCGACGGTACCGCCTTCAGCAACGAAGGACCAGAGGCATTACGAAATGCATTGCTCGAATTGGGATTTGAACACAGCGGGCGGGAAGTACTCTACAATGGGGTTGACGGCAGAAAGCTAGTTGCAGATGTCTTCGTTGGAGTAGTCTACTATCAGAAACTCCACCACATGGTTGCAGACAAGATGCATGCACGTGCCCGTGGCCAGGTCCAAATGCTCACCAGACAACCGACAGAAGGCCGAGCAAGAGGCGGAGGTCTCAGGTTCGGCGAAATGGAACGCGACTGCCTGATCGGCCATGGTGCTTCAGCGTTGCTTAGAGATCGACTGCTAGAAGAATCAGACAAGTACACGGTTATGATATGTGAGACATGCGGCTTACTCGCGTATCATGACGTAAAACAGAACAAGTACATCTGCCGTATAGACGGAGACAAAGCCGTTATCTCCAGCGTGCAACTCTCGTACGCCTTCAAACTTCTCTTACAAGAATTAATGGCGCTTGGGATTGCGCCGCGCCTAGAAATCTTGGAGCGTGCATAAAATGTCAGTGGCAGATGAAGCAACAAAAGTAATCGGTAGTATCCACTTCACCCTCTTAGCACCGAGTGAAATTCGACGACTCTCAGCCGTAGAGATCCAGACGGCCGACACATACGACGAAGACGGTGTTCCAATTGTTTCGGGATTAATGGACGGAAGGCTCGGAACCCTTGAACCACGGCAGAAATGCAAGACTTGCGGAAATACTGCCTCAGCATGCCCAGGGCACTTTGGCCACATTGAATTGGCTGAACCGGTCGTTCACGTTGCCTTCGCAAAACTGCTGCACAAACTGCTTCAAGTGACCTGCCGCACTTGCGGCCGGATACTACTCTCCGCCGACAAGATCAAGTCATATAATGAGCTGATGCAGAAGGAACAGAAACAACTCAACGAGATACCCTCCACTTTCTACGAAGCTGTGATAAAGGATGCTAAGAAAAGCCAGGAATGCCCACATTGCGGAGCGCGCCAGTATCCGATCGAACATGGCAAGCCTACAACATTTCATGACATGATAGATGGAGGCGCTTCACGTCTCAACCCAAGCCAGATTCGCGAAAGGCTTGAACGCATTACGGACGAGGACCTTCGACTATTTGGGATGGAGCCAACTGCTGCACGTCCAGAATGGGTGATACTTCAAGTACTTCCAGTCCCAGCTGTCACAGTCAGACCATCAATTACCCTGGAGTCCGGTATCCGCTCTGAGGATGATCTGACTCACAAGTTAGTCGACATAATTCGAATCAACCAGAAGCTCGGAGAGGCGCTTGAGTCGGGTGTTCCAGTCAACATCATTCAGGAATTGCACGAGCTTCTTCAATATCACGTTACTACATACTTCGACAATGAAGTATCGGGCTTGCCGCCAGCTCGCCACAGATCTGGACGAGCTCTAAAGACTCTAACCCAGAGGCTGAAGGGTAAAGAAGGTAGGTTTAGAGGAAACCTCTCTGGGAAACGTGTAGACTTCTCCGCTAGAACCGTAATTTCACCCGACCCCAACATTGACATCAACGAGGTAGGGGTGCCGATTGATGTGGCTCAGAGACTCACAATTCCAGAACGCGTGACTCCGTGGAATATTGATGAATTAAAAAGCCTCATCCGGAACGGACCCGACCAGTATCCTGGCGCCTTGTACATCGTTCGACCGGATGGCCGTCGAGTTCGACTAGAATTCGTAACAGAACGCGAGAGCCTAGCTGAGGCGATTCAGCCGGGTTTCGTAGTTGAACGTCACATAAGAGATAACGATATCGTTCTCTTCAACAGGCAGCCGTCACTTCACCGCATGTCAATAATGGCTCACAGGGTCAGAGTTCTACCCTACAAGACCTTCAGGCTTAACCCGTGCGTCTGCCCACCCTACAACGCAGACTTCGACGGAGACGAAATGAACCTTCACGTGCCTCAAGGAGAAGAGGCAAGAACTGAAGCCAAACTGCTCATGCAAGTGCAAGACCAGATATTATCACCGCGATACGGAGGGCCAATAATCGGTGCAAAGACCGATCTTCTGAGTGCAGCCTACCTTCTAACAAGAAAATCAACCTACCTGACGAAAGAAGAAGTTGGAAAGCTCTTGGTAGCAGCTCAATATTCCGGGGAACTCCCGACACCTGAGGTCAAACGCCCCGTTGAGTTATGGAGTGGAAAGCAAATCTTCAGCCTCTTCCTGCCCAAGGAATCCAGTTTTGTCGGTAGATCAAGCATGGTGACCAAGGAAGACGGCGAAACTGTGATCGTCAAGGATGGAGCGCTGATTGAAGGAGTGATAGACAAGAACTCTATCGGCGCCGAGCGTTCTGAGACTCTATTTCACAGAATCGTTAAGGACAGTGGTTCTGAGGCGGGCAGAGATTTTCTTAACAGTCTCATGAAGCTGCTTGACCGGTTCATAACCCTCCGCGGCTTCTCGTACGGGATCAATGAGCTTGATCTTTCAGATTCTGTGAGAGATAAGATATCAAAATCCATCAAGAAAGCTGAAGAGCGTGTCGACGAGTTAATTGAACAGTATAATCGAGGAACACTTGAGCGACTTCCCGGCAGATCGGTTGAAGAATCATTAGAGCTACGGATAATGGATGAGCTCTCCAAAGCGCGGGACCAGGCAGGAGAGTTAGCTGAACAATACTTGATGACTGAAACCGACAATTCCGGAGTTATCATGACGAAAACTGGAGCGCGTGGATCCATGCTCAACATAGCTCAAATGGTTGCTAGCGTGGGCCAGCAATCAATCCGCGGTCAGAGGATTACAAGAGGTTACAGAGATAGGGCACTCTCCTTCTTCGAAAGAGGTGACAAACGAGCTGAAGCTCGAGGCTTCGTCTACGCTTCATACCAAGATGGCCTTTCACCGATAGAATTCTTCTTCCATTCTATGGGGGGAAGAGAAGGTCTCGTCGACACTGCCGTGAGAACACAGCAAAGCGGCTACATGCAGAGACGTTTGATAAACGCACTGGAACATATCAGGGTCGAATATGACGGAACTGTTCGAGATTCAAGAGGCGACATAATTCAATTCAGATACGGAGAAGACGGAGTAGATACGGCAAAGAGCGACCACGGCAAGGCAGTGAACACAGAACGCCTAGTTGAACGCGTCGCACTAACCATGGAGAAAGGGGAAAAAGCGAGCAAACTGTACACAGAGAAGAAAATTGACGATGTTCGAGCCGACTTGACCCCAAGCCTCGCAGATCAATTGCAAACCAGTCTACTAAAGGCCAAGCTAACCACGAAAGGGAGTGGATCAGGCAATCAAGGAAGCTGCCAAGAATTATCGCAAATCCATGATTGAACCAGGTGAAGCCGCTGGTATTGTTTCCGCACAGTCGATCGGAGAGCCAGGAACCCAAATGACGCTCAGAACATTCCACTTCGCAGGAGTCCGAGAACAAAACGTCACTCTGGGTCTGCCAAGACTTATCGAGATTGTAGATGCAAGGAAGATCCCATCAACTCCGATGATGGTCGTATACTTGAACAAGAAATATCGCACGAGTCGCGAAAAGGCTCAGGAACTTGCAACAAGAATCACTCACACGACATTAGGAGATATCGCATCCAGCATCGAATCCGACATCACAAAAATGCGAATTGTTGTCACTCTGAATAATGAAGGAATGAAAGAAAGAGACGTAACTCTGAAGGATATCAAAGCCGCGGTAACGCCCGGCGGATGCGAAGTTGAAGTGGAAAAGAACATGGTACATATCATGCCCAAGGAGATGGATATTGCACAATTCAACAGACTAGTGATCCGTCTCCCCCTCATGCACGTAAGAGGCCTACCTCAAGTCAAACGTGCACTCGTCATGGAAGAGAAGACAGGCGACAAGAGCGAATGGGTGATTAGAACAGAAGGGTCGAATCTTGAACTAACACTTGAGACAGAGGGTGTCGATCCGGCACGAACAACTTCTAATAACATGCATGAAGTGGCTGAAGTCCTTGGAATCGAGGCGGCTAGAAACGTGATAATAAAGGAAGCGTCAGCTGTGCTCGAAGAACAAGGGTTGGACGTTGACGTGCGACACGTGATGCTGGTTGCAGACGCAATGACCGCTTCGGGCGAAGTGCTGCAAGTTGGAAGACACGGCGTAAGCGGTGAAAAGGCAAGCACCTTGGCGAAAGCAGCCTTTGAGATAACCATCCCAACCATCGTGGACGCCGCAATCAAAGGGACAAGAGATACGCTACGAGGAGTAGCTGAAAACGTGATAGTCGGACAACAAGTACCAATGGGCACAGGGCTTATAGAAGTCTATATGTCGATGCCAGAGAAGGCGGTAGCTAAATAGTTGCAATCAACAAAACTCGACGTCAACAAACAGATTCAGATAACCTTTAGGACAGGGAAAGTTGCTCTAGGCTTCAAAGAAGCGTTAGAGTCAGCGAAATTCGCCAAAGCCAAATTACTGATCTTGGCAGCCAACTGTCCTCAGGACGACCGAAGAGACATAATGTATTACGCAAAGCAATCGGCGATTCCAGTTCACATATACGCGGGCACAAGCTTCGACTTGGGATCAGCGTGTGGCAAGAATTTTGTAGTAGCTGCACTTACAATCAAGGAACCCGGTGACTCGGAGATAATGAAGCTAGCTGTGCAATAATCCATGGCTACGTCTAGAATCAAGCTTAGCATGGAAGAAATGCGGCTCATAGCACTCTTCGAAAATATCACCGGTGCAACTGCCAACGACTGCGTAATCGATAGTGACCGAATACTCTTCATTGCGAAAGCAGGCGAGATGGGCCTGGCTATTGGCAAAGGTGGAAAGAACATCAACATGCTGCGGAAGATGACTGGCAAGCCAATAGAAGTAGTTGAGTTCGCAGATACCGCTGAAGGCCTAGTGAAAAACTGCTTAGCGCCTGCAAAGATTAAGGAAGTGCGGATAACTGAACGGCCAGATCGGAAAATAATAGTTGTTGAAGTCGAACCGAAAGATAAGGCACTAGCGATAGGAAAGAACGGACGAACAATTGACAAGACACGAATGCTTGCTAAACGCTACTACCAGGTCGATCACGTCCAAATCGCGTGACAAAGGCGCCCACCACTCCGCTGAACACCAGCCGATTCTGCGACTTATCTTATCTACGTAGCTGAATAGGGTAAGTTTGAACTGTTCACAGCCTGACCAGTCTCAATTGGAAGAACGTTCTCGTCGATAAATCAAAGGACGCAGTTCATGGACTACTTCAAGCGATGATCAACGCGCGACGACTATTGTGTCAGTCGCCGAACTTTACGCCTTGAGCTAGAGGGAGTTCAGTCCCCCAATTAATTGTCGTTGTCTGACGACGCATATACTGCTTCCACGCGTCCGATCCGGATTCTCTACCTCCCCCCGTCTCTTTCTCTCCGCCAAATGCGCCTCCGATTTCGGCTCCAGAGGTGCCGATGTTCACATTTGCGATCCCACAATCACTTCCAACTGCAGACAGGAATTTCTCCGCGTTCTTCAGCGAGTCTGTGAATATTGCAGATGAAAGTCCCTGAGGTACTTCATTGTGCAGTTTGATCGCTTCTTCTAGGGTCTTATATGGCATGATGTACAGGATGGGCGCGAAAGTCTCTTCACAGACTAGTTGCGTGTTCCCGGGTACGCGTACTATTGCAGGTGTGACGTAGAAGCCGGGTTTGTCCATCCGCTTTCCTCCTGTGATAATTCGTCCTCCCTGTTTTGGCAGCAATTGCAGGGCGTTCATCATCGTGTCGACAGCGTCCTGATCAACTAGAGGACCCATTATAGTGCCAGAATCGAGTGGGTCACCGATACGTACTTGCTCGTATGCTTTCGCGAGTTTCGAAGTTAACTCGTCGATAATACTTTCATGTACTATTAGCCGTCTAGTTGTTGTGCATCGTTGGCCAGCTGTTCCAACGGCTCCAAAGAGAATAGCTCGGGTGGCCATTTCGAGTGTTGCGTCGTCGGCGACTATGATCGCGTTGTTCCCTCCTAATTCCAGAATGCTGCGCGCCAGTCTTTTCGAGGTGGCTTCTGCGATTCGTTTACCCATCTCTGTTGAGCCGGTTGCTGAGATGAGAGCGATGCGCTTGTCGTTGATCAGTCTCTCCCCGACCACCGATCCTTTCCCAATGATTGTGTTGAAGATTCCCGTAAGTCCGTACGTTTCCAGCACACGGTTCACAATATGCTGCACCGCAATGGCACAAAGCGGCGTCTTTGATGATGGTTTCCACAGCATAGTATCGCCGCATACAGCCGCTATCATCGAGTTCCATGACCATACTGCGATGGGGAAATTGAATGCGGTAATTATCCCAATGACGCCCAATGGGTGCCATTGTTCGTACATTCTATGCGATGGTCGTTCTGATTGCATTGTTAGTCCATAGAGCTGACGTGATAATCCCACTGCAAAATCGGCAATATCGATTGCCTCTTGAACCTCACCCAATCCTTCTGGTAGGATTTTTCCCATCTCAAGTGTTACGAGTTTTCCGAGAGGTTCCTTCAAACGACGTAGTTCGTCGCCAATCTGTCGGACTATTTGTCCTCTTTGTGGGGCAGGCATCAATCTCCACTTTAGGAATCCCTCGTGGGTGATCTTCATGACGTGCTCGTAGTCTTCCTCCGATGCCAATGCGACTTTGGCGATAATGGATCCGTCTATTGGCGTAATTACGTCAAGGGTTTCTCTTCCTTTGCTCGAGCTCCAGTCGCCGGGCCCTGCGCATGCACCTGGATTGATCTCTTGAATTCCAAGATCCTTCAGGAAGGAGTATCGTCCTAGACTCAGGGCAAGCTGGGTCATTGTAGTTCTGTCTTATACTGATTCATTGTGCCAGTTTTATTTCTGTCTACCCGATTGCAGTCAAGCTTGACAGATACTCGTGAAGTTAGAAAAAGTTGGGGAGGATCTGATTTGATTCAGATCCAGATTGGTTTATGTTTAGTGTTTTGCTTTCTCGAAGCGCTTCTCGACGTCTGACCAGTTGACGACGTTCCACCACTTGTCGACGTAAGCGCCGCGGTCGTTTTTGTATTGCAGATAGTAGGCGTGTTCCCACACATCGAGGACTAGGAGGGGAACAGTACCCTGCGCAGTGAGATTCTGGTGTTTCTCTGCTTGCAGCGTCAGGAGTTGGTCTGACAGTGGATCATACGCGAGTATACCCCAGCCAGATCCTTCCACTGTCTTCGCTGCGTTGCTGAATTGCAGTTTGAATGAGTCGAAATTGCCGAAGTCTTTTGTAAATTGGTCTGCGAGTTTGCCGCCAGGTTGTCCGCCACCTCCTTGTTTCATGTTCGGCCAGAAGATAGCGTGCATTGCGTGGCCAGAGGCGTTGAACGCAAGGTCGCGTAAGATCGCCTTCACGTCCACCCCTTGGAGTGCAGCAGCTCTGCCTTTGTCGAGTTTCTCTAATGCGGCATTGGCACCGTTTACGTATGCAGCGTGGTGTTTGTCATGGTGTAGTCTCATTATTTCTTCGGAGATCACTGGTTCTAATGCATTGTATTTGTAGGGCAATTCTGGAAGTACGTATTTGTTTGACATGGTCTGGTCAGAATTGCAGCATGTAACATAAACATTTACTCTACATAGTTCAAGGTCTGGCGTGTACTATACGAGCTGTTTCACTTCTTCTGTAACCGTTTGGCCAAGGTATCCGTAGACGCCCAACTTGATGACCTTCAAGCCTAGGAGAGCGCATTTGATTCGGGTGGGTCCAGGGTCAATACCCAACATGTTCAAGATGTCCTCTTTACCTAGGGCCTTCATCTCATCAAGCGTCTTCCCCTTAGCCAGCTCGGTTAACATGGACGCTGATGCTTGACTAATGGCGCAGCCTCTACCTTTGAAACGTAAGTCGTCGATCTTTCCATCTCTGATCCTAAGTTGCATCTCGATAACGTCACCACATAGAGGGTTAGAGTCTTTGCGCGAACGTCGGGATCTGGAAGGTCGCCAAAGTTTCTCGGATGACGATAGTAGTCGAGGATTATGTCCTTGTAAATGTCTGAGCTCATAGATTGAAAAGCTTCCTAGCCTTCTCGAGCGCGCTGATAAGCACGTCGATCTCTTCTTTAGTGTTATAGATGTAAAAGCTTGCTCGTGACGTCGCTGGTACGTTTAAGAATTCCATCAACGGTTGAGCGCAGTGGTGGCCTGATCTTATTGCAATTCCTTCTTCGTCGAGAATTGACGCAAGATCATGGGCGTGTATGTCGCCAAGGTTGAATGCAATGACGCCAACTCGACGGGTAGGATCCTTCGGTCCATAAATAGTGGTCCCTCCAACATGACTCATTTTTTCGAGCGCGTAATCAGTTAGCTCTAGCTCATGATCGTAAATGTGTCTCATGCCGATCTTGTTGAGGTAATCTATGGCTGCGCCGAGACCAATGGCTCCTGCAGCATTTGGCGTACCTGCTTCGAATTTGTATGGTATGTCATTCCAGGTTGCCCCGGTAGTGTGAACTTCTCGAATCATCTCACCGCCGCCGAGGAATGGTGGGGTGTTTTCAAGGATTTGCTTCTTGCCGTAGAGCACACCTATTCCGGTGGGGCCGAGCATTTTATGGCCTGAAAAAACCATGAAGTCGCAATCTATCTCCTTGGCATTAACTCTCATGTGAGGGACTGATTGTGCCGCGTCTAAGACAAACAAGGCTCCAACTCGATGGGCTGCTCTGCCGATTTGTTCAACTGCGTTTATGGTGCCCAGAACGTTGGAAGCGTGCGTAACGGCGACAACCTTCGTGGTATTATCTATTTTCTCTCTCACTTGGTCCTCTCGCAGTATTCCTTCGCCGTCTATCTCAATGAATTCGACGTGTGCGCCTTTCTCCTTTGCAATCATCTGCCACGGTACTATGTTGCTGTGGTGTTCCATTATGGTTAGAACTATTTTGTCGTCTCTGTTGATGTTCGTCCTTCCCCAAGCCAAGGCGATTAGGTTGAGGCCTTCAGTTGCATTTCTGACGAAAACTATCTCTTCGGTGTGCTTTGCACCTATGAACTTGGATACTTTCTCTCTGGCCTGTTCATAAGCAAGTGTTGCCTCCTCGGCGAGTTTGTGAATGCCGCGATGTATGTTCGCGTTGCTATTTCGGTAGTAATCGTCCATTACGCTAAGAACGTGATTTGGTTTCTGTGAAGTGGCAGCGTTGTCAAAGTAGACGAGTGGTCTTCCATTCACTGTGCGCTTTAGTATGGGGAAGTCTTCACGGATTTCGGATATGTTGATTGTCGCTGCATTCTCTACCAATATTCAAACCTGCGAGTCAATATGATACTTAACCTTGCCATTTAATCTGCTTCAAGGTTGGATTTGTACGTATACGGCTGTCCCCTCAGTCTTCAGCTTGTAAGTTATCAAGGGAATCGTTGCTGGGGCGTTCTGCACGGTGCCCGTTCGCACGTCGAATCTGGAAAGGTGGAGAGGGCAAGTTACTTCGGACCCAATTAGGAAACCTGTTGTGAGGTCCGCTGTTTCATGGGTGCAAATTCGATTGACGGCGTACAATGCACCGTCGACATTCACAATCATCATGTGTACTTCGCCGACGTCAACTGAGAACATGGTTCCAGGTGGTACGTCAGTCAGGTTGCATGCTTTTACATAGTCGCCCATTTCAGATTCACTAAGTTTCGTAGATTTCAAATCCCGACCAACGTTTGATGTAGGTGCTCAGCGGTATTTGTAGTGCCCCTCGAAGATGTCATGTGTCTTCTGGGTCTCGTCGTAGTACTCCTCATCTATGGGTGGTATAGTCACTGAAGCGGCAAAATCGTTAACGCCAGCCCATTTTAAGTCAGTTATGCGTCTTATCCGACGCGCTACCTCAGGAATCGGGATTCTCTCGATTACTGGTTCAAAGAATCCTACGATAATTAGTTTCTTTGCATCATCTTCCGGCAGTCCTCGCGACATCAGGTAGAAAATCTGCTCGTCGTTTATTTGAGCGACCGATGCTGAGTGAGTTGCTTTCACTTCGTTTGTCTCAATCTCAAGTCCAGGAATTGCGTCTGCTCGTGCTTCTTTACCCAGTATCATTCCATGTTCCGCCAAGTAGGCTCGTGAATTCTTCGCATCTTTCGTAATTCGAATCATTCCTTTGAACACGACGCGAGCCTTGTCTTTGACTACGCCTTTTGAGATGGCATGTCCGGTCGTATTTTGTCCAATGTGAGTGATGTTGGAGACAGTGTCAAAGCGTTGGCTCCCTGAGCCGAAAACCACTTCGATGTTCTCAGAAGATGCTCCTTGATTGTTCATTGTGCTTTCCAATCTGGATCGAGTATATGCGCCGCCGAGTAATCCTGACGCCCAAACAATCTTACTGTCTCGTTGGCCCACTGATTTCCTGTTTGAGAATATGTTGCAGTTTGCCGCTAGGTTGTTTATGCTGGCGTAAGTGACTTCTGCTCCTTCTCGAAGGTGAACTTCGGACAGGCCGCTGTAGGTGGATCTCTTAGTCTGGCCAGTCATCTGTGTCGAGTATAGTTCTTCGAGGATCGTGAATTTGCTTCGATCATCAGCCACAACTAGGTTCTGTGCGAAGAGGCCGCGTCCTTCTGAGTCGAAAATTGTTACGTATCTTAGTGGAACTGTAATCTCGATTCCTTTCGGGACGTAGAGGTAGAAACCAGTCGTGAAGAGTGCATTATTCAACGCCCGAACTTGTCTTGTTCCGATAGGATCGCTTTTTCAGCGAAGTAGCGGGCGAATAATTCCGGGTTGTTGTGAATCGCGGTTCCGATGTCGGTGAAGACTACACCTTCCTTCTGCAAGGCTGGTGGCAGGGTAGGTGATATTATTTTCGATTCGAATTGGTATAGAGTAATTACGGATTTTGTGTCAAGTTTCTCTCGAACAGTTTGTATTTTCGATTCCTTAGGCTCGGGTAATTCTGTGCTGACTGATTCTAAATCGAGTCCACCTAGGTCGGCGTACTTGGTGTAGAGTGTGGAGACTTCAATTGGCAATTCCTGGTATAGCTTGAATGATTTGGTTCTGAATTCACGTAACCATGCTGGTTCGTTCCGTGAGTCTGAAATGGTTTGGATGCTCGCATCAGTTGCTTGTGCCGTAAGCTCGGGCATTGATAGAGGCGCCTTTGAGCAGAGCTAGAATAGGTGAGGGGTAAAAAAGGTAGTTTAGCCTACTGAGCCGGCCATTTCCATCTGGATGAGTCGGTTGAGTTCTATTGCGTACTCCATTGGCAGTTCTTTCGTGAAGGGTTCCATGAAGCCCATAACAATCATACTCAGTGCTTCCTGCTCTGAAAGCCCTCGTGACATCAGGTAGAATAACTGGTCTTCTCCAATTTTCCCAACGGTTGCTTCGTGAGTTATGGTTGCATCATCCTCGTTGATTTCGTTGTATGGATACGTGTCCGTTCTTGAGTACTCATCCATTAGGAGGGCGTCGCATCGAACCGTTGATTTCACGCCTGTCGCGCCCTTGGCCACGTGGAGTAGCCCTCTGTAAGTAGTTCTTCCGCCATCTTTGGATATTGATTTGGATGTGATCCTTGACGTTGTATTTGGCGCGAGGTGAACGATTTTTCCTCCTGCGTCTTGATGCTGTTTCTTGCCTGCAAATGCCACGGAGAGGATTTCGCCTTTTGCTCCGGGTCCGAGTAGGTAGATTGACGGGTATTTCATGGTCAATTTGCTGCCGAGGTTTCCGTCCACCCATTCCACTGTTGCGTTTGCATAGGCGTATGCACGTTTGGTGACTAGGTTGTATACGTCGTTTGACCAGTTCTGAATGGTTGTGTATCGTACGTGTGCACCGGGTTTGGCGATTATTTCAACTACTGCTGAGTGGAGAGAGTCGGTTGAGTAGATCGGTGCGGTGCATCCTTCGATGTAGTGGATACGACTGTTCTTGTCAGCTATAATCAGGGTGCGCTCGAACTGCCCCATGTTCTGAGTGTTGATTCTGAAGTATGCTTGAAGTGGCACATCAACTGATACTCCTTCAGGAATGTAGATGAAACTCCCGCCGCTCCAAACGGCACTATTCAACGCAGCGAACTTGTTGTCTTCAGGCGGGACCACTGTTCCAAAGTGTTGTTTGAATATCTCAGGGTACTCCCGTAATGCGGTATCAGTATCTGTGAAAATAACTCCTTTCTTTGACAGGTCATCTCTTAGGCTGTGGTATACTACTTCCGACTCATATTGGGCTCCTACTCCGCCGAGGAATTTCCTCTCCGCTTCGGGTATTCCCAGCTTATCGAAAGTTTCTTTGATGTATGGGGGAACATCGTCCCATGATCGACTCTTCTTTTCGGTTGAACTTGCATAGTAGAGCATTTCGTCGAATTTGAGGGTGGTCAGATCTCCGCCCCACGTGGGGAGTGGTCGTTTCATGAAATGATCATAAGATCGCAGCCTAAATTGAAGCATCCAATCAGGTTCTTTCTTGATTCTCGATATTTGCTCGACTACTTCTCTGCTTAATCCTCTCGGAAACTTGTACTGATAACTCTCATCAGAGTCATGGAAACTATACTTCGTATAATCTATATCGAGTACTTGCTTAGAAGCCAAAGTCAGTCACGAGCAATCTCAATCATGACATACGTAATAAACGTTGCCTTCAAGATGCAGTGGGAACGGCTTCCCGTTCGATCCATTCATATCCTCTCTCCTCGAGCATCTGAGCCAGTTCTGGGCCTCCTGACTTGAAGATGCGTCCGTCGACCATTATGTGTACGAATTGGGGTTTGATGTATTGGAGAATTCGTTGATAATGTGTAATCAGGAGGACGCCCATTTTTGGTCCAGCCATTTTGGAGATGACTTCGGACACTTTCCGTATCGCGTCTATGTCCAGTCCAGAATCTGTTTCGTCCATGATTGCGATTGCTGGTTCGAGGATGGCCATCTGTAGAATTTCCGCACGCTTCTTCTCGCCTCCAGAGAATCCTTCATTCAAGTAACGCTTCGCGAAGGCGGGATCCATTTCAACTTCCTTCAACTTTTCTTCCAGTTTCTTCTTGAACGCGAGTGCGGAAATCATTTCGCCCCCGACGCCCTTTGTCTCCGATTTCTGTTCCCCTTTGACCGCCCTGTATGCTGATCTCAGAAACTGGGCGAGTGGGACTCCAGAAATCTCTAGGGGATATTGGAATGCTAGGAAGAGGCCCTTCTTGGCCCGGACGTCCGGTGTCATCCCAACCATGCTTTCACCGTTGACGAGGATGTCCCCACTATCAACTCTGTACTTCGGATGTCCCATCAGCGTGTTGGCCAACGTACTCTTCCCAGAACCATTAGGCCCCATGATGCCGTGAATTTCTCCCTGCGAGACCTTCAGGTTAACGCCTTTCAGAATCTGTTTAGATTCGATGCTTACATGCAGGTCTTTGATTTCCAGTGTAGTCGGCATAGGTTCTCATCACGATAACAAATCGCGAGCTAAAATCAATTTGTGCGTAATAAGTATGCCGTATGTTATCTTTAGTAGGGCAGCGGCGACGATTGCCTGTAGGGACCGCGCTTACGCTTGCGAGCCTTTGTTCTCTTTTCGATTACGCGATCGAAATCATCTTCAGTCTCAGTGCTCATGGCACGTCAGCAGCAATATCGGAATACGAGGTAGCTATTTCGTTTTAGGTACTGGTTCGTACGTAACGCCTTGATTGCCGTGGATGACCGATTGGTATTCTCCGATGTGCGTCGTGGGTCTTGATAGTCTCTCTGGACTCCAAAGGAGTAAATCGCGGTCATATTCTGCAAGCTCATAATCTGGTGTATAGTCCAGCGCTCCGGTGGGGCAGTAATCAGTGCAGAAGTGACAGAAGCAGCATCGAGCGTACCAATACTGTGGGAAGCGTTTCTCAGGGTTTTGGGGGTATTCCTTGTCGTTAGTCACGGGAACCATGCTGATGCATCGTTCGGGGCAGATCCATGCGCAGATGCCGCACCCTGTGCATTTATCCATGTACAACAGATGGCGACCTCTGAATCCCTTGGGTAGAAGAAGTTTCTGATAGGGGTACTTCATTGTAAATGTGCGTTTGAAGATGTGCTTAATGCCTTCGTACATTTCTCCCAAGAACATTCTCTTTCACCTATCTGCCTCAACAGGCCAGTAATCCAAACTCCCATAGATGATCGGCATATCTGCCACGTGCACGTTTCGAATGAGGTATGGAAGTGCGATCAGGTTCCTGAATGATCCGTTCATTATCTTTACGCGATATGGTTTGTCGCTGTTGTCTCCTATGACCATCACCGTAATTTCTCCGCGGGAAGATTCAACTCTTCCAATTGCTTCACCTTCAGGTGCTACCAAGGGTGCTTTCCTCGCGATAGGGCCTTTCGGCATCTTGTTCAGCGCTTGCCTGATTATGCTAATGCTTTGCTTCATTTCTTCGAATCTTACGAGATATCGAGAATACGAGTCGCCTTCCTTGAAAGTGGGAATCTGGAACTCTAAATCGGCGTATGCACCGTAGGGCTCAACTTTTCGCACATCATATTCTACCCCTGAACCTCGGAGTACTGGCCCTGTTACACCAAGTTTTATCGCGTTTTTTTCTTCAACACTCCTATGCCTTTGGCTCTTGCGACCACCAGCGGGTTGCTCAAGAACATTCGATCGTACTCGACTAGTCGTTTCTCAAAGTAGTCAAGCAACTTTGCCAGCTTCTGTTCGAAGCCTGAAGGGAAATCTCTTCGTGGACCTCCGGGTGGCAGGAAAGAGTATGTTAGTCTCGCTCCGGTTAACCATTCAGCGAGCTCAATGAATAGGTCGCGATCGCCGAAGGCCCACATGAAAATTGTTGTGTGTCCGGAGAAGACACCTGCGTTGATGGCAAGCCAATACAGGTGACTCATTATCCGATTCATTTCGGCTGCGATGGTCGAGATGTATTGGCCTCTAGGTGGCACAATTACGCCTTGAAGTTCTTCAACTGGCAGTACATATGCCCAGTTCAGATGGATCGCGTCGATTATACAAGGGCGTTCCAAGTGAGGAATGTTACTTACATAATTCCTGTACTCGGCAATTTTCTCGCAACCACGGTGAACATAGCCTATGTCAGGGTCGATGCTGACTATGTAATCTCCATCGACGCGCATCAATAGTCGTACATGTCCAGAGCCTGGATGTTGAGGGCCCACAGATACGTCCATAGTGGATGGTTCTTTCGCTTCATTCGACGCGATGGTTGGTGTTGGAGGGTTGGCTGTCATCGTTGCCCCATCTCCGGGAATTTTATGTCCTTAAGCATGGGAGGTGGGCCATCCCAGTTGTCCAGCGTCAGTAATTTCCTGAGATCCGGGTGGCCTTCGAAGTTGATTCCGAACATCTCAAAGGCTTCTCGTTCATGGAAGTGAGCACTCTCCCAGATGGAGACAACTGATGAGATCGTCGGAGCATCCTTAGGCAGTTCAGCTTTCAGCGTTACGATTATGTCCTGAATCTCAGGCTTAGAGAATGATCCCGCTAAGTAGAGTACTTCCAGTTTCTTGTGTGTTGGATAATCAACCCCCGCAATTCCTTTGAGATGATCGAACCCAATGTCGTCACGCATCCACTTAGCGATCTCTTGAACGTGATCCTTGTCGAAGGATATGGTTACGCGTCGGTTGTTATCGATTTTCGTTTCTTTGATATATTCAGGGAAGCGCGACTTGGCCTTCTCGATAATCGTTTCTTCTCTTGACGTGGATTTTTGGCTCACTAGGCGAATACCTCTTCTCTACGAATCTTTTCGCGCAGTTTGACGATTGCACTCAGAAGGGCCTCTGGACGTGGGGGGCATCCTGGGACGTACACGTCGACTGGGAAGAGTTTGTGAACGTCATTTACTATGCTGTATGAGTCATGAAAGAGTCCTCCGGAGCAGGCGCAATCACCCATGGCGATTACGTAACGAGGCTTAGCCATTTGTTCGTATACTATCTTCAGTCGTTTTGCCATCTTCTTTGTGACAGTGCCTTCAACGATCAAGAGATCGCACTGTCTGAGGCCGCCAGCCACGGCTTGCATTCCGAATCTCTCTGGGTCAAGGCGTGGACCCATCATTGCGCCGAATTCGGCGCTGCAACAAGCTGTAGTAATGTGGACGGGCCAGAGGGCATACATTCTACTCCAGTTAATGAGATACTTGATGGGTCCAGAGCCGGTGACCGTTTGGACTATCTCGCTCATCTTACCGATCCAAGCACCAATGAAGTCTTGGAGCGTTTCTTGACTCATGAGCTATCCCGATCCAAATATTGCGATGAGGCATACCGGAGAGTAATACTACTAAAAGTTTGTCCGAATTGTTGCATAAGTTAACGACAGACGTAAGACCTTGCTAGGGTAATCCCTTGAGGGCGGCGACGACTTCTTCCGTATGTATGCTAACATCAACTTTCGGAAAAATCTTAGCTATCTTGCCATTCTTGCCGATGATGAATGTGACTCTGCTGGCTGACGATCCAGTTTCCTTCAGTACTCCGTAAGCAGTCGCGATTTCCCCCTTGTCGCTCACAAGCGGGAAAGGTAAATGGTATTTGTCGGTGAACTTCTTGTGTGAGTCGACGCTGTCTAAGCTCACGCCCACGATTTCCGCGCCAAGCTCTTTGAGTGGTTTAATGTTATCTCTGAAGCTGCACGCTTCCTTTGTACATCCTGGCGTATCGTCTTTTGGATAGAAGTATAGGACCACGTTCTTCTTGCCGATGAAGTCCTTGAGAGAAAGTTTTGAGCCGTCTGACGTTAACCCTTCAAAGTTCGGTGCAGTTTCCCCCGCTTTGAGTGCAATCGCCAAAAATGTCACCTGATGATGTTTCCCTTATTGCTCGCAAACGTGACATGAATTTACGTCGAATTCTGGTTCAAGTCGTTTGTGTAGATCGCACATGTAGCGATTGCGTCGAACATATTCGCATGCGGCTTCGATCTTACTCATTACTTCCGTTTGTTGCGCTTTGTGAGTGGAAACCATATCTGCGATCTCACTCGTAGCCTGCTCAATCTCCTTAATGCCGCCTAAGCGTATGGCCGCGCCACGCTTATGATGCAAGTACTTGCTGACCGCAGGCTGTGTAACTCCCAGAAGTTTAGCGGCTTCTTGCTGTGTCATGTCATACTCTTCGACAAGTCGCTTCACGATGAGTGCTCGTATTGCGGGGATAACGGATTTTGAAGCCAATTCCTCAGGAAGTATCATCGGCATGTTAGTTTTCCCAAGCTGAATTATGACACACGTTATATAAACATGCTACGCTCCGTTTCAGACTTAGACTCTTTCCTGTGACTCAGTCGGGAGGAGTATATCATGTGGCGCAGCCTCATCTGCTCCAGACGGACTTAGAGCAGCCAATCTTGCTTTTCTCCACAAATCCTGGATATTACTGGCCCCCGCATAACCCATGGATGCTCTCAGGCCTGACACCAATTCCTCTAGAACTATGCTTACTTCTCCTTTGTACGGTACCCAGCCTTCCACGCCCTCTGCCACTCCTTTAGAGGGCATGCCGTAACGGTCCAGAGAGTAGCGCTTCTCTCTTGCGCCCGGGCTCCCCATGCCGCGATATTGTTTGTAGTACCTTCCTCCAATAGTGATGAGTGTTCCCGGGGACTCTCTGCAACGCAGCGAAAAGATTTCCAATCATTACCGCGGAGGCGCCGGCTATCAGAGCGATTGCGACGTCGCCAGAACCCCTGATTCCGCCGTCAGCGATTATGGGAATGTTCGCACCATACTTAGCTACAGCGTCCGCAACTTGCGCCGTTGCGAAGAGCGTGGGTGACCCCGCTTTCGTTACCTCAGTAGTTGTGCAGATTGATCCTGAGCCTATCCCGACTCGAAATCCGCTGATCTTGTCCAATTCGGTCATGGCGTCTTCAGCTGCATCGTAGGTTCCAATGTTTCCTACTATCACTTCAGCAGATACTTCATTCATGAGCTTCTTCGTCGCTGAGAACACGTTCGCATTATGAAAGTGTGAAACATCCGTGACAAGTATGTCTGCGAACTCGTCAAGCTTCTTGGCACGATCGAGATCGAACGGCGACACGGCTGCTGCGCACAGTAACTGTCCGTTCTCATCACGCGCCGCGTCTGGATACTGCCCTCTGAGCAAGATATCCTTGAATGTTATTAGACCGGCGAGTTCGCCCGTTTTGTTTACGATGGGCAATTTTTCGATCTTATGATCACGAAGAAGCCGTTGCGCGGCTTCAATGCTAATGCCCTCCTCTGCTTTGATAACGTTCTTCGTCATTACTTGTTCCACGAGCAGTGTTTCCGCCTCAAACCGTACATCTCTTCCAGTTGCTATCCCAACGAGTCTTGTCTCGTCGACCACTGGTAGTCCTGATATGTTGTGTTTCTCCATGAGCGAGAGCGCTGTGCTGACTGTGTCACGAGGCGTAACGGTGATTACGTCTCGGATTATCAGCGCTTCCGCCCTCTTGACGCGTTTCACCATGTCAACCTGTTCTTCCACTGAACAGTTTCTGTGAACCACTCCTAATCCCCCACGTCGTGCGATTGCGATTGCCATGTCGCTTTCAGTGACTGTGTCCATTGGTGAAGATACGAATGGAACGTTGAGTTGACGGAGTTTTGTGACGTGAGTTTTTACGTCAACCTCGCCGGGTTCGACTTCTGCTCGGCCGGGAAGAATCATTACGTCCCGAAAAGTGAGCGCGACTCGTATATCTTCAAATTTGTCCAGGAATCTGCCTTTTGTGGTTTCGGCCTTCAAGACCAGGACCTGACCCCTAATGTATTGGACCGGATTTAAGTTATGACCAATACGTCTCAGAACTCGAATCGTGCCATGTCGGTCGCTAAGGTGACCTTGTCTCCGTATGCTTGAGTGGCTTGTTCATGGAACTCGTGTTCTCTGCTGTCGTTTGGGGGAGGGATGTGGAATAGAACGAGCCGTTTTGCGGCGGCTTCACGTGCTACTTGACCCGCAACTCTTGCTATTGAATGCCGTGTCAATTCGGCTAAATCAGCTTGGTCCTCGAGGAATGTAGCTTCGTGCACGAGAAGATCAACATCTCTTGCAAGTTTCACTACTTCTGGACAATAGATAGTATCTGCACTGTAGCAAAATGACTGTCCCGTGCTTGATTCCACTCGAAATGCCAATGTCGGAATTGAATGGATCGTCGCGCAAGTTGATACTTCGTTGATTTTCTGTCCAAAGGTTAGTTCGTAGACCGACAACGGGAACGTGAAAAAGCTTGAAGGTGTGCTTGTGCATTCCAGTAATTTGCGAAACGTTTCCTTGAACCCGGGTGGACCGTATATTCTTAGTTCTTCTTGGCGTCCATCGATTTGGACTGCCCATAAGAAAGGAATGAGGTCGGAAATGTGATCCGCGTGAGTATGCGAAATGAATAGTTGTCGTATTCGGGAAGGGTTAATGGCGGAGATTCTGAGGTTGTGCAATGATCCCGGTCCCATATCGAAAAGGGTCGATTCGTCAAGCAAAATCGATGGACAAGCTCGTTTGGCACTTACTGCGGAACCACCCGATCCTAGGAAGATTACTCTCAATGACTTGTACCTTACCAGTCAAATGTTGTCGAGATGAATATGGATTAGGGTGGCAGAGTACGATAAGCACTTATACCATGCCAAAAACCTGATGAAGTATGCGGAGTTCCGCAAAGAAACTTCATGCGACTGTCTATGGAAGACGAAAAAAGTCATAATGTGATACGAGCGCGCTGGTGACTCGAACCAGCAGAAACGGCTCATATTCGTTTCTTTTACTCTCTCAGTTGAACTTGGTTATGCGGATAAATCCCTTAACTTGCGATTCATACAACGCCAATTGTGGAGACTTGGGTCATCATCAGCGAGCAGTTATCATTTTACTCGTGTTTGCGTCGGTCATGGGTATTGCGAATTTCGCGGTCAATCCAGTCTTCTCACAGATTTATCCAACAGCAACGAGCCTTCCTATCACTACCGGCTCTAACACGACTATAGGCTTTAACAGAACAGTGACGTTCGTTCGAACCTACAACACTACTGGTTTTACGACCTCTAGCAGCTATTTCACGCAGATAATGGTAGCATTCGTTACTTCAACAACCTTCTTCACCTATGTTCAAGTAACCTTCACGAGTTCAACGAGCACAGTTGCGTATCCCGCTCCGCCAAACCACCCCAACCCTAATTCTGGAGGCCCGCTCCAGGTAAATTACTTTCCAGCGATCGCATCAAACGCCATAGCGTACCTGCCATTACTGGCAATCTTCATGCTCGTCTATGGAATAGTCAATGATGCGAAACGCGGAATCAGGAAAATCTAAGAATTAGCGGACGTTCGAATCTGCTTTCCTGTGTGCACTTGCAAGCACGGTAACTTCTACCGCCTCGACAAGATCATGAATGACTTTGAACCCTACCACTACCACAGCTGCTTTGGGCCACGGGTAGTCCCCGAACTCTCCGACGTCGGATACTGCTCCGATCATCACGTGGAGATCTGCCGTAGGATGGTTACGTCATGACCTCTGAGAATTAACGAACGTTCAGAGTGCGATAAGCACTTATACCGCAACTCTAACGTTGCCCCATCTCCATCGAAGATCGAGTGATTGGGTTGAGCAAAGGCGCTTCAGGACTACTGGCAGCAAGAAAGACAAGCGGCGATAGAAGTCGTTTCAGATGGCACTATCGACCATACAAACGCAGAATGTTGGGCTTGGATTACAAGGCCGACCCATTGCAAGGTGCTCCTCAGGGAAGAGCGATTGTGCTCGAGAAAGTTGGAGTCGAATCAAGACAACCTAACAGTGCCGTGCGGAAAGCAGTGAGAGTTCAACTCATCAAGAATGGCAAAGTGATCACTGCCTTCGTCCCAGGCGACGGGGGGCTCAATTTCATTGACGAACACGACGAGGTTTTGATTGAGGGCATTGGCGGAGCCGAAGGTAAAGCAATGGGTGATATCCCCGGAATAAGGTACAAGGTCTACGCCATCAACTCAGTATCCTTAGACGCGTTGTATAAGGGAAAGAAAGAGAAACCTAGACGTTAAGTCTCGTATTCTATTTCATTCTTTGAACGAGATACGGGAGCGTAGCGCTTCCTAGTGCAAGAAAGCTAAGCACCACTGTAGCACTACCAATTAGGAGTAGTGCTGGCGAAATCACGACTTCTCCCACCGAGAGTACCCAGTGAGATAACGCAAGCTATCATCGTCCACCGGATCATTGTCCGACTATTCTCGTCTTCTCTACAGAATCCTAGCATTGCCAGTGGGATTCCCAAGTATACGACTCCTAATCCAGAGGCCGCGAATATTCCGCTGATCGTGATTGCTATTTCGGTGTTTGACGGGAGAACAGTGTCAAGTTGCGCCGTCGAGTGAGAGAACAGTGATCATCGGATAGAGAACCAGTTTCATGAAGGTTTTCACATTCAAGTGATCGGAAATGAATGTTGCAGCCTGAGGACTGAAGCTGTAGTAGAATGTGTTGAACGCTAGCATAAAGTTCCTTCCCGCTGACGTTCGCACAACTTGAGAATCCCTGAAGTTACGCAGCATGACCACTTCAGGCGCCATCTCAGATCCATATGTGGCGGTTGCGATGAGGCATTTACTTGGATTCGGCTGCATTTGGGATGACGTGGTAGGTGAGAATGTTGTAGATGTCAGAGTCTGTGAGATTACTGTGAATTGTGTCTTGGCTTGAGTATTATTGAGCCCCGCCTTGTTTGCTGATGCGAAGACAGTGTATTTCCCTTGAGATGCTTCAGGGGTCAACGAGAATTGATCAGAGTATGCGCCAGATTGATCAGTGTAAACTAGGTTCACGTGAACTGGCGTATTCTGTGGGTCATCCACTTGAATTGAAACGGTGGCTCCATCGACCGGAGAGCTTTGGCCATCGAGCACTTTTCCCGCAATCAGAACAGAACTTCCCACAACGTACTGAGGGCGATCCGTGGTAACATTGATTGAAGTCTGAGATGCCACGAGGGGAATGAGTATCAGAAGACTCAGGACTATAGACGCCACGAGTAGGTCGCCGATCTGATCGGTGGGCCCATCTGATTCTCATAAATTAGGACATTTCGGGTCAGATTAACCTGTCCCATTGTCTACTCGAATAAGTCGAGCAGATTACTGTCTGCGAGTTCGCCACTAGTGCCATTCACTATGACTTCTCGCGGGACAAGACCCTTTTGAATTGGTACCCTAATCAAGGGGACGTAAATTCGCTTCAGTTCAGTTATCTGCAATCTGTTGCTTAAGATTTGTTTGAACCGTTCAGGCATTCGAATAACTTGCTCCCTGAATTTTTCGAGAATTGTCTCTTTCGAGATTGCTGATTCCCGAACGCTAATCTTTGCGCCTTTCACTTTGAGTTCTGTCTGATCGAAGACTCTCTTGGATCTCCAGGATGTAAGCGTCAATTCGTCGTCTTGACTCAACTTCTTCCCGCTGCTCGATACAACTAATTCTCCATCCGATCTACTGCGAGCCAATTCAGTAACGTCATTGACTACGAAGTATTTCGATTCGCTGGATAGAAATGCTCCCAGTCTCTGGAACCGTTCCAGTATAACGGACGGTACCAAACTTCGATGTTTTCGTTCAAGGATCAAGTCTCTGCTCTTACCTTCAACTTCTACGCCAACAACGTCTTCGTTGACTTTGATCTTGTAAGCGTCGGTTCTTAGGTAGTAGCATTCGTGAAATCCTTTGACTTTCCAAATGGGCACGAATTCGACCGTGGGGATTCCGACTAACTTGATTTCACTCTTACGACGCATGAGCGAATCGGCTATTTTTTCTCTCAGCATTCTATTTGATGATATGGCTAAGTCAACTGCTCTTTTTATTGATACTGGATCGATCTTGTAGACATATTCGATTATCTGTGTGGTGTCCCAACCATTTCCTGTTCTTAACCCCTTGACTTCCTTTACATGAGAAGCTATCTCTCCTATCTGCTGTAGGCGGCTGGAGAGATATTCTTCGAGAGCAAGAGATTCAGGATCTTCCTTGGTGTTCGTCGTGCCGTTCTCCTCGTCCTTGGTCGGGGGAGTAGCTGCCTTTAGAACCTCTTCCAATTTGTCTCGGATATTGTTGAGTTCCGATATTTTCTGGTTAATCTGATCATCAGATTCTATCAAGGTTCAATCATCCCGTTAGGGCAAATTGGGTCTTTGTGCTCGCGAGGAAGGTGCCTCCTTGGGAGATGAGTTTGTCAGAGACAAGGGCGTTGGCAGTGTATATTCCGTGCGGTAGGTTGGCTGAGGCTGTGAATCCGAATCCGACTTTGACTGATACGCCGGTGCCTAACGTTGAGATTTGTAATTGAATCGATTGAGGTGTACCATTGGGGTCGACTACTTGCACCCAGATAACTCCTTGGAAGGGGGCGCCGTTATTCTGAACTATCACCCATATGAGCACAGTCTGCCCGACTGAGAAAACTCCAGATGGGCTCCCTGTCGTATCAGTAACGTATACTTGAGAGATTACGACACTCGGCGTTATTGAGGAACCAACGACGAACGTGGTGTGCGTCGTTGCACTAGTATATCCGGATTTTGAGGATGAAACGAAAACCGCGTAAGTTCCAATTGTAACCTTCCCTTCAAGTTTTACTTCGGTATGATAGATTCCCGCATCGTCTGTCATCAGGTTGCTTACAAGAATCAACTGAGCGCCAGTCGGGTCATCAACCTGAACTGATACGCTGGCACCTGCGATGGCGCCACCAGATGCGTCAGTGACATGACCGCGAACTTCCACGGTTGCATTAGGCTCATAGAAATGCAGATCGGTATCCACCCCCGAAGAGAGGCTAAGGCTTGTTGAGCTGATTGTGTTTGTTTGGGTGGTGGTTATGTTAGATGTTAGTTGGAGACTGATCTCCGTCGTGTATTCCTGCCCGTTGAGGAGTGCGACAACGATGATATCATACGTACTCGCGGGTGTGTCTGCTGAAGTTACTATTGCAAGAGTAGAATGGAATTGCGGATCGGCGACGCCGACTTGAGGCGCGAAGATTGCATTGCTATGGTATGGTATGCCCCGTGCGACAAGCAGCACATTTGCTGTTCCGGCCTGGCTGATGTTTATGTCGAATTTTGCGTAGTCTCCAGCTACTATGCCTTGCGAGGAAGGGGTTACTTGGAATACTACTTGTGTCGTGTTGCTCGCACTAACGATTTGTGTGGTGTTGCTGGCTGCTTGGCTGGTACTTGTGATTTGCGTCGTATTTTGCGTATTGTTCACTGTTATGACGGAGCTCGTTGAGGTTGTAAGGACGGTCAAGCTACTGTCAGCATACGCGACCCCTGGTCCAAGCCCACTTGCTTGGACGATCGACAATGCGGCGATGATCGCGAGAGTGACCGCTACGGTAACCCGAACGCGATTCGATAAGGCCGCCAAATCTGCCACATTATAGAGAACCGTAAGTTCCGTATTTAAGTGTTGTTTAGTAGCACAAAACTACACAAACGATCTTGTCTAAGTGTAGCGCTCACAAACTTTCATATATCCGGGGGGTTGGCATAGGCATGTGGCTTCCCTGTGAGCGGCAAGGGTTCTGATCCTGTTGTAGTTGATTTGCTCAGGAAGCTTAATCGGAATTTGGAGCTTGTTTCAAAGAAGTTGGATAAGCTGATTGAGGTTGAGCGATCATCGGGTGGGCGCTTTTCCCGTCCAACGGTTGATGTGCCGGAGGGTACTCCGCTTGATGTAACCACTCTTCTTTCTCTTCCGGATCATTTGAGGAAGTCAGCCTTGGCTCTCTCAAGCTTGGGGGAGGGAACGGCGACGGATCTCTCGAAGGAAACCTCGAGGGTCAGAGCTGTGGAGAGTGACTATTTGAATCAACTCGTCTCGATGGGTTTAATCAAGAAGAAACGTAAGGGTAGGGACGTTTACTTCTATATTGAATCTTAGGAAATGTGAGATTTGACAAAGACATTGGCTTTTCACTCGTACAAAGGTGGGACGGGTAAGACCTCGATAGTCGTGAATCTTGGGGCACTTTACGCGAAGCAGGGTGCTAATGTTTGCATCTTGGACTACGATTTTCGTGCGCCCAGCCTCAACGTCCTCTTTAAGGCAAAACCGAAGTTTTGGTTGAATGATTATTTGGACGGAAAATGCGGCATCAATGATGCCATCGTCGATGAGTCAACGAAGTACAATCTCAGAGGAAAGCTTTGGGTGGGATTTGCCAATCCTTCGTTGGAAGCCTTAAAGGATGTCATGAGCAAGGACCGGCGTTGGGAAGTGAAAGCTCTTTCGAAGACACTGGCTGGCAAGAAGGAAATTATCGCTGAAAAGAAAGTGGACTACGTCATATTCGACACGAGTCCAGGCGCACAATATTCTTCCATTAATGCTCTGGCTGGAGCCGATTTGGTGTCACTGGTTATGAAAGCCGATGAATTCGACTTAGAAGGAACTAAGGAACTGTCGAAAGGAGTTTACGAAGCGCTTGGCAGGAAATCAGGAATCGTACTAAACAAGATCCCGCTTGAACAGATCGCAGCAGGCGGAGGAAAGGAAAAGTTCGGGAAAGAGATCGAAGCAAACGTCGGTCTACCACTTCTAGGTCTCATACCGTGCATGTGCGAACTGATGGCTGCAGGAGGAAAAACCATCTACACACTCGACAAACCCAATCATATTTTCAGCAGATCAATTGAGGATATTGCCCAGGTTATGAAGAATCTGTAATCACTTCGATTTTTCCAGACGCTTCTCGTATTCCTTTTTGAGTTTCTGGTATGTCGCCTCATCAACCTTGCCTAATGCACGAAGCTCCTCAAGACGTGCTATTGCTCTCGCAGTTGCGACATACCCAGAATCACCTGAGGCTTGCTTGATGAGTTCCTCAACAACGGCTTCTCTTTGACGACGTTGACTGCGCGACCTTCGGAAGAACCGAGTTAGAACAATCACTGCAACTATGATTCCGATCAGAATGAGAGCGGAGAGTATCGTTTGTATTGGCCCCCTAATGATGTTCAATTCAATCGCGACTCGGTGAGTAAGGGAGCCCGAGACACCGAGTAATGTTATAGTGTGGTTGCCCGGTTGAGCGTCATAAGCAACAGAAAAACTAACGATCGTTGTTGCACTTGGAACAACTGAGGTAGGATTAAACTGAATATTGATCCCAGGCTGGCTCATAGCTGTCAAGTTCACAGGCTGGTTGTATCCACGAAGTGACAGAACTGTAAGGGTTAGCGTCGCTGATTGTCCTTGCTGAATTGACAACGAATTGGAAAATGTTTCGAGGAGAAAATCGGGAGAAGAGAATGCAAAAGTTAACGTAAGGCGCGCTGTATCGTAGCCTGGTTTGTCCGCGGCAAGAAACGTGGTGTAGTTACCGCCCGGCGAGTTGGAACGTAAGAGAAACGTGTCTTGAAATTGTCCTGTTTGGGTTGAATATGCAATCGCTACATGATCGCTAGTTCCTTGCGGGTTAATCACTTGAATGGAGAGGACAGCGTTGGGTACTGATTGGTTGTACGCGTCAAATACTCGTCCGGAGATTGTTACCTCGAATCCTTGATCTGTCTGGATCGGATTGAAGGATGCTTGAATACTCATTCCCTTTGCGCCGTGCGCCGAAACAGGAAAGGCCAGAATAATGATTAGCGCCAAGATGGAGCGACAGAGAATGGAGTTGCGCAATACGCTGGCCTAGTATCTGCATAGCGAGAGAGGAAGCTTATGGCCTTTGACTATTTTTCTGATATAATGGTACACTTTAGACTATGTGTTTTGTATGTAGACTGCTCTACACAAACGCTGGATGATCCGAATGTCGTTTCTCTTTGTTCACGGAGCGGGTGGAGGACGAGTTACTTGGCGTCTTCAATTGGTACAGTTCAAAGATGCTCAAGCAATAGAGCTCCCTGGGCATCCGGAAGGACCGGGACGAGACACGATTGAAGACTATGTTGATTTTGTCACAGATTACATAGCAGCAAATCACGTGCAGGGTCCGGTTCTTGTCGGACATTCGATGGGTGGAGCAATCGCCATTGAATACGCATTACGAAATGCGAACCTAACAGGTCTTGTGTTGGTTGGAACCGGTGCGCGTCTTCGGGTTCGCCAGGACCTCTTCTCCAAAATACTTGACAACTATTATGAGGCGAGCGGGATATTGGCGAAATTATCCGTAGCCCCGGACTGTGATCCGGTGATCGTTGAGAGACTCGCGGGCGAACTCCTCAAAGTGAGCCCGGAAGTGACCTATGGAGATCTCTCTGCTTGCCATAAGTTTGACCGAATGAATGAAGTTCACACAATTTCATATCCGACCCTAATCGTGTGTGGGGCTAAGGACCAGCTTACTCCCGTGAAATATTCTGAGTACTTGCATCAGAGAATCGAAAAATCGAGACTCGTTGTGATTCCTGACGCGGGACATAGTGTCATGTTGGAAAAGCATCGAGAATTCAATCATGCGCTAGAGGATTTTGAGGCTTCGCTACGGCACGCCCATCACTAATCCAGGATCCAATCTCAGCCAGAAGCATGTTCAAGTTTTCCCCCGTCTTGACACTCGCTGGTATGATTTTTTCTTCAAGGAAGTACTTGTGAATGAGCGCGAGAGCGTCGCTAAGTTGCTCGTCGGACATCCGATCGACCTTATTGGCGCAGATTAGGGTCGGTGAGGTAACGTCCATCTCACGTAGAATTTGACTGCATGCTCTTACTTTTCGCTCCAGAGGGAAGATATCATCACTCGCATCGATGAAAAGCAGAACGAGGTCAGCGGTAGCTAATTCACCAAGGGTAGCATGGAATGCCTTGAGAATGATTGGATGCATATCCTCAATGAATCCGATTGAATCAATCAGAATAAACTCGCCGCCAGGATTGTTTGGGATCTGAGCCTTGCGTGCAAAAGTGCTTAGAGTTGTAAATGGTCCTCGCCCAACGGATTTCTCCTCGTTCGTCATTAGATTGAAGAAGCTTGTCTTCCCTGCCTGCGTATACCCAGCTAAGGCAACAATTGGAAATCCAAGCTCCTTCCTGTGATCTCGCTTCAACATCTTCTTCTTGTAAATGTCATCAAGCTCTTTTTCGATTCTGCTGATCCTGCTTCTGGCTGCTCTATAGTAATCCTGATACGGATAGTTGCCAGGGCCCATCCAGCCTAGTTGTTCTCCCATTATCCCACGGAGTTTGATGAATTCCCTACCCCAGGACAGGGTGTACTTGAGCTTGGCGAGGCGAATCTGAAGTTTCGCTTCGTTCGTGAATGCCCGTTTGTCGAAGACCTCCAAAATCAAGAGGTTGCGATCTATTACTCTAATTTCGCCCCCTAGGTGCTGGGTGAGTTTAAAGACGTGGCTGCTCGACAGCGGATTAGCGAAGATGACAGTGTCCACGTCATTGTCTTCTACAAGATTTTTCAGATCATTAAGTCGACCAGGTCCAATTGTGTAGGAATGGTGGACGCTGTCCCGTTTCTGGATTAGCATCGCGACAATATTGTAGCCGATGTTTTCAGCCATTTTCTTCGTTTCTTCCGCTACTGGAGGAAGAGCTGGAAGCTTCACTTCTACAATTACTGCGCGCAACCTGGCTGACTTCACCGTGGAGGTTATTGGAGAGCTGATTCCTATAACCATGTATTTAGACGTGCGTAAGACGCCGATACGAAGTGTGTTCATGATGATGGTTAGAGCTCACATTTTCATTAGCGGACGAGTCCAGGGCGTCTTCTTTAGAGCCGAAACAGAGAACAATGCAAATCGACACAACCTCACGGGCTGGGTGCGCAACCTTCCCGATGGAAGGGTAGAGGCTCTCTTAGAGGGGGAGAAGGCGCAGGTTGATGCAGTTATAGAATTCTGCAGGCGCGGGCCACCAGGAGCCTATGTGCGTAGATTAGACATTACTTGGGAAGATTGGACTGGCGAATTCAAGGAATTCAGAATTAGCCACGGAACATAGCTTTGTGGCGACTCCGCAAAAGAACTTAAAGTCAGGAGAACGTGCTTTCAGAGCTGTGCTCCGGTGGTGTAGCCCGGTTAACCTACTGGGCCGAAAGCATAGCGGCCTTTCGGGCCTAAGCGCAGGGAAGCCGTTGCCCTACAGTCGCTGATCGCGGGTTCAAAATGGCGCCTAAAAAAGTGCCATGAAATTCCCGCCCGGAGCACCACATCCAGTGATCCATGGCCAATCTGGAAAGTATGACATTGGAAGAGTCAGAGAAAATCTACTAACTAATTTCGTGAACGTCATCGGGGTAAGTGCTGTGCCGAGATCTGATGCTGAATTTCTCAACCGAAATTGACGCTCCAATGAATTAGATTATCGACGAAATATCAAGCATCTTGACAAGCTCCTGACGCTGCTCTTCCTAGCCTCAGCTACGCTTGGAATCGATCTACGCATCGCTTAATTATGCCCGTTCAATGGGGACATCGAATAATCTAGTTTGGATTGTGTACGCTGTGCCTGATGATGTTCTTGGTATTCATCATGTGACTGCGATCGCTGGTGATCCTCAAAGGAATATTGAATTCTATGCCCGACTCCTCGGTCTAAGGTTAGTCAAGCGAACAGTGAACTTCGACGATCCTAACACCTACCACTTATACTACGGAGATGAAGTCGGCCACCCGGGAACAATCCTAACCTTCTTTCCTTGGCCAAATGCACCGCACGGTCGTTTGGGAACAGGGCAACTGACAGTAACTTCGTTCGCTATTCCAGAGAATTCTGTTCAATTCTGGATCGATCGACTAAGACAAGCTAAGGTTGAGTTCTCCGGGCCTAGAGACCGGTTCGATGAGACCGTACTTTCATTTTCGGATCCAGAAGGACTGCAACTCGAACTGGTGGCGACTACCAAAGCAGAGGGTGATCTGACCTGGAAGAGTGGACCAGTTCCGAGCCAACATGGAATTCGAGGCTTCTTCGGCGTAACGCTCTCGGAGGAGTCTCTTAACGGAACACAGGATCTTCTCCTGAAGCTGGGTTTCCGCCAGAAGACGCACCAAGAGTCACGGCATAGGTACGAAGTTGGAGATGGGAGTGCTGGAAAAATCGTTGACGTTCTTCACCTCCCAAGCCTTCCAAGAGGGCAGATTGCAGTTGGGACAGTTCACCATGTGGCATGGCGTACTCCGAACGATGACGAACAGAAAGAGTGGCGGAGTAGACTGATAGATGCTGGCCTTAACGTTACGCCAGTTATTGATAGGCAATATTTCCACTCTATTTACTTCAGAGAATCCGGAGGAGTACTCTTCGAAATCGCTACGGATCCGCCGGGCTTCGCTGTAGATGAATTGCCAGCGGAATTGGGCACAAATTTGATGCTGCCACCCTGGCTAGAATCAATGAGGGAAAACATAGAGCAGAGTCTTCCTCCCATTCAGTTACCGTCAAACTGAGCCAATCTGACTCCCCTTCGATCAGAATACTTTCATCTTCAATCGTCGGATTGTCAAGGAATTTCAGTTCTGGATGATGATCGGCGTTTTTGACAATTTCAGTGTTATCTGCTGCAATGCGATCATTGACTTGAACTGGTAACTATGCTTAGAATTCTCGTCGACACGAGGCATGGAAGAATGTGATCTTGACCGTTGAGTCTTAGCAAGTTCAGTTTCAGTCATGTCTCATGAATATTGGTGATGTTGCGTACAGGATGTACGGTGAACCAATTGAACAAAGATGTTGTGAATATATGCAGGCACCTCAAGAGAGTTCGCTTTCTGTTCAGAAATGAAGCGTACGAATTTCTGAGGTGTGAGGGATGCGGACAGATCGTCCGACTCCCCCTCTAATCTGTGCAAGCGGAGAACAAGTTACGTTTCGCATTACCGTACTCAAGGGAAGGCGTATTAGCATAGTTCGAGGAGTTGATACAGGGAACAGCGCTTGATCGAAGTCGAGTTAGGCGACCTCAAGAAAGTCGGAAAAGACCTCGCTGAACTTCTGAAACAACGGTTAAGAACCGAGGTTACCGTCAAAGGAAGCACACTAACCCTAAACGACCCAGCTAACGGGCAGCTTAGCATGAAAGACGCTAAGCTCCAACTCAAGCATGCGCTACATCAGTTAAAACTGTCCGATGATTACAGAGTTCTCTCCGAACATCACAAAATCCGTTTCGCAAGAATCGAAGAGAAGAAAGAGCATTACTTGGAAAAGAGTGGTGCTGCGCCTCCGCCGTCTCAGTCACTACCTTACTTCTTCCCGGGCTAAGCGTACTTCGTCTTCTCAGCTGTTACTACGTCGCTGAATGTGATACGTCTGGCACCTCGGGCCACCATTTCACTTAACGCTAATTCGGAGTCGCCTGGATGGACGTTTACACCGCGAGAAGCGTCATCAAGATGGTATACTTCGAAACCATGCGTGAGCCCATCTAGGATTGTCTCTTTCACGCAGTAATCGGTGGCTAACCCTCCGACAAGTATTTTTCTGATACCACGTTCGTGAAGTTCTCGCGCTAAGTCCGTTCCTTGGAAGAATGAGTATGCTTCATCCTTCTTGTCAGCCTTTGAGACGATCTCAGCTTCGGGGGGCACGACCAAGTCGTTGTGAAACTTCGCTCCCTCGCTATTTTGAACGCAGTGAGGTGGCCAGGGACCTCCCTGCGATTTGAACGAGCTGTGATCGGGAGGATGCCAGTCTCTAGTGAAAATCATCGCAGCTCCAGCCTTTCTGAACTTCTCCACATACTTGTTGAGAATCGGCACTACCTTGTCGCCTTCCGAGACAGGGAGCGCTCCTCCTGGACAGAAATCCTTCTGGATATCGACAACAACCAAAACCGTATGCTCGTCGATGAAGACCTGCAACTCTTGTCCCAAATCCGCGACGTTTTAGCGGGAAATTAAGCCTACCTCTGAACGGGTTAATAATGACTTCAGATACAACCCGCCGTCGCCCAGGTGCATGTCTTGGATCTACTCAGCGCCATTATCTTGGCCGTTGTTGAAGGGTTGACGGAATTTCTCCCAGTTTCCTCAAGCGGTCACACAATTTTGGCGGCAGTTATCTTAGGCATTGCTCAGACCGAGTTCGTGAAAAGCTTCGAGATAGCTCTTGAGTTCGGCTCAATACTCGCTGTCGTTGTCTCCTATTGGAGATACTTCCTCGACTATGAAGTGCTCAAGCGACTCGCGGTCGCCTTCCTTCCCACCGGCATTATCGGTTTCGCCTTGTACAGGGTTTTCAAGGAGATCCTTTTTGGAAATGCGCAAATTGTTTTGTGGGCACTCCTACTTGGAGGCATCTTCCTCATCCTCTTCGAGCTATTCTACCATGAGAAAGCCGGAGCCGATCAGATATCCAAGATTCCGTACAAGCATTGCCTGCTCATAGGCCTCTTTCAATCCATCTCAATTATTCCAGGAGCTTCTAGGTCTGCCCCAACAATAATGGGAGGATTAGCCCTTGGTATGAAGAGACAGACGATTGTATTATTCTCCTTCTTGCTCGCCGTCCCAACCATGATTGCTGCTTCCGGTTTCGATTTAATCATGTCTGCTGGCCAATTTTCAACTGGCCAGTTCGGAGTTTTGCTCGTTGGATTCTTCGTGGCGTTCTTTGTGGCACTTGCGGCCATTAGGCTCTTTCTGAGTTATGTGAAGAAACATAACTTCATCCCGTTCGGTGTTTACAGGATCATCTTGGTTATTCTCTTCTACTTCTTTGTCGTGCTCTAGTCATTGACAGCATTGAGCCCGAATCGGATAGCTAATGTATTTCCATGATACTACACGTGGTTCGTTGCGGGGGTTGCCAAACCTTTCAGTGAATAGCTGAATGGGGTGAAGCCAGGTCAAAGGCGCAGAGCGAATTCTCGCGCGGAGGGCTTAGGACCCTGTCCCGTAGGGGTTCAGGGGTTCGAATCCCCTCCCCCGCACCATTTCTTTTTTACATATTTCCCACGGCGTGGGGGTTTTTGAGCGGTAATTTTGGTTTGGGCTGGAATCTGGTTACGTGATGTGTTCATTTGCACGGTAATTCAGGGCTGTTTTTCTGGATGTCTGCGCTGTCTGGTTTGGCTAGAAGTGCCCCTAGTCTTCTTGATGAGACTGATGGCCTTTCGATCCAGGCACGGCAAGTCTTCTGAGGAAATAATTCTTGTGATATGGAAGAATCCATTTCTATGAGTTTTCATCAATCAAAATCAGCCATTAATACCTAGTATGGTTTATGAAGTGGAAAGTGTGTTGTGGCAAATTATGACAGATTCTGAGTTCCTCAAGGGCTTGACGTCAACTGAAGCGATAGAGCTTATGGTTAAGGATCAGAAAACTGGACGAAGCAGTTCGAGACCAGTTTGGTTTGTCCTCGAAAGCGAAAAGCTGTATCTCCTCCCATTGACAGGGTCCGACTCGGAATGGTATAAGAATATACTCGTCAACGCTGAAGTGCAAATCTCTGCCAGGAGTCCGTTAAGGGTGTTAGGGATGAAGGGCAGAAAACTAATCGCGAACACCAAACCGATACAAGGCTCAACTGAAGTAGCGGACGTTGTTCAGAAGTTCAAATCGAAATATGGAGCAGCAGAAATTAGCAAGACTTACTCCAAACTTGATGCAGCTGTGCAGGTTCTGATTTAGACGCATACGGAATAAAAGTCGTCATCCGGTACATAACTCCGAGTTGCCCATGCTGGGGAGTGACGGTGAAGTATATCGGTCCGACTACCTCGCTAAACATGAAGAGGGCGCTTAGGAAATTCAAGGCCGTGAAGAGCATCAATGACTAGCGTCCCTGAGTTGTTCAAGACTGTGGTTACTTTACAGTGAGTAACTCGCCATCCTCATGTCCATTAACGAATATGCCTACTGGAACCCGCCTAATCTACATGTCCACCTTTGGGACCCTCATCCTGCATGTTGGTCAAGCGGTCAAGGAAGACTTTCAGGCGGCTGTTGCAATTCTTTGAACCTGAATGTGTCCGATTTTATGAGGTTCTTGTATGATCCGAATTTCTGTTCGCCGTAATCTACAATGTCAAGTGGATGTGTCTCTTCTTTTCCTTGGTCAAATTTCTTGATGATTGTGTATTTGGTGGTTCGTTCAGCCGGAATTCTTCCCATCTCTCTTATCATGTTCCTGAATTCGGATGGGCGTACGAGTTGTCCGTGGCTTGCGCCTGCTGAAGTCGATATGCTTTCGTTGATGAGTGTTCCGCCGAAATCGTTCGCGCCTGCGTTAAGGCAATATTGGGAAAACTTGGGGCTCTCCTTAACCCATGAGACTTGTATGTTCCTTATGTGATTGTTAAGCATCAGCCTTGAGACAGCGTACATTTTCACGACGTCGGCGCCGCTTGCTCCCTTCCTGACACTCTTCATGAGATTTTTCTTGTACATTGGGGCTTCCCAGTAGATGAAACTCAAGGGCACGAATTCCGTTATGCCATGTGTCTGTTTTTGGATGTCTCTGAGTAACGCCAGATGTTTGGCTTTGTGCAGCGAAGTTTCGATATGCCCATACATGATTGTTGAGGTGGTTGGAATGCCGAGTTGATGGGCCGTGGTAATTACTTCTGTCCACTGCTCGGTGTTGATTCTTCCGGGAGAGATTATGTCTCGTACTTCGTCATCCAATATTTCAGCAGAGGTTCCCGGTAGGCTTCCAACGCCTGCCTCCTTCAACCTGCTCAAGTAGTCGCGGATGGATGTCTTGGATCTGACGGCGCCGTAGGTTACCTCTTCCGGAGAGAATCCGTGAATGTGAATGTCCGGTATTTCCTTCTTTATTGCTCTGCAGATGTTGATGTACAGATCGCCATCCATCTTGGGCGGCAACCCTGCTTGGATGCAGACCTCGGTTGCTCCGAGTTCGTACGCTTCTTTTGCTCGACGTACAACCTCCTCGATCGGCAGGTAATATCCCTCTTCTTCCCTGTATCCTCGGCTGAATGCGCAGAATCCGCATCCTTTGATGCATACGTTCGTGAAGTTAATGTTTCTATTTACGACGTATGTGACGACGTCGCCGACTGTTCTTCGCCGCAGTTCATCGGCCACGAGGACGAGCATGTTCATTTCGAGGCCTGTGCAGTCGAACAGTTTCACTGCCTCCTGGACTGAGACGTCGTTCCCGCTGAGTGACTTGTCAAGTATGGAGGCAATTTCCGGGTCGACTCTGCCAATGAGGCGATCGAACGTGGAGGTGAGGTGTGTTTCAGTTGTGATCAATTGCACATGTTACTCCACGAAACATATCCCTCGCTGTCAATCATAGATTGAATAAGTGGCTTGATTGACTCGGGGATGAAACCGGTCTTTTCCAGAATAAATTCAGGGTACACCGGTAGTCTGGCTTTCAGTTTGAATCCGTGCTGTTCACTTGCCCTGTTAACCAACTGTACCTCAGGCCATGGGGCTTCGGGGTTAACGTAATCTTTGGTGACTGGTGAGATGCCTCCCCAGTCGTTTACTCCGCACGTTAGATAGTTGGGGTACGATGATGGGGATAGGTTCGGTGGCACCTGAATGTTCATGTCCTTTCCGAAAACGAGTCGAGCCACAGCCACGACGTTTCGCATGAACTCATGGGATGGTTCCATGTGCTCGTTCATGGGCGTGTCCGGTTTCGCCCTGAAGTTCTGAATTATGACTTCCTGGATGTGGCCGTATTCATCATTCAATTGCTTAATCGCATACAAAGAGTCAATTATCTCAT
>CAWAOH010000019.1:0-67254 GCA_963783645.1 Candidatus Bathyarchaeota archaeon | reverse complement strand
CCGCATCCTCACAACGTGAGGCGAATATCTACCCCTGAACCATCCAATAATAAGCTTGGTTCATCAGTCGTCACAATCAAGAAATAACAGTACTTTGTGTCAGTGGTAATGATCAGGTTGTCAGAAAGAAGACTTAGGTTTAGGTTGCGTCGTGGCAATTTCGAAGTGGAATTGGAGGGGGACTACGAATACGTGAAGGGTAAGTTTGAGGAATTCCTGCAGTCCCAATTTACAATGCAAGGCATGCCACATGGCATGGAAAGTTCTATGGATGCCGTAATTCCGGGGGAGGAATTGACTGGAATACTTGAGAAAACTCCGGAGGGAAAATTGCATTTTACGATTCCGTTTGATCGGATTTCAGCAAAAGAGGCCATCGGCTTGATCCTTTACAGTGCGAATCCTTCGGCTTTGGAGGATGCAACCCTCATCGAGCTTTTAGGCATAAGTTGGAAAGCGGTGAAGGATAATGTTGTTAGAGCTAGGGTCAGCGAGTTGCGGAAGGAGGGCAAATTGATCGCAGAACAGGGCAGATACACTTTGTCAGGAGCTGGTTTGCAGTGGATTTCGCAGGAAGTGCTTCCGAAGCTTAAACCTGTAACCGGTTAGTCTGACTTAGAACTAACGTGATAATTCTTCAACGTCGCGGTACCATTTCCTCTTATCGCCAATACGTGCACGTAGTCGCCATCCAGTCGACTTTGGCTCCTCCTCTATCAGTTTGAGCAATTGTTCGATCTTTGACTGAACGTTTTGTTTGTCCTCTTCGTGCAGTTTGTCTGCGTTCGACACATATTCCCCCACCCGGCCCAGGTTCATAGTGACGGTTCTCCAAAGTCCCCACTCTGCTGCGCAGAGTTGAGCTATCCTTTGGCCGTTGATTGTTTCTGAATCTGTGCGTCCAATTTCGTGTTCGCGGAGGAGCATCACTGTGTCAATCAAATCCTTCTGATTGATCTTGACGATCTGCATTTTCTCGAGTATCAATTCGGCTAGAGGTATTGTCAGCCCGTCTACTTCTAATCGGTCCTTGAATGGAATGTCGTGACAGAATTCGAGCTTATCGAAGAATACGTCGCAGTGTCGCTTGTTATCACTGTTGTCGTGAAATAGCAAACGACCTCGCCCGAAGAGACGGGAAACCATGAAATCTTCTTCGTAACCCAAGTTAGCGAATAACTTGCTAATCCCTTCTCCATGTTTCGTATATGAGGCGAAGTCAATGTCAGTGTAAGCTCTTCCAAGCATTTCTTGCAGATAACCGTATTTCGGGCAGTGCATGTTGAATGCCAGCGCGCCTATCACCCTGAGAAGCACGACTTCTGTCTTCGCAGCGGCGAGGATCCTATCCACTTCTCGCCGAAAATCCGACTGGGCAGAACCGTACTTCGACAGCGCTATCACATGCCGCCCTTAACATTTCACTCCTAATTAGCTCCGCTTCCGTGCTTTCTCTGAGACACCGACTCTAACCACTCCAACCGACGAACGCCTCTGTCAGAGAGTCCGTAAACATACATCCCTAACTTCCTCTCACGGCTCAACAATCCCTGCTTGTAATACCGCATCAGCGCCATCCGAACAGCATGCATCTCCAACTCCACCCCAGCAGCTCCCAACCCCGCAGCAACGGCCAAACTATTCATCAAACCCTGATCAGAGAATATCCTCAGGACCAGAAGTTTGAGCTCATTATAGTGCATCTCTGACGGTACATGCATAGGACTGGGCATAAAAATCTGTCACCGAGCATGAGACATCATGCATGGTGTTGAGTCGAGATGAAGTAACACCTAGCGGAACCATCAATTCTAACACAATCGTGTTGTTCTGTGCACAAACATAGTGCCCTTACAAAAGTAACATCTTGCAAGAATAATCAGCACTTCAATGCTTTTATACTATGACTAGAGTGTAACTGAAATGAAGGTAACTTGTCAGAACGATCCCAGGAACTAGCAAGCGTAGGTTATCCCTTAGAGGTGACAATACGCTACGGTTCTTTAGAAAAAAAGATCACTGGCGCTCCCGAGGATGTTGCAAAAAGTGTGCTTTCCTTCCTAACCTCGTTGATACCACAACTCGAGCTCGCATCGCACCTTGTTCTCTCAGTGGATCTCAGTAAACTCGCCAATGCTTGTGAGGGAATCGTAGCTATCACTCCGGAGGGTGTCGTGGTGACCGTGCCGACCGAAGGGCTCGCTGACCGTGAATTGCTTTTGCTTCATTTGGCCAAAGAAAAAATGGCAGAGTTGACCGGCAAATCGACGAGTGACACCGTCCAGGCATCTGCTCTCATTGCAGCAACGAAGCGGTCAAGCGGGACAGTGGCCGGACGACTCAGCGAGTTATGCGCTGAAAGCTTGGCGGAAAGGAAAGGCAAGGGCGAATATCACGTAACAACCTTAGGATTGCATATCTTTCAAGAACAGGTTCTACCAAAACTGAGAAAGAATCAAGGAGCCGCATGACTATGTCAGAAATTCAAACGAAACAAGTCAAAGTTCAAATTGATATCGACGGAATCCACTTCGAGTCAAGTGGGGCTGCTGAGGAATTAATTCCGCAAATACTGCATTTCGTCTCCCACACAATACCGACATATGATCTTGCAAGGAAACTAATGTACGTGCCAGACCTGGCAGGCTTGGCCGATAGAGTGTCGGAATTCGCCAAGATGACGAACAGCAGTCAACTGCTCCTTACTCGAAACGAGTTACCTGCCGAAAGATCGATCTCAATAGTCCTATTCATGGCGCACCTGGCTGCAAAGTTCGCAAAGCGTCCCTCCGACTCGTTGAATATAGAAGAGATCGCGACTGCGGTAAGCAAAGCACCCAAGACAATTCGCAACACAATCGTCAACATGCAAAAAATTGGGTTAATAGAACGTACCGATCGCGGAAACTATCGAATAACCCAGAAGGGACTAATGGAACTCGAAGATTCTCTCAAACTAACCGACAGGACTTAACTCTAGAGAGGAACCTCGGTGAGTCACCAATCTGCAACTGTTCAACAAAGCATGAGCGACTTCGTCAGCCAAGAACAGATGGGCATAGGTGAACTCCCAGAAAGGTTCCTCAGATTCTGCAGATTATCCATAGAGAACAAGAGAGGGGAAGTCCTCTACACAGAACCAAGCATAACGGATCAACTCAATCCAAGGAATTACGATGCTGAGTGCAGTGCGCTAGAAGTCGGAACTGTCGACGATAACGAAATAATTCGATTAACTCCAACACCCTCAAACCGACCGGTCGCCGCAATTGACACTTCAACAATTAGACTTGGAGAGCTCGAGGACGGATCATTATGCGCGCTTCGCGGCGCCGTAGTCACGCTTGAAGGAAAACACTACAAGTATACACGGTATGGACCGCTAGTCTTCTCACTTGGCAATTCATTAAGGCTCGACCAGATTCCAGGGCTTGGTATCGCAACCTTCGCCGGTGCATCCAATGTTGAAATCCTTCTCAGACGGGTCAGAAACTCACTCGAGAGATGGCTTCAACTAAGCATCACCAGATCACTCGCAGACGCTCTAATTCTAATTGATGGATCACTGACCGCCGGGACACCAGACAACCCTGTCGGAGAGATGGAGAAATTCTTAGAAATCGCTCGTAGATCGGGCAACCTCGTGATCGCCATTTCCAAGAACACTCAACTGCGAATACACGACAAGTCCATCACAGCTCTACTAGAGCAAAACTCAGAACCTTGCTTACTTGACGTTGATAAGCGGATCAGGCGCCAATTCCCTGCATATCCAATTCAATTCATGGGTCGAGTATTCGTTGGAAAATTGGCTCGATCGGGGTTTCCGTTCAGAATCGATATTGACCGCAAAGTCCAAACAGAAGACTGTGTGGCTTCCGTCAAACAATTAACTGGGACAGATATCGTCGACCAGGGCTATCCAGAAACACTCAGACTAGCTCACATCCTTTCAACATTCACCGCAAGCGACGTCTTGGCAATTCAATCTATGGCAACAGCAAGATTCGGCATTCAACTCCTACCGAAATTTGCCCTGCGGCGTTCTCTATTCGGTCCGTTCGGTACTGGATGGGAAACAAGGCATTGAAAATTCTGAGAAAAGAAGGCGACAGCATTCAATTACTCTGCTTCCTCGATGAGGATGTTGAGAAAGGAGATTACGTTCTCATAAAGGACGGAACCAAAGAACGAGCGCTCATCGCGCAAATAATAGATGTACAATACGCGAACATACCCGGAATCCTCGAAGATCTACTCCGAGATGGAATATCGGAAGGCATTCTCACAGGAGAAGATGTCGATCCATTCAAAGTATCTTCACAGATAGAAGTCCTGAAAGATACACGATTGCTTGTCGGAAAAATCCGCGGAGCACTACAGAACGGCCGGCTCTCACGCGACGTCTCATGGTTGCCATCCAGAATTCATGCCCATGTTGAATTAATGTCGCCCACCTTCCTGACAGGAGCGTTATCCGCCAAGCATCCATTCGAGTTAGGTTCGACCCGTCGATCGTCAATAATCACAAGTGATCTCTCCGCGCTTGACGGGCGACTGAACGTCATCACTGGGCGAAAGGGAACCGGTAAATCCCACCTTAGCAAACTACTCGTCACCACTCTCGTAAAGCAAGGCGCCCCAGTGGTAGTACTAGATGTTAACGGAGAATATGTGAATCTAGGGCGGACGCATGACGGAAGAGAGCAACCTGTCCACAAAAATACTTCCTTTGATTCCAGGAGTCAACCTCCGATTCTCATTAGATGAGATAGGACTCAGCACATTCCTAGGAATCCTAGTGCACGCTCTTTCCCTACCGGATAATTCGTCACGAGTCTTCGCCAGAATATGGCACCAACTCGAACAACAAAACGGATTGACAATGAATGCGCTTGGCGCCGCGATCGCGAGTTTTGAATGTCATGAGAGTATCAAAGATGCTCTTCAGGCGAGATTCAACACTCTTGACGATTCAGGGATCTTCACAAATGATCATCAAGCGGCCCTCAATCTCGAGGAGGTATTCCGTAAACACGCTTCCGGAGTGGCGCTTGTCGTCAACATGAAAAATCAACCTTCCACATTGCGTCGAATAACTGTAGAGCTACTCATTAGCAAGTTAACCGATCTACTATCATCACACAGACTGAATGGAATCTTCTTGTTTGCGGAAGAGGCACATCTGTACTTGCGAGAAACGTATTGGGATGATATCGTGACACGAATGCGCCATCTAGGACTCTTTGCAACGTTCATTACAAATCAGCCTGATACAATTGATGGAGGCATCTACCGGCAGGCAGATAATATTTTTCTCTTCAATTTCTCCAACGAGCATGACTTGGAAATCGTCTCGAAGGTCGCCAAACTCGATGCTGAGACGATCAGAATGATCGTTCGCGATCTTCCACCACATCGATGCCTAGCAGTAGGTGATTTGGTCAGCAACTTCCCCATGGTAATTAACGTGCGCCCGCTGGAGGTGCAGACTCTAGGCGCGACGCGGTACTTCTTCCAGGACCAGATAGCCGTCGCATGATGAGTACTTTATGCGCTCACGGTGAACTCTGGTTCAATAATGATTTGCTGATCGTGGCCATGCGTGGTTGTATGAAAGAAACAGTACGGTCTGCCGCATTCAGAACAAGTCCATTGAGCAGGACTTACGCACATGAATGACCCGCATCTGCCCATCTACACACCAGATTGCTCCGTAGCCGCCGATCAAATCAATATAAGAATTGTCAGGATCGTAGCGATTACACGCAACATTCGCTGTCCCGGGAAAGGCTAAATACGGTGCTACTCGATAGGATCATGTTGATGGTAAGATGCCAACTCACGGCTCGTTAACCAAGGCGGGGAAAGTTCGGTCCCAGACTCCGAAGGTTCAAGGTCGCGAAAGACACTCTCCAATCCCGAAGATCAGAGCTCGACGGAATGCAGAGAAACGGATCGATTTGGGAAGAAAACCCGGACAAAACTATTTGCGACGTTAAGTCTAGCGAGTAAGCTCTTCCGAACACTGCCTCTCTTCAGTCTACACTATGAGGCTGAAGTGTTTTCTTAGCTTGTTCCTCTTTTTCCTATACGACCCAAGGGACATAATGTCCTCAGCGTCGTCAAACTTACCCATTGCTCACCGTTTAGAGTTGTTCCGCCAACCATAGGAATGTTCACTGATTTGATGTGTCGAGAATAGTGCCCATTGTAACCATTGCAGTAGTGGTGAAGAGTTTTGAATCATGAAAATCGTGGCGGGCCCGGAGGGATTTGAACCCTCGACCTCCGGCTGTGCTGTCAGGATATACCTGTCCGCAGGCTTACGCGATGATCTCAGCGTCCTGATCCTGACTAGACTACGGGCCCGACTATCAGCTGATTATTGAACTTAGATAAGTATGTTCAGCGCTTCCGTTCGTTTATGTCGGACTTGGTTTGGATGTGCCCACAGTGCGCTCGAGCGCCCGAGCAACGTTCTCGCTTCCCATCGCTTTGATGTAAGGCCCTAGTCGAGGTCCTTTTGGTGCGCCAAGCAATATTGTGTAGAGCAGCTTGAAGAAATCTGGAGGCTCGATTGCGTATTTCTTTGCAAGATTGAAGATCGAATTTTGAAGTGTTCTCTCATCCGTCTCCGATCTTACAATGCTGACCAGATCCTCCACGGCTAGGCGTTGAGGTCCAGTCAGTTGAATCGTTGACTCTGCTATTGTTTTGAAATCCTCTGCCCAATTAGTCGCATAGTTCAGCTCTTCTTCTATGTCTGATGTCAGTCCAGTTTTGATGTAACCGTACTCGCGAAGCTTTGCTTCAACATACTCGCTGCGCTTATCAGGAGGAGCCACAGTCACAAGATAGACTAGCAGATTATATGGTATGTAAGATGAGTGGCGCGCAGGAGGCTTAAGGAAATAAGTGTACTCGAATAGACCCTTCAATTTCGCAGATTCCTTATTGTCTGAGATTGCATGAGCTCCGAAGTACACGTCCTCGAGAGAGTGAAGCTCGTTAACGTAGCCTGGGATGTCCTCCACACCTAAATTTCGAGCGCCAGTAATTCGCTTGAACATTAGCAGATTTAGTGACGCTGGGTGGTCCGTACTTGAACCAAGTCTGCGGGGTAATTACGTCGAGAGCTGATTTCGATTTTGAAATCTTCTCTCCGCCCTTATCCAGGAATAATTCATAGCGAACATGGAATGGGGGCGGATAGCTTAGAACTTCCTGGCATACACGGTCGTTAACCCGCACTGAATCCGTGAGTTCCTTGCCATGCGCTTCGAAGTTTATTTTTAGTGCGTCCCATCTTGCGGCAAACTCTGCTTTCCATGGGAGTTTACCTTGCCCATCCTTAACGTCCACTTCTCCTTTGTAGCCGCAACTCTCAATCGATTGCCCTCTGATCTCTCCAGATCCTTCGCAAGAGTAAAGGACTTTGTCCGTGCTAATGTTGAATTCCTGAGCCTGGGTCGTGTAAATTCTTCCGCATGAACCACATACAGGAAAATATGGCAGTATCACTGTGTACTTGTCTTGTCCAACCTCTTCCTTCACAATGCGTCCTATACGATCAGCAGCCACCAGAATCTTTCTAATCTGATCTGTGAATACTCCTCTTCGATAATCTTCTGTTGCAGAATGAAAATTGTATTCAACGCCACATTTGTCCATTGCGTCTCGGAGAAGCGAGTTCATGTGAGCTGCATAGCTTCCGTGACAATTGTAAGGATCAGGTATTGATGAGACTGGATGACCTAGATATTTCTTCAACGAGTCAGGCATGCCTGCTGGAACTTTTCTTAGACCGTCCATATCATCCGAGAAGGCAATGAATTCTGACTTCCGAGCTTGCGTTTCGAGCGCGAGTTTCACGCCGTAAGCTCTTATGACATCTCCTAAGCTTCCAACGTGCGGAATCCCAGACGCGCCCAGTCCGCTTTCTGTTCTAAGAATCGGTGCGTTTCTCCCAATATTCTCCTCGCGTAAGAGCATGCGATGAGCGACCATGTCTAGCCAGGTGCCGCGACCAACTATTTCGGCTTCAGTGCGTCCAGTCATCCTTATCCGCCATACGATTAGTTCAGCTATGAGATAACAATTCTTTATAGCATCCCATGCAAACTTCCCGCAGCCAAGAAGGAAGCGCGTGTGCCGAAGAATCCAACATTAACAAGACTTTCGACTGTACTCGGAACTACTGCAGTAATATTCTTGTTGGATTGGTTCTACTTAGCGTACATAGCATCGAAAGGATTCGAACTGAAGATTCACGAATTCATGCTCGGAACAGTCAAACTCTCGATTCCCCTCCAATGGCTCCCTGTTGTGGGTGTTGTGCTTGTCTCGTTCGTTGTCTGGTTCGAAGTGTCGTTCGCGCTTTTTCCTCGACGCGCTGCACCAGAGCAAGATACTCTCTCCATCCTCCGTCTTATGCGAGTTATCCTGGTCTCACTTGCAGCCTTCGTCTGTGTACTTTACATTCCTTACATAATTGGCTCGGATTGGTTCTGGACTAGAATGAGCAGTGCAAGCAACATCTCACAACTACATGATTTCGCCCAATCATTCTTGAACACTGGCAAGTCAGTGATGGGATTGGACCAGATATGGCAATACTCGATATCTCAATTCGCGTCTCTACTCGTAATGGTCTCCGCCGCTTGGATTTTTGGACGAGGCCCTAGGCGAATTAGAAAATAGCTGACAAGAGCTATTCTATACTCAAATCCTCCAATAAGCCCTAAATTAGCCACTACTAGCGACTAGTAACTTCATAGTGGTCACTGAGATGTCTGAGCAATGCGCCCTCTGTGAAAGACGCAAAGAAAAGACGGGAGAATTCTGCAGTCTCCACAAGATCGCATTGGCAAATCTGAAGCACGCCTACATTATTTGGAGCGAAGCATTCGGAGGTCTTGAAAAAGAGAAGTACTACTCAGAGTTAGAAAGGCATCCAGAAACTGGGTTTGCAGTAAAAGAAGTAATCAAACACGTTCGAGACAAGGGGACGATTGCTTGACATCGAACACTACTCTCATTGTCACTGAAAAGCCGGATGCAGCATTACATGTTGCCGAGGCGTTAAGTAGAGAGAAGAAGCCGACAAAACTGAGCGTCGAAGGAGTTCCGTTTTTCGAAGTTTTCTACAATGAAGAGCGAATACTTGTATGTTCCGCATTGGGACATCTCTACGCAGTTGCTGCTGAAGGAGAGAAAACGAGGTCCCAATATCCGGTTTGGGACTTCACGTGGAAACCTAAGCACCTTGTGGAGCGTGGCCAAATACGACAGGAAAAATGGATTCGAGCGATATCGGAAGTTTCCAAAAATGCCGATCGGTTCGTCAACGCATGTGATTACGATTTAGAAGGTTCGCTCATCGGCTATACAATTCTGAAGTACGCATGTAACGGGGCAGATGAGAAAGCACATCGCATGAAGTTCTCGACTCTCACCAGCAAGGAATTGCGAGATGCATATTCAAGACTATCGCCGCACTTGGATTTTGAATTCGCGCAAGCTGGAATGTGTCGACACGAAGTTGACTGGTTATACGGCATCAACTTGTCTCGTGCGCTCACGCAGTCCGCGATGAAAGCGAGCCACCGTTACTCCACCCTCAGTACAGGAAGAGTGCAGGGACCTACCATGCGCTTCGTAGTTGAGAGAGAACGAGAGATTCAGTGCTTCGTTCCGACACCTTACTGGATCTTGAAGGCAACCGTCAACGTTGGCGGTAAGAAAGTTGAAGCCGAATTTGAAGTTGAACGAATAGACAGGAGACAGGAGGCTCAAAGAATTGTGAACGAATGCACTGGCAAGATAGGAATCCTGGAGAAAGTCGAGTCACGCGCGTATAATTTGGCACCACCAACTCCTTTCGATCTTTCTGGTCTCCAGGCAGAAGCTTACCGCCATTTCGGTTTCACACCAAGAACCACCCTCGCAATCGCTGAACACCTATACCTCGATCAACTCATCTCATACCCGAGAACATCAAGCCAGAAACTTCCTCCAACTATCGGATACCTAGAAGTACTGAGGGGATTGAGCAAACTCGAGTCATACAAAAGGGAGACTGCAAAACTCCTAACCTTCAGCCGCCTCGCCCCAATCCAGGGCAAAAAGGAAGATCCAGCGCATCCTGCAGTATACCCCACAGGTGCAGGACCTAGAAATACGAAAGATTTTCGGGAGCAGAGACTATTCGATTTGATCGTAAGGCGTTTTCTAGCTACTTTCGGAGAAATCGCGATCAGGCAAAGTGACAAAGCGATAATCAAGGTTGGTGAGCACCGATTCTTTCTGCGAGCTGCTCGAATCCTCTCAAAAGGATGGATCGAATTTTACGGACGCTATGCGAAATTCGATGATGTCACGCTCCCTCCGCTAAAGGAAGGCCAACGGATCCCTGTCGAGGAAATACATTTCGAAGAAAAGTACGTCCAGCCGCCTGCTCGGTTCAATCCAAGTAGTCTGTTAAAATCAATGGAAGAAGCAGAGATAGGAACCAAAGCAACTCGAGCGGACATCATTGAAACACTGTACGAACGCGGTTATGTCAAGGAGGAACATCGCATTATGACGGCTACGCCTCTTGCGTTCCGAGTGAGCGAGATTCTGATGAAATATTGTCCGAAGATAATGGACGTGAAGTTCACGCGTGAGCTCGAAGCGATGATGGAACAGATAGAGCTTGGGAAGGAAATCAGGCAGCACGTAGTACAATCCACAATTGAGTACTTGAAGCCGATACTTCAGGATTTGAAGGCGAAGGAAGACGAGATTGGTTCAGAGCTCACGGTAACAATAGGGAAGATGTGGATGGACAAGGTTACGTTGGACGTGCCCTGTCCCAAATGTGGGCAAGCTCTGATATGGATTGCAAGCAAGAATGGCAAGCGCTTCATTGGTCACAAAGTTAGGGCAGACTGCAAGTTCTCACTACCTCTCCCGCCCACGCGCATGGCACAATTAGAATTTCTCGATAAGGGATGTTCAGAATGTGGTTTTCAGATGATGCAAGTAAAGTGGAAAGGCAAAAAGTGGAATCCACCCGTTGTCTCCTGCCCGAATTGCTACATTAACAAACCTAAGGGTACAGGACAAGAGATTACCATAAATTCATCGATTCAAAAAACAGAAAAACCTGTCCGGACCCTAAATGATGACGGAAAGATAGGCTTATACACTCAAATCCGTTACGAGCGCTAGACTCTAGTCGGTTGAGAGAATGTATTTGTTCCCAGCGAACCTGACCAACCTTCAACAGCTCGTGCTGTTCACGGTTGCCATGGTTACGGGGCTTATCTCCATTTACGCATTCAACATGTGGATACTCACACTTCTCTCGGTCAGAGGAAGAAACAAACTTGCTGCGCCTCCCATTTTGGAAACTTGGCCGAGAGTCTCGGTTCATCTTCCATTGTTTAATGAAGAGACAGTAGCCGGGCGCTTACTGGACGCCTGTGTTAAGCTGGATTATCCAGCTGATAAGCTAGAGATCATAGTGATGGATGATTCAAACGATGGCACAACTACTAGGATTGCAAAATCATTCGAGGCGAAGTATCCCAATCTCGTTAGGGTTATTCATCGCGAACGTCGCACAGGTTTCAAGGCAGGAGCGCTTGAAGTTGCAATGCAGAAGAGTACAGGCGAATTTATCGCCCTCTTCGACTGCGGATTATGTTCCGCCTGCTGATTTCCTGAAGAAAATGATTCCTCATCTATACCTAGATGATAGAGTTGCGTTTGCTCAGTCAAGATGGAGTTACCTTGACGGACAATTTTCATGGATTGCCAAAGCAATGTCGCTTGCGATCGACGTTTACGCGTTTGTAGATCAACGGGCGCGATATGTGGGAAACCTGTTGGCACATTTCAGCGGCACATGCGGAGTCTTCAGACGCAAAGCCATTGAGGACGCAGGAGGATGGAGCGCCGACACTCTGGCAGAAGACTTGGACCTATCGATACGCCTTCACCTCAAAGGATGGAAGTATATCTACGTTCCCACAGTCGTCTGCCCGGGTGAAATACCTCCGAGCTTCGATAACCTCAGACACCAGCAATATCGATGGGCAAAAGGATATTCTGAATGCCTAAGGAAGCACGGCGGAGCAATCCTGAGAAGTGCTCAGCTGAATTTCTTTCAGAAAATGGAGGCTATCCTGCACCTCTCAACATATTTCATTTGTCCGCTTACCATTATCGCAATCGTGGTCGGGCTATTGTACTACTCGGTCTTTCCACCATCGTTTTGGCTCATGGGATTCTGGAGATATCAAGTTGCACTCATCACCTTCTTACTCTCCTTGGTGATCTACAGCGCGCCCCTTGTGGCTTCAGGCGTAACTCTCTCAGAATTCTCTCAGGTAGGAGTAATGAAACTGAGACGGATTCTCCACCTCGGATATTTGGGGGCGATAGTCTACGGATTGCTTTTCAGCAATTCACGTGCGGTGATCGAAGGGTTGTTCTCGAGAACATCCTACTTCTACCGAACTCCAAAAATAGGGAGTATTCGAGTAGCTCGTGACTAGACCTTACTATCATGCTTTCCTGTCGTTGCAGGCTTCGATGACAAGGGTTTGTTGAGAAGGTCGAGTATACTGTCCGACCTCAAGACGTTTCTTCTGTCAAGCAATAGTATGAAGCCCACACAAAGAAAGACAAGATAAGTAACCATTGAGGCATGAAACGCTCCCGTCGGGAGGTCAGAATACCACCCCACTAAGTTCACTGACGTTAGCAGAGCATAGGCTACATCAACGAAGTAAATCGGAAATGAGAATAGACCCAACCACCAAGCCCAGCGAGAAGTCTTGAATAAAGCACCTGCAATCAATAATGAGATGATGCCGAATAGCGCCAAGTAATATGCCGCTTGGTCAAGTGCCCAAAAGCTGAGCATATAGACTCCGCCAAGTGCGTAGATGATTAACGCGCCCCAAATTCCGGCAGAGCGCTCGTTCGATACTTCGCCCAAACTTTCAACCTCAATTCGTGGAAGTCTAATAACGCCTATAGATCTGGCATAAAGCTTTGTGCATACGAAATCGCACTGACATTTCATGATCACAGGGTAGCATGCCCTATGATTACAGACGTGCAAGAACTAACTTCCGATTGCACTCCGAGTTATCGGTATGGAATAACCGAAGGGCTATCTACCCAAGTATATCGTGGCGTAGTAGTACCCGCCGATAATTTGGACGGCTACGACACTAAAACCATGTACTGACCATGGTCGATAATATGAGAAACTTGCATCTCCAGATGCGCTGACAATAAGCCAATACGGGATTCTCCGTCCGGAACATTACTAAAAGCATGCTTCCGTCGGGGCTCAATGCCTTAGCAACGGGCTTACCGGTCTGATCGCTCGCTATAACTTGGATGTTAGTGAGGGTACAAACGCAAGGATAGAAGAAAGTAACCTGCACAGTGTATCCCGTTGTAACTCCTTGAGCCATCGCGGGCACGATAAAGGAACCAACTATGAGAGTTGATAATAGAACCGTTATCAAACTCCCTTTCAACAAGCCCGTCTCCACATCTATGTCATAGGCTGTTCCATTTAACCCTTACAGAGTTTGTCTGATTGCCACGGTGTCGTCAGAGCTGAAACAGTATGGGTTAAAAGCAGTACGAGTTGATACGGACAAAAAGGCTTACGAGTTCAGAGGAGGCACGGCAAACTGGAGAATCTGTCCTTACATACATCAATGACTGGCAGCTTTTCAGGTTATTCGAAATCCCTCGAGGAAGCACGATACGTAGTTATTGGAGTTCCATATGACCATACGAGTACTTTCAGGTCAGGTTCACGTTTCGGACCGGGTGCTATTCGTGAAGCATCTTTGAACATCGAGACTTACAGTCTTCGCACGGGCGTAGACATTGAATCTGTGCCGATCCATGATGCCGGAGATTTGCATATTGTTGATGACGCCGCGGAGACGCTTCGTCGCCTTCGAGGTGTCGCCGGTGATATCTTGTCCGCTGGCAAGATGCCGATTTGCATTGGGGGAGAGCATACAATAACGCTGGGGGCTGTACAGAGCCTGCCGAAAAGCGTGGGCGTGGTTAGCTTTGACGCACATGGAGACCTGCGTGATGAGTATGGTGGTGGTAAACTGTCACACGCGACTGTTCTGAGGCGGATAAGTGAAGTGGTCGGGACCGACGGTATCTACGTCTGCGGCGTGCGTGCTCTCTGTAAGGAAGAAGTAGAGTTCATCCAGAAGGAAAGAATTCAACATCTCACTCCATGGGGCCTCCGCGAGCTAGGCCTAGAGAAAGCTGCGGAGAAGCTAAGAGAATTTCTTGGTAAGTTCCAGCGTACCTATCTGACCATTGACTCGGACGTCTTAGATCCTGCGTTTTGTCCAGGTGTCGCCAATCCGGAGTTTGATGGCCTCACACCAAGTGAACTAACGCACCTTGTTAGCGCGGTTGCAGCGGAGAGGATGATTGCATTTGATCTTGTCGAGGTGTGCCCGAATTATGATTCAGGAGCGGCTGCTGTTGCGGCTTCCAGACTAATTTTCGAAGTCATCGCGAACGCGGAAAAAGCACGGAAGAGTTAGAGTCTTCGCAACTTTGCAATGAAATATCCATTGCACTCATGCAAGTTAGGGTAGAACCTCTGGCATCGCTCGAGTCCCTTTAATCCGGATGATCCCAAAAACGGCTTCTGGTGTTCTAACATGAAGTCAGGATTTCTACGGAGAAAAGAGGCGATTACGTCCTCGTTCTCTTCGGGTAGGATGCTGCATGTTGAATAAACTAGGCTTCCACCCGCACGAACATGTTTCGAGGCAGAATCCAAGATGGTTGATTGCCTCCTGATCAGCGTTTGGAGGCGTGCGGCAGAAAGTCTCCATTTCATCGTAGGATTCTTTGCGAATACCCCCGTATTGGAACACGGTGGATCCACGAGTACAACTTCAGCTTCAACGTTAAGTTTCAGTCTACTCGCATCCGCAATAATCCCGTTAGCTATCAAGCACCCTACTCGGTCGATCTCTTTCTTCCAATGCGCCATCCTCTCACTAGAGACGTCGATCGAGAATATCTCTCCCTTATTGCTCATCAGAGCAGCCAGATGGCTTGTCTTGTTGCCTGGAGCCGCACATACGTCTAGTACACTGTCTCCTGGTTGAGGCGAAGCCACAATGCCTGAAACAATTGCGGAGAGATCTTGAATGACGATTTTTCCTGTCTTAACGAATTCAAGTTGTTGCGGTCCAAGTTTGTGGGAGTCATTCAATTTCCATACTCCTTTCAATCCGTCCACTTCTGCAGCACTGATAGTACCTTGCGCCGATGACGAATTGGTTTGGAGCGGATTTAATCGAATGTAAAGCGGAATGGGTTTGAGGTTTCGATTCAGGATTTGGAGACCGACATCGCGACCGAACAACAACAAGATACGTTGCACGTACCACGTAGGATGACAAGTTTCAAGCGAGATCCTCTCATAATCATTCTGAGCGTGAAAAGAACAGGTTTCAGTAACAATTCGCCCAATGGTTTCCTCATACGGGCGCAGTATTTTCCAACCAAGGATCTGCCTAGCCGATGAAATTGCCAGTCGAAGCTGTCTCTCATCCGCTCGGTCAACGTATCTCAAGAACGCGAGGATCCTTAGAAAACCCGACACTCCATGCGGCATCTCGTCGAGTTTACCATTCGAGACCAACGAAACGTAATGTTCCAGTCGATTTTGGAACCGTGTAGTCTCCATTATGAGGCGATGAGCCTGTCGCAGCTCGTCTGGACTCGCGTCTAACTGATCAGCAGCCCGGAAAAGTGCCGTTCTCTCGCCTAATCTCGCGTAGGCCATCCAGCTCAGGGCTTCGATTGCAACAGCGAGAGAATTTCTCCTCAACCTGAATTAACCGTGGAGATTAACATCACGCAACTATTTAGTAGAGCCTGTGCATTCACCTCGCACAGACGGAAATGACCCTCGAGACTTACTTCAAAGGTAGTTCAGTGCAATCAAGTCATCCTGCTCAAACCGGTCGTCAAGGGCTTGTTTTCGTCCCTTTGACCTCAGAAGACTTTCCGCCATCATATCTCATATCGATAGGATACGACGGAAGTCTCAAGAAATGCTTCCTGCGTCTGTATGATCCGTCTTCTCATAAAATTCACTTCTGGTTTGATGATACCGGACACAGACCGTATTGCTATAGCAAGCAATCATTGTCTGAGCTGCAAAGGAATGTCAATGTCGCTAAAAATCCAGGCTTTGATCATTTTGAAGAAGATTCAAAATTCGATGCTCTCAGAGGGCAAACAGTCAACGTTACAAGAATAGTCGCGAAAGATCCACTGACGATAGGCGGCAAAGCTACAGGATCAATTCGTGATGCTATCACCGCTTGGGAAGCAGACATCAAGTACGTTGAGAACTACATTTACGATCGCGGTATCGAACCTGGCATGATGTATGAATGCAAAGCCAAGCAACTTCAACAAGTCAGCTACAAATTATCTGATCAAACCAGCAAAGAAATCGAGAAAATGTTTCACGATGCAAGTCCTGAGTATAAGTTGCTCGCTAATGAATGGATGAGATTGCTCGAATGCCCCGTTCCGCAATACAGGAGAGTTGCCCTCGATATTGAGGTCTCTAATCGCGTAGAAACACGGGTACCTGATCCTGAGATTGCAGAAGACCCCGTCATTTGCGTGAGTCTCGTGGGGTCAGATGGGACGAGCAGAGTACTACTTCTCGAAAGAGAGGGTATAGAAGAAGGACAGACGAGCCTGTCCGCAGGTATGAAACTCGAATTCTACTCCAAGGAAGAGGATCTTCTAGTGGCGCTGTTCCTGGCCCTTTTGAACTTTCCAGTGATCGTTACCTTCAACGGCGACGATTTCGATCTCAAATACCTGTACCATAGGGCACAGCGTTTGGGCTTCAGAAACGATGAAATTCCGATCGAAATGGGACGTGACGTCGCGTTCCTCAAGTACGGCGTGCACATTGACCTCTACAAATTCTTCTTTAATCGATCAATCCAAATCTACGCATTTGGACAGAAATATCGAGAAAACACACTTGACGCAGTAGGAGAGGCATTGGTTGAAAGTTCGAAGATTAGAAATAGACTCCGTTTCAAAAGCGTCCTACAAAGAATTAGCAGCTTACTGTTATCGTGATTCGCAAATTGTACTAAATCTGACTTCATTCAATGACGAACTCGTTATGAAGTTGATGACGGCACTTTCGAGAATCAGTTACATGACGATCGATGACGTCTCAAGGCAAGGTGTATCTGGCTGGATTCGAAGTATTATGTTTTGTCATCATCGCAAGCAAAATTACTTGATCCCGCGAAAAGATGAAATCCTCGAAGTGAAAGGAGAGACAACTACAGAGGCGGTCATTAAAGGTAAGAAGTACAAAGGAGCGATAGTGGTTGAACCGAAGCCGGGCGTACACTTCAACGTCTCGGTTCTTGGACTTTGCCTCACTGTATCCATCCATCATAAAGGAATGGAACTTGGGTTACGAGACTGTGAGATGTTCACATGATGCTTGCAGGCGCAACCTGATTCCAGGAACGCCTCACTGGGTTTGCAGCGAGAAACGCGGACTAGAAAGCCTACTTATCGGCTCCTTGCGCGATCTTCGAGTAAACTGGTATAAGGTAAAATCAAAAGATCGAACACTTTCTCCGCCACTGCAGAGCTGGTACAAAGTTGTTTCGGATGCGCTGAAAGTTGTTCTCAATGCAAGCTACGGTGTCTTTGGTGCAGACAACTTCGCACTGTATTGTCCTCCTGTGGCCGAGGCAACGGCCGCAATCGGAAGACACGTGATCACTGAAACCTTGCAAGAAGCACAGAAGCTAAGCCTCGAGGTGTTCTACGGGGACACCGACTCCATCTTCCTAGGTAGTCAGAACGTCGCCTCACTGAACAAACTCATCGAATGGTCACGAACCATCCTAAAGATGGAACTTGAAATCGACAAGAACTACCGGTACTTGGCCTTAAGTTCGAGAAAGAAGAACTACTTCGGCGTATTTCCAGACGGCAGCGTTGACATTAAAGGCCTAACAGGTAAAAAACGTCATATTCCAGCATTCCTGCATGGCATTTTCTATCAGATGGTTTCAATACTTAGCGAGGTAAAATCTCCGGAAGATATCGAAACTGCAAAAACAAAGATCATCGAAATCGTCAAAGAATGCTACGTCAAATTACGAAACAAACAATATTCCCTATCGGAACTTGCCTTTTCAATGATGATGAGTAGAACTCCAGAGAATTACACGAAAACAACTCCTCAGCACGTCAAGGCGGCGAGACTCCTCCAACAAGCCGGGACCGAAATGAAATCAGGAGACATTGTCTCATTCGTGAAAGTTCGTGGAGAACTTGGCGTAAAACCAGTTCAACTTGCTCGGCTAGAAGAAGTCGACATTGAGAAGTATATCGAATATATTCGCGGAACTTTTGAGCAGGTACTTGACGCTTTGGGCGTAGATTTCGAAGATCTTGCTGGAGTTAAGAAACTTGAGTCTTTCTTCTACAGGGTGAAGACGAATTTTGATTCAGATACTTGGCATAAGCAAAATGCCATTGGTAAACCCCGGCGATAATATAGGTGACCAGCTGGTCCAAGCAGCGAAGGAAGAATCCATACAGATCCAAGCCAACGATATTCTTGTCGTTGCCCAGAAAATAGTCTCGAAGGCAGAGGGAAAGTTCTCGACCTATCATCGGTTCATCCTTCAAACTTGCAGAGACCATTGCCAAGACGTCAGCGAAGGATCCGAGACATGTTGAAGTGATTCTAAGAGAATCCGCTAGCATAGTCAGAATGCGGGGGGCCATCTTATCGTGGAAACGCCGCATGGATTTGTTTGCGCCAACGCGGAGTTGATAGATCAAACGTGGGCAAAATGACTTCGTAGTGCTACTCCCAGTTGATCCTGACAAATCGGCTCAAGATGATTCAGACAGAGAATTATGGAGTTGACTGGTGTTGAGGTTGGAGTCATCATCTCTGACACCTTCGGCCGCGCTTGGAGGAACGGACAAGTCAACGTCGCAATCGGCGTGGATGGCTTGAACCCAATAGTCGATTACCGTGGTAGCCAAGACATGTTCGGAAATCAGCTCAACGTTACTCAAATCGCAATTGCGGATGAATTGGCCTCAGCTGCAGAACTCGTGATGCGAAAAAGTGATCGGATACCCGTGGCCATCATTAGGGGAGTGGAATACGATAAAGGAATCCGGATCAATTCAATGCTTAATCAGACCAAAGAGAAGAAGACTCTGTTCCGGTAGAATTAGCGGCTCGTAAAGTTATATATCGTTTGGTCTGCTTCTAACAGAAACGGTGTTTTGATGGAATCAGTCAAGCCACCAGTGCCTGTACACGTAGTGACATGCTGAACTTCTCGAGATTAGCCCTAGGCTTGACCGAGGGTTCCCAAATCCTGTGGTACTTCAAACACAAGGGCAAGCACATCTTCGGCTTATTCACTGCATACATGTATTGGGACGGAGACCTGCCAATACTGGCGTACACGATCTCAGATCCGCCACCGAAACCCTTTCTCGCATATCGAAGTGATTCGTCGAAGGGCGAAGAATGGATGTTCTCCGACGACGCTGGAGACACTCGGTACCGGTACGGGTCATTCGTGGAGCTGAAGAATATTCCTGATGCTTTCGTCGACGCTATTGAGGGGAAATTTCCGGAAATCCCACATCCCATGCTTGCCGAAGTCGAAGATGTAAAATCCATCGCGAGAATCCTATTGCCACTTTCCTTAGAGAAGGAACACTCTTTCCCACTCTGGCACTTTCCCCGCGGTAAACGCCACATTATCGGCACGTGCATTCCATTCGAGCACTACTACGAAGCTGATGCTTTACCTGTCTTCTTCTATGTAACATTGGATCAACCAATAGATGCCAGTCTCGGTTTCGTTAAGTACATCGCAGTCAAACCGAACGGAGAAAAAATGGAATTTACTAATAACACGAGCGACGCCAAATTCTTCTATGCAAAGCTAGTCGCAGGTCGACGACATGCCCATCTTTCCTAAGTAAGCAATAGTCTTCGGCTCGTTACGCCAATAGATTGTATGGCCCGCTGGAACCACATTTGTCATTCACCAATACTGTTCGCGCGTTCTTCAGAAAGAACTCAAAGTAGAATCGTGTTAGCTCTCGACCTTGAAAACGACGATCATCAAGCACTCATCATGGAGTGCAACGAAATTCTGGAGAATGTAGGAGAATACATCTGCGCAGTCAAGATAAACCGCCAACTCGTCCTTTCAATTGGATTGCCCGCAGTCAGCGAGCTCGTGAAGAACGCACATGAGCGTTCATTGCCCGTAATAATGGACGCAAAACTGAACGACGTTGGACACACAAACTCATTCATGATGCGCTCTTACATTCACGCAGGATTTGATGCTGTAATAGCAAGTCCGGTAACTGGGTGGAAAGGCGGAATGGATTCCGTTTTCGAGTTGGCAAGAAAGGGGGGCAAGGGCGTTATTTTGCTAGTTTACATGAGTAATCCTGGCGCAGAGCAGTTTTACTCTATGATAACCAGCACTGCGGATGGACAAAAGCCAATTTTCGAGCGATTTGCCAATATGGCAATTGAGTGGGGAGCAGATGGAATAGTGGTAGGAGCGACAAGGCCTGAGATCATCAGACAAGTTCGATCTCTCGTAGGACCTTCAATGGAGATTTACAGCCCTGGAGTCGGAACACAGGGAGGAGATGCGAAGGAAGCTATCGAAGCCGGGGCAACTTACCTCATTGTGGGTAGGACAATCTATGCTTCACCGAGTCCACGAGACGTAGCCAGAGCCATATACGAATCAATAAAATGATGTACCCACAAAGTTGGCATGTCATGAGAGTCCCAGCATCCTCCTAATACTAGTTCATTGTAGTGCCTATCGAAAGTAAAACCAAGATTTTTATTCAGCTGACCTGGTAGCGCCTACGAGTGAATTCTCTTGGGTGGGGCTAAAAAGAAGAGTATGGCGCAGATGGAGAAACAGCAGGTACATCAGGATAAGAAACCTGAACCTGCAAAGAAAGGTAAGAGCAAAGGATCTATTCCAGAAAAGAAGACTGGCGGCATTAACCTCCCTAACTTCGAAGACGAGAAGTTCATAGGAGAACTATCCAAAATGGGAGCATTAACCCCCTACTCGATTGCATCACAATTTAACGTAAGACTGAGCGTTGCACGTGACATACTCGAAGAACTAGAGAGAAGGCGAATGGTTAAAGCTGAAGGCGGTAACGCCAGAATCAGGATCTACCGCCTGGCCGGTGCCTAAGCCTTTACAACCCGTATCTTCGTTCCGCTCTTTATGTTCCGGAACAGTTCCAAGTTAGAGACTACCATGCCAACAACGTTCACCGGACTATAAGGCTCCGTAGCTCCATAGAATATGCAAAGCGCAGATCCCATCGGCCAATATGCCATACTGCCCACTTCTACCTTGCTCTTCGCTTTCTCAGAACCCAACTTGACAGGCGTCTCAAAGTAAATCTCCTCTTTCCATCTGGCTGCACGCCCTTCAAAGGGAATGGCGTTCGCTAAGTTGTCAACGGTGACAGGGCTATGAAATCGTATCAGCTCAGCGTCAGCTTCCCCGTATCCTTCCGCAATCAGTCGAATTTTGTAACGCGAAACATCTTCCGCATTGGGTTTCGCTTCAGATGGTTCAGATGTCAAGATGCTCATGCTCGACTAGAACTGTTGATCTTTCACGTTCTTGCGCTTAAAAATTGATTCTACTTTCCTCCTTTTCTTGCTATGAAATGTTGTTTTCCGTAGTTTTCGGGGGCAAAGAATAACTACCACAGTCTCAGTTGCCCGAATCGAGGACGGCGAAATGGACAAACCCGTACGGACGCTGATAATGGGAGCCGCTGGCAGAGATTTTCATAATTTTAACGTCTATTTCCGGAACAACCCAGATTATGAGGTAGTTGCGTTTACGGCGACTCAGATTCCTGGAATAGAAGGTCGTACTTATCCGCCGTCTCTCGCGGGGCCTAGGTACCCAGCCGGCATCACGATTCTTTCAGAGAGAGATCTCTCCAAGATAATCGAGGAGAAGGACATTGAACTCACCGTGCTTGCATATAGCGACCTTCCACATGAGGTCGTAATGCAGAAGGCTTCTCTCGTTCTTGCTTCTGGGTCAGATTTCCGCCTAATGGGCCCAAAGACAACTATGTTGAAATCCAATTTGCCGGTCGTTTCCGTTTGTGCAGTCCGCACTGGAGCAGGAAAAAGCACTGTATCACGTGCCGTCGCGCGATCCTTGAAGAAGATGGGCCACCGAGTCGTGGTAATCCGTCACCCCATGCCGTATGGTGACTTGGAAAAACAAGTGTGCGAACGCTTTGCCTCTTACGAAGATATGGATCGCTTCGAGTGCACTATCGAGGAACGAGAAGAATACGAACCTCACATCGACGTCGGCAATGTCGTCTATGCGGGCGTAGATTATGAGAAGATACTTCGAGAAGCTGAGAGAGAAGCTGACGTAATCCTTTGGGATGGGGGTAACAATGATTTTCCGTTTTATGTGCCTGATCTTCAAATCGTGGTCGTTGACCCTTTGAGACCCGGAGATGAGCTTGTGTACTATCCAGGTGAAGCAAACTTGAGGATGGCGCATGTAGTGCTCATAAACAAAGTCGACAGTGCTTCACGTGCGAACCTTAAGCTCGTCCGCGATAATATTAGACGGATAAACCCTGACGCGAAAATAGTGGAGGCGGCATCGGAGATTTACGTAGACGACAAATCGAACATTCGCGGCAAGAAGGTGTTAGCTGTTGAAGATGGTCCAACTGTGACCCACGGGAATATGAAAGAAGGTGTAGGCGCAATTGCTGCCCGCAGGTATAAGGCGAAAAGCCTTGTTAATCCTCGGCCCTATGCGGTTGGCTCAATCAAGCGAACGTACGAGAAGTATCCACACTTGGGACGGGTTCTGCCTGCCATGGGTTATGGGGAAAAGCAGGTTAGAGACCTGGAAACGACTATTGATGCCGTCAAATGTGATTCGGTGGTTCTTGGCACGCCAATCGATCTCCGGCGAATAATGAACATCAGGAAACCTGCCGTACGAGTTCGCTATGAAATTCGCGAAACCACTAAACCTACGCTCGATGAAATTCTCAAATCAACGCCACTCAAGGTGGGGCGATCAAGCTAAGACCCTCTTGAGAGTCTCAAAGACATACTCCAACTCTGAATCGCTCAGCTTCGGGTGAACCGGAACAGAGAACACCTGGCGACATGCTTTCTCTGTCTCGGGCAGCGGTCGACGCGATGCTGCTGCTCGCTCTCGGTATAACGGAAGCAGATGAAGTGGTGATTCGTAGTATACAGCGCCTTCAATGTTCTTGGATCTCAACTTCTCCACAACTTTGTTTCTCTTCCCGGCATTAGCCCCTCTCAGCCGGAGTGTGTAGAGATACCACGCATGTTTTCTCCCGGTTGGTTGCTTAGGAGGCATAACCTTGCCAAGTATTCCAAGCTTCTCGCTTAGGACGCGTGCATTGTTTCGCCTCCTTTCCAAGAAGCCAGGTAATTTTCGAAGTTGAACTAGACCTATAGCGGCGAGCATTTCGTTCATGCGATAATTGTTGCCGACCATTGTGGGCCAGTACGGTCGTCGCTCTCCATGTGTCCGCATCATCCGAAGCTTGTCCGAATGATCATCATCATTTGTTGTTATCATTCCCCCTTCTCCTGTAGTCATGTTCTTACCGGCATAGAAGCTGAAGCAAGTCATGTCACCGATCGATCCTATCATGGAGCCGTTGTATTCTGCCCCGTGAGCTTGGGCCGCATCTTCGATCAGCGCAACGCCGCGTTTCGCGAGCGAGTTTTTTCAGTGGGTCGAGATCTACTGGCAGCCCATATAGGTGCACAGGAACAATCGCTTTCGTATTCCGCGTCATTACTGCCTCAACTGTTTCAGTAGTCACTGTGTAAGTCTCAGGATCGATATCCGCAAAGACGGGTTCACCTCCACACATCAGAACTGTCTCGGCCGTTGCATGAAAAGTGAAAGACGGAACGACCACTTCGTCTCCGGGTTTCACTCCCGTAACTGCGAGAGCAGCATGTAGTGCAGCAGTACCACTTGACATGGCCACCGCATGCTTCGCCCCAACATAGTGCGCAAATTCCTTCTCAAATTCCAGCGTTCGAGGTCCCATGCCACTTTTTTCGGTAAGGATTCCGCTCTTCAAAACCTCGGTCACAGCATCAATTTCCTCCTTACCAAGGAATGGTTGATTGATTCGAATTATCTCCCGCACAGGTACCGTCTCGAGAATTTACTCCGAAAGGAAGGAAGGAAGAGGATTGGTGCATAAACGTTCCTACCGCGTTCACGCATGGTACGTGACAACTTTGATCGAATGGATGGATCTTCAATCAAAAACTCGTTGTAGTTGATCGAATCGAAAGGGTAGCATACCAGATTTGAGTCAAGCGCGATGGTCCGGCGCAATTGCCCAAGTGGCAGTCCCAACACACAACCCTTATATCGTGACAATTTTGGGTTGATTTATAGTCGGTTAGCGGAGGCTGTGAGTAATGTCAGTAAATATTGGCGGACAAAATGTCATCATTCTAAGAGAAGGTACCTCACGTACGCAAGGTCGAGAGGCCCAACACGCGAATATTGAGGCTGCCTTGGTAATTGCGGAATCAATCAAGTCCTCACTTGGACCAAAAGGCATGGACAAGATGCTCGTCGATGGGTTCGGCGACGTCACAATAAGCAATGATGGAGCCACAATCCTTGATGAGATGGATGTTCAGCATCCAGCGGCGAAGACAATGGTGGAGGTCGCGAAGACCCAAGATGATGAAGTCGGCGATGGCACTACCACCGCCGTGATCTTGGCAGGAGAATTACTTAGCAAAGCGCAGGCTCTAATGGACAAAGATGTTCATCCAACCCAAGTCATAGACGGATACTCCTTGGCAGGAGAAAAGGCGCTTGAATTCCTGCAAAAGATAGCGATCAAGGTCAATCCGACCGACAAGGCAATGCTGAAGAAAATAGCCGGAGTCTCCATCGCCAGCAAACTTCTTTCAGAACAGAAGGACTACATTGCCGACATTGCTGTAAGAGCAGTTCTTCAAGTCGCTAACAAAGTGGGAGCAAAGTTTGACGCAGACGTTGATAACATTAAGGTTGAGAAAAAACCCGGCGGCTCTCTAACGGACACAACACTAATTCAAGGCATACTGTTGGACAAGGAAGTAATACACCCGGGCATGCCCAGACGAGTCGAGGGCTCCAAAATCGCCCTGCTCAACTGCGCCCTTGAAATTGAGAAAACTGAATTCGATTCTAAACTCAACATCGATAATCCTGACCAGATGAAACGTTTTCTGGATGAGGAAGAAAAGATACTTCGGGGAATGGTGGAGAAGATTGCGTCAGTTGGCGCTAACGTTGTCGTCTGCGAGAAAGGAATCGACGACGTAGTACAACACTTCATGGCGAAGAAAAACATCCTCGCAGTTCGAAGGGTCAAGCAATCTGATATGGAGAAGTTAGCCAAGGCAACGGGAGCCCACATTATAACAAACATAGAAGATCTCAAATCAGCTGATCTCGGGTACGCGAAGCTTACGGAGGAAAGGAAAGTTTCTGATGACAAAATGACCTTCATCGAGGGCTGCAAAGATGCCAAAGCACTCAGCATCATAGTAAGAGGCGGAACCGAACGAGTCGTTGACGAAGCTGAACGCGCAATCCACGACGCCTTATGCGTCGTTCGAGACGTAGTCGTGGAACCCTATGTAGTGGTAGGGGGCGGAGCGACGGAAACCGAAGTCGCAAAAATGCTCAGGAGCTACGGCGAAAAGTTATCCGGCAAAGAGCAGCTAGCAGTTCAAGCGTTCGCGGATGCGCTTGAAACGATTCCAATGGTTCTCGCAGAGAACGCGGGAATGGATCCCATAAATTCACTGATGGAATTGCGATCAAAACATCAAGGAAAACAGCGATGGGTGGGTATTGACCCGTTCAAGGGGAAAGTCAGCGATCTCTCAAAGCTTGACGTGTACGAGCCCCTCGTCGTGAAGATTCAAGCCATCAAGTCTGCAGGAGAAGCAGCCGGAATGCTTCTTAAGATAGACGACGTCATCGCCGCTTCGAAGTCGAAGGAAGGAGCGGGCGGACCGAAGGGGCCACAGGATAGTGCCAAAGAAGAAGGAGAAGGCGAGTAAGAGAGCGGCGACCGCGCTCATCGGCCCCAAGAAGCTCACGCGCTTCGAACGCGCCAGAGTCGTGGGGGCCCGGGCCCTTCAGATTTCGATGGGCGCACCAGTCCTGCTCGATCTGTCTCCGGCTGCAATGTCGCCAATCGATATCGCAGAGACTGAATTGCAGGAAGGCGTCTTACCTATCAGTATTAGGAGAGCCCTTCCGGACGGTACCAGTATGAATATTCCACTGAAGATCCTCCTCGAGGGAGAACGCGAGGAGGCAGCGCTCTAACGGCAAAAGCTCAAGATAGGCCCGAGACTCGCACTTGGATATACGCCTTCATTATTCTACTAGCCGTATCACTTTGTTTTCTTGCACTTCGATACCTCAACAGTGCGTTCCTTGCGTTCGACTTCGAGCTTACGATTATCTATTTGCCAACAGCGACCGCTGGAATGGTCGTGTTCGTCTCTCTAATCAAATCACGACGGTAGTTCGGCGTAGACGTCAGAACAACCTGTAAAAAGTGCCTGCACTGAATCCGATTGGAACGCGGGGTTCACTGGCCAAGACGCGTCGGCGATAGCAGGCGAAACAGTAGCTCGATCGTGAACACTCGAAACAAATTGGGGCGCCACAATCTGCGCAGGTAAGCTGGCTGGGTTTCAGCGGATGATTTCTGCATGCGCTAACTAACATCCAGCTGCCTGCAGAGGCAGGCCACACCGCGCGCTCGATCAGTGGAGTCCTACATTTCAAACAGTAATTTGCCTCGTCTCTATTCTCAATGCCACAATTCGAACACTGGATAGTCAAAGTCCTCACAATATTCCTACGATTTGCTGTAGGAATTAACTCTTGTCGAACGCATGTAATTCTTATCAACCCAATTAGGAACAAAGGTCGGAGAGGCGTATTGGAACGCAAAACACTACAACCTGTCCAATGTGTGGAGAACTGATCGATTTTATCAAAGCGAGCGGGAAAACCCACACCCTTCAGGGGTGGGATGAGAGCGAGCCTGCAATCGTTAAAAGGGGCAGTGGACGTGAGTGAATCTAGGAATAATCGTTGCTTTCAGCTTACAGGTATCGGCTGTACCCTTCGAGCGTGCAGGAGATGCGGCTCAAACGCAGCCTACACGCCCTATGTGAACTATACAACACGCTGAGAGCTGAGAGGATTCAGCAATACCAACAGAACCATCAATCATTAAGCAGGACAGAGCTCAGAAGCCTAGCGCTACAGATCAGACGAAACAACCCGAAGCTACGGCAAGTCTACTCGCAGGTCGAGCAGAACGTAGCCGACAGAGTTGCAATCGCATTCAAGAACTATTTTGAAGGTAGAGCACGGTTTCCAAGAAGCAAACAGTTCAAAGACTACAGGTCGTTAACGTATCCGCAGTCAGGCTTCAAACTGGAAAACAGGCGCCTATCATCTATCAAAGATTGGGAAGGTAAGAATCTTCCTTCACAGGCCACTGCAAGGCACAGTTCGAAGACTAACCATCAAATACACGGTGGGAGAATGGTACGCCATTCTCCTAACCAACCGAACCGAGCCTCTCAAACCTGACATTAGCCACGTAGCAAACGATAGGTTTCGCGGCGGAGACCTTGGCCTAAAACAGTTCCTGACATTGGATAACGCTGAATCCGTTGAGTACCCGAAGTTTCTACGCGTCGCCGAAGAGAAAATTAAGCATCTGCAAAGACGATTGGCAAGGAAACGTAAAGGTTCGAGGCGACGACGGGCATTGGCATCTACAACTGGCGAGGGTTCACTTGCATGTTGCTCGTCAACGTGAGGACTGGCAGAACAAGCTCATTAACGCTATTTTCAAAGAATGCGATGTGTTGGTCTTGGAGAAGTTGAATGTTGCAGGCATGCTCAGAAACCATCACCTAGCGAAAGCAATCTCGGACTCGTCGTGGAGCCAATTCGCGTTGAAGTGCATGCGCAAAGCGGACATGCTAGGGAAACACGTATTGTTCATTGATCCATATGGCACCAGTCAATTCTGCCACCAATGCCTAACCTGGGTTCCGAAAACTCTAGCTGACACGAGAACATCGGTGCCCAAACTGTGAAACTCACCTACCCCGAGATTTGAATTCAGCATTGCTGATTAGGAAGCTTGGCATCTTGAGTTGCTCGCCCTCGGATGGAGGGTTGTCACCCGCAGAGCCAAAACCTCTACCCATGCGAACGTTAAGGCATGGGCAAGCAGCGGCATTGAAGCGAGAAGCCCACAACCTTTAGGCGTGGGAGGACATCACATCTGGTAGTAAGCTCCGATCAAAATGCAGACGGTGTGGACACTACGACGATTGTTGTTAGGTAGGACATAATGCAATACGAGCAGGTTTCCGATTACGTTGAACGCCTGGTGGGTGAAGGAGACGCTGCACTCTCTCAAGCTTACAGGAAATCCATAGAACTTCGACCTTACGGAGTAATCCCCATCGACGCCTCTCGAGGACGTCTCCTGGAACTAGTTGCAAGGATGACGAACCCGAAGAGAGTTCTGGAAATAGGACCTGGTGGAGGATATAGCGGCTTATGGTTACTAAAGGGAATGAAGAAGACGTCGAAATTAGAAGTAGTCGAACACCACCCATACGTCGCGGCTGAATTTAAGAAAGTGATGAAAAATGCAGGATACGGAAAAAGAGTCACTATCCACTTGGGCCCAGCGCTTGAGGTATTACCACGCTTGAAAGGATACTTTGACTGCGTGTTCATAGACGCCGACAAGGATGAGTATCCAAGTTATCTCAATCATTCAATGCGTTTGACTCACGTCGGCAGTGTCATACTCGCCGATAACCTGTTGTGGGGTGGGTCAGTTTTAAGCGCGAAACGTAGAGAAGGCGAGACCGGTATCAGCGAATATACAAGAATGATTTTCAGAGATAGACGATTGAGAAGCCTAATCGTTCCGCTTGGCGACGGGTTAGGTGTGAGCTATCGCGTCGCCTAAAACTCGTAAGGAGCATAGACAAGAATCTCAAGCCTGTCAATCTCCATCTCTTTAACGTCGTTAGATTTTCCATAGCACACAATGGAGATGGTAAGGTGGCACCGCTTTCCCGATTGATGCTTGAATGCTATGATCCGGCTCATAGGTGTCCGGTAAACCCTTAAGTTCGGTTGAGATTCGGCCTCCCCGTTCGCCTATTGCCAAGAATCACTAAGACCCTGGCGTTGAAAATATCGCTCATCGCGATCATCTCAGTGATTTTGGTTGAAGGGGCCGCAGCCTACTTCACTGGTAGTTTGGCTCTCGCGAGTGATGCTGCTCATGCTGTGTTTGATGCAGTGTCCACACTCATATTGTTTGTAGCGACGAGCCTCTCGCTGAAGCCCGCCGACGAGGATCATACGTATGGTCACGGAAAAATCGAAACTCTAGGCGCGCTTATTGGTGGAATCACTCTCTTGATCTTAGCTGGTTCAATCCTAATCATTGCATTGTCACGTTTCAGTAGCGGCCACAACTCGCAGGCTTCTCTTTTTGGATTCGGCGCGGCAGCTTACACGATGGCTGTCGATATTTTTCGTGTGCTGATCCTGACAGCTGCACTAAAAACGGGATCATTGTCTGTGAAGGCCGATCTCTACCATGCATTCTCAGATTTCATTTCAACAGGTCTCGTGTTAGTCGCTCTTACGCTAACCCGCCTCGGATATCCAGTGGGTGACACACTTGTCTCATTAGTGCTGGCTGCTCTGCTTGGATACTTGAGTATCAGGCTGGTCTACGCTTCATCATTGGATCTGAGTGATGCGATATCTGGAAAATTAGTGCGTTCGATCATGAACGAGATCAAGAGGACTGATGAGGTTTTGAAAGTGAAGGAACTCCGAGCACGGCGTGTTGGTCAAGTAACCTTTGTTGATGCAGTCATAGCAGTTTCTCCCTATGCACAAGTTGTCGATGCTGATAGTATTGCTTCTCGAGTTGAAACAAATCTGGCTAATCTGCTTGGCGAATCCTCCATAATGATCCACGTAGAGCCATTGGAATGGGAGATCCCGATAGAGCTGAGAATCAGGAATGCGACGCGGAGGGTAGAGGGTGCAAGGGGAATACACAACCTGTCAGTGACCGAGGTTGAAGGCTTGCTGTACGTTACGCTCCATGTTCAGGTTGATTCAAGCCTTCCTTTGGACAAAGCGCATCAAATTGCTGAGATTGTCGAGAGTGCTATCGAAGCGTCAGTGCCTAACGTTCGACAGGTGACAGTACACATTGAACCTGCCCTCGCCGAGAGCACAAAGGGAACAATCGTAGATGATAAGTCCATTTCGGATACGGTGCGGTCAGTTATTGACTCCTACGAGAAGATCATCAAGTTGAGTGCAATTATGATCTACTCCACCCGGGAAGGTTTACATATCAACATCCGATGTTTCTTCAACGCTTCCGATAACATCGCACGGGTGCATGAACTTGCATCAAAAATCGAAGATAGCGTTCGGAGGGAATTTACTAACGCAATCGTCACAATACGCGCAGAACCCGTATCGAGGTCCTCTATTGAATCGGCCTACCCATAACGTACGCATCTGAACCGTCGTAGTAATATCTGGGAATCGTTCGCGTGACTTGGAAACCCAGCTTCTTGTATAGGTCAATTGCTGTGTCATTCGTTATTCGCACTTCTAGAAAGCATTCATCTGCGCTGAGACCAGAAAGTGCCGATAACGCTGCTCTACAAGACCGTGGCCGATGCCCATTCTTCTGAAATCTGGCATTACTGCCACAGAAATGATGTGTCCCTTTTTGGCAAAGTGAAGCTTTCGTACATCTGAAAACCCATGCTCCATCCTGCACATTATGTAGCCGACGACTCGTCCCTGTGATTCGGCAACGATGAACGTTTGTGGTGAGCTATTGAAAGTATCTAGGAAGAAATAGGACGCGTAGTTTTCTGGTAGACATACGCGATTAATGTTTACCACAGACTCGACGTCGCCGGGAGCAAAAACGCGAAGCGAATAATTGTTCTGTAGGAGCAACTGCTTGGTCGAAAATTCCTACCTGCATGGACTATATCACATTATCTGCATAGTTCGAGGGCACGGAATAGAATATGTTTAAATGATATTCTACTGCTAGCCGCTCGAAAACGGGAGTATCATTCGTGTCTGAATCACCGCCATCGACTAGCTCTCTGCCCACATTTTCAATCGATTTCGGTTCAATCCGATCAATGCTAGAATACCGGTTTACCATCAAAGATGCATACGTAGACGTTAATGGGTTACCTGCATTTGTGGTCGCAGAGGAACCGATCAAGCAGAAATTCCAAGAATTGCTCCTGGATCTACGAAACCATCATCTCACTGCGCGGATTCAGAGAGTGGCAGACAAGCTAGTTGTCTCAGTGTTCCCGAAACCAAATCTCCGCAAACCACGTCTCAGCATCAATCTCATCCTATTCTTGGCTACGATAGCGAGCGTCGGGTTCGCAAGTTACACGCTGATTTTCGACGTTGACCCTAGGTTGACACGGGCGCTCTTCTCCGGATCGAATCTTGTATTGCAGGTCGTGATTCTTGCAGTCTCAATCCTTGGTATTGTTGGAATACACGAATTGGGACATGTGCTGGCCGTTCGACACCACAAGATGGATGGAACTCTACCATACTTTGTGCCTGCTCCGCCTCCATTTCCTTTCGGAACTTTTGGGGCCGTTATTTCTCTTCGTGGGCCGCCAGGCAACCGAGACCAGTTATTCGATCTCGGATTTAGCGGACCTATTGCCGGTTTCCTTGCAACGATTATTGTTGCATTATTCGCGTATCTGACAGCTCCGCTAATAAGTGGACAACAGGCACAGCTGTTACTGAAGGCTAATCTTCTTTCGGTCAACAGCTGGCCGAATGAGCCACTATTACTTGACGTACTGAGCAACATCGGGTTCAGAATTGTACCTGCGGGACAAGTCATGGTTCTGACACAAGTTGCCTTCGCTGCTGAAGTTGGCGCGTTGATTACGTTCCTGAACATTCTTCCAGTCTGGCAGTTGGATGGCGGGCACATTGCACCGCGCCACATTTGGCGATAAGGGCCACAAAGTAATTGCTCTGCTTGGGTTTGGCGTCCTCTTTCTGGCCGGTTACTGGGGATTCGCGTTACTACTAATCATCTTCATGTTGATTAGCCGCAAACCGCTTGAAGGTGTCGAGCCTCTAGATGACGTGTCCCCTCTCTCGAGTTTCAGAAAGGCCTTGTTTGGTGTAGCCTTGACTATGCTCGTCTTCTGCTTCTTCATCTTTTAGGCCAGATCGCGATGGTCACCCGTTTAGAAATCAAGTTACTTCAACTGACCAAGCGACAGATGCGTATTTCAGTGGAGGATCTCCGGAAGGAGATGCCCGCTGAGAGTCTTGATGCCGAGCTGGGATCTCTGCAAGAGAGAGGAATCGTTAACCTCAACCATGAGTTTCTCGAATTGGGCTCTCACCAACGGGTAATGCTAGCAGAAGAGCTAGTAAGAACAGGTCGAGATGCTCAGCAAGTCTCCCGCCTGCTTGCTTGGCAGGAATTCGAAGAGTTCGTTGAAACCGCATTAGACCAAAGCGGCTTCCAATCAATTAGACACCTCGTATTCAAGAGTAAGGTCGGAAGGCGTGAGATCGATATTCTCGCGTGGAACGCCGTCTGGATTCTGATTGTCGACTGCAAGCACTGGTCGCGGGCACTTGCATATTCTCGAATGAAAAATGCTGCTGAAGCTCAAGTTGAAAGGGCACGTGCGCTCGCAGAGAGACCTGAAATTATGCAGAGACACGGCATTTCTCGAACCGATCTTCCAATGGTTCCAATAATTCTGACCTTAGGAGAACCTCGCGACAGGATCATCGGAAGAGTCCCCATAGTCGCGGTTTCAAAATTCTCAAGCTTCCTCCAAGAAGCCTCACCCTACGCTGACGGAATCCTTACTATCCAAGTTCAATCACGATCGAAACAGACCTCCCTGTTATCCCATATTCCGTCTCAGAAGCGTAACCGAATGCCTAATTTGACTCAAAATGCAGAACGACGGCGACCTTGACGGAAAGCGAGCAGCGTCTCCAACAGTTGACGAACGCAGTGTTGGCGGGAGATCCCGAACAGACCCGGCAGAAAACAAACGCGGCCCTAGCGGAGGCCACGCCGAATGAGGTCCTGGACGCTGTAATTGAAGGAGTGAACATCCTGCTCGACCTTAACGAGTTGGGAGGAGCAGATCAAAATAGACTCGTGGGAGCCGAGGGCGCAATCAATTCGTGCCTGCAGATTCTCGAACCCACCATCGCCGCGTCTGAAGGCAAGTTTGACTTTGCCGCAACGGTTGGTCCGATTGGGCTCGAGTGGGGACATCTCTTGTCCATGTCTGTTGCTGCTTTGCTACGATCGGTCGGACTACATGCTTCTAACCTGGGCAAAACGAAGACGACTCTAGAGTTACTCAGGAATTCTGAAGAGTTGAGAGCGGACCTTGTGCTTCCGCTTCTTCCCAAGGAGGATCTTGAAGCTCAATTATTGAGTCTTAAGGATGAGATTGAACGTGGCGGGTTCGCTGGCAAGTTTCATATAATCCCTGTGGCGCGAGGCCTACCGGAAAGTACATCGTTACCACTCCCGGTAGCGAAAAATGTCGCCGAAGGAGTCAGCAAAGCACTTGAATGGGCTATCAAGAATTCCGTGGAAGATTGAGTCAATTGTTAACGGTTCACCGATCCACTCTTCTTGCAAGCTTAGTGCTCTTGCTTGCATTCGGCACAACGACTGTTTATGCGCAAGGAGCGGATTTGGGGCTACTGCGTGTAGCGAGCTTTCAGTCGCCCAGACAAGTAGCACCTAACAGTGTATTCTCAGTGATTCTTGATGTGGAGTATGCAACTCATGGACCTGAAAATGTAACGATACGCGCCGCAATCTATAACAGCGCATCCGTCGAGAATCAAACTAATCCTCTCTGGCAAAGTGACTCGGCAAACGTGACAGGTGGCGGCGACAGGACTTGGAACGTAAGCTTAACTGCGCCGACAAGCGAAGGCGCCATGCAACTCATCGCATTCGCGTATTATTTGAACGGAAACGTTTGGCGATACTACAATGATTCCGTGCAAGGACCGGGCTATGAGCAGTTGCTGGTGAAGGTCGCACGAACAGCGAACCTTGAGATAGACTTAGGTGAAGCAGGATTACAGGTCACAGTCACCAACTCAACGCAACTAACTTCCTTGTCCGGAAGTACGGAGATTATGCTGCCAGTCGGTGAAACATACTTACTATCGGTCCCCGCGCAGGTCGACCTGCAGAATTTCACACGATTGATCTTCAACGGATGGAGCGATGGAAATAATCAGTCTGAGAGAAGCATCCTGCTAGACGGAGACGTCAAGGTAGTTGGGGCATATCGTCACCAGTATTTGCTACAAGTATCATCAATTGTATCCACATACTCATACTCGGAATATTACGATCCTGGATCAAACGTGACTCTGCAAGTGGAAACTTCAGTTTCAGTCAATTCATCATTGAGTCTCTTAGGGTTGAAGTACAACTTCCAAGGTTGGAGCGGGGACGTGAATTCGCAATCAAATCGGGTTAACTTAACCATGAACTCGCCTAAGTCGATCAAGGCCAATTTTTCGGTAGATTACACTCCACTGGTACTCCCCGGGATACTCCTACTTGGAATCATTGGCGCATTAGTCCTCGTTTTATTGCGTCGGAAGAGAGCTGACGTTGAACCGCTCAGTGAGGCAGCTGAGTCAACAAGTGGAGAATCGGATTCATTGCGGTGCAACAGTTGTGGGGAAGCTGTAGAGAAAGAGTGGAAGCACTGTATCCATTGCGGCGCGGATCTACCGGGCTCTGGGGCCGTCAATCAATGAAAATGCCATGTCGCCTATCTGTGGAATGAAATAATCAGCCGCGACAATTAAGAATGCAACTGAAAAGATTCCCAGTATCAATCCTGTCGGATAATGCACGAGTGACCAGGGCAGGATTCCGTTATAGACAAGCCATATCTCAAACGCAATCCGTCCTATGTTAGCCATGTGAACGCTTACCGCAACAACGCTGAATACGAGAATTCTCTTCTTCAACGCAACCTTTGGAACAGCCACAAGAATGCCAAGGAAGACCGCCATGACCTGAACCCCAGTGCACATTCGCTGAATCTCGAACTCGTTAAGGAACACTCGGTTCCCTTGAGTCCAAATAGTTGACTTGATGCCGATCAGCTGCATCAAAATTGCGGAGTTCTCTGCGACGAGCTTCTCGTATAGGTAGTAGTTGGGCAAGTAGTACAGCACGATGGCTATGGTCGATGCTATTACCATGAATCGGCCTGCATTCAAAGCGAGTTGCAACCGATTTACAGTGGCGACCATAGTTTCACTCATCAAGAATCACTGTGGGAACAGCAGTCTTCGCAAAAGAGCATGAATACTCACACTCTAAAGTATCGATGCCAGGAACGTAATAAACAGGGGAGAATGGACGCAGTCTGAATCTACACGTCGAATGCTACGTCTTTGAGCGCTTTAGAGATCGTCTTCTTACTACGAGGGCTGCGCCAAGCGTTAGGATCATCACCATCAGTGTGAAGTTTGGTTGGAATTCCGGAACTGGTACGTGCGATAGCTCTAGCGTGAAGTTTATCCTGCTCGTTGACCCGTCAGATACAGAGACAGTATTGCTGTAGTTGACGTATCCGGGCTGCACGACGGTAACGTTATACAAGCCAGTGGGCACGAACATCTCATAGAAACCGCCCGCACTGGAATATGCCACAAAAGTGTGCTGACCATTGTTAGCGTACACAGAAGCCCAATCGACAGGTTCTAACTGATCCCACATGTTGAATCCTAAGATTGTTCCCATTATCATTCCGCCACCTGACCCGTAGTATTGGTTAGGGTGAGGTTGGGCTAAAACGAGTTTACTGCTCAGAAGCATTAGTGCGACGAACAATGACACTGCGAGTAGGTACCGCACGGACTTCATTTCCCGTCACTTACCTATGCACGCGGTACACTTGCAATAAACATTACGTAAGCGTTGCCTCCCTTGAGAAGATGCCTTCACATGAATGAAGCAATTGCCCGAGCTGGGGGTGCATTGGCATTTAACAGTAAGAGTAGGGAACGCCCATGCCCTTCTCAACAATCAGACAGTAAACATTCGCAGGCATCCACATGATCAACCGAGTAGCCGTTACTATGTTATTCGCCGTTCTCCTTATCGTAGGCGTAGGCATTAACATAACAAGCGTCCGTGCACAGACAGCTTTTGTTACTGTACCTCTACCTAATGCTTCCGCAAGAAATCAAGTCATAGATTTCTACGCTGGAGGAACAAGTGAAGGCTATACCCTTCGTGCCTCCCCTCAAGGCGCTACTTTGTCAATTAACGGCTTGGGAGCAATTACACTGATGCCATGGGGTTACGCCACAGCCCAATGGTCGCAGGGCCGAATCTACATAATTTTCTTAGCGAACGTGACTCAGACGGATTTCGGAATCGGTTTTCTCTACCTTAGAAATTCAACTGATATGCCATTCCTCCTTCGATGGTTCGACTACAAAAGCGGAAATATCAATAGTTGGACATTTCAAGGCGCACAGCATGTATTCAACAGGACCGTAACAACCGTATCTGTCGACATGCCAAAACTACAGATTCCCGCAGCCCCGGAGGTAACTAACGCCCTCTCCGCTCTTGGGCCAGATCTCTACCTTACTCAAAGGGGTGGACAATTGTACAATGGTACGACGCTGCTGACCATTTATCCTCTCGTCAATCAACTCTTCGGCGGATCAACGGATTACAATGAGGTTTGGTCTCTACTAACCGACCGGGCGGGAAACTACTACTTTGCCATTCTTTACATGCAGAATAATGATGCATACCACGTAATCGTCGAGCACCAGCTGAGACTGAACGATTACAGAAAGTTTGATGGAAGAACGGTCGCCGCGAGATGGATTAAAGGGTCATTCTCCAATCAAGTAACGGTCCGTACAGGACAGTCAAACCTTACCGTCCTAGTTGACGATTTTCCGTTTCAAACCAACGACCGTGGATTGGTTTCGCTAGGTGTACCGAGCGGGCGAGTTAACGTCCAAGTCCCTGCCGAAATCCAAAACTCTGGCAGTTCCAGACTCCGTTTTTCTTCGTGGAGCAAATTCGGATCAGCCAACCCGTTAAGCTTGCAGCTTAACTCCTCACTGGACATTTTCGGTAACTACACGAAGGAATATTCACTCACGATCGCAACTCCATACGGTGCCCCAATTGGTGCGGGCTGGTACGCTAGGGGTGCCAACGCAGAGCTTCGGTGTACCGAGCGAGGTTGATTCAGGAAACGGAACTAGGATGGTATTCGAAAAATGGCAGGGAGACGCCAATTCAACTTCCAATCAAACATGGACAGTAATGGATTCAGCAAGGCAGGTTACCGCCTTGTGGACGACACAATACAAGGTGACCGTAACGCCCGTCGGATTGCCAGACAATGCCAGCGCCCAAATCTCGGTTGTGAATTCTATCGTCACGGTAAACGGGTCTGCTCCATACATACTGTGGGTCGACGAAAACGCGTCTCTTTCGATTAATGTTCAAAGCACACAGATCCAACAATCCACAACCAACTACGTGTACTCCGGATTACGAGTAGATAACCAGACAGTGACGGGTGGTCTAACCATCACAAAACCAGTTGATGTGGCAGTAATCTTCACAGGCGTCCCAAAAGATAGCATCAACGTAAACTTGCAGGTGTGGCCCACTGTGGCAGCACCAGGAATCCCACTTTCGATAACTGGCTCAATCCAGAGAATATCGACTGAATCAAAATCAATCAGTTTACTCTACAGCCTGAATAATGTAAACTGGCAGCGTATAGCAGATGTATCTGTCTCGCCGGACGGAACATTCTCCTACGCATACCCATTCACTCAGCCAGGTAGCTACTACTTGAAAGCGTACTGGCCAGGTGACTCAGAGCACTCATCGGCATCACAAGTCGTCAACATTCGCATCGTAGACTCAACGGTACCAATCATCGGTACGTCAGACTCGCTTACGCAGATAATGAGAAGCGTCGAGGATGTGGTCCATGCAGTTCCATACGCTTCCACCCTCCTGACGCTAGCAGGCACAATGATGACCTTGGGTTACAGCCTCACTGTGTTCGTAATTCCCGGAGGTTCGCCACTAATCGGTTACATTATCGGAAGTTTCCTAGTTGGCTTCGTTTATGTGTTTCCAGTAAGCGCAGCGGTAGCGGTGTTAAGAGCCGCGACAAGTCATCGTCGACCTAGCTTCCTGTGGCTCATTCCGCTAGTCGGGCTGTGGGTGGTTTCATTAGGGCTTCTCGTAGCCAGCTTCCTTTACGCAATCGTGCAACCATTTGCGTTGATAGCAGAAGTCTTACTGTTGCTGTGCAACATGTTCCTGATACCTATCGCCACTAGTCTAGGCGTCGCAAGAGCCGTGGCTTAGTCTCTCGTTGAGTCTAGAAATCTAAGACAGTAACGTTGCAAGGATGCTGTTAATCCTACTAAACGCTTGAAGATGAGCGTGCACTGCTCCGTGCATCTAAACACTTTATCAAAATTTGCTCCAGAGTCGGCTTGAAAGCTTCGGTCGACGAGAACATGTTTGGTTTCATACTGAATAAGCGGTTACTCCTGACGCTCATCTTTTTCACAATCCTATTAGCCCCGAATTGGGTGTCGCCTGTACGCACGTCGAATAGCGGACCAATTGCGGTTTTTGCACCAAGCCCCTCGATGCCATTACCAACCCCTACGCCGGGGTACATTGCTCGCCCGGCTCCGGTTTCGGGTATCTTAAGAGTCTTAGTGATCGCGGCTTACTTCTCCGACATCAACTACACGGTAAGCACTGATACGTTGAAGCAAGAATTCTTTGGTCAAGTAGGCTCTTACTATCAAGAAATTTCGTACGGTTCGGTTACACTGAAGGGAGATGTGGCTGGATGGTACAAGCTTCCGTATCCAGAGTCCCATTATGGAAGAGACTGCACCTCGATTGATGATGCCGATTGCAGTGGCTCGGATGCCTCTTGGCAGATCGCGAGTGATGCAGCGACCACGGCACAGAACCAGGGTATAAATTTCTCGAATTATGATTACTACGTATTCATTCACTCAGGATATGGAGAAGAGTCTAGTGGAGTCAAGGACGATGTCTGGTCTGTAACGTACCTGGGGGGAGTCTACGTACGCACCAGTACGAAGACGCTCACAAAATTCCAAATTGTGCCCGAGCTTGAAGCTAGCGGCGCAGTACCGATAGGTGTGTATGCTCATGAATTTGGACACCAGCTAGGACTCCCCGACCTTTACAACACACTCAACGGCAAAACAATACTTGGACCTTGGGAGCTGATGGACAAAGGACTATGGAACGGTGACCCGGCCGGCTCGAGCCCAGCACACATGTCCGCTTGGGACAAGATCCAGCTAGGCTTCATCTCTGGATCAATGCTCACAACAGCATTATCCGGCGCAACAACCACTTACACAGTTGACCCAACTGAAGTTGCATCCAGTAACCTTCACGCGGTCCAGATTCCAATCGGGAGCACAACAACTCCGAGCCAATATTATTTGGTTGAGGTTAGAGCAGCAATTGGATTCGACTCTGCGTTACCGGCTGCTGGGGTCCTGATAACGTACGTTGACAATACAGCTATCGTTGGCAGAGTCCATGTTATGGATGGTCATCCAAGCATTCCCGCGTTGGAGGACGCAGTGTGGAACGTGGGTCAAACGTTCACGGACAGCAAAAACGGCATCGCCGTAACCGTAACCGGCAAAACGGGTAACTCTTATCAGGTTACAGTAAACAGAGGTGGCGCCCCTCCTCCACCAATCCAAAACCAAACATCGTACATCGACTTGGCAATAACCAATATCGACTCACAGCCCGTAGTCATCACGAGTCCGAACACTAATGTGACGGTCACCGTGCAAATATCGAACCTCGGTACTCAAGATGTAACTGACGCGCAGGTTGAAGTGAAACTCGACGGTAGCGTTTACACGAATACTCAGGTAAGCGTTGGAGTTGGCGTTTCAACTCAGACCAGTTTCACGTGGGTTTCAGTAGTTGGCAGCCACGTGTTCCAGATAACTATCGACCCGAACCATTTGATCAACGATACCAACAGGGCGAATAACGTTGCGACTTTCAACGTGAATGTGGGTCCCACGCTTACAATCAATGTTCCATTGAACGTGACCTCCAACGGTAACGTTTGGGTCTCAATCAATGGCGTGAAGTATAATGTGACTTCGGGGCAATTGCAAACGAGCGTGTCCGCAGGCAACATCACCGTGCAAATTCAACCCGCCGTGAATACTTCGCTAGGGGTTAGGCAACAATTTGCAGGATGGTCGGACGGTAGCTTAGAGAATCCTCGCAAAATCACGGTTACCTCCAACACCGTCATCCAAGCTGTTTTCGCAACAAAATATTTACTGTCGATAAGTTCGAACGGGGGTTCGACTTCGATTAGCGGTTGGTATGACCCAAAGGTGATTGTCGTAGTATCCGCTTCTGATCCTTCTAACGTGACAGCGAATTCTTCCCGCCTATTGTTTGACGGGTGGAGCGGGGACATGAGTTCAAACTCAACCTATCTACAGGTCAACATGACGAAACCGGTATCGTTGAAAGCAAACTGGATTACACAATACTACGTGACCATAATCTCATCAACCGGCTCGCCCACCGGTAGTGGCTGGTATAATGCTGGACAAATTGCTACGGTTGGTGTGCAATCAACCGTCCAATACTCAAACGCAACTAGACTCGTATTCACAGGTTGGAATTCAACTGCGCTTGGGAGGAATCCTAACACACAAATCACCGTGAACTCACCGACAACCCTGCAAGCAGGATGGAAGACTCAGTACCTGGTCAACATTCAATCCGCCTACGGAACCTCTCTAGGTGGAGGCTGGTACGATGCTGGATCAAACGTTCCAGTCAACATTCAGAGGGAGATTGACTATGCTAACTCTACGCGGAGAATTTTCGCGGGTTGGACAGGAGACTACACCGGATCATCATCCAACATGACACTACGCGTGAATGACCCAAAGACACTGAACGCCAAATGGAACACGGAATACTTGGTAACCTTCAAAGTTAGCGGAATATCAAACTCAACAATTGTCCAGATGAATTTGAAAAATGCAACCTATAATCTGTCCGTGAATGGCGCATACCGGACGTGGTACCAGAAGGGCACGACAATCAATCCGGTCTTGAATCAAACAGTCATTGACGGATACATGATTCACAAGTTCTCTGGTTGGACGAACGCAACAGGGGGAGCTATCGCAGGCCCGTTAACGGTGAATGCTCCAACAACGTACGTGGCCTCATACTCGACTGACTTCGCGATACCGCCAATACCAGGGTTCCCGATCGAAGCAGTCCTGATAGGTATGCTGCTCGGAGTCGGAGTCCTTGTACTCACAAGACGAAGACGCGAAAGCAACGGATAACTGCGTTAGAGTAACAGAAGAATCATTGTTCAGTTGTGTCTACTTCAAGTCTGTCTGGTGTGTTGCGTGCTAGTCTCGAGGTTATTTGCTCTGAATTCATCAACGTACAGTTAGATTCAGAATTACGGTTTGGTAAGCAGCATAACCGTATGAAGAGATGCAATCCTCACAGAGTCTTAGTATTGATGAAAGGAAAATGAAAGATTCGGTATCACGATTCATTTCAGACCTGTTTCCTGTTTGTGTCCGCATTCGAGGCAGAATATGCTTCCCCTTGGAAGTTTATTCCCACAGTTGAGACAAAATTGGACTTGTGTTCGTCGCTTGAAGGCTACCGCAGCTATCGACGCAACTGCAATGACTGCGGCGTGGCACCTGGCTTTCTTAAGGAAAGCCCTTCTATTTGCACCTCAAGGTTCTTTCTAATATCCGAATAAGATATTTGGCAGTATCTGCTTTCAGAGTAGGACGCGATGACCTCAAAGACTATGTTGAGCCTCTTGTTGGCCTGTTCGGTACTTGTCACGTTAGTCACTCCACAATTGGCGGTGAGTCAAACTGTCATAACCAGCAGCCAATATTCCACGAGCAGTTCGACCGTGACTGCGTATTCAACGATTCTGACGACAGCTACATCCTCGAAGTCGGCTCAATACGATCTGACGCCATCTGGCTATGATAAAAGAACAGGTTCTTTCTCCCTGGGGTATACGGTGGGGGCGAGTGGCGGCCGATTTGACTTTGACGTGGACTATTCATGCCTCTTCTATGACTATTTCCTCCTCAATGCGACAGCGGGTCACATAATTAGAGGCCATTTCGAGTTATCAATGGTAGGTAGAGGAATCGTTTTTCTTATTCTTAACAAGGGCCAATTCTACAGCTTCGAGCATTCTAATTGTGGTTACGGCTTACGGAGTTCGATGCTTCGCGTATATGGCCCATCATCCAATGTGGAATGGGTTGTCCCTGAGAGCGGTGAGTACGCGCTAGTGTTTGTTTCACGAATTTTCTACGGTGGCTACGTCTCATACTCTGCCGAGGATTATGCTCCAACTGTTCAGAGCGAGACGGTAGCTTACACCTCAACCAGCATCATTGAGAATACTAACCTCGTGTTCTCGACTCAAACACCTGCAGTCACATCTACTCCAACGTCGTTCAGTTCAGAGAACGCTTTCATGAATTGGTTACCTGCAGCCTTGGTTGTGATTGCAGGAGCAGGAATAATACTGGTAATGTTCAGAAAGCGACGGAGTTAGTTCCGTCGCCGAGATTGCATAGTTTTGCGTTGACGTATTACCAATACGGTAACAAGCAACGTGAGGGGGATCACGGAGCTAGGGGCGAGGTTAAACTCGGGCATGGACATGTTGCCCACTTGTATTGTTGCGTTATCGACCGTAAGCAAGTATTTTCCCGCTAGTCCACCTGATTCGAGTACGTAGACGTCAATTTCCAACGGCCAAGTCACATTCTCATGTGGAGTTACAGCATGGTTCTCTACGGTTACTGAGAAGTTCTTCGCATTGTATCCTACTGGAACACTATTTGATGAAGGCATAGAATTCGACAGTCTATCCACCAAGTCAACCCTGACCGCGAAATAGTCCTCGCCGTTAGAGGCGCAAGAGCCAGCAACATTTGTGCTCACTTGAATCTGTTGATTAGGTAACGCTTGGTGAGGATAGGTGGATGCGACGTTAATCAACTGGCAGAGTGATGCAGATGCTACAGAATTGGTGGAAAACATAAGCAGAATCCAGGCAAGTAGACTTGCGCCGATTGCGATTCTGGAAATCAACCGTTGCAGCCTTCCCTTGTTTTTGGCATTCTGCATGAACTCCCCGGAGTTAGACCTTGGATGAATTGTCAGGTTTGGAATTCGTGAGGAGTATGATTCCTTTACCCTCCTGCACTTGGAAGCGTATCCAATGGTCATTGTAGGGTCTATCCCTGAGTTTCTTAATCCGCATTCGCCTTCGTTGGCCACTGCCGGATTCCTGAAGTTGAGTCTCAATTACGCAGTCAGTAGTCTCCTCAAGCTTAGTCATATCCTTCTTCTCGATGCCCGACCCAATTGTCACGCAGAATTTCCCATTATTCGCCTTCACCTTGGCAGCCACTGATTGAAGAAAATTAATCAAGTAATCAATACGCAGCACCGTGATCAACGCGGCTAACGAATCTAAGTAAACGTCCGCTCCTGGTCCAACAATCTGGAGACACTTGCTTATGTTCAAACCCAGAGTCGTCATATCAGTATAGGAGCTTACTGAAAATTCCTCTTTCGATGAGCTTCCCCCGACTGCGGAATAAGCATCTATAAAGATCAGTCTATCCTGCTGTACGTCTTCTTTCTTGCATACCCCAAGCTTCACTAGGTTTTCGCGGATTTTTTCAGGGTACTCTGTGTTAGTTACGTAGATCGCTTTTCCCGAAGCCAAGTGTTCTCCGGCAAGAGAGTTCAACAAGACACTCTTTCCGGAACCAGAGTCGCCAACGATGACCGTGAAACAGGCGTCAGGGAGACCACCATGTGTTATCTCATTGAAATATTCGAAGCTTCGCGGATAGAGTTTGCCGCGTCTTCTTCGAACCACTAGCGTTGTTGCGAGTCCAATAAGGACGAGCGTCGAGACAAGCAGAATTGTCCTATGTGGTAAAGGTACAGAAAGTGTGGTCACATCGTTTGCGTGTACGCTCAAAGGCGCTTCATAGGCCGCGAAAAGATAATCGACGCGAACAGTGTAGTTTCCTGCAGGTATCGTCCTGAAGTTGACGGCCCCGTTTATTCCAGTGTACCCCTGTTGTACCACCCCGAACTGGTAGAGAGTCACGTGGGCAACCGGGACTGGCAGACCGTTCATGACTACGCGAACAGCTGGATTGTAAACTAGGATTGTGAAGAGAAATCGCGAAGTTCCCACGATGTCCAGAGAAGACAGGGTCTCGGTTCCTAACCAACGAATAGTAATGTTTAGGGGTCCCACTATCTGACTTGAGGGAAGAGAAAGGATGCCCCAGCCTGTCTGATTTGTCAAGGAAGTCCAAGCAGCGTTATTTCCAAACGTAACGTTCAAAGTCGCCTGCTGGAGGCTGACACCGTCCGACCCAACTACCTGAATCATAACAGGGTAGAAGGGTGTCACCCACAAATTGTCGTTAAACTCGTAACTATCCCCTGCCAAATCACGTAACACGAAACCGATCTGCCATTCACCCTGACTCAGCTCGGCGGTAGTCGAGTAGAGACTTGAGTAATCGGTACTGTTACTCGGGTTCATTTGGACAGTGGTGATATTTCCGTTGGGCGCTGTTAGTTTGAAGGCTACGGACTGGAAGCGGTAGACTCCGATCGTGTCCCTGACGTTCGCGTCGATTCTTACAGTCTGATTGCCCTCGCCGTCTGCTTCGAATATGTGTCCGAAGCTTGGGTGTCCGATGAATTGCAGTTGCGCCCTCGTTGGAGAGATCGCTGGTAGCCTTAGGCTCGTTGGTGTAGTGGTGTCGTCCCAGACTAGGAGTGGTATTCCGGGCTTGAATACTTGATCAACTCCGATGCGAAGAAGTATCGATGAGCCAGATTGGAACTCGTAGTCTACGATTCCAACTCCGAATGTGACTGGTACTGTTCTCGTGTCTAATGTGAGCGGGTTGTCCGGTGCTTTTGCGTTGGGAACTAACGTCTCTTTACCGTCTTTCGAGAGTTCTGAAACTTGTATTCCTATGGTTCCGAAGAAGCTAGCGCTGGCTCGAAGGTAGAGCGTGAAAGTGATGCCTCCGTAAATGTGCAAATTATCTCCAAGTACCGGATTGAGTCGGAATGTGATCCCTTTGCTGATGTCAGCCGCCTTTTGTCCTGACCACTGCGGAAGAGCGTTTAGGATTGCGGTATCGCCGTACGAATGAGCATAGAGCACCACGTAGTGTGGCGTGCGTTGTGCTCCTACGCTAGTGGCCAGTAGTGGGAGGAAGACTAGTAGAATGAGGACTAGGGGTGCTGGGCGCAATAGAATGGCCATGGCGTGGTATATAGGCGTGCCAAATTAGGGTTACCGTTGATTCATCCCTTGTTGAGCTCTTAATCGACATGACTCTTCGAGTTGGGTCCGAGTTTTTCATGTGCTGAAATTTGATGGAGTTCAGGATGACATCTTCGCGATTTCTTTGATATGTCGGAATCCAACACTCCGCCTTATATACGATCAGATGGCCATCCTGACTTGTATGCGTATTCACGTACGCATAACACAATTAAAGGAAAAAATAAAATTGCATAAGAAATTAGCTGCAGTGCTGACAATCGCGATTTTCGCAATTAGTACGTTTGCTATTGTAAATCCGGTGTCGGCTCACTTCACCTTAGGTGACCTAACGGGCACCTATCGGTACCATGCAAATGACTTCGACCCCCACGTCCCAGGGGTTATTGGGTATGTCTGGCCAGGAGGCGGCCAAAACACATGGGGAGGTTCCCCAAGTTTTGCGAGCGTCAATAGTGGACCAGGCTATCAATCACCCTATCCGGGCGGAAAGCCCGCGAGCGCGCCGGGAACAACCAGTTCGGCAATCGCCGAGCAGTTCCTGGTATCAGCTTGAGAGTGACGCGTATGCGCCATTCGGAGCTGTACTCACAGGATCAACTGGTGACCTCATCTTCGCCATCAACGCAACATACGGCTACATGGGTACCTGGGATAACATAGCTATCTACATCCCATCAAACTTCACTGTCCCTGACGCTTCGCAGGTCGTCTCTACTCTAACGAACGACTACTCGGGAATTACTGTCAATACTGCTCACCATTCGACCGTTATGCTCCAGGATGGCATGTAGTGTTTATCGCAGCTGACGGCGGCCAAAGCGGAAACTCACCACTCCAGTCTTCGTACTACAACCATCAGCGCATTTCGTTCACATCAGCCGGAGAATGGTACTACATTAGAATCAACGGAGTAACCGCTCCAACCACCGCGGGCAGATACTTCTTCAAGATCCTCCTGATCAACGGCGGTGCGTCTTATCTTGGCGGAGCCGAAGGAGTAAGCACAGATACAGTTTCGTCACTAAAAGTCGGGATGAGTCCGACTCAGTTCCTCCCAACACAGAACTGGCCGGTTATGCTTGTGAAGGGTGAGATTGATCCAGCCATCATAACCGGAACCATCCGGTACGCTGGTTATAACCAAACCCTATACAGCAAACCAATCCAGGAAGCTGGTAAAGTTTGGGCCAAGATGACTACTCGCCTTGACCCATACACTGGTCAGCAACGTCCGGATCTACCGCTCGTCGATGCAGTCGGATACTTCAACGCAACAGCCGCAGGCCACTACGAAGTGGAAGGCTTAGCGCCAGGAGTCTACGACCTATACGCATCAGCGGCTGGTTATCCGCAGACGCTTGTCCAGTCAGGCTTCACTGTGTTGAAAGGTCAGTCTTTGCACTTCGATGGTTACCTACAACCTGGTCCAGTGATTCACGGCAACGTGTTCACCAAGCACCAGTTCGGTGATGAGCCATGGCCGTATCAGTACAATGCTTAACGCATGACAGGCGACCACCTAATGTGTATGTCAAGGACCAGCTAATATCAACTGGTCAATACATTAAGATTGAACTATACGACGCTCCAACACTCAACCACATCCCAGACCCCAGCGCTAACATGGTCTCCTGGTCCCCACTTCCGTGTATAGCGGGCGGCCAAGAAATGTTCTACGACAGGCGTGACGCAGGATACTGCGCCGACCCACGAACAGGAGCTAACATTGCCTTCCCATGGCACGAATACGTACCATGGAACGGATACGGACAGTACAACGTCAGGACCAACTGTCATTCTACCAAGTCTCAAGCGTGGCCAACGGACTCGGAACCAGGATACTTACTAACAACCAGCAACTTCCAAGATCCACAGGGAGTTGGTCCTCCACAACACTGGTTCGTTCAGGGCGGTACAACGATTCCGTTCCACTTTGAGTTCGGTGTTAAGGGTGAGTACGGTGCCCCAAGAGACCTTGACGGAATGGTTCCGCAAGTTTACGCTACTTGGGTTAACGGCTTAACCCCAGGAAGATACTACGCTCGTGCGTGGACCTTCCGCTACGTACAGTCCGCCTTGGACGGTAGCACCTTCCAAGAATACTACTTTGACGTAACACCAAACGAGTGGGCTGGAGACGTAACACTACCAATCGACCTACGCCTATCAAGCTGGGTGAACAAGACTGTTCACTTCCACAACGTCATCAACGGCATTACTGAAGACCCAATCGACACAGGCGCCGGAGTAATGTCCGGAGTCCTAGTTGACGCGAACGGCATAGTCTGGTCATACAACCAATCACTACTCGGCTGCGAAGGCTACTACGGCTAGAGGCTATTCGACTGCCCGAACCGGTGGTTCAATCGGTTCTAATGGTTCTTCACGGCGCAGTGTACACGAAGGGCAAATATACTGACTGGCAAGGAGCATCCTTCGCCTACGGAGAGTTCCAGCATGGCAACCACCTCGACACGGCAGGATTAAACCAGCACGCCATCAATACAGGTCGCGCGAACATTCAGTTCTGGGGCTTCAACGACACTTGGGGCGGAGAGAACTACGGCATCCCCTCAGGCACATACCAACCACACGTCTTCGTACTCGGCTACATTGAAGCAGCTCCAGTAGAATGGGTATCAGTAACACTCAGCGGTAACCCAACCAGCATCAGCGACCACGTATACCGAGGCGCAGGCTTCAACCTTACAGTCTACAGCATCGACTGGGAACGACCACGCGTTAGCAGAAACTGGGTCTGGGGCCAATGGGGCTACGGACTTAGTTGGCCTACCACGTTAATGGCTGCCATCGGGACATGCCGAACTTCCCAATTAACAACAATCCAGCCGCACCCGACACTTACTGCTCAGGACAACAACCATACCCATGGGGCGCAGGATTCACACACGGCGGAACGGCACTGACCAGGTAACGGCTTTGGCCAAGTCCCACCGTACACCCAAATTTAGCCACTGCCCACGGAATGCCTGACTCGATGCGAACCTATGGTTGGTCAAGAAATTGACATCGGAATCTACAACAACGGCACCCTCGTCGACTTCATCAGCGACGAGGTAGGTAACATGGCGGATACGACACCAACCAGTCTGCCTATTCCAGAATGACACAGCAAGCTTTGTCCAAATGTGCGGTGGTGGATGGAACCCACTATACCTTGACCCATCATCACAAAAGTACATCGCCTACGACGGAAACTCGCAACGACGCGTTCTTCGGACAAGAACTTAGCCGTCTCGGCTTTGTAGGAGGCTACACAGGTGGCCCATGGGCTTACCTCTTGACAGCGACGAAACTCAACGGGAACGCAGTATGTCACTACAGCGCAACCCAAGCCGGCCTCGGAGGAGGCAGGGTGGGTGGAATGTACAGTTCCGCATTAACTGGATACATTAACTTGTACCCATCCGCACTTCCAGTCAACGAACAGTACGATTTACACGCCTACACCTACGGATACGTCCAGGACAAGGATTACTCAGTATACGGCAACTCAGGCCAAGTCGCCGACATGAAAATCAACCTAGTAATCGGCGTCAACGTAACATTGGACATACTCTTCAAGAAAGAACACATCATCACACCAACCGACGGCAACATGTCCGCTAGAGTTCGACTATTCGACGACTCAGGCAACTTAGTCGCTGAATGGATGTCGAGCGAAGGCACATACGTAACAGGCAACGGCTTCGCAAGAGCCGCTGACGGAACAACCCAGTATCCATTCGGCAACATGGGAGACCCAGTCAATGGAGCTGCGACCTCCGTTGCTTAATGGTGGACAGGGTGGAAACATTCCATTCCCGAAGCTACTCAACTCGTACAATTACTTGCCAGGCGGGTGACTGAACTTCACGTCCTCATGGCAGGACTACCACAAGTACCAGCAGCAGGACAGAACGGCGGAGTAAACGAGTACTACAACAAGGAAACATACTTCTGGAGATCCAGTCTTTGGCGGATTCTGTGAATTCGACTTAGCATGCTACGCTGCGCCAGGAATGAACTGGAATAATCCAGGCTACTTCCCGAACTACGGGTATCCTCGGTGCACCAGACTACCAAGGCGGATGGACCGCTGAAGTAGACTTCGTCAACTGGTACGCCAACAACACCGGAACAGACTGCTTCGAAGGAATCGGCGTCACAACCTACATGCATCGCCGAACACGTTCCAAGCATCGAAACCTTTGTACCAGGCGGCTTCCCAGTATGAACTCATACATTGTACCTACTGGAACAGTTACTATCAAGATCCAGCCACAGCAATGCCAGCCTTCACGATGTGCACCAGCAAACACCGAACTACTATCCACCAGTAGCAGGTTTACTGATGGGTGAATCATACCACATCATCCCAGGAACCACAGCCAAGTCAGGCATCAGCCTAACAGAAGACATGGCTCTGAATACAGCAATACCATTCGCAGTCGGACACAGCATGGCACCGAACCATCTAGGTCCATACTCGCAGGAAGGCGTCTGGCAAATCAGCAACGCCCACAACAGTGGTGAAGCAAGCGCAATCTTCGAAGTCGACCTGAACGGATTAGTGACAGGCAACGCTCTAGCGTTCACTTGGAGTAACGAGTTCCGACCACTCAGCTGGGGCTTAGTTAACGTAGTGGGCGCACAAGGCGGCAGCAGGCCTGGAACTTCTACACGTACGACGGCAGTCTACCAAGCCTACCTACCACCAGGAACGTACAAGTTCACCATCTCAGCAGTCCAGGCATAGCATCACAAACCTGGTCAGTAGCCGTATCAAGCGGCCAAACTGGCACAGGACAAAACATGTACCTAGAACAATCCAACATACCCGTACCAGAATTCAGCGGCATAGCAATCGCAGCAGTATCCGCACTAGCAGCATCACTATACGTACTACGACGCAGACGCAAGTAAGACAGCGGGGACGCTGTCCGAACGCGAAAGCGATCGTAGCCCCTCCTTCTTTTTCTTCTATAAACTCCGAAAGAGACGTAACGTTTTTCCATTCAATTTCTGTAAGATGTTTTCTCGGCCTAGCGGTGAGCTTTATCTCTGGGGCTCTAGGGGCATACCTGCTGACTCTATGTAACGTAGACGTTTAGCGAATTGTATCCTGTCGCGCCGTATGGGAACGGGTTAGTTGTAGCTCCGCTCTGCAATGTGCCAGTTCCGTCGGTTGCTTTCACGATGAGTTGATATTGACCTTTGCTTGGCGGGGTCCACTCGTACGCCCAGAGAACCCATGAGATATGGGGAGGTTGGAGGTTTCAGGTATGCCAGGTTCCATGTTTTCCCTCCGTCCGTGCTTACTTCCACTTTGCTGATGCCCCGGTCGCCCGCGAAGGCAACTCCGGCTACGGGAACGTAGCCATCTGGACCGACGTTGATCTGCTCCCCGCTGATTTGACGAGATGGGTAGTAGATGATTGAAGTTGTCTTGATCCTGGCATCATTCGACCATCCTCGAGTTTGCCAATATCCCAAGTAGACGTAATCTACAACCGTAATCTGAGTGATCCATTTGGCGTTCATCATCCCATAGATTCCTGGGATGATCGCGCGGAGAGGAAAACCATGCTCTTGACGCAGGAAATCATCGTTCATCTTGTAAGCTAAGATTGTTTCAGGATGCATGGCTCGCTCAACGGGTATCCCCACGCGGTAACCGTCCGCGCTGTGAAAGATAATGTACTTTGCTTCGGGCAGAAGGCCAACCTGATTGAGAAGCATCGCAAGAGGTACTCCCGTCCACTTAGCGTTACTAATGAGTCCCGCCGGCGGGTTGATGGTGTTGCTGATGCACTCGAGGGTCACGTATTCATCCGTCGTTGGCAGAGACAGGATGTCAGCCTTCTTGATCGTCTTGGGATTCGAAACTTTGCCGTCAATCGCCAGGGACCAACTGTCAAAATCCAGTTCAGGTGGATCAGGGTCAATGTCTACGCGGTAAAAGATTCGATTATCCGTGACCTCCGACTTGACGAGGTCGCTGATTCTCGGATCCGCAAAAACCGGAGCAAGCCCGGACGATGTTGATGTAGCCGCAACGGTGGACGTGGAAGCCGCGGCAGTACTCGTGGTCATGGTTGTTGTCGACGGTTCAGGATTCACTGGGATCGGGTTGCTAGTTCCCACAACTGGTTGACCAGAAAGAACTGATAAGCCAAGCTTAATGCCAAGCTGCGGCGGCAGCCACAACAAAAGCCAGACCAGCAGCTTTCCTGAGGAATCCTCGGCGCGGTAACCCGGTTGCCGGAACGGGGGACGAAGTCAACATGTGTTCATGCTCCAAATTCATTAATCCCATGAAAGTTCCCGTGAATGAGATGTTTGCAACGATAATGAGACCTACAGCAAGCAACCAACCCGCCAAGGATGAGAGCGAAGAGTAGCTAGGCGCCAGCTCGAACTCGAACGCGAAGGCCACGATCGTTGGTACAATGCAAAACAAAAGTGCCCAAGGTTTCGAGAGCATACGCTCACGAGACCGCGCACCCAAGGAAGCACCGATTAACCCATACAACAGAACATAGGCCGCAGTGGCAAAGGTGAACTGCGCCGTACTTCGCGTATTCACCAAGGTTCTCAACTGCAACCGACTGCAACGAGCCGGGCACGGGCGCAAGTATAATTCTGAAGATCTCTACGGGCGGAAAGGGAAGGCTGAAGCAACCGCTCCTACGTACTGGATGAGCGTCGCAATAACGCCGCCTATCGCACCGTACAGAAACATTCGTCGTAGAGAGTGCTTGAAATCTAACGTAGGCGTCGCGGCGGCCATACTGCGTGAACTAGGTTACGTGGATTAATAGTTTCTACCGAATTGCCCCCAAATCTCCTACTGAGAAGTTATTTGCATGCTATGCAATATAGGGTACAGAACGCTACCTACGCCTGCCTAGTATGGCCATCCGCGCCACATGGCATAAACTGACGCGCCATGGCATGCCTCGGCCTAGCTAGACATGCCTAGATAGAGTATGTGTGATTGGTGATGGGTAATGACTTTACAAGTGGTTCGACCTGAAGAAGCTGCCGAAGCACTCCGTACGCTAATGCGCTACATCGAACAGGCAGAGGAAATTAACAGGCACGAAAAGATGCCTACGGAGAAGCTAACTGAGGAAGAACTACGTGAATTAGACGAAGCAGAACGAGAAATGGATGAAGGAAAGTCGTTAACCCTTGCCGAATTCAATCAGTCATTTAGGTCAAAAATACACCGTGACGGTTCATCATAAAGTCAGCAACTTCATCCAAGAGAATATGACAGAAGAGTCTCGAAAGATAGAAGCTAACACTTTCATCAACGATCTGCAAAACTTTCCGTTCCTTGAAGAGAATTGGGATATCAAGAAAATGGAAGAATACCTACCGTGTAAGGTTTGGAAGATACAGAATATACTATCGTTAGAGGTACAAGTTGTTCATGTTCACCGTACACAGGTGACCTAGTTGCCCACCGTGAATTTTCAATGAAGTCCCACGGCCCGATACAGCTCGTACCACCATAACCTAAGCCTAGGATGTATAGCTATCCCGCTGGCCACGCCTAAGTTCGTTGAAACAGAGAATTCAGCACGGGAATGATTACTCTACGAAAAGCAAAGATCGAACTGATTCCTGACGACTTGTGAGTTAGCGATCCTGCAACTGACTTCTGGTAGACTTCTGAGCGTATGCGGGTTAGTAAGTTAGGGTCAACGAACATTGAAGGAGAATTCCATCCACCTGGTATGCTTCACGGATGTACTACGGCGATCAAGAAACGATCTTGCCCACATTCGGCCGATTGCCAGCTCCAATCACCATGACAATTCGAACAGAGTTACGGCAACGTATCCGAGCTGACTCTTGCGTATTGTATGAGATCATACGTGGGCATTAGCAGTATGAGATTGTCTTACGTCGCTTTGATTGACTACCAATCACCGCTAGTGCCGAAAACACGGGATTCATTTTAGCACCATTCCTGACGTCGCCGCGTCCAGCATGCTGACTGGTGGCGTGGAACTGTAACAGCAGGTGCGCCTCATGAAGGCACGCTGTTTACAGTTCGCCCCGTAAACCAGTCTAGGGATCGCTGACAAAGCCTACAGGAATGACGCGAAAATGACCACGGCTTTCGTCACTATGCGATTATTCGCTGAGTCAATCAAATCGACATTCACCTCATAACGTTTAGCCGACCTAATAGTCTGAACAATAACAACACTCAGCTCGTTGGCTACGTTGCCATAAACTCTGTCGAAGTCATGGTGATTAGAGCTTGGAATCTGTCGGATGTGAGCGAGATCGATGACGCCGCAATACGGCGGGCGTAAACCAGTGGATGGAATCTCCTTCAAGTTTGTTACCCTAATTACAATGCGCTACGCACAGAAGCCTACCAGAAGGCAGTCCAGGACGCTAACTCACAAGCGTCAGGAATAGTTGGAGCGCTTGGCGGAATAATCATTGGCGTCACATCTGTGTTTGACGAACTTTGGCTACGGGATTATCGCAGCCGCAAGCAAGTTCGTTGTGGTATCGTTGCATATCGAAACCTGCAACTCCAATTGAATCCGGCCTTGACAGGTCACCTCGACTGTGAACATAACATACTTGAATCCTCTAATGAACGATCGTGCAACGGACTTCAGGAGAGATCCAGTCTGCGAACAATCAGAGCATCAGATCAGCTATTCATATTTAGGACCGGAGCCATTACCCAGTCTTGGTTGAGCGGTCTTGTACGCTAGTAATCTCAAGAACATGGTAGTCTTTAGCAAAGATATGGTTAACCTTGGGAAAGTCAAGGACTTGGAATTTGATCTTGCCGAGATGAAAGTAACAAACGTAATAGTAGAATTCCCAGCGGACATAGCAAAGTATGTGCTCGGTAAGAAGATCGTCGTACGTCACGCGACGGGCAGAGTGCCCGGGTCCTCAATAGAAAGCATCAAAGACGCATTAAACCTAAAACTCCCCCGGAAAGATTTGAAAGACGCATTCAAGAGCCTATGAACGTCAAAGCAGCTGCTATTCCGGCCGCAATCGTAAACGTCAAGAAACGTGTAATTTTTACGTAAATTTACGTCAAAAACGGCCGTTCGCTTACGGGGCTGGCTGAAGTCCCTGGTGCATCTCTATCAATAATAGAATAGAGGATTGAGGTGTTGGAGGACTACCCGACTTGAAGCTTTGCATAGTCCACTGCATGTATGAGCAATTGGCCGCTTCCACCCCAAAGATAGACGTCGACTCTGAGCCCCCACGTGCCCGGAGAAGCGGGCGCTTGAGCAGTGTTAGGGAAGACTGTGTCAATGTATGTTTGAGAGTACCCAACCTGATACGTAATCGTCGAGTGAACGATGGGCGTGTCAGCGTCAGATAGGTCGACGCGGATACTGTACGCTATTGCATACGGAGGCCACTGCACGCATGTCGCCTGTAGATGTGTTTTGACGGTGATCTGTTGCCCCACCGTTACCGAGGAGGGGTAAGTGTAATTGATATTTTGAATTAGGCACGGAGGCAATGCACTAGCGCTTGGCAGACTCAGCGCAAGAAGCACGACTGCCCCCAAGAAGAGGATCCTAAGCTGCATAATCCAAATCCAACCAAGCGATTGTACTAATAGAAGTACTAAACCAGTTAATAGGATTTAATCGCAGAACTCGACCGGAACCTTCAGCCCATAAACACCGTTTACGTACGGGAAAAGGTGAACAGCTCGTAGTCTTTACTCGTCTCTCTCCTTACTTATGCTCGACTTATGCCCTGAAGTTCAGGGGTTTGCGTCCTCGTCCTGTTTATATCAGAGAAATCCTTTGATTTTCAATAACTCAGCATTGAGTATTCCTCCACCCGCAGCCCCCCTTATGGTATTGTGTGACAGCCCCACGAATTTGAAGTCAAAGACATTGCATTCTCTAAGTCTCCCGACCGTGACCGCCATCCCTTTGTCGTTGTCTCTGTCCTTATTCGGCTGAGGCCTATTTTCTTCATTGCGATAGATTATCGGTTGCTCAGGAGCGGAAGGAAGTTTCAGTTCCTGCGGCAAGGATCTAAACTCGCGCCATATCTGGATTATTTGTTCCTTAGAGGGCTTTCGTTCTCCGAACTCAACGCTTACGCAAGCGGTATGTCCGTCAAGAACCGGAACTCTATTGCAGTGTGCGGATATCCTTATCGAGTCGTTATTTACGAACTTATTCTTCTCAATTTTCCCCAGTATCTTGAGAGGCTCTTTCTCTGATTTTTCTTCTTCACCAGCGATGAATGGCACAACATTATCAATCATGTCAAGCGATGGTACTCCCGGGTAGCCTGCTCCTGAAAGAGCTTGTAGCGTTGTGACAATGATCCGCCTTACTTCGAATCCCCCCTTCTCAAGAGCGTAGATGGGCATGAGGTAGCTCTGGAGACTGCAGTTTGGTTTCACAACCACGAATCCTTTTTTCCAATCATGATTCTTTTTCTGGATGGGTATGATCTCTAGATGGCTGTAGTTTATCTCAGGTATCAACATGGGAACGTCCTCTGTCCATCTGTGCGCAGATGCATTGGATACAACTGGGATATCATTCTGCGCGTACGTGTTCTCGAGATCTCTGATAGCTTGCTTCTCAATCTCAAGCGCTGAAAATACAAAGCTGCATTTTCCGAGAGCTTTGTCAACCGTGTTTGCATCCTCAACTTTGAGTTGTCCCACATCATTCGGTATTCCTGTCTGCATGTGCCACCTGCCTTCAACAGCCTCTGAATACCTCATTCCTGAGGATCTTGGGGAGGCTGCAACGTAGCTTACCTCAAACCACGGATGGTCCTCAAGCAATTTGATGTACATCTGCCCGACGATCCCCGTCGCGCCTAAGACACCCACTTTCGTCTTGCTCATGTTACTCACCTGCAAATGTTGCTCCGAATCATTTATCCCTGCTGAATTTCGTTTCATTTATCAAAGCGAGCGGGAAAACCTACACCCTTCAGGGGTGGGATGAGAGCGAGCCTGCAATCGTTAAAAGGGCAGTGAACGTGGGTGATTACAGGAACGATCGTTGCTTTCAGCTTACAGGCATCGGTTAGTCCTAGTGCTATTGATACGGGCACCAGATTGGTTTTCGGGCAAGGACCAGAAGTCCGAGATCAACTCTAGTAGTGCGCACACTAGGGTGATGTTCACTTCGGACTCTTCTTCGGTTCAGTTTCATTTTATCAAACTCTGTGGTGGTCATCGATTGCGTTCACCTCATTAGATTTCTTGTTCTGTTGATCAGGATGTGGTTGTGTATGGAAAATAGTGCGAAATAGTATTAACATACATGTGTCGTTGTCGTTAGGGATACTCCGTGGGACGAAAGCAGATCACAATTGCGATGCTGGTTGTTGTACTCTTCTCAAGCTATGCCGTTTCAATAGTTCACGCCCAATCAGCAAGCATCCAAATGCAGAATCTATCCTATCCGACCCAACGGGTGACCAATCCTACAGCCCCCGTCACTTTCGACATTACTTTCTCCGGCGTGCATAAGGGCGATATCCTCTTTGCGGAGATAGAGGATTTGGACTATAGACGATTCGCTGTTGGGACAGTATCAGCAACGTCAGAGGCGTGCATACCTCTTCCTGAAAAATATAGCACTACGCCGTTATGTGGTTGGAGACTGAACGCAACTTCAGGAAGCGAACACATCGTCTTCCAACTCACAATCTCTACCCACGCACGCATCTACAATCTCGGAGCGACTATAGGCCTCTGAACTCTACCGGGGAAGTCATCCCCAATTCGATAAGCACACAACGATTCATCATAAAAGGCGGGACTATACTTACGCTAAAGGTCACCGTGCTGGATAATGTGTCAGTGACGATTGACGGCAAACAACAACCTCCAGGTAGTATTTCCATTAATCTTGCGCCCGGAGTCCATGCAATTTCCGTTCCGAACATGACATCACTCGACGACTCCACAAGGCTAGTGTTCGGCGGGTGGAGCGACGCTTCTACGCAACTAAACCGGACAGATAATCTGGAGATCGACACAGTACTGGCCGCTGAATATATCAAAGAATACAAACTCACACTAATCAGTCCTGTAAACGCTACGGGTGCTGACTGGTACTATGAAGGGTCTAATGTTCAAATCTCGGTTACCCCTCAACTCTCCCTCGGACTCCTCGGCATGTTAGGAGCCAAGACTCATTTCGAAGGATGGTTCGAGAACAATCAACTCAAAACCACATCAAATACTGCAACGCTTCAAATGAACAGCCCGCGCACATGGACAGCAGAATGGACAACAGACTATACGATCCCGATAGCAATCACATCGCTGCTGTCGCAGCAATAGTTGTAGTCTGATGCTGCTAGCCCTCCGCAGAAGGAAACATGGACCGAGTTCCGAAATCTGACTGTGAAATTTACTGCTGAAGAAATATGTGAAGGATTGACAGTGCGCTCCATTGGGGAGAAAAATGGGCGCTTAGATGAGATAGACCAGAATCGAAGGGGTTTATTCAGTCTAGAGGTCGTATACGTTTCCAGGTATCTTGGGAAACGGTTGAACTTCGGCTATGTGCTTCACACCCACTATCCAGCTCACGAGTCTCTCAAGTCCTATCCCAGCGCCCGCGGAGGGCTTCAACCGGTGTTCTCTTGCTAGCCTAAGAAGAAGTGCATAGTTTTCTTTCGGAACCTGGTCTCTATCCATCTTCGTAAGGATCTTATCGTACTCCCATTCCCGCTTAGATCCCGAAAGGATCTCACCATATTTTGGCACGTACAGATCGTAGTTATCCCACTTCTGGGTTTGAAGGTCCTGATAATCATAAAACTCTCTAGGTATGTTCGTGACCCACACAGGGTCGTGAATCTCTATCGGGAGTCGCGGACTCCCACTCATTGCCGTACCTACTGACAAGTTCTTCTCTGTTGAAGGAATCGAAGGGCGTCGTTGGAACTCTGAGCTTCTCATTTCGGAGAGAGCCCAATGTTTCACTGCAGTCAGCGTTCAAATGCTCCATCATGCCCTGAAGGATTACCTCGATTAGCTCCATGATATCCTTCGAGGACGCGGACCTTGCCTCGAAATCTAACTGTGTAAACTCGTAGAGGTGCCAACCAGTGAACTTTCGTTCCCTTTTCTCGATGCGTACGTTGGGTGAGATCGCAAACAGCTTGGAATAAACTAGAGAGCATGCGACAAGTTTGTGAACTATCATACTGAGCGTTGTCCGCACTGTCTCCTCATACATTTCGACTTCGATCCGTTTCTCTATCGAGGCTCCCGGATCCGGCCACAGTGGGTCAGTAGATTTCGAGAATATCACAGGAAGTGTCCATTCGAATCCTAACGATGTGAACTTTTCAGTGAGGTATCGTAGTACTCGGGTTGTCACCGCAGAGATCTGGCGTCTTCTTTCAAGTTCACTAACGGACAATTGGTCTAAGGGCTTCGGCAATTCCTGCAGCGACAGCCTTATCCCCGTATCAAAGGACATAATGCTCGGGGTGAATGGTTTTCACTATAAGCATTTTGCCGCAGAAAACCGCAATCTGCCGGAAAACAACCGCAAACTTTAATGAAACCTGGCATATTGCCAAGAAACATGATCGACGCGAAGGACCGTAGGATTCTGGATGTGCTAATGGAGGATGCTCGGAAATCTGTGGTCGACATCTCGAACGATCTGGGAATCCCGCGGGCAACCGTTCAAGAACGAATTGAGAGGATGAAACGGAGCGGAGTTATCAGAAAATTCGTTGCGCAGCCCGATTATTCGCTACTCGGACGGCCGGTGACTGCGTTCATTTTTGTTTCCTTCATGCCGGGGACAGTCTCTCAGAGAAATCTCGGCATCCAAATAGGCCAATTGCCGAGAGTGGCAGAAGTTCACTTGATCACTGGGGAGTGGGATATCATGCTGAAGGTTAGGGCTGGATCAATGGAAGAACTGGGTAAACTAGTGCTTGACAAGCTGAGGGAGATGAAAGGTGTTATGAGGACAGTTACCTGCGTCTGCTTCAACACGCTAAAGGAATAGACCTACTGTGTGAATTACTCATTATGCTTTGACGACTACTGTCTTTCCTAGCTTATCGCCAAGTCGCTGTTTCTTATCTGACCTAGATATCAGAGAATGATGCCGTCAACGATCTGGGCTCCGATTCTTGGTCCGATTTCCTGATAGTCAAGCTTCGACAATTAATTCACGCGGTGAAGGATCAGCGCGAAGATTATTATAACTTCTTGATACAACTCGGAAAACGTCGCTACGAGTCGTTCACACGAACTTGCCGCTAGAATTCACTTACCCGCACGACGATATAGCGTCAGTTACAAGGGTCGTATGATGAAATGGGATACGGTGATTCAGGAGAAGGTGAGTGAACTGGGAAGATACCTGAGTGATCGGTGTCGCAGGCTTGATTTCTATGAGCCCATCCCTCTTCTTGAGAGGACAGACAAACGTGCGATTAGAGAAGGAATTCTTGCCCTAAGACAGATTGATGCGAGGAAGCTTGGGATAGGAAAGAGCACACTTCACTATCTCCGGAAATCGGCCAACCAAAGGTTGTATTTCACTGTCCAAGCAAAAACAATAGAAAGGCTTCAGAACTCAGGATTTGTTAAGTAAATCAACGATTAGGATGCGCGCAACTTGGGTCTTGAGGAGAAACTGAGCTCGTGCTGGGCTGATCTTGGATGGAAATCAACAAATAGCCACTTCGAGAACTGTGTATGGATATGAACCCTCGTGCAGCTGTCGGTCTGCCAGTTGTGCTCCTCTTTCTCTTAATATCGTTAAGAACACCTGCCCCCGCGCAGGCGGTGACAACATTCGTCGACCAACACTGCAACGCCGGTGGAGGGGGATATCTCGCGGCGGTCGGAGAGGCATACAATACGCCTTTAGGTCAAACCTTTACTCCAACTGAAACCGACATTGTGAGTTTCTCTCTCAATCTCTATTCTACGATCAGCGAAAATACTTCTATGACTGCCAAGATTCTCTCGGGAGGAATTAGAGGAGACCTCCTCGCATCAAAGGATTTCATAGTTCCTCCCCAATTTGGTCTCGCAACTAATGGCGACTGGTTTAACGTGACCTTTGACAACGGTGTTCAGGTCACGCCAGGTGAAACCTACGCACTCGACCTGACGGATAACTCACCTTCAGCTGGAATAAACTGGAATTATTGCTCTGTAGCTTATGCAGGATACGGATATTCGGGAGGAGTCCCGCTTCTTAATGGTGCTAATTTCGAGTTTATGGAGTTTTCTGGTACCTTTGCTATGGAAGTCACCCCTGCAACACTAACTGTGGCTCCGGGCCTTTCCGGAAGTTCAACTGTCAAATTGGCATCTTTCGGAGGTTTTGATGCATCTGTTAACCTCACTGTACGAGATGTACCCGCGGGCGTGACCGTGAGATTCGACAGCAATTCGGTGACTCTACCTGCACGAGGATCAGCAAGCACGGCCGTAACGATATCGGTAGCCACGAATGCGACCGTTGGCACATATCCTATCACCATCATTGGAATTAGCGGATCACAGCATCCAACTTCAACTCTCACCCTCATTGTAACTGTGCTCGGTGACTTCACAATTTCAGCCGATCCCACGATGATCATTGTAACTCAGGGTGGAAGCTCCGCGTCCAAGATCTCAGTTGGTTCGATCAACGGCTTCAACTTAACCGTGTCATTCACAGCATCATGGCTTAACCCGCCCCCGGTAGGTCTATCATTCATTCCTCCCCACCCGGCAACTCCCTCTCCTGGCACTAATGCCACTACGCAACTATTCGTTACCGGAAGTTTGAATGCCTCAGCTGGTTTGTTCAAATTGAGGATTACAGGAACGAGCGGATCGCTCAGTCACATTTTCAACGTAACGGTTCGAGTGCAATTAGCTACGGGATCAACCACGACGCTAAGCACGATTTCTAGTGGTCGCACGGTAACCCCTGACTTCTCAATCGTCATGTCCTCGACCATGTCACTGAGTCAGGGATCGACCGCTGCTACAAAGGTCTCGGTCACTTCACTTAACGACTTCGGATCTGCAGTGTTTCTGAGTTACTCTTGGATGACGGCTGCGCCATCAGGTATCTCGATTGATCTACCTGGGCCAATCACTCCGTTACCGGGAGGAATCGCTACATCCACTTTAACAGTAAACGCCTCCCCAACATCCTCGACGGGTTCATTTACGCTAATTGTAACAGGTACCAGCGCGTCTTTAGTCACGCAACTAATGTGGCTATCATGATCAACACCGCCACTGGAATCCCTGCACCTCAGTGCCTAATAGCGACGGCAACCTATGGATCCGAGTTGAGTCCTGAGGTTCAAATTCTACGCAGCTTTCGTGATAACTCCGTTCAAAAGACCAAAGCCGGCGCCAGTTTCATGATCGTCTTCAATGCATGGTACTATTCATTCAGTCCGTACGTTGCAACCTATCTCACAACCCATGCAGCATCACGAATGATAATGAAGGGAGTCCTCTACCCAATGGTCGCAGTGTTACTCCTTGCATCAGACCTCTTCACAGCCATGTCAACATATCCTGAACTGGGAGTTTTGCTGTCGGGTCTGTTTGCAAGTTGCTTGGTTGGAGCGATATATATTGGGTTGCCACTGAGTCTGATGCGAGCGAAGCTTCAACGGCGACGCGAAGCAGCTAAAGTTACAAGAATGCTCTGCGTGACCCTACTGATCACGATAGCTTGCTTATTTGTAGGTGAAGTCCTGTCGTCCGCAATACTAATGCTCGTTGCTCCCGTGATAGTTGTCTCATCAATGCTGCTGTCGGGAGTGATAGTTTCGACGGCAATCAACTCGATCAGAAACTAATCTCCTCCTATAGCAATGCTCAAACCTACCGGTACTAGCGTTTGCTTGAATTGGTACACACTTCTCCTTAAGTTCCTTAGATAGGTCGGTTAGGCTTTCTCGTTGAATAGTCTACTCTCTTCCGTCGTAGTCCGACTAATTGTGTGTGTGGTAATCAAAGTGCTAGCAGCAGAATTTGAACCGTCGTCAGTCGTCGTTTGGTGTGTGGTATAGCTGGTGCGCACACACACACAAAATTGACGGTTCAAATTACGGTGCTCGCACCACTAATACCACACACACACACTTTTACGACGACGGATGAGAGTTCAAATGAAAACATGAGTGACCGCAATTCAGACTTATCAGAAAACCGTCACAAAACACTAAATTCGAATGCCACAACAGTACCTCCGTTCCAGTTTGAATCGGCGGCGGTTTCTGAAGTATGCAGCACAGCAGATCAGCAATTTCTAGTGTGACACTATCAACTACTGGGACTGCTAAAGAACCGTTGCTCATCAAAGACGAGACTCTGATTCCACAGGCCCCTGAGAATTTCCAAGAGATTCGCCACTTGGTTCTGCGAGGCTCCAATCGGGAGATCGGTAAAACCCTTGCTGAGATCGCCCGCCGAGACCTTGGAGTCAGTAAACTCGCGAAGTACACCGATTCGACTTACGGAGAGGCGTGCAAGATCTACCTCAAAGACAACTTCCCGGCGTTGTATGAACGTTCCATAGGCGTTGCGGATGCGTTCAACCTCACCGAGGATGATACTGACCACGACACCACAGTCCTGCCGTACGACGTCGGCTCGTTCGCTTGCACCAGTGTATCCTTCCCACCGAACACTACAGCCAATGGTCATACGCTAGTCGGCCGTAACTACGAATGGTACATAGTCAGTGCAATGGAAATGTTCACCGGAAAGAAGTACGCAGGGGCGCCTCTGATGGGTAAGCATGGCTTCATCGCGGAATTCTACCCCGATCAGGGTTATGCCAGTATGCAGACGACCGGCATGGACCTCCTCAATTTCCAGTTGGACGGCATCAACGAGCACGGACTGTTCGCAGACTCGTTGGTCGACCAGCAGGGTCCTGGAGAACCGACCCCCTTCGTTGGCGGCCACAACACGGGTCTAGGTCAGATGCACATTATCAGCTTGCTCATGAACCGCTGCAGAACCGTGAAGGAGGCCAAACTCATGATCCTGCAACAACGCATCTTCTTTCCCGTTGAAGCTATACACTGGATCATCAGCGATCCCACCGGTGCCTCGACGATCTTCGAGATCGACAGCAAGACTGGCGAGTATGTGTTCGTAGACAGCAACGAAGGGAAACCGCAAGTCGTCACTAACCATGCCGTGCACCTCTATCCGGCTGTGACCAGTTTCCCTAGTACTGACCCGAAGGCCAACTATAACACCTTCAACCGCTTCCGTACCGTACAAGACATCGTCGATTCGCACCAAGGCAAATTCACTGTGGACGACTGTTTCCAGATCATGAGCAAAGTCTACGGCGCGACCGACGATGCGGAAGAGGCAGGAGCCCACATCCCTTACCCCCTACGAACCATGTGGACATTCGTCATGGATCTCACCGACCGGACGATATACATCAAGTACTACCTGCGAGATGCTGGCAAGATCGAATGCACCAATGATGTGAAGCTCCTGTTCACTGACCCCATCAAGATTAGGCTCAGCACCTAGGGCGTTCCGTTGAGGCGGTCATAGGCGACGCATTTGAGTGAATAGCGCTAGCTATCGCATAGACTGGTGGTGTCGCACCCCCCCCAAGGCAACCTCACTCGGTGACCCACGCATAACCAAGCAATTGATAAAACGAAATAGATCGAAAGCGAAGCGCAAGAGATGACTGCTAATTTGCGATATAGTGCGTGTTACCCGATTTTATGCCATGCATAGTTCAACTATGAAGAGATGTCTCTAATGGTGCGCACCATTAGCCCCACACACACCAAAATGACGGTTCAACTTCTGATGCCCACACCGTTATCTGCATTCCATACCGGAAACAATTCGTATGATTCTAAGCGAATCTCTGGCACAATCGACGAAAGAAGCGTAGGGCGACTTGTTAGGGTGTCTAAATGAAATAAGGTTGTTGCTATTAGGAAATTTGTAACAACTCTCCATCCGTTAATATGTAAGAGCCAAATGCGTAATGTGCATGCGCATGAGACCTTTAGCGATGCTGATGATCGCATTATTCGTCATCAGCAACGCACCTGTTTCAGTTCACGGTGCTCAGGCTCTGAGCCGACCGTCGTCATATAGGGTGTCTGATGTTCAAGTTTCAGGATTAATAGGCCATGTGTGGCCAGGCGATGGTGTACTCGTCGGCTCCACTGGTGACTTGATATTTGCTCTCTCAGCGTCGGGTTTCTCAAGCAATCGAGGATGGAATACTTTGGCTATTATGATTCCACCTGAGTTTCATAATATTCTTCCAGAACAGGTTGTTTCAACTGTAACCAATGATTATGCGAACGTCGCAGTGAGGAGCCTCTCGATCTCAGACAGGTATGGTCCAGGGTGGACTGTTGTCTCCGTAACGGCTGACGCAAACACGCTCCGTCAATTCATTAACTTCACGACGGGGGGCGAATGGTATTACGTCAGAATAAATGGCGTCGTTGCGCCAATTGTTGCAGGTGAATACTTCTTCAAGATGTATCTGTTGTCAAATCTGGGCCAAAGCGAGCTTCCGAGCGGATGGGTGCCCGTGGCAGAATTGGCCAGTTTTGGTAGTCAAGGGTGCATTAAATCCAGCATCTATTGGTGGGACGATACGTTACGGCGGCTACAACTCCACTCTGAATGGGTCGCCAATTCTAGAAGCTGGTAAGGTTCTGGCACATATGACTACAAAGCTTGATCCTTCTTCGGGAAGCACATTGTACACATGCTCGCCTTTGCCTCAACCTCCTACACCAGGGTGTATCGACGCTGTCGGTTACTTCAACTGTGTCAGCTCAAGGCCGTTACGATCTGGAAGGAGTAGCTGCGGGAACATATGACATCTATGCAGAAGCAGCTGGATATCCGCAACAATTGATCCAACCACAGGTAACTGTGCTAAGCGGTCAATCGCTCCGCTTCGACGGGTCTCTGAACCCGGGTGTCGTAATACATGGAGATGTTTACAGCAAGGATCAAGGGGGAGATGAAGCTTGGCCCGAGAGCGGGTATGTTAAGATCGAATTATACGATGCACCCACTGGTGCTCATCACCCTGACCCAAGGGCTAACGTTGTCTCATGGTCGCCGTTGCCGTGTATTGCGGGTGGTCAAGCGAGCTACATGGGGGGTTCACATGCAGGCTCATGTGCGGATCCGCGATTAGGCAGCGCGATTGCGTTTCCGTGGCATGAATATCAACCAAACACTGGTTATACTGGTTACGGAGTGTCGGATTCCAAATCCGTTGACAAGACTCCTGATCCACAGGGTGTTGGGCCGCCTCAGCACTGGTTTGTCGCAGGAGGCAATCTTGATGCGTTTCATTTTCAATTTGGGTCAAGAGGTGAGTACGGGGCACCGCGAGACTTGGATGGTCATGTACCCCAGATATTTGCCACGTGGGTTAACGGTCTAACTCCCGGAAGGTATTTCGTGCGTACATGGGTCTTCCGATATGTACAGTCAGGTTTCGATGGGTCAACATTTCAAGAGTATTACTTCGACGTTACCGCGAATGAATGGGCAGGAGACGTTTCTTTACCTATAGATCTGCAGCTTAGCAGTTGGGTCGATGAGACAGTATACTTCCATAACTTGCAAAACACTCAGACTACTAGTACAATTAACACTGGAGCAGGGTATTTGTATGGAGGTCTCGAAGACGACAAAGGGGCTGTCTGGTCTTTCAACGTCACTTCTCTCGGTTATACGAACCTGACAGGAACCTACCGTCACAATGGCTACTCAACCGTCTTAAAAAAGCAGCTGGGGACTAATGCCCCTAATGATCCAGCGGGCGTGAACAGTAATTCGCTTCAATCTGGGCAAGCGATAATTCAGTTCTGGGGAATCAACGACACTTGGAACGGAGACAACTACGGAATTCCTTCCGGAACATACAATGCAATACTCTGGGCTACGGGCTACCTGCAATCAACTCCGACGCAGGTTTCCTTGGCTCTCGGTGGGAATCCGACAAACGTTAGCGATCACATGTATCGTGGCGCTGGATTCAATTTGTCTATCTCTAGTACGGACTGGAAACACCTCCTGCCTACAGAAATTGGGTTTGGAGTTCCCAGAAATCGATATAGGCATTTATCAAAATAATCGCGTTCGTGGAATGCGTTCGGTGATGAGCCAGCGTTCATGGCGAATGTAGCGTTAGGCGGTGGTTGTATCAAGTTTGGAATACGTTCACTCTGTTCAGGGTCAAATCTATTCCAGAATAGTGCCACAAGCTCTCTACAAGTAAATGGCGGAGGGCAAGCCTTCTCACCAAATGATAACTCGAACTGGGCGTTTTTCG
>CAWAOH010000018.1:0-33899 GCA_963783645.1 Candidatus Bathyarchaeota archaeon | reverse complement strand
GATCACGAATCTAATATACGGCTAAGCAGATAACACACGAGGCCAGAGGTCGACGATATGAATGTAGGTGACGGCGTTTTCAACGCTCACGAACTATCCGACCTCTAGACATGCGTTCCTGAAGTCAAGGTTCATGGGGCATTCTTAATGGTAGATTTACGAGAGAATGAAGCCGCCGTCATGAAAGCCTTGCAGAGCGCTGGCGGTAACTCTTCATTCGATGAACTAGTCACGGTTTCAGGACAGGATAATGCTTCAGCGACACGTGCACTTGCAGTTCTCCAAGAAAGGCAGCTAATGAAAGTGTCAGAGTCAGATGGAGTAATCGTTCATCTTACGAACGAAGGAATGGATTACGTGAAGCATGGGTTGCCGGAACGCCGACTAGTCCAGGCCGTATTGGACCTCGGAGGAGAGGCTCTACTCGAGCAAGCCTCGAAACATGCGGGCATTCCACAATCAATGAAGTCCATCGTGCTCGGCTGGGTGAAGGGCTCTCATTGGTGTGATGTTTCGACCCAACTCGAGAAAGTGGTCCTGAAAGCTAGCGCAGTACCAGACAAGACTAATCTCGAGAAAACCCTCGAATTAGTAGCCTCCAAGCCCGAGTTCGCCGTCGAACAGTTGCCCTCGGACCTTCGAAAGAACGTTGAAACGTTAAAACGACGACGTTTGCTGATCAGTAAGAAGCGGACTAAACGGTATGTTGAACTAACATCGCAAGGTTGGCAAGCCCTACAAGAAGGGATTACTGTCCCAACTGAGGTCAGTGAACTCACACCTGAATTAATCACGACTCGGCGCTGGCAGAACGTAACCTTCCGAAAATACAATCTAGAAGCCCCCGTCACTCCGACGTGGCCAGGTAAAAAGCAGCCCTATCGTCAATTCCTTGATGATTTGAAGACGAAACTCGTTGCTCTTGGATTCGAAGAGATGACTGGACCAACTGTGGAACTGATGTTCTTCAATTGCGACGCGCTATTCATGCCACAGGATCATCCAGCCCGGAGATCCACGATCTGTACTTCATAGAGACTGACCGCTTGGGCCAACTTGGAGAATATGAACGATTCATCGAACCGGTAGCAAAGACACATGAAAACGGGTGGAAAACAGGCTCGACAGGCTGGGGCTACAAATACTCCCGCTCAGAAGCATTGAAGATGATTCTGCGAAGTCAGGGAACCGCCATCAGCGCCCGAACACTAGTTAGCAAGAATCTCAAGATACCAGGCAAATATTTCTCCGTAGTTCGATGCTTCAGACCAGACCCAGTAGATCGCACCCACCTCACCGAATTCAATCAGGTTGAGGGAATCGTCGTAGGTCCTAACCTCTCTCTGCGCGATCTTCTCGGCGTCCTACAACGTTTTGCAATAGACATCGCCGGCGCAGATAGAGTCAGATTCAAACCAGACTATTTCCCCTTCACGGAACCAAGCGTTGAGCTTCAAGCATACAAGAAAGGTTACGGATGGTTAGAGTTCGGAGGCTCCGGAATCTTCAGACCTGAGCTAACGCTTCCACTCGGCATCACAGTCCCCGTAATTGCATGGGGAATCGGAGTTGATCGACTGTTCATGATGCACGCAGGATTGGATGATATTCGCATGCTCTTCGCGCAGGATCTGGAATGGATTAGAAAACAGAAGGCTCTATGACTTGGTTTCGATCATATCAAACCTAGCAGATCTCGAACAGTTAGTGGGCAAAAAGCTCCCGCGAAAGGAAGAACAGCTAAATGAATTGTTGTACTCAATAAAATGTGAAATCTCGCATCTAGCGTTCGGAGACAAAGAAACAACCTCCCTCGCCGACGACGCCGAGTTGCAAATTGAGAACGTGGACACAAATCGTCCCGACACATGGAGCACAGAGGGAATTGCGCGCGCTCTTCGAGGAATTCTAGAAATAGAGACCGGCTTGAAAAGATACGCAGTCTCAAGCAAGATAGCTACCGACATCTCCGTGGACAAGGAGCTCAAAGACATCAGACCCTTCATCGGATGCGTTGTAGCACGTGGAGCCAAGATGAACGATGAGATAATCCGAGGACTAATACAACTTCAGGAAAAACTGGATCAAAGCTACGGACGTAAACGTAAACGCTCCTCCATAGGATTCTACGATTTCGACCTCATCTCTCCACCTCTAGTATACGGAATCGCAAATCCGGATAGTATACGATTCGTTCCATTACAGGGAACGGAAGCAATGTCGTTGCGAGAGATCTTGCTAAGGCACCCGAAGGGACTTGAATATGGTCAAATTTTCGCGACCAGGAGAAACTGCCCATTCTAATGGACTCGAAAGAACAAGTCCTATCATTTCCACCTATCATAAACTCTAACGACTTAGGAAGAGTAGTTCCGGATACGAAGAACATCCTCGTAGAAGTCACAGGAACAAATGAGACAACTGTACTGAATTGCCTAACAATCCTCGCTACAACTCTCGCAGATAGAGGGGCAAAGCTCCAGTCAGCAAGAATTCAATACAAATACGCGAAATCGAAGCGCATTGTTACACCAGACTTGAGAGAGAGGACCATTCGTCTGCCCATTCAGCACATCAATCAGATAATGGGACTCGAATTGAGCCGCCCCCAGATCGTCAAATTGCTCAGACGAACCCGTTTTGATGTGCGACGGTCTGACACCAAAGCATTAACCGTCCTAATGCCCTGCTATCGACTCGATATTCTGCACCCTAACGATGTGATCGAAGATATCGCCACTGCATATGGACTCAACCAAATTGAGCCCAAGTGGCCTTCGGACCTCACTATAGGCGGTATTTCCCCACTGGAAGACTACTCAGACAGGGTAAGAGGATTAATGGTCGGTTTCGGTTTCCAGGAAGTACTGACATTCATGATGACCAACAAGGAGAAAGTGTTCTCCAAAATGAACAAGCCCGAAACCAAGCTAGTTGAGATATCTAACCCCAAAGTCATAACCTTAAGATGCCTACGTCCCGAACTACTGCCAAGCCTGCTTGAGTTCCTTTCAAATAACACCCACGTTCAATATCCCCAGAACCTCTTCGAGGTAGGAGACTGCACCGTTTGGGGAAAGGAACAACCAGTAGATGTCCGAAGACTCTGCTGTATCTCCGCACACGCTCGCGCAAACTTCACTGAGATGAAATCTGTCCTAGCACCTCTAATGCTTAACCTAGGATTCGATTTCACCCTTAGCACTACCAGCAACCCGAGCTTCCTTGAAGGCCGAGTTGGAACCGTCTTAGTCCGAAAGAACCAAGTGGGGCTAATAGGAGAGATTCATCCGCAAGTAATAGAGAATTGGAAACTCGAAGATCCAGTGGCCGCAATGGAACTGGATTTAAGCAGACTATTCACAATGCGCATGAACGAGACCGCTGGAGAGGCACCAGAGCTGCCCACCCCCGAGAGAACCAACTGAGTGGGGCGAAGCCCTCCCATGAAGTTTGCGTGTTAGTGTCGTGGGCAACAGGAGATGGGTTGACGAATGATCCATCTCTGCGGCGAATCCACTCCAGCGAAAGTAGAATAGCATGCACTTTGGTAACATAGGCGCTCACAATACAGCACTTAGTGGAGAATGCAAAGGTGGATTTGGAGAATCGCCTCCAGCTCGTGGAACGCGGTACGGAGGAAGTAATAACCCGTGAAGAACTCAGAGGAATACTTGAAACAAACTCACGTCCGCGAGCATACTGGGGATTTGAAGCCAGTGGCTTGATGCACATTGGAATGGGTCTAGTCTGCGGAAGGAAAATTCTGGACATGATTAATGCCGGATTCGATTTTAACGTTTTCATCGCAGACTGGCATTCTTGGATCAACAACAAGCTAGGCGGAAACATGGATAACATCAGAACCTGCGGTGAATACTTCATACAATGCTTCACCGCTCTTGGAATACCGCCATCTGAAGCAACTTACTCCTGGGCATCAGACCTAGCATCAAAGCGCGAGTATTGGGAACGAGTAGTTCGCATAGCCAAATCAGTGAACGTAAGTCGCATTTGGCGGGCATTACCAATTATGGGAAGAGAATCGGACAGCAAGGACATGGAGGCAGCAGCCACGTTCTACCCAAGCATGCAAGCAGCCGACATCTTCGAGTTGAAGCTTGATGTTGCATGCGCAGGGATGGATCAGCGAAAGGCTCACGTCCTCGCGAGAGACGTTGCCGATAAGCTGGGGTGGCGCAAGCCAACATGCGTTCACACTCACCTCATTGTGGGATTGGCGGGAGCCAAGAAGATGAATTTCGGCAACTTTGACGAAAATGCAGAGCTTAACTCGCAAATCTCATCTAAGATGTCCAAGAGTATTCCCGACAGCAGCATTTTGATCCATGACCAACCCGACGTTATCAAAAGCAAAATTCAGAAAGCCTACTGTCCACCGAAGGATTTGGAAAACAACAGCATAATCGAACTGGCTCACTACGTATCATTTCCGTGGATCGGCTCCCTCCACATCGAGCGGCCAGAGAAATACGGCGGCCCCACAACCTACACGACTTTCGCGGAATTGGAAGCTCACTACAGAGAAGGCAAGATTCACCCGGCCGACCTTAAAGCCGGAGTCACATCTAGCTTGATAAAAATTCTGGAGCCCGTGCGAGCGGAATTTGCCAAGAACCCGCTATTACTACGAAAGATGGAACAGATCCAAATAACAAGGTAACAGGACAGAGATGCGCGCGCCAGCTAACGTAAGACTCGAACGATTTCGACAGCTGATTGAACGGGTCGCGTTCGAATCTTCAAACGGCTCCACGATTATCGTAGAGGGACAGAAGGATCGCGAATCACTGAGAAAAATGGGAATCACAGGTCCGATCGAGTGTCTACAGAGCAGTCGGCAAAGCCCTGTAGGTTTCGTGGAAAGCCTTGGGGATGCAAAGAGAATTATCGTGTTGACAGACTTCGACCGCGAGGGGATCTCCTTGGCCAAGAAACTCTCGCGTACCCTCATCGCTCATAGTCTTCACGTGAATCTGGTTTTGTGGAAAAACCTTCGTGAGTTAACTAGATCGGATGTCCGGAGCATTGAGGAATTGCCGAAATACCTCGAAAGACTCCAAAATAAAATCGATAATCCAACGCGGAAAAAGCGTGCCCTAGGGTCTTCCGAGTTCATTCTATAGGTTCTGCGTCATCTTCTGAACCATATCTACGAGCCTGTTCGAATATCCCCATTCATTATCGTACCAGCCAAATACTTTGACCAAGTTGCCGTCAAGCACCATAGTTAACAACGAGTCAAAGACGGCGGAATGAGGGTTCCCTATGATGTCTGCAGACACTAAGGGTTCATCGGAATATTCGAGCACACCATTCATCGCGCCAACTGCAGCATCCATGAAAGCTGAGTTTACAGCTTCAACGGTTGTGCTGCGTTTAACCTCCGCAACTAGATCCACGATTGACCCATCAGGAACGGGCACCCGTAGAGCTACGCCATCCAGCTTTCCCTTTAATTCTGGAAGCACCTCAGTCACGGCGATGGCAGCTCCCGTCGATGTAGGAATTATGGAAATCGCTGCTGCCCTAGCGCGTCTAAGATCGCGATGTGGCAAATCCAATATTCGCTGATCATTCGTGTATGCGTGAGCCGTCGTCATGAATCCATGCTTGATTTCACAAGCATCATGCAACACCTTAACAAGTGGCGTCACGCAGTTCGTAGTGCAAGAAGCTAACGAGATAACATGATGCTTCTTAGGATCGTACTTTTCGAGATTTACACCGGGAACTATGGTGATATCAGGATTCTTTGCAGGAGCAGAAATCAAAACCTTCTTTGCTCCTCCGGTCATGTGCTTCGCCGCAGCCTCCCGATTCGTGAAAAGACCGGTCGATTCAACAACTATATCGACGTTGAACTTTGACCAAGGTATCTCGGCGGGTTCTCGCACAGCCAACACATTCACGAGCTTTCCGTCAACTGAAAAGCCAGTGGGATCTACCCGCAGAGTGGCGGGTAGTTTCCTGAAAACCGAGTCATATTTCAGGAGGTGAGCCAAGGTTTTCGAGTCGGTTACATCGTTCACGGCCACGATTTCGAGGCCTTTTTGGTTTGCTGCACGAAAGAAGCAGCGACCGATTCTCCCAAAACCGTTAATCCCGATCTTTACCAAGTCGTTCCTCTCCAGACTTCACCTTTCACAAATCCTGCGCCAGATAAGATGCTTTCTGATGGTTCCCATGCGTCCAGTACACAGCGTTTATATCGCGAACGCTCGATGGTAACCTCGAATGCTCATGTCTAGTCAAATAGTCGTAGACGGCAACGTGAGCACTAAAGGAGGATCATTCCTAATTGGGAACAAATTCACAGTATTCAACTACAAAGTATATGGTAGTCGCCCGCTTCGATGTAGAGGGCGTAGTCGAAAAACCTGACGTAATCGGCGCAATCTTTGGTCAAACCGAAGGGCTGTTCGGGCCGGAGCTTGATCTAAGGGAGCTTCAGAAGTCGGGTAGAATAGGTAGGATAGAGATTCAACTCGACTCGAAGCAAGACAGAACTTACGGCACAATCACGATACCGTCAAGCCTAGACAAAACCTCGACGGCGATCATCGCTGCAGCAATCCAGAGCGTTGACCGAATCGGTCCCTGCTTAGCCAAGGTAACGCTGGACAAGGTCGCAGATATTCGAGAGGATAAGCGACGTCAAATCTTGGACAAAGCAAAGGATATCCTGCGAACTTGGGTTGTTGAAGATTCACCCAGCACTGACGAGATGGTTAAACAAGTCTCGGGAATCATTCGATCATCGGACGTAGCATCTTACGGTCCCGACCATTTGCCTGCTGGCCCGGACGTGGCGAGTAGCCCGTCGATCATCCTAGTAGAGGGCAGAGCTGACGTTGTACTACTATTGAGATGTGGAATAAGGAACGCAGTTGCGATTGAAGGTACGAAAATCCCACAAACAATCATCGACCTCTGCAAAACAAAGGAAACGATGGCCTTCCTGGACGGCGACCGCGGGGGAGAGCTGATCTTGAAGGAACTTATGCAGGTAGCTCCGGTCGACTACTTAACTCGAGCACCTCTCGGCAAAGAAGTCGAGGAACTCACGCCAAAGGAAATCATGAAGTGCCTCCGCGAAAAATCACCGGTCGAAGCTGGCAGACAGGAGCAAGTTCCTCAACGTCAAGTTGCTCAACGTGTTGAGGCACCAGCAGTCCAAAGGCCACCGCCCGTGCAGCTTCCGCAGAACCTTGTGATGAAGGCAAGAGAATTGCGGGGTACACTGGAGGGAGTTCTACTCGATCAGAATATGGGCGAGATTGCCCGATTACCAGTTAGCGAACTTGCCAGCAAACTCGCGTTGTCCCCGGATAATGGCGGATACCAAGCGGTGGAGACCATCGTATTCGATGGCGTGGTTACTCAGCGCGTCGTCGACTTGGCCGAAGAGCATGGAGTGAAGGTAATCGTCGGTGACCGAATCGCAGAACTCACGCGTAGACCGAACTCCGTACGAATCATGACACTCCCCGAAGTGGCTGGAGCTCCCTAGTCTTCCAGCTGCTTCTCGCTCACGCCGAAAACTGAGAGAATCCTCATCGCAGCGGGCTTGATCTGATTCGCTACGTAATAGTCTACATCAACTTGGCTTGATGTAACGCGACTGTAAGGCTCGGCCTTTTCGTAAAGCTTTCCGGGACCCTTAACAATTACATAGGCTACCTGGTCGCCCGACTTCAGATCCCATCCCTCTTTCAGCAGTTTCTTCGCAACCTCTACATGGGGGGAACGCACAGCATACTCGGTTACGGGTTTCGTTAAGCCCTTCCGAATTGCCAGATCAATAACTCCAATCTCACCTCGCTTTAGCTTCTGAATTGTCGACTTGACTTTCTCCACAGCTTCCTCTGGTGACCGATTTCGCAAGACACTAACTAACACCTCCTCCTGAAGACGCCTAGCGATCTCCGACCAGTCACCTCTAACTACCTCTAAGCCAACGATATCGAGCGATCCGTCGTTCAGTAGTCCAGCGTAACGTTTCATCGCTTCCGTGAACAGCACTCGCGTGTAGCTCCGCTCGGGCCTTATTTCCAAGTCGAGAGCACTCTTAGCCCATTCCAGAAGTAGTTCAACTTTTTCTGGGTGATTCTCCACAAAGATTGAGTCAGTGTCACCGTATATTACTCGCAGACCCAGTTCCTTCGCTTTGGCGACGGTTCTGGTGATAGTATCTCTTCCGAGGGCAGTAGCGGATTCTGCAACTTCTCTGACGTACCAGCGTGCGCCAACCCATCCGGCGTAGCCGTAGCACGCATTTGCGATGACCTTAACCGCTCTTTCGCGTTCTGCAAGCTCCTTGTATCTTGAAGATCTAGGATCAAGTTTCAGTAGTTCTTTCCGAATTGAGCTACGTTCAGTTAGAAGATTGGATAGAGCCAGACGGTAAAGGCCGTCGGGCTTCTTGCGGAATCGGTGTTTTACCTCTGGAATCACGAACGTTTCTTCATCAGGCACGCTTTCGCCAAGTCTAAGGAGAGTGTCTGGAGAGAGGTTGTAATTTCTCATGAGGTTTGGATACATGGATGCAAAGTCTAGAACGACAATGTTCTCGTGCAAGCCGGGTTGAGGTTCAAGAACGATCGCGCCTCGATACGGAAAGAAAGGTTGCTCGTTGCGCCGTGGAATTAGCTCTCCCCTCATGTGTGCGCGTCTAAGGAGGTATGAGTCGACGCGAAAACCAACCGCCGGCTGCCATGACTTGATCAAGTGGCAGACGCGTCAACGCAGACAGCTGCACTGCATAGGTCAAAGTCAGATTTCCAAGCTCAAGACAGGCTGCAGCATTTTCCGCAGTATTTCGCGCCAGCCTCTTGCGACCTGCCTCCTCAGTCCAAAGGGGAGCAAGTTCCAAATCGTCGATGGATTGAATTGTGGCAGCGGAAGGGACCTGCAAGTAAGCGGCCAGATTACCCAAATCCTTGACTTTAAGGTCGGCAACGCCGTTTGCATAATCAAGGAGATCCAGATTCGCCCGTCCTGCGATTGAAATATGACCGTACAAGCTATGCCGCGGCTCACTGAAATCTCTTCCAACATCTAACTTGACTTTGTTTCCCTTACAACGCTCTAGCAGGTAGGGCCATTGGACTCGAGCGGTGTTGAAGCCAACCAGAATATCGGGATCGACGGACCTTACTTTCCGGATGAACCAGCTTATGATTTGCTCATCGTCTTTTTCAGCTACCTTCAGGACCCGCTCCCCATGGTTTGTGGCGACTGCGATTGCGCGAATTGGATCACGTTCGGGCTTAGCAGAACCCTTTGTTCCTATTACTAGGATGCTGAACGCCATAACTCGAAGGCTGGGTGTTGGGAGTTCAATGCTTCTAGGCTCCACTGTTGCAGCATAAGTTTCGTCCGCGTGAACTAGGTCGATTGTTGTGGGTTCGACATCAAACTCGAGCCAAGTGCTTGGGGTTACGTTGAAGTCTGTCATATAGCGGACGGATAGTCTGAGATCTTCTTCGAACAGCTCGCCAGATTTGGTTTCTTTGCGCACGCTTTTGACACATTCGCTCATTACTTTGTAGTCTGGGCAGGTAATCTTCAGTGATTTGACGGTTCTACCTAGTCGGCTCCTATCCTCGATCGTAAGATGTACGAGGGGGAAAGCCTGGGATATTGAATCCTTGAGCGCAGCTATGTTGGCATCGCCACTGGATACATAATAGAAGTACGGTTTCAGTTTGGTTAAGATAATTAAAATTCGATGATCCTTGTCGTCCACTCCCCATAATCTCACAGAAGGTTCTGATTGAGTCCTGTCTTCACCAATCTCAACTAGGAATAATCGACAGCTCATTCGATTACTTTCCTCATCAAAGACGCTGGCGAACCATCCGAGTAGTATTGTGGAATAATGGTCTCTTCGCTAAATTTGAATTGTGTATAAAGTTGGATTGCCGCCTTGTTGTCGGGTCGGACTTCGAGTCTGATCTCGTGAATTTTCCTTTTGCGAACTGTGGCGATTAGTGCCTCCAGGAGTCGGGTTGCGACTCCTAATCTTCGCTGGATGGGGAATACGGCCAAACTAATCAAATGCGCATTATGGTCTTCGATTTTCGAAACCAAATATCCGATGATCTCGTCTGTCTGATCGGTCGCCACGTAAAACAGGGAGTGTTCATTGTTGAGCAGTCTTTCAAATAGAAATGCTGGATATGGATCGTGCGAAAAGGAAGCATCTTCTATTTTGCAGATCTTCTGGAGATCATCAACGGTGGCTGCGCGTATACGGAAGTTCTGGACCAACTCGTTCTCACATACTCATGTACCGAAGAAGGTTAAATATGGCGAGCAAAGTGTTCCCACATCGAATCACTAACTAGAGGATAAGCGGGTGTCCGAAAAGAAATCTTCACAACGCTGGGGCGTTGCAAACATCTATTCCTCATTCAACAACACAATGGTCCACATAACTGACCTTAGCGGTGCTGAGACTATTTCACGCAGCGCAGGAGGCCAGCATGTAAAAGCAGACCGATTACAGGGATCACCTTACGCTGCGATGCAAGCAGCGGCTGCAGCCGCGAGAGTTGCAAAGGACAGAGGCATAACATCATTGCACATCAGAGTTAGAGCTCCTGGTGGTCACAAAGCTCGCACTCCAGGTCCAGGCGCCCAGGCTGCGATCCGTATGCTTGCAAGAGCAGGATTTCGGATTGGTCGAATTGAAGACGTGACTCCGATACCACATGACGGAACGAGACGCCCTGGTGGACGCAGAGGACGTAGGGTCTGAGCATCCGTCAGGTCAGCTAGCGACCATATCATTCTTTATCGTCCAGCCGTACCTATTTCCAAGATGTCTTCTAAGTTGCCGAAACGGGTTAGATTGACTGGTTCAGTTCCCGCAAGATTGTCATATCTATTGAGGGCGCATGAAAAGTGGCGTTTACAATCCTGCTTGAACATGCTACCGTCAGAGAACTTCGCTAGCGACGCCGTAAGATCGGTTCTTAGCTGTGACCTTTCGAACAGGTACACTGCTCCAGACCACTTCTACATGGGAACCAAGTATACTGATCAAATCCAGACGGAGACGGAGAACCTCGCGAAAGACCTTTTCAAAGCGAACTTCGCGGAGGTGAGACCACTCTCCGGACATTTGGCAGACATGATCGTACTTACAGCCTTTGCTAATCGCGGCGATACTATCATGAGCGTGGGCAAAACGAATGGCGGATATCCTGGAATTTCTGATATCGGATATCCCAGAGTTTATGGGCTCCGCTTCAGGGAATTCCCCTTCAACAAACGCGTGTTCAATATCGATGTCGAGAAGGCTGCGATCGCTTTGGAACGAGAACGTCCTAAAGTCGTGATCTTTGGAGCGAGCCTGATACTGTTCCCGCACCCGGTACGCGAACTCAGCGAGACCTGCCGCAACATTGGGGCAACCGTCGTTTACGACGGATCACACGTTCTTGGCTTGATAGCAGGCGGCCAATTCCAAGACCCACTTCGAGAGGGAGCCGACGTCCTAATAGGATCAACGCACAAAAGTTTCTTCGGACCTCAGGGTGGTATCATCCTCTCTAAAGGTCATGAAGAGAAGATTCGGAAGGAAGTTCATCCAGCCATCGTTGACAACGCGCACTGGAACAGAATCGCGGCGCTATACGTGGCCCTCTCTGAGAGTCGGAAATTTGGACGACGATACGCCAGCCAAGTAATCCGGAACAGTAAATCACTCGCACGCACTCTCGATGAACATGGGATTAAACTCATCGGCAAAGACGCGGGATTCACGGAGTCTCACCAAACCATCGTAGACGTAACGCCGGAAGAAGGGGTTAGGATGGCGCAAAGACTCGAGAAGGCGAATATCATAGTAGACGTCGGAGTCAGAATCGGCACCAGCGAAGAGACAAGGCGAGGAATGAAGGAAAAGGAAATGGAACACATCGCTGAGTTAATCTCACGAGTCTGTGTGGAAAATGAAGATCCAAAGAAAGTAAGTCGAGATGTACTTAGACTCCGTAAAGAATTCTGCGGGCATCGAATACTGTTAAGAAGCTCTGTACCGAAGGATCGCCGCGATTCCGCCAAAAGAATCCTTCAACATAACTCCCTCATCCATCTCAGTAGAGATTACTGCTACTTTCGTATTCTGCTTCTCAGCGATTTCGATCAATTCATCCACCAAATCCTTGGACTCGTCGACTGCAAGGGCTGCTGCATTGCATTTCTTACAGGTAGTTGAAAGCAAATCTTGCTCGAACTTCACGAAGTTGGCGGCGGGTATCAACGAGTCGTCGGTCGTGCCACAATTCTTGCATTTAACGTAAACATGGAGAGTGTTGATTTTCTCTGAGACTAGGAGTAGATCGACGATGCCAGCGTTGAGATACTGTCTGACCTGCGTCTCGCCGTATACTCCTAACCCTGTCTCGTGTCCTATTTCGTACAGGAATTTTTGCACGAGTTGCTTTTCTTCCAAATATCTAACTCCTTTCAAAATTTCTTGGCTCTTTGAGATTACCTCGTCAACTCCTTGTTCTCCAACGTATGAGGTGTCTATGGTTGCGAGAACTTTCTGCTTGAGCATGTAATTCAGGTAATCTCCTGCCTCAAAGTCATATTTGGTCGGTCCGGGACCTCCGATTATGATACCTTTCAAACCTTGAACTTCATTGAATAACTCGGTCGTGTGGTTCGCTACGCGATGATAATACTCGTTTAGCGATTGCTCCCTTATTCTCTCGAAACGTCTAGCTGACTGACCTCCAGCACGATGCTTTCCCGCTATTCCTGAACTAAACTTCTGCAGAATCTCCATTCTTTGTCCCCTTACTGTTGCCACTACGGCGTTGCTCGTGTCTATGACGATAACACCGTAGGCGTTACGCTCGCGGACCATCTCCAGGAGTGGGTCAGTATGGAATCGGGCATCGCATCGGTAGAAGTAAACGTTAATCGGTTCTGGGGGAACCAGAACGTACGTCTCCATTTTCTCAGACCCTGCCCCGTTTCGCGGAATCGCTCCGCAGAAAATGACTAAACCATTCTCGGGCGGCTCTTTGAAGAGTTTCAAGCGCTGACTAACACGGTCAATGGCATCCTGGACATTCTTCCGAGTCGTTCTCGACTTAATGTTGGATGCGGTGCCATATTCCTCACGCAGGTTAGCCATGACCTCATGGATCCGACGTCCCGGGGGGACGTAGAGGCTGATCAGCTCGGTGCCTCTTCCCTCCTTCTCGGCCAGCATTTCCAATGTTCGTCTAAGCCGGAAACGTGAAACAGAGTCTGATTGTTTCGTGGTCGACATTGGAATGCTCCTCCGAATGGGTATTCCTCCGGATTTTATATAGATTGGTTGTTGTGAAACTCAGAGTCAAATAGCGACGCGTACTACTTGCACGTAGGCGTGTGTGTTGAGAGTCGTCCTCAAAGTGGGCGGTTTCGCCTTCTCCACAGAAGGTAGGACTGAGCCCCTCATTTCTGAATACGTGAAATTGCTGAAACAACTCGCCAAGGAACATCAATTCGTAGTTGTGACAGGAGGAGGCTCCATCGCTCGAGCATACATCCAAATCGCACGTGACTTGCGAGTTCCCGAGTCTTTATGCGACCAGCTTGGGATCCTAGTAAGTCGACTAAACGCAAGACTAGTAGTAGATGGTTTGAGTGACAGCGCTTACCCAGAAATCCCGACAACCGTAGCCGAGCTGGGCCGCTTCTTTGCATCAGGAAAATTGGTCGCCATGGGCGGCCTGCAACCTGGGCATTCAACCAACGCAGTTGCAGCAATAGCAGCCGAGACAATTAAGGCAGATCTGTTCTTGAACGCCACTGACGTGGATGGCGTCTACACATCTGATCCTAGCGAAGATGCAAGCGCCAAACACTTAGATGAAGTGAACGTGAATAAGCTCACGGAAATACTCGCCCACAATGAAATGAACGCCGGCGACTACGATCTTATGGACCCAATCGCTCTGAGGATCATCCAGAGATCCCACATTCCCACAGTGATTCTTGACGGTCGAAACCTGGCAAACGTGACGAAAACATTACGCGGTGAAAGAACCGGCACACGAATATTGTCAGATTAGGCGGATATTTTGTGGCGAAGCTAAGCAGCCTATTCCAATCGAAAGCCCAAGTTAGACTACTGGAATATCTCCTTGACAATGCTGGCACACAGAAAGTTTTCAATCAAGCCACGCTTGCGAACTATCTGGGTCTCTCGCCGTCAACAATCGCGAGGATAGTAGAACCTCTGATTCAGCAGAAGATACTACTCTTCGAAAGATTTGATCAAGGAATGAAGATTTTTACTCTTAACGAAGCTGAAGAGAAGACACGACTATTGATCGAGTTCATCAAGAAACTTAGAGAGATTCCTTAGCTACTTTTGATCATCTTTAGCGATAGTCCGGAACTTGTCAGCGAGAGAATCACATATTAGCGAACACACTCGCCATTGCCGCAGATTGTATTGTATTCGCAGCTCCTCCAACGCTTCAACGATCTTGTCCTCTTCTTCAGGTTTCAAGATAGTTCCCGACTGCGACGGCGTGTTTACCACGCTATAATTAAGTGTTCCCCGATATAGCCGCGCATTATCGATACGTTGCCCGATCGATCGATTCCTTTCTCTCCGCATCATTCCAGAAACCTTTTAGTGGAACGAACCAATTGCACTGCCGAAGATTTCGAATGGCACCGGAGTTTTCTTTTCTCGCAGTATACCTAGCGATTTGGATCATCATTTCAGTTGCTTGGTGGGCGTTTAAGGCTGAAAGATTCGGGATAACCGGACTTCCATTTTATGTTATATGGCGCACCACTCGGCTAAACAATTGGATTAAACGGATTGCCGAATCTTCGACAACCGCTTGGCGTACCATTTGGAATCTCGGAGTGGCCACGAGTCTCGGTTTAATGGTCTACATTTTCTATCAATTAGCAAAGAATCTACTTAACCTGTTTGTCAAGTCACCACAAGCAGTTTCAATTCAGCCGATTGTGCCGCTGCCAGGCCTCTTCGTATCATTTGAGACGTTCCCATATCTTGTCCTAGCCTTATCGGTGGTTGTGATAACTCATGAGCTTTCCCATGGAATAGCTAGCCTAGTTGATAAGGTGCCATTGAAGTCAACGGGTGCCTTCTTCGCTCACCTCCTTATGGGTGGCTTCGTTGAACCAGACGAGGAAGAACTATCAAAGTCAAAGGAAATTTCCAAGCTACGCGTCTTTGCGGCTGGCTCTTACACGAATGTCGTGTTGGGCGTGTTCTTCGTATTATTGTTGTCCAGTTTTCCGGCAACTATCGCGCCTTTCTACAATGTTGTTCAGTCTGGGGTTAACATTGGCAGTATCCCCACCAATTTACCCGCTCATTCCTCAGGGCTACAAGCAGATGACGTCGTCACAAGCATTAACGGAACAACAATCTCGGGAATAAACGCACTGCGAAACTACATGAACGGAGTTAAGCCAGGTCAACTCATCGTGGTCGGAACAGACAGAGGAACTTTTCCCGTTAGAACTGCTTCGGACCCTAACAACTCAACTCACGCAGTGATAGGGATAAGTGGTCTGACGGACAACATCATATATCAGCCGAAATTCCCCTTCCTCTCCAGCGGAATCCCAACAGTCCTGCTTCATGCTGAATTCTGGCTGTCCGTCGTGCTGGTTAGTGTTGCGATGATCAACATGTTGCCCATGTACCCCTTCGACGGAGACAAATTCCTTGAGACGGCTCTGAACATGATCGGCATCAAGAGGACGAAGGAGATTAGGACCGCCGCGAACGCATTAGCCTACTCTCTTCTTCTTCTCAACATTGGTTTCTCACTGCTACGATTCGGGTTCCTGAGGTACTGAGATTCGTGTCAGCGCAAACGTGCAGCTACTGCACGGACGAAGCAGTGTACACGCGCGATTATGAGGGCGCTTCGTTTTGCGGCAAGTGCTTTCGACATTCGATTGAGGAGAAAGTGCGCCGCACAGTCACAAGATATGAGATGCTCGCTCACAACGACCACGTTGCAGTCGCCGTTTCTGGCGGAAAGGACAGCCTAACCCTGTTGAACCTTCTGGTGAAATTGGAACGTAAATTCCCTCGAAGCCAACTGACTGCAATTTGCGTTGATGAGGGCATTGAAGGGTACAGGGACGAGGCATTGCTCCTTGCCGCTAAAGAATGCGAACGGCTTGGCGTCAGGCAGCTGATAGTCTCTTACAAGGAACTGTTTGGAACGACCACTGATGAAATAGTGAAGTTGAGTCTTGGAAAAACTCCATGCGCCTACTGTGGCGTTCTCAGACGCAAAGCAATCAACAAGGCCGCGATAATGGTCGGCGCAACAAAGATAGCTACTGCACATAACCTCGACGATGAGGTACAAACCGTTCTTCTCAACATGCTTCACGGCGACCCCATGCGAATAATCAGATCAAGCCCCGTGCTTCGCGATGTTCAAGGCAGGTTTCTCACTCGCATCAAACCCTTATGCGACATCTTGGAGAAGGAGGTTGTTCTATACGCCTACTTGACTGGTCTAGAGTTTCAGAGCATAGCTTGTCCGCACGGAAACGAGGCGGTTAGAAACGATATTCGAGCTTTTCTTAACCAGATGGATCAAAGACATCCAGGCACCAAATTCACCCTACAACGAACAGCAGAGAGGCTAAGGGAACTGTTGGCAGACGCAGCGCCTGCAGTCGATCTGAATGAATGTGCAAAGTGCGGCGATCCAACTCCGCAGCGATATTGCGAAGCCTGCCTCATGCTGGAAACAATCATAGCATGATACTTCATTCCGCATCGGTGCCGCATTTATATCACAACAGAGAGTGAGAATAATTCGGCGATGGCAGGAGGATCGGGGAGCCAGCCGTTCCCTGTGACCCGAAATCGGCTACAAGCGGGGACCCGTTAACCCAACGGAAAGGTAGCTCCGGACTTTAGTAGGCCCCCAGAGTCGACGATGAAACTCTGCCCCATCGGGCCAGCGTAGGAGAGAATCCTTCTGAAGGGAAAGATTCACCTTTTCATCGTCGAATCCGATGAGGCTCGGAAGAGAGCAGTCGTAAGGCGAGCGCCAAGGCGCTGATGAGATAACAGGGTCCAGGAGATTTTGGAGACACCGCTGCTGCGAGGAATGCCAATTCGTTGGGGATGCTGCCATCGCCATTCAACTCCGAACTGAACGCTTAATAGTCGAATATGATTAGGCTTCCAAAATCGCTACAGAAAGGTCAACACAATGAGCCGTAAGCCTCCCGAGATCAAAGTGTTCAACACCTGGGGCACAGATGGGATCGAAGTAACCGATCCTGGTCTCGAGAAATATCTCTCCGTAAAACCCACACTTTACCCGCACAGCGGGGGAGACACGAACACAAACGGTTCAGAAAATCCTCGATCAACATTGTTGAGCGGCTGGTCAATAACATGATGCGCCCAGGAAGATCAGGCGGAAAGAAAACTAAAGCGATCGGAATCGTCAGAAACGCATTTGAAATCGTCAGCTTGAAAACCGGAAAGAACCCTGTAGACCTCTTCGTCAAAGCCGTTGTGAATACGGCTCCGGCTGAAGACGTTACACGCATAGCTTACGGAGGAATAGTCTACCCAATCTCAATTGATATAGCCCCGCTTCGACGGATAGACATAGCGCTCCGATTCATGACGGACGGTGCTCGACAAGCCACGTTCAGCAATCCGAAAACAATCGACGAGTGTCTTGCCGAGGAAATAATGTACGCCGCACAAAGGGATAATCGGAGTTTCGCCGTACGAAAACGTGACGAGATGGAAAGAGTCGCGTTGGCATCACGTTAAACGCAAAAAATTGTCCGATGTCGGTTCCGAATTTTATTTTCGAGTTCTAACCCTTAAATACTGGGTACCCGATTCACTGAATCGTCAACAATCATTGAGAGATGGTCTATGTCCGCTAAGAAGCCACACCTAAACTTGATCATCATTGGCCATGTCGACCACGGGAAGAGCACCATGACGGGTCACCTGCTGTTCGACAGTGGCAACGTTGATGAGAAGACTATTGCGAAATATGCTGATGAATCGACCAAGCTTGGAGCTGGAGAAACTTTCAAGTTCGCTTGGGTCCTGGATACGCTGAAGGAAGAAAGAGAACGTGGAGTCACAATCGACCTGCGGTTCGAGAAATTCGAGACGAACAAAGTCTTCTTCACAATCATCGATGCTCCTGGCCACCGCGACTTCATCAAGAACATGATCACGGGCACTAGCCAAGCAGATGCCGCCATACTCGTCGTATCTGCGAGGAAAGGCGAGTTCGAAGTAGGCGTAGGCCCAGGCGGCCAAACACGAGAGCACGCCTACCTAGCCAGAACACTCGGAGTAGCACAGATGGCAGTCGCAATCAACAAAATGGACGAACCAGATACGGTGAAGTATTCGGAAGAGAGGTTCAATGAGTGCAAGAAGGAAATAGAGTCACTCCTCAAGGTCGTCGGATACGACACTTCCAAGATTCATGTCGTCCCAGTTTCTGGATGGATCGGGGACAACCTAGTCAAGCGTTCCGACAAAATGCCATGGTACAAAGGTCCAACGATGTTGGAAGTACTCGACACCTTCCAAGAACCACCCAAACCAACCGAAAAGCCACTTCGCATCCCTGTCCAGGACGTCTATTCAATCACTGGCATCGGTACTGTTCCAGTAGGACGAGTCGAGACAGGTGTCCTGAAAGTTGGAGACACCATTGTCTTCATGCCTCCCAACGTACGTGGAGAATGCAAGGATATTGAAACTCACCACACGAAGATACCTGAAGCCCTTCCGGGAGACAACATCGGCTTCAACGTGCGCGGCATCGCCAAGAACGACGTAACCAGAGGAGACGTCGCAGGCAAGACGGACAATCCACCAACTGTCGCAAACGAATTCATCGGCCGAATAATCGTCGTATACCACCCAACGGCAATCGCCGCAGGCTACACACCAGTCATGCACGCCCATACAGCTACGACTTCTGCGACGTTGACTGAACTAATTCAGAAAATTGACGCAAGATCCGGACAAGTAACACAAGAGAAACCCGACTTCTTGAAAACAGGCGATGCAGCTCTAGTCAAGATTCGACCTCTACGTCCTTTGCCGCTTGAAGTATTCAAAGACATTCCGCAACTCGGACGGTTCGCGATCCGAGACATGGGCAGCACTGTCGCGGTCGGCGTTGTAGAACAAATAACTGAGAAGGCTGTACTCTCCGAGAAGAAAGCCTAAGCCCGTTTTTTTGGGCAATCACAATTCCTTTTTTCGTATACGCGTAGCGAACTCTTTTTAAACGCCCCCCAAGCGTAGGTGGTTGTTTCGCCCCTGCAAAGGATGGAAGAATCTCTTGGTAAACAAAGCACGAATTAGACTCTCAAGCACAGACCCACAAGGCTTGAACACAATCTGCGGGGAAATCATGAAGATCGCAGACCGCACCGGCGTCAAACTCCGAGGCCCAATCCCCCTACCAACCAAGAGGCTCTGGGTTCCAACCAGAAAGAGTCCGTGCGGAGAAGGAACTCATACGTGGGATAGTTGGGAGATGAGGATTCACAAACGCCTAATTGACGTGGATCCGAATGAACGTTTTCTAAAGCGCCTCATGCGCATTCAAACGCCTGAAAAAGTGTTCATAGAAATAGAACTTCTATAATCATGACGCTTGGCACTTGAGCGTGCTCTGCATAATAGCGTGATCCTGTCGTCCCTCCGTGAACTCTCCGAGCCTTGAACTCAATTCAGTCGCATCCTAAACTGGAATCTCACATAGCCTAACATGGTAGGAGAGCTTGTTGAAATTCGGTCGGAAACCGCACTTCGCACAGACGAAGACTTGCTCCGAGGATTCCGTTGCAGCCTTCGATTGTTCGCTTACCTGTATCTGAATGGCTTTCATTTTCATTTCAGAAACTTAATCGCTCACGGCGGTAATAGCCGAATCTCACTCATATCCTGGCACGTTACGTGATGATATGATAACTAAACGAGCATCCCCCAGGCATAATTCACGCTTGGGGGAAGAAGAAATCGTTTTCCAGCGTCTTCCCCGTCATTGCAATCCGGCAGGAGCGATATCTCAATTCATCCAATCTATTTCTTAGCGTTAACCTACGCGAATCACGTGAGCCTATGGCACTCTCCACGATTCATTTATGACATGCTCACTGCCAATGAGCATAGAGGATACGGAGCGAATGGAGCTACAAGTCCAAGAATTATCCAACGGGGTCCGACTTACGGTTAATGTGAAACCGCGCAGTCGAGAAACCAAGTTGCTCGTTGAACCGGATGGCACGATCACTCTGCATGTTGTGGCGCCACCAGTAGAAGGTAGAGCCAATAGAGAGGTTGTCAGGTGGCTGGCAAAGAGATTGGGAAAAAGATCATCGCAGATTAGAATGGTCGCCGGCCTTCGGTCTAACACCAAGATTATTGAAATTACGAACATGAACAAGGCTGAGGTATCGCGAATAATCATCGAGGGTGCTTGATTAAAGACGATCATATGCTCAGAATAATGCATTAGGTACTTACGAGGAACACTACTCTAATTCCCGAAGCTTCACATCAATTTCCTGAAACACGCCAAAGGCATCATCCCTGTCCACAGATAACGCAAGATGTCCATTTCTGAATTTCATTAGAAGAACTGAGTCCTTGTCCAAGTTTACAAGAACGCTGTGCAGTTTGCCAGCACCTCCGGTTTGGGTCAATCGCTCCGCAACTCCTGACATGATGAGGGGCCCGAATTGCATGAAGGCCCGATCCTCCTCGTCTGAAGTGTAACTCGCAGCTCCAGGACGCATCTGAGAGAACATTACCTTGCCATCGACAGAGAAGGCCGCCCACCTGACTTTGGGATGAAGCCGAAACAATTCCTCGGGCGACAGAGGTCTTGACAATCTTCCACAGATAACATGTATGTCTCGGAGTCTAATTGCCTTTCGGCAAAGTGCCAGATGAATATCAAATAGCTTTGAGGAAGCGTTCGCGCCGCAGGCATGACTACTTAGGCAGTTCTTATCGTTGCTGCTTCATTCAACCCAAGTTCTTTCGTCGAGATCTCCCTCATCTTGAACTTCTGGACCTTTCCGGTTACTGTCATCGGGAAAGCGTCTGCGAATTTGAAGTATGCTGGTATTTTGAAGTACGCTATTTTCCCCTTGCAAAACTCTCTTAGCTCGTCAGCAGTAGCCATTGATCCTGGTTTGAGTTTGACCCACGCCATTACCTCCTCACCGTACTTAGAGGACGGTACCCCAATTACTTGAACATCAGAGATCTTCGGATGGGTGTATAGAAAATCTTCAACCTCTTTCGGAAATATTTTTTCTCCGCCGCGGCTGATCATATCTTTTGTTCGCCCCACGATGTTCAGATACCCATCGGCATTCATTATGGCCAAGTCTCCAGTATGCATCCATTGTTCGTTGTCGATGGCCTCGCGAGTCGCATTTGAGTTGTTCCAGTATTCCCCCATGACCAAGTATCCTCTAACGCAAAGCTCACCAGAGGTCCCACGCGGCACAACTGTCCCAGTCAACGGATCGATGATCTTCGCTTCGACGTGCGGATGGACCTTCCCCACCGTAGAGACACGCAACTCCAGCGGGTCGTCGATTAAGGTCTGAAATGATACGGGCGAGGTCTCTGTCATTCCGTAGCATATCGTGATCTCACGCATCCCCATCTTCGAGATCACGTTCTTCATGACCTCAATTGGGCACGGTGATCCTGCCATGATTCCGGTTCTCAGGCTAGAAAGATTGAAGCTGTCGAGCTTTGGATGCTCAAGTTCCGCGATGAACATAGTCGGGACGCCATGGAGTGCTGTGCATCTCTCTTCCTCCACCGTGCTCAGTACTGAGTCTGCATTGAATGAGTCAGAGGGTAAAATCATGGTTGCGCCGTGCGTTACACATGCGAGATTACCTAGAACCATGCCGAAGCAGTGATAGAACGGAACGGGAATACAGAGTCTATCATTCTCGGTAAATCTCATTCCTTCACCAACGAAGAAACCATTGTTTAAGATACCATAATGTGTGAGAGTTGCTCCCTTCGGGAAGCCTGTAGTGCCGGACGTGTACTGGATGTTAATCGGGTCGCGGTAGTCTAGCTGCCCGGCTCGGTCGCTTAATTCGGATAGAGAAGTCTTTGCTCGGCCAGTCTCAATGAAATCATTCCATGAAATCATGCCAGGGTTTGCATGGTTGTCTAGGGAGACAATCATGTGAAGAGAGGGTACATGCTTACATGAAACTTCTGTTCGGTTGCTTGCTTGTCGTAGTTCCGGGATGAGTTCGTAGATCATCGAATGATAATCAGAAGTCTTGAATTGTCTTGCAGTAATTAGGAGACTAACGCCTGACTGGTTGAGTGAATACTCCAACTCTTGCACCCTATAGGCAGGATTAATGTTTACCAGAATCGCTCCGACTTTTGCTGTCGCAAATTGAGTGGCCACCCATGCGAAATTATTCGGTGACCAAATTCCCACTCGGTCGCCCTTCCGAACACCGAAACCGATAAGCGCCAAAGCGAGCTCGTCGACTTTCGCTCTAAGTTGCGCATACGTAAGCTTCAGGTTCTCGTGCCTTGAAACCAAGGCTTCATGATCAGGTAATCTCGTTGCAACATCGTCGAATAGTTTCCCAACTGTCTCGGTGAGGAGCGGCTTGTCAGTGTTGCCTGAAGAGTAACTCGGGGCGTCTACCAAATGAGGCACCGCACTTGAAGTGGCTTCAGGGTGGCGGATACTTGAGGTTTCACATATATTCCCGATTTCAATCACAGTGAATGTCCGTCTACTGAGTAAAACCTCATATCCACTATTCCATTTTCGTTTTACATGAAGGAATACGATGTAATCGCTGTTGGCAGCGGATCAGCGATGAATATCGTTGATCCCATGCTGCAAAACGATCAGAATCTCAAGTTCGCTGTGATCGACAAGGACGAACCTGGAGGCATTTGCCTAACCAGAGGATGCATACCCTCCAAGATTCTGCTCTATCCCGCTGACGTCCTGCGTACAATTGAGAGAGCCCACGAATTCGGCATCGAAGTCGAAATCACGAATGTAGATTTTGCTAAAGTCATGAAACGCATGAGAACGCTAATCGATCACGACATCAACATGATTCGGGAAGGCCTCAGCAACTCACCCAACGTTGACTATTACCATGCACCTGCGAAATTCGTGGACAAGTACACTATGCAAGTAGGCGGTGAAACGATCAAAGGCAAAATGATCTTTCTCTGCACAGGTTCAAAGGTCCTAATCCCACCAATCATAGGCCTCAAAGAAGTAGGCTACCACACGAGTGACACCATACTCCATATCACAAGACTGCCTGAAAGTATCGCTATAGTCGGAGGAGGATACATCGCAGCCGAATATGGACACTTTCTGTCATCAATGGGGTCGAAAGTTACAATCATAGGCCGAAACAAAGTCTTCCTGCCCAACGAAGAACCTGAGATTTCCGCCCTCGTCACCCGCGAACTGGGAAAGCACCTAACCATCCTCACGAACCAGGAAGTGCGTGAAGCAAGGAAAACACCGCAGGGCAAGAAGCAGCTCATTTCGGTAAACAGGGAGAATAGTGAGCAGACAACCATCACAGTTGACGAAATAATGATCGCGGCAGGTCGGGGCCCGAACACAGACATACTCGACCCAGAGAAAGGTGGAGTTAGGACAGACCAGAAAGGATGGATCATAGTCAACGAGTACCTTGAAACTTCTCAACCAAACGTTTGGGCCTTCGGCGATGCAATAGGCCGCTACCTCTTCAAACACGCTGCCAACGGTGAATCCATGATTGTTTACCAAAACGCAGTCACAAAGCGTCATGTTGCCATGGATTACCATGCGATTCCACACGCCGTCTTCACCTATCCAGAGATAGCCGCAGTGGGACTCGGAGAGAAAAGCGCCGTCGAAAAGCACGGCGAGGATAATGTGCTGATCGGATTCTACCGATATGAGAACACGGCGAAGGGGGAGGCCATGAATGTGAAAGACTATTTCGTTAAGGTCATTCTAGAACGCCAGAACTTCAAGATTCTCGGCGCCCACATCATCGGACCATTCGCGTCGATACTCATTCAGGAGATAATCAACCTCATGTACACGAGCGACCAGAGCGCTCGGCCCATGTTCGACGCCATGCACATACACCCAGCACTCAACGAAGTCGTTCAACGCGCATTCAACTCACTCATGACTCCAGACCAGTATCAGCATGAGATGACACACTATCATGAATGATCGTGAGTGTTTAGAATAGGACGACGACCAATTGAACTTTGAGAGACAAGAATGCCCAAAATGATAACTTAACAGAACCGATAATTCTCCCCTGACAAGACGAAGACTAGAGCAGAATGCCCATACACTTCGATTCCGAGATTAGGGAAGCACGAATTCTCAGCCCACTCAACAACTTCCAATTGACTACCCAAACCCTGGAGCATAGGACTGATCCGCTAACTGGACGTAAAGTGATTGTTTCAAAAGGACGAATAGATTATGTGAAACGCTTCATCCAATCCGAGCCAGCCTTCATTGATGAGTTAGTTCAAACGACTCGGGCCAATTGCCCCTTTTGTCCAGAAGCCGTGGAGAAGAATGCGCCGAAGTTTCCGAGTGAGATAGCACCAGAGGGTCGATTCAGAGTAGGTGAAGCTGTCTGCTTCCCCAGCCTCTTCGCCCACGAAGACTTCAACGCACTAGTTGTCCCGACCACGCAGCATCGTGTTCAGTTGAATGAATTCACAGCCGAGATGTTGTTCGATGGGTTCAAGGCTTGTCTAACATATTTCAGTAAGGTCCTAGAAGCCTCGCCTGAAGCTAAGTATCCTGCAATTGTGATGAACTTCTTGCCTCCAGCAGGTTCAACCATAGCCCATCCACACATCCAAGCCTTAGTGGCGAATTCGTGCAGCGATACTTGAGCCCGAATGGAGGAGCATGTGAAATGTTCAACAGCCTTCTCGGCGCGCAGTGAAACAAATAATCCAACTCATCAACGGGAAGGAATAGCCGGAATGATTTGCTCGAATCCGATAGGAAGCTACGCACGAGCTACGTGAGGCAAGTGTTCAGATGCCAGATGTCTTCGTGGTTACGGTCTTCGCTCCTGACGACAAAGGCCTTAACTGTAGCCTGGGCATATCAATTGTACTACACACTCGCTGCCTTTGAAACCGTCGAAGGTAGTGATCTGACAGAAGTCAATCCGAATATGCGGATAACGAGAGGCTACGCAATCCTACGGGTGTATCACGATATGATTATGTTCATAGAGCTTCAATCGAGGCCGATCTATTCCGAGTTGCCACCGCCAAGAATCACGAATCTGGAGAAACGACTGGCGGCGAGCGTGACGACCCTCATCTCAGATGGGGCAACGATTCAGGTCGGGTACGGCGCGATCTCCGAATCAATCACACCGTTTCTCACGGAAAAGAAGGATTTGGGGCTGCATAGTGAAATGTTCCCGGAATCAGCAATGGCACTCGTCGATCGAGGAGTATCTAACGGGTGCCCGAAACGAGTTTGAACAACCGGAGAGCAGTATGTGCATTTGCCGCAAGTACTCGGCGATTGTATGAATGGCTTAACGAGTACGCTGATATCGAGCTGAAACCTTTTGACTACACGAACGACCCGAAGGTTATCGCAGCTAACTCTAGAATGACCGCCATAAACACGGCTCTACAAGTGGACTTGTACGGCAACATTTACTCAGACATGCTCGGGTTCGATCAATACTCCGGCGCAGGCGGTCAACCAGACTTCGTAATCGGCTCTCAACTCTGCCCTGACGGATGCTCCATCATAGTCTTGCCATCAACAGCCGCTAAGGCAAATTGTCCAGAATCGTCGCTCACCCGAGCGTTTCCGCTAACCAGCTAGCACCCGCAATTCCCACAGTGAGTAGATTTCATGCCGACTACGTAGTTACTGAACAAGGAACCGCTTACCTGCGAGACAAGACGGTGAGAGAGCGAGCGAGAGCGATCCTAGGAGTTGCGCATCCCAATTTCATCGATGAGCTTTGGAAACAGGGACGCAAACTTAACCTGCTCAGCTGAGCATGAGACATCGTTACGGAAGGGTTGGAAGAATCACGTTTAATCTCTCGTTAGGCGGTTGATTTTCTGAGCTAGTTTGAAGTCTTTAATTGTTAATCCGCCTTCGTCGTGCGTCGTCAAGCTTAACCCGACCTTGTTGTATCGAATAGAGATGTCCGGGTGATGGTTCATAGCCTCCGCTAACCTAGCAACTCGATTGAGAAAACGAATTCCCTGCATGAAATCGTCGAACACGAAGGTTCTTGATATCCTCTGGCCGCGCCGATTCCAACGAGGTAACCGTGCAAGCTGAGTAGCGATTTCACTCTGATTTAACCGCATTTTCAATTCGACAACGTTGTATAATGACTAGTTTATCATGGTTTCTCGGAATTGTTCCAAGTCATCAGAAAACGAAGCCAGCCAATGCATCGCTGAAACCAGTCACGACCCCTCCCAGGATTTTGGAAGCCCAAACTTGCTACGGAGCTGAACCGTGGTGGAACCGCTTGTCCGAACCAGTTAAGAAAGCTGATTATGACCTGGAAGATGTAGAAGCCAATAAATTAACTGAGGAGCAGAAGAAAGCAGCGGAATTGGCTCCTCAAACCGAGTCGATATACACTCGTAACAAGGAGGTCTGGAAAGCCACCAACGGCGACATCCTCGAAGACCACCTAGTCAAGGAAGGTCTCCCATTCAGCAAAGACTCCGTTGATGCTGCCCATGCTAGGTACGTGGCTGAGTTACAGGCCGCCGAAGAGGCCAAGGCTAAGGAAGAGGCTCGCAAGGAGGCAGAGCGCAAGGCCACTGAGACCGCAGCTAACCCCTCAACCAACCCTCCAACCACCTCACCAACAACGGCTAACCCCCCTACCACCTCCTCAAAACCGCTGATGGAGGAGACAAAGCTCTTGCTAGCCTCGCACCTCGCATGATTGAGGTCATAACTGAGATGTGGGACAAGGCAGCTATGAGCCATGGATGGGTATTCGTCTCGCAAGCTGTTGAAAATAGGTTCGGTAACCCCTTTGGTAACTTATCAAAGGAGGTGTATGCGGCGTTACACCTCGTCAAAAGGCAGTGAAGAAGTCCTCCAGCAGCTCATCAAACAACACACACCTCATCAAATAGCTCCACAAAATCCTCAAACAACCCCTCAACCGACTCCTCAACCAACTACTATTACGCCTGAAGGCCCAAATTCAAGCACAAATCAGGCTCCACAGCCGAATAAAGGTGCTGAAGGGGTTACCCAAGGGGTTACTGATGTGGTTACCGGAGGGGTGGTTGACGTGTTCAGAGGAACATGAAGTTGACTGATGTGGAGGCAATCATACTTTGAGAGCCAAAATCAAGTGCAAGTTGGTCTCCTGACCCGAATGGTCAGGTACAAGGTCAGGTAGAGGTCCCATACGACCTTAGTTAGACGGTGCACCCATCTCGCTGGATGACGCATGGTGGTGGGCGGCATTGTTCAGGGATACCGTTTGCTCCGCGTGGTCCTCAGCAGCTGTCGGGATATGGCTTATTTGTTGAAATGCGTCTTTGAAGGTGCTGGATGCGGGGGTACCAGAGCCAGGTCAAATGGGCGGGTCGCGTGCCATGTTGGCATGCTGATGCCTACGCTTGGCCACGCGCGCTACACTCAAGATTCGCATGTGCGCAGGCTTTGCGCGCGGGTGAGCTATCCCGTGGCGTAGGCCTTCGTGGGTTCGAATCCCACTCCCCGCACCATCTCTAAACTTCTCTACCTGGGCCCTAAGAGAAGCGACGGTATCTTCTGACGTAATTCAATCCTGGCCAGATAAGCGTCGAATTTGAACCCGTGATGAAGGTAATCATCACGCACCGATTTTGCTTTAATGTTTGAATGTTTGATAGAATGCCCATTCTACCGAGGGTTCAAATTCGCTTGCCCGCCCTCCGTTTGCGAGGTTTTTTTCTGCCCTCGGGCCTATAACATAAGTCGGAGTGGATAGAGGTCTCAAAGAAGCTGCATGTATCGCTTTTCGCTATACCATTCGTGCTCTTGTTATGTTCCATTGCCGTCACCTCAATTCCATACTTTACAGGTTCGGTTCAACTTTACCCCGAGCATGTGGAGGCATACCACTATATTCCTACAGGATTTGCACAGATATCGGTAGTTTTCAATAAGACTGATCTTGCTGACGCTCAGTACAATCTAGAATTCGCCGTCAAGTTCTTTGCGAATGATTCTCACCCAAGCTTCACATGGGCGCATTGTTTGTCGCCCAGTGATTGTGGAACCATCTATCAGCTCCCGCTAATTTCAGCTAACTCCACCTCTGTGGAGGAATTTGATGGATCCTTCTGGAAGGCACATTATCTGGTGTGGACAGCTCGGGCTGGATTCTATTCTTATCTGAGTACATTCACCCCGTTTCTTTTCCCTGTAGATGCCTATTCGACGGACTTGTTCTACATATCCGTGAGCGACGGGCTGCCCGTTAGCTTCGTGGAATTGAGGTCAGTTGTCCCCACTCCATTCTATGCGGTTCTGACCGATTTCGAACGTCTGCAGCGGGACCCACCTCAACAGCTGCAGGCTTATGACAATTTGCAGGCCGGGAAGAAGTACCGCGGCTTTTCGCATATCTACCCTTAGGTCTTGGAACAACTTGTTTTTGTCCGTAGCATATTCGTTGTCGCCACTGGTTAGCATTTACGAGGTTGCGGTGCTCTCCTCTTTGTCGATCAAGGATCCAAAAGATCGGTTGATGGTGTTCGTGGGCGCATTGTTTAGCGCTTTCGCTTACTTCCTCGCAATCAGGCAAGTTAGCTCCGCTGTACCCCACTCTGATTGAAGGGCTTGCTAGTGTCGGAATGTTGGTATGGATATTGATAGAGGCTGCACGATTTCTTGCGTCAGAGTGACTGAGTTGTGTTATCTCCATTTGCCTTTCTTCGTCATACGAGACTGGCGCTTTCGGCTTGTGTGTGTGCGCACCACTAGACCCACACACACCGGAAGAACTGCAAGCCGATGAACAGTAGATTAATAATTGTGTGGTAATCTGTGCAGTTTGTGATGGTACATGTTTCTTGATATGCTAATGTTCTATACGTCTTACCTGGCGTTACTGCTCCGAGTAGTTGTAGGAGCATCACTCGTAATGCACGGGTACCCGAAGCTGAAGAATCCTCAAGCGACTCTCAAATGGACCGGGGGTCTCGGTGTTCCGGCAGCCGCTACGGTTGCTGTAATCGTGCTTGAATTCTTTGGAGGAATAGCACTCATTCTCGGGTTCCTAGTCCCAATAGTAGCCTTCTTCATCGCCCTGGCGATGATTGGAAACATCGCCTTGAAGAAGACTAAGATGAAGGCGCCTTATCTTATCGGGGAGAATGCAGCAGCATACGAAACTGATGCGCTATACATTCTGCTTGCAGTGACGATGATCGTTCTCGGCGCAGGCGCCTTCTCGTTGAGTGCCCCATTAGGAATATGAGTAGTGAAGGACACTAAGCCTGACGAGTTGATAATTGACCCAACGTTCTCAGCTGACAGCCAAAGTGAGGAAGGCTTCCTGCTTTAAATACTCAGCAAAGATTTGTGAAATAGGATAAGGATGACTTACACGATGAGATTGCTGACTCTAGGAATCCTCCTCTACTTAACGATCTTCAGCACCTTCTCACTAGCGTCTACAATTGTACGCGCTCAACCATGCATTAACTCAGGAAGCATCTTGGGCAGCGGTTCGCCGCAACAGATGCCGGTAAACTACACCGAAATTGCGTCGGAAGCTTTCATCTACGGATATCCACTGATCACCATGTACATCACCGAGAGAGTTGCCACTAATGTGCCAGCAGCCATTCCGAACGGCGCTGGCGCTCCGGTCAACCAGTTTGCGCTAAGGACGAAGGTCCTGACCTCCAACTTCACAACTGTAGTCACCCCGAGCGCCAACGCGCTCTACGCAACTGCCTTTCTTGACGTCTCGAAGGAACCGGTTGTGCTGAGCGTTCCCGATATGGGCGGCCTATACCACCTGCTGCCCCTGTATGATATGTGGACCGACGTCTTTGCGTCAATCGGCACACCGACCACAGGCAACCGTGCGGGCAACTTCCTTATTGACGGCCCAACTTGGAAAGGCACCGTTCCAGCGGGCATGACGGAAATAAAGTCGCCAACAGGCATCGTCTGGATTCTTGGGGCGATGCAGGCCAACAGTTCAAGCACCGCCGATGTTGCGGCAGTGAACGCCCTCCAAGCCCAGTACAAGCTGACGCCGTTAAGCGCTTGGGGAACAAACTACACTCCACCAGCAAGCGTCCCAGTCGACCCGTCGGTCGATATGAAAACACCGCCAGAGATCCAAGTAAACAACATGGCAAACGATCCGGCGAAATACTTTGGCCTGATGGCTCAACTGATGATAGACAATCCGCCTTACGCCGCAGACGCCCCCATGGTTGCAAACCTAGCTCAGATCGGCATAGTTCCAGGCCAACCATTCAAGTGGACCGGCTTCACGGCCGACGGTGCAAAACCAGATCTTGGCAGGAACAAAAGCTGGACTCGCCCAAATCCAAGCCCTCGAAAAAACAGGGGGCCCTCCCGGCGCAATAACGGTGGAGAACGGCTGGGTCAGCGCCAAGTTAGGCAACTACACGAACATACCCACGATGAATCCCAATACCTTAGAAGCCTACGTGTTGCGCCTTACGTGGCGTACATTGGTCTTGGCGCAAACCTATCAAATGACGAAACGATCCTACAGTCAGGCTACAACTACAGCGGACAGAACAACTACGTGCTGCATTTCGATCCTGGCCAGACGCCCCCACAAAATACCTTCTGGACACTGACCATGTACAATAACCAAAGCTACTTTGCCTCGAACCCGATCAACCGCTACGCGATAGGAAACCGCAACTCCCTACAGTTCAATCCCGACGGCTCATTAGACATTTACATTCAAAATGCCGATCCCGGTCCGAGCAAAGACTCGAACTGGCTACCCGCACCCAACGGGACGTTCCACATGATTCTGCGAATCTACGCGGCTCAATCAGCGCTAAACGGCACATGGGTTCCGCCACCCGTCACGTTAGCAACCAGCGTGGTGCAGTCTTCAACCAGCACAGAGACGATGTCAACCCCATCCACATCTTCAACCGCGACCCCTGGGACACCTGGTTTCCCCGCCTCCACAAGCTGGTTCACCGCCGCTAATCTGCAGACCGAAATCAACCTGATCTTCGCCGCACTCATCTTCATTTCAGGACTCTGGGCTTACAACAAGAAGAAGATCAAGTTGGCCCTGTATGTCGGCTTGGGCTTTGGTTTATTTGCCATAACGTGGCTGCTGACTTTGTTGGGCGTGGCCGGCGCCCTGGCTCTGCCCGTCCTGGTACTCACGCGTAATCGGATACGCAGTGATACTCGCTGCTGTCGCCGCCCTCGCCTTCTCAGCATCGACCAGCGTCAAATCTTGAGCTTCGCTCGTTCATCCCTGAAACATCGCAAAGTACGGCGCCAAGAACTCTTCAAGCTCGCGCTTTCGTTTCCAGAGAGAAGGCAGACGAGCAGATCGAGGCGGTTTTTGTATATTCTGAATTTGCATGGAGTGCTGGCGTTCTTGCGTAAGTGGTAAAGAGCGCCCTTCCTAATCCTCTGGCAGACCCTTCCAGGTGCAGAGAAATCAACGATCCGAGATCGACCTTCTTTTAGGGCCAGGGCAGGTCTTTGGCGGTTCCATGTAGCGCTAGCGGGCTCCACATGATAGGAACGTTGGTCTCGATCAAAGGAGGTGCCGATTTGGCAAACTTCTAGAGTGCGCCTTTATTGCATCGACAACGAGTGCCCTCAATTGTTGAGTCAACTGTGGCAAGGTCTCGATCTCTTTCTCGCTCTTGAGTTGTATTTTTCCGTGAACGAGATGCTGCGCTGAGTAAAGAGCTCTAATCTCTTCTGGTGTTCGCCCCAGCAGATTTCCAACTCGTCGAACTCGTTCCGCTATTCTCGGACCTGTTTCAGTGCTCTTGGAGCATTCAGGGCATTTGGGGATTTCTTTGTGAAATTACGGAGCAGTAGCTACAATTGTTTTTTTTATGGATTATATGGGTATCTCGCAAGAAAAAATAATTGAAAAAAAATCCATACCGTCGTTATTTGGGTCGTTCGTCGTCAAAAAGTGTGTGTGTGTGGTCGCACCAGCATACCCACCCCCCCCAACCGCACACGTCAAACACGCAGCATAGCCGTACTGGTTACGACAACCTGCAAGATCGAAGAGTAGTGGGCGACTCCTTGCATAACTGCACCTACCCCACGGAAATGTGGTATAGTGTCCTGCACGTATAAAGATACATATGTAGAATGATAGCCTTATATGCGTAAGAACGCTATGATGAAGACGATGAAGAATGGTCAATGAAACTGAAGCGAAAGGACCCATGACAATGCCGAAGGGCGACGAGCACATACTATTGCAAGAAAAATGCGGAGAAGATAACGGACATAAAGGGGACTTTGACGCTCACCGACAACCACCTCACATTCGAAACTGAAAGCGGAAAATCGAATGAGAAGATGATCGAATTTTCAGCCGAGCTTAAATCAGTTCAAAACGCATGGATCGAGGGAGGGCTAAGGAAAAGATTGGCTGTGGAAGTGGCGTCAAGAGACAACCACAGACGCACCAGAAACAATCGAAAAGCGAAAATTCCACGTCAGCCGACCCGCCGAATGGGAAACGAAAATAAAATCTGTAATACCCCCGCGATGATGCACAACAACGACAACAACGACAACCACTACGAAGCAAGTGACTGAATAGGAAGCTCCCAAGTTACGGTTCAAATTTGGTCGCCCGCACCACTATAGGCACCCCCCCCCCAGAACGAGGATGGTCACAGGCAAGCTCATTCACATCAATTTCTCAACAAACTCAAGGAGAACTTTCATGACATCAAGCTCTCTAGTAAGAACTTCCTGACAATACGGACAAGTTCTCGTTTCTTCTCATAAGTGAACGATGTCTCGCTAGGATCATCTGGAAGCATAAACAGGTTGATCTCAGTTGTCTTGCTACTCGCCGTATGACTGAATCGTGTGTGTGGACGGATTGCCGAGTGATGAGTGACAAAGTTTCTGTATTGTCGAAATTCGCGAATCCATCCTGTGTCGCTATCTTTCTTTAACTCGTCGATCAGAGATCCTGCGAAGGGACTCTTTCTAGCTAGCTAGAAAATCCAATACAGTTGTGAAATGACACGTTGCGTTTGTCGATCCCAGTTTCAACCAACGTGTCGATTATTCCGCCGACAATATCTAGCGCAGAATATGCAAAATAAAAGAAAACATCCTCTTGGAAGATGAAATCCTCTGGAATAGAGTCCGTCATGCCACGCATGCTGGCATCAAAAGACCCGGTGTATTTTCCATAGACCTCCAACAGATATTCCAGACTCCTAGCCGCCCAGCCCAGCTTGTAAAGGACTGATTCCATTCTGGAAGCAAAGTCTCTCAGGTCGACAACAATTCCGTATCTCGTCTTGAAGCTCTGATCAAAGCGGTTACTTGATCGCTCTTTAACCTTGGAGGCTATGCTGATGTATGGTGTGAGCATTTCATCCCATTTTGTATGAATTATCTCTGGAACATTGACCCTTTTCTTGGGTGCTGAGTCGACCATTCATGAAGCTTACGCTATCCGTAGCGCACTCGTCCATGGAGACTGGCCCGACGGAATCGTCATCCGGAAGACAAAGATCGAATCTG
>CAWAOH010000017.1:0-58175 GCA_963783645.1 Candidatus Bathyarchaeota archaeon | reverse complement strand
GCCGCCTTCATCGCTTTTACTGGAACACCACTCCTAGTGGGAGAAGAAAAGACTCGCGAAGTCTTCGGTGACTACGTTAGCATCTACAACTTCCAACAATCAGTAGAGGACAGGGCCACTGTCCCACTATACTACGAAAATCGCATCCCAGAACTCCAGCTAACCAACAAGGACTTCAAGGAAGAAATGACTCGACTCCTCGAAGACGCTGAACTGGATGAGAAGCAGGAAGCGAAGGTGGCTCGGGAGTTTTCCAGAGAATACCATCTCATCACCCGAAATGACCGCTTAGAGAAGATAGCGAAAGACATCGTATCGCACTTCGTAAGTCGAGGTTACCAAGGCAAGGCCATGATAGTCTCCATCGACAAAGTCACAGCAGTCAAGATGTATGATAATGTACGGAGGCATTGGAAGGCACATCTAAGCGATCTCCGGTCCAAACTGAAATCTGCTGACCACGAGACGAGGTCGGAGCTGGAGAGAACTATCGAACTCATGCAGACGACTGACATGGCTGTGGTAGTATCCCAATCACAAAACGAAATCGAAGACATGAAGAAGGGAGTGGATATTTACCACACCGCAGAAGAATGGTCAAAGAGAAACTCGATGACAAGTTCAAAGACCCGAAAGATCCATTCAGAATCGTATTTGTCTGTGCTATGTGGATGACAGGATTCGACGTACCCTGCTGCTCAACGATCTACCTCGACAAACCCATGCGCAACCACACCTTGATGCAGACTATCGCTAGAGCAAACCGTGTATTTCACGATAAGACGAACGGCTTGATTGTAGATTATGTCGGTGTGTTTCGTGACCTTGAGAAAGCTCTAGCAATCTATGCTCCTTCTGCGGGAGGAGGCGAGGCTCCGGTGAAGAACAAGACGGAGCTTGTAGAATTACTCAAGAAAGCCGTCAATGAAGCAACGACGTTCTGCACACAACTGGGGATAGATCTTGACAAGCTGACTAAGGCAGATGGTTTCGAGCGGGTCAAGTACCTGGACGATGCTGTCGAGGCAATTCTGATCAACGACGACACCAAAGGCAGGTATACCACTCACGTGCAAATAGTAACGAGGCTATTCAGAGCGATCAAACCTGACCCCGCCGTCAAACGACTTCATGTCAATTTGCGTCTCGCTTGCTGTTATCTTGCTAAGATTCGCTCTCTCACCCCACAAGCAGACATATCAGACATCAAAGCCGATATTGAAGAGCTACTGGATAGATCGGTCTTCGCCCAAGACTACCTGAAGAAACCAAGTCAACCTTTTGATCTGAGCAAGATCAATTTCGAAGCGCTCGGGAAAGATTTCGAGCACAAAAAGAAACGGATGGAGGTGGAACGATTGCGAGCATCAATTAGGGATAGGCTCCAAAAGATGGTGCAACTGAACCGGTCTCGCTTGGACCTCTTAGAGAGATTCCAGAAAATGATCGACGACTACAACGCCGGAAGCATGAACGTAGAAGAGTTCTTCAAGCAACTGTTGGAATTTACACGGAAATTGCAGGAAGAGGAGAAACGAAGCATATCAGAGAACCTCTCTGAAGAAGAGCTTGCTGTCTTCGACATTCTCCTCAAACCGAAAGTGAAACTGACAAAGAAAGACGAGCAACAGGTCAAGAACGTGGCTAGGGAAATGCTGCAGACCCTGAAGAAAGAGAAGCTGGTGCTCGATTGGCGCAAGAAACAACAGTCTCGCGCCGCAGTACGCCTATGCATCGAACAAATGCTCGAACAACTTCCTACACCACCGTTCACCCCAATCTATACCAGGAGATATCTGACGCCACCTACCAGCACGTCTACGAAGCATATTTCGGTGAAGGAAACAGCATCTACGAGCACGTAGGAATTGGGGTGCCTCCGATTGCTGGCGCCTGATAGGAATCATGTGGAACTGACAGCTGTATGTACCGGTAAATTGCGGTCAGAGATGCCGGGAGGCAATTCATCACCCACTATGAGAATCGGTTGCGCAACATTCAAGTGGTAAGGCCTTACGGATCCCAAGTTCAACTGGGTCGGGTCCATTGGAATCGAAATGCCGAGAGGAAACCCATTGGCCCCCGGATACGTCCCAAAGTAATTATCGAAAGAATGGTTCTCCTGAACAATGAATATGATATGTTCAATCTTGCTGTTTGCGACTTCAGCCATCGCCAGACCAGAAATAGATTGAAAGCCGACCGCTCCCAGCAACAATGCCACGACGACCACGCAGATGAGCCGCCGCAACTTCTACACCCAGGTGACCTACCTAGCCACTTCCTCGAGACGACGCTATAAGCTTGGTGACGAATCATTCAGTGTCCAATGACGACGAAGCAAAGTCATCCGTTCCATGGCGTAGGCACAGAACACGAATCAAAGACCTTAAGGCAGAACGGTCGCTGATCATCTGCAAAATTCAACTGTCGTAACAGTTTCATTGAGTTCTCATGTGAGAGGGTTAGTGTGTGTGGCTACAGTGGTGCGCACCATGTCCATAACAAAGCAAAAATGTCTGCAGGTACTATTCTACGATCGTCTGAGATTTGTGACCTAGGCCGAGACCGTGGGAACCATGTTTGAATCAGTGGTTCTCGGCGGCCGCACCAACTCTGACCATTGTCTGCAGGTACTCCGGGTCCTGCATATCTACCAACGTTAGCTGTATATCGAAACGTTCCGCGTTCCGAAACTGAGTAACATCTTGCTGTTTCGAAACGTTCTGGAACGTTCCTTGATTAGTAGCGCGCATTCAACAATAAGGAAATTCGGCCCTTCACTTCAGTAGCAGGAGTATTCCGCCCAGTATGGCGAGTATAATGCCGAGTATGAATCCGCCACCAATGAAGAAGCTTAGGATTGCTGTCGGAAATATGACGAAGGCAGCGAGTATCCGGAATTTCAGGAACACCATTATGATTGCTCCTACGAGAACCAAGCCCAGAACAACTCCAAGTATGAAACCGAATGAACCGAAAGCGGGCAACCATGGAAGGAAGGCGCTCCACGTAGCAAAAAATCCCGGTGACAGCAGAGCAATTCCATTTGCCATGATAAGGCCAGCTGCAATAGCGACTAATGCTGCAGGCAGCCACCACGACTTGACGAGTAACGGTGCTTTTCCATACGGACCGTACCATCCAGGTCCGAAAGCCCCGACGGGGACAGATGTAGACCCGACAGGTGGGGGAGGAGATCCGAATGCCCCGACTGGAGGGGTGGGTACCGGCACAGGTGCTACAGGCGCAGGTGCGGGGACTGTGTGATAGCAGTTCGGGCACAGCGTCATCCCATTGTACGATTTGCTGCATGAACTGCAGATTTTTCGTCCACAGCGGAAACAGATCAACATTGCGGGTAGGTTTGAATGATAGAAGCACGAGTTGAGACTCATCAGTACTCCAACCTAGTCTGTACCTGCCTCAGGGAGACTTGATTGTTCGCGACAGTTTAGTGTCAATTTTGCTGCAGCCATTACACCAAGACTGCAATCATCTCGAATGCTTAAGTCGGCCTACTTAGCCAACATGAATTAGCGCATTCACAGCGGCTTCATCTAGTAATTGGAGTCTGAGCTTCATTAATCTGTTTGGATAACGAAGGCAGAACACTGAGATCTCTGCTGATTCTATGCTTTGTGCTTGTAGCCCTTGAACATGTAAAACCAGAGTGACTTAATTTTCTCGATGTGTCCTCGTTTACAATCCACGGGAACTCCAGTTAGTGGTAGTCGCTCCGCGAAATCACATTCGAGACAGACTTTCTCGGCAAAGGGGCATGTAGTTTCGTTCTGTTCGTATTCACTTAACCACATGGAATTAGGCAAGCGATGACACAACTAATGATAGACGTCTAGCTTCTTTATGGATTGCGGACAGAATTTAGACAATGTGCTTTTTAATCCGTATGGCATAGACCTTTCTTCCCTCAACTCTCACCTTGACTCCAAATTGAAGGTCCTCATCCTTCGTGATTCTCTCCGCTCTAATCCTGAGCGCATATGCCAGATTCTTGGCGATATTCTCCGTGCGACAAGTGACTTTGAATCCATCAAGAATTCCTCTGGCAACTAGTCTCAGTTTACGTTCTCGTTGACCATAGGCGACGCGCTTGTCGAAAGTTCCCTGCCGGTATTGCCTCAAGAGTATTCCACGTAACTAAGAGCCAGCGCTTAATGAGTTAGCTAGCGGAGACTAAGCCAGAGGAGGACTACGAGTCCCGGGTCTGCACGATCGTGTAAGCCAGCACAAATCCGCCGACGTCCGTCGCGTAGTACATGAACATAGCCAAGAAAGAATAAAGCGCAAGTAAATTCTGAACTAGGAACAGCCCCGCGAAGAACAGGAGACCAGCCGTAAACTGCGCTCTAATCTTACGGAACCCATTCCCGTAAACCCAGATCAATCCAAGCAACAGAAGAACGTTCACAAACGAGAATAGTGCAGATACTTCGTGAATTAAATCCAAACTCTTTCACTTGTCTAGTTGGTCCTCACATTATCTACTTTCGCCCAATTCTATCCCAAATTCTCACGAATTCATCGTATGCCTGCTCAAATTCAGGTGAGACAAAATACATGATCCCGTAGCCTTCGCCCTCACCGAGTATTAGTCGATTCTTGAGTAATACGCTCAAATGATGCCGTACCGTCTTGTAATCCATGCCCAGAGTTTCGGCGAGCTGATTAGCGTTCATTGGTCGTTCCTTCAAAGCAACGACTACCCGAGCCCGGTTTGGTCCACCACGATTTCCAGTGAACACCCACCAAACCACTCTTCGAATCGCGCTCGACAAACTCGCGACCTTGCACCGCTATTGGTGTATTCCTATTTATAGCGTGAACCATTTGGGAGAGCTATGACTAACTGTGTTACCTTGAACTTTGCAATAATGCTGTTCAGACGCAGGCAAAGGATTGCCTGAGATTGAGATCAAAACGCTGTAAATCAAAATATGGTCTAAGACGCGTTTTTCGACTCGTGCGTTGCGATGACCGTGACAGAAACAGTCGAAAAACAGCAGCGTTTCTTCTGCGAGAGTTGCAAACGTGAGGTTTTTCTCTCTGCCAAATACTGCGACCATTGCGGCGGAGAGATTGAGTGGCCTGAAAAGGTCGAAAAGATTCTCGTCTCATGGAAGAAAGCGGAAAAGAAGAAGTAAGTCCCCTACTCTCCATCCGTCCCTCATTCTCCTTAACGCCAACATCATTACCATGGACGCTTCGCATCCAACAGCGGAAGCTCTTGCGGTTCTTCGCGATCGTATCATCGACGTGGGCGATTCGGAACGCATCATGGAACTCGCTGGACCCAAGACCAAAACGATCGATCTGCATGGGAAAACAATCCTTCCGGGACTCATCGATTGCCATAATCATTTGGTCGAATTCGACCTTTCACTCAAGACCTTGGACCTCCGTGGAGCTCAGAGCATTCATGAATTGAAGGATCGAATACGAGTCGGAGCTAGTGAATACAACGACTGGATCACAGGCCGAGGATGGGATCAAGAGAACTTGTGGTGTCTATTCAGCCTAACTTCGTAACATCGGATACGTGGATAGAATCTCGGCTTGGGCCTGAACGTGCAAGTTACACATATGCATTCAAGACCATGAAACAAATGGGCGTGTTGACAGTGGCCGGATCTGATTGTCCCATCGAACCTTTGTCGCCTTTGCTGGGAATTTGTGCTGCAGTTGACCGTTCAGGTGCTCAAGTGTTAACTGTGAACGATGCGATTTCGCTCTACACTAGGAATGCCGCATATGCTTCATTTGAGGAGCACACTAAAGGCACCGTGACAACTGGAAAACTAGCTGACCTAGTAGTTCTGGAGGAAGACCCTCGTGAAGTTCCAGTCTCGACCATCTCACAAATTCTAGTTCTGATGACTATCATTGGTGGAAAAATCGCCTATAGATCGTCAAAACTTCTTTAGCACAATCACAAACGTTTATTCTAGTCGCGTTATCCTCTACCTTCGAGGCCATTACAGGCCTGTGACTGGCGCAGGATTGGTAAAAATTGGAAGTATATGTTGTTGAGACACCTATCGGAGTATTCGTTGTTGACGATAAGCTAAATGTACTAGACAAAGGCTTTTTCGCAAAGGCTCCGCATCTGGCTGCTGCCGAGCTAAAGCAAATTCAGGAAGGAATAATCACTAGTAACGTTTTGGATGCTCTAAGAAATTCAGGCAAATCAGCGACACTCGTTTTCGAAAACGAACTTCTTGCGAATGCAGCGGAAAAAGGAAACCTTCAGGCGGTTACTAGAAGAAATCCTGTTGCTGAGAACTTCCGGAATAAACTAGGATCCGAATGGAAGGGACGAGACACTTGGCTTCAGCAGCAATCACTCGATCTTCCAGTACTTCGATCATCCGGCGCTTACAATGAATTCGCCCGTCAAGTCACCGTAGAGATTGCTCGAGCAGGAATAGCTTCTGCGTCTACCCGACGTGACCTAAGTGCCGTCCAAGCAGTACGTGCCATCGATGATCTAGATAAGACGCTAAACTTACTGGCGGGACGAGTTCGCGAATGGTACGGATTACACTTTCCCGAAATGGATCGCATTGTGGAGAAGCATGATACTTATGCGAGGCTGGTCGCGAAGTTAGGAAGTCGCAGAAACTTCACAACGGAAAATTTAGTTACCGAAGGCATACCCAGCGAAACTGCTGATCAGCTCGCGGCAGCAGCTCGACGATCTATGGGTGGCGAAATTGAAGAGACTGACTTGCAGGTTCTAAAATCATTTTGTGAGCTCATGTTGGAGTTGTACAAGTTCAGAGGAAAAAGCGAGTCATATGTCGACGCTGTCCTTAAACAGGTCGCACCAAACATGACAGCGATTGTTGGGGCACCACTATCTGCTCGACTTATTTCTATTGCAGGGAGTCTAGACAATCTAGCAAAAATGCCCTCAAGCACACTCCAAGTGCTAGGTGCGGAAAAGGCTCTGTTTCGCTCTCTGAGGACAGGAGCAAGACCCCCCAAACACGGAGTGATATTCCAACACACGGCAATACACCAATCCCCGCGATGGCAGAGGGGAAAGATTGCAAGAGCATTATCAGGCAAACTTACCATCGCAGCTAGAGTTGACGCCTTCGGGGGTGTATTCATGGGGGAACAATTGCGTGACAACGTGAACAAGAAAATCGATGAAATAAAGGACAGGTACAAGACTCCCCCACCGTCGCCACAGCAGAGGCAACAGAAGAAGAGGGATTTTGCGCGCAAACGCTAGAAAGGATGACAGATACGAAGGCGTATTCTGGGTAACCCTCGAGGATGGCTCGAAGCGGCTCGCCACTAAGAACCTTGCTCCTGGCGTGAGCGTGTATGGGGAATCGCTTGTTACCGATGGCGACAAGGAGTATAGGACTTGGGATGCCTACAGAAGTAAACTCGCCGCCGCCATCCTAAGAAACATCAGCGCCCCACCCTTGCAAACTGCATCTACAGTTCTGTATCTTGGATCGGCATCCGGAACCACTGCCAGTCACGTGAGTGACATTGTGGAAACGGAGGGACGAGTATACTGTGTTGAGTTCGCTCAACGAAGCATGCGAGAGCTCATAGATACACTATGCCAGCATAGACCAAACGTATACCCGATCTTATCAGACGCACGAATGCCCGAAAAATACAAAACGCTTGTCTCCCCAGTTGATCTTATCTACTGCGACATTGCTCAACAGCAGCAAGGAAAGATTCTCGCCGATAATGCCGATGTGTTCCTCAAGCCGAAAGGTTCGGTTTTGATCGCCATCAAGTCCAGAAGCGTCGACGTTACAATGGAACCACCGGATGTCTTCAAGCAAGAGATCAAGGTCCTGGAACGACGCAAGTTCGAAATCCTGCAGACAATTCGATTAGAGCCGTACGAGCAGGATCACGCAATGGTTCTTGCTCGACGTGAGTAAGAATGTACGATTCCAGGAGCGCGGTTGATAGAGCGTTTGACGCATTCATCGGTTATGAAATTCAGAAACTGAATAATCACTTGCCGAGGCAGAGGCGTACTTTGAGTGAGCTTCTAGCAACAAATAACGACCCGACAATAGAAGCCAGCGAAGGAACCATCCTCCTTCGACGATCTGAGCTGCAAGAGCTTGCTAAGATAGTGCCAACGGAATATCACGACAGACTTCGGATTCCATTCGTAATTCTACGCAGAATGGAGATGGGAAGATCAATTTACACAGTCGCAGGAGATCGAATCGAGACTTTCACCATTCAGAAGATTCTGGGGAGGACAGATGATTCATTTCATGAAATGTATAAGCATAGAGAACAGACGTTTCTTTACCGACCTGAAGTTACAGAGCTCGTGGGGAAATTCCACACTCTCGTCGTGATAGGGTTCGGTGTACCACAAGAGCTGACGGATTACGCACCAAAACGAGATTGAACAAGTTCATCCTCAATCTCCTTCGCAGTCTTCCACGACACTCGGACTATGGGAGGATAAGCATCATGGAGTCGCCTATAGTCCCGAAGAAACCGCATGGTCTTGGGGTCAGTAATATACCCAGACCCGAAGTCACCGTACTCAGCATGCAAATTCTCTATTACCAGATCACGGTGGACTTTCGCGATAATACTCGCAGCTGAAACTGGAGGGTAGTTTCTGTCTGCATGATGCTCTGAAACTATCTTGATCGTTTTCAATTCGTTGGTGAGAAAACTGCGTACATCTTCTCCATATCTCTTCTCGTTTACATCTGAGGCATCAACATAGACCTCTGAGGGCCGCAATTCGTTTATTACTTCAGCCATTACTCTGGCTTCCAGGTAATTGAGTTTCCTCAATTTGACACCGTGTAATACTACATCATCAATTTCCTTGGGCTGAATCTCCCGTAAACTCATTCGCGTAGCAAGTACTCTTATCCTCTCTGCTAGATGGGTTCTCGTGATTGGCGTTAGGAGTTTAGAATCTTTGACACCCATGCTGAGCAAGTCTTTGATGCACTCACGTGGAAGAACGACTCCACCAATGACCAGAGGACCAATTATAGGTCCTCGACCTGCGTCGTCTACTCCAGCCGTGCCATCCATGAAACAGGTCGCCTAGTCCAATCAAGATCAGAGCTTTGGTAGTTAATAGCTGCGACTACATCGTACAGAGAATATGTGTGCTTCCCGCATCTTTCTCACTGGTCAACCGGGAATCGGGAAGACCACCGCAATTCGACTAATCGCAAGAGATCTCGAAATTCGTGGGAAGAAAGTGGAAGGAATGATCTCAAGCGAAATAAGAAGCTCTGGAGAGAGGATCGGATTCCAACTCGAGGATATCTTCACACATAAGGTTGGCATCTTGGCTCATTCGGATGACAGATCCGACGGTGCGCCGACTGTAGGCAAATATTACGTTAACATACCCGACATTGAGAGGATTGGAGCTGCCGCGATCAGAAAAGCAGCCATCGAAGCGGAGGTTGTGATAGTTGACGAAATAGGACCCATGGAGTTGAAGTCAACGCAATTCATTCTTGCCGTTGAATTCGCCTTGGCGTCGAAGAAGAATTTGATCGGCACAATCCACAAAAACAGTAAGCATCCACTGGTTAATTCAATCAAATCAAATGTGAATTGTCGAATAATCGAACTCAACTCGCATAATAGGGGTGAAATCCCGTCGGAGATCGTGAACGAACTTACACAACAGGTGCTTTAATTGTCGGTGCATCCGATAGGAGACGTGATTGAAGGAAACGCCAAGCTTTGTTTCGATTCTAATCACGAAGTCTTCTACAATCCCAAGATGGGGATGAATCGTGACCTAGGCATTCTTTTTGTTAGATCGCATTTTGGCGACAGTCGGATTCGAATTTGTGATCCGATGACGGCTTCAGGCGTGAGAGCTATACGGTACGTTTTGGAATGTCCCAACGTTGAGAGCGTTACGGCTTCAGATGTAGACCTTGCCTCAGTAGATTATGCTAATCGCATGATCCGCTTGAACGATCTCACTCAACGGGTGTCTGTAGTCAAAGCAGATGCGATCAGCCTGCTTCTGGGCAATACAGAAAGCAGGTTTGATTTCGTGGATCTCGATCCTTTTGGATCTCCTGCTCCGTTCTTCGAGAGCGCTTTACGTTGCACAGCAGACGGAGGAATATTAGCTGCGACCGCAACAGACATGGCACCTCTCACAGGAGTGAGGTCTTCGGCATGTTTCAGAAAATACGGTGTTGTAGCTGTCCGTACTGAGTTTGAGAAGGAAATTGCTGTACGAGTTCTGGCCGCGTGCCTTAGCTTAACATCAGGCAAGCTGCAGCTAGGCGTACGCGTTGTTTTCACTCATGCCTCAGATCACTACGCTAGGGTCTATGTGGAAGTCAACAAAGGAAGACGGGCGTCTAACGATTCAATCAAGAACTTAGGGTTCTTGGAATACTGCCCAACGTGTTTACACCGTACTACGCGAAAAACACTCGACGAATACCAACCCACCTGCGAAAATTGCGGTTCAAAGGAGAAGATTCTCGGTCCATTATGGCTAGGCAAGCTGTGGGATGCTGAGCTTGTAACTAGGATGAATGAGCATGCAGGCACAATTGCCTCCTCGCGGTTATCAGAACTTCAAACCTTATTGGACCGCATCACAGGAGAGTTAGACGCTCCGTCCTTCTACAATCGAGTTGACAGGATAGCGCGTAAGCTCCGAACGAATCCCCCGTGGCTGAGAGAAATCATCACCCAGCTTCGATCCCAGAGTCATGTGGCCACGCTGACTCATTTCCATCCGAATGGGTTTAGAACTGATGCGTCAGATCAGCACATTCGAAGTGCTTTCGCTCTGGCCAAGAAAACCTAAGCCGAGGAAGTACAATTCTGCACTTTCAGCTCTGCTTGCAGGCGGCTTGACAATTCGCAGGAAGCGAAAGCACACTTTCATCTCGTTGCGGAAGTCATTGATTTCTGACCCCTGAAATACTTTGACCAAAAGACTGCCTGACGGCTTTAGAACACTGCATGCAATCCTTAACGCACATCTTGCCAAGTCAATTTGCCGAGCATGATCTACTTCCCACACGCCCGACACCTTCGGAGCGAGATCTGATAGGACCACATCATATTTACGCGGGCCATACGATTCGATGTTCGATAGCACATTCTGGTCCAAGATATCTGCGATGATGGTTTTGACGTTCTCGAATGGTAAGTCTGTTATCGGTTCTTTGTCTACGCCTAGGAGACATCCGTGATTGCCCACAATTTGATGTGCTGCTTGCAACCATCCGCCTGGAGCTGCGCCCAGGTCAAGGACTGAATCTCCTCGTCTGATGAAGTCAACATACCGCTTTGTGATCTGTTGGAGTTTGAACGCTGCCCTACTTCGATAACCTCGCACTTTGGCCAGGTGATGGAAATGATCCTTTCTCCGTTTTCTTAACCATTCATTCGGCACTTTTCGCTACCGCTTTTACAGAAGCTGCTAGATTTTCCAGCCATTTGGTGAGATTCTCACACTTGTTGGGATTCATGATCCAGGTCTGAGGGCAGCTGCCTTTCAAATCACAAAACGCACATGGGACGTCCATTATAGAATCGATTGTGGAATATCTTCGCTTGGCGAAGACTCGGTAAGTCCATCGGCCGTCATGCAGCTCCTTCTTTCGCGCGATCAATCCCTTCTTCTCGAGTCTTAGAATCGCCCGTGAACCTTCACGACTATCTGCAGTGAGCTTCTTCCACAGCTCTGATTGAAGAATACCCATGTCTCCTAGTTCCATGACGATACGTAGGACATCCTGTTCTGTTGGGCCTTTCCTGGGCAAACTGTTACCTTCTGAATCTGGCGAACTCGAGAAGTTTAGATCATGTTAGTCGGCATTCCATTTAAAGGTTGAAGTTAATTCGCACACCAGCAAGTCAAGTTATTCTCGAGCCATTCGGAATCTCCCGATCGGTTGTAAGAAGCGCGATCTTTTCGCTTTGCTCGGCTGCCAGAAGCATCCCCTGCGATACTTCGCCCGCAAACTTGGTGGGTATGAGGTTGAAGAGGAAAACAACCCGCTTTCCCACAAGCTCATTGGGTTCGTAGTATCCGACCAGACTTGAAACAGTCTGCTTGACTCCTAACGACCCGAGATCTACCAGAATCCTGTAGAGCTTCTCTGTTCTCGGGACCCGTTCAACTTGTGTAATCGTCCCTACCCGCGCATCGATTCTCTTAAACTCGTCGAAGGTTATCTCACTAGATTTCTCGTCAGACATACAGTATCACGTTCAAACTTTCTCCAATGCGCAGAATAAATCGCTTACGAGATCTTCAACATCTATGCCGACGGACAGACGGATCAGCGAGTCGGTGATCCCTACTTTCTCGCGTTCTTCTTTCGGAACTGAGGCATGAGTCATAGACGCAGGATGATCGGCCAGGGATTCCACGCCGCCAAGGCTCTCAGCAAGAGTGAAGATTTTCAACTCTCTCAGCAGACTCTTGCAAGACTCGCAATTCCCCTTGAGATAGAAGCTCACCATGCCTCCATAAGCACGCATCTGCGATTTTCTGACTTGATGATTTGGATGCGATTCAAGGCCCGGATAGAAGACCTGAAGCACTTTCTCGTGGGTTGAAAGGAAGTTGGCTATCCTCATAGCGCTGCTGCAGTGCTTCTCCAATCTTATGGCAAGCGTCTTGGTACCTCTTAAGGCTAGCCAACAATCTAGTGGACCTGGAACGGCCCCTACTGCATTTTGTGCAAATCTGATGTTCTGATGCAGCTCCTCATCGGAAACGACCACGGCTCCGCCGATTAGATCGCTGTGTCCTCCCAGGTATTTGGTAGTGCTGTGGACGACGATGTCGGCACCTAGTTTCCGTGGCTGTTGAAGGTAAGGGCTCATGAAGGTCTTGTCCACGACAAATATCGAGTTGTGTTTGTGAGCAACATCGGCTGTCCGCCTTAGGTCTACAATCCTGAGCAGCGGGTTGCTGGGAGATTCTGCCCAAAACATCTTGGTTTCTGGCTTCATTGCGGCTTCGAATTGGGCTGGCTCGGCTCCTTCGACGTATGTGAATTGGATTCCCAGCTTCGAAAGAACGCGGTCAAAAAGACGCCTCCGTAGAGGTCCTTCACCGCAACCACATGATCCCCTTGCGTAGGCAACTCAAGGCAATGGTACTCTCGGCCGCATTCCTGACGAGAAGGCCAGTCCGTATTTTCCCTCCTCCAGAGAGGCGATAGCTCGCTCGAGAACATTTCTGGTGGGGTTACCTGTTCTCGAATAGACGTAATTCCCCGTTCCAGGCTCCGTCTCCTTATACGTGGACGTCTGATAGATTGGAACAACAACTGATCCGGGTTGGATCAGTGAAGTCGTCGCCGCAGTGTACCGCCTTCGTTGAGTACCCCCATATGACTCAAAGAGAGCGGAGAACTCCGTGCATTCTTAAACTTCAAACAACCGTTCAATTCTGATTGAATGCTCTGGACGAGGACGGTAAAATCCTTCGATAACACATCTCTAGGCTGAAACGTGAGGAGCAATTTTCGCGGCTAGATAGGCAAGAAAATGTGTGCAGTCCTCCGCATATCATCGAAGAATTATTATGGTAAAGGGGTCGACAGTAGGGCGGTGCAATTGTTTGGCTAAGCGCAAGACGAAGAAAAGCGCGAAGAAGAAAGCAAAGCGAATAGTTAAGAAGAAAAAAGCGAAGGCGAAAAAGAAGATAGTTCAAGAACCCTCACCTAAACTGACGATGCCCGAGTCTCCTCCTCCAATGTCAACTGAATCGATGGCTCCGCCATCGGAATCTATGCCTTCAGAGTCTCCTCCACCCTCTGAATCTGAAACCGGCCCGAGTTACTGAACTAACGATTCGCTTTAATTCTGCCGTCTAGTTCGTATCGGAGATACGTCTCTTACCTTCTAGTTTTCCTGCATGTCACTTTACGATTAGGATCGGGCACTTTGAATGATGGCTAACCTTATCCGAAACACTTCCCAACAGGAACGCTCGCACTTCCGTAAGTCCCCTACTTCCGATTACGATAAGGTCCACTTTCTCTTTTTGAGCGATCTTCACTAGCTCGTCTGCGGGCACACCTTGTACGAGCTTGCACTCGTACTCCGCACCAGCTGCCTTCGCAACTGCCTCTGATTTGGTAATAATCTTCTTGCCCTCAGATTCCATCTCCTTCACAAAAACGGTCGTTGCAAGCACACCTGCCTCGGAAGGCGTAACTGCATAGAACCTGCGAAGCACTACGTGAACGATGATTAATTTCGCATTGTACTTCTTGGACAAATCCACTGCGTGTTCTAGAGCTCTCTCCGCGAACGGTGAGCCGTCAACTGCCACCAAAATCCGAGAGAACATTATAGCCGTATAGAGTATAGGCTGATGTGATAATAGAAGTTACTGCAGAACGGAGCCGATTCTACGACCCAGCGGGTGGTCAGGGCAGGCACATCATCATTTGGCCAAGAGCGGTGAAGGAGCTTCCAGTGCACGTTTAAATCCGTACATACGAACGTAAGGAGAGATTGCCTGCAGGATCTTGCTCTCTGCTTTCCTTAGGTGCTCCTCGTATGTTGTTCGAGCGAAGTGATTCTTTCCAGCGATCTCTTCTGCCGTTATTTGCTTGGATATCTTATAGTAGCCATAGTCCAGGGCCATTAACAGTGATTCGATTTGTTTCTCAGTGAGTTCAGAGAATACCGTGCTCAACGTAATGGCAAACGTATCTCGCATACTCCTTTCCGGTAACATCTTTTTCTCCACAATTTCGATCGGTCCGAGTGCACCCAGGTCCTTGAACATCTTTTTGTAATCGGTATCCCTGAAACCGATAGCTTTGTACTCTTCCCAACCTTTATAGTAGATGTCGGGTGGGATCGACAGACCCGCATTTCCTTCAATCACATCTGAAACGTTCGGTGAGATCTTGCTGCAGCGACATGTCTTTATAACGAGTTGAAGGTCACCGCTTACAAAATTCCTTTTAAGAATCTTACCGCCTTTCCACATGAGAAGATCTTCCAAGTCGTCCTTGATCTTTGCGAAAGTAGCTATGTCAGGGCTTTGAATCTCCATAACATGCGTCTTGTTATTGCACCATTCCACGATTCGAACGTTGGGATGTTTTATTGAGAATCTAGTGTAAGGGCAATTGTGCTGTATTCTGAATGTGACCTCAAACATGCTGATCGAATCCAGCTAAAGCTTTCTTAAGGCAATAAAGAGTGTCCCAGCCTACGACGGCTGTGATACCCCGGCTAATGCGTGCTGCAATTGGCCGGCACGAACCCACTTTTACTTCCTAGTTACCTGTTCGATTACTAGCTTAGATCCTTCTAAGGATATGAATAGAGGCTGGCCCTTCTGCCATTTGAGCTTCTCAATCATTTCACGCGGTATTGTGATCCTGAACTGTCCACGAAATCCCTGGAGATCGGACAATGTCGAGCATCTGGGACATGGCAGACGACTGAGGCATGAGCAGACTAGGAGGCCTTATGAGCATTGCGAAGTCTTAAATATACTAATGAATACTAACGAGTACTCAAAGGACTTAAGACCTTGGAGAACCTTGAATATTATCGTGACTCGGCAGGCTTCTGGAAGATTAAGGCGCCTAAACGTAGACGAGTGCATCTCTAGATGATTTACAGACTTTACTGTTTTGCCGCTGAAGTAGTTCATCTGTAGAATGTCTACAATCATACGCTTTCGATCTTCTTCAACTGTTTCTGGTACATTTCGAGGATTTCCTGTGTTGTTGTTGCGTCTTCCGGGGATTTGTCTTTGCGGTATTTGCCGGTGAAGCGTGGGAAGCGTAATGCGAGTCCGCTGTTGGGGCGGATTGCTCCGCGGGCGCAGGTGTGGAGTGGGGATAATGTGATCTCGTCCGCAGCAACTTCCAGCACCGTCATAGGTATGAACCACACATCTGGCTCCATTAATGAGTTCACTCGAGGATGTTTCTTCTTAACCACATGATGCGCCATGATTTTAGGAAGGTTCGCAACGTCTTCATCCTTCAAGCCTGAGCCGAGTTTACAGAGAGTCTCAAACGTGTCATCCTTGTCATTGTACACGGCCATTAACAGCGCACCATATCCGCCGGCCCGCCTTCCTCTTCCGCGAAGGCGCCGACGGGGACGAGGTCAACTGTATCCTGAACTTCCGCCTTGTAAGAGCGCTTGTACTTTATCCAGAGCCAGCCCCGTGCACCGGCCTGGTAGATTGAGTCGTCGGAAATGCTTTTGACAACGAGCCCCTCACAACCCGATGCGACCGCCTGATTCATCAACTCCTCCATCCTCTCAGAGTCACGAATCACAAACTGCTCCGAGATCATGACGTGATCTGAGGTTGCAGTAGCCTGGACGAGTGCCTTCCGTCTCTCGGGTAGGGCGTCTTGGTCAGGTCACGGCCGTCGATGTAGAGAAGGTCGAAGAGGAATACGGTGACGGGAACCTCTTCAGACATTCTGCCAATGTCATACTTTCTACCCCTACGCTGCGAAATAACTTGAAAGGGCAGCATGTCTCCCGTTTGAGGATCAACTGCAACACATTCGCCTTCAACAATCGCCTCATCGGCCTTCACACATTCTCTCAAACTCTTTACGACGTCAGGAAACTGGTCAGTGATATTCTCGAGTCTTCGTGAGAACAGGTGAATGCCTTTTCGGCCAATGTGCGCTTGCATCCTCAAACCGTCATATTTGTACTCGGCAGCAGCCTCGCCCCCTAGCTTCTCCAGGATTTCCTTCGCGAGGGCAACCGTTCGCAAAGCATCGACCGAATCGGCCGGCCGACGGAGATCTTGAACTTATGAATACCCTTCAGCCCCTCTTGCGCAACGACATCAGCCACGTAACTGAGATCCGAGGACAGGTTGTAGGCGCGCTCTAATGGTTCTCTTGCCTCTTTTCCTCCCCCATAGGCTATAGCTAGCGCGTCCAACAACGTCATGTCCGCCACCCCCAACCTGAGATTACCGATGGCGATACGAGCGATGAACCTCCCTTCAAGCGGGGAAGCGTTGCTCAGCAAACTGATCAAGTGACGAATCTTCGTCTCAACCGAGCCTGAGCCTGAGGATTTGGAGATTTTATCGAAGGTTTCATACACGCTGTTCACGGTCAGAGCCTTCTGGCTTAGCGTTGATTGGGATTTCTTTTCGAGGAGTTGCTCAACGCTCAAACCAAGATCGCCTGTTTTCTTGTAGACCACTTCCACGACGGACTCTGATTTTCCCGTCACTTCCGCGATAGCTTTCGTAAGCAACTTCTCAGCAACCCCCAACTCTACGCCGACATAGTCAGGATACAATTTACCTTGCAGCAGGTTCACAACTCTACCAAGCTCGTCGTTTGGCGCCTCTTTGACTAAGTCTACAAGGAGGCTTGTCATCTCGAGACGCTTGGTTGTTGCTTCTATCTTCTCAAACGTCTCGGCGAGCCTGATGAACTTCAATTCACACACAACAAGTACGGTCAGAGAGCAGAGAATAGACTTTAGCTCTTTGGTCGAGGAATTCATCTATCCGTGAATACTACTCCCCGCAATGGAGAAATATCAAAGATCACGCCTTTCGTGATGTGGGGGACTTTCACGATTTCAGTGGACAATCAACACATGAGGTTCGGTTGTGCTGGCTGGTCCTACAAGGAATGGCTTGGACCACTCTATGACCCAGAACAAAGTATGCTCCAACAGTACGCGACCGTCTTCGACACAGTTGAACTCAACTCCTCATTCTACATGCCCCCCGATGAAGGAACCATTCTCGGCCTGACAAGGTACACGAGAAAGGGTTTCATGTTCAGCGCTAAAATTAATCAGAAATTCACTCATGAGTTGAAGCTACGACTGGATGAAAAATCGCAGGATGAGCTAGAGCAATTTGTACAATTATTCGACCCCCTATTGACGCAAGATCGATTGGGATGCTTTCTCATCCAACTCCCCCCTTCACTGAAGATAGATGAGAACTTGCTGGAAAATTTCTTAGCAGCACTTCCACATAGGTACGATTACGTGGTCGAGTTCCGGCATCCTTCCTGGATGAATGAGGCGACGTGGCAAATTCTGTCCAAATACGAAGCTGCCTACTGCATCGTCGACGAACCACTCTTACCACCTGAATTGCATATTACTTCGCCAATCGGCTACATTAGATGGCATGGACACGGCGAACAACCGTGGTATAACTATCGGTACACGAACCAACAACTCCAAGAATGGGTACCGAAAATCAAGGAAGTCACAAAGAACACGAAAAAAACCTTCGGAATCTTCAATAACCATTTTCATGGATACGCCCCCGAAAACTGTCTTCAAATGATGCAAATGTTGGGAATTGCGAACCCGAAACATGAGAAAACTTTGAAGAGAGTGCAAAGCTACATCGACAGAGAGCTTGCCGGATTACCACCCGCCGGCACTCTAGATCAGTTCATCGGCTCCCAAGGCGGAAAATGAAATGGAAAGAATACTGGACCAACTCTAAGCTTCTAGCATGCGTTGAGATTCTTTAAGGAATGCTCGAATGCCTCGAGATCAACGCTCAATTGACTATTAACAAATCCTTGGTGGTGGAGAAAGGTGAGGAAGAAGCCGACGAACTCAGGAATTTCTTGCTCAGACTCTTCTCGCACATCTGACCTCGAACTACTAACACTACTACATCTATGTGATTTCGTGTTGAAGCTTGCTAAGGCGGCAGAAGACTCCTCTGACATCGTGATTTCGCTGGTTGCCAAGGCTCAAGCCTGAAATTCCGGGGTTTTGAGCAGTCTTAAATAAAGAGAGCAATAATCGGTAATTGGTCGATAGCTGTGTCCTCGTCGTGAAATGTCCTCTCTGCGGTAAAGAAATGTCGAAGATGAGTCAAAGCAGCGACGTTGAGAAAGAAACATTGTACTACTGCGAGAGACACGGCGTCATGAACAAGGGCTCCGACCTCAAGGATAAAGTAGATCAAATAGCCAAGCGCGCCTAAACCTTTTCCTAGCCCAGGCTAATTGTTCCGCTTAGGGTTGATTGCGCTTCCAGCTTGCGCCCTCTGCGTAGTGCTCGGCGCAAATAATTTCTAAGTGTTGCGTACGTCAGTTGGCGCGCACTTTCAAATCCTAGAACATTGATGTTCGCATCTGTAGGACTCAGCTGGAACCTCGTGATCTTGATCAGCTCTTCATGGATTCTTACTCGTCAGCTTCGTAATCGCGCTCGCAATCTCCCTCAATCCTTGGTGGGAGGAATTCTCGGAGCTGCCGTGCCACGCAAGATCGTCGTACGAAACGATAGACTGGCTAGAGAGATCATCCTAGGTTGGACTGCTGCTCGGTGGCTTATTGGGTTTCGCGATTGCTTTAATCCTGTAGAAACTCGCAACCTATCGAAGTCAATTGATTCAGTCCCTGCAAACGATTAATTACCCTATCACACGTCAGGTTCGGCAAGTGTAAGCTAATGCCTTCGGAGAAGTCGTGCGGAGCAGTCTTATTCCGCCGGAATGGGGCGAACAAATACCTCCTGCTCCACTACGAAGGCGGCCATTGGGATTTCGTTAAAGGTCACGTGGAAACTGGCGAAACTGAAAGAGAAACGGTTCTCCGGGAGACTGAAGAGGAGGCAGGCATTACTGATCTCACATTCATCGAGGGCTATCGAGAGCCGATCAGCTACTTTTACAGACGGGCAGGTAATACCGTTCGAAAAGAGGTTGTGTTCTACTTACTGGAAACGAAGACGGAACAGGTCCGCCTTTCAAGGGAGCATGTCGGGTTCGACTGGATGTCCTACGATAGGGCCATGGAGAGGCTAACGTACAAGAACGCTAAGGATACGCTGCAGAAGGCACATGCGTTTCTCGGGAAGCTGCCAACTCAAGTGTTAGGCGAGAAAAGCAGCTAATATTGCTCTCGCTCCATGCAACTTGTTCTCTGACTGTCGCCAAACAATACTTCTCTTTCCCTCGAGCATCTCGTCCGTTATCTCTAATCCTCTGTGCGCAGGCAGGCAATGCATGACAGAGCAGTCATCCTTAGCCTTTGAGGCGAGTTTCGAGTTCAACTGGTATGCTCTGAACTTCCTTTCTTTCGCCTTACCACCCTTCTCTTGACCCATGCTGACCCAGACATCAGTATAGAGGACATCAGCTCCTTCGACAGCCTTACTCGGATCACGAATCATCTCAATCTTCCCGCCCGACTGTGCGCCCAACTTCTCCGCTTTCGCTATAACAGATTTGACGGGATCAAATCCCTTGGGACATGAAACAACAACATTCATTCCCATAGTGGCTCCGCCGAGAAGCCAAGAATTACACACGTTATTTCCATCCCCCAACCACACAAACCTCAACCCGGACAGCTTGCCCTTAGCTTCAACTACCGTCAGCATATCCGCAATGATTTGAGTCGGATGCTCCAAGTCGCTAAGAGCATTGATAATCGGAACTGGAGCATACTCAGCGAATTCTAACAAGCTCTGATGAGCGTAAGTCCGCATGACCAGCCCATTCAAATATGAACCGAGAACCCTCGCAGTATCCTTCAAAGGTTCACCCCTGGCAAGTTGAAGCTCATCCGCCCTCAGGTATATCGCCTGCCCACCAAGTTGGTAGACAGCGGTTTCGAAACTCGCGCTGTCCGCGTAGAAGGCTTCTCGAACAACAATCCAACAACTTTGTCAGTCAAACTGGGTTTGTTTCCAGACTTGGATCCTGCCTTGAGTTTCACAGCCAGCTCCAAGAGAGATTGAATCTCTCCCGCGCCAAGGTCGCTCATTGATAGAAAATCTCTACCAGCGAACAATTCAAACCAAACCGCCCAAGAGCATCCTCGATTCAAAAAGCCTTTACCCGACTCCCAATCGTGCTCATTTCTACGTCTTACCCGAAGCACGATATTTGACAGAAATCTTCTTGGTCGGATCAATCAGGAATCTACCAGACTTCAGTATGTCCATACCAATCAGAACCGGATACCGCATGACCGAACGGTCGTTCACCGTAACAGGCAGAGCGAACTTAACCCCACCAACCTCCACGACTCCACGAACCAGCGGTCGAGTACGCACTTGAGTGGCGAGTGCAGACTTGACTTTCGCCACATCACCCGTAGGACCCAACCCTATGTTAGCGGCTAGCCAGACGTCCACAGAAGTCCTCGAAGCGCCAGTGTCAATTTTCCCCTTAACGCGTGCTTCGCCATAGTGGCCGATCACTTTCACGTATTCTATAGGTCCAATTATAATCCGGTCTTTGTCCGTCACCTCAACCGCCACGACACACCATTTATCAAGAATCCGAGTATTAAGCCCACATAGAATTAGTGGTCATCCAAATGAAAATAGGCATTCTGTCAAAGAATTCGGAATTCTGGGCTACGACGCAGATTATTGAAGCAGTGAAAAAGAAGGGTTCAGAACCGATCTATCTTCACACTCCCAGAATCCATCTCACCCTCGAAGGAAACAAAGCAGACGCTATCTGCGAGAACCGATCATTATCAGATCTAGACGTTGCAATCCCACGCATCGGCCGAAGTCTCACACAACTTGGACTAATGCTTTTGAAACATTTTCAACTGATGCAAATCCCAACTACTCTCACTATCGGTGGGCTCCTTACTGCACGAAACAAGTATCTTGCCTTGCAGGCCCTTCACGCAGCAGGTATCAGAATTCCTGAGAGTATTCTCATTGCTTCACGAAACAGGAGTGAGGACCTGATGGAGTACTTACCTCCACCCATAGTCCTGAAACTCTTGACTGGAACGCAGGGAATCGGTGTCATGAGGGTTAGAGACCTGAAGGAAGCAGGACCGATCATCGACACGCTCTCCGAGCTAGATCAGATGATCTGTCTTCAAAAGTACATGCCGAACCCAGGGGAAGACATCCGCGTCTTCGTCACAGGCGGCGAAGTGGTTGCGGCAATGAAACGCCGCGCCGCAGCTCACGAATGGCGAAGTAACATCCACATTGGAGGACAAGGTATCGCACACAAAGTCACGAACGAGGAAAGTGAGATCTCGATTAAGGCTGCTGAAGCGGTTGGAGTGGAGATAGCTGGGGTTGACTTGATTTCAGTTGAAGACAAGCCGTATGTGATCGAAGTCAATGCTTCACCAGGATTCAGAGGGTTACTGAGTGCTACAGGCATAAACGCTGCAGAGAATATTGTGGATTACGCAGTCAGCAAGGCAAAGCGATAACCTTTCCCACAATACTCAATTCATTCTTACAACTAGATCAGCGCTGCCTGTTGGCCATGAAGACAGTCACAAGAATGATGCTCAAATGAACGGAACCTGGGGTATCTGAACCAACAGGCACCACCGACATCGAAGTTATACAGTAAAGAGAGTTCAAATTCGCTTGCCCGCACCACTGGACCCACACACACAAATAACGACGGTTCAATTTCAGTCGCCCGCACCATGATAACGGGGATATAGATGATTGGGTTGTTTGTTGTTTGCGTGGTACTCGATTTTGGCTGCAAGTTGTCGCCGTTCTCTTGGCACATCTTCTCTAGTGGTGATAAGAGATTCAGCTCGGCCTCAGCATGATACTATCCGGTTACGGATTGATTAGCCCTGTGCAACTAACAAACGAACCCTTGCGGAAACGATCATAGGTACACGCACGAAAACTAGCAGGCGCAAACATTAAAGCACAAGCCACAATAGAATTGTTTCCAGTTCCTGGAACTGAGACAATGAAACTCAGGCGTTCGGAAAACGACGCGGTTATTGAGATGCTCGAGAAAGCTCCTCTATGGTCTGGTCTGAGTAAGAAAGAACTGAAATCAATGGTGAGAGTCTCAAGGGAACGTAGGTTCGAAAGCGGGCACACTATCGTCAAGAAGGGAGAAGGAGGAGTCGGGTTCTACCTTATCCTAGATGGAACGGTAGAGATTAGATCAGATGGAAACACGCTCTCAAAGCTCGGTCCTGGACAATTTTTCGGGGAAATGTCTGTCTTGGACAACCAGCCTAGGTCAGCTGATGTTGTAACCGTTCAACCATCACGGGTTCTAATTCTTACCGCCTGGGAGTTTAAAGGATTGATTTCAGCGAAGCCGAGAATAGCGCTCAAAATGCTGCAGGAGTTAGTCCGTCGGCTGCGCAACACTGACCTGTCACTCAGCGATTGAGCAATATTTCGGGCATAATAATCGCATTAAGAACAGGCTGCCTCAACAAACGAGCGAATATCACCGCTTTCTGGAATGGGTTCAAGAGACGCCAGACAGTTTTCTTGAGTAAGCGCAGGTTCGAAAAAATCAGCAGATCTCAAACTTAGAGCGATCATTGCTATCGAAGCTAAAGCGCCTACGTAGGAATTCAGGTTGACGTAGTGACCGGTGCTAACGGTTACTAGAAGATGATTCCCTGATGATGAAGTTCTAAAGGCTTTATCCAACCTTCCTAGACTTTTCTATCGTTCCTATCTTGACCGAAGATCAGAGAAGACTAGTAGCCATAATGTTCACGGACATGGTAGGCTACACTGCTCTCAGCCAACGTGATGAAGCACGCGCCCTTCATCTCCTTGAAAAGCACAACACCCTGACTCGCTCCGTCCTGAGTAAACATCGAGGCAGGGAAGTCAAGACAATAGGGGACGCGTTCCTACTAGAATTTGATAGCGCGCTAGACGCCACATTATGCGCAATCGATATTCAACAAAAACTGCATGAACACAATCTGGCGGCAACCGAGCCTGACCGAATCAATATACGAATCGGTATCCATGAAGGAGACGTCGTACACCGTGGGTCTGACATTCTCGGCGACGCAGTGAACATCGCTTCCAAAATCGAGGCATGCGCTGACCCTGGAGGAATCTGCATCACAGACCCCGTCTTCCTACAGGTCAGAAACAAGACCCCTCACCCACTTGCCAAGCTACCAGAACAGAAATTGAAGAACGTCGATGTCCCGATAAACCTCTACAGGGTGATTCTGCCATGGCAGGAGGCAGTCTCGATGCCGCAAGGTCAAATTAATGATTCGAAAAATCGTATCGTGATCCTGCCATTCAACAATATAAGCCCGGACCCTAATGACAGTTACTTTGCTGACGGATTAACTGAGGAACTGATCACTGTCCTCTCACAAGTCAAGGGATTACGTGTCATTGCAAGAGCTTCGACCAGTCGCTACAAAGGCACGGACAAAGGAATATCACAGATTGGAAGCGAGTTACGAGTAGGCTCGATTCTTGAAGGGAGCGTGAGGAAGTCAGCGACTAAGGTCCGTGTTACGGTGCAACTGATAGATGCTACAAGCGAAGAGCATGTTTGGGCTAATCAGTACGACCGAGATCTCAGCGACATCTTCTCTATCCAGAGCGACATCGCGAAACATGTTTCGGACGGATTGAAAGTCACATTAGTACGAGCGGAGGAAAAGCGGATAGAGAAGAGAGAGACGGAGAATGTTATCGCGCACGTTGCATACTTGAAGGGAAGGGCCCTTCTTCACGACCGGTCGGAGAAAGCCCTGAGAAGTGCGCAAGAGCAGTTCGAGGTGGCAATAACACATGACCCAAACTATGCACGAGCGTACGCGGGCCTTGCGGACGTCTGCGGTCTCCTTGGAGAGTATCGCTTCGTCCCATTGTCTGAATGTCGAGAGAAAACCAAAGCTTTCTTGAAGAGGGCACTCGATCTTGACCCAAGCCTTCCTGAAGCGCATGTGTCCCTCGCTGTGTCATATATGGATGATTATCGATTCGCGGAAGCAAATGAGGAGTTCAAGCATGCAATTACGCTTATTCCTAGCTACGCGACGGCCCATATGTGGTACGCTGACTGTCTGCGTGATCAAGGGAGGTTCGAGGAGGCGCTTTTCGAGATATTACGCGCAGAAGAGCTGGACCCGCTGTCACCCGTCATTAGCTACATAGCCTCTGATTTGTACCTCTGCCGCGGAGACGACGAGGAGGTTCTCAAGAGGGTACAGAAGATTCAAGAAATCGATCCCGAAAGTCCATTCGCCATTCGCGCCTTAGCTGACTATTACTTGGTTAAGTCTGACTACACGCAGGCTCTGACGAGCTACCGGAAACTGAAACAACTCTTCCCTAGCAATCGGGGGGACAATATCGATTCATACCTCGGCTACATTTATGCTCTGACGAACCGGCGGAGGAAGCAATCGAAATTCTCAACACATTGCAGAGTGATCTCCCAAAGGATTTTTCAATTGCGCCGATGGACATCGCTTGGGTCTATGTGGGTCTAGGTGACCTCGACGGATGCTTCAAGTGGCTGGAGAAGGCTTTTGACGAGCACGCTTCCTTCTTCGGCTTCATAAGATATTTTCCGCTTGTGGAGAAGGTTCGTAGGGATCCAAGGTTCAACGATCTCCTGAAAAGAGCGAATCTTCCACTTGAACCAATCACTTGAACTCGTCATTTTGTGTGTGTGCTGTGTTTCGGGCTAGTCTGGTGATGCGTTCTGTGTGTATGCTCGTGATAAATGCATGGCTGAAGTGGCCTCCCTGCGAGGAGCAGTCGACCTCGATCACCACCTGCTTCGCCAAGCCTTGATCGATGACTCCACGCCACCTCACTAAGCCCTTGCGCTTTCGGAAGTATTTGGCAGCCTGCGCAGCCACCGATCTACCTCCGTCTCTCAGCCATTCTCTCGCGATGTTCAGGGACGCACGGTACCATTGGGACGCGGCGTCATACTCCACCAGAAGATTAGAGCCAGCTGGCAAGGGTTCAGTTAGCAAGTCCTCGATCAACGCAAGACGCATGTTACACACACCAGAGACCGGTGCACTCGATCTCTACCATTTCAGCGTCTGTACATTAAAGTGATTAATGGTCGGAAGCGTAGTCCTTCTCCAGGGCGGCCACGTATTTATCCCACATTTGGTCGGTGTGATTTCTGTCCTCCTCTTTGGTGGGGGCATCGCTGATCTTGTACTTTTCTTTGAACGTCATGTCGAGCCTCGTTTTTTCTGGTCCAAGCCTAGTTAACTTGTAAAGGCCAATCGCGTCTTCTTCCTCTCCCACGTAATCCAGGTGCCAAGCTTTGGGCGGGTGTAGCGTGACTATTTTCACGGCACTAACTGTTTTTCCTTCTCGTTCAAGTGTGGAAAGATAGATTACTCGACGTTTTGTTTTCTGCAAGATCTTAAACTGCGTCTTTGACGCCGTTATCTGGTTATCGTCCTCTCTGTAATCGGTCAGCCAGTCATAGACAAATTTCAATGGAGCATTGAAGACTTTTGAAACGTGGTAAGTATGCTTCTCTAACAAAGGGTCGGGTTCCTTCTAGGTTACTGTCGGTACAAAGAGAGTGAAAAGGGTGTCGAGAGCAACTTTAGCAGCCTCGAAGGGGTGCTCGGCTAATTGAAAAGCTTTCAATGATACTTGCAATTACATACCTTGCTGGAATCGTGGATAAGAGTGGGCAGGCTTTGAAGCGAGCAACAAGCCGGATGGTGGGGTTGACCAACGTACAGATTATACGGCAAGTTCCTTCAAAGAAACAGGGTTCTAAAACGAAACACCGTTTTAACGACTACTTCAAAGGATTCGAGGAGGTCTCAGCGGTTCGTGAGATCTTTGGTCAAGAAACTCACGAGGTTCTGGCGCGCCTTCGAGTGGAGTTTCTCCGTTCTCGATCTGACTACATCTGGGTCAGCGACGAAGACGGACACTTGATCGCCAATGCAAATTACCTGAGGGATGGAGAAACGCGAGAAATCTACTTGGATCTGATTCACGAACTTGTTCATGTAAAACAGTTCAGAGATGGCAGAGAGATATTCTTGCGGATCGGTAAGAGGTTTGAATATGTTGATAGACCCACTGAACTCGAAGCGTACAAGCACACGATAAAGGAAGCACGCAGGCTTGGGATGACTGATGAGGAAATAGTTGACTACTTGAGGGTAACGTGGCTAGATGAAGAGGAAGTTAGGCGCCTGGCCAGGAATCTGGGAGTAAAGGTATCCCGCAAAAAGGTCCCGTGCGCCGAGCGTGGATTACGTAGACACCTAGTCCTAACGAAGAAGAGATTTGAAGGCACAGACTAGTTTTGTGTATGCGCATCACACACTACGAACCAACTAACAACAACCCACAGACGTTCATTATTTTTTTGTGGCATTGTTTGGATGGTATGCTAATGCCGGAACGCTTAGCCCTAACGGGTCATACTCCTTAGGTTCTACGGCAGCTTACTATGCTTATAATCCCGGTTTTCCTCTTGCATTCAATCTTTTGACAGAGAGAATGGGTTCGATCCGACGGGCACAATTCCATTCAGCTAAGCTTTTCGACACAGTAGGCTGTCTTTGTGAGGTATTCAAATCGAGGTCTGAATTCTTTCTCTATTTGCGTGTCCTGAGGGCTTTGCCGCATTTGGTGCAGAAAGATCTGGCGAACAGCGGATTCAGGTAGCCACACTCCCCACAAACGACACCTCTTCTTAGAGTCCCAAGGATCCTGGGAGCAGCAACGAAGGCTATCGCTGCGATACTAGCTAATCCCACGAGTAATTCTCCCAGCGCGTTCCCAAGCAGTTGGATGGACTGGGTTGCGGTAGTGTTGATTGTCAACGTTGGGGGGATCGGTGTTTCCGTGAATGTGGTTGTCGTCGTATCAGTAATTTGAATTGTAGTCGTAGATGATGTCGTCGCAGTCTGTGTGCCTTGGATTAACGTTGATGATGTGATGTTCGTGGTAAGCGAAGATTGAGTCGATGTTGCCGTCATGGTGGCTGTAGTAGTTGTTGAGAGCGAAGTAGTTGTGCTCGTGAGCATGGAAGGTGACGTCATCTGAACCACTTGAACTGCACCTACGGCTACAAGACTAAGGAAGCCAACTAAGGTAATCACAACGACCATCAACAGAACGAATTTTCCAAGTGATCGCTGAATCATGGAGATCGCCCTCTTTTTAGCGATTCGCCACACCTGACACAGAACGAGGTGGCCGTAAATGGGTTCTTGAACCCGCAATTACTGCAAATGATGGCTTTCCCCGGCCTTGACCGTCTGACTAGGTTGATCCCAATGACCAGAACTAAGATTGCCAAAATTGACGCAAGTCCGAGCTCCAATGGCGGATTCTCGATATTTGTAATGACGTTGGTAGATGTTGTCGAGGCTTGGGCTAGAGTCGTCATGGATGAAATTGTTTGTTCAGTTATGCTAGTGCTCGTCAAGGTGTTAAGGACCGTTGCATTGCCTGTTTCAGTTACAACGAATATCGGAAGAGTGGTGCTGGTGATCTCCGTTGTGGTTGTCGTACTAATCGTGGAAGTGTAGCTGTAGGTAGCAGTACCCGTTACTGTTGTCGTATTGGTCGAGGATCCCGTCGAGGAAACATCGAAATGCGCAACTGCATTGGTGGAAAACCCGCAATAGTCATCTGCTGCGAAGGTGACAGTCCATGTCCCGACGGGTGGACTTTCGTCCAAAGTGGAACCGCAATTAGTGACCGTGCCATCTTGAAAAGCTATTTGCTCTTCTGACCGCAGAATGATGAACTGACTAAACGTGTGTGCGGGACTTTTGTTCGATTGCAGCAGCTTTCAGCATCGGACGCTTATCATGCTATAACTAACAAGATATCCTATATCTCCCGGCCTAAGGGATTGTGCAAAATGATGAGTAAAAAGAGTAAGACAAGAAATATCAAAGTTCACATTCTCAACATGAGAATGTGGAGTCTACTTACTTAGTTCTGAGTTTTTCTGTGTAGGCGTCAGCTAACTTACCGAGCTTGAAGACTAGCCATATTATCGCAGCGACAGCTGCAGCAGCAAACACTGTTCTGATGACGAGCCCGGTGAATAGCAGACCGACAAAAGGATGCGCCATGTCACTCCACCTCTAACACGCAACGAAACAAGTCGTCATAAAAGGAATTATGGACGAATCATTCATCTCGAGTTTACTAACCCCAGAAACAGTCTCTCGATACCGCGACCCGATGCTCAGGGTGTCTGCAACTTCTCTGGGTCGAACTCTAGACTCTTCTGTTGCAATTGGCATGCTGCCAAGAGTGTGTTATAAAGTAGCATCGCTATGGTCATTGGACCGACTCCGCCTGGAACAGGCGTAATATGGCCAGCAACCGTGGACACAGCATCGAAATCGACATCCCCCATCAGTTTTCCGTTGATTACGCTTGTTCCGACATCAACGACTGTAACACCCTGTTTGACCATGTTTGCTCCGATTGCAAACTCAGACCGATGACCTATTCCTGTAACTAGAATATCCGCCTCCCTGCACACGTGCGACAATTCTTTGGTCTTGGAATGGCAAACGGTCACAGTTGCATCGTTGTTCAGAAAGAGTTGAGACAGCGGTCTCCCAACGAGCTTGCTTCGATTTATGATCACTACATGGGTTCCAGCTATTGGTATGCCATAGTTTCGTAACAACACAACAACGCCTTTCGGGGTACAGGGGATAAGCTTACCTGACCTCTGAAGCAGCAACCCGAGGTTGTACGGATGAAGACCGTCAACGTCCTTTGCAGGAGAAATCACGTCAATTGCGGCTACCTCATCCAAACCCCATGGGAGAGGTAGCTGCAGTAGGATTCCTGTAATTGATGGATCGTCACTCAAGCCCTTGAGTAGTGCCTCTAACTTTCTTTGAGAAGTGCTTGATGGGAGTTCAATGTTTTTTGACTCAATTCCAACTTCAAAGCAAGCGGCGTGCTTATTCTTGAGATAGGTCTTCGAGGCAGGGTTGTCGCCAACCAAAATCGTTGCTAGAACAGGCTTAACATTCCCGAGTTCCTTGACTTCCTCCTTTATCTTCGTCTTGACTTGTCGAGCGATTTGACTACCGCTCATTACTACTGCTGTCAAATAACCTACCAGAGGAGGAGTATGAGCAATTCACACTTAAGATCAGTCATTTCTCCCAGGCGATTTTGACCGAAACAAAATTAGCCTCCACAGCCCTCATCTCGCCTCAGGTCCATATTGAAGCTGGTAGAATGCGTTCCCAATTTTAGCGAAGGTAGAAGAAAGGATGTAATCGAAGCAATTGTTGCTGAAGCTAGAGCCAGAAACGTGAAAGTTCTCGACATTGAGTCTGATGCAGATCATAACCGCTCCGTTTTGACATTCGTTGGATCACCTGACGCGGTTAAGGAAGCCATGATGGCCGTGAGCGCGAAAGCAATCGAACTTATCGACCTCAACAACCATCAAGGTCAGCATCCTAGGATGGGGGCAATAGATGTCATACCATTTATCCCAATCTCCGACGTCACGATGGATGATTGCATCAAGATTGCGAAGGAGTTTGGAGTCGAGTACGCTGCAAAATTCAACGTGCCCGTCTATCTTTACGAAGAAGCCGCCACAAGACCGGACAGGAAAAATCTGGCCGACGTACGTAAAGGAGAATTCGAGGGATTACGAGAAGAGATTGGAAAGAATACAGATAGAGTACCAGATTTCGGCCCGAACCAAATACATCCAACCGCCGGAGCAACTGCGGTTGGCGCCAGGAAAATTCTCATCGCATACAACATTAACCTAGGAACCACTGACGTATCAGTCGCTAAACATATCGCGAAACAAATCCGAAGCAAAGACGGTGGGTTCACTGCAGTCAAGGCTCTCGGTTTCGAACTCAAAGACCGTGGTATGGTTCAGGTCTCGATGAACATGGTGGATTACAAAGCAAGTCAGCTCTTCAAGGTGTTCGAGCTAGTGCGAAGCCTTGCAGACCGGTACGGGATCCCCGTAGTCGCGAGCGAAATCGTGGGGCTCGTGCCAATGGACGCATTATCCGACAGTGCTGACTTTTACCTTCGATTGCATGGATTCAACAAGAACCAGATTCTGGAACAACGCCTCATGGAAAGAGACAAACTCGTAGGCCTAGATCTCATGTCATTCGCGGACGAAGTCAGATCAGATAAGGCAGTCCCAGGCGGTGGAAGCGTGTCAGCGTATTCTGCCTCACTTGCGGCAGGTCTCGTCAGCATGGTAGCGCAATTGACACTAACCAAGAAGGAAGTAGAGACAAAACGCCCTGCAATCGAGGAGATTCAATCGAAGAGCGAAGCGCATCAACTCATCCTTCTATCACTCGTTGACGAAGACGCACGAACTTTCGTACACCTAATGGAAGCGTACAGAATGCCGAAAACCGGCGAAGAGGAGAACCGCAGGAGAACTGAAGAGATACAAAGCCGACTCAAGAAGGCGGCGGAAGTACCTTTGACGACGGCAGAGAACGCTTTAGCGGTAATTGATCTTGCCAGACAACTTTCCAAGGACGCAAACATGAATGCCATTTCAGATTTGCAAACAGCGATTTACGTCGCTCACGCAAGCGCTCTAGGGGCGTTAGCGAACGTGAACATCAATTTGACAGGAATAAAGGACGAAAAATACCGTGCGCAGATGCAATCAAAGGTCTCAACGATTCAGACTCAACTTGATCACAATAAGACGCAGGCCCAGGAGATTATTGCTGCGAGAAACAGCATAGCTTAAGCTGGCTTCGCAGTAACTTTCTCATACATCCGCCTGAACGTCCATCGTATAGCGTTCTTCAACTCTAGCAGCCGCCTTTCATCTCCGTAGTTCTCAATTTGAATTCCCTTCAACACGCCTCCGTCCTGCTCAACAGAGTAACCGAGGATTGCCTCGGGTTGAATAGCACCCGAAGCAGCAGCCTCCTTATCCTTCGCTTGCATTGACTCCAAGACTTTGCCTACCAGGAAAGATCTCAAGGGCGGAGAGTTGGCGTCAAGATTCATGTCCGGTTCCGGTGTGACATGAAGCCCTCTTCTTTCCACTAGCATAGAAGCGATACGAATGCCGTCGTTTGTCATAACCGGAATACTGTTCGGACTTGGCTGCGACGTGGCAGCGGTTGCTATTTTGATCTGTTCTATTTGCTTTGCTGGAATCTCAATTTTTCTGAAGCTTCGATCGGCCAGCAGCGTGTCTACGACTTCCAGATATGATCGCAAAGAGGTTAACTCATCCTCGTTTTGCTTGATCTTCTTTTCTAGGAATGACTTCAGTTCGGCCAGTTTCCTAGTGGATTGTTGATCTGGATCACCCAAAGCTTACCCCACTCTATCTTGCTGTTTCTCTATTTATTCCATGGGTGTTGTTGCCCTTAAACGTCCGGTACCCGATACACTCATTGCTGCGTTATAGTAATCCAATACCGTCTTAACTCTGGCAGAAGCTCGAAGTGAAACCATCAAATCAGCTTATATAGAAAGTAAGAAAGTGTCTCTGACGGTGTCCCACACATGGGTGAACGCTTTAACATCGTTCTTCGCGTTCCTCGATAGGATCGAAACAACTAGTGACTACTGTGGAGTAGAGGTTTCTGTGAGGGCAACGTGATGAGCAGCATACTTACTGTGGAAGACGTCATATCAGGGCGACATGATAGCGAACACGTAACTCTTCGTGGTTGGCTGCATCAAATCCGCACTGGCGGAGGCATTTTGTTTCTGCAGTTACGAGACGGATCTGGAGTAATCCAATGCACATTGAAGAAGGACTCCGTCGACGCTAAGGAATTTGATCGACTCAGCACGATACCCGTTGAGAGTACTGTGGAGATTTCGGGAACTGTGAGGAAAGATCCACGAGCGCCAAGAGGTTATGAAATTTCAGGCGATAAAGTGACTGTTCTCTATCAAGCCGAAGAAGGGTTCCCTATAGCTAGAGGAAAACCCGAAAAATCTCACGGACCAGACTTCTTGCTGGACAATCGACACTTCGACATCCGTAGCTCAAAGCTTCTGACAATCATGCGCATCAGAGCCCGTTTGATTCAGGAGCTTCGCAACTGGCTGATTGAACACGCCTACCTAGAGGTGCATGTTCCAATTCTTGTGAATGCAGCAGTCGAAGGAGGATCCACTCTCTTCGAAGTCAACTACTTTGGAGCGAAGGCCTATCTTACGCAGAGCTGGCAGCTTTACGCTGAAGCAATGATCTCAAGCGTCGGAAAGATTTTCACACTGGCACCCTCATTTCGCGCTGAAAAATCCAGAACGATAAGACACCTGACGGAGTATTGGCATCTGGAAGTCGAGGAACCTTGGCTTGACCTAGACGGATTAATGCAAATCGAGGAACAGTTGGTTTCGTCAGCGTGTCGAAAAGTAAGGGAGAGCATGCCTGAAGAACTGAAGCTAGTTGGGCGTGATCCTAAGGAACTCGAGAACGTGGAGCCCCCATTCCCTCGACTCCGCTATGACGAAGCAGTGCAACTTGTTCAGAAAACTAGACCAAGCTTCAAGTGGGGGCAGGATATGGGGTGGGAGGAAGAAAAGATACTTACCGATGGCTTCGAGAAGCCATTCTTTGTCAGTCACTTTCCGAAGAAGATCAAAGCATTCTATCACATGCCTGATCCCAAGAACCATGAAGTGACACTCTCTGTAGATCTTCTAGCCCCAGAAAAATACGGCGAGATTACCGGCGGAGGCCAGCGGATCCACGACTTGCAGCAATTACTGGACAGGATAAAGGAGGAGCATTTGAAACCTGACGACTACAAGTGGTATGTTGACCTCAGACGGTACGGAACTGTCCCGCACTCTGGGTTCGGTATGGGCGTTGAACGGACATTGGCATGGATTTGCAAGCTCGAACACATAAGAGATGCAATAGCATTTCCAAGGTTGATCAACCGAATCTACCCATAGTCAAGAGATCACGATGATCCGTTTTTCGCGAATGAGCGTTAGTGACATTCCATTCGCTGTGAAACTTTCATCTCAGGAAGATTGGGGAACCCCTCGCTCCGACTTGATGAGAATTCTGCACATTAGCCCTCATGGTAGTTTCGTAGCGTCCGAGGCGAGTTACCGAGTCGGGATGATTACAACCGTGACTTTCGGTAAGGACCTCGCTTGGATTGGCAACATCATAGTCGACAGGAACCATCGTGGAAAACACATAGGTCAAGGCATGGTGCGATATGCGCTCGACTACTTGAAAGGAATTCACGTAAAGCACATTGGTCTCTATTGTTTCAGAGACAACGTCGAATTCTACAAAAAGTTAGGATTTGTCGAAGATGCACAGTTCTTCAGGCTCCGAAGGCCTCGCAAACTCCCCCTACCATATGAGCAGGGAACGAGAAAACAACCTCCCCTATCACGAATACTCTCTATCGACAGGAAAGCGTTCGGCATCGATCGGTCGAAACTCATACGATCATGGATCATTGAACGCTCAGGAACTTACTTTGGAGTTGTAAACGGGAAATTGTCAGCATTCCTGGTGGTGAAGAAGTACCCTACAATGTTTGACTTTGGCCCTGGAGTTGCACTCGGCGCATCCGATAATGATCTAAGGAAGCTGCTGGCCGAGTCAGTAGGGTATGCATGGAGGAAACCCATCGAGGTTTCCTGTCTCGCTCAAAATCGCAGCATGCTCAAACTGTTAGGTGAATATGGCTTCCGTACGATAAATAGAGGATTTAGAATGTTCTGGAATCATGGAGCAAGGCTGGGTTCTGATCGTGCAAACATCTTGCTCGGCTTTCTTGACAAGGGCTAAGCTGTCTGTATAATTGTTGCGAATTCCGCGGCGGGTTTTCCTAGTTTACGATCTAATGCGGCTCTTATGAGGCCATAGTAGGGCGGTGATGGGCGAGCTGGTCTCGATTTGAATTCTGCATGGTATTGGGTGGTTAGATAATAGTACTTGTCGGGAAGCTCGAATATCTCCATTCTTATCCCGTCTGTGCTTCGCCCTGAGAAGACTCCGCCGGATCTTACGATTCTTTCAATGTAGTCTGGATTAACCTCGTACCGATGTCGATGTCGCTCGGAGATGACTTCTCTTCCATACAGGAGGCTTGCCTTAGTTCCCGCTGTGACGTGGATCTCGTGGGCACCTAACCGCATTGTTGCGCCCTTTACGTCGATATCGCGCTGCTCAGGCATGAGGTCTATGACGGGGTAAGGAGTCTTCGGATTCAATTCAGTGCTGTTTGCATCCTTCATGCCAATTTGGCGAGCATACTCTACGACGGCTAATTGAAATCCGAAACAAATTCCCAGAGTAGGAAGATCATGCTCACGGGAATACCTCAGTGCCGCGATCTTACCTTCTGTTCCTCTAGATCCGAAGCCGCCTGGTATCAAGACGCCATCGAACTTAGAAAGAACTGAGCAGCTGGAGGATTCATCCTCGAACAGCTCTGTTTCAATCCATTCAATGTCCACTCGTGCATCGCACGCTCCTCCAGCGTGTTTCAAAGCCTCATTTACGCTCACATAAGAGTCGGCTAGTTCGGCATACTTTCCGCAAAGGGCTATTTTCACGGTCTGGTGTGGAGTACTAATTCGATCCACAATACTCCTCCATGACGACCAATCCACGTTACGCTTTGGAAACCCGAACCGTTCTTCCAGGAATTCACCCATGCCTTGCGTGTCAAGTTCGATGGGAGCCTGATAGATAACGGGCTGGTCTGGTGACGCGAAAACCGATCTTTCCTCAACATTACAAAACAAAGCAATTTTCCTTCTCGGACCAGGCAAGAGCGGTCCAGAAGTTCGCGCAACAATGAGATCTGGCTGAATACCGATTCTTCTTAATTCCTGGACACTATGCTGCGTCGGTTTCGTCTTCTGCTCCCCAACCACATCAAGTTTGGGCACTAACGTTACGTGAGCGAACAACACGTCCTTCTGCCCCTTCTCAAGCCTCAGTTGACGTGCCGCTTCCAGGTATGGGAGACTCTCAATGTCACCCACTGTTCCGCCAATCTCAATGAGGAGGACATCCGGTCCTTCCAGCTCTGACACGTTCTGGATTGCCAGCTTGATTTCGTCAGTAATATGTGGAATGATCTGCACGCATTGACCTAGGAAATCTCCACGTCGCTCTTTGTTTATGACGGACGTATAAATTTGCCCTGTTGTTGTGTTGTGTTGGCGAGTTAGGTTGATGTCCAGGAATCGCTCGTAGGTTCCGAGATCCATGTCTATTTCGCCTCCGTCATCGGTGACGAAGACCTCGCCGTGAGCGACGGGGTTCATCGTGCCAGCATCAACGTTGAGGTATGGATCGACTTTCATCGCCGAGACTTTGATGCCTCTGAGTTGCAGAATTTTGGCGATCGAGGCGGCAGTTACACCTTTTCCAATCCCTGACATTACGCCGCCCGTAACGAAAAGATACCTCGTATGTGTCGGCATAGCTGGTAGGAATCACATGGGAAAAATAAGGTTTCCCAGTTAACCGGGAAAAGTTACCGTAATCTACTTGGGCACTTGACCTTTGAGGCGTCTTATTTCCTGATTAATCAGGTTCAACGCTACACGTGCGGTCGAGATTGCTTGATCCAACGACTGCGAGTTGTCTGTGCCCCAAATCTTGTTGGCTCCTTGAGCTGTCTGGGCTCCGAGTTGGCTCAGGTAGAGTGCTCCGCCGTTCTCAAAGATCAGTCCAGCGTTAACGAGCCCTTTGATGGCTTCAGCTTCATGCGAGGTTAATTGTAATTCTGCTCGACTCTTAGCAGCTTCACGTGAAACAGCTCTGTGCTTCAGCAATTTCATCATTGCATTTGGTCCAGGTGGAACTCCCTGCCCGAATTCTGATTTGGCTGATTCCTCCACTCTGCGGAGTTGTTCGATGCGAGAAACAGCATCTGTCACGGTTGTGAGGCTCTTGGTTATGCTTAGAAATGATTGAACGACGGGACTTTGTGGGTTCATGCGATACAGGGTGACTGCGCCGACATGACGAGAAGGAGAGATTGCCTTCATCCGCTCCAGGTCATTCCAGACCCGGTAAAGCGTAGTTCGCCCAATCCTTGCTCGTTGCGCAATCTCTGTTTTCGTGAGTTCTTCCTGCGGCCGCTCTGCAAGGATGGCGAGGACTTTGAATTGTGGACTCTTCGATAATACTTCCATGAACGCAGTAGCTTCTTCGGCTGCCATTAACCGTCATTCACATTAGAACTTGGAAACGGTATATTAATGTTCGTATTAGTATACACCAGAGTATCATCCATATTGATAAGTTGGAGGCAAATTCTCCATACCTTCCATGCCTTCAGATAGCCTGTCAGGACTTGGTGAGAAAATACTCCTGGCAGTATGGAAGCTAAATGGGGTCGGAAAAAGGTCCGTGACGGAGGAAACACTGAAGGCAGAATTGTCCGATGCAGCTGACGACTTTTGGCAAGAACTGCAGACGCTCCAGGATCTAGGGTTCATCGTTAAGGCAGGCGCTGACGGACGTACTGAGTTAGCGCTTACTCCAATTGGATTAGCAATCCTCCGTCAGATTGAGGAGGACAAGCTCCAAGAGTTAGGCTAAAGGCAGTTACTCTGCTTATATGCTGTTACGAGCGTACCCAAGCAAAATCAATTTCAGATACTGGAACGGCTTCGTCCGCTGAGCCAATAGGAGATTACAGCATCGCGACGCGAGGGATTGGATGGCAATGCGGTATCCACCAACCTGATACCTTTGAGAGAAATGCCAATATTCACGATCGTTATGTTGGGCGGTTGCGACGAACCACCGTAGTCGCTTGGTTGTTCCAAAGCATGGAACCCAAGAATGGCAAAAGTGGACGCGCAAGATGATGAATCCTTTAAGTTCAGAGCGCTCTCAGCCAGCGCTGTGATGGCTTTCGACGGGCAGACTGATTGAGAATCTCCCGTCGAATACTCTAACCTAATTCTCAGTTCCAAGAAATTTCGTGAAAGCTTAAATCCGGTTCTTAATCCCAATAGATGGAGAGCAGAAGTAGTGGAACTTCTCGAAGTTTTCCTGACGACGCGAACGAAGTCTGTGACGAGGTTTAGAGGATGCCGAGTGTTGTAGTTGTTGGATGTCAGTGGGGAGATGAAGGTAAGGGAAAGATCGTCGACTTTCTGTCTGCTCAGGCCGACTACGTAGTGCGTTATCAAGGTGGAAGCAACGCAGGGCACACGATAAGAGTCGATGATGAGACTTATCGCCTCAGACTGCTACCTTCCGGCGTGATACATCGGAAAAAGCTTGTAATAGCCAACGGTGTTGTCGTCGATCCAGAAGTTCTACTGAAAGAAATCTCAGACCTCAAATCCAAGGGATTCAATCCCGATCTAAGCCTGAGTGATCGAGCTCACGTAACATTAAGCTATCATCTATTGCTAGATGCCGCGGAAGAGGAGTTCAAAGGATCACTACGGTCAGGAACCACAATGCGTGGTATCGGACCCACCTACACGGACAAGGCTGCGAGGTACGGAATCCGAACTTCGGACCTGCTAGATCAAGAAATACTCGGACAAAAAATCTCACAAAATGCATTGTTGAAACAGAAGGTTCTCAGCCTAGTCTATGGTTCGAACGTTCAGATCAGTAAGGAGGATCTTCTTGAAACTTGCAAGAAATACGGAGACGAACTCCGAATATACATAGTTGACACATCAATCGTCATCAACACGGCGCTGGATGCGGGGAAGCTGGTTCTGTTTGAAGGTGCGCAAGGACTCCTGCTGGATGTTGACCACGGAGTATACCCTTTTGGAACATCCTCAAACACGGTTGCTGGAGCCGTCTGCACTGGAGCAGGGGTCGGACCCACCAAAATTAACGAAATCCTTGGAGTGGTGAAAGCGTACACATCCCGCGTTGGCGCAGGGCCATTACCAACAGAGCTGACTGACGATACGGGCTCTCGGCTGCAGGAGAAGGGGAAAGAATTCGGCACCGTAACCGGTCGTCGCCGTCGTTGTGGCTGGCTGGATGCAATAGCTCTCCGTTACGCCTCGAGAGTAAACGGACTCACTGGAATAGCCCTAACAAAACTTGACACCCTTGCCGGCTTTGACCCAGTGAAGATCTGCAAAGAATACAAAGTAGACGGACAGATTGTCAGCGATCAGCCATCAAGCGTCAAAGTATACTCGAAATGTGTACCAGTTTACGAAACGATGAAAGGCTGGCCCGACCTCTCGGAACGAGAATGGCTTATCATAGCAAAGAAAGGGCACGATGCGTTGCCAAAGGAAGCGAAAGATTACGTCGCAAAGATAGAAGCCATCGCCAAAGTCCCCGTTAAGATCATTTCAGTCGGACAAGCACGGACGCAACAATCACCAGGTCAGATGTTTGGGCGTCGTAGAATCTAGGATGGCTGGTTACGGGAGAGATGATTAATCCTGCTGGCACAGCGGCCACAAAACAGCGTAATTCACAATTGTCGAGCTTAGGCCGAGTTGTCACCGTCTTATTGGACTGTTACTGATTTTGCTAGATTTCTTGGGAAATCCGGATCGTGTCCTCTCTTCACCGAGATTTGGTATGCAAGAAACTGTAAGGGCACAACGTATACGATCGGCGAAAGGCTAGATGGAATCCCTGCAGGCATCCTCACTATGTCATCTGACAGGCTTCCGATCTCAGCGTCGTCCTCGTCAATTATGCTGATTATTCTTGCACCGCGCGCCTTCATCTCCATCACGTTGCCGATGATCTTGGAATGTGTTTCGTCTTTTGGTGCGACGAAGATGACTGGATACCCGGCTTCGACTACAGAGATGAACCCGTGCTTGGATTCACCTGCTGCGTAAGCAATCGCAGGAATATATGCTAATTCCAAAAGTTTGAGACGCCCTTCTAATGCCGTCGCAACGTTAATTCCTCTTCCCAAATAACAGAAGCTTTCCTTCTCTGCATACTTTTCGGCAATCCGCATAACTTGATCTTCCTGCAGGAGGACTTGAGATAACCAGTCAGGCAATTTGACGAAGGCTGACTCAAGCGTCTCCAGTTCTGCCGGTTTCAGAACTTGTCTCTTGTGTGCCAATGCGATCGCGATTTTGGTCAGGACTGCAACCTGTGCGGTGAAGGTCTTGGTCGCTGCGACGCCTATCTCTGGTCCTGAGTTCTGTCCGATGTAAACATCGGAGAGTCGCGTAAGTGTCGAACCTACGGAATTACTGATTCCGAGTATTGTTGCTCCTCTATCCCTCGCTCCTCGCACTGCGCTAAGAGTGTCGGCGGTCTCTCCAGATTGTGAAACGGCAAGTACGACGGTGTCTTGGTCGATCAAGGCACCGTAACTGTCAATGAACTCGGAAGCAACGACTGGTGTGACAGAGACTTTTGCCAAATTGGCAAACGTATAGGAAGCCGCTATGCAAGCGTGGTTTGAGGTACCGCACGCAATTAGGAATATTCTCTTCGCCCTGTCCATAGTTAGAGCCATGAGATCTAAGTAGATTGGATGTGTTCTGAGAGCGTTTCTGACGCTGATGGGCTGTTCGTGAATTTCCTTGAGCATGAAGTGAGGATATCCAGTCTTTACTGCTCGTTCTATGCTCCAATCGACGGTGAACGGCTCTCTGAGCACTGTCGCTCCATCACTTAACCTAAATAGAGTAATCTTCTCGGAGGTTATGACGGCCATCTCGTCATCCTCTAACAAGATGACTTGGTTGGTTCTGGGGAGAAATGCGGGAATGTCTGAAGCGCAGAAGTTGCCATTTTTTGACGTCCCGAGGACCAGGGGGCTCTCCTTTCGAACGCACACGATTTCATCTGGATCGCTTATTGAAATCATTGCAAGTGCGTATGCCCCATTCAGTCTCTTGGCAGCTTTCCGCACAGCCTCCACAAAATTGTCACCTGATCGAACGTAACTCTCGACCAAATGTGCGACAACTTCAGTGTCGGTTCTTGACTTGAAACTGTGCCCTTCTCTTTCAAGCTCTTGCCTGAGTTGCATGAAATTTTCGATTATACCGTTGTGGACGACCGCAATACTATTCAAGCAATCGGTGTGAGGGTGAGCATTCTCTGCGGATGGCGCCCCATGTGTCGCCCACCGCGTGTGACCTATTCCGACAGGTGCTGGAAGTCTGCTTATGGCGAGTTCATGTTCCACCTCGTCAATCTTGCCCTTATCTTTCTTTACAACAATCTTGCCGTCAATAACGGCAGCTTCTCCTACGGAGTCGTAACCTCTGTACTCGAGCCGTTTCAAGCACTCATAGATGACTGGGCCGACTTCGCCGTTTTTCAAGGCTACACCTACAATTCCACACATCTATTACACAACCTCTCGGGTTTTCCGCCAACGGCTCCGTGATCCGTGATAAGCATTCCTTCAGCTGGGATTTGATGAGTTGGCTTGAATTCTTGAATCATCTTCAAAGTAGGCATGCCAACGGTAAAATGATGATTTAATAGTAAAATCAGAGTTTTATTAATAGTATCGGTGAGTCCAAATGTCTTACCTTCTGATGAAAGAGAAAAAGATAAACCAGCTTCTCCCCGCACGAGTTGTAACTGACCCAAAACTTGCACAATCTATTCTCCAGCCTATGCGATGGAGAATCCTTAGCGAGCTGTCTCGCGAGGAGAAATGTGCCCGAGATCTAGCGAGCAAATTCAGAACCAGCGAGCAATTAATCTGCTATCATTTACGAGAACTGGAGAAATTCGGACTCATTACGTTGGAAAGAACTGAAAGGATTCGAGGGGCGATAGCAAAGTATTACAAAGCTGAGGCTAAAGCCATCGCTGTAGTTCCGGAGGATTCTCCTGGAAAAATACCTATCCTGAATCCAATATCACTTGCAGATTCTGCTTCAAAGCTGCTCAACCCCTTCATCTCCCAGGGCAGATTCAATGGATACATAGTACTTGGAAGCCCTGATACTCATGGAATTTTCAGGAGCCAGCGCAAGATGTGGTGACCGCGCAACAGACCTTGCACTTTTCATCGGATCGTTACTACCGTTGACAAGGGAGAGCGTCGTCCGCTTAGACACTGAAATATCCCAACACGAATTATCGAGTAATCTGATTACCGTTGGGGGTCCAAAGGTCAACACACTGACATTGAGCGTCAACGAGTCCTTGTCGATCACGTATGAACTCGCAGGCCAGAGTTTGATGATCTCGAGGATCTCTGGCAAAAGCTATGCCGGTGAGGATGAAGGAGCAATTCAGATGGTTGTTAACCCAAATGATCAGAATTCGCGGGTCCTCGTCATAGCGGGGAATACCTATCTTGGTACACGTGCCGCCGTGTTAGCCTTCGTCAAATACACAAATGAAGTAGCGAAAGGCAACTCATTAAACAATAACGTGATCGCCCGCGTTGTGAGGGGACATGATGTGAACAGCGATGGGTTAGTCGACGATGTGGAGTTCCTGGAGTAATCCTAACCAGTTTTTGTTAACTTCTTTTTCAGCTTCTCAGTTACGAGTCTCGAATCTGTTTTGCCTCTGACTTCTGACATTATTGACCCCATTAAGGATGGGAAAGCTCCAGAGCCTTTCTCCTCAACGAGTCTCTGGTTCTTTTCCAGATGTTGATCGATGATTGTATCGAGCTCTGTCTCACTCAGCATTTGAAATCCTAGTGCTTTGAAACCGTCATTGGGATCGGAGTCTGGATTTTTGGTTTGCCATTTGAGCAGATCGGGCATTGCTTCTTTTGCAATTGTTCCGCGCTCGACAAGTTGGAAGATGAATTCCATCTTCTCATCGCTTATTTCGTGAACTGCAAATTCTTCTCGTTCCAGGCTCTTACACGTCTCGGTGAGCATCGTAGCGATATAGGACGGTTGAGTGTTCTTACTTGCCTTGGCAGTTCTTTCGAACAGTGCAAGGTAGTCTGAGTCTACGAGTTGCCTACTTAGTTTCTGATTCAACGAATATTGGTTGGCGAGTCGCTTTACCGATTCTTCTGGTGTTTCTGGCAGTCTTGACTTCAGTTCGGCGATCAATCGTTCGGTTACTGCCGCAGACGGGACGTCCGTTTCGGGATACATGCGGGCCGCGCCTGGTCTGGGGCGTATAAAGCGACTTGATCCGTCGGGTATAGCATTCCGAGTTTCTTCTGGCACGCCAGCCAACGCTTCGACAGCTCGGTCAGCAACTGCATTCAGTGCATCTTTTGCTCTTTCATACTGATCAGCAACAAGAACAAATGCATCATCCCTGTCTAAGCTGAGCATCTTCTTCACTTGATCTACCTCAGTTTCAGTTATTCCGTAAGCCGGCAACTCGTCTGAGTGGAATATTCCTCCTACTCCAGCCCAAAAGGACGCACGACCAGATAATTCTGTACCGAACCTAAGGCCGGGGGCTAGCTCTTTTCCCAACAATCCGCCAAAGTGCTGCAACTTCATGCCAAGTACAACGCCGTTTTTCGATATTGCTTCCTTGAAGACGCGGGCCTTAGTGTTCTGGAAGAGTGTTGTTAGATTGACGAAATCTCGGTTAATTGTTGATGGCTGGACGTTTCTCTTCTCCAGCTCGTCTTTAATCTGGAGTAGACTGTTCTGTCTGTCGACCTCGAGTTGAACCGCTTTGCCGATTAATTCGAGTTCTTGGACACCTTTTATCTCGATTAATGCACCGTTAGGTATGGAGATGTTCAGGTCTTGTCTAACACTCCCCAATCCTCGTTTCACTTTTCTCGTAGCGCGTAGTACGTTGCCTATTGCAAGGGCTACTTTTTCGACTTCTGAAGGAGAATGAAGCACTGGGGCAGTCGTAACCTCAATGAGTGGGATTCCCAGTCGATCTATCCGGTATCCCGTTATGTCTCTGGTCTGACTGGTTTTCCTAGCGGCATCCTCCTCGAGAGAGATTTGATCGATGGGTACTGTGCTTCCGTCGATCGTGAGCAACCCGTTCAGTGCTACTACGGAGGTACGCTGAAATCCAGTTGTATTCGAACCGTCGATAACGATCTTCCGCATGACGTGAATTTCGTCAACTGGTTTGGCGTTCATCAGCAAGGCTGCGGTCAAGCAAACTTCTATTGCTTCAGGATTGAGGTTGCCCGGCGGCTCTTCATCCATTTCTACAAGGCAGGAGGTTTTATGATCGGCTTCATACATTATGTCCTTTCCACGATGAAACTCAAAGAGGGCCGCTTTGTCTACTTGACCTAATTCACTTTGGGTTGGTCTGAGTCTTCGGAGAAACTTATTCTCTGTGGGTTCCTCCGTCAGCTGCGTGGGGCAGGAGCAAAAGAGTTTGTGTTCTGTATCGAACTGTCGATGAATTTCCAAACCTACTTTGATTGGGTGAACTTGTTCACTCATGGTAAACTGCCTCCAGGGTGCGCCGGTCAGATAACTCTCCTGCGAGGTTTTTCGTCATAATCGTCTTCACTTCAGCGAGATTTGTCGCGTTGCCGAACGCCCACATCATCTTGACTAGCGCCGTTTCCGGAAGCATATCTCCGAGCGGAAGTACACCCATACGCAAGAGATCTCTGCCTGTTGAGTAGACGTTCATGTGTACTCTCCCCCAGATGCACTGGGAGCCCATCGCAACGACGATATCGTCTTTTATTGCTCTCTCTAACGCAGGAAACATGGCCTCGCTGACATGGCCAAGCCCGGATCCTTCAAGGACAATGCCCTTGTGACCTGCGGCGACAGCCCAGTCAATTATCCCGGGTGACATACCTGGATGGAATTTTATTAAGACAACACTGTTGTCGAATTTTGGTCGAATGGACCAGTCGGAAACAGATCGGCGTTTCCCAAGTGATTTTGAGTTTACGTCGATTGAATGTCGTATAAGATCGTAGTATGCAATAGGCGGTACGTTTACGCTTTCAAACGCATCACGACGGCTTGTATGACACTTCCTTACCTTTGTCCCCAAATGTATAGCGATTCTTTCATCCGAGATCCAATCGTGCATTGCCACCACAACCTCGGCAAACGGAGCTCTAGCCGCTATAGCTGTGGATGCCGTGAGGTTTGCGGCAGCGTCAGAGCTAGGACGATCGGATGAGCGTTGTGATCCGACTAGAAGGACAGGAACGGGCGGCTTATTGAGGGCAAAGGAGAGAGCTGCAGCAGTATATCCCAGAGTATCAGTTCCATGAGCAATTACAACTCCATCAGCCCCATTCCTGATTTGCTCGGCTATTGACTCGGCGATGGTTGGCCAGCTTTGTGGCCCAATGTTCTCGCTGAATATGCTGGAGACCACTTTCGCTTGGATATCAGCAAGCTCTGCGAGCTCAGGAACGACACTGTAAAGATCTTCAGCATCGAGAGCGGGTTTGACAGCTCCGGTTCTGTAATCAACTTTACTGGCAATTGTACCGCCTGTGCTGAGTATCGAAACCTTTGGGAGGCCGATTCGTTGATGCGGTAGAGGTGCACGCGTGAAATGTGGTTCCGCACCCTTCCCTATGACATTGATTGATGCTACATTGTGAACTTGAATACCAATATTGTATCCCGTCCTTAACTTCACAACCAAGTAATCTTCTTCTCCAGTGTGAATTCTGGGCATGAGAAGTCCATCTACCTGCTCCTCGAGTCCCGCCTTTTCTCACGCGGACACTGATTTTGTCTCCAATTTGGGCTTGGGCTTTCGTTAATAGGTCACGTGACATGCCCGAGTATCCGTACAACTGATCCCCTGACATTGCATCTCTCTTCGTTGAGCCGTAGGAGATGAGAATTGAGCTTTAAGACGTTAGTTGTGACGAATTATAGGGGTTTTTCCATGTAGGCGCCCTTGTAATCGTATCCCGCTTTCTTGTAGTATTGCTTGGTTCCAAGTGCGCTTAAGACGAGAATTCTGCTCGCCCCTTTCTCCTTAGCGATGCCTTCAGCTGCCGTGAGGAGTTCGTGACCCGTCCCCTTATGTTGCCAGGCAGTGGTAGATTTTCTGCCAACAGCCACTTCTGGACCGTAGACATGGAGTTCGCGTACGATCGCCGTGGAGCTGTCTACCTCTACTCTTTGAGCCTCTCGTGATGGCATCCGTAAACGGATGTACCCTATGAGCACATCCTGGTCAGGTTCTTCTTTGGCTAGAAAGACTTCAGTGCCTTCAGAAGCTGGATATTCTTGTCTAGTCAATCTAAGATTGTCTGTGTTGACGGAAAGACCTTCTTTGAGTGATCGGTGGCCTACTTCGCGACAACGAATGCATCTGCATCGCTTCCCCCGAGCTGCTAATTTACGGATGGCGAGTTCTCTGAGGTTGCCGTTCTTCACGCCGTCAATAATCAGATGTACTGGAAATTCTCTGTGCACTCGCATGATTCTGACCCAAGGAGGGACAAATTCCTTTACTTGAGCGATCAGCTCAGCAGCCTGCTCGGTGCTGTATGGGCTATAGTTGCCCTGCTTCCACCAATCATAAAGTTCGGTGCCTTCCATAACGAGACATGGGTATATTTTCAACATGTCAGCGCAGAATCGTTGGTCTTGAAATAGTAAACGAAAAGAATCGAGATCTTTTGCGAAGTTCGACCCTGGCAGACCAGGCATCATGTGTGCCACAATCTTGAAGCCTGCGTCTTTTGCAACTCGGAAAGATTCAACCACATCTTCTACGGTGTGGCCGCGGTTCGTGAGTTCGTACATGTAGTCATCTATGACTTGGACACCGAGTTCCACCCGAGTAGCTCCGAACTTAAGCATTTGATTGACATGCTCTTCTTTGCACCAGTCAGGTTTAGTTTCAATCGTTAAGCCAACATTGCGGATTTCGCTGGTCTCTGCGTAGGTTTTTGCGTCTTCTAACGTGAGTGATTCTACGCCGTTGACGGCATCTAGGCATTGTTTTACGAAGGTCTCTTGGTAGGCTTGTGGGGCAGCAAGAAATGTGCCACCCTGAATTACTAATTCGACTTTCGATGGTTCGTGGCCGATTGCTTTGAGCTGATTTAATCTACTCGTTATTTGTTTGTATGGATCGTACCCAAATCTGGATTCCACGCATGGCGGCAGGTTCGCCTGAGGTGTAACTCATCGGAAAGCCCTTTTCCATTGGGCAAAATACGCAACGACCGTGAGGACATCCGCGCGGGGAACTCATTACTCCAATTACGTTTACGCCTGAAATACTTCGGACTTTTTTCAAACGAAGTTCTGGTGTGAATTGTGCACGTCGATCAGGAGGCAGAGCGTTAATGATATCGGAGTTTCGCGGCATCCAGCTTAATTCATGCTGTCGACAAAATTCGATTTTTAGTCGATTCAGACTATCTGATCAGAAACGCCTAGCTCAGTAACCTTGAATGCGAGCTCTGCTAGCAGTGAAGCTTGACGTTCGTTGTTATTCTCCAACCATAGCGTCACTGCACGTTACAACGATATCCGTTTACCCTTGCTTGCTTTCCACGCAAATATACAGAATATTGCTGCCTCTGAGGATCACATTACCATAATTGGCTGTAGGCGAGTTGCCGCGATATTCAGTTGCTCCTTCCAGGATTATATTCATATGACTATCAGCATCTATCATTCGGCCTCTGTACTCAACGTCGTTCTTTAGTCGAATGCTCACCTCTCCGTTGAGTTTCTTGATCAGTAGGTTGAGCGGCTTCCTGGAGGGCTCCAAAGCGATCACGTATCTGGCGCCAGTTTCGTGCAGCCGCTAAATAACCTTGCTATTAATGGTAACGTAACGTTGCCGTTTGGTATGCTAATTTCCTATTAATCGCATTTACGATATGAATTGACTGAGCTTCATATCCTTCTGAGTTTTTAAAACGCTGAAACATTTTTCCGGAGCGAGTTTAATGAACTCGATGTTCAAACTCTGCAGCATAGGTTGAGCGCTCTTGCGAAGATCAGGTGCCACTATTATTCCCCTCAGAGGTCGATTGATGCGTTTCCGAATTTTCTCCAAGTAACCATGGAGCTGCATCGCCGCATCTTTTGTTGCTGCATTTCGCTTAATCTCCACCACAACAAGGCATCCATTCTTGTCTTCTCCGTAGATGTCAGTGAAGCCAGCGTCACCTACATGTTTCTCCTCTTCAAGAGGCCTGAGTCCATCTTCTACGAGGCTTGGTGCAGTGAGGATTGCTTGTTTCATTTGTGCTTCAGTCACGTGAAGTGCGAATTCGCCAGCATCGCTGAGTGACCCGAATGCGGTGAGTGAAATCTCTTTGAACTCAATCGATATGGTCTCACGAGGCTGTGATCTGGCCGCCGTTACGATAATTGTACCCCTATCTGGGTGACTGATTGTAATTGCACACTTTGGTGGCTGCCAGTTGACTGGCTCATAGCCAGTCGGACGGTGTATCAGGACTGAGCCGTCTTTCTTGATTATGGTTATCCGCTCGCCCCACTCTAGGGTTGATGACGCTCGACCCTCGTAGTCGACCCTACAGTCACCGACTATCAAAACGAGACTTCTGGCTCGAAACGCGCCCTCTAGTAAATCTGCTGCCTCATTGATTGTAGGGTTAGTCCGTACATTCAGCACCAGACGACAACTCCGATCACTAGAACTCGCTGATCCTCGATAGGTACTTTCATTCGGCTCTCCTAGTTATATTGAGTCCCGGGTAAGAGCGGCTAATGTTGAAATAAGTAGCGTGCCATTGTTGGCAACGAACGAAATCTTGCAGGAAGAAGCCAGTGATCCCTCCGTACCCGGAAGCGGAGAGGAATCAGTAGAGAAGAGGCGAAAGTACGAACTGATAGAGGACATTCCAGGCGTAGGCCCTGCAACCGCAGAAAAACTGCGAGAAATGGGATTTCACACCGTGGAATCACTGGCTATAGCTACAATCAAGGAGCTAACTCAGGCAGGCGTAAGTGAAAAACAGGCCGCAAAGGTAATTGCTGAAGCGAGAGACGGCTTGGCCCTGAATTTTGTGCGTGCTGACGAGCTGATGAAGATGCGTCAGAACGTAAGACGACTTTCGACTGGATGCAAACAACTTGACGAATTGTTGGGAGGTGGACTTGAGACTCAGACAATCACGGAATTCTACGGCGAGTATGGTGTGGGCAAGAGCATTCTTTGTCATCAACTCGCGGTTAATGTCCAGCTGCCACAAGACAGAGGTGGATTGAACGGTGCAGCGCTCTATATTGATACAGAGAACACGTTTCGCCCTGAGTGGATAGTGAGGATGGCGAGTGCCCTTGGTCTGGATCCCTCTCAAACTGCGAGGAACATCATCTATTCTGAGGCGTTCAATTCAGATCATCAAATTCTGTTGCTTGAAAAAGCAGACAAGGTCATCCAAGAAAACAACGTTAAACTGATCATCCTTGATTCCCTGACATCACACTTCCGAAGCGAATATCTGGGTCGCGAAATGCTTGTAGAACGGCAGCAGAAGCTCAATAGTCATATGCACAGACTTACGCGGCTTGCACGGGCTTTCAATGCGTGTGCTGTCGTAACGAATCAAGTTATGGCAAAACCCGATCAATTCTTCGCAATGGCGGTTGAAGCGGTGGGAGGGCATATTGTTTCGCACACAAGTCACACCCGTGCTTTCCTGAGACGCACTGCTGGCGGACCTGTGCGAATTTGTCGATTAGTGTCAAGTCCCTATCTCCCAGAGGGCGAACGTATCTTCAAGATTACTGAGGAAGGGATCAGAGATATCACGGACGAAGACGAAATCAGACGCCGGCGTTAGGAAGCAGAAGGCCCGCAGCGAGTCGAACAGCGGGTTGGATAAGTTTTTTCAAGCCGTGATGGACCGACGCATAGCGGATGCTGAGAAAGAACTCGATACCATGCGCGCGTCTATTCCTGCAACTGAGAGCGCTAAAGGCTATCTCAAAGCGTGCGAAGGACTTCTATTGACCGCAAAAGCGAATTCGGACAGATACCTCTACCTATCAAAGACCGAAAAGACCCAGAAACAACTTAAAACGCTTCGGAAAGAATTCGCAGGTCAAGTGGCGAATACTCTCCACACCGACTATGATAGAGGATACTTCCAAGTTCTGGAGAGTTACATGAAGAGACTCGAACGCGCTGGGCCACAGCCAGATCAGTCAGACGGAAACAAGCCAAACGAAAATAAGCACTAATGACCCCACAGTGTATTCAGCACGACAGATACCATCACCCATACCACGATGAATGTGCCGCCGCCCAAAGTAATGTCACGACGCTTGCCTTTCAGTTCAATCTCTCCAAGGTGGAAAACGTGTCGCACAATCAGTATTGATAAGGCGTAAAAGCCGAGGGCTACCGCGATTCCAGCAATTAGTGCCAGATCACCAAGGGTAGTCTGGCCTATGTGTAAGAAAGTGTTCGCAAAACCGGCGACGATCGCCAGCAAAAACCGCGTCCAGTATACGAGTGATGAAGGTTTGATTTTAGAAGTGGTAGGGGTGAGAACCTGAGGGTTTCCTGAACTAGGTTGAGGAGCGCTCACTATAGGCACAATCCGGTGTCGGAGCTTATTGTAACTCTCTAGATAACCCTTGCCCGCGGATTTCTCAGCGCCCAGGTACGGCACAACTTAACCAAGTCAGGGCATGGATAGATCCATCCCCCCCCCGCAAAGGTCTTAAGGGCTGTAAAGAGAGTTGGTCCCGAACTCAAATGCCAATTCGGTCGGCGCAGACTCCTGAAGTTAAAGTCGAAGATGTAATGTCTAGCCCAGTAGTCACAATCAAAGAAACAGATTCGGTCCTGACAGCAGCGAAACTGATGAAGAAGCACAAGATCGGCTGCGTTGTCGTCGTTGACAAAGCAGGCAAGCCACACGGCCTCATGACGGAACGCGATGTCGTGAGGAGGGTGACTGCCCTCGACTTGTTACCAAGTAAGGTACAAGCGGGGAAGTCTATGACTAAACCCGCTGTGACGATAGAGCCGTCTGCCAACGTAACCGATGCTGCCAAGAAAATGCGTGAGGTTAAGGTTCGACGGTTGATCGTTGTCGACGGGGGCAAACTGAAAGGCATTGTCACAAGCAACGACATTGTGGACATAACTCCTGCCCTGATAGATGTTATTGCAGAGAAATCACAGATTTCGCCGGTCCCAAAGGTCAAGGTCAAAGAGGCTGAGGAACTCTCTGGATACTGCGACCGGTGCGGGTCGTGGGCTGACGAGCTCAAGCCACATGATGGTCAGTTCATCTGCGACGAATGTTTGTCTGATGCTGGGGAACCTGAAGAGGAACCAGAAGAAGCGTGAGAGTCACCTTACACAGTAAGCGGAGAAGCAATGCCTTCGATTCTTATTGAATCAGTTAAACTATTAGTGAATGACAAGCTCACACCCGCTCATCTCCTTTTAGAGGATGGAATTATCAAGAGGATCGGCAAACTCAAACCAATCGCAGGCGCTGATGAGACAATACGTGCGGACAGACTAATTGCAGTTCCAGGATTCATCGATGCGCATGTTCACCTTCGAGACATGAAATTGGCGTATAAGGAGACTTTCCAGACGGGGACACAAGCAGCAGCTGCAGGAGGCTACACGACCGTCATCGACATGCCGAATACGCAACCTCCCACTAGCAGCACTCTAAACTTGGCTGAAAAAACGGCAAGGGCACGGGGACACATTTTCACGAATATCGCCTTCCAAGGAGCACTTATCCAAGACGCTACCGAAGTGCGCAAAATGAAACAGCACGGTGCGGTGGCCTTCAAGCTGTATCTAAACAAATCCCTGGAGACTTTCAACTCGTCGGACGAGTCTAGGCTTCAGCTTGCATTGAAAGCCGCCAAGTCATCGGATGCTCTCGTTACTGTGCATGCAGAGGATGGCGATGCCATCAGAAGAAGTCAAGCGAACAGCATCGCTTCGGGCAGACGGTCAATAAGGGATTTTCTCAGAGCCCACTCGCCGGGAGTAGAAGTGGTAGCGGTGAAGTCGATCCTGAAACTATGCAGAAGTCTGGATGTACGAGTGCACATTTGCCACATAACCGCCCCTCAATCGGTACGGCTGGTACGTGCGTCCAGGAATGCTACATGCGAAGCGACCGCTCACCATCTTCTCCTTGATTATTCAACATTCAAACGGCATGGCACTAAGTCAATCTGCGTTCCGCCCGTCAGGAGCGCTGGATACCGTCGAGGACTTTGGGACTTGTTTGTGAAAGGTGAAATCGACATTCTCGCAAGTGACCATGCTCCACATACATTGCAGGAAAAGACAACAGAAGATGCATGGAAGGCAGCTTCTGGCGTACCCGGACTGGAGACGTCTCTGCCAGTAATGCTAACTCAGGTTTGGAAAGGCAGATTGTCTCTAAGTAGGCTTGTTCGATCCGCTTCCACGCTTCCCGCACTGATTTTCAGACTTAATCGGAAAGGACGGTTGCAAATTGGATACGATGCCGACATCGTTCTAATTGATCCTAAAGCAAGAACGACGATTAAAGCAAGCGAGTTTCTAAGTAAGGCGAAATACTCTCCTTTCGATGGGATGCGTTGCAGAGGCGCCGCGGTCTGTACAATCGTCAATGGAAATATCGTCTATCAAAATGGGAAAATCGTCGGCTCAGCCGTAGGTAGAGTTCTGCGAAGCGGACACTAATGCGTTTCCTCCTAGACGGAATGCTGGGAAGGCATACCAGGTGGCTCCGGATGATTGGTTGCGACGCGTGGTACGATAAGGATGGTTCGGATGCTGTCCTTCTGCAGCGAGCAAAGCAAGATTCGCTGATCCTTTTGACTTGTGATGTGCAGTTGTACAGAGCCGCCATAGCAAGAAACATTGAATGTTTCCTAGTCGAGGGTAATGATGAACCAGAGAGGTTGGCAAGTCTCGCGGCCAGGTTCAACCTGAAGCTCAATATAGATACTGAACGATCGCGATGTCCTGTATGCGGATCTTACATCAAGCCTGTCGGGAAAGAAGAAATCGCATCTCGGGTTCCTCCGGCAACCTTTAAAATCTATCAGAGTTTCTGGATCTGCACTAACGCTTCATGTGCTAAGGTCTACTGGCAAGGAAGTCATTGGAAGAGAATAGAAGAAACGCTTGAAAACGCGAGGATAATTCTTGAACGCAGACAACATCAACTCAGAGAAAAAAACGCCTTATCTGTCTCTTGAGGAAGGCCGAATATTAGTACACTTGGCACGTCGAGCCGTAGTTAACTACCTGGAGAACAAGTCGACATTAGAAACTTCTCAAACTACAGAAAAGCTCAAGCAAGAATGCGGTGTCTTTGTTACCCTCAACAAAGCTCATTCGCGGGAGCTTCGCGGATGCATTGGATTTCCTTATCCCGAGTCACCCTTGACGGACGCCACAATCAGAGCCGCCATCTACGCGGCGACTGAGGATTCAAGATTTGAACCCGTCTCAATTGTCGAGTTCCAGAAGAGCATCCTATTGGAGGTAACGGTCCTTACTCCGCCGCAAACTCTTCGCTTCAAGGATCGTAAGAAACTACCTGATCTAATACAAGTCGGACGTCACGGGCTGATAGTTGAAGGATATGGAACATCCGGTCTACTTCTGCCGCAGGTTGCGGTTGAGTGGAGATGGGATAGCACTGATTTCCTCAGCAACTGTTGCTTGAAGGCAGGTCTCCCACCAGACTCTTGGCTTCTTGAGGGGACAATAGTGAAGGTCTTCGAAGGAGAGATCTTCCAGGAAACTAAGCCTGGAGGAGACGTCCAAAGGAGATCAGACGGCGAGTAATCTTGCGCGTCTACATGGCTCCTTGCGGAATAGGCCTAGGCCATATAACGCGAATGCATCCTATTGCTAAGGAACTGAACAGCACGAGGCTTTGCCACAATATTCTCAACATATTTGGACGGTCTTGCCTACGCTAAGCAATATGCCCTCCCGACATTCGAGGCCGCTCCAATAAACTTCCGCGTGAAGAATGATGGCACAATAGACTTCAAGCTTACTGCGGCAACGAGCGGTTTCTCATTAGGAATTCGTACTTTCCTTAGGCAACTCGTCTTCGAGATTCGGTTTATGAAACTGTTCAAACCAGATGTAGTTTTCTCTGATTCGCGAGCCTCGTCGCTCTTGGCTGCATGGCTGTTGAGAATCCCGGTGGTGCTTATGCTCAATCAATTTCGCGTTGAAATAATGCACAGGCCATCGGAGAAGCAACTCTCAATGCTTGATCGGCTTTTCTTCGTCATCGCGAATATGGGATGGCTTTTCATAAGAACAGCAATCGAACTCGTATGGGGAAAGAGTCAAGCAATTCTGATTCCTGATTTACCTGACCCGTACACGATTTCATTGGGCAATCTCGCAATCCCAAAACGGTACAACGGAAAAGTGAAGTTAATTGGCCCCATCGTTGAGGCGGGAAATGTACCCTCCTTTAGCGTCAATCAACTTAGGAGGCGACTTGGCCTCACCACGACGAAACCGATTATTTACGCAGCGGTCAGTGGACCTAGAATCGAACGCGAGGTGCTGACGAAATTACTAACCAAAGCACTAAGCCACGCTGCACGAAAAGACGAGATTATCCTTTCGAGAGGAAAGCCTGACGGCACACTAAGTGTGCACATGTCTAATGGATTGCGAATCTTTGACTGGATTCAGAATCAGGATGATTACATAATGGCGAGCGACGTGATCGTAGGCAGGGCTGGACATGGGACCATAATGAAATCGCTTGTTTACGGCAAACCAATGATTCTGATTCCTATTCCAGATCACACGGAACAGTACGGGAACGCTCGACGCGCCGAATCGCTAAAAGTCGCAGCGGATAATAGATCAGAGCAATTTAAACAGCGATACGCTTGATATCGCGCTCAATGAGCTGCTGACAAAACCGGATTACCACAGGAACGCCAAGAGGGTACAGAAGAGCGCAGTCATCAATGCAAGCAATCAAGATTGCATGCGACTTAGTTGAGAATTTCGCAGCACGAACCTAGAGGGATATTTCGGTTATCATATTTGCCAAATCCAAGCTATCAACCAAGGCATTTGATTCAATAGACACCTTTCCAGAGTGACACCATTCGACATCGAGCAATTGGCCTAGCTTCCTCAGGTCCATCTCGTCAAGCCCGATTAGAGGCTGAAAGATTGGCAGTGCTAATTCCTGTGATCTCCGGGTAAGGGAACTGTCGACAGCAATTGCTCCGGCAACGTCTGCGAAAATTACTCCTCGAAATCGATGTTTTCTCGCAAATTCGAGACTTATCCGCCGGATAATCTTGCTTGCTTGAGGCATTTTGTCTAGTTCAAGAATGAAACCGGGGTAATTCTCACGAGTGACAAACTCTCTAAGCTTGCGACAAGCATCAGTTGGTGCTCGGATAGAAAATACGCAGTCAGTCGAGCTGCAGGGAATAAGTAATTGAGTAAGGCATCCTCGTCGCATCATGACATATGCGGCGAATAATGATTGGGGACCGGAGTCGAGTACTGCCAGCATCTTCCATTGAGAGGAAAGGGGTAAGCCGCCCGGACCTTGCAGTCGAGTGGTGTATACGTAGGCATTCTGGCCCGACAAGTCGACGGAGATCAAGATATCTGGTTGATTGAGGTTTACTTTGATTTTTCTTCCCGCGAGGGCGCTGAGGATCTGCGATCCACCTTCCCGTTCTACACCGCGAGTGGAGATCATGCTTTGAGATGAACGATGACAACGAATAGCAAAGGATTGGTCGGCAGTTAGAGTCTTGACTGCTCTCTGTAGGACTGCGTTTAGGATTGCCTCCATCGAACCCTCCACTCTGACTGCTGGAGCCGCGGATGCAACTCCGAAGACTCTCGCGATGACGCGTGCCGCCAACATCGCGTCGCTGATTCGTCCTACTATGATCCTGCCTGCGGCTTTTTCAGTGGTGAAATCATGAAAACCGGAATTACGCAGAGCGAATCTTAGGTCATCGATAAGGCGCTGCTCCAATGTTCGACGGACGGGAGAACTCTTAAGCACAAATTCCGCAGACGATACCAGGACTACTTGGTCATCCGCGCTTTCGCTCACAGTCATCGCCAGCAATGAAAGAGAGTTCACGAATTAAAATGGGGATTACTCAGGAAACAGGAAGGAAAAGGAGGAAAAAGGTGGTACAGTTTGAGTCTCAGTATTCGTCTCCGCCCATTCCACCCATCCCACCCATTCCGCCTGGTGGTCCAGGTGGTCCGGCAGGTCCCTTGCCGCCCTTGGATGCTATTACGTCGTCGATTCTAAGAATAATGGACGCTGCCTCGGTCGCAGACTTGACAACTTGTGTCTTCACTCTAAGTGGTTCCAGTATGTTGAGGCTTTTCATATCCTTGACGTTGCCTGAGAAGACATCCACACCGTACCAGCGATTGTTTGGGTCTTCGTGTTTAGCCCTCAGCTCCACCATTATGTCGATCGGGTCTAATCCTGCGTTCTCGGCCAGTGCAAGAGGAATGCTCTCCATAGCGTCAGCGAAGGCCTCGATGGCGAGTTGTTCCGTCCGCCCACATTTGTTGCATATTCTCGAAGCTGCTTGGCAGTTTCCGCTTCTGAAGCGCCTCCTCCCGCAAGTATTTTTGCATCTTCGATCGCATCTCTGACGACGCAAAGCGCATCGTGGAGCGACCTCTCTGCCTCGTCGACAACATGTTCCGTTCCGCCTCGAAGCACTATTGTTACTGCCATTGGGTTCTTTGCGTCACGGACGTACGTCAGTTTGTCGTCTCCGATCTTGCTTTCCTCAATAACTTTCGCTTCTCCCAATGAACTAGAGCTGAGTTCCTTTACGCTAGCTACGATCTTTGCACCAGTCGCTTTGGCGAGTTTCTCCATGTCGCCGCTGCTGACGTTCTTGACTGCTGAGATTCCCCTCTTTGCGAGGAAGTGTAGGGCGATGTCGTCGATTGACTTTTCGCAGAAGACGAAGTTTGTACCGCTTTCCGATACCTTGTCGACCATTTCCTTCAGCATTCGCTCTTCTTCGTCGAGAAAGAGTTTCATTTGATCCGGACTATTGATGTTGATCTTAGCGTCGAATTCAGTTTTCTCAATTTCTAGTTTTGCGTTTAGGAGAGCAATCTTTGCGCCTTGAGTTCTCTTTGGCATCTGTGGGTGCGCTATCTCCTTGTCGATGACAATACCCTTAACAAGTTCCGTTTCCTCGATGCTCTTGCCATGTTTCTTCAGGACTTTCACTAGGTCGACGTCGACCTTTGTTTTTCCATCTCGAGTTTCCTTGACTTGAAGTGCAGCGTCAACAGCGATTTTGGCTAGGTAGTCTTTGGCTCCAGAGACGCTCTTTGTTCCCATTGCTGTCATGGCGATCGTTCTCAGGGTGGTTGCGTCGTTCGGATCAATGGATTCACTCAGACCGTCAAGGATCTCCTTCGCTTTTTCGGCCGCTTTCTTGTAACCTTCGACGATTACTGTCGGATGCACGTCTTTATCGAGAAGCTTCTCCGCCTTCTCCAAGTAACTGGCCAGTTAGCACGACCGCAGTTGTAGTTCCATCGCCCACTTCATTATCTTGCGTTTTTGCGACCTCCACGAGCATCTTTGCTGCGGGGTGTTGAACGTCGAGTTCTTTCATGATTGTTGCGCCGTCATTGGTGATGACGACGTCCCGATCGTGCTGACAAGCATCTTGTCCATTCCCGCGGACCAAGTGTTGTCTTCACTGTCTCAGCCACCACTTTGGCGGCGAGTATGTTATTGCGTTGTGCGTCTTTTCCTGTAGATCGCTGGGTTCCTTCCTTTAGAATGATGATCGGTATATTTTGGGATGACATTTCAATTTCACCTGTTGGTAATTATTTGTTACTTGAGGTAAAATTCGGCTATATAAAAATTACTCGAGGTAAAAGAAAATCAGTTACTGAAATCCAACAAGCTCCGATCGACCGAAGATCTCGTTGACTTCTCGTAGCCCGAGGAGCTTTGATCTCGAACAGGTTGCCCTCTGATTTCGTCAAGAAGTACGATTGCTTCACCTTGGGTAATGTTCAATTGTACTGCGAGTACTTGTGGGGAAATCTCTGGAGTCTCCTTGATCATAACCTCCTCCACGTATCTTTTGTGACTCTTATACATCGGTAGCGAGTGTACGGTCTCGATGAGCAGCCTCCATAATTCGTCTCTTCCGAGAATAGGCAAGGAAATCATCCTCTCGGGAGAAGCGCTCCAAGATAAATGTACGGCCATCTATTGGTGTGCGAAGTAAAGGGAAATTACGTCGTCAGTTACTTCATCCACTCTGCAGAATCCGATTCGGATAAATTGAACAATTGCGCCTACTTTCTCTGCCTTTAGTCCCTGCTCGGCGAGGCCTCTTGTGATAGTTGAGTCCGGTTGTACGACCTGAACTTTCACATTTTCCTCAGACGGAACCCATTGGATTATAGGCGCCTGTCCGCTTCCACTCGATTCACCTATGTACCGGCTCCTAAACTCCTTGTTCTCCCTGGTTAATTGGCCTAAATTGAACAATCCCATCAGTCGGATAACCTGCTGGCTCTCAAGCGTTTGGAGATCAGTATGCGCTACAAG
>CAWAOH010000016.1:0-246079 GCA_963783645.1 Candidatus Bathyarchaeota archaeon | reverse complement strand
AGACCGCCAGCGAACGCGCATTTGACATGTTCCTGAAAGTGCGCCATGTCCAGTCCCTGAATGGCGGAGGCGGCGTGGTGTTCGCGACCGGCACGCCCATCTCCAACAGCATGGCCGAGATGTTCACCATGCAGCGGTATCTCCAAATGACCGCGCTGAAGAAGCACAAGGTGCATCACTTCGATTCATGGGCGGCAACGTTTGGCGAGCCGGTAACGGCGATGGAGTTGGCGCCGGATGGTGCAGGCTACCGGCTGAACACGCGGTTTGCCCGGTTCATGAACGTACCCGAGTTGATGCAGCATGTTCCGGCAGGCCGCCGACGTGCAGCACCGCCGCAATGCTGAATCTGCCCACGCCCAAAGCTGGAAATGAGAAAGCCGACCATCCGCAAGCGCCCGCAACGCCGGAGCTGAAGGCATTCGTTTCAGGTCTCGCCGAGAGAGCGGAACGGTTGCAAAGCGGCCGCGTCGATCCACGCGAGGACAACATGCTCAAAATCACCCCGAGGGGCGGAAGGCGGCGCTCGATCTTCGGTTGGTGAAGCCGTCAGCGCCGCGATCATCCCGAGGGCAAAGTCAATCTCGCAGTCGAAAAATTTTTCGCATCTGGCAGGAGACGAAAGCCGACCGATCTGACGCAGTTCGTCTTCTGCGATTTGTCCACGCCGAAAGACCGGGGCTTCTCGGTTTATCGACGACGTGAAAGGCAGAAGCTGGTAATTGCCTGGCGTGCCCGCTGCCGAAATCGCGTTCATCCAAGATTACGACAGCGACGCAGCGAAGCTCGCACTTTTCAAGGATGTGCGCGCCGGCAAAGTCCGCATCCTTGTTGGGCAGCACGCAGAAGATGGGTTCGGGACCAATGTGCAGGAGCGGTTGGTTGCGTTGCATCACCTTGATGCGCCGTGTTGTCGGAGAAATGTTCGCGGCGACATACGTAAAGTCAAACAAGTGGGTGTTGCCCGCATCTCATCTTCTTTATGGGGAACATCCGCTGGAAGCTGCGAAAAGGATTCTGATTGAACAATTGGAAGTCAAGGAACATCTCGAGCTTTTACTCGCCCAAATCCAGTCACATCTTTCCCAAGGTCCACAAGACACTAGTGCGGCACACTGGGACATCTGTTTCATTTATGAGGGAACTATGCACAACGTGATTAATCGTCCCGCCTGGTACAGCCACCTTGAATTCGTAAATCCAGCAGAAATGAGTAGAGAGGACTTCACGAGAGGCCATGGTGATGTCCTTGAACAACTTGGGCTGATCAAGAACGAATAAGATCTGAATCTTAAAGATCAGCTATAATTAGTTGCAATGCCATGTCAAGCATTCAATCGTTTAGGTACCTGAATACTGAGCAGCTATACGTCAATCTGCCAAGGAAGAATGCTATAGAAAAGTTCGTACACTACTTATCGAAACGAATGTCACTTAGCGGTTGTCAACTTACTGTACTTACTTTCGGGTCGAAAACGTATCACAGGTTGGAAAGTTTCAAAGTCTCAGCCAGTGCTACATAGTCTTGTGTCTCTTATGAGGGTCAATCTAGCGCTTCTAAGCGTTTACGACAAGACAGGACTCTTGGATTTCGCACGTGGACTGCGTGACATCGGAGTCGACTTGCTATCTACGGGTGGAACTGCGCAGATGCTGAGCGAGAACGGTTTAAGCGTATGCGAGATATCAGATTATACCGAATTTCCCGAGATCTTAGGTCGGCGTGTAAAAAGTCTACATCCGAAGATTCACGCGGGATTGCTCTATCGACGTGATAATCAGAATGATCGCGAGACCGTGGAGAAACTGGGAATACGCCCGATCGACATGGCGGTAGTTAACTTGTATCCATTCGAGAAAGTCACAGCGGGAAAGTTGACTTGGCCGAAGCCATCGAGAACATAGACATTGGAGGACCCACGATGATTCGGGCAGCAGCTAAGAACTATCAAAATGTGGCCGTCTTGACAGACCCATCCGATTATTCAGACGTTCTAAAGGAGCTGAAATCGTCAGGCGGGTCACTGTCTGATGTGACTAATTTCAAGCTAATGCTGAAGGCATTCGAACGCACTGCCGCATATGATGCTACGATCTCGTCCTTCTTCAACCAAGTAGCCCTGGACGGGGGGGTAAGATCTGACTGGCCAGCTCCATCTAGACTACTGATGAGTTTCGAAAAGCTCCAAGACCTGCGGTACGGCGAGAACCCACATCAAAAAGCCGCAGTCTATCGTGAATGCCCATCGCAGGCATGTATTGCAACCGCAAGATTGGCTGCCGGACAAAAGGAGCTAAGCTACACCAACATACTCGATGCCGATGCGGCGTACTCGTTGCTGCGCGAGCTACGAGATCGACCGACAACGGTGATAATCAAGCATACGAATCCATGCGGGGTCGGCAGAGGAGCAAATCTAGCGGACTCCTGTAGAAAAGCATTGGAAACCGATCCGGTGTCCGCATTTGGGGGGATATTTGCATTTACAAGGGCAGTGGATCTTGAAACCGCCACAATACTAACGGACAAGTTTGTTGAACTAGTCTTAGCACCTGGCTACGATCCGGAAGCAATGAAGAGGCTATCATCAAAGAAGAATCGACGAATCATCGACTTGTCGGAAATCTCTAGCATCGACGAGAATAATCCTCGATCCGAAAAAACTTTCCGTAAAATTCACGGCGGCATGCTATACCAAGATAGCGACGACTTGCTAATTGACGAACAGAAGCTCAAAACGGTTACGAAAAGACAACCCACAGTTGATGAAAAAGAAGCGCTCCTCTTCGCCTGGACCATCGTTAAACATACCAAGTCCAACGCAATTGTCATCGGATCCCGAGACCAACTCGTAGGCATTGGAGCCGGCCAGATGAGTAGAGTCGACTCATGCAAAATAGCCATAGCAAAGGCCAAGGACGCGAAATTACAGACTACTGGATCCGTAATGGCATCTGACGCATTTCTACCTTTCCGGGACTCAGTAGACTTGATGGCGGCCGCAGGAGTGACCGCGATAATTCAACCGGGAGGATCAATCAACGATGAGGAAGTCATCAATGCTACGAACGAATTTGGGATGGCTATGTTGTTCTCGGGACTGCGGCATTTTGTCCACTGAAAATTCTCATTGACACGAGAGGATAAAAAACGAATGCGACCGGAAAGATAGTTCAGAACAGATGACCTGATCATAGACATGCAGCAGTAAAAGACGGCTTTTATGATCACATGACATATGATCAAACATGTCTATAACGCAACTCTCTGCGGGTAAGACCAAGACTGTAACTGCGACGACTGAACCAAACAACGTCGTACTCACTTTTCGTGATGACATTACTGCCGGGGACGGCAAGAAGCACGAGATACTGCCAGGTAAAGGCAGGGTGAACGCTACAATCACGGCAAAGCTCTACAGTCTTCTCGCAGAGGAAGGGATTCCAACTCACCTTCTCAAAACCATAGACTCCAATCGGCTGCTCGTCAAGAAACTAGAGATGATACCCGTCGAAGTGGTCTGCAGAATAAGAGCAGCCGGCCATTTCATTGGTATTGGGAAGTACTTTCAGAACGGTGACAAACTGCCATTTCCAGTCGTTGAGTTTTACCTGAAGGATGACGCGCTTCACGATCCGATGCTGAACGATCAGCACCTAGAACTGTTGAGGCTGTCGAATCTCAATGAAATTGAAAGAATGCGGAAGATCACGTTGGAGGTCGGCAGCTTCCTGGACAAGTATTTCGACGATCGCCGAGGAATTCTAGTCGACTTCAAACTCGAATTTGGTCGCGACAGAGATGGAAATCTAATGATTGGCGACGAACTGAGCCCAGATTCATGGCGACTTTGGGACAAAGAAACAAAAGAGATTCTTGACAAAGATCGCTTTCGAAAGGACCTACCGCACATTTTCGAGTTAGGCTATGCGGAGCCGCTCAGGAGGATTTGCGGTGAATCTATTTCCGATTGAAATCATTATCTCAAACAAACCTCAGGCTCGCGATCCAGAGGGAGAGACCATTGCTCGTGATTTGATTCACAAAGAGGGCTTTCATGCTATCAGAACTGTCCGTACAGGCAAGCTTCTCTCAATCACTGTAGAAGCGGAGAATGAAGAAAACGCCTGCAACCTTGCAGTAAGAATGTGCAATGATCTTCGGCTCTATAACCCCGTTGCACACACAATCTCTGTTAGAGTCGGACCAAAGAATTGAAAGTTGCAGTGGTGCAATTCCCTGGAAGCAACTGTGATAGAGATACCCTTCGTGTTTTGTCAAGTATTCCTGGAGTCAACGCTAGACTGATTTGGCACAATAAGTTTGGCGACGACTCATTTGATGCAGCGATTCTTCCTGGAGGTTTCAGTTTTGGTGATCATCTCAGAGCCGGCGCAATTGCTGCCCACTCAAATGCAATGCAGACTATTCGACAGATGGCTGATGATGGAAAACCCATCCTAGGGATATGCAACGGTTTCCAAATCCTAATTGAAGCGGGTCTTCTTCCCGGAGCGCTACTTCGAAACGCTCTGCTGAAATTTGTTTGTAAGTGGGCAGATCTGCAGGTTGAAACTACAGAAACTGCGTTCACATGCAGTTTCAAGCAGAATGCTAAAGTGCGCATGCCAATAGCACACAATGAGGGACGATTCTTCGCTGATAACGATTCGCTCGTATCATTAAGAAAGGCTAAGCAAATCGTTTTGCGTTACTCAGACGAAAATCCAACCGGAACGATAGATAACATAGTGGCGGTCTCGAACGCCGACGCTAACGTGGTTGGTATGATGCCCCATCCGGAGAGAGCTAGCAGTCCGTCGTTGGGAGGGAGTGACGGGTTGAAAGTATTCCAATCAATGGTGGAATGGGCTCAATGATCACTAATACTCTTCAACTCACCCTGACCGCTGATGAGATACAATTCGCTCGGAAGCATCTTGGAAGAGAACCGAATCATCTCGAATGGTCAATGATCGATGCTGAATGGAGTGAGCACTGTAGCTACAAATCTTCAAAATCAGTTATCTCACAGTTGCCGGTAACTGGTGGTCGCGTCATACTTGGGCCCGGCTATGATTCAGGCGTAGTCGACATCGGCGATGATTTCCTTCTGACGTTACATATAGAGAGTCATAATCATCCCAGCGCGATAGAGCCATACGGTGGAGCCGCTACAGGCATAGGAGGAGTCGTTCGGGACATATTATGCATGGGTACAACTCCGATAGCATTTCTCGATTCGCTGAGATTCGGTGACATCACCAAGAGCGCCCACGCCAGGTGGCTTTTAAAGAACGTAGTCCGAGGCATTTCGGATTACGGCAACTGTATCGGAGTACCAACAGTTGCAGGCGAAGTCGAATTCGACGAATGCTTTGAAAGAAACTGTCTGGTCGACGTGGCTTGTATAGGGGTTGGTAGAAGGAATGATTTGCTGCTGGCAGAAGCGACTCACCCAGGAGACAGCATTTACCTCATTGGAGGAACGACGGGTCGCGACGGAATCCACGGTGCCACATTCGCTTCTCGAACGTTAGCAGTCGACGCAAACCGCGACAGGTCAGCGGTTCAGATACCCGACCCATTCACAAAGAAATTGATCATTGAAGCTACATTGGAAGCAGCTCATAGTGGTGTGTTGCGTGGTTGCAAGGACCTTGGGGGAGGCGGTCTATCAACTGGACTATCGGAGATTGCTGACAAAGGACACTCAGGCGTTGAAGTGCACTTAGAGCGAATCCCGGTTCGTGAACCGGATCTGACGCCCACAGATGTGATGATTTCAGAATCACAAGAGCGGATGCTTCTAGTTTTGAAGAGGGGAAGCGAAGCTACGCTACATGAGATTCTGGAGAAGTATGGTGTCCCCTTTGCGTGCATTGGAGATGTGACATCAAAAGGGGCCGTCAGAGTGCAGCGAGGGCAAGAGAACCTTGCTGATCTACCCACCCAATTCCTCGCCAACGCACCGCTCATCGATAGAAAAAGGGGTATACCCGAGGCACTAATTCAGAAAAATAGTCCGAGACCATCCCTCGATCTTGAGCAAACAATCTATCATTTGTTAGCCTCTCCAACAATTGCAAGCAAAGAATGGATCTACCGCCAATATGATCATGAGGTCGGCATTAGAACGGTTGTAAAACCTGGCGCGGCAGACGCCGCTGTGCTAGAACTTCCTAACGATAAGTTTGCTGCTGTTAAAGTCGATGGTAATTCGAAAATTTGCCACTTAGACGCGTACCTAGGCGCAGCCAGCGTCCTGGCAGAGGGTTGCCGCAACGTTACTGCGGTAGGAGCTGAACCATTAGCGTTCCTTGATCATTGTCAGTTCGGTGATCCCAACGATGAACGAATCTTTGGAGCATTTTCTCTAACAATTAAGGGACTAGCTGACTTCGCGAAGATAGTCAACGTCCCTTGTGTAGGCGGGAAAGTATCCTTCTACAATCAGGATGATCTCAATGGCAGAGCGATCAAATCATCACCGGTAGTCGCGGTCGTCGGGCTGATCGAAAAACCCGAACACATTACCACGATGTCATTCAAAAGCACAGGAGAATCAATAATCGTCGTGGGAAACACAGGACACGCGCTTGGGGGATCAGAGTATTGTTGTCTACTTGGCAGAGACTATGGACATCCTCCCGAGCTGAATTTTGACCTTGAACAAAGAACAATAAACGCTGTCTTGCAATTGATTAGAGAAGGTACAGTCACAGCTTGCCACGACTGCTCCAAAGGTGGACTCGCCGTTGCATTGTCAGAGATGGCGATTTCGGGTATGAGCGGTGCAGACATTGACCTTCGATTCCTCTCCGACTTGCAGGACGACGAAATACTCTTCTCGGAAGCAAACTCTCGATTCATCCTCACATGCAGTACAGCCTCCACTGTAATACAGAAGCTAAAAGACCGCGCAATACCAGCCTACCTCGTCGGGAAGGTCGGCGGAAATGGGCTAACCCTCACCCTCCCCAACCAGACTCTACGTTGCGATTTGGAGGAATTGCGAACCGCCTTTTGCGATTCGCTTGGAAGGATAATGGAACCTTGACAGAAGTAAGGGAGAATTGTGGCGTAATCGCCGGCCAACGGTTAGACGGCGACATTGCCAGTAGCATATGGTTAGGTCTCCTCGCTTTACAACACCGCGGTCAAGAGGCATGTGGAATTTACACATTGGACGGTAAACGATTCTACCACAGGAAACAACTAGGACTTATTGAAAAGTTCCAGAAATACGATCATCTCAAAGGAAGCCTTGGAATAGGACATGTTAGATACTCCACAGTAGGCCAACCCGCAAATCAAGAAACCGAATCTGACCAAGCGAAAATCGAAGACTTTGCCCAACCATACTTTAGCGATAGGCAAAAAGGCGGCATAGCGTTGTGTCACAACGGCAACCTAGTTAATTTCGCAACACTATGTGCGGATCTACAATCCGAAGGGACATTCCTCACGGCGACTTGCGATACCGAAGTCATTCTGAAAATATTCGTTGAAGCATTATCAAGAGACTCTAACATAGAAAGAGCAGTACAGACTTGCATGCGAAAATTCGAGGGCTCATACTCAGTGGTTGCGATCACCGGCGCGGGCGAAGTAGTAGGATTCAGAGACCCACACGGTTTCCGGCCACTGTGCTTCGGAGAGAACGGGAATCTACTTCTCTTCGCTTCTGAAAGCGTTGCACTCGACGTCAATGGAATCCACGAAATCTCAAACGTCAAGCCCGGGGAGGTAGTGATCATGCAAAAGGGCAAAACAACACTACGAAAACAGCTCGTTACCCAACTAACTCAAGCACGTTGCATGTTTGAGTATGTTTACTTTAGTCGACCGGACTCGACAATCGATCAGCGTGACGTATATTCAGTAAGGATTAAGCTGGGAAGAAACCTAGCTCGAACATACAAGAGCCACGCGGACGTGATTGTGCCAGTCCCTGACACGGCGCGACCAGCTGCCGAGGGAATCTCAAGGGAAACGGGAATCCCCGTCTTGGAAGGGCTAATCAAGAATCGGTACGTTGGAAGAACGTTCATCATGCCAAAACAGGACGGAAGAGAGACCGCCGTCAGATTGAAACTCAATGTTGTACGCACCGTCGTACATCAAAAAAACGTACTGCTTGTTGATGATAGCATCGTACGCGGTACAACAATGCGAAAAATCGTAAACCTGCTTAAAGATGCAGGAGCGGCTCGTGTCGAAGTATGGATAACCTGCCCACCCATCAAATCGCCTTGTTTCTACGGCATTGATATGACTAGTTACGCGGAACTTGTGGCTTCAAATTCGTCCGTCGAAGAAGTTCGGCGAGCTGTGGGAGCAGACGAGTTATGTTACCAAACCATCGATGGACTCCTTGACGCAATCGGGTTCACGAGAAGTGAGACTTGTCTTGCATGTTTGACCGGACAGTATCCAACCCCTCTCGCTCAGAAGCTTGCTAACGAAATGCGTGGAAAAGAAATGGATGGACAGGTACGGTATTGGGAGGCACACCAATGATTCATGTCCTTCTCGTTGGTTCAGGGGCACGAGAAGATGCGATCGCACACTCACTAATCAAACGATCAGATGTCGAGCTATACGCTGCTATGAGCTCGCCAAATCCAGGCATAACGCGAATTGCGAAGAACGCAAGAGTAATGCGAATCACAGACGTGCCAGCAGTGGCAGATTACGCGATCAAGACGCGAGCTGAACTGGCAGTAATAGGCTCCGAAGCACCTCTAGTCAATGGGCTAGCGAATGCCCTTGAGATAGAAGGGATCGCCTGCATTGGACCTACAAAGGAACTCGCGGCCATTGAGGGAGACAAGGCATTCTGCAGACGACTGCTGAGTAAGTACAGCATACCTGGAAATCCACAGTTTAGAATTTTCTCAGATATTCCTTCTGCAGAAATGTATCTGAAATCATCCGCGGCGGTGGCGATCAAGCCGATAGGACTGACCGGGGGAAAAGGAGTAAAGGTCTCAGGAGATGACCTCCCGACCAAACAAACCGAAATCGCCTACGCGAAACAGATTCTCGCAGAAAAGATCGCAGGAAATGGAGTATTGATCGAGGAGAAACTCGATGGAGAGGAATATTCACTCCAAGCATGTGTCGATGGTAAAGATGTCTACATTATGCCACTTGTCCAAGACCATAAGCGTGCCTATGACAATGACATGGGGCCCAATACTGGAGGCATGGGAAGCTACAGCGATAGAGACCACTGTTTGCCCTTTGTCTCTCCAAGCGACGTCGAGCAGAGTTGCAACATCATGCGGGAAACAATCAATGCTCTACAACACGAGACAGGAATGGATTACAAAGGGATTATCTACGGACAGTTCATGCTCTCAAGGAGCGTGACTGAAGATAGACTGAGCCCTAAACTGATCGAATTCAATTGCAGATTCGGCGACCCTGAGGCAATGAATGTTCTAGCAGTATTTGAATCAAGTTTTATGGATATTTGTGAGCGAATCATCGAAGGAAGTTTAAGGCCCAAGGATCTCGCATTTGAACGCAAAGCTACAGTATGCAAATATCTGGTTCCAGAAGGGTACCCTGAAACACCAAGAACTCATGAAACCATTTCAGTCGATGAGAACGCAATCAGGGAGAATGGCGGCACACTGTTTTTTGCCAGTGTAGACATTGACCAGGGACACACCATTACAACATCCTCACGCACGGCAGCCGTGTTAGGAATCAGCGACACAATTGAAAGTGCTGAAGAAGTCGCTGAATTTTCCACGCAATTTGTGAAAGGCCCACTAAGACACCGGAAGGATATCGGAACGACAGGTCTGCTCGCGAAGAGAGTGGATCATGTCAGAATGCTTAATCGAGCAGCTGCAGTCCACAGTGAGATCGCATGAAAAGACTTGCAGCATTTGCTTCAGGTAGAGGATCCAACTTCCAAGCTATAATTGATCACGTACGGCTGAGGGCTCTCGAAAACATCGAAGTGAGTCTGCTAATTTCGAATGACGCAACCGCACCTGCCCTAGCTCTGGCAAAGGAAGCGTCCATCCCATCTATTTTCATCCAGGGTATTCAGAACAGAAAATTCAACAATAAGCAGGAACGTGAAGAAGCCCGGAATCAATTCGACGCGCAATCAAAGACCATTTTGAGAGATTATAGAATCGACATCATTGCTCTCACAGGATTCATGCAAGTCTTAGGCAGACCGATTCTACAAGATCACAGGTATCGGATTATGAATATCCACCCAGCGTTAGACCTAACTCGGTTTGGAGGACGAGGCATGTATGGAGACCGTGTTCATGCAGCAGTTCTCCAAGCAGGTGAAACAAAATCAGGCTGCACGGTTCACTATGTTGTCGAAAGTGTCGACGGTGGACCGATTATTCTCCAAACCCCTGTTCTTGTTGAACCTGACGATACTCACCATACGCTCGCCCATCGCGTTTTGATCCAAGAACATCGCACCTACTCAAAAGCAATTCAGTTGCATGCTGATGAAAGAATCCACATCCATAACGGGAAGGTCACTTTAGATTGGAGCAACGACTGGGAGGCAAAATGGAAAGAGAGAGAACGTGCATTCATAAAGTACCAAGAAATGCTGGTTAACCAACCCGCTCCCGCACACTAAATGGTGAACTGATATGGTCACGGTCTCAATAATAATCGGCTCAACGAGCGATTTGGAAATCGCAAAGAAGACTGAGAAAACCCTCGGCGAATTGAACATAACCTTCGAGACTCAGGTACTCTCTGCCCATAGGGATCCGCAAAAACTGGACGCTTACATCGCGTCCAGTAATGCCAAGTTGTTCATAGCGATCGCAGGCCTAGCCGCCCATTTACCAGGCTATGTTGCCTCTAGAACAGCAAGACCAGTGATCGGCGTTCCAGTCAACAAAGCTCTTGGTGGTTTGGATTCCCTTCTGTCGATAGCACAAATGCCACGGGGTGTCCCCGTCGCGGTGGTAGGTATTGGCGCGGCCGAAAACGCGGCGTACCTGGCCAAAAGAATTCTCGATCTTGCCAAATGAGCGTGAAAAAGTCGCCGCTCACTTATGCTAGTGCAGGCGTCGACATAACTGAAGTAGCGAACATTCACAACCAAATCGACGCCATTCTGTCAAAAACGTTTCAATACAGAAAAGGCAAGATCGGGCAACCTCTGAATGTTCGTCAACATTACGCGGGTTTGATCGAAATTAACCAAGATAAAGTCCTTGCGCTCCATGCAGACGGAGTTGGCACGAAAGTGCTCGTCGCCTCAGCATGCAATAAGTACGATACAATCGGGATCGATTGCGTCGCTATGAATGTCAATGACGTAATCTGCATCGGAGCCGAACCGTTAGCCCTCGTCAACTATCTTGCACTCGAGCGGCCTCAGCCACACTTGGTAAAACAGATAATGCAAGGACTGCAGCGAGGTGCTCGAATGGCAGGTATTGCTGTTGTATCAGGCGAGACAGCAATCATGCCCGATGTCATAAGAGGATTTGATTTAGCGGCGACCGTCGTAGGTATCGTCAATCGGAAGGACATCATCACAGGTGAAGAATGTGAAGAAGGCGACATGATCTTAGGACTCGGAAGCAGTGGGATACATAGCAATGGATTGACGCTTGCGCGGAAAGTACTCCTAAAATCCCGACCCCAGCCCGAAATTCTGAAAGAATTACTTCGCCCAACCAGAATCTACGTGGGGGAAGTGTTGAAGATCAAGAGATCAAAGATCGAAATTCACGGATTAGCACATATCACCGGTGGAGCATTCTCGAAACTCAACAGAATCGGAAAAAGGGCGAAAGTGGGCTTCGATCTATGTGCCCTGCCTCAGCCCCATAACGTATTCAGAACCATTCAAAAGAAAGGCGTGATCTCTGACCGAGAAATGTACCGGACATTCAACATGGGTATAGGCTTCTTGGTAATTTGCCCAAAACGTTTCTCTCGTCAGATTGCGAAGATCTTACCGGAGGCAAGGCAAATCGGCGAAGTCACAGGATCCCGTGAAGTGATTGCTCGAATAGCTGGACACGACATACAGATCGAAAAGTGGTAACGAAAGGATAACAAATGAATGTCATATACGCCGAGAAAGTCGCACAAGAATTGTGGAACCTAGATGTAGTCCCCTGGAACAAGTATTGGGTTCCCGTTTTTCAAAAATTCGCTCAACAACTCGTCCGCGAAGCACAGCTTAGCCCAGGACAAATTGTTCTAGACGTCGGAACGGGCACAGGCATAGCCGCGTTCGAGGCAGCAAAACGAATCCGGCGCGGATTCGTGATCGGAATAGACCGTTCACCGCAAATGATCAATGCTGCACGCGCGAACAACAAGAGAATTAATCTCGGAAACCTGTTTTTCATTGAAATGAATGGAAATCACATGCTCTTCCCAAACAGGTTATTCGACAGAGTTCTTTCAAACTGCGGAATATCCTATAGCACACTCCCGCAAACCAGCAGGGAAATTTCCAGAGTACTCCAAGAGGGGGGTCAATTCTTCCTTAACGGTTGGCACCTAATCGACGTCCCTCCTCACAGGACTTTCAGCGATATCTTGTGTATACACAGAACGGATCATCCATCCCGAAAACTACTCAGATGGCGAGAAGCACTTGCCATACTAGAGAGCGTAGGAAACCAATACTTGGATCTGAAAAGAGAAGTATTGGAGGTGGAGAGGGCGGGATTCGAGAAAATAAGCGTGCAAACAAAAAGGTACAAGATAGTTCTTCCGAGTATGCAGGCCTACTTGAAAATGAGACTCGATAGAGCTGCCCTTAGACAGGAACTCCTCGAACTAACTCCAAACCGACGAATCAAATTCCTGAATGATTTAAGAAAAGGCTTGAGAACGTATGTTCACGATGGGCAATTCGCGATCAAGTGGAAAGTAAATTTCATTCAAGCTACGAAACGATGAACGTGTCGACATCATCCCTTTTCGGCATCTTCAGATAAAGGGCTCCATGTGGACTTGTGATAGGATAAAACCTTCTTACATCGTCGATTTTGACGTGTCAAAAAGGGCTCATACTATAATAGCAATCAAGAAACCGACACCAAGTAGCAGAATTGTCGCAAGAATCATAATCACATTCAATCCTAGTGCAGGCACCAATTTCCAGGTGTTTTCACATTCTCGCATTACGATACGGCACGCCTTGTAAGCGAGTGGGAGTGACAATAATGCGACTAGAACACTTATCGGAGCAACCCCAACGACAACAGAGTAAACGATTGAGAGGTATGTTGCAGCCGTGGCGATCACATATAGTGTCGCGGAACGTCGCCTTCCCATGAGTATGACTAGATGCTTCCTTCCTCCGATTCTGTCAGCCTCAACGTCTGGAAACTCATTCAGAAACAATAGCAAAGCTACGAGTATTGTGATAGGAACGAAGACAACCAGGCCGACAAGATCCACATTACCGGTCTGTGTCACGTAGGTTCCAAGCCCCATGACTCCGAAACCAGACCCTGCAATGATTTCGCTTGCCCCATGGATTCTTGAAAGAATCGGCGTGTAAAGCACAATTGCAATTGTCCCGTAGAGAACCAAGGGTAAGAGAGGGTAAAAGAAGAGCATAAGAAAGTAAGTTCCAATCACTCCTGCAACAACGAGACAGATGACGCCGACTAACAGTGCAGAAGAACCCTTCATTTCTCCCTTCACAAGAATATCGACTCCTCCGCTGAACGGAGTCTTTGCTGTTCTAGAATCAATCATTGATCTATAATCGAAGTAATTGTTGAACGCGTTCACCGAGGCGTGCAACAACAAAGCTCCAATCAGAACCATGCCCGCGCTCATAATGCTGAAGGCGCGATGCGAATAGAAAGCCGCAGACAAGTTGGCTACAACAATGACGACAGTAAGCGGCAGAAAATTGGCTCTCGTGATTGATATCAGATTATTCAAAATCAACACACTCTTGGATTGATCCTGTAGGCAACATTTGTTGACCAGCAAGTATTCGGTCAACACTACCGGAATGCATAGCAAATCGAGATACTGTCATTATCCCTTCATCGAGGTCTGTAAGGTTGGATTCTCTACTGTTTATCGATTCGTTGCTCGTTTTCCACGTATGAAAAGATCCTGAATACCGCGAACAGCGCGAAACCGACCCGAGAACATTATCTTCAGTTAGCATCTCGACTAGGTAGTGAGGGAGATTCTTGTCCGGTCTTAGCGAGCGGATTAAGGCGATTGTTGAAGACAGATTCAATCGCGCGCCATGTCCTGGATGTGGAGAGGCATTTTGGGAGATAGGAAACATGCAGATGCTTGATAGAACCTTGAACATGCTTAACCTGCGCATAATTAGGTGCGCATCCTGCGGTTACACTTCTGAATGGTAGCCCCATTTCGCAGTAAATAGTGAGACGGTAGATCACTTAGGATTTGAACGAAGCTTACAGCTACCGTAAAGCACCTGTCGAATGCTTCTAACCAAAAGATAGTTGCTACCGATTAGTACGAAGAACGTCACTCCAATAAACAACGGTTGATAAATCGCTAGGGTAGCTGCCAATGCTTCCGCTCCCGCAGTCTGAATGAGGCTCCCCAAAAATATCCCTGCACAGGTCGGGCAAGCAGTGAAGAGTCATAGATTACTGCGGCGATGAAAGATACTACTAATATCGCTAAAACGACGACGGCTCTTCGTCTCATTTGCGACCCCGAATTCCGCTATTATTCTTCTGTTTGCTTACAGCGAGAAATACGCTGTAAGGTTCAAGTTCAAGAACTTGCAACCAGACCCTTTCCCTTCCGGATGGGCACTTATGACCGCCGCTTGGACGTGTGGACAATTTGTCAACTGGCCAGTAGATATCCCACCGCTAAAGCCGGGGCAAGACGAGTACGCCCAGTTCCGGGAAAATCGCCGTACGGAGGAGACAAGTGAGGCTTTCTTTGGTTATGTACAATGTAGAGAGTAATTTCCGATAGACTGATGCTCGGAAAAGATTACCTATCCGTTTAGCGTCCTCTTGTAGCCAGTTGGTAGTCCGTGCAGGTCACAAATTACGATTTAGCCATGGATATGGATTTTCAAAAGCTGACGTTCAACGCAAGAGTGCGAATCAAGCTAAGCACAGAGCAAAATGTCGTTCTGAACTCTGTCGAGCTCAACATTCTGAGCGTAGTTTCGGATGGGAAGAATCTCCGCTTCAGACAGAGCGAAGAAGACCTAATTGTTGAGACAGGATCCTTTACTGGCCTATTGGAAGTGAATTACACAGGTTCCATTCCAGATTCCCTGGCTGGAATCTACAGAGCTCCTTACGACCATACGCACATAGTGACTACACACTTCGAGGCAGCCCAGGCGAGACGGATGCTACCTTGCGTTGACCGACCAGACATTAAGGCCGAGTTTAAGATCGCGGTCAAGATAGACAAAGATTTGAGCGCCATTTCCAACATGCCCGTAGAGTCCGTGATTGCAGATGGAGAGCAAAAATTAGTCACATTTCAGAATACACCACCAATGTCTACCTACCTCCTCTACCTAGGAGTCGGCAAGTTCGAAGAACGAACTGAGAAATTCAAGAGAACCGATGTTGTAGTGGCGACGACCCCTGGAAAAGTGAAACTGGGTGAATTCTCCCAAGATGAAGCCAAGAAAGCGATAGAGTTCTTCGAGTCATACTACGCTATTCCGTACAGGCTCCCAAAAATCCATCTGATCGCTGTCCCTGAGTTCGCAATGGGCGCAATGGAGAATTGGGGAGCAATTACGTTTCGAGAGTCAGCTCTCCTCATTGATGCAAACAGTAGCTTGAGAACAAGAAAACGTGTTGCTGAGATTGTCGACCACGAGTTAGCTCACCAATGGTTTGGAAATTTAGTGACCATGAAATGGTGGGATGACATTTGGCTGAACGAGAGTTTCGCGACATTCATGTCTTACAAGGTTGTCAATTCACTTCACCCAGGCTGGAAGGTCTGGGAGGATTTCATGAGAAACGAAACAACAGGAGCCATGGCAAGAGACTGCTTGAAGAACACCCATCCGATCCAAGTACCAGTCAAATCACCAGACGAAATTGAGCAGATCTTTGATGCGATAAGCTATGGTAAGGGCGCGAGTATTCTCCGAATGATCGAAGCCTACGTTGGAGAAGACGCGTTTCAGAATGGCATACGGCAATATCTGTCAAACCATGCCTATTCCAATGCTACCGGGGATGATCTTTGGAATACGCTCGAAGCAACCTCGAGTAAGAAAGTACAGAAGATCATGAGCGGATGGATACGGCAGCCCGGGTACCCCGTCTTGACCGCTGAGGTGAAGGACGGCAAACTGGTTTTGCGTCAGGAGAGATTCCTCATTTCAGGTGCATCAGAGAAAAGTGTATGGCCCATCCCAGTCACAATGGAAGTGAATGGCCACTCCAGAAGCATCCTTATGGATTCGCGTGAAGAGGCCATCGAGACAAACGGCATCAAATCACTGAAAATTAATCTTGATCGAACCGGATTCTACTTGGTCCACTACCTCGGATCCGAAGATCTGCTTTGGAACAGCGAGCTCTCCGCCATCGATAAATGGGGAATAGTGTCAGACGCTTTTGCTTTCTTGCTGTCCGGTAAGACGGCTTTTGCTGACTACACGAAACTGCTCGAACGGTTCACAAGGGGAGTTGAGTATCTGCCAGCTCACGAAATCTCCGAGCAACTCTCGTTCTTATACACAATTATGCCATCGAAAGTATCCGACCTCTCAAAAACGTTCCATCGCTCTCAACTTGAGATTCTTCGCGAGAAAACTGATGAGAACGGTTTGATACTGCGAGGGGCTATCGCAAGCAGATTGACACTAGTCGATGATTCTTACGCCGCGAGTTGGCAAATCAATTCAAGGATTACGAAAAAGTGCCCCCTGACATGAAACAAGCTGTCACCTTCGCATACGCACGATCAACCGGAGACTTTGACAGCCTCTTAGCCGCATATAGAAAGAGCAGCTCTGACGAGGACAAGATCAGATTTCTGAGCGCCATGACAACCTTCACAAACGGCTCACTCGTTAAGCGAACGTTAGATTTTGCACTGGGTGAAGAGGTCAAGAGGCAAGACGTGAGAATAGTACTCGTAGCAGCAACCGAGAAGCCGGGCGCGAAAAACGTTACATGGAAATGGTTAAGAGACAACATCGAAAAACTGCGAAAACTATACGAAAATACCGGAATACTCTCTGGAACGTTCCTGTCCATTATTCCGATCCTAGGGATCGGAAGGGTCGAAGAGACTGAGACATTCTTCACTACCCACAAAATCGCCGATGCAGAAGTGGGCATCACCGCAGGACTCGAGAAACTGGTAGCATATGATCGACTAGTCAGAAGCATTGCTTAGGTGGACTACTATGGAATTACAGGCTACCATTGGATCCGTTGCGACGATGGCTGGTGTTCTGGGAATATTCATCTCCTTCGTAATCCAGAAATCGGAGTTCGACCCTACCGCTTTCGCACTCTCCATGGTATCAATTTTCATCGCCATAGTTGGAATTGCGCTAATCCTGCAACCACACGCCAAGCAAGGCACTCATGATCGAAAGCGAAAAAGCACGAGAACAAAATCCACTTCACCCAGGTAATTCGGTTCAGCCCAACGTCCCCGACTCAAGCTGAAACTCTACTCTTAGACGAAGAAACGAATGAACTGAACGAAACTACCGAATGCCAAAACATTTATATCCGAATTCAATTCGACTAAACACGAATTGAGTTCGATTCAAGATGGATAACAAGAAAAATGAAAACTATGACGAATTGAAGAACGAAGTCGCTCGTTTGCGTGAGGAGGTTCAACGTATTTCTGGTCCTGCATCTCGGAGCGCAACTGTTTCTGAAAGGCGGAACTTCGGTCAGTCATTGTCGGATTATGTGAATGATGTGGTTGAGAGTGTGATGTCGGGGATTGCGTCGGAGATTCAGAAATCAGTCTTTGTTGATCCAACTGGAGTGTGGTTCGATAGACACATTGCAGCGGTTCAATCCAAGTCGATGACATCGCAGGAAGCGGAGCGAGCTGCGACTCTCATGGCGGCTATGTCCAGCGAGCACCGACTGCGGATTCTCACCGAATTGCTGTACGGCGGTAGGTATGCGAGTGAGCTGGAAACTGTTTTGAATGATATTTCGCCAAGCACCCTCTCAAACCATCTCAAGATTCTCCAGGAGTCTGGCGTGGTAGTGCAAGAAGGCGACCGGGGCAGGTACCTGATCACACTTCCGGGACGCATCGCATTGAAGATGGCCACTCGACTCGCACGGTTCTTGGACAAACGAAAATCCTAACCCGCGACGAACACCGTTACTGCAATTCTCGCAGGTGTCAATCAGAAGATTTCGATCCATATTCCATTAGGATCTTCAATGTACGCCCAACGGCTCTCTTTGGCTTTCCGTGATCACTCGATAACCACTCTTTCGAGCATCTTCAAGGGTCTTGCTAAGATCGTCCACTCCGAAAGCAAGATGATCTAATCCATCTCCGACAACGTAGTCCGTGTAGTATGGGCTGCTTTTTTCGTAGTAATTCAGTTCGAGAATGAAACCACCGTCCTCAGTCTCTAGACTAACGGTTTCACCCTTGGTCTGCTCGATTCTGCTTCTGCCTTTAACCTTCATTCCGAGCAGTTTGGTGTAGAAATCTATGGATTTCTCCAAATCCTTGCCTCTAATTCCAACGTATGTGAATTTTGACTTCACTATGATCACTCAGCTAACCTACTGACGACCATGCATATTGTGAGCCGTCGCCTGCTGATTACTTATGCCGTTAATCTTCCGGATTGCTACAGCTATGGAGCTATAGTCCGATTCCGTTAGCCCCTGATTCATGGCTGAAGTGTACAAGTTGAGGACCGACGATGCAACGGGAAGGCTCATGTTGTATGCGATTGCTTCATCCTGTACCAGAGCGAGGTCTTTTCGCATCATTCCGAGAGTGAACGTAGGCGTGAAGTCGTTGTTAACCACTTTCATTCCCTTGGCTTCGGTATAGCCGGTCTTATGATGTGTCTTGTTGACTACGTTCACAAAATCCTTCCCCTTGATTCCCAATTTTTCCGCAAAAACGAGTGCTTCCGAAAAACCGGATGCCAAGATCGCCAAGTAGAGATTGTAAGCGAGTTTTAGCTTATGACCAGCTCCTTCAGGTCCAATGTAAATCACCTCTTTTCCCATTTGGCGCAAGAAGTCTAAGTGCTTCATGTAGGTGCCTTCTGTTCCTCCCACGATTATGACTAGATCACCCGTAGCCGCCAACTGTGGACCTCCCAGCACAGGTGCATCCAGTCTCTCAATCCCACGTTTGTTGCATTCAGCTGCGTGTTCGATCGACGCTTCGGGTAAAATAGTGCTCATATCGATCCAAGCACTGCCTTTTGCTATTCCTTCCAAGAAACCATCTTTTCCGAGCGCGATCTCACGAATAACGTTCTGATCGGTGACCATAGTGATTACGATATCAACGCCCGACTTGACCGCCTCTACGGGAGTTGAGTGGATTATTGCACCACGAGCTTCGAGGGGCCTCGCTCTTGAGATAGTCCTGTTGTAGACGTGAACTTCATGCTTCCTGTTTAGAAGATTCTCAGCAATAGCAGCGCCCATTAATCCAAGCCCTAAGACAGCTATTCTAGCCATCAACAATCACCATGTCATTTACGAGGATGAATATGAGTTGAGAGTGGATCTCGACTGCAAGGACAGCGCATTTAAGACAGACCGACGTGCGGTCAGGACATCGAAAAAACTAGACTCCTTGTGCTCTCCACAATGTTAGGCTTCAACATTTACGAAAGCTCGCTTGGATTCCCAGCAAGAACCATATTCGAAGCCGGCTTCGCCAACACATTAAGAATTGACCCGAAAACCCGATATATCAATATATGCCATTAGATATACGGTGGGTATGAATTCAACCGCGTTAGATCAGATAGTCAAAGAGTACATTGAAGCCAAGTACAGATTAACTCTGGATTATTGTCTCATAGAGGGAAAAATGTCTCCCGATTCAAAAGGCGACACTGGCGTGACTGGAAATTACCGTAAGACTCCAAGCGATAAGAATGTCTTCTTTACAGTCACAGTGAACCCTGCAACACGCGTAATACAAAACTTGCAGGAGTATACCTGAGTATTCTCAGCGTAACGGGCAGAGTTGATTTGAGTTGCAAATAGAGAATTCTGAAGATGCAAAGAGCATGGTGAGGAAGTATCTCCTAGGAACTCGCTCTCGGCATGAGAAGATCTCATCGATCGTGATTGACCCGGAAGAAGTGGGCCCAAATGAGAAACTCGCGTGGACAATAAAAGGATCCTACGTTACCGACGAAGGAAAGAAGGAACCATTCAGCGCCATGGTTACCGCTCGTGGCGAAGTAACCATGATGGAGATACCAAAAACAACGAAACGTTCCTCCATACTAAGATAGTTCGTTTGTTAGAACCAGATAAGCTGCCTGATTGTTGTCAATTCCATTTACCGTCAAGCGTTGGATTTGACACGGTGAGCTTAGAGGCCATTTAGCTAAGTGAAGAAACTGTTCAATCGTCAGATATCAATGGCGATTGGACTATGAGAAGAGAAAGGTACGTAATAGTTGCAATCGTGATTATTGCGCTTACAATAGTTACAGCTCCTTACTACCATGCATTCGACCTTCGCTCGTCCACTGCGGTTAGCCAGAACCAGCCAGCATTGAGTCCGCCCATGGTACCCAATCCATCCTATGGTTCAGGCGCTAAACTACCAGGCGTTAACGTTACGGTTCTGGGTGTCATGAAAGCGTCCGTCGTAGCACCTACATGCAGTCTCTCCAATCCCCCATGCGCGATTCTCGACACGTCAATCTACTATGTAGTCGTCAACGGTAGAAATTACCGGCTGATATTCCAAAACTCCACTTCAATTCCGGTTAACGTCACAGGATCAAATGTTGTTATCACTGGATTATACGTCACACCGTCAACGTTCAACGCTGACCAGTGGACACCTGCAATATCATTCTATGGCGACATCTATGTCCAGAAAGTGAATTTCTTCCTCATACTACCTCAATAACCCGATCACAGCCAATCTCCGCCGATTTTTTCCGCGATTCTCTCTAACAGGTCCGGGACATTCGTCCCGGTCTTAGAACTAATCTCCATTATTTCCTCGCCTTCGAATACTCTACCCACTTCCTCCAGGACCTGATCCAAGTGTTCACGCGTCGCAACATCGACCTTGTTGACACATATCACCAGAGGGACGTCTTTTACTTCCTTCTCCAACATTTCGTGTGAGACGGAGATCTTCCTTGTCACAGTGCCAATGTCTTCACTTCCATCAACGAATAGGAGAATTAGATCTGAATTTGCAAGTTCGTTTAGCGTAGTTTGGAAGGCATTCAGTAGCAGCGAATTTAGATCTTCGATGAATCCGATCGAGTCAATCATGATGAACGATTGACCAGATTTCTTCGATGGAATCTTTCGAGCGAACGTCGATAATGTCGTGAATGGTCCCAGACCAACGTCTTTTGATTCAGATGCAAGCCTGTTGAAGAGCGTAGTCTTCCCACTCTGCGTATAACCCATCATTGCCACAATCCGGAAACCTGCCTTTCCGCAGTTGGACCCGGAGACGAGACTGTTTTTTTCTTATATCGCGGAGTTCGCGCTCAATCTTGCTTATTCGCTTGCGAGTCATCGACTCGTACGCCTCATATGGATACATCCCGGGGCCACCTCGCCCCATCTGTTCGCTAACTATCCCTCGCATTCTTATCGACTCTCTCCCCCAGGAAAACGTGTAACGTAATCTCGCCAAGGCGATCTGCAGTTTGGCTTCGGTTGTGCTGCTGCGTTTATCGAATAGCTCTAAGATGAGTAGATTTCTATCCAGGACGTTGATGTGTTGGCCAAGTTTCTTCTTTATCCGGAACATTTGTCCGGCTGAGAGCTGTTGAGCGAAGATTACTGCTTCGATCGATTTTGCTCTAATCGTCTTATTGATTTCCTCTAGTTTACCTTCGCCGACGCAATAGGCACCGTCAATCATGTCTCGACGTTGGACGATTTTGTCGACAACGTTGTAGCCGGCGTTTATCGCCATGTCGCTTACTTCATTCATCTTGGGGTTGATTCTTGGCGTGACACATTCTACAAGGAGTGTCTTCAGATCCTACACAACTAGGTCATTATGCCGAAGCAGACTATTAGAACAGCCGGTCAATGATGGCACCACAGAAACTAAAGTGGCGGCAAAAGGCGTCTACTCGCCTACCTCATTTCTCTATTGATTTATATCAGCTGTCTGAAACCCAGCTCCCTCCCTCAACAATGACGTTGGCCTCGTCATGACAACTAATGTGAATGATTTGCTAGAAACCAACAAGAACGAACTGGCTTTGAGGGCCTGGGTCAAGGAAGTTGCTAAGAGAACTAAGCCTCAACACGTTGTTTGGTGCAACGGGACAAAGGAGGAATACTTGCAACTCGTGAAACAGATGCTTACTGAGGAGTCTCTAATACAGCTAAACCAAGCAGAATATCCTAACTGCTACCTCTATCGAAGTCACCCGAAAGATGTTGCGCAATCTGAGCAGAACACGTTCATTTGCACCCCACACAAGGATGACGTTGGTCCGACGAACAACTGGATTGACCCGACGCATGCCAAGAAAATTCTATGGAAACTCTTGACAGGTTGCATGAAGTCTCGTACAATGTATGTGATACCATATCTCCTAGGTCCGATCGGCTCCAAGTATTCCGAAACAGGTGTAGAGTTGACTGATAGTAGCTACGTCGCCTTGAACATGATGATCATGACATAGGTGGGAAAGGTTGCGCTAAAACATCTGGCTAGCAGCGGTACTCTTGTTAGGGGAATTCATTCCTCAGGAAAGTTGGATCCCAAAAATAAGTACATTTGTCATTTCCCCGATGAGAAGTTGATAATCAGCGTGAACTCAAACTACGGAGGGAACGCTCTCCTCAGTAAGAAATGTCACGCATTGCGCCTTGCAACGGTAAAGGCGAAGGATGAAGGCTGGCTGGCCGAACACATGTTCGTGATCGGGGTTGAAGATCCTAACGGTAATACCACATACGTAACGGGAGCATTTCCAAGCGCAAGCGGAAAAACTAACTTGGCAATGCTCAAACCACCCGAACAAATGAACGACTGGAGAGTATGGGCAGTAAGCGATGACATCGCCTGGATGCATTTGGACACCGATGGAAAACTATGCGCGATCAACCCAGAGACGGGCTTCTTCGGAGTGGCACCGAACACTAACAAAAAGACGAATCCAAACATCATGAACACAATCAAAAAGAACACAATATTCACGAACGTAGCCATCACAAATGGGTACTCCATGGTGGGAGGGGATGGGAGACCCCCCAGAGAAGCTATGGGATTGGCAGGGTAACGAATGGAAAGGAAAGTCACCCGCCGCACATCCGAATTCCAGATTCACGACGTCGATCGATCAGTACCCAAATGTCTCGGATCGATTCAATGACCCGATGGGTGTTCCGATCTCCGCAATCATGTTTGGCGGTAGAAGAGCGAAACTCATTCCATTAATTCTCGAAGCATACAGCTGGGAAGAAGGCGTCTTGTTGGCCGCAATGATGAAAGTTGAGACCACCGCTGCAGTCGAATTGGAAGTCGGAGTGATAAGAGCCGACCCGATGGCAATGAAACCATTCTGCGGCTATAATATGGGCGACTACTTCAACCATTGGCTAACTTTCCGATCCAAGAGTAACAACCTGCCAAAGATTTTTCTCTTCAATGCATTCAGGCGCGATGAGAACGGAAAATATCTGTGGCCAGGTTACGGACAGAACCTGCGGATTCTAAAGTGGATTATCGACAGATGCAACACGAAAGTTGCCGCCGTAGAAACGGCAATCGGTTACGTCCCAATCCCGGATTCACTAAATCTTAACGGCTTAGCAATTAGTCGACAGACGATTCAGGAATTGCTACTAGTGAATAAAGAAGAATGGGTGAGTGAACTGGAATCGTCTCAACTACTGTTCGATACCTTCGGCAAACGATTCCCCGGCGAGTTGAGAAGAGCGTACTCTAAACTCATGGATAAGCTGCGAAACTGAAAGTGAAGATCATGCGTCAAACCAGCTTCGCTTATGAGATCAGGCTCCGCCAATGATTGGGAGAATAGTCTCCGTTAACGCAGGACACGCCCGTAGCGTGTTATGGAACGCCAAAGACGTGACCACCGGAATCTTCAAAGAACCAGTGGCCGGCCGGGTCAGATTACACAGCTTAGGCCTAGACGGAGACATGCAAGCTAATCTTACCGTGCACGGAGGCCCAAGCAAAGCAGTGTACGCATATCCATCCGAACACTACGAATACTGGAAGGAAAAGCTGCATAATGCACGGCTTTCCTGGGGATACTTCGGCGAAAACCTAACCACACAAAATCTTTTAGAGAATTCCGTCCGCGTTGGAGATCACTATCGTATCGGGTCCGCGGAAGCAATAATCACGCAACCGAGATTCCCATGTTACAAATTGGGAATAAGATTCGGCGATATGAACATGGTTAAAAAATTCCAAGCTAGTGGCCGCAGCGGATTCTACATGGCCGTCGCAAAAGAAGGAGACGTCCGAGAAGGAGACGCGATCGAACTAATAAGCCAGAATAGATCAAACCCAACCATCGCTGAAATCTTCATGGCACAAACAGATCAATAATGTACGACGCATTAGTTAGCCATATATTCACATCGAGGAAGTTGATGACGAAAAGTTTTGGAACGTATCGGCCTAGGATTCAACCCTAACATAACTCCCGAAGAGAGTGCAGAGTATGCACGTCTGGCAGAGCTGAATGGATATGATTCATTCTGGGTACACGAACAGCCGTTCATCAGAGACGCGATCTCATTACTTTGCAGCGGGATAAATGCAACCACCAAAATCAAGTTTGGATCCGGATGCATAAGCGTCGTAACCCGTCATCCGCTACTTGCAGCTACGACCTTCGTGTCACTCAACAACATGTCAGAAGGTAGAGTTACAATGGGAGTAGGCTTGGGCGGATTCCCGTGGCTACCGAAAATAGGCGTCAAAGTATTCCCAGTAACTGAGACACACCCAGTGAAACGAATCACTGAATATCTAACAATAGTCAGGGGGCTTCTGAACGGCGAGAGCATTAGTCTTCAGGGAGAGTTCTTCAACGTTAATGACATCAAGCTAGACACGAAACCGGCAGTCAAACCTAGGTTATATCTTGCTGCTTTCGGTGCGCGATTACTTCAGATGGCCACCGACTTTGTGGACGGCGTCATCATCTCCCCAGCACTAATGACCCCTGAAATCACTAGCCAGAAGGTTCAGGCGATAAGCAGAACAAATTCCATTGACATCGCCTCCTATGTGCTCACGACTGTTTCGAAGGATTTGGCGAAAGCGAAGCAGCGGATGAAGTCATACTACTTCCTAATCTACCAAGTTGCGGAAGTAATCAGACCTGAGATTTTCGAACCTTACGACGTGCACGAGAGCGACTTGGTGGAAGTGAGGAACGCTTGGCGGAAGAAGGACCTCCCAGCAGCAGGAAAAGCGATCCCTGATGAGATATTGGATGCGCTAACTTTGACTGGAGACCCAGACCATTGCCTGGATAGACTACGGGAATACAGAAAAGCAGGTGTTCAACTGCCAATCATTATGCCAATTGGTGACATCAAGACTACTATCGAGACTTTTCGTCAAACCTAAGGCTGAATTGCGAAATGAAGTTCAGCAAATTCCAGCTCACCATCATTTCGCTCATCCTAGCAGCAGCATTATGGACCATTGTCTTCCTCATACATCCGTACGATTTCTGGACCTCACTTAGCTTAGCCACCGCGCTTTTGTTGATACTCTCATTGGCCATTAACGGAGAGAATCCAAAAACCATCTACGGAAAACTCAGCATCCGCATGATCCTCTATGGTGTGATCAGCGGTCTTCTTCTCTACGGCCTATTCTATGTCGGATTCGAGATAATCAAGTCCACTTCATTTCTACTTCAAGGCGTAAACAGCGTCTACGGATTCCGTTCAACAAAACCAGCATACATGATAGCCCTACTCCTCATCTTTCCGATTGCTCCAGGCGAGGAGACCTATTGGCGAGGTCTTGTCCAGCGCAGATTAACTGAGAGAGTTGGACCCAGAGCAGGCTTGTTACTCTCGGCTTCCGTGTATTCTATGGTTCATTTGCCCACGCTAAATCCAACGCTGATCCTCACAGCCTTCATCGGAGGCCTCGTTTGGGGTGCACTCTACGAGCTTACGGGCAACCTCGTTCCAGTAATCATATCTCACACATTGTGGGACATATTGATCTTCGTTATCCTGCCACTAGCCTAACACAAGCCCGAGTGTCAAAAGTAAGCCGAAGAGCACACACAATGCAAAGGTGACCTGAGTCAACTTCACGTAATGCAGTGGCGATCGAGTAGGAGTCAAGTATAACCTAATTTGGATCAGCGTTGAGGACATCGATCGATCTCTCGAGAACATTGTAAAGAATGGCGGAAAAGTCGTTAGAGGGAAGATGGCCGTTGGCGACATGGGATTCGCTGCCTACTTCAAAGATTCTGAAGAAAATGTGATCGGCCTCTGGCAGAGCGCATGAGGTAGCACCGCCAAACCTCTTAGCGCAGACTTGTCAGCCGAAGCCCGGTTTCTTAGGCTTCCGACCAAAACGATGGAATGGAAGGTTCCATATAGGGACCATACAATCTGTGATCTCGAGAGCCTATGCCGCGTCGGGCGTCCGACGAACATCTGCATGAATACGACGACAAGTGGCATTGCAAATGCGGATTTCGCTTAATCATGGACGTAGACGTGCAAACTGGAAGAATGAACCTGAAAGCCTACATAACGCCAGACGGAAAAACCGTCTCGGTGGGAGACAAGAGCGAGAAGAAAGCACCAACGCCGAAACGGACGCGACGCACCCATTAATTGAATAACTGCAGGGCGTTTCAGCAATCAGAAATGGGGTGATAGCTCTCGGTCAAAATTACCTTTTACGGTGGCGTTGGAGAAATTGGCGGTAACAAGTTTCTGCTAGAAGACAAGGACACAAAGATTCTGCTTGATTTTGGCATGAACTTCAGCGAGCGCTCAAAGTTCTATTCTGAACCCTGGCTTTCTCCCAGAGATGAAAGAGGATTACTCGAGTTCGGCCTATTGCCGAACATTCAAGGGGCTTACAAGTTCGAAGATGGACCGCCTGGAATTGATGCCGTCATATTATCTCATTCACACACCGACCATTCATCCTACATTTCCTTTCTGAATCGCGGAATCCCAGTCTACTGCGGCGTAACCACCGCCACAATCCTTCAGACCTTCGCGGAGATTACACCGAAGAGTTTCGACAATGATTTGGAAGGATTGAAGTTCACGACTTTTCGGACAGGTGATAAGTTTAGAATCGGCTCTGTGGAGGTTGAGCCGGTTCATGTAGATCATTCTGTGCCTGGTTGTTACGGCTTCATCCTACACACAACAGAAGGTGCAGTAGTCTATTCAGGGGACTTCCGAATGCACGGTACCAAAGCGCAACTGACGCATGATTTCGTAAACGCTGCCAAATTAGACAAGCCGGTAGCCATGCTCTGTGAAGGAACAAACCTCATTGGAGCTGATTTCTCAACGGAACGAGAAGTCAGAGATAAAATTGACAAGGTTGTCGGCACCTCACAAAATCTTGTCCTTGCAACTTTCCGGAACACAGACGTTGATCGCACAAGAACTCTGTGTGAGGTTGCGAAACAGAACCATCGAAAACTTGCTGTCTCGTTAAGGCAAGCATACATGCTGAATAAGCTGAAGGCAGATGAACACCTTGACCTTCCCGCTGTGAACTCATCCGACTTCTTGATTTTTCGACGAGAGAAAAAGCAGTATTACAAATGGGAACAATCAATCCTCGACTTTCCTAACGTAATTGACGCCCGCGAAGTAAGAAAGAGACAGGATGACGTGATTCTTGCCACTGCATTCTCCGATCTGAAAGAGCTACTGGATTTGAGACCTGAGGCGGGAAGCAGCTTCATACTCTCCTCATCCGAGCCCTTCAACGAAGAGATGGAAATTGAGTACGATAAATTCGTGAATTGGCTGGACCACTTCGGTCTACCAATGTATCATATCCACTGTTCCGGCCACATCATGCCCACCGAAATAAAACAGGTAATAACGGAGATCTCGCCAAAGACGCTCTTCCCGATCCATACTGAGCACCCAGAACTTTTCGGAAGATACGTGGCGGACGTAACCAGAGTTACACTACCACAGAAGAGGAAGGCGCAACTCATCTCATGACTCAGCGTTCGTTAGCGCCCATACCAACGAAAACCATTTTGCCAGATGCGCTTAGACAATATTGAGGAAGCAACGCGCACATGGTCCACGTTGAGACAAATTGGCGGTTTCGAGGTCTACAAGTGGCACGCGTTATGAACGAGTTTATCTGCGTTGACGTGCTCCCTGAACTTGGAGCAAAGATCTACAACTTCACTCATCGCCCATCCGACACTAATCTTCTTTGGCATAATCCGCGCATCGCTCCATCGGTTCAGCCCTTCGGTGCCGATTTCGACAACGTATGGTCGGGAGGATGGGACGAGCTGATACCCAACGATATACCAGCTCGGACTTTAGACGAGGACATGTTGCCTGATCACGGTGAAATCTGGTCTCAGCCAAGCGAGTGGCACGTTGTTGGCTCAGAGGACTCAAGCGCGACTCTGAGGTTCATCAACTACGGCCATGTCCTCCCCACTGTGTTCGAGAAGGCAATCACACTCCGCGAAGGAGAACCCTTCTTTACGATCAAATATCAATTGACGAACTTGGGAACTAAACGGATTGATTTTCTCTGGAACGTACACCCTGCACTGAGAATTTGCTCATCGACAAGGCTCGATGTTCCAGCGTCGCGGACTCGTTGATTCATGGCGTACGGAACAGTTTGAAGCGAATAGTGAGTATGAGTGGCCCTACGCCCTTGATCGGGCCAGAAGAAAGATAGATCTCCGAAAAGTACCTCCATCAGAAGCTGGAGTGGCTGATCAACACTATTTCCCTAACATCTCACAAGGCTGGTACGCCGTCACTGATACCGAGAAGCAAATTGGGTTCGGGCTTGTTTTTCCGAAAGAAGTCTTCCCGCATCTATGGTTGTTCCGAACGATCGGCGGTTGGCGTGGTCTGTACACGTTGATTCTTGAAGCATCTAACGGATACTCGAGAGATCTTGACATAGCCCGACAAACGGGGCACTGCGGCGTTTTGGAGTCAAAGGGGACTGTGACAGCAGAAGTAAAGGCCGTTGCCTACAGCGGTTTCACTGCAGTCGAATGCATCAATCAAGATGGCACAGTTGTCGCCGGTAAATGACCGTTTGAATTGTCAACGCTACTAGAGTAGATGATATCAAAGCTGCTTCTATGACGGTCAGTGCCGTAAGGTTCTCGAAAACATTCATTCTGCCGTGACTGAGAGTACCAGCGAGTGTAAGCAGCAAACCCATGAGAATGATCTTTGCAATCGTTGTTCTACGGATCCGCACTTTCAGCGAGTACACTATCGTCAAGGCAACCGGAGTGAGATAGATGACCCCCAGCAGTGCACTTGCCACGATTCCGGACAATAGAACTGCAAGCTCTGGATTGATGAAGTGAAGCCAGTCGAATAATGCTGAATCCACATACAATGTTCCCAGAAGAGGTAGGATTACCATTCTGACTGCCGCGCGCATTTCTGAATTTCCGGATTCCACTCTTGCTACAGATGGTGCCCACGAATAGTACCACGAGTTAAATGCTGAAAGGAAATGGTGCCCGAGAAAGGTACGATCCACGGCGCTGTCCCTGAAGTTGCGTAGAAACTGGACTGGACTACCAAGTTCACTGCCGTAGGCTGCTGTGGCGATAATGCATTGAGGGGACTGTGTTTGAGAAGATGAAAATTGAACATTGGTTTGACGCAACTCTAGCTTTTCTAGTAATGTGGTCGCTCCGCCTTGATTAGAGTACGCTTCAGCATAAACCAGAAGTTGCGTCGATTTCTCGTACGACGCATACAAATCGAGTGTCACACTTCCAAAATCAACTGATGTATGGTACCGATATACCGAGAAACTCCCAAGAGCTGTTTTCGCAATGGCTTGATCGTGTAAGTCCCAGGAGCGGCCGAGTTGAAAGCTGAAGCCCGGGATTATTTGAATCGCCTGCCCCGCAGCTCCAGCGTAGATTTCTAGGTTCTGCTGTCCTCCATTTCTAAGATACAGCAAAGTATCCATATTCGTGGGAAAATCCGCAGTAGAGTTAGCATTTTCAGGCAACTGCTTGCCACTCTCCGTGACGGTTCCGTTAACGCCGATATCCATTTTCGTTGAGTTTGAGGTGAGATCATGAAACGTTAACGTGATCCAGCTTGTTGCTGCCAATCCTGTCTGTTGTAGGAGAGTTTGCGTCGTCTCAGAATAGTAGACAAGTATCATCCCTTGAAATGGGATTGGATAACTACCTGAGGCGGTCGAAACTGGAATCGCTAAACACAACGCAAAAAGAACCAGACAAGATATCCGAAATCGTCTACGCATCCAATTCATTCCTCTAAATATGGCAGCTCCATACTGCTGGTTATTGTGCTTTACAGTCATCGTTCACTTTGTCAGTTTGACAGGTCATTCTTCTCTCTCTCAATAATCCACAGTAGAGTTAATTGAATCATAATCACTTGCAATCGAATCTATAGAATTATCATGCGGAATACGAAACAAATTGAAGCGATCAAATACATCAATGCTTGTTGCTGGTCACGCAATCAACGACCTGTCTGCGAACTTCATCTCCGGCCTTTTGCCAGTGTTAACAACTGTCTTCAGTTTATCCTACCTTTTAGCTGGTGGAATCGCGATGGTTTTCAACATCACATCATCTCTATTGCAGCCTCTTATGGGTCGATGGTTTGACCGAACCCAGACAACGTGGCTGATGGAACTTGGCTTGGTGGTGAACTGTATTGGTATGAGCCTTGTCGGAATTGCACCGACCTACCTACTAATCTTGTTCTTAGTCGGAACCGCAGGACTTGGATCCTCAGCATTTCATCCACCCGCGTTCTCTTCCGTGGCGAAGGCAAGCCACAGATCCAGAGGAGGCGCAATGGGTGTGTTCCTCTCATCCGGAAACGTTGGATTCTTCTTGGGCCCGATATTTGCAGGGCTCGTCGTATCAATATTCGGACTCGTCGGGACCTTGCTGCTCCTCCCCATAGGAATTACGACCTTTCTACTTCTGCTAAGAGCACGTAAGGCACCTGGAAGAGTCACGATTGCTGAATCACATACAAAGACGGACACTTACACCATCGCTATTCTAGCCATAATCACCGCCCTCCGTTCAATTACAGTCCAAGGCGTGATTACTTTTCTTCCACTGTACTTTGTTGCGAAAGGGGACTCGATATTTCTAGCGACTGCGCTCTCATCTTTATGGTTGGGTCTTGGTGTTGTTGGGCAATTGGCGGGAGGAATGCTCTCTGACAGAGTCGGGAGGCGCCCCGTGATCATAGTATCCTTGTTTCTTGGAAGCGCATTCTTCTACGGCTTTTTGGCCACAACAGGCCCGCTGTCCTTAATCCAGTTGGCGATTTCAGGTGCGGTCCTGTATGGAGGTTGGTCGGTTATCGTTGCGATGTCATCAGAGGCTGCGCCCGATCATATCGGAGCAGTTTCTGGGGTTATGCTGGGTTTCTCAATAGGGATTGGAGGGGTAAGCGCGGTTGGCTTCGGAGCAATCGCCGACGCAATCGGGTTAAGTGCTGCGTTCTATCTCTCAACGGCATTTGCCGTGGCTGCTGGAATAATCGCCCTGCTTCTCCCGAAGCAGCAGACGTTACCCATGTAACGTGAAGTGTTCTTTGACAAAGTGTCTGGCTATGCTACCATGAATTGGGCAATAGTGTAATCCGTTTAAGGTCATGACTGGCTTCTCGTCACATCTGTTCTCGTAACAATGCAACTCTCTCACGCGGTCAGTTAGAGCGTTTTCTAGTATGAATTAACCCCACTTAATTCGTGAGATTTCACATATGTCACATAGATCAATACGATTGCAGGATGAAAATCAAGGAACGCAATACTGGTTACTCCGTTGCTGGCAGCGTACGTCTTGGAATCAACGGAAAGGTTGATCAACGCACCACGGTTGTTGCATTTGACATGAGTTCTGAACGGATTCCAACGCTGGAGGGCGTCTACCAGGCGAGGAAGATTATCAGCGACTACTTGAAGCCAACCCCACTCCTCTATTCGAGACGCCTATCAAGACTTCTAGGATGTCAACTGTACTTGAAACTCGAAAACCTTCAGCCAACGAGAGCATTCAAAGTCCGTGGAGGAATAAACTACATGGAACGGATGAAGCAGCAGGCAGCCAACAAGATTGTCATCACAGCCTCAACAGGTAATCATGCTCAATCCATCGCTTATGCAGGCTCTCTCTTCGGAGTCAATGTGAAGATCGTTATGCCCAAAGGAGTTCCTGAACTCAAAATCGAAGCCATCAAAGATCTCGGAGCGGAAGTAATAGCCTACGGCAGTTACTTCGACGAGGCTTTAGAGCGCGGAAAACCTTGCAGCCGAAGAAGGTTACATCTACGTACACGGAATCAATGAGCCGCTACTTCATGAAGGCGTCGCCACGATGCACCTCGAAATATTCGAGGAACAACCAAGCATTGACGTTGTCATCAACCCTATAGGAGGAGGATCCGGAGCGTCCGGTGCATGCATTGTCTACAAGACACTCAACCCAAGAATCAAAGTGATAGGTGTTCAAGCAGAAGGAGCACCCGCCTTCTACCGATCGTGGAAGGACGGCGTAATCAGAGAGACAGAGCAGGTGAATACTGCTGCAGAAGGACTTGCCACAGCGAAGACCTATGACCTATCGTTCAGAATTCTAAGAGAATTGATTGACGACATTGTATTAGTCTCTGATGACGAAATGAGGCGAGCGGTGAAGACGATTTTCCTCGCAACCGGTCAAGTGGCAGAGCTGGCCGGTGCAGCTTCGACTGCGGCAGCATTCAAGATAAGAGATCAACTGATAGGAAAAAAAGTGGCGTTGCTCGTTAGCGGTGGCAACATCCAGCCAACTCAACTCGCCCATATTCTCACGAATAGCTCAGAATTTTGACTTGGCTACGATCCTTTTGTTCTGATTTGATTCACAATCTTCTCAGCAACGTCTAAAGTGTATTCTATGTCGTTCCTCTCTATTCCGCGATGAGTGACCATCCTCACTCGTTTAGCATCAACCACACCAACTCTTATCCCGTATTCGCTCAGCTTCGATACCCATCCTTCCGCGTCCACTCCTAATTCGCTTACATCATAGATGAGAATGTTCGTCTGCACCCGCGAGGGATCCACTGAGACGCCTAGCCTCGCAAGACCGTTAGCGAGCATTTTCGCGTTCGCGTGATCATCTCTGAGGCGATCAACCATTTTCTCAATTGCAATTATCCCCGCAGCCGCAATAATTCCAGCTTGTCTCATTCCACCCCCAAGCATTTTTCGAAATCTTCTAGCGCGATCGACGAAATCACGATCCCCAACAGCCAGCGAACCAACTGGTGCACTCAAGCCTTTCGAAAGGCAGAACATCAAAGTATCCACGTTCTTGGCAAATTCTCGCGGATCCAGATCTTGAGCGACTGCGGCATTGAATATTCTAGCACCGTCCATATGAACCTTCAATCCCCGACTCGACGCGAAATCGTATACTGCTTTGATCTGGGAAGGCGTCCATATCGCTCCTCCGGCGCGGTTATGGGTATTCTCTATGCATACCAGACTCGTTGTTGGAAAATGTACGTTCGGAGGCCTTAACGCTGCTTCGATCTCTCCCGGAGTCATCACTCCCATGTTGCCTTTTATGAGGTGAGAAACAAAACCTCCCACCATTGAGATAGAGCCGGCCTCAAAGTAGTACATATGTGCGTCGCGCTCTAGTATCACTTCGTCACCGCGTTTCGCCTGACTCATTAGGCTCACAAGGTTCGCTTGGGTTCCGCTGGTTGTCAGGAGCGCTGCTTCTTTACCCATCTTCTCAGCTGCGAGTTCTTCGAGGCGATTGACCGTGGGATCCTCACCGTAGACATCATCGCCGAGATCTGCAGTTCTCATGGCTTCCAGCATCTCATCCGTCGGGAGCGTGACGGTGTCGCTTCTAAGATCAATCACACGCATCTTAATTCGCCAACTGCAATAACCGGATTGGTACATACAGGTTGCGTATCAAAGTCTCGATGACGCGCGAAGCAGTTCCCTAGTTGATTCTCTACGATTTTTTCGAGTTGACTGAGTTTCAGTACTGCCCGCCGTTTACGTTGAGGACACTGCCCGTTGTATAACTTGAGTCGTCCGACGCAAGGTACGCAATTAGGCTCGCGACTTCGTCAGCTGTTCCCACACGTTTCAACGGTATTCCCTGCATGAATTGATCATAGCTGCCTGTTTCAGCTTTCTGATGAAACGGCGTGTCGATTACGCCAGGTGCGACGGCGTTTACAGTAATCCCGAATGGCGCCAATTCCTTAGCCAAACCCTTAGTGAAACCGTGTACCCCCGCCTTTGCTGCAGCGTATACGGTTGCTTGTCTACCTCCGCCTGTGAAAGCGGCCACGGAGCTGACATTGATTATTCTACCGTATCGGGCTTTGGCCATGATGGGGATGACTTCTTTCGAACAATAGAATACACTGCGAAGGTTGAGATCCATCGTCAGATCCCAGAGATCGTCGTCCATTTCGGCTACTGGGGCACGTCTCGGTATACCTCCAGCGTTATTGACGAGAATGTCGATCTTGCCGAACTCCTGAACAGTCTTCTTCACCATCTCGCTGACTTGGCTTGCGTGACGGACGTCGGCCTGAATTACCAGTGCCTTTCCGCTGGATGATTTCACTTTACGCGCGACGTCTTCTGCTTCCTTCTCACTCTTGTTATAGTTTATAGCGACTTTGACGCCGCAGTTCCCGAGCTTAATTGCTGTGGAGGCACCGATTCCGGTGCTCGCGCCAGTTATCAACGCAACTCGATCGTTGAATGTGAAAGAATTCATCTATCTAGTCGCGTGCTTCCAAGGCAACAAACGCGCTTATAGGGCTCATGGTTCAATCCCCACACTTTGCAGGAAGGCTTCACTCATTCACGCAACGGGTATTCCATATCTCGAGCTACATCTTCGCAGACGGTGGATCCGTACAATTCCTTGACTACGTAAAGCGCCATATCAATGCCCGCTGAAACACCGGCCGAAGTGACAATTTTCCCATCCTGGACGTACCTTAGGTGCTCTACCGTGACTTGCGAAACGCTCTCAGCTCATCGAGAGCCGCCCAGTGCGTCGTTGCCCGCTTGCCGTTCAGAAGACCCGCCGCTGCCAAAATCAGCGCTCCTGTACAGACAGATAATACAAGTTCGCAACTACTTGCGGTTCGCCTCACAAACTCCAGCGTTTCCGCGTTTTTCATTTCGGATCGTGTTCCAATACCTCCGGGTATTAGGATGACGTCTAATATTCGAATTAAATCTACAGCTTAGTTGAGATATACATTATGTCCACGGACATTAGTGGACTGAGTTGGATGAACAGTAACTCCAGTTGACCATTGACGACCGCTCATTATCGTTGGCATCTTTCTTATTCCCAATCTAACTCAAAGGATTTCCCCTGATTCACAATGAAATTCGAGTCATGTATCATCGCATCGGTGCTGATTGTAGCATTGATGCTCGTCCCCAATGCGTTACCTCGAACCAACTCAGGTTCCAGTTCCTCAATTCAATTCATACACAGCATGGGGAGTAATGATCATCGCACTTCCAACGACGTTCATCATCGTAAGACGTTGCCACGGCCAATCTTGTCTTTGAAGATGAAACACAAACCTCTTATCTGCAAAAATGAACGTATCTCAAACAGTGAAGGTATTGTCTGAATTCTGTGCCAAATGCGGCAGCAAACTGACGAAAGACCAAGCGTTTTGTCCAAAGTGCGGCACACCTATCCAAGGCGTTACAACTCCACTACAACCGATTCAGCCTGTCCAACCCACCCCGCAGCCAGCAACAACCTCAAACAAGGTCTGGGGGATTGACAAGCGAATTTTCGTCGTAGCAGTGATCTTCCTTATTCTAATCGTTCCCGTATTCCCAAGGGACAAGGTGATCTACGTCGACGGATCGACACAGACCGCCACCATGTCAACGTCGTACAACACTTCATTCCAAACGTATACGACTGACACTCAGATGTCGATCAAGGTCTACAAAGGAACCCTGAATTATGTGACAGATTCGTATTACAACAACAACTACAATTATTGGTACAACAGCAACTACAGCAATGCTTGCTACTACAGTTCCTATTATGGGGGCTGGGTATGCAGTAATTACAACTACAACTGGCCAAACTACGGCCAGTCACAGGACTATTACACCGTGACCGTGGACCCGACCGATAACGTCGTCAAGGTTCAGCAGACACAAGAATCAAACGGACTATGGACATTCGTCCTAACACACTATGATGGCACCTCGGATACCTACCGACATGTCTACAAGACGGATGTAACTCAATCAGGCACTTCAACCGTGTCTGGAACAGTCACGATGACCAGCACACTTACAAATTCAGTTGCTAACCCTGTGACTTTCTCAGTGCCATGCCAAGCATGCATTCCGCAACACGTCACCGAACGCGTCAGCTTGATCCAGCTGCTCTTCGGGTTCTAAACCAACGCGAAATATCCTACCGAACTGGGGAAGTCTACCAATAGACTCTCCAGTATACTTATTTTAACATCCGAACTTCTTACAAGATGTAGAGATAGTTACTGATGCCTAACGAGATCCATTGTGCGCATATCCTTGTGAAAACGGAGAAAGAGGCACAGTCAGTCCTGGAGAGGCTGAAGAATGGAGAAAAGTTCACTAATATTGCCAGCGAAGTTTCGCTTTGTCCTTCGAAAAAACGTGGTGGAGACCTAGGCACCTTTGGCAGAGGGCGAATGGTTAGGGAATTTGAGCAGGCCTGCGTTTGCCCTTCAGAAAGGACAGATTTCATCTACAGTGAAAACGAAATTCGGTTACCACATCGTGAAAAGACTAGAATAGACGCAGAATAGAACTAGGTTCGAGGCCCTGCCATCACTGCTCGTCGAAGTTAGTAGTCTAGATGTGAACGATTCTACGGCGAATATCCTCTAAGTATGCGAATTGATATGCCACCGAAGGATTCGTAACATTATGAAACATCTAATCGTCGGCATATTCCATGACGATGCAATAGCTCGCGAATTAGGGAAGAAAGACACTGAAAGCGACATCGTCATGTTCACTAGGAAACTTGATGACCACATATTCACTTTCATGTACCCCGTAGAGGATAAATTGTCAGCGAAGAGTCAGATTATCTCCAGCATTGATGCCGCCATAGTCGGGTTCACGGGGATAACGAGAGAATTGGGAGAAACCGTCGTAATGCTCGACGCCCTTAGCATCAGTAATGGAATAGCCGTAACGTCTCCCTATGCGACGCTCGACCAAATTGCCGCAATAACCAAGGACACATCTCTCCAGTCATTCATCGTGGAAAAAAGGGATACAATTAGAATACTTGAAGTTCTCAAGAGTTTTCATGCCGAAAGAGATACGACGTCTTCAACGAGAGTAGTAGTTGACCATTCGTTCAGTGTTAAGGGAGTCGGCGAAGTCATACTCGGATTCGTAAAGAAAGGCGTTGTGAGAAAATATGACAAGCTAACGTTACTACCTGCCAACAAGGAAGTAATCGTGCGTTCAATACAAATGCAGGATGAAGATTACGACGAAGCCGAGACAGGATCAAGAGTCGGTCTCGCCATAAAGGGCGTGACCGTTGAGGATATGAGGAGAGGCTCAATCTTGTGTGCGTCTGATGCCGTCAAGACAGGCACAAAGCTGAACCTCTCTTTCAAGAAAAGCCCATTCTATTCTGACGACGTCAGAGAAGGCGCTTTCCATGCAACCGTAGGGATGCAGACAGTTCCAATTACCATCACTGAAAAAAGTGAATCTTCGATCGGTATCGCTTCTGAGAAACCGATCGTGTACACACCGGAAGACACCTTCCTCATAATGGATCTCAATGCCAAGAAAATGCGCATTATGGGCAAAGCATGGGCGCTACAAGACTAGTCAAGACGTAGATTAACGGTACGGATGGGTTGAGCGTAAGGCCATAGCTTACTTATGCAGATTCTTCGCCGCCACAAACGTAAGACCGTGTTTCGTTAACTCCTCGGCGGTGTGATTTAGCGCAGCGTGTTTGTCCATGTAGTTCGCAAGCAACTTCGGCATCAACCCCTTGAATTCCACATCCGACTTCTGGAGGAAGTACTCCAGAATGTCCGAAGGATGCTGACGCGTTGCCTCCACCTCCGGGTCACCGCCTTCATGCTTTGCCGAAATGTTCTTGATGTGATTCGCAAGCTCCATCAACTCTGCGCGGCGATCGTAAGGTTGACGGACGATGTGTTTGTAGCATTCTGTGATGTGATGTTCGAGGCGCACGACATCATCGAATCCGAACGATTTACGTATATTAGCCGCAATCTCGATCGTTCTATTGTTCACCGAGTTGCTCAGGTTGAAACCGATGAGCGGTGTTGTGCCGTCGGGCCGAGCGAAGAGTTTCGCCAGCAGCAGCGTCGAGAGGATGGAGTAGGGGTTATCATTGCCTACAAACACTGAAATCTTGAATTCGTTGTCGATACCGAGGAGGTAAATCAGAAAGCCGATAAGAATTGTTCCGGCGTTAATGTTCAACACTTGGTAGATGCCGTAATTAGTGTAGTAATAGAGAAACTCATCGAGCCATTTAAGCGCATATTCGTTTGGCTCGCCAATACCACCAAAATAGCCTGTAATTGTATCGGGCCCGCCGAGATGAACATTCGAGCCGTCAGTGCCTCTTGTATCCAGTGTGTCCACATACGACGCGCCGATGATCTGCATCGCAGCCATGCCCGCGAGCAGATCTCCTTGGTCCGCTTCGGATTCTTTCATGTAGCGCACGCGAATGAATCGACCAGGCATGAGTTCACGCTTTTCAATTGACTGTTTAGCTTCAGCGATAATCCACGGAAAATATTGAAATGCGCTAATCTCCAGCGTCACCGCGTTCGTCTTCTTGAATTTCACCGAGTCCGCTCGATCGCCCAGTATCTTACGACGATAATCATTGACGCTGATGAACGCGGCCTTAGCACGCTGTTTTATGAGCCATTCGAGATCGGGCACGTATGGTGAATCCATAGCACGTAGACGTCGCCATCAAGTTGGAAAGTTTGCGCGCCTGTTCCGACTTGCGATTGATCTCTTCAATTGAACCGTGTTTCGCGATAACTGCAAGGATATCATTAACTGAGCTATTCTTGGGATCGAGCAAGATCTTGTTGAGCGAAGCAAGACGGTTTGTCGGAACCTTGAGTTTCTTACGAAGGATCGCTGTCGTATCGGTCATTCGTATCTCTCGGGCGAGTCTATTGCGGATATGTGATATAAGGCGAAGCATCCGGAACTTGATTTTCAGCATTGAAAACGGCTAGTCCTGAATACAAGCGACCCCTCCGTGTACCACAAGTAGGCGTTGACTGGCAATGACTGCAGTGGTTTCGGAGAGAGGCGAGCTTCTCATTCTGGGACGACGACACATTGCAATCGACGCAGAGGCTTTGTGCCGTCACCTTGACAACTGCGTAGGAAAGAAAGTGGCCGAGGTAATTATGAACAATCATGAAACCCAGACGGGTAAAGAGGATGTTGAGGAAATGCGTCGTGAGAATCCACAGGCCACAGTGCCTGAGATTCTCGACCTCATGATCCAAGAAGACCGCATCTCCGGTATGGGAATCACAAGAATCATTCGCGCCGAGGCTAATTCGGAACCGATTATTGTGGAGATCAATAATCCTGCTGTCGCAAAAACTGATGGCTCCGCTAAAGCATTGGCATTTTCCTACTGGGCTGGAACGCTCAGCCTACTCTTCGGCAGAGAGCTAGTGGTATCCGACGTGATTTACGATCAAAGTATGAATCAATTGAAAGGCAAACTGGTCCCCCGGTAACCACCTGGCGATAGCGAGCTCGAATGTACCGGGGGTCACAAGCAGTCTGCTGTGTATTTCTATCGCGCTCAATATCCTTCTCTCTTGTAGAAGAACCGCTTGGCTAATTCCGCGCTCAGAACGTATAGTCCAACAATAATCGCAGCGAGCAGAAGGAAAGTAAGCGAGACAGGAACAAATCCAAACAACTTTCCCAGGGCCGTAAAGGGCAGAAGCACAGTTGCAATTACTACGGATACTGTTGCAAACAGAAGATATTTGCTAGGCTTACTTCTGAAGAACGACTGTTGAGTACGAATGATCAACACAATCAGAGTGGCGGAGACCACTGATTCAATGAACCAACCTGTTCTGAATTGATCCACTGTTGCATGCAAAATGAAGAGAAGTACACCGAATGTTGCGTAGTCGAAGACCGAACTAAGGAGACCGAAAGTCATCATGAAGTCCCGGATGAATTTTACGTTCCAGCGTCTGGGTTTCTGCACCATGACGCTGTCAACGCTATCTGTGGGTATGGCCATTTCAGGGAAGTCGGTCATAAGATTTGTAAGCAGAACTTGCGTGGGCAGCAAGGGTAGGAAGGATAAGAAGAGTGAAGCTCCGGCCATGCTGAACATGTTTCCGAAATTGGCACTCACAGCCATGAACACGTACTTGAGAGTGTTAGCGAAAGTTTTTCGACCATCTTGAACACCCTCCACAAGAACACCCAAGTCTTTCTCAAGTAACACGATGTCAGCAGCCTCCTTGGCTACGTCTACTGCAGTGTTCACCGAGATTCCGACGTCTGCAGCATGGAGTGCTGAGGCGTCATTAATTCCATCACCCATGAAGCCTACTACATATCCTACCTTCTTGAAGGCTAAGATAATTCGCTCTTTATGATTGGGATCGACTTCGGCGAACACGTCGGTATCTTTGACTTGTTGAAGGAGCGCTTCGTCACTCATAAGATGGAGTTCAGGGCCCGTTAGAACACGTGAACTGGTTAGTCCTACCTGTGTGCTTAGAGATGCAGCGACGAATCGGTTGTCTCCTGTTATGATCTTTAAAGAAATTCCCAGGTTCTGTAGATCTTGCAGAACCTTGTTAATCATCGGCTTAGGCGGATCAAACAGAAGCAAAAACCCCAAGAAAGTCATCTGAGTTTCTTGATCCTTGCCTATGCGGTCAGCAAGAACGTTCTTGTATGCCACGCCAAGCAGCCGGAAACCTTGACGGCTCAAGTCTTCGAAGCGTTGCTGGATTTTCTCACGAACATCTGCAATCTGAACGACCCCATTCGAGGTCTCTGCCTGGGCGCAGACATCGAGTACGTTTGGTACCGCGCCCTTCGTCGTCATGATATACACGTTATCCTTTGACACCAGGATACTGAGTCTCTTCCGCACAAAATCGTACGGCACTTCGTCCACTTTCTTGTAAGGTGTGAGGTCGAAGGTATTCTTCGCTCGGATTGCTTCGTCTATGGGGTTTGCAAAGCCGCTCTCAAAATTGGCGTTCAGACATGCGTATAGGAGAACCTTTTCGCTGGCGTTACCTTCGATATCAATGGTGGAATGGACCTGTACTTGTCCTTCTGTTAGGGTTCCCGTCTTGTCCGAACAGAGAAGGTTCATGCTCCCAAAGTTTTCAATTGAGACAAGTCGTTTCACGATGACTTTCCGCGTAGCCATTTCCTTCGCTCCGTGCGCGAGATTTACAGTTACGATGGCGGGTAGTAGTTGTGGTGTTAGACCAACTGCCAGTGCCACTGAGAAGAGAAAGGATACAAGGATTGGTCGTCCGAAGTAGGCGTTGACAGCGAAAATTGCGATTACCATGATTAGAGTGATTTCCATGAGGAGGTAGCCGAATCGCCTGATGCCACGCTCAAAATCTGTCTCTGGCGGTTTAAGCGTAAGACTTTCAGAAATTCGTCCGAATTCGGTTTTCTTCCCGGTTGTTACGACAAGAGCTTTGCCAGTACCGCTGACGACATGAGTTCCCATGAAGAGAGTGTTTGAGCGAGCGCTCAAAGGTGCGTCAGGCGCAAGGACACCGACGGATTTTTCTGCCGGGTAAGTCTCACCCGTTAGCGTCGCTTCATCAAGGAAAAGGTCCCTAACTTCGATAAGTGTGCAGTCACCGGGAACCATGTTCCCCGCGTTCAGTATCACGACATCTCCTGGTACGATCTGCTCTATGGGAATTTGGCTTGGTTCTCCGTTGCGCAGCGCAGTCGTATTGACCTGTACGATTGAGAGTAACTTCTTCACGGCATCGGTTGCGCCGCGTTCTTGCCAGAATCCGAGTATGCCGCTGACGAAGACGATGGCCAAGATAATTGTTGCACTTGCGGGATCCTGTAGAAAGATGGAAAGTATAGCTGCAATCAGCAGGATGATTACGAGAGGGCTCTTGAATTGATTAAGAAGAAGCGTGATGGCGTCAGCTTTCTTCTTTTCCTTTAACAGATTGTATCCATATGACGAGAGTCGTCGTTGAACTTCATCATTAGTCAAACCTTCAGGGGTCGTCTGAAGCTGCTCAAATAGCTCTGAGCTGGGAATGCTCCAGAACGGTTTCTCATCACCGCTGATTGTACTCCTCTCCCAAAATCTGTACCGTTTCAATCAACTATAAGGGCTCATCTCTAAGATTGCTGCACCAACTATCTTAACAAACCTAATTGAGAAACTTCGGTTGAGTGAATGGAGGGCTGTAGAGAATTTGGGTGGATATGCTAGAAATACGACGGGGCATAATAGCACTTGTCAAATCCAATGCATGTAGGATCGAATTAGGAATGTCTCGATACTGGCTTTTGATGATGATATTCTCATCGGCTCAGTGATTCTCTCTCCACAGGAATCTTGATCGTGGCTCTCGGAGTCTGGAAGCAGAGGCGCCTACCACCAACGTGTGGTCTAAAGCTCTTTTTGAACCAAGTGTGTGGTATGCTGGTGCGTGCACGCACAAAATTAAGAGGCGAGACTAGCAGATAGTAGTTGCAGGCATGATGATGTTGAAAGCGATCAAACTGAATGAGGCTCCCTCTGAAGATACTGTTGGCGGCATCTTTGAGGGTGGAACGGTCAACGTGAAGACGCTCATAGACAAACAGCTCGGAGCAGAAGAAATCAAAGCTGCTATCGTCACCTTTTCTCCAGGTGCCCGAACAAAGTTGCACGTTCACGACCATGAACAGGTTCTATACATTTTGAGCGGCAAAGGAATCGTAGCCAACGAACATGAGGAGCTCATGGCTATGCCAGGCATGATCTTCTTCATTCCGGCGGGAGAGAAGCACTGGCATGGAGCGACCCCAGAGAGCAGCTTCTCACATTTGTACGTCTACAATTCGAAAACAGAGACCACCTACTAGAGTGCTGTTCGTCGAGATACTTGCGTGGTAACTCTTGCTGTTTCTAGCCCACACTTATCGTTGCCGTAGGTGATTGTCCAGAGAGGAAGACGGGAGGCGATGGCATTCCCGTGCACACACAGCCGTCTGAGGCTGGTAGTAGCATTATGGATCGGCAGGAGACGAACCAAATGGAGTGTGTCGTGACGCCGAAGTTTCGGAGCTAAGAATTTCGAATACTGGAACGGTTGGTTGGTCGCTAGGCTAATCGATCTTTTCCGTCTTCTACTGTGATATTGAGGTCACGTTGATGTAGTTGCCTGGACAGGCTGCGCCAGTCGGACCAGTGTTGTAGCCTTGATGTCGTTGTCCGAGTCACCGCCACCAATGACCCAATAGGAGGATAGGTTGATGGCAAATTGTGCAGCGTATAATATTGATAGACTGTGCCGCCAAACACAGGGTTTATCGGGAGTACGAGTTCGATACACCCATTTGGATCTTGGAATAGACCTGAACACTGGGCAGCGTTAGAGAAGGCTGTTGTCAGGCACGGAATAGTGATATCGGGATTATAGCCGAGTAGTAGGGACTGACAGAGGGTAACAGGAGAGGAGGGCTGTGGTTGTCATCAAGCTTGTTACAGTGCTATAACTCTATAAGTTTCGGTGCTTGTGATGAATGATGTTTCCGTCTGAAAACGTGTTGACATTGACGTGACTGTCTGAGGGTTCACACTAACCGAAGCGAATAGCCCCGCGCTAGCTACCGCGACGACGGCTAATATAATCAAAACGAGCCATAGGATACGCTTGCTAATTATATTCTCTTTAGCTACCGTCATTCCTCGAGCGACATCCCAAGACTGCCTGTCTGAATAATTGTCAGCATGTGGTTACCTTTAACTAAAGTGGATTAATCGCCATACTTGTTTCCTTATGCGCAGCACATTGGGCTCTGTTTCCTAAGCTAACTTCGAATATCGAATCGGTTGTCCTCACTATTGTTCTAGTGCTATCGTTTCGCTTCTGACTGCGTTGTGGTAGTTCTTGTATCCTAGGATTTTTCTCAATTTTATGTGTGCTGGTCGCTATGGATGTGCGACGACGAGTCTGCTGGTGCGCACCACTAAATCCAGACACAAGGGAAATATCTCTGAAGAAAAGAAGTTGCAGCAGAAGGTTTGAGACTTGAAGCTTAGTGCACGGAACATCCTGAAAGGGAAAGTGAAGAGTGTGACGCCAGGTATGGTGAACGTGGAAGTAACGGTTGAACTCCCTGGCGGCACAGAAATTGTCTCGGTAATCACAAGGGCATCTGCCGAGAACTTGAAACTAACAAAAGGCAAAGACGTCTACGCGATTGTCAAAGCGAGCAACGTCATTTTAGGAACAGACTGAAATCGGTCTCCATGTGACGTGTTTTCTCAAGCAGAATTAGTCATGCATTTTCTTGGGGCGCACCACTGTACCGCAGACAAAGGTGTCCTAGAACGCTTTTAGCATATTTCCCGGAGTCTTTTCCTCGATACCACTTCGGCGAATTGTTGGATGATGTTGAGTAAGGCTCGCATCATGTGAGGAATCTGTGCGCAGAATTATTGCGCCGAGCACGCCGAGAATCCCGATGCATCCTATCGAGGCAAATCCTAAGAGGAAACTCCCGGTTGAATCAAGGATATATCCCACGACGATCGGCGAGACAAAACTCCCTATGTTGCTCAACGTGTTGAAAACACCAAAGGTCATGCCAGCTACTGAACGACCCTGCTTCGATGCGTAAGGAATCAAGCTAAAGTCAGCTGCAAAGTAAAACATGCCCGCGAAACCAATACCTGAAATCCACATGACGGCAATCAAACCTGAATTTGAGGTACCCAACAGCACAGCAAAAACCATCAAAAGGATCATGGACAAGGCAATGGTTCGACGCTTTCCAAGCCATTTACTCGCTATGCCTCCCGCATAGCAACCCAACATGTTGGCTACACCAATAGACGCCAGAATGGTTCCAGCATACTCGTCGGACAAATGCAAAATCGAAGTAAGAAAGGCGGGCGTCCATGCAAAGATACCCACTACTATTGCGAGGGAAGCAAAATTAGGAAGAAGTAGAGCGAACATGTTACGCGTAAATAGTCCTCTGACATCAACCTTCACTTTCACCGTAGACTCAATCGGAGAAGACCATCGGGCAGGAAAGATAGCTAACGCCATCACGAGAAGAGAAAACAGCGCGATAATAATAAGGGGAGGTCTCCAGTCGGCTGCCAAAATTAGTAATGGTAGAAGTACCGAAGAAACGATCTGGGATATACCCCACCCTAACCCAAAAACACTCATTGCCGAATTAAGCTCGTTCTCCGAGAACCAGGATGAGAGTACACGAACCGCAGAAGGAAACGTCACGCCGCAGGCACCGCCAGCAAGAGCACGGAAAAGGAGCGCCGTCACAAAATTACCCCCTTCAATGAAGATGAAAGGAGACACAGCGACCACTGCCGTAAAGATCAAAGAGAGTTTTGGCTCCGCCGAATCGATCAGCCAAGTACCCGCCAGGCACCTGCATCAACGCAAACGCGAGCACCAAAACCGAAGTAATAGATCCAGACTCGGTGTGGGAGAGATTAAGATCATCGACGACGTATCTAGAGATCGGCGGATAACCAAACAGAAATAGACCATACATAACAAAAGATAATACGGCAATCATCAAAACAAAATGCTTACGCATCTGTTACTCGAAGGATCATCTGAATACTTGGTTACATAATTCTTGGGGTTAAGTCTGTAGTAGTTTATGGAGATACCGAGCATGACGTGACAATCATGGTTACAGCCTACTTTTGTTCGCTCCAAAATAGTTGAAAATGAGTCGTATAGGCCCAATTTGCTTACGTTTTCAGCTTTCCATGAGTAAGTCCGGAATATCTCTTCCCGAATTTGATCCAGGAAAGTCCTCGCATGGTTCTGGAACGTAACATATGATCCCGAGAAATTGGGAAAAATGACCGTATTCCATTTTTCGAATAATTTTCCAGCAGAGCTTTACGACGCAGGCTGAGGAGAGGATGACCAGAGGAACAGCTCGATTTACAAGGGGGCACATTATGCTTGATCCTCAGGAACGGGGCTCAGTTCACCATCGTTTGTAGTATTTTCGGTGAGTGCCACAGCGGGTGCACGTGGCATCTCGGTATCGTTTACCGATTAGCTGCTTCTTCCTTTCCCAAGTTAGGTTGTGTTTGGTTGCAGCTCGGCACTTTTCGCAATAGAGAGTGACCCATTCCAAGTTCAGGCGTCTCTCCGCGCCAATTCGGTTACCTCAGTTATTAGTTAGCTATTCGTGTGTGTGCCTCTAGTGGCTATTTGAACTCTCATCCGTCGTCGTTTTAGTGTGTGTGGGTATTGTGGTGCGGGGGATATAGATAGATTGGCTTGTTTGTTGTGGACGTGGTACTTGGAATTTGGACGTGTAACTGGGACGTGGTACTCGCAGGTTGCCACGTGGTTGGTGTGGAATGGTTTTCTGGCGTGTGCGTTCATTCGTGTGTGGCTTTTCGCTAGCTTTTGCGCGTTAGCTCTGCGTCTTGAAAACGCGGTAACCACGTTAGCTACCACGTCCCCAACCCGTACTAAAATTTAGTCTTCGCTGGAAGCAGGTAGGCACGATAGTCTGAGCTATTATCGATCCAGAGTGCGACGGCGGATGATACGATTGACTGTTCGGATCGTCCAATGTCACTGTGAGCAAACATTCTATCTGCAACAGTCTTCCGCATAGGTTGCAGGTCGCATCTCCGAAGTTCTTCTTGTTGCATAAGCTGAGTATCATAGAATGAAACGGGACGGAGCACTTATCAGGCCTTAGAACGGTGACACTTTCTTGGGTTGATCATGGAAGTTCCCCACACGTTTTATCGTGATTTCTTCAGGCCACATCTGAGAATTGTTCGGGGGATGGGTGTTTACGTTTTTGATGAATCCGGCAAGAAGTATCTTGATGCGAGCGGGGGGGCGAATGCTGCGATACCGATTGGTCACGGCGTAGTACCCGTTATCGATGCCATGATTGACCAAGTCCGGAAGGTCTCCTTTGTTCCCATGCATCTCTTTTCAAATGAGCCTGCGGAGAAAGTGGTGACGAGATTGCCAAGATCGCTCCGAAGGGTCTGACAACAACCTGGCTTGTGAGCAGTGGGTCTGAGGCCACCGAGAACGCTGTCAAGATTGCACATCAATACTACTTTGAGAGAGGTAGCACGGGGAAGTTCAAGATTATTACGCGCTGGCAGAGCTTTTTCGGAAATACGATTGGAGCGCTTTCTGTTGGGGGTCACACCTTTCGACGCAGCAAGTTCATACCGCTCCTGAAGGAAATGCCACATATCCCTCCAGCCTACTGCTACCGGTGCTGGTTTAGGCGTGAGTATCCTGACTGCGACATCGACTGCGCCACATTCCTGGAGAGGGTGGTTAGGCAAGAAGGCTCAGCATGCGTGGCTGGGTTCATAGCTGAACCAATCGTGGGCGCTACCACCGGTGCCACTACACCACCCAAGGAGTACTACCCAATAATCAGGGAGATCTGCGACAAGTACGATATGATGTTCATTGCTGACGAGGTCCAGTGTGGAATGGGTAGAACGGGTAAATGGTTCGCCATTGAGCATTGGGATGTCTCACCAGATATAATCACAACCGCAAAGGGACTCGGCGGCGGCTACACGCCCCTAGGGGCGGTAATAGTACGAGATTCCATAGTTGAACAGTTCATAAAGAGTAAGTCGAACATCGTTGGAGGACACACATCCTGCGCGAATCCTCTCTCCTCCGCTGTCGGATTAGCAATCCTACGGTACATCACCGAGAATAACTTAATCGAAAAATGCGCTGAGATGGGGAAGTATCTGAAGAAACGTTTGATCGAACTACAGGAGAAGCATCCGATCATCGGTGACGTTAGAGGTATGGGCCTCATGATCGGCATTGAATTTGTGAAGGACAAGGAGACGAAGGAACCGTTTTCGCCCGACGCAAAGATAGCCGCTACTGTTACGGGCGAAGCCATGGAAAGGGGAGTCATCGTCTTCCCTGGAACCGGAACCGCGGACGGCATCCTCGGCGATCACATACTGCTGACGCCGCCATTCATCATAACTAAGGAACATGCCGACGAGATAACTTCAGCCCTGGATCAATCCATAAGAGCGGTGGAGAACCAGCATCATATCAGCTAGCCAAGGACTCCCACGAGTCATGTGGTTGAAGGAGAAAAGCTTCTTCGGGAATAGTGGTTTACCGCAGTTAGGGCTCTCTGAGTAGGTTCACGTTGACTTCTTCAAATCAGTCAGCTCGGTAGCGATCTCACGGTAAGGTCGACCCTTCACCCACGCGGGATAGAATGAAAAGGCGATTTTCATCTCCCCCTTACCCGTGTTGGCAACGCTGTGGGCATAGCCCGAGGGAACGAAGAATGCGCTTCCAGGCTTCAGTTCATAACGTTCCAGCTTGTCTTTGGAGGAGCCCAAGAGGGCATAGCCTTCTCCAGAGACCACGTATTCTGACTCATCGTATTGAAAATGGGCGTGAGGCAGCATAGGTTCAGTTTGACCCGGAGGAATGGTCATGGTGCCCAGAACGGCATTGGTGGATCCGATCGTCTCCGGATCGATAAGCGTGCGAATGTACCCATACCCTGAGGACCCTTCCCGTTGCACTCTCGTCGGGGAGACCTCCCCCTCATCCACAAACAACTTCCGTCTATACACGATCCTTCAACTCCCCACAACCTGCTAACGACACCATAACAGGGATTATTGTGCTTTGACTTCGATAACCCTTCTCATCAATAGTCAGCGTGTACGCGGGTATGTAAAGTTGGCTTCGAACGCTGGCGTAGCGATGCTCCTTGAAAAACCAATTGCACACGCTATGAAGGAAGCTGATTTAATCGTCTCGGCCGTTAAACGCTCGCGAGTGAAGTTCATGATTGGGTTCATGCGGCATTGGGATGCTAGCTATCAAACCCTTTGCCATAGAAGACATAACGAAAAGACCCACACACAAACGAGGGTTCTCTACTTCGTGTTGGAGCGCCTAGGAAGGGCACAAAACCGATCCGCTAACCTTGAGAGCTTTCTCATATTTCGGTCGTTTCTGTCTCTGGTCTCAGCGACCATCCAACCACCTTGCCTTTTCCATCTATCTTGACAACGACCCCCTGAGGTCTCACTCCTTCACGACCCTCAAAGTGGTAATTGCCTCGAACAAGAAAGTATGCTCCGTTGAATGCTACGCTAGTAACGTGAACTTCTCCCTTCACCTTGAAGGCCTTCTTGACATAATCAACCGCTACCTTCGCCGCATGATCAGCCGTTCTTGTCTCCAACTGCCAACACACAGATCATACAGATATTAGAAGTTCAACTTGACCTTTTCGATCTGTAAGTCGAACATTAGAAATTTAATGGGTAAATTTCCTGTTTTCTTCACTTTTATGTATTAAAAACAAGAAACGACGAAAATGAAAAAAAGTTGATGGAAAACAACCTCCCATAGGACAAAAAACATGTGTGTTTTTCTTAGGTTTCTAGCTTGGTTATCCTTGCGTTAGCACTGCAATCCTGCAACAAGATCTCAGTTCCGCTCAGTAGTTCTCCACAATTATCACTGTTAGGGTTAGGTGAGTTGGAAGTCTGCCGTCCAAGTCCCAGTGATTGGTGCTGGTTGACCTAGGCGGATTTGGTTAAAGTCTGAGCTTGTGAATGTGATTGTTCCGTCGAAGATGCCTGTTCCTTGTGTTGAGGTTAGTGTGCCGTTCCATTCGCCTTGGCCTATGAATGTAGCCTGGCCGCACCAGAAGAGGAAGCAGGCGTGAACCGTGCCGGACACGTCCTGAATTGACCCGGATAGTTTTGTTCCGTTACGTGTTCCAACCCATACTCCGTTGGCGGTTATTGGTACTTGGCCGATTGAGGTTTGTATGTTGCCGTTGAGGATCATGTTCATGGAGACTGAATTGGCTTTGACGATTGCGTTCTGCAGGTTTCCGTTCAATGAATGTCCGGTTAAATCTAATGCGAATGTACCTTGGCCTGCGCTCGCCATTACTGGAAGAAAAGAGTAGCTCAATGAGGCAACGATCAGCAGCGATGCTACGAAACTGTGATACGGTTCGGGTTCGTCATATGCATCCTTCGTTGTTTGTGAATTTCGCAGCTTAAGAATGCGATGTGACGCGAATACGTCCATAGCAACGTCGTAGCTCAAGTGTTGAATAGTCGGGGTTTAGCAGATGATCGGCGTTCCAATATTCCCCAGTTTTCCCCGGCTCTTTGAAACGTGAACATAAGAAGCAGTATGCCCCTCAGGACGCAACGGAAAGCCGTCGCACAAGCATCAAACCAAGAACAGAAACCAGAATTAATGGTACGGTAGGGAACTCTGGCGCAGCCACTGGCTCCTGAAATTGAGAAAGTACCGACACATCACAAAGAAAGACGAAAGTGACAAAGCAGCCTGAAAACGCTGACCAAACTATTTTCAACCTGAATCGTAATTGAACCGTTAGGATTTGTCTATGGTTAACATCTCGAGACGACAATTCGTTTCTACATCAGCTTTTGCTGCTGGCGGCTTTGTCCTAGGATACGCAACCAAGGGCCTTATCCTATCACAAATCCTGCCCCCTTCCCGGCCCTGCCGTTACCACGCCTGACGAGGCTTTGAACAACCTGATGGCTGGAAACGCACGTTACATGCAAGGCTCTCCAATTCACCCGAATCAATCGGCGGAACGGCAGGCAGAAGTTGCTCAGGGTCAGCACCCCTGGGCGGTGATTATTGGATGCATTGACTCTCGCGTGCCCCCCGAACTTATCTTCGATCAGGGATTAGGGGACCTCTTCGTGGCGCGGACTGCAGGTCAGGTGATTGATAACGTTGTCCTGGGCAGCTTAGAGTTCGCTGTCGAGGAAGGTGCAAAGCTAATAATGGTACTCGGACACCAAAGCTGCGGAGCTGTAAAGGCAACTATCCAGACACTTCAGACCAACGGCCACGCAGAAGGCCAAATCGCGACGCTAGTTGAAGCCATCAAACCAGCAGTAATAGAAGCGCAATTGCAACCAGGCGACCTGCTAGATAATTCGGTGAGGGCCAATGTCACCTTGGAAGTTGAGTACCTAAAATCATCCAGTCAAATAATCTCACACGCCCTAGACCAGGACGCAATTAAACTGATTGGGGCAAGATACGACTTGGGAACTGGCGCCGTAAACCTCTTACCCTAACCGCTAACCGCCACCCCGCACATCGAACTTTGACATTCTCAAAAATCAAAAAAGAAAATCGGGACAAGCCGCCATCCACATCTAGTAGCCTTATGCTGCATCCATGCCGAGTTCGATGGAGAAGTCGTGATCAGTCGGGGCCTCCCCGAAATCATCATCTGATAGTTAACCTTGCACGCCCATCCATCTGGAAACAATTAGCGTAATCTCAGGCTTTGACGCCCAGATCATTTCATGAGTTCCTGTAATTTTTGGATATCCCGGGCTTGACGTGTCGTCATAGTAATTGCGAATATGCCTAAAATGAATGAGAAGAAGAACGCTAGTTCGCCAATGTAATCCATTCGTACGGGCACCCATTGTGCAAAGGCCCAATAGGGTGATTCGGGATAACGGAGCTGCATAGCGATCACGTAAAGCCACACGACGAGACTATAAACCCAAAACACAACGACCATGCGCCGAAGCCACGTCGATGATTTCTTAGTACTGACGAAGAGTCTGCGCGTTTGGTTTCTTCGCTCGGCTTCGATTCGTTTCATGAGTTCTCGGCTTTCACCGCCCGTTAAGCCAATTGACGTTAGAACATCATACGGATCCTTTTCGTTAACTGACTTAACCGTTGACATGGCCGCCTGTTCCATAACTTAACTAGCGGACCTATTTCTGCCCCGTGTCACCAGACAGAGACTACGGCAGTTCCAGACAGAAGATAAGCAAGAATGCGCCTTCATGACGCAATCTCGAAGAGCGTGACTTAAGAGTACCCACATCCGCTACTATACTCAGGATCTCGCGACTTCGTAAGTCATGGGAATAAATATGCCAAACGAGAAACCCGGCGAACAATGGGATCTGAACCGATACCTCAAATCTATGGGATTGACTGAAACCGACGTTGAAACATCAGCCAAAGCCATAAAGGAACGGTTGGGAGCGACCGTCTCAAACGAAAAGCCCGTTGAGAAACCCATTCAGAAATGGGACCCGACTCGACACCTCAGATCATTAGGGATGTCGGAAGATGAGGTTGAGGCGTGGGTGAAGGCTAGGAAGAAGGGGCGATCGTTTATGACCGATCGCAAAGACAAATTCGGTGAACACCTGGATATGATCTTGGAAAGAAACACGGAAACGATCTATACGGTGGATACGATTCTATACAACACTATACTCTCCAACTCGTTCTTGGCGACGTCAAAGCAACGCATCATTTGAACTGAGCCGACAACCAATACATGGGGCGGCAGCCAACTAATGGCTACTCAACGTAGCACCTGAACCAATGCAGGTACAAACCTTACTTTCGAGCATTCTCGGACCTAATCAAGTCTGACGAGGATCTTGGTATTGTTCTTGACGAGATTCTTGGAACGTTTGGATGGGGCAGATGCCACCAATTCAGAAGAATGATTGAAACGCTGGAAAAGCCATCTACTCTACCAGCATCTCAGGATCACCCTTCGTGTATGAACGAACGTCATTTGAACCCGTATGTCACTTGATGCGTGGAATAGTTGCTGGATACTTGGAAGCATATTTAGGTAGGAAGGCTGAATAGAATGCCTACTCGGAAACCCAATGTTCATCAATGGGAAGTCAAAGCTGCATCTTCGCGATCACGTTTCAAGAACCAAAGGAGACGCAATAAGGGGTAGGTTGAAGTAAATGGTTAACTGCAAAGGACAACGCGATATTAAGTCTCTAGCTGACTCAATCCTACAATTAAATCAAGCAATCCGGTACGTAGCGATATTGGATTCTAGTAACACTGTAATTGAGTGCAAAGGAAAAGGCACATTTAGTCTCCCTTTATCGCCAGAGACGCTGACCGACTTCGTCGCTATCGGACCCCTCCTTGTACTCGGTGCATTCGGCCACATTTTGGAACCGTCTTGTGGACGGCTTGATTATACGGTTGGACGATTCGAGAAGGCTCTCGTAGTCATCTACCAGTTGCGCAGCCACATGGTTGTGCTCGTGATGGATTCGATAGTGAGCACACAACAGTTAGAGGAAATCGCCACAACCCTCAAGAAGATGGAAGAAACGCTGACGCAAACGTGTAAGCCCGACTAGTAGCCGGATTTCTCTAATATAGATGTGCGGTCTAAAGGGAAAAGAGTTGAGGAAGGCGTCTGGGTTGAGCTTTCTCTGGAGGGAGAACTTTCGGTCACTCGAAGGCGTTTCTTGTTATATGCGTACTCCTATTCAAACTATTTGAACGGCAATCCTCAGACGCTGAGGTCAGCGAGGTTCTGCTTGCAGACCATCGAGACAGTCTACACTAATACTAACATGCCAAGTCGCAACAGCATCTGCGGACATATAGAATCAGACGAAAGAGGGCTTCCTGAATGGAGTATGGCCCATATTATCCGGGAGGGTGCTTTGATGGAAAAATCACAGATAGTAAGCTAGCCGAAAAAGGAAAGTTCTGGGCACATTGGGGGAGACCTTGCGACATGCCGTTTGAAGCAGAGACTTTACTCCGGAAGCATCCGGAATACGATTGGCAAAGGCCCCGCCTCAAGGACGTCATACCGTATCCGTGGACATTGATGACATCATTCTCAGCACCTAACTGGAGAGTAACGCCAGAATAGAGGTACTCGCCGAGGTGCCTCATGCTCTCTGCAAGTAGCATAACATGTATGCAACAGTTATGATGCTATTACGTGAAAACTCAAGAAAGTGTTTGGGGGAGAAGATAGAAGTGTATGCAACCGGATTGAGATGCATCAAATGTGGCGCGACTTACTCGACTGGTGAGAGGTTCTCTGTTTGTCCGAAGTGTCACGGACTTTTCGAAGTCGAATATGATTTTGACTTAATGCAGGAGAAGTTCCAAAAAAGTGAATTGCAGGGGACACAGGCACAGGGATTATGGAGATATGAAAAAGCGCTGCCTGTTCGGCGAGTTCAAGATTACCTTCGGAGAAGGGTATACCCCTCTTATCGAAACTACTAGACTCGTAGACGGTCCCAAACTAATCGCTAAGCTTGATTACGTTGCTCCCACCAGCTCATTCAAAGACAGAGGATCAACCGTCGCCGTCTCAAAAGCAAATGAACTACAAGTTGATGCAGTTGCCATAGATTCGACTGGAAACGCTGCCGCATCGTTATCTGCATATGCGGCAAAAGTGCGCATTCCATGCTTATGTGTTCGTCCCGTCAACAACCGAACCTGAAAAAATCGCTCAAATGTCTGCTAATGGAGCGACCGTCGTCAAAGTGAAAGGTACTGCGTCAGGATGCTCACGATGTCATCGAGGCGGCGTATAGGAAATATGGGTGGTACTATTGCGGCTTCATGGTTAGTCCCTACGCAATTGAGGGGACTAAGACAATCGCATACGAGATCTGTGAACAAATGAAATGGGAACCTCCAGATTGGATAATCTTCCCGGTGGGAACAGGAAGCGGAATTGTAGGATGCGCGAAAGGACTGCAAGAGCTGCAAAGAATCGGGTGGATAGACCAAATCCCTAGACTTGTCTGCATACAAGCTGAAGGTTGTGCGCCTATCTATAACGGCTTCAGAGCAGGTGCAAACGACATAATCCCAGTTCGATCACCAAAAACCATGGCAGAGGGAATCGCAGTCGGAGCACCCCCGAAAGGAAGTCTCGTGCTAGAGGCACTTCGAAAAACCGGCGGCTTAGCCGAGACTGTAAACGAAGATGAGATCTGTGAATGCGCAAAAACACTCGCCGCTAAAGAGGGGATGTATGTTGAGATCTCCGCGGCCCCCTCAGTTGCTGGCGCCATAAAACTTGTGAAAACGGGAGTTATCGACAGGGGAGATACAGTTGTGTGCGAGCTTACAGGGACGGGGCTAAAGAGCAGCAGAGAGTATCTTCAAATGATCCGAAATCCGATCGAAATAGATCCAACCCTCGAATCGCTCGTTAACGCTTTGAAACCGAAACACTAGTAATCCGTAAGGAATTCAATAGAAACCATGTTACACTAACTGCTGAAAGAATTGGTGTCAATTGAACGACATCAGCCGTTGATGGCGTGTAGTTGACCCCTCCGTATTACGTAGAGTATGTTGTTTGGTGAGAGATTCTCTACGTCCTCCATCGGATTTCCTCTTGCAATAACAAGATCCCCGTCATATCCCACCTTTACCCATCCAGATTTTTCTAGCCCTAGACACTCTGCAGCTCTCGACGTTGCAGCAACAAGAGCTTCCTTATTTCCAAAATACTTCGCCACGTTAACAATCTCCCTGTAATTCTCCCCGTGAGGTTCGGTGTCGCACCCAACAAAATCTGAGCCGACTACAACCTTAAGGTGGAACTGTTTTGCCAACTCCATATCCTCGGTGAGGTGCCTCTTGACAAGTCTGAGATGTTCTTCGTTTCTCGTGGGTGCCGTAGCCAGGTAAGCGCTGAGGGTGGGAATATAGAAGACCCCCTTCCTCTCCATCTCTTTCGCTATTTCCGGCGTGAGTCCAATACCGTGTTCGATTGAGTCAACACCTGCTTTAACTGAATTCGTCAAGGCCTCTTCCCCGTAAGCGTGGGCTGCAACCTTCAATCCGACAGAGTGCGCTTCGTCCACGATCGCTTTGAGCTCCTCCAGCGTGAACTGTCTGCGTACTTTAGTTCCTTGAGACATACTGCCTGAAGCATACACCTTAACGAGGTCTCCACCGTCTCGAACAACTTTCCTAACCGCCTTGCGACATTCCCATGGTCCGTCACAATAGTAGGAGTAAGACAAGCGTTCGGATATATCGAGTGGAAGAATAGTCAAATCGTCATCTCCGCCCGTCTGGGACAGCGACTTGGCCGCTGATACTATTCGAGGCCCTTCGAACATTCCTTCTTCAACCGCCTGTCTTAGGTAAGTCCCAGCTTTGCTCCCGAGGTCTCGCACGGTGGTGAATCCGGCCCTCAGTAGCCGGCGTGTCGGCCACGGACCTTAACGCAACGAGCGTCTCTGGCGTAGTAACCCACTCAGCCATATCGTACTTCTTTGAGCCGAAGAAATGTATATGCGTGTCCATAAGGCCAGGGAGAATTGTCGAACCATGAACATCAATCACGCGGGCTATACTTCGGTTCATTTACCTCTCCTTTCCGTCCCACCTCGACGATGGAACCAGTTGATTGGTCTACAACAACGCATCCAGCTTCGATGAACTCCACACCAGTGAAAACTGATCCTCGCAAGACAAGATATGGCATGCCCATCCGAATCAGGGAGGAGAGTTTAAACTCTGCTGAGAATAAGGTCGTTCGGACTTTATGTTTGCTGAGTTGAAGTATCCACCGGCAGATTGACAACGCAATAAACCCTCATATCGTTCAATGAGTAGCTAATCTTCCAAGGCATTAGGAGTCATGTATCAGATTGTATGACGTGACCGAACTACTAGCCAAATTGTCTGAGGCCCATGGCCCGTCAGGATATGAGGGTGAGGTAAGGAAATTGATTGTTGCTGAAGCATCTCGACATGCAGACAGGGTTGAGGTGGATGCTCTGGGAAGCGTCTTCGCCCTGCGCACTGTGAAATTCTGCCCAAAATGTGGAGCTGCTCTCAAATAATTCCTAAGGCGGCTTTCGCACCGCTGCAAGGAGAACCTTCTTTGAGGTCTGTAAGGTTAGCCGTAGGTGTTAGCGATTTCCTGTGGTGTTACTCCAGGTTCAGTGCTGACCATGAAGGGTGGCTGACCGGGAAGGATTACCTCCCTCTGGTAAACTCCAGTTGAAGATCGACTTAAGGGTCCGATTAGAACAGTTATGCCATGTGGTCCTGTAACTTCAACGAAGCCTGGCGGTATCGGGGGGAGCGGCACGGTACTATACCCCAGTCTGATTTGAACTAGAAATATCAGCACTATTGTTACCAAGACTAGAGTTCTACGCTGCTTTAGCACTTCTTCCTCGCCAAGTTACTTGAGGCGATTCACAGTCTGTTACACGGGGATACCGATAGGTGATCTTGACATGATGTCTATACGGGACGGTGTCGATCGTATACGTTAATGCAAAAGATTGCTACAGTTCAAATGATGAATGTCCATGCGGAGTGTTTCATTCTCGGAAGGGGTCAGAGGATGGTGCTCAGCGACGAGGTTCCTTATTCGTTATAAGGCGAGATTGTTTACTCGATGAATCGTGTTCCTTCGAGGCCTTTCAGATGTGGATCTCTATCGATAGTTAAGCTTCTTACGCAACCCAGAATCCGTGGTGTCTTGGTTTTGACTACAATGCCGTCTGTCTTGTATCTTGGAATCAGCACATTCTTTCCTCGTTTTCAAACGCTGCTCTTATAGGAAACTCGGCGCTGCCCCTACCTTGAACGGATTTGGCAATAGTAGGATATGAAGGCCTGTTCATAGCCATCATACTCATAGTGCTCTTCCTTTATGGTCCGAATAAACTCCCTGAGATCGCGAGGTCGATCGGTCAAGCGAAACGTGAATTCGAAAAGGCAACCAGGGAGTTCTCAACCGGAGCGATCACGCCCGCTAAAACCACTGAGAGCGTTACTCAAGAGCCCATTATTGTGGCCGCGAAATCGCTCGGCATAACGACTGAGGGGAAGACGAAAGAAGAACTTGCGAAGGAAATCGCTGAAAGAACAGTGAAGCTGACGGGTGTGTGAATGGCAACCTTCAGGAAATTCATTGCCGGAGCTGTACTGCTCTACGCCGGATTCATCCTGTTCTTCTTAGGATTCATGATTACTGCTACGCAGAGCATGTTCTTTGATGTCGTTACGAGTCAACTCATTCCGTTGGATTTGGGTACTACACTGCGAGCTGAGATCCTTCAGCTTCTGGGCGGCTTGGTGTGCGTAACCGGATTCATCCTGTGCATCTCACCAGCCAAGCCACCCCCGCTCCCTCCACCACCGCCCCCGACCATAGTAATACAGAAGGTGCCTGAACGAGCAGTAGTGACCGCTAGTAGCTCAGGTTCAGGCTCCAAATGCAAATTCTGCAATGCTCCGATGGAGCTGGCTACGCTATTCTGTCCATCCTGCCGACGAGCGCAAGCGTAGCAACAGAGTTGGCGGAAGTATGCCGTTCTGCAATAAATGCGGAAAATACTCGGAGCAAACCCCATGCCCGTATTGCACAATCATTCCAGGACGGGGAGAGAAGGAGTGCAAGAATTGCAGCGTCATGAATTCTCCTAGTGCGCAATGGTGCGTGAAATGCAACAGGTCACTCTACTGAAGCCTGATGCTCCTGTTTGCCCCAGTCTGGGCGGGTGCATTACCCTTCCTGGTTCGCCCCCACATCCACGCTAGCATCCATACTAGGGGCGATGAGATGATGACGACTAGGATTATGCGATCCAGGTAATCAGCCAGAACGGGGACCTGACGCCCCACAAAGTAGCCCGCAAGTGTGACGCTTATCACCCATAATGCTCCGCCCGCGATGTTGGAGAGGGTGAACCGGGAGTAACTATTCGTGCCGCCCCAGCAACCATGGGTGCGAAGGTTCGCACCACGGGCACAAACCGGGCCAACATTACTGCTTTACCTCCATGCTTGTCATAGAACTCGCCTGCTCGTTTCACATTTTCGCGCACGAACCGATATCGACTGGCCAGGGCGTCACCCGACCGTCGACCAATCGCATAACCCAACTGATCGCCCAAGATGGCTCCAATAATTGAGGTTGGGATCAGCGACGTCAAATCCACGAATCCAACAGCCCCTAGAACTCCAACCGTCAAGAGAAGTGAATCGCCTGGAAGAAAGAAACCGAAGAAGAGGCCTGTTTCCACGAAGATGATGACGGGCACAACCCAAGCTCCTCCATGCCCCAACAGTAACGTAGGATTGACGAGGTCTTTTAGAACGAGAACGAAACCGTTCAGAACGCCTACAACGCCAGGTAAGACCGCGCCTAGCTGACTGAAGACTAGTAGTTCCCTCACAACTAAGACTGCGGGAAGGATGCTTGCAACGAAGAACAAGACACCTCCAAGCCGACCCAGCTTCTTAACCTCAGTCGACTTCGGAGCGCACTGTAAGATACCCAGGACATAACGCAAAGGCCGATTGAGGTGAGAGGGGCGAGCATCCAGATGAGCGGAGAATAGAAGGAGGTTACGAGTCTGCCCTCAGGTTCCGTTTCCGTGAGTAGTGCGAGAAGGAAACCGCCAGTCCCCCGAAAGATACCGTGGCACTATGAAGAGAACTGAGAGCACGAAGAGCACTGAGTAAACTATGGCGAAGGAGAATAGGAGACTGTTTATTCGCTTCATTGAAACGTGCCGTTGCCCTAATGGATTCTCGCAGAAAAAAAGGAAGTTACCAGTTGTCACATTGCAATCTGTCCACACGCAACGGATGTTTTGCGTAAGTATGTAGGAAGGGTATTTGTACGATTATGAAAGTCAAAGTCAGAAGTAGCGAGTGCAATAGCGTAGAACGTATGTTACGCTAACAGTTTTATCCGAGACGAGTCAGCCTGACATTCGGTAGCACTAATGAGATTGAGGTTTCTCGTCGCTGCCGCCCTAGTGCTCGTTGTAATGTGCAGTGCGCCTACTGTTCATGCGATCGCTGGCCCTATTACCGACGCTGTTTCTCGGCAGGTGAGAGAAGGCTCAGCCCAGAACAACACAAGTTGGGGAACATGCCAATCGCAGACGGGACTGTTCAGGTGCGGCCTCCGACCGAGTGATGACACGTTCGCGGACAACCTGTTTCCAACGATAACGATGAAGGGAAGCATTCCGTTAATCCTCATAGTGCAGGATATGCCCACCATTCCAGTTGGGAAGGATTACGTGTTCCTGAAGTTTGAGTATTCAGGCGTGCTCCCCAGCATGCTCATCTCTTCGCATGCGCGTCCTGAATGCGTCGCTCTGGTTGTACGCTGATCTCACAACCACATTCTACAATGCTAGCGTTCGCGTCTATCACGTAGACAGTAACGACTGGAATGAGAGCACGCTAACCTGGAATAATATGCCCCACGTTGACATGACGCATTACGTGGGGAACCAGATTCGCGCGATCGACGCATGGTATCAATGGGATGTTACGGCTGATGTTGGGGACGATCTTCAAACCGGCACAGCCAGCTCCTTTGCATTAATGCCTGGTTTCACGTCATGGATGAACGATGTATGGTTCAATTCGATGGAGAAGAATACTTCCACATCACCGGAACTAGACCTCTACTTCAAAGAGCCCACGTTAACTCTCATAACCCCATTCCCAAACTTCCAATTGACCGTTGACGGCACACCAGCCCGAACCGATCGGAATGGAACGGTGCAAATGCTGCTTCCCTGGGGGCCACATCAGATTGCTGTCCCAGACCAAATACCCGGACAGGAAGGTGAGAGGGAACTCTTTGTGGGTTGGAACGATAACGTGAACACTACAAGCCGAATAATCAACCTCGGCAACGATTTGACCTTAAACTGCGAACTACCAGAAACAGTACCGTCTCATCGTGAACTCACCTTACGCAGCAACGAACGGATCCGGATGGTACTTCGCGGGTGAAGTAGCGCACGCAAACGTGCAACCAACAGCAGTCTTCTCGGAGGGGCTACTGAGCTTCTTGGGGGTTCGTCGCGTGTTTGATCGCTGGGCGGGGTCTTGCACTGGTGCGCAACCTGACTGCACACTAACCATGAATACCCCCGGCCAAGCGACTGCAGTGTGGAGGGACGATTACACGATTCCCCTCGTAATTGGAACTATTGGAGTCGCCGCGATCACTGTGGCACTCGTAAGAAAACGCGGGCGTCACAGATGAAACTAACAATGAAGCATCGATAGCTGTAGAGAAAAGAGTCGAACGCTTTCTTGTTGTGCTACAGACTTGGTAATCGTCGCTCCTCAGAACCTCTAAACCTGGCACTCGCCGCCACAGAAATCGTTAGACGCTACTTCGTAGAATCCTGGATGCCTCAGTCAAGAAACAATCTCGCACATGTATAGCGCCACAACGGTTGTTCTGATCTCTCAGAGTGGTAGCTGAACTATCAATGTTGGAGGAGTTGTTTGAGTTGCTTTCGACTGGCGATGTACGCTGCAACGATCGCCTTGATTATGTCGCCTGGTAGGAAAGGAATTACTCCAGCCATCAACAGGACTGGGAGACTGCTGCTTCTGAGCCACATCCACAATCCGATTTCCCCAAGCAGATAAATCGGAAACAAGCCGGAGAGAGTTGCAAAGAGCATCCATACGAGACGTGTAGAACGCTCCGTTTGAGTTATCTTTCCCGTCACGTAGGCTGCGGCGACGAACCCGAACAAGTATCCTCCCGTGGGTCCAACCAATACGCCGGGACCAGATTCACCGCCAGCGAAAACCGGCAACCCAACCAATCCGAGCATCAAATATATCACCTGGGCCAACGCTCCAAGTCTTCCTCCCAGAACAGCGCCGGATAACAAAACGAAAAACACCTGCAAGGTAAACGGAACGGGAGTTATCGGTAACGGTATCAAAATCCAGCCGCCAACTGAAGTCAGGACGGCGAAAACCGCAGAGGCGGTGAGGTCTCGAGGTTTCAATCGCACCTTCAACAATTCGCTACGCCTGACCGCTTGAAACTTTGAGAAATCAAAATTACTACTCCCTCGTGTGTGTGGTATAGCTGGTGCGAGCAGTGGAATTTGAACCGTCGTTTAGTGTGTGCGCACCACTAGACCCACACACGCATGAAACCGCTAATTCACGGGCCCGCATCACATGAAATACCGCTGCGCCAACAGCTCTATCAACGAGGCACAGTAGAGAATATGCATGCCAACGAGACGAACGAAACTAGGTTCGCGTTGGATCGAATACTATAGGGAAACCGCAAGAAGTCCACCAGCGGCCACGCTGAGCCTTGCGCTTTGGTTGTTCGAGGCTGAGACGATCCGAAAAAAACAGCGCTTTGCTGTTGACTTAGGTTGTGGAGCTGGTCGAGATACCTTTGAGTTGTTGAAGCGCGACTGGAAGGTGCTGGCAGTGGACAGTGAGCCTCAGGCCATTAAACGGGTCCGCTCAACTGCGTCTCCTAAGTATTCCTCAAAATTGACAACCAACGTGATTCCGTTTGATGAAATCAGGTTGCCCAGATGCGACCTTGTGAACGCTAGTTGGAGTCTACCGTTTTGCTCTGTCAAACATTTCAATTCCCTATGGCAGAAGATCGTAGCTTCAATTCGTTCAAGAGGGCGGTTTGCGGGACATTTCTTTGGAGTTCACGACGAATGGGCGACTGATGAGGAGATGACCTTCCTCACCCTCAAACAGGTTGAAAACTCATTCCGGAGATTCAAGAAAGAACTATTTCTCGAGAAAGAATGGGACGGAACAACGACAAGTGGAAAGAGAAAGCATTGGCATGTGCTGTCAGTGGTTGCCAAAAAACTTTGACGTGTCCTAATTTCTGTGGGAATGGTCTGATAGTACGCACACACACAAGAATTCTTGAATTCATCATCACTCCGCTGCTCAGCCAGGCTAAGTGGATGGAGTCGCAAAATGGGTGAACGACTCGTTGAATTGAAATCGGCAACCTTCAAGCAAACGCTTAGCTCTAAAATACCTCTGGCAGTAGACTTTTACGCAGACTGGTGTGTTCCATGCATAGCTGTAGATCAGTTAATTGATAGACTGGCTGAACAGTATCGCGGGAAGATGACTTTTGCTAGACTCAACGTTGATGAAAACCAGGATATCACAGATCGCTATCAAGTAATCAGCATTCCAACACTGCTAATCTTCTCGCATGGCAAAGCGATCAAGAGGTTCGTTGGGGCACGCAAAATCAAGGGTTGCAGGCGCGAGATTAACCAGTTGTTGACTTGAACCGGCGCTAACATATTGCCCTCATAATGAGAGAAAGAATGCGATTGTCAAAGTCGAGAGTCCCCTATCTCGTTGGCGAATCCGTGAAGACATTCCGTGAATCCGTTAGAGCCGAAGAAACATCGCTTCAATACGAGAGACGTTTCGTCCGCTTCCTTCAATGGCTTGAATGTCGAAAAGGTTGCATGGTGAATAAGAGATGTTAGATCATTTTTCACAAAGAGCAAGAGAAGAAGTAATGAGGGAGATCGAGTATTGTATTCCAATTTTTTCGGGAAAAGTTTACTCTATTTCAATGAGATATCCAAAACTGATACAACCATTCAAGAATGTTTTGCAAAACAAAAGAATAGTCCCAAAAAGAATGATGTATCTTGCACCCTATTTTCTTCCCGCCATGGCAAAGGCTGTAGGAGTTTTGCTCGGAAAGGAAAAGATGAGAGAGTACGAAACGGCAGCTAGGATTTATCGGCAATTGTTAGTCGCTTATCTAAAGCAAGATTTGGAGACATTTTCCAAAAAGTGGGTGAGTGACAAGAAGGACTCATGAAGAACTTCTCGAGCGCCGGTGACGGTGACTCCAGTTCTTGGGATTCCACGAGCCCACCGGACATGCGAAGTTCACAGCATCAACACCCGTGAGTCTATGAGCATGCGATTCAAAATTTACTTCACCGTTAACCAGAAGCTGCACTTCAAGCTCCATCAATTCTAACGGCATGCCGCTTTCCCTAATTTTGCCACGAGCTGGAGCATTGGTCTTAACCATCAGCAGTACTGCCCCAAGGCCTGATGATACTAGAAAACTCAATCTTTTGTTTTCATGCAGGGATAGGGTCGGCACGCAACCTCTCAGTTTTTCCTGTCGGGCTTGTACTCAAGGAAGGCTACGAAAGAAAGAGAGAATGTGAGAAGTTCAAAGATTATGCCAAGAGACTGATTAAAGCCCAACAACTAGAACGATACTATGTTGGGGAAGCTTTTAGCCGTGCGTTGCACATGTAGGATCGATGAGGCTCCGTTATGACTCTGTGCTATGTTCTGATAAACGTAGAGACGGGCTCGGAAGAGAAGGTACTGGGAGAAGTCCGCAAAGTTCCAAATGTGAAGGAGTGCCACCGACTTTACGGAATCTACGACGTGATTGCAAAAGTCGAAGCCGATTCAATGGATGGGCTGAAAGAGATCGTCACATGGAAGATAAGACGGCTTAACGGCGTACGTTCGACCATTACAACGGTTGCCATGGATTGAACTTCATCCGCTGATCGCCGTCAGTTGAAACGTGCCAATGCCCCCAACTCAGAGATAGTGAGAATCTTGGTGGTGGGTGTGGTGGTGTGCGTATCTAATGGTGCGCAAAATACAATCCGTCGCTCAACTGCCAATTTCCCCCACGACTATGTGTTGAAACTCGAAGTGGTTCTTCCAAACGGTAAGGTTGTTAAGACGGGTTCAAACGCCTATAGCTCAACGAGTCAAATAGAGTCATACTTGCGCTCAGCACAAAACTGGGCTGAGGGGCTGATTCAATGAACCTCAGTTATACCATCAGGACTTGCGGTCAGGATGATCAAACAACAATTCTCACCATCATTAACGAGTCCGCCAAAGCATATCGAAGTGTAATCCCAACCGATCGCTATCATGAACCGTACATGCCACTGAACAAACTTCGCAAAGAAATGGATGAGATGACCTTCTTGGCGTACGAAGAGAACGGAATACTTGGGGTTGTGGGTTACCAACCAGTCAAAGACGTAACCTTGGTCAGGCATTTGTATTTGCTCCCGGAATACCAACGGCGTGGTATCGGAAAGAAACTTCTCGAGCATGTGATCCATATGGCGAAGACGCGCCGAATACTTGTCGGGACGTGGGGAGCTGCTGCTTGGGCGATAAAGTTCTATGAGAAAAATGGTTTCGAACTTCTACCAAACAAGAATGAGTTGCTTAGGAAATACTGGAATATACCCGAACGGCAGATCGAATTATCTGTGGTTCTAGGTTTGGAGGGATCAGTCTAAGTTACCACCCCTGAACGGTCACGACTTCCCTGACAAATCTTTGGGATCTTCAGAGAGGCGTGGGATTTTGACATTTTACTAGCGGAGCTTCTTCGGAGTCACAGCCATTTGCGGACCATTCCTAGTCTCGTCTTCTCGAGCGTCTTCCGCTTACGATGGCACCCAACATCAGTCCAAGCAACAGCATTCCGATTAGTTTCTCAGTGTCTTTGAATGGGATAAACCGTGTGCCGGCGTCTTGAGTTATCTCGATTATACCAGTAGGTTTTACTGCGATCGCGCCTCCACCTCGGTTGTGTCCCTGCCCGTCAGACTCCTGTCGGCTAGGCGTTGACGAGCAGAAGGCGTAGGCGACCTTCGCAACAGGAATTATCGTTCTACCCTTCACTTCCGTCGGTTCTCCATACACCGTCTTAACGCTCGCGCTGTTTTGTAGGCGATCAATTATCGATTGAAAGAACTCATTCATACTCAAACCTTCATCCTATCCATTCCCTACACCCCGTTAATGAATGTGAAATTATCCGTACCTACTTCCTAGTGTCTTATTTTGGTGAGGTTTTAGGGATTTAGTGGTCTAGCGGGGCTTAATCCACCGCTAATGAATCAGTTTGGGAAACTTTGGTTATGTGTTTGTTCCTTGGATTTTGTAATTTGAAGTAAAATTCGATATTTCTATGACGTATGGTATATTTATGTTTGGAGTTACGCTCCCAAGCTTGCAAGTCAGATCGCTGCTACTTTAACAAAATCATGGGCGATGCAGAATTGGGCTAGGACAAGTTGCCTGTCATTCAGCGTTTGGTTGTTTTTTTGGATCGTGCGGACCAACGAGCTATACAGGTTATGACAACTCATGGGTTAGGTTTGCTCCGAATTTCTTTGGGGGTAGTCTTCATTTGGTTCGGTTTGCTAAAAGCTATCGGCGTAACTCCAGTCGCCAATTTGGTGACGGCTGTGATTAGTTGGGTTCCGTCGACATTGTCAGTGCCCCTGGTGGGAGTTTTTGAAGTAGTTTTGGGATTTGGGTTAGTGATTGGCTACGGTCTGCGCTTCACGCTGTTACTCCTGTGGCTTCATCTCGCGGCACTTTCCTATTGCTTGTGGTACGGCCTGACCTAGCATTCCAAAACGGAAATCCGCTATTCTTAACCGCGGACGGTGAGTTTGTCATTAAGAATCTGGTACTGATCAGTGGAGGGATAGCGGTAGGCAGCACGGTACGCAGACAAGAGAAGAACTTTCGTTGAGATGTTAGATTTACGACGGTGGCCCAGTGGAAATCGCATAATCAGAGAATGACCACCAAGAAAAATGATTGATCGACACTACTTCAATGCACACACATTATAGATACGCAAGCACAGAATGTCAGAATGACAGTCTTGTTCATCTGTCTACCCATACACAGCCTTCGGCGGACTTGGAATCCTCGCCATCGCGTTGAAGATGGCGTCAGAATACTGCAATTATCTGGCTAGTGCCTTCAGGACGTCATGTCCATTTAGCAGGATTGGTGCTCCAGTAAATTGCTTTAGCCGCTATGAAGCATACACACGTGTCATTGAGGCATGTTGCCGTGTTTCCTTGACGGTCTCAGTTCTCTCTTATTTCGTGAAGCCTCCAGAGCCTGAATTAGCCTTACGCGTGTTTGGTTGGGCTCGATGACGTCGTCAACGTAGCCGCGTTCCGCGGCAATGTACGGGTTTGAGAACAGTTCGCGATACTCCGACACTAGTTTGCTGCGGACGCGAGACGGATCAGATGCTTCCGCGATTTCTTTACGGTACAAGATTTCGACGGCCGCTTCAGGTCCCATCACGGCGATTTCGGCACTTGGCCACGCGAAGTTGAAGTCGCCTCGGATGTGCTTACTTCCGAGAACATCGTAGGCTCCACCGTACGCCTTGTGAACAATCACTGTGAGTTTCGGCACGGTGGCATCACAGTAAGCGTAGAGAAGTTTCGCGCCATGTCTGATTATCCCACTGTGCTCTTGATCTATTCCGGGAAGGAAACCGGGGATATCGACAAGGCAAACGATAGGAATACTGAACGCGTCACAGAATCTGATGAATCGAGCCGCCTTAACTGAAGCATTGCCATCCAAGGCTCCAGCGGAGTGTAGAGGCTGGTTTGCTATTACTCCGATAGTTTCACCATCTAGCCGTGCAAATCCTACGATGATATTTTGTGCCCAGTGAGCATGAACTTCCAGGAACGTTCCGAAATCTACTACTCGTGTGATGATCTCTTTCATATCGTAGGTCCTATACGGATCGGAGGGTACGATCGAGAAAAGGCCCTCTACGACGCGGTCTGGAGAATCACCTGTTTTTACTACTGGCGGATCCTCGAGGTTATTTGAGGGGAGATATGACAACAGTTGTTTGACCAGTCCTAATGCCGCATGTTCATCGGGAGCCAAGAAGTGTGAGACTCCCGTGATCTGAGCGTGAACTGCGGCTCCTCCGAGATCTTCGAAGCTGACTGTTTCGTTAAGAACTGCTTTCACAACATTGGGGCCTGTCACAAACATGTGACTTTTCTTGTCAACCATTATGACGAAATCTGTTATCGCTGGAGAATAGACCGCTCCGCCAGCGCACGGACCCATAATCACGGAAATCTGGGGAACAACCCCACTAGCCATTACATTGCGATAGAATATTTCTGCGAACCCGCCCAGCCCTGCCACGCCTTCCTGTATCCTTGCTCCTCCGGAGTCGTTAAGTCCTATGATGGGTGCGCCAACCTTCATCGCTTGGTCCATTATCTTACAGACCTTCTCCGCGAAGGTCTCACCAACCGATCCACCAAACACGGTGAAGTCGTGCGCGAATACGAATACCTGGCGCCCGTCGATTTTAGCGTGGCCGGTAACAACGCCATCTCCCAGAATCCTATTTTTCTGCATGTCAAAATTGTGAGATTGATGCAGGGCGAAGCGATCTGTCTCAACGAAACTGCCCGAATCGACGAGTATGTCCAGTCTCTCACGGGCGGTAAGCTTTCCCTGCGCATGTTGCTCTTCTATGCGTTCTTTGCCGCCTCCGAGGGTTGCTTTCTCACTCAGCTCACGTAATTTTCTTATCTTTTCCTCCATCCGATCAGGATGCTCATCCAACAATACATAATTCATCTCATTGATACGAGGTTTCGCGCAGAAGCAAACCTTAGCCTCGTGCTTGTATATTTAAGGCGGTCTCTCATAGAAAGGAAGGAGATAATCCCAGCGCACGGCACACGAGAACCGATTATTGCGTAAGCATCAAATACTCTCCTACGCCTTTCTCAAGAAGGGTTCTCGAAGCCTCCCAGTGCGCTCGGGAGGACAATCGACATGCAACAAAAGTCAGAGATCGCTAAGAAGCCGGATATCCTTCGAGAAATCACGGAACGAAAAACGCGTTTCCTAACACTCCAAGACGGGACAACGTTCCAAGGGTTCTCGTTTGGTGCGGAGGAGCCTACGGAAGGGGAAACAGTCTTCTCGACATCGATGGTCGGATATCCCGAGGCATTAACAGACCCTTCCTACCGAGGCCAAATACTCTGCCTCACATATCCTCTAGTCGGGAATTATGGAGTTCCAAGCTATGAGGCCGCTCCGCATGAGTTGCCTGCATTTTTTGAATCCGACTGTATACAAGTTCGCGGCTTAGTTGTTCATGAAATATGCAAGAGTCCAAGTCACTGGCAAAGCATCCGAAGTTTGGACGAATGGCTTCGGACAGAAAAGATTCCCGGCATTTATGGAGTGGACACTCGACGACTTGCGAGAGTCTTACGCGAGAAAGGCGTAATGCTGGGCAGGATTGGCGCTGATGATGTTGACCGCGAGTCAAACAGGAAGATTGATGATCCGAACAAACTCGATCTGGTGGGACAAGTTTCAGTTCACGAGCCAGTCACCTATTGCGAAGGACGTCCGAATCGAATCGCGTTAATCGATTGCGGCGTCAAAAACAGTATCATAAGAAACCTGCTGAAGCGGAATCTTACCGTTGTCAGAATGCCGCACGATGCCAAGGCTAGTGAAATACTGAATATTGAACCAGCTGGTGTCGTTGTCAGCAATGGTCCAGGTAACCCAAAGACGTGCACGTCCACAATCAATACAATTCAAGAACTCATCGGATGCGACATGCCAACACTTGGAATTTGTCTAGGAACCCAGCTGATAGCCCTTGCCGAAGGTGCGGACACATACAAGATGAAGTACGGCCATCGCTCTCAGAATCAACCAGTCATCGACGTTGACACTGGCAGATGCTACATCACGACTCAAAACCACGGATACGCGGTCGACAAGGCGCAGCTGGAAAACGCCGGACTGGAGGTTTGGTTCGTTAACGCAAACGACAGATCGATTGAAGGAATCAGACATCCAAAGAAACCGTTTTGGGGAGTTCAGTGGCATCCGGAAGCTTCACCGGGACCCACAGATACTGAGTTCATTTTCGATTTCTTCGTCAATAAGGTGATTCATGATGCCTCGTCATGAATGCATTCGAAAGACACTTCTTCTTGGCAGCGGTGCAGTCAAGATAGGCGAGGCCGCTGAATTCGATTACAGCGGCTCACAATGTCTCAAGGCATTGGGTGAAGAAGGCATTGAGACCGTTCTGGTCAACCCGAACATTGCCACCGTTCAAACGGACCCGAAGCCTGGAGTAAAAATCTACCTTCTCCCTGTGACACCAGAATACGTTGAGCGTGTAATAATCAAGGAAAAACCGGACAGTATTCTACTGAGCTTTGGCGGACAAACCGCACTCAATTGTGGCGTGGAGCTGGCAAAGAGAGGGATCCTAGAGGAATATGATGTCAAAGTGCTGGGTACACCTGTTCGAACGATCCAGGAGACGGAGGACAGAGAGCTCTTCAAGCAAGCTATGAACAGGTCTGGAACTCCGATTCCCAAAAGCATCTCAGCGAAGTCTCTTGAAGAGTGTTTAGTTGCGGCGCGGCAGATAGGTTACCCGGTAATAATTCGAGTCGCATTTGCTTTGGGTGGAAAAGGCTCCGCTATTGTTAAGGACGAAGCTCAAATGAGTCGGGTCGCCGATTCAGCATTAGCACAGAGCGTCATACACCAAGTTCTCGTTGAGGAGTACCTGCACCACTGGAAGGAAATCGAGTATGAAGTCGTTAGGGACACAGCCGACAATTGCATCACAGTGTGCAACATGGAAAACTTCGACCCCATGGGCATACACACAGGTGACTCAATCGTTGTCGCACCATCCCAAACGCTAACGAACAGAGAATACCACAAACTTCGCGCGGCATCAATAAACGCTATTCGAAGCCTCGGCGTCGTCGGAGAATGCAACATTCAATGGGCTCTAGACCCACACAGCGAAGAAATTAGAGCCATTGAAGTCAACGCTAGAATGTCCAGGAGCTCAGCCTTAGCCAGCAAAGCAACTGGATATCCACTCGCATACATCGCAGCCAAACTCGCCATTGGCTACAATTTACCAGAATTATGGAATAAGATAACGAACATAACAACCGCATGCTTCGAGCCAGCCTTAGACTACTGCGTTGTCAAAATCCCCCGCTGGGATCTTGGCAAATTCAGGAACATTGACCCGCACATTGGCCCGCAGATGAAGTCGGTGGGTGAAGTGATGTCGATCGGCCGGTCATTCGAAGAAGCACTTCAGAAAGCCGTCCGAATGCTGAACATCGGAAAGCTAGGATTAGTTTGCAATCCGGAGAGAACAAAATTACAGCAAAGAAGCGATACGGGAACAATTGATGAACCCCACGGACGACCGCCTTTTTTTCATTCTTAGGAGCCTGCAGAACGGATTGACCGTTAACGAAATTCATGAATTGACGGGAATCGATCCATGGTTTATCCACAAGCTAGAACACGTTGTTGAAACTGAACACACACTTCGAGCAATCAACCTCAATCACGGAATCGCTGCGGCGCTAGTACGACACGCAAAAGAACTGGGTTTTTCGGATAAGCAAATCGCCATCTGCAACGGAACTGATGAATTCTCAATCAGGGAATTCCGGGCAAAGAACCGCATCAACCCCGTCGTGAAACAGATTGATACGCTTGCTGCAGAATGGCCTGCTAGAACTAACTATCTCTACGTAACATACGGAGGAGAGGATGATGAAATTGAATTTCAATTGCGAAAAAAAGTCATTGTGCTGGGCTCCGGAGTTTTTCATATCGGATCAAGCGTTGAATTCGATTGGAGCGCAGTAAACGCCGTTAAGGCGCTCAAGGAGAATGGCATCGAAGAAACAATTCTCGTCAACTACAACCCCGAAACGGTTTCTACGGACTACGATAGTTGTGACAAACTCTACTTCGAGGAATTAACTCTTGAGAGAGTACTCGACATATGTGAGAAGGAGTTGCCGTACGGAGTTGTGGTGTGTGTGGGCGGCCAGATTGCTAACACCCTTGCTCCTCAATTAGCGAAACGGGGTGTGCGCATTCTAGGCTCCGCGAGCAGGACAATCGATCGAGCAGAAGATCGTGCAAAGTTCAGCTCGTTACTTGATAAGCTCGCGATACCCCAGCCTCAATGGAGAAAAGCAACTTCGATTTCTGCCTGCAAGAACTTTGCGAGACAGGTCGGTTACCCGGTTCTTGTCAGACCTAGTTATGTGCTCTCAGGTTCTGCTATGCGCGTCGCAGATAATGATGAACAGCTTGAAGCATTCCTTCGACTAGCCGCAAGTATATCTCCCGAGCACCCAGTCGTAATTTCCAAGTTCGTTTTGGATGCACGTGAAGTGGAAGTTGATGGAGTATGTGACGGGACAAGCGTTATGTTGAGTCCCGTCATGGAACACATAGAGAACGCTGGCATTCACAGCGGCGACGCAACAATAAGTCTGCCATCAAAAACTCTACCGAAAAGCATCCTGGAAAAAGTAAGTGATTACAGTAGCAAAATTGCACTAGGAATTGGCATTCGTGGCCCGTTCAATATACAGTACATGACCAAAGGCGATATGGTCTATGTCATTGAATGCAACGTCCGAGCCTCGCGATCGATGCCCTACGTGAGCAAATCAACCGGGGTCAATATAATCAGGACAGCAGTACCCATCCTTCTAGGAAGGCGCAAGCTGGATCACGAGAATAAAATTCCTACGGAACTTGCATATTTCAGCGTGAAAGTTCCACAATTCAGTTTTGTTCGATTACAAGGCGCTGATCCAGTTACAGGTGTAGAGATGATGAGTACGGGAGAGGTAGCATGTCTAGGTAGGAGCTTCTCAGACGCATTCGCAAAGGCACTTGAAGCAACGGAGATTTCGCTTCCTTCGAAAGGTGGAGTTCTCATCACGGTTGGTGGACCAGACCTGAAGAATCGTATAGTTCCCATCTCAGTTGCTTTAGCATCGCTAGGGTTCGAACTGTACGCGACGGCACATACTTCACTGACACTCCAAGCAGCTGGGATTAGGAGGGTAGTCACTCTTCACAAAATCAGCGAGAATAACAAGAAGCCTAACATATCAGATTACTTACTGAACGGTAAGATCAGCCTCGTTATCAACATACCAGCAAATGGAGATTCTGTCGTAGACCAAAGAATCTTGGCCGACGAATACGCGATCAGAAGGTTGGCAGTAGAGTACAATATACCAGTAGTAACAACAATCGAACTAGCGTCCGCGATAGTCGAAGCAGTACAATATCTAAGATTCCAGGAGCCGGAGATCCTAGGATTAACGGATTACGTGAAACCTATGGAATAGCGTCAGCGGGTGTCGCACACGGGAACCGTCTAGGAGGGGTGGGGTCGTATGGAGGTGGATGACGAACTGGATTATTGGACACACAGAAAGGTTCAAGGCTGCCGTGACGGAACGGTCCATAAGCAACTGGACCAGTTTCTTCGGAACCAGCGACATCGGCTACTTCTTTGCGGAGGAAGAGGTTAGAGGAGTCCCATTGGAAAGATCCCAACACTATGTTGAGAATTCTCCCATCACGTACGTTCACAATGTCAAGACCCCGGTCCTGATAATTCACTCAGAAGAAGACTATCGATGTCCAATCGAACAGGGAGAGCAACTCTTCGTATCATTGAAAAAGCTTAGAAAAGAAACTAAGATGTTACGATTCCCTGAAGAAAATCATGAACTCTCACGGAGCGGCAAACCTAACCATAGAACAGAAAGACTGAGCCAGATAAACGGCTGGTTCAAGAAGCATCTCTGACCTAATCGCTCAGAATAATTCCCGAGGTGCCGCTGATTTAGCGCACAATTCCTATCCTTAATATCTAGATACCCAGAGGCGTTTCTTTATTGGTGGTTATCATGGTGGATATGCAGAGTCTTCTCGGGCCGGTTCAGACTGCTTTAGTTCCCGTTGTGTTATCTTCGACTGGCGGTCTCCTCTGTCTACTAGTTCAAACAAGATATGGGCGCATTATTGATCGCACTCGTGAACTGTTAAAACTCGATCACAATGCTGAAGTGGCCAGAAGTCTAGAGATGCTCTTCAAGCGTGCGCGTTACGCGAAATGGTCATTGTTCGGGTTATTCTTCGGCATCTCCTCATTCCTCACCCTCTCACTGATTATACTCGTGTCAATACTGTTCCCTGGAACTCTCCAACCGGCTGTGATCGTCATAATCTTCCTCGTCGGTATGACCTCGATGCTGATTGGAGTCTGGTACGAGGTTCTCGAGTTGTGGGCATCTTTCAGTGGACTGAGTCTAGAATACTCGAGGTATAAACAGAAGACCGAGCAATGACGTTGTTGAATAGATCCGGATCACTGAGGCGCTAGCATGACCGACGAGCGACGAATACCAGCGACGATGTCAACCCAACACCCTGACAACGTGGCGTCTCCGAATTGGGCCAAAGACGAAGTATTGGCAGGGGATATGGAAGTAGAAGAAACTTACCGTGCATTCTCCGAGTTCGGATGCCAAGAACAAATGTGGGATTGGGAGGCAAAAGATGCCGATCCCAATGTTGTTCGGAAGCTACTTGTAGCCTATCCGGCCTTTTTCAAGAAACACCGACTTGGCAGAGGTATATTCCTGACAATACGGGTTGCAAATCCAAGCGTGGAGAAAGCTGAGCAGAAAGCATTGATTGAGGCATTGACTTCGATCCCACGCAGTTACGATGTGGCTTCAAATTTCTACTCTGCAGAGGATGTCCCCCCCATTTTTGAGGTAATCCTTCCTATGACTACCTCGGCCGCCGAGTTATCTCGAGTCGCATCTCTCTATGAAACTCTAATTGCGCATAAGACGGATGCTGGAGATTTCGACGATACAATTTCCGCAGCCGATTGGATTGGGGAATTCAAACCGAAACACATCGAAGTAATACCATTACTCGAGAACTTCGAAAGCATTTTTCATGCAGATCAGATTATCAGCGACTATGTTAGGAAGAGAAAACTATCTCATGTTCGAGTCTTTCTAGCTAGATCTGATCCTGCACTCAACTACGGCATGATACCAGCAGTTCTTCTCATCAAGGTCGCGTTAGCGAAGCTTAGCAAACTATCAGAATCGGCCGGGACAGTCGTCGAAGAAGCAAGTAGCACTGATGTGACCCGGTACATAGTAGAATCAGGACGATTGCGATTCTCGCTAGGCTAGAGGAAACCTGCTGAGTGAAGGCGGTCTCCTTCGTAATTGATGCGCCCTCACCTATTCAAATCATAGCCTTCTACACACTCCCGCACCATTGAAAAGCTCTTAGCCATCAAGGTCTGTAAGTGGGGAGAATGGTGAAACGCGAGGCACCGAAGATAATTGAGAAACGTTGCAAAACAGCTCTCTCAAAGAGCGCACTGAGCTACGATTATACGGTCAACCCCTACACCGGCTGCCTTCACGGTTGCGTTTATTGCTACGCGAATTTCATGCGGCGCTTTTCCGGCCACTTGCAAGATTCTTGGGGTAGCTTCGTAGACGTAAAATCGAACCTGCTTGACGTGTTAGCTAATGAACTGCCAAGACGTCCCGGTGGCAGCGTTTGGCTCAGCAGCGTATGCGATCCATACCAGCAAGTCGAAGCAAAATACAAGTTGACGCGAGGCGCAATTGAACTCCTATCAAACTATCGAAAGTTTTCCGTCTCCATTTTGACGAAGAACGCCCTCGTTCTACGCGACCTCGACCTACTTACGCGTATTAAGGATAGGGTTGATATTGGCTTCACAATAACAACTTTCAACCCCGAGATACAACCATTCTTTGAGCCACACGCCTCTCCGGTCAGAGACAGGATTGATGCCCTTAGAAGATTAAATGAGGCTGGGTTTGATACGTGGGTCTTCATTGCACCAATGCTTCCGTATGTGACTGAGGATGGACTCGAAGACGGACTGGGAGATTTGGCGGCGACGGGCGTGAGAAAATTGATGACTGATCGATACAACGCACGCGGCATGATAATCAATCAAACACTAAAAGCCTACGAGTCTTGGAACCCAGCCATCAATCTTCAAGAGATCCGTCAGCTTCTCTGGAAAGGAGACAAATACTATGAAATGCTCGATGAGAAGATTTCTCACCTGTGGAAGACTAAAACTCCAAATGCAAATCATGAAAGAGATTTGGATTGGTATCTCTCCAAGAAACGCGTGACTTGAGGCACCAGACACTTCGGGAACCAAGTTGAATGGTAAATTCGTAAGATAGGTAGGGTAACCACCAGTTAGCGGAACTTCAGTATCCTTTATCCATCTTAAGTATATCCAACTCATTCATCTTAGTTATAAGCAACTACGGTCCGTAGTTAGTATGGGGGCATCCTAGACGATCATACCCGAGGGTAACAGGCGTAAGAAAATGTCCCATTCCAATCTTGACAGCCATTCGTAAACAGAAGGAAAAGTTGGATGAAATCAGTTCCAGTACGAGTTGCGTTGGCTCTAATTCTCTTGTTAGCTGTAATCGGTGTGGCCTCGAGTATGGCGGCCGCAAGTGCGGTTACAGTCTCCCCGATGGACAACTCCAGCATAACCGTCGAATCGACGACGTCGTCACCCCCAACGGCCTCTACCCTTGCTTCCACATCTTCGGCGGTTACCACTGATACTGGAACAACAACGGCACCTGTCACTACGACCTCTCTGGCAACTGAGTCCACATCGAGTGTTACATCAAGCGCAACGGATCCGACCTCATTGACTACGGATACTTCCACATCGTTGATGACGTCAGCAACCTCCACAAGCTCAACATCAACGACCTCTGATCCGCCCACGACTTCCATAACTCTGTCGACCACGACGACAGTCGCTTCAACTTCGACAGCAGTCATCGTTACAACTTCAATTGTGACTTCAACTGATCCGAGCCATTCCTGGCATTCATCCTCAAGTCATACTTGGCAATCATCCTCGCAATCATGGCAGTCCTACTGCAATTCCTACGGATACAATGGATGTTCCAACTATGGATCCGGCTGCTACAACGGATACAATAACTGTAACCCAAGCTATCCTAACTGTAACTATTCAAACTATGGTTGTAGTCCAGGCTATGGTTCCGGTTACGGCTCCGGTTATCCGAACCAATATCAGACAGCAACCATCACTAGCTATTCGATCATAACAGAAATGAGTCTTACCACATCTACCGCGATTTCAACACAAGTACCTCTCATTCTGACATCTACGTCAACGGTCACCACAGCAGACACTACGATGGAAACAGGTTTGGGTGCGCTTGCTGCCATTTCACTAGCCTTGTTCCTGGCAACGCTATTCATGCTAACGAAACGCAATTCTGCGCCTAGCAAGCCTACAGTATACAGCGGACCAACGCAAGGAACTCCACCAGCACAGACATCTGCTGATGGAACTCTTGGAGCATTTTGTAGTCACTGCGGAACAAGACTAGGGCAAGGCGATAGCTATTGCCGCATATGCGGTTCGAGGCTATAGCGAAAAGCATGACAGCCTTCCGATCAATCAAGATCGAATCCTTTGCACGTCATTAACTGAACATGGTCGGTTTCTGCGGGAGTACGCATTCCTCAATCGTGAATCCATTATAGCTTCATCAGTCATTGATGGGAATAGTTCAACCTCTGAGACGATCGCAGAATAGTCAGCTGCTTTGTTACCTCTAATTAACTCTAATCCATCAGATGATAAGTAGGATAAGCTCAGGCTCTGACCTTTATGCCGAGAGCATTTTCAAGCACTTGTTTCTTAGTGTCCGCGATTTCGGCGTGTTTCTGAAGCTCGCTGAAGTCAGCTAAGAAGCGTTCTCCCTTTGGAGTTACATAGTACATTTTTTCGCCGCCCGGTGTCTCCTTCACTTCAACTAGGTCGAGTTGCACGAGTTGTGACAAATATTTCTGGACAAGGTCGAAGCTTAGGTTGCCGAGGTACATTATCCGCGTCTTACGGGACCCGTCCTTGGCGATTTCCAATATGTTGGCGGTTATTTCGATGCGGTCGCGGTATTGCCGCTTATGTTTCTCTGAATTAGTCACAGGGATCCCAACAGCAACCATTGCTCGGATGGGGTGTACACGTACAAAAGGCAGTTATGAAGCTTAGTTCTAGAACAATTGTCTAGGATCTGTCCGGCATCAGGCCCATGTTAACACATGCCAGTCATAATCTGCCAAGTTCCTATCCTAACGCACCCTGGAGTTGTCCATTAGCTAATAGTCCAATCAAACTGGAAGTGGTCCCAAGAGTGAAATGATCACAGGATAGGATTTTGTCGAAGAATTCGCGCAGCACAGCTCGGTGGCGGGGACAATGCTAAAGCTCTCAACCTATCCTGATCGGACACTTCCAAGAAACCGTACTTGACAAGAAAACTGAGGACGAGCGAGGCTTCATCTTCGCGTGAATGCAGGGTCCACAATATTCCATGCCGAGTATGCCATTGGCCATCCTGCAGCATAGACCAGACTCTATCGACTATGCTGAGCCCCAATCTTGACGTCAACGTTCTCTACGAACGAGTCAATGTAAGAATGTATAAAGAGACTCAGGACGTACTGACGAGAACTATCCATCTTCGATTCTAGAAAACCGCACGTGAACGCTTGATGAAATCTCTAAGACAAGTAACTGGACAACCGTTCATAATCCTTAAGGAAATCAATACCCCTCTGAGTCACCAGGTACTTTAGGACGCCATCTTCATCCAACAGCCGCTCAAGCATCCCATTAGTCTCGAGGAAGGTCAGATACTTCTCCAGCTGGCGATGGCTAAGATTCGCACGATACATAATATGTGTCTTAAGAGTTCGATTTGATGCTACTTGGAGGATATTAGCAAGAATCTCAACCCGTGTTCTATTCGCCGCTGGTTTTTGTTCTAGAGCATACATACCATAATCACTGGAAGATATGATCATATCATGCAAACTGCAATATAACCTCAGCTCCAGAGTCGATTTCAGAGCTTTGTGTACAAAATCCACGCTAACAAGGCTGTGGCCGCTGCTATACATGCGGCCTCGAGAATGAGTAGGTAGTTTCGAGTCATTGAAGTGACTGAGGAGAACCTCAAGACGGCCCCGTCCTTCGCGGCCACGTCCATGTGAAAACTCTTGCTACGCATTCGAGATTGGAGGGAGCCATTGATGCTCCAAAGTTGATCATCATTCAGATACACTACTTCATCGAGATGCACGCTAGAATACGCATGCTGAGGCCTTTTTGTGAGGAAAGCAATTGCTCTGTCCTCAGCTTCACTTGCTGAGTTCACCGCGTTTACTGTTCCCCTAAATCCTTGTGTTATTCTCGGCAGCGATTCAGTGATCTTCCGCATTACGTCAAAAAGGCTTGAGGGGGTTGTGCTGGCAATGAATAGTCTACCCTCATCGATGGGTGACATTATGACGCCTCCCCCGCTGTACAGTATCCCCACTAATTTCGTGGGTCTACTACCTTGAAGGATCTGCCCTGCCGCTCCAAGAATGATTGATGGACTTAACGGAGCATTTCTCCCCATCTGGTTCATGCCATCCGCGAGCAGTGAAGCCCCGCTCTTGCTAGCTTCATCTGTAACCACACTCTGGCCATCCCTCTCCTCGATAACGTAAACTTCCAGAATCTCCTGATGAAGCGCCAGGATGCTCTCAGCCAACTTCACAGCGCACGCCACCTACAACCACTAACGTCCATCCTCTCAATCACTAAGGGACGCGCACGCATCAAGTTGCTTCTTCACCGATCCATGAAGGCTAGTCTAGGAGGTGACAGCCAGTTCGTCAGTTAATGCAGATAAGCCTCGTTGAATCTGAGCATGGGACGATGTTCTAGAAGATTTATCCATCGAATGACATACAAAGAGGCCTCAAACATTGAGCATCGAGGTCTTCCCACTATATCCAATCTAATTGACAGCTCCGTAATCGTGCTGGTGACTTTATTATCTCATACCGTGGCCTGATCTCGCGACAGGGCGCATCAACAACGGACATCCGCACTTCGGTTCCACTCAATGGGATTCGCTCCAAGACATTCGATGAGTTACTCCTCGAAGCAATAGACGAGACTTTAATCGACCTCGTTGGAGCACGGACTAAGAAAATGATCTTCGACTATCTTGAATGCTCAATACATCATGATGAGATCCCAAGCCAACCAGCCAAGTTCTCAGCGCTGCTGGAGGAGATCTCAGGGAAGGCGGCAAAGGTCATAGGAAGGGCTGCGATCAGAAGGCTCTATGCGAAATTAGGATGGGAGTTCTATGAGATTCATGGATTCGAAGCGGTAGACTATATCGAAGCGGCAAAAACAAGGTTAAGAGAAAGCGAGCAACAAGCTACAAGAGCGGTTACAGAAATTCGATAAAAGGTAATCTTGCTATGCCCACTATCAGAAAGCTTGAAAGAAGCTTCACGGGAATCCCAGGCCTTGATGAGATACTGACCGGAGGCCTACCGCGTGGCCGAGTTGTTCTCGCCCTGGGGGAACCCGGGGCAGGCAAGACAATACTGTGCACACAGTTTCTCGTAAACGGCATCGAGAAGTTCAACGAGAAAGGACTCTATGTCTCCTTGGAGGAGAGCAAGGAACAGTACGTGGAGGAGATGAATGCTCTCGGATGGGACATAGAAGCACTCGAGAGGACCGGACAACTTTCATTCATTGACGCATCGCCAATCAGGTCCCTTCCCGCCGAGGTTCAGGTGGGAAATGTTTCGATCGCTAAAACCGAATTCTCATTGCTCAGCCTGTTGGAAGTTATCAAGAATCGTGCGGTTTCTGCTGGAGCACGGCGAATCGTAGTCGATCCTGTCTCTCACCTGATCTTCCAATATGCAGATCTCACCCAAAGACGGAAAGCAATGCTCGACCTCGTGCAAGCTCTGTCCAAAACAGGCGCCACATGTCTTCTCGCATCTGAATTAGCTGAGGTCGGCGGCACGAACAGAAAGCTCCAAATCGAGGAATATCTTGTTCACGGCATAATCCTGATGCAGACAACAACGAGCGGGAAGAGCTTACAGAGAGTAATCCAAGTGGAGAAGATGCGCGGTACGCCCATCGACCGCACACCCAGACCCTACAACATTGGTCAAAATGGAATTGAGGTTTACTCGAAAGAGTCAGTCCTCTAACTGGCGTCGTTAGGATACACAAGGGCAGCCGAACCAACTTTTTCAACAATCGCGGACTATAAATTTCCTCATCGGCTTCACGAAAATGCGTACATTCACATAATACCAAGAACCAAGCTATAGTCTACCAGTCCGAGCCCTCTACTTCCTAGCGGACTTTGCGTAGAGATCCCACAGACGTTCAAAGGCTTGGTCATGAACGCCGACTGCAAGTTTATTGCGGTTCCATACTGCAAAATCTAACCCGCAATCGGTGCTTAGATCGTCAGGTTTGACTTCTGAAATGATAAGTTCATGGGAGTCGACGGATACGAAGTTCACGTATTGAGGAGGAAAGGGTTTGTCCATGCTCCTCAACTCTAGCACAGTTCCCATCTCGCTTGCCACCGAAGCGTTCTCGCTGGAAACGGTAGTCAGCATTTTCACAACGACCCCACGCTGTTTTGCCTTCGCAAGCATGTCAGTATTCGCCTTATATGCGCAAATCAGACCATTTCCACCTGTGCAGTAATCGATGGTTTTTGAGGCTTGATTGAAAAGCTCATTCATTTTATTCAGAACGTTTGCTCTTCCCTCAATGATCCACATTTCCCTTGCTTCTCGCGGAAACTGGCTCCTCACAATTACATTCGATTCATATGTCATGGATAATCGTTGGACGAGATTCGCAGAGTCCTTCACTTCGCCCTCAAGCCTCGTGATCATAGGCAGGAGCACCTCCGCGGGAGCACGTGCAGCGTAGACTTCTGGCTTCCCTGGTATTGTTATTAGAAGTCCTTTCCGTTCCAGCTCCCGAATGGCACCATAGGATCTGGTTCGGGGGACGTGTCCGTGGAAGCTGACTTCGCTGGCCTTAATAGGTCCCATCTTGGCGAGTGCAAGGTAAAGCCTTGACTCGTACTCGGTTAAGCCAAGCCGCTGAAGGGCAGCGACATCTTTCTCCTCTACGCTCAATTCAATCCCTCCATGAAACCTACGCATGAATGGCTTATCACGATTGCCATAGGCAATAATGGGAACAAGAGTCAAGAGAGCGAACGCGAATTTACATAAGCGATGGCAAAGAATTAACTCAGCCATACGGCGTTTCGGGCACTCACGTCGCTTACCTGCACCCTACGTCCTGACGACAAGTGATTTAAACGCCCGTTCCGAGATGCGTGCAAACCGGAGAGGAAGTCATGCGTCCTGAAGGTGCAACCAAAACCAGGAAAGAAATTGCGCAAGCAGACGATCAATCTACTGGGGCGAAAACACCTACAGTGGAATATCGTGAACGATCTGCTACACCTTACGTTCCGGCGAAACGAGGTCGCATTCATGATTTCCTTGAATCACAGGAAATGAGACCAAAGCTTCGTGCTCTAGAGGTTACTTCGAAGAAGCGACAACTAACCCATCCAGAAGAGCATTACAACATACCGTTGTGAAATTGGATTTCACGTTGATGTTTGCCCTTGCCGATCAGACTCCTAATCGCAAATCGTGGTGAGATAGCACTCCGGATCATTCGAACATGCCGTAAGCTGGAAATATCAACGGTACTAGTATACTCGGATGCTGACCAGAACTCCCTCCCGATGGCATATGCCGATGCAACATTCCCTTTGGTCGGAGTCACACCCGCGGAAACGTACCTCAGCATACCCAAGATCATTCGCGCCGCCACAGAAACGAAGTGCGACGGCGTCCATCCAGGGTACGGATTTCTCTCAGAAGACGCGTCCTTCGCAAGAGCCTGTGAAGAGCATGATCTCGTCTTCGTTGGACCTTCGAGTGATTCAATTGAGAAGCTCGAAAACAAGCTAACTGCACGGAAAACAATGCGTGAAGCGGGCGTTCCCATAATACCCGGGTCCGACAATCCACTGAAGGATGAGCACGAGGCGGTTGAAGTAGCTGAGATTATTGGATTTCCGGTGATACTCAAAGCCGCATATGGCGGGGGCGGCCGTGGCATGCGAATTGCGCACTCTAAGGAAGAGGTCCAACGATTCTATCGGGTTACGAAGATGGAAGCAGCCTCCTCGTTCGGAAAAAGTGAGATGTACGTTGAGAAACAACTCACAAGCCCGCGTCATGTAGAAATTCAAGCGCTCGCCGGAAAACGAGGGAATGTGGTGATTCTGGGTGAGCGAGAGTGCAGCATTCAGCGTCGACATCAGAAACTCCTCGAAGAAGCGCCATCAATTGGAATTAGCGATACGACGAGATCCGCCCTTTCTGAAGCAGCGAAGAAGGGACTTGAAGCTTCAGGCTACACGAATGCCGGCACGGTGGAATTCCTTGTCGAAAATACCGGTCAATTCCACTTTCTAGAAGTGAATAAACGGATCCAGGTTGAGCATCTTGTCACCGAACTAACCACTGGCATTGATATTGTCGAGGAGCAACTCTCGATCGCTTTCGAATCACAGATGAACGTGTCGCAGAATGAGATCAGAGTAAGAGGGTGGGCTATCAACTGTCGTATCAACGCAGAAGATCCACGAAAAGACTTCACGCCTTCTCCGGGCACCGTGATTCAATACCACGCGCCCGCAGGTCCAGGAATACGAGTCGATTCGGCACTATACTCTGGCTACACCGTTCCTGAATACTACGACTCACTCATCGTGAAACTCTCTGCGTATGGAAGAAATCGCAAAGACGCGATACGCAGAATGAGGGGCGCCCTTGACGAGCTGGAAATCATCGGTATTCCAACAACCGTACCTCTCCATCAAGCAATAATGATTGACAAGCAATTCAATGCCGGGGACTTCAGTACAACATACTTGAACACATTCACACCCAAACTCAACGAAGAACTAGCCCGACTGGAGGAAAACGCTGCGGCCCTAGCAGCAGCCAATAGGACCATCAGCATACCCATCAAGAAGACCCCACCTACTCACAGGTCAGACTGGCGAAGATCCGGAAGACCGCATATACACCAGCCAAGTTGGTAGAATTGCAAACATACAGAGTACAAGCGAACGAACAATCATACACAGTGATCGTTGAGCCAAAAAACAAGAGAGAATGCCGAGTCACGGTAAACGATGCTGTAATCGATTGCGCTTGCGATAGGCTCGAAGAAATCGCGGCATGGGCAATCACCAGAGAAGGCGTGAGGGTCCACGCTAGATCAAGATCGCTAGGGTCGGATAAGGTCGAGGTCTGGGTCGGCGGATTACCCTTCCAGTTCTCAGTCACACCCGTCGGACCCGGAGGACTTGCGGAACTAACGAAACCAACTTCGAAGACAGAAAGCGGAGAGATCCGTGCGATCATGCCTGGCAGAGTAACTAGCATTATGGTTAAACTGGGAGACGAGGTATCGGTCGGTACCCCACTCTTGATACTTGAAGCGATGAAAATGCAAAACGAGATTGTTTCCCACAAGTCTGGGCGAGTGGCTTCAATTAGAGTGCGGGAAGGAGCAACCGTCAAAAAGGATACTGTGCTCCTCGAAGTCCGTTAGAGTCATGAACTGATCTTAATCGCCTCAGCTACTCGCAACACAAAATTCAGATCTTCCCGCGGATATATGTGCAAGCAGGTCACTCCGTTCTTCAGCAACTCAACTGCGAGTTCACATGGCTTCCTTTCGCCATCAAAAGGATCCTTTAACGAAGTTTTGTAATCATGAGGAATTGTTATCCCGAATCGTCTTTCTATATAACCGGCATCAGCTTCGCTCCGCAAGGGAAGCAATCCGACCATAAATGGGACCCTGACGCCATGTTCTCGTGCGATATCAATGAACTCGAGACAACTCAAATCGAATACGGGTTGGGTTTGGATGGCGTCCGCTCCTGCATCCTGACGTCCAAGCAGTCTGTCCATTTCCTTTTCAAGCTTCATCTTATCCTGAGAATAGATGAGTGTTGGGTCAGTACCAGCCGCCACGAAGAACTTCTGTGACCCATTCAGATCAAACTCATTCTCGAAACTCCTAATGCCTTTGATCATTTCCACACTATTGGCGAAATCATACACGTTCTTAGCGATACTAATGGTCTCATCATAGGTGTATCGATCTCCACCAATTACGAGCAGATTGTGCAGGTTTGATTGAGCTGCCGCCAGTAATGTGCCGGCGATGGCATTCTTATTGTAATCACGTGGGGTTAGGTGAAATAGGGTCTCGACACCCGTTAAGTCACGAATACGTAATGCGACATGGAACGGATTCATTCTGTGTCGGGGTACGTTATTGTAATTTGCCTTGATTTCCGGGATGCTTATGCAATCTACAGCATTAGCCACTTTCAACGCTACTTGAACGAGTTCAGTTAAATCCGGAAAGTTTGGCGGCAGGAACTCTGTAGTCACTATTCTTCGTTTTACCGCAAGAATATCGGATAGACGCGTCAATCAACTGCCTCTGACAAGAGATTTCCTTGCGAGATCCGCACCAATCACTATGCTTCGAAGCTTTGCATAGGTTACATCCCAGGGTCGCGTTCGAAGTCCGCAATCTGGGTTCAAGTAGATCTTGGTTGGTTCAATGAACTTTGCAGCGTGGACGGTTCTCTCCAGCACGATCTTCGGATCCTCTATAGTGTTCACGTGGACGTCTACAACGCCCAGACCGATTTCACGGTTGTCTCCCGAGTCTTTCAACAGGCGCAGTTGTTCGTATGCGTCATGTTTACCACTGTCGCGGTTTGCGAATTCAAGAGCCAATTGGCTGCAGTTCTTTAGCTCCAAGATGTGGGGGTATAGTGATTGGTAGTCGCTGTAGCATATGTGAACGCTTAGTTTGCAGTTTATTCCGCGGGTGCATTCGTTGAAAGCTTCTACGAAAAGCGGAACATCTTCGGGCCGCAGTGGCCAATGCGGGTTCGTCTACTTGAATCCAAGTAGCACCCGCTCGGGTGAGGGCGTCTATGTTGGGTCTGAGAAGTTCATTGGCGATGTCTAGGAGAAACTCTCTCTTTGCATCCTGCTTGATGGATTTGAGACCTGTACCTCCACTCATCAGTTTCTTCTGGTAGAATTCATTAAACGACCATTCCGCCAACGTGTATGGTCCAGTTATCGGAACTTTCACTTGCTTTGTCGCGTGTTTCGAAACGTAATTGAACTCGTCCAAGTGATATGGAACACGAAATCCCACTTTCTGGACACAGGCGGCTTTTCGGTAGTATCGGTTGTCAAAGGAACGAACGCGTCCATAGAACTCGAAGCCATCTGCGTTTCTGATCGCATGCTCGTACATCTCTATCCGGTTTGCTTCTCCATCGTACACGATATCGAGTCCTGAAGATTCCAGAAAGCGGATTCCGAAAAGCGAGGCTAGCTGCCTCAAGCGCAGCTCGTTATCCTTGGTCTTGGGCTGATTCAGAATTGTGAGAGCTTCACTTTTGCATTCGAACTCTAAAACGTTTGACCATTTTTCCAAATGATCCAAGTCTATTTGTTCTAGTTTCTTGCCGCGAAGGTAGGAGAGAAGCCAAGGGGCTTTGGGTAGGCTTCCAATCTCCTGCGTGGGAAACAAACTACTGGACATTCAGCTTTCTCCTTACCTCTCCTAACAATCGAACTTTCTTTTCGGCGACGGAGTAGGGAAGAAATTCGAGATCACAATTCGGGCCGACGTACAACTGACGCGGCTCGACAGAGTTTCTCACCTTAGTCATCAAGTCGATAATGTGTTCTGGGGATTCAAGTAAGGAGTTGCGTCCGTCGACGCAGCCGCAGCTTAGCTCTCTATCAAACGCCCGCTGAGAGAGGTCAGTGATATCGTTTGCATAGAGATCGATGCCGATGCAATTTACAGGAAAATCTAACAGTTCTGCAATGATGCCGTGGATACTGCCAAAGTAAGTTTGAATCATGATACGCGAACTAATCTTCGCTAGCGTCTCGAACCCATGTCTGGCAGCTTCTAGTTCTTCCCGATTTGCTGCGAAGAGTGATGGTTCGTTGAATTGGATGAATGTGTATCCTTTCTGAGTCAGCTCGCTAGCTACCTCAGCAAGCGCATGCGCGAGGTCGTCAACGAGATCCGCAAAGCTAGCGTGAGTGTCGTTCCGTGAGAGTTTCGCGAAAGTGAATGGTCCAGGCAATATCGATTTACGATGCCGATTAGGGATAAGAGTATGAAGGAAGTATTTATCGATGCTAACCTTGCTCCGCCGTACCTTATCCTTCACCACTGGCGCTCGAAAGAAAGTATTGTTATCAAACCAGCGCGTCAAACTGCCAAGTTCAATCCCGCTAAAGAGATCAGTGAAAGGCCGGAATAGATCCTGCCAATTCAATTGCCCGTCCACTAACAGGTCGAACTGATTCTCAATCTGCAGCTGAATCAATCCTTGCGCTGCGTCATCCAGACTATTCTGAAGTTCGGCCTCATTTGCCAAACCGCAATCCAACCGTCGAGATACCTCAATGAGTTGTTCCGATCTGGGAAAGACGCCAGTCAGATGAAATTGATCCACTTTGCCTAGACCCTCGATTTGACGGCGCTCCGTCAGCATATTCCTATATTAATAATTTGGAGAGCTAATTATGCTGATAGGAATATTCCAATCCGAGGAACTAGGAATGCAACCGATCGTGCTGACTACTCAGGTTTGAAAAAGTATCTTGCCCATCTTGGCCATTCCTTTGGAATAGCGGTTTCATAGTCGACCTGTAGCGGCATTCCTATTTGGATTTCTTCGACTTTCACGTTCTTGATCATGCCCGATAGTTGTGGTCCTTCTTCCAGTTTGACTATGCCCACGGCATAGGGAGCGAGTGCTTGAAATTGGGTTGGAGGAAAGTGAATGATTGTGTAAGTTAGGAGCTTTCCGCGTCCTTTGAATTCGACCCATTCAAACTTGGGTCCTAGGCATTTTTTACAGATCGTGCGAGGTGGGCACATTATCGCGCCACATTTCGTGCACTTTGTCCCCATGAGTTTGCGCTCTGAACAGTAGTTGTAGAAATTCTGTACTGTAGGTAGGATAGTTCCAGTTTCGTCTATTACGAAAGCTGTTTTGTTTTCCTGCCTTAGTGTTGTCTTTGACATCGTTCAATCTCCTCTTTGATACACGTGTACCAATCCAGTGGACGCTGCCCCTCCCACGTTCTCAGTGAGCCCGATCTCCGCACCAGAAACTTGTCTTTTCCCTGCTTGGTTTGTCAACTGCAGATAGATTTCGCATGCTTGCGCTATACCAGTTGCACCCACAGGATGCCCCTTCGCTTTCAATCCGCCGCTAGTGTTCACGGGAATTTTTCCCCCAAGGTGCGTTTGGCCTTCGTCGATGAACTTGCCGCCCTCTCCGACCTTGCAAAATCCAAGATCCTCGTACGCAATTATCTCTGCAATTGTAAAACAGTCGTGAAGTTCAGCTACGTCAACATCCTGCGGCGTAATCTTGGCCATGCTGTAAGCTTCATGAGAAGCGAGCTTTGTGACCTGCATGGCACTGAAGTTCTCCCTCTCGGCCAGGCTGAGAGTGTCCTGCGCATGCCCCGACCCGATAATGTTCACTGGGGTGTCCGTGAACTTCTTCGCCACCTTCGGCGATGCTAGTATGATGCAGCTGGCACCATCACTTCGCGGGCAGCAGTCATACAATTTGAGCGGCCATGCCACAGGTTGGGATGAGAGAACGTCATCCACTGTGATTCGCTTCTGAAAGTGAGCTTTCGGATTCAGCACACCATGATCATGATTCTTCACGGCAACCTTCGCCAACTGCTCCTCGGTAGTCCCATAGCGGTGCATATGATCTACCGCCATCATTCCGAAAATCCCTGGGAACGAGATGCCGTGCCACTGTTCGAATGGGAAGTCGGATGCCATCGCAAGTATCTCCGTGACACCGGTAGTGCTCACATGGGTCATTTTTTCGACTCCTCCAACGAGAACAACGTCATACATGCCGGAAGCTATAGAAAATAAGGCGACTCTGAGTGCGACGCTTGAAGAGGCGCAAGCGCCTTCGGTTCTGAAAGCTGGTTTAGGCAGTAGGCCAACCCAGTCAAGGAATAAGGGCGCAACGTGTGCCTGATGCTCATACGACTCGCTCATCATACCAACAAAAAGGGCTTGGATATCCTTCCTAGGATCCAGGTTTGGGCACTTGTCAACTGCTTCCTTTTCTGCCTCCGCGAACAATTCCCTGCTATAGAGTCCCTCACGGACACCAAACTTCGTGATGCCAGCGGAGACTATGCAGGCGACTGGCGAAACCATTTCGATGACAATCCTGATCTGCGATTGGGATGGCGGATAAATGAACGTATCGAGACCAAATCGACGCACGAATCGTTACAGTGGACAATCCTTTCTGTCCATGGTGATTTCATGGCAATTCGCTTGTGATTACTAGACGACGCTAGCCGAACCGTTTCTTGACAGCTTTTCAGTGCGGATTCTGGTTGCGAGAGCTCTTGCAGGGATGTTGTGGTTGGAGAAGTTTGTGCGCGGCCGACGCGGTTTAATGAAAGAGCCTCCTCCAGTGTCATACTTGCGCCCATCGGCATCAGCAAATAACGCCTTCCACCACCATCATCCGGTGGGAGGGGCGAAGTACTTGCAGAGAGGGTCGACCTGACTGTTCTAGACACCGTTTTGACTGTTCGGCACAGTGTTTGGACCCTTATTTTGGAGTGTTTGCTGCGTGTTCTAGACCTTGTTTGATTAACATCACCATTTGGGGCCAAATTCGTATTCAAGATTGGTCCTTGTTGTGATGTTTGTGGTCCTTGCGTGCTTCTCGACACGCTCCAGCAAGGTTTTGGGGAGCTCTCGGCGGCGTACTTGGAGCTGTTGCAGGCTCCTTACGCGCTCTTGGCACGGTAGCCAACACGTTCCTTATCGCCTTCGGGTCGCTATTCGGGTCACTGTCCCCCTTATACACGGATTCGGCAAGCTTCTGCAACAATCTCAGCGGCCTTCTCAACGACGGGTAATTTCGTTTTCTGGCCCTAACGTTCCGCAAAGCTTGCAGTAGCCCTCGTTGGAGGTTCCGGTGACCCCTTTTGAGATGAATGGGTCTCCTTTTTGCCATACTGATTGCCCGCTCATCACTCAACTTCTGGGTCCGCTGCGAACACGTCAACTACACCTTCTACCACGCCTTCAATGCGCCACCGTCTGACTCCCACTACCACTACCTCCTACCCCACCATTTACCTCTCCTTCAGGGAGCGACTATTCGGTTGTAATGCCTGATTTGTGCTTGATTTTTGGTCTTCAGGTGTAATTATAGCGGTTGAGGGTGGGGTTTGAGGTGTGGTCGAGGGAGTTGTTGGGCGTGGGGTATACTTTTGATGAGTAGTTGAAGGCCCTCTTCACTGCCTTTTGAGGCCTTGTAAGCGGAGTATACCTCTTGTGCTAGCGCTGCTAGGTGCACTTGATACTTCTTTTCGATGGCGGTTATGACTAGGGGGCCCCTTTGCCTAGTGCTGAGTTGTTCCACATGTCAATTATGACCTCTGTGAGGCGTGGTGATGGAGGGGTTGCTACTCTGCCGAAAAGGCGAAGCTCCGAAGCTCACAGCCGAAGGAGTTACGCAACGGGATGGAAAACTCCCAATCTGCCCGTCAGGAGGATTGCTGGGTGTGGGTAATCCGATCGCGGCGGCTGGTCTCATGAAGATTTGTGAATTGTTCTGGCAGCTTCGCGGCGAAGCAGGAAAACGCCAGGTAGCAGGCGACCCTCGCACTGCAGTCGCCCAAGCATGGGGAGATCTTATGCAAATTGGAACAGTCGTCGTAATGAGATCCTAAGAGGCAACCTTCAGTGAAAACGAACATACCTCCGTCTGGAACTCCTCTCAGCGAAGAAGACCTTGCGAAGCAGAAGGTGTTGACAGTGATGTATCACCCTCAGGCAAAGTATGCTTGGGCTACTGGAATTGCTATATCGAAGTTTCTTGGGGGATTGAAAGAAGGCAGAATCTACGGGAGTAAATGTGAGAAATGCGGAAGAATAGTTGTGCCACCACGCATATTCTGTGAATATTGTTTCCGCCGTTCCGACAGTTATCTGAATCTGCCAGACACAGGCATCATTAACACTTACTCAGTATCTCATATCTCAACCGACACCACTCGACTGAAAACACCGATAATTCCCGCAGTGATTGAGATCGACGGAACTGACAAAGCCGGATTTCTTCACATCCTTGGAGAAATAAAACCCGACGCCATCAGAATAGGACTGAAGGTCAAAGCAGTGTGGAAGCAACCTTCCGAAAGAACGGGATCAATCACGGACATCCATTACTTCAAACCAATCGGGGAATGAGGGAAATGTCAACTGACATTTGGAAAGTGGAAGGAGACTTCCCCGTCTACTTCAGGTACACTGTAGGAGTTGCGGGCGAGAAGTTCTTTCGCGAAATCAAAGATAATGGAAAACTGGTTGGCAGTCGCTGTAAGAAATGTGATATCACTTACGTTCCTCCGCGAATCTTTTGCGAACGTTGCATGTCAAGACTAGTTGATTTCGTGAATGTGGAGAACACGGGAACAGTTGAGAGCTATACAACTTGCTATAGGGACTCGCAGGGAAAAGCTATGGAGAAACCAACGACGGTAGCGTTTGTTCGTTTCAATGGAACTCATGGAGGGCTAATTCAGAAGGTTCACGGTGACGTTGCGATCGGCGACAAAGTGCGCGTCGTCTTCAAGGACAAAGCGCAGCGGACTGGCTCGATCCTCGATATTGCCTACTTCGAAAGGCTATGAATTATTTCCATCGTTCTTTCTTGACGCGCTCTTCAATATGGTCAATGATTGTCTTCAGTGATGTCCCTGGACCAAAGTTCCCGGTGATTCCGAGTTTTTCGAGTTTCGGTTTATCTTCTTCAGGTATGATTCCTCCGCCAACGAGTAGAATGTCGGCCGCACGTTTCTCCTTCAAAGCTCTAGCTACTTTCGCGAATGCGGTCATGTGTGCTCCATTTAGGAGGCTCAGGGCTACGACGTCTACATCTTCATCGATAGCCATTTGAGCTACTTGCTCGGGGCTGGCGAGCAGTCCTGCATATATGACCTCCATCCCAGCATCTCGAAGTGCTCTACAGAGGATTAAGGCACCGCGGTCGTGTCCGTCAAGACCAGGTTTCGCCACTAGGATTCTGATTCTTCTCTGTATTCCTCTTGAGATCAGTTTAGCTGTTGAAATCGCGGCCACCTACACAGTTTCCTACAGTATAGAAGGTTCCTTCCATTCTCCGAATACCTTTCTGCCGACTTCCACTATTTCACCTAGAGTGGCATAAGCTTTGACAGCCTTCAGCATGGGATAGATACAATTCGATTTTGGATCCTGGAAGGAATGCTGTAAGTCGCCTAATGCCAATTCGACTTTCTTAGAATCTCTGAACTTTCTAACTTTATCCAGACGCTCGATCTGTCCTAGCCGAGCATTTTCGTCGATTCGTAGCGTGTTTATCGGTGAAGGTTCATTCATAACGTGTGCGTTTACGCCAACTACAATCCTATCATGATTCTCCATCTGCTGCTGGTATTTGTAAGCAGTGTCAGCGATCTCCTTCTGGATGTATCCTTTCTTCAGTGCCTGCAGGATCCCGCCAATCTCTTCTATTTTAGCTAGGTATTCATACGTGCGCATTTCCATCTCATCGGTCAACCATTCCACATAATACGAGCCGCCCAACGGGTCGATTACATCAGCGGCGCCAGTTTCTTCCGCAATGATTTGTTGCGTTCTCAATGCGACCAACGCGGCCTCCTTCGTCGGGAGCGCCCACGCCTCATCATAGGCGTTCGTATGCAATGATTGAGTACCCCCCAACACTGCAGCGAGGGCTTCGATAGCGGTCCTCACAATATTGTTCAATGGCTGTTGCCAGGTTAGCGATGCTCCGGACGTCTGAGTGTGGAATCTCAGCAGCATCGATTTAGGATTCCTTGCATGATACTTCTCCTTCACGACCTGTGCCCATATCCTTCGTGCTGCACGGAATTTCGCTACTTCTTCAAAGAAATCCATGCCGCAATTGAAGAAAAAGGATAGCCTTGGTGCAAAATCATCCACTTTCAAGTCAGCCTCTAGTCCTAAATCTAGATAGGCGAAGCCATCAGCGAGCGTGAACGCTAATTCCTGCAAGGCGCTTGAACCTGCTTCGCGAATGTGGTAGCCGCTGACACTGATGTAGTTCCATTCTGGCAGATGCTTCGCTGAATAGAGCATCATGTCTCGGATTATTCTAAGGTGAGCCTCAGGAGGATACACCCATTCTTTCTGGGCAGCGTATTCCTTCAAAATATCGGTCTGGACAGTCCCACGCAGCTTCGACACTGTGAGACCACGCTTCTCGGCCACAGCCATGTACATACATGTGAGGACGGAGGCTGGAGCGTTGATGGTCATGGAAGTGCTCACTTCATCCAGTGGGATCCCGTCAAAGAGGATCTCCATATCCTTCAAAGACGAGACGGATACACCGCATTTGCCAACCTCACCTTCCGCTCTTTCATGATCTGCATCGAACCCGTACAAAGTTGGCATGTCAAACGCTATGCTGAGACCCGTCTCACCTTCCTGCAAGAGATACTTGAGTCGAGCATTCGTATCGTCAGGAGTGCCGAATCCAGAGAACATCCGCATAGTCCACAGACGGCCACGATACATAGTTGGGTAGACTCCCCTCGTGTATGGGTACTCGCCTGGATACCCCCAAGTGCAGGAGGTAATCTTCATGTGAGACTTCGGTTGGGGTATACAGTCTCTGAAGTGGGATTCCTGAAGGGTTTTCAACAATTCCCTTCTGCTGAGGTGAGCTGTTCGCCCAATTTGCCACGATTTTTTCCCATTCGCGATGTCGTCGTCTCAAAGTGGAGATGGTCTTTTCACTGTACACTTGACCGCGTTTCTTTCTGATGACAGTCAGAGCTCTGCATTTTCTGCTCCAGTACGGGTTTCTCCTACTGGCCATAGCGTTTCATCGTCTCGTTCCATGAGCTTGAGGTAGGGGCGTTAATGTTCTTTTCTTCTTAGGGCTGAAGCTTTTTTGCGTCCTGATCATTATGGAGTGGCGAGTCATATTGTCAAAATCCTTGAATCAGTTCACGACGAGTTCGGGAGCTGAAGTCAAACGCCTTTACGGTCCTTCGGACGTGAAATCATCAAACAGACGAACCAATGAGCCTGGCAAGTTCCCGTTTACGCGTGGAATCTACCCTTCGATGTATCGTGACCGTTTGTGGACTATGCGGCAATACACCGGATTCGGAAGTGCCGCGGAGACTAATCGACGATTCAAATTTCTGCTCACCCAGGGCGAAACCGGGTTGAGCGTTGCTTTCGATCTACCCACCCAACTTGGTTACGATTCAGATTCGCCCAAGGCTGAGGGAGAGGTCGGCAGGGTTGGAGTCCCTGTCTCGTCCATTCAGGACATGCATCGTCTATTCAACGCCATCAAACTCAAGGAGGTGAGCACATCAATGACGATCAACGCTACTGCGTCAATCATGCTTGCAATGTACCTCTCGGTTGGCCAATCTCAGGGGTACTCATGGAATGAGCTGAGGGGAACGACACAGAATGACATCCTAAAGGAGTACATTGCGCGGAACACGTACATCCTTCCTCCTCAATCCAGCCTGAAGATAGCTGTGGACATAATCGAATTCTGCGCCAAACGTGCACGTGTGTGGCATCCAATCAGCATAAGTGGATACCACATTCGGGAATCCGGCGCCGATGCTGTCCAAGAAGTAGCGTATGCGTTTGCCGACGCCAAGGAATACGTAAGAGCGTGTCTTCAACGTGGCTTACGAGTGGACGATTTCGCTCCACGTCTGTCCTTCTTCTTCGCATGCCAGAATGATTTCCTTGAGGAAATAGCCAAGTTCCGAGCAGCCAGACGAATCTGGGCTTACATGATGCGAGATGAATTTTACGCAACAAACCCTGAATCAATGAAACTGCGCTTTCATACTCAAACCAGCGGTGAGACACTGACTGCCCAACAGCCCATGAACAACATCGTAAGAGTCACCATCCAGGCGTTGGCTGCAGTTCTCGGAGGCACGCAATCGCTTCACACCAACTCGCTCGACGAAGCATTGTCACTTCCGACAGAGGAAGCGGTGAAGATAGCACTGCGAACACAGCAACTAATCGCATACGAGACGGGCGTAGTGAAGACAGCCGATCCACTGGGAGGAAGTCATTACATTGAATATCTCACGGATCAAATTGAGACCGAAGTTCTCAAAGAGCTGGATAAGATCAGGAGAATGGGAGGCACAGTGAAGGCAATTCAGAACGGATACATCCAAGGTCAGATTCGCGAAAGCGCGTACAAGCAGCAAACAGATGTTGAATCGGGCATGAAGAAGGTGATCGGAGTGAACATGTTCGTAGATCGCTATTCCGCCGAGGAAAGAATCCACAAGATTAAGACTTCAGAGATGCGTAAACAGATCGTTCGTGTTAAAGAATTCAAGCGTCGTAGAGATCGAAGCCAAGTCGAGAGAAGCTTAGAGAGAATGCGAAGAGTGCTGGAGAGTAAGGAAAACATAATGCCGCTTATGATTGACGCAGTCCGATCAAAGGCTACAACAGGTGAGATCAGTGATCTCTTTCGTGAAACCTTCGGCGAATTCCATCCGAGCACATCCATCTAAACTCAGACTAGAGTGATCCTAAGCTGACCACTGATACGGCCATCAGCAGACTCCTAAGCAGGGCCATTAAAGGGGAAAGAAGAGCCGCATCCCAGCTGATGTCTCTAGCTGAAAACTATCCTGAAGCACGATTCAGGATCTTGTCGGCGCTCTACTGGAAATCCGGAAATGCCCACATCATCGGCATCACAGGACCCCCGGGTTGTGGAAAGAGCTCCCTCATCGCACAATTAGCGAAGACTTATCGCGCAAAAGGCGACAGCGTGGGAATAGTCGCGGTTGATCCCTCAAGTCAGATTACAGGGGGCGCCCTACTCGGTGACAGAATCAGAATGAGCGAGTTATCCTCAGATCCCAAGGTCTTTATCAGAAGTATGGCTACGCGAGGATACTTTGGTGGAGTAGCGTGCGCAACTGAGGATGTGGTACGCATACTCGATGCACTGGAGATGACTCACGTTATTGTTGAGACAGCAGGCGCTGGCCAGTCAGATGTTGACATCAGGAATTTGGCGGATACGATCATTGTCGTTACTGCTCCTGGCCTTGGCGATGAAATTCAAGCGCTAAAGGCTGGGATAATGGAAGTCGGCGACATATTCGTTGTGAATAAAGCGGATAAAGAGAGTACAGAACGAGCGATGAAAGATATCCATAGCATGATCATGATGTCCGATTCCTCAGGTTGGCGTCCGCAGGTTTTGAAGACGAACGCTCTTTCAGGTGAAGGCATAACTCCTCTTGTCGAAGCAATCCGACAGCATTCCGAATATCTAGTGCGCAAAACAGACGAAGCAGATGACTCAGACCGCATGAAACGTGAAGTAATCTATGCTGCGAAAAGATACTTCGAAGACATTGCTTTGCAGAAGGCGACTTCCACACGATGGTTCGTAGGGCTGCTTTCCCAAGTCAAGAAGCACAGACTAGATCCATACGAAGCTGCACGTAAACTTCTCAGAAAATCGTTAACTGTCGCTTGACTGTCCCGATCCACTGCCTATTTGGTCTAGGATTTGGTTGTAGTGTGATTCGTCAATAGTTCCGTTGTCGCGGAGTATCTCACAAATTCGTGAAATCGTCGCAAATGAATGAAGTTTGACCCCAGTTTTCTCTAGGCTGGTTGCCCCTCCCTGCTGCCTATCTAATAGTACGACTGCATCTTCGACAATTCCCCCATCAGTTCGTATAGCATCTATAGCGTTGACCAGGTTACTTCCAGAAGTCACGACATCGTCCAGGATCAGCACCTTTACTCCCGGAAAGAGACGACCCTCAATCCTCCTTCCCGTGCCATGTTCTTTGGCCTCCTTTCTCACGTATAGGAAGGGTTTCCTATGATTGAAGGCTAGCACGGCGCCGTACGCTATTCCCGCCGTTGGGATTCCTGCGAAGCTGTGCGAACGTTCCGCAATTTCCCCTTGAATCACGCTGGAATAGTAGCCAATGACTTTCCTGAATGCTTCCGGATCGCTGGGGATTAACCGCAGATCAACGTAGTAGGGGCTAAGCGCGCCGCTGGATAGTTTGAAGGTTCCGAACCTAAGGCAACCAGTCTTTAGAAGCAATCTGCTGAGCTCTTCAACTCCTTGACTCTGTTCCTGTTCCATTCCGATCAGTTACAAGCTGTGACTCGACTAGTTTAATTCTTTCCAGTGATTGGTGAGCCGCAATTCAAGTCCTATCACGCTGTGGTGCATCTCATGGTAGAAATCTGGCTCCCATATGGCGTATCGGAGGTCCCAGTCCGGATTCCGGACGAGAACCTGATTGACATATTGCAACCACGCCCGTCTGAGCAACCATCAGTTGTTGATTTGGACAAGATTGTCTCTGACGAACTGGTCACGATTGCGAAGAATTCCAGTCGAGTCTGCATCGTTGTGGGCGAGAGTAGAAACAAGGAGTTGATCACGAATGCCACGAAATCTCTAGCGAATAGGTTTGCGCGTGAAGGTATTCCGGCAAGTTCCCTGACTATTCTTCGCACACCCAAATCCGATGCGATCGTTGGATTAGCACCGGAAGTTCAGGTTGTCCATCATTCGCCGGAGAACTCTGTCACGATCCCCTGTGAAGGTTATTCTAGTGATTTTATTCCATCACTAAACAGTCTCGTAACCGAGAACGTGTTGACGATTGCCGTGGGAGAGTTGAGGCCAAATCACTTCATCGGATTCTCAGGCTTGTGCGACACGATTTTTCCCGGCCTAGCGTCTGAGAAGTCGGCCCATGATCAACTAGTCCGGAGTAAGCCTCTGGACCCACATGACTTGTACAAGGAACGGCTAGAAGTAACCTCTAACCTACACAACGTCTACGGTTTGGGTTTCGTTCTGAATTCGGAGCTCTCTCCAATCGAGGTCGGGCTTGGCAAATTTGATGAGACAGTTGGGAAGTTAAGCGAAACGCTTCGCCGTGTGGCAACAATTCAAGCAAGCAAGTCGGCTGATATCGTTGTCATGAGTGTTGGCGGAATGCCGCTTGACGAATCTTTACTTACCGCAGTTGAATCTTTTCCAGCCGGCTTGTCTGTTCTCAAAAGGAATGGTGCTTTGATTGTTGCTGCTGAGTGTTCTCTTGGTCATGGGAACACGGACTTCTATGCTTGGGTGAAGGAACATAAGGAGGCACGTCATCTTGAAGCTCGACTGCGCCATCGCTTCAACTATAATGGTTGGAAGGCTGCATATCTTCTCAGAGTATTGAATAGTCACAGAGTATATTTGGTGTCCACGATTCCGGACCATCACCTCGAACACACATTCGGGCTTAAGCCTGCGAAGACCATGAATGGTGCGCTGCAGTCTGCTCAGCGTGCGTTGGGCGCAGACGCTTCAATATCAGTCATCCCAAATGCCGGTCACGTGATCCCTAGTATCCCTACTTCGACAGGAATCAGCAAGACAGAGTTGAGTTAGCTCTTGAAAGATAAGCAGACAGCGATCAGCGTTGTCATCGCGCTGCTTCTTGTTTCCTTGGCTCTTCTAAGTTTACAACTTGCAGCCTGGTTGGCTGTTGCATTTCTCCTTGTTTACGGAATCGTCGTGATACTAAGAAAGCGAAGGCCCAAGGAACGCGGTAGCTAACGTCAGTCGAGACTACTTTCTTGATTGCGCGAGCGCGCAGAATTTGCGAGTCGATACAATTTTCGTCTCCCCTCTAACTCTACATCTAGGAGCCCCTCGGACCGCATTCGTCTAACGTGATAATGCACAATCTGTTGACTGAGACCTAGATCCTGGGCAAGTTTTCCCTCCCACGTTCCAGGCGTACGCTTTATTTCATTCAGGATCAAGCACGCAATTTTCTTCGGGGCGACCATTTGATCAGTGGGATTTGACTCGAAGAATCTGCGACTTAGTCCAACTCGGATTGAGGAAATATAGCCGGCACGTTCCAGCTGTGTGAGCCTACTCAGTGAGACACGTGCATTGATTCTTGTGGTACGTTTGATTTCTCTGAGATTACTTCCAGGTTTTTCCGTGAGCAACTGCAGAATCGCGTCATCATTCAGAGTCCGGAGGCCGGGACGATAGAAGTTGTGCGAGATTGAAGTGAGCGAGCGAATGAGTCTGTACTTTCCTTCTTCAGTCACTGCAATTCCCGCTGCAGAAAATGCAGCGATTCCTAGCATTAACTGAACCAGTGGCGTTAGGATTGGCGGTTTTACTTTGATAACTCCCAGTGACGAGACGGCGTAGACATCTCCCGTCATGGAAACACCAATCGCGAGTACAGTTCCAGAAACTTGTTTGTTTCCCGAATCTGTGACTGAACCAGCATCGTCAATCCTCACGTAACTTACACTCGTCACTGACCTTACTGGCACCACGCTCCTGGGTAGAGGGGGAGGCTGATACCATACCAAGTAGAGATTCTCTTGCGAGTCCGACGACGAGACCAAGTACGGTGCGACCGTTGAAGGCTCTGTGAAACCACGTAGGAAGACCACGTTTCCTTCTTTGGAGATCCTGGAAACATACACAAGACGAGATGAGTCTGAAGCGGGAGCTTGCCATACGACATAAGCACTACCATTGCCGCCTTGAGCAACTGAGGCGTCCTGAACAGGTTGCTTTAGATCTGCTACTGCAATTCGATGTACTGCGGTCGATGCGTTGTCATCAAGATTGACCCTTGCGTAACTTACTTGTGAATTTACCTGAGAATTTGTTATTTGACTGTAGCTCCACGCAATATGGAGGCTTGAGTAAGCTTCATCGTAAATCATCTGTGGCCGCGGAACATCGAGGAATGATTGGTTATCATATTGGGTTACAAGCGTAGGGTGGACAAGATGATTGTTTTCGATTACGCCATAGTACTCTGATAATGTGCGATTTTCCGTTTTGATGCTTACTTCCATCCATATGACATGGGGGATCGATTCATTATCCACGGCTATCGACGGCCACATCGCGATTCTTCCGTAACCTGTAAGAGGCGTCGGGTTTGTTAACTGGTTATTCGTAGAATTCATCTCAGCGTAGTAGAGTTGAGCGTCAGAGTCCGTGGAGAACAGATTTACAGTTGAGTTGGTGAAGGCTGGGCCTTCCGCCCACACTAGGTGAAGGTTACCTACATTATCCTCGGCGATATCTACTGATTGGATGTTCGTACTGTTTCGCAGTAGGATGGGGGGGATTTCGGTCGTTCCATTGGGCGCATATCTCGCGTACCATATCCCAGCCTGAATTCCGGTGAGTAGAGCGGAATGAACTGCCCAGAGCATATGGACCACGCCACTGCCATCTACGAACAACCTCGTCGTAACCGCCTGCAGTGAAAAATCTCCAAGGGACGGAGAGCGTGTCGGAGCAGCATTGGATTGGGGGACCATTACTAATGAAATCGCACAAAGCAGAACGATAAGGACGGTCCTCCGCAACATATCACGTTTACCGCAGATGGAGAGTATTCGAAAAAGGCGGGTAATAACCTATCGGCGGCGTTATGCCTCAGATTCCGGTGAGTTCTCCTCGTAGTTTGTCGAATGTGTAACTGTACGATATGACGAGCCACTGGTCAAGGACTATGTAGCTGTTGGCGTCACGGTAGACATTATGCGCGTGACCGAATTCACTCATAGCAAAATCCGATGTCGGAAACAGTATTGATCTCGTCACGCTTATGCCGCCTCCGTTTGAGACAATTGATTTGACAATCATGCGAGTATTATTGAATTGGCTTGAAAACGTTCCCACGAATAAGCCAATGTAGGCTACGTCTGCTGCACCACTAGCATATACGCCCCTTCTGACATCAGTATTGGCAAACAGATTAGGGGCATTGCTCGTATACTCGTCAAGAATCGTTTCAACTCCAGACTTACCATATTTCGGATCAATACTGACGATAAGAACATCCTCCACAGCTGCAACATATCCAGTGAGCAAATTTTGTTGCTGAGAAGCCACCGGATTAACGATCAAGAGACTGTAAACAGGAAAGCCGTCATATGCCGAGCTAGGTATTTCCGCCTTTGCTAATTCGCTAGTGAAAATGCGCATCGTGTCGTTCCGGAGCTCGATGACGCTGACAGTAACCACACTAGAACTAACGCCTGCCACAGGCACTTGGATGTCGAGGTCGTACAAGACACTTTGAGGCGGTATGTTGATCGGAATTTGAAAGAACTGAAAAACTGGCGAAGTCCCGAAGAGGAATGTATTACCTGAAGCTGAGTATGCTTGCTGATAGTCAACGTATGCAACATACTGGGCGGTCTGAGGTACAAAAGTCATCCAACTTGTCGACTGGAAATGAAACGTGTCTGGAATGTGCCCTACCTTCGGCAAGGAATTGTAGTAAGACCCACCAATAATCATGGCCAACAACACAATCGTAAGAAGGAACGAGTATGTTCGCAGCGAATGCGATTGATCCCGAGTCTGATGTTTGTCTCTCGTGCGCGACATAATGCTGAACCTAGACGCTATGTTAATTTTGTAAGCGCACTTATACTTGTTCGTGCTGACGTATACTCAAATATTGCAGCGATCTCTAAAAATCGCGACGACATTATTACTCATAGACGGATTGGTTGGAGTCCTTCTTAGTACCATTATCACCCCGGTTGAGCTCTTTGGAGACATGCTGCTGGTTGAAACGGCCCTGCTGTTTCTATTAGCAGGCATAGTAGACTATGGATCGTCCGTAGGTTTCGTCCAATTCAGAAAGTCCATCTTCTCCTCTAAAGAGACGTACTCGCCAGATAAGCGAAAAAACGCGGAAAAACGTGCTGTCACACTGGTGGGATCAGGCGCAATCCTCTTAGGAGTCCTAATCTTGTTGGCAACTCTTAGAGTATAATTAAACGTCATTATGTCTGAGAGGAAAGAAGAAAAAGAAACGGGGGTGCCTGGGGTCAAAGGACCCGTCAGGCCATCTTACTTTTGTTCTGTGGTTTTCTTCTTGCGAGTTCTCATCACAAGCGCGCCAACCACAACGATGATGATTATTGGTACGAGTACCACTAATGCGTCATTTGTTGCAGATGACACGGTGATCGGGTCTGAGATCTTCTCCGCAATCAGTTGTTTGCCGCCGCCTATGTCTCCATTGTTGATGTACTGGTTGACTAGGGTTGGGGTAATTGGTGCCATTGCAATTGTTTCGTTCGGTGCAGAGTATCCTGTGAAGTTCGCAGCGTACCAGACAGTGCCAAACACTGGTGGGCCTGCTACTTGTACAGAGTACTTGCTGCTGTTGTCTGCTATTGCGGCTGCGACTGGTTTCCAAGTGGTGCCGCCATCAGTGCTCTGTTCAACGACAACGTACTCGTTGGAGATTTGTGACGTGCCTGATACTGTGATCGACTGGCCTAGCATTGGGGTTCCACTAAACGCGATTGGCGCAGGTGGAGTGAATTGTACATTGTATCCCGCTGCTTGCAGGTCCTGAACTGCTACGTTCACATCGTATGCGTCAGGTGTCAGGCTCGAATCATACCATACACCCCAACCTGGACCGAGCCATGATGCGAGTGGCGTGCCGACTCCCGCGAGGAGATCGTGGATGATCTTGTCTCGTGGAATGAGGTGGCTGATTGCAGTTCGAACCATGCGTGCAGCGTCTGCTGCTTTCGTTGGGTCAGCTTGGCCAGCGGGCGTAGCGGTACCCGTTCCGAAGACCGGGTTCATCATGTTGAAGCCCTGCTCTTGCCAGCCCAACTCTGCCTGATTGACGAGGAAGACGTTTGGTATTGATTGCAGCGTAGGTACGTCCTTGGCCAGTTGGTAATTGTAGTCCAAGATATCGACTTCGCCGTTCTTCAGCGCAGCGATAGCCGCGTCCTTGCTTTCAATCCACGCAACCTTGTAGGTATCAACCGAGTATTGTCCCATTGCCTGTAGGCCGGTAGCATTCCAGAAGTACGGGTTCTTCTTCAATGTTGCAACGTTAGCGGTGAAGTCATAGTTGTCGAGGACATATGGACCCGCACAGACTGGACCAGTAGCTGTGTAGCTTCCGCTACCACCATACATCTTCGTATCCCAAGTGTAGGTGTGTGGCTTCGCTGCGGTGCTGTAGTCGCTGCTGTCAATTTGGTCCGCTGGGATCTGCTCCAAAATGTGCTTTGGAAGAGGCGAGATAGCTGCGTAGGTTTGTCCTGTGAAAGCGTAGGCCGCTGGCGTTGCGAACGTGAACGAGTACTTGCCAGTTGCAGTCCATGTACCAACGGTCTTAGTAGCATTAGCGCTGTTGTCGTCCACTAATTTGGTTCCATCTAGGAAGTTGAAGGTAACGTAGTTACCAAGGTACTGGATGGCTGTACCTAGATTAACTGAGTTGGACTTAGCGTTTGTATCCAAGTATTGCGCGTAAAGGAAGTCGTCAGCAGTGATCTCAACACCGTCAGCAAACTTGGCGCCGTGTTGGATGGTGATATTCCAATTGAGGAGGTCGGGTGTGTGACTGATACTGGTTGCTAAGGCTGGGTAGTACGTCAATGTTCGTGCATCAACATCCTGCAAACCTGCACTCGAAAAGCATATCGCGCTGTAGATATACGTCGCGTAGAAGCTGTTTGAGGACGGAGTGATTAGTGGGTTCAGGTTATTGTCTGGGAAGACGTTGCTCACTTCAGAGAAGGTGAGTTGATTTCCGCCAGACCAGTGCTCGACATCGGGGAACCTGACTTCACTATACGCGGCATTAGGTCCGGGGGGTGTTCCCCATATAGTCCACTTAGAGTTGATTGGAATGGCGTCAGTGGGTTCGTAGATGTAGTTGTATGGCTTGTCGCGGAATATGATCTCTTGAGCCTTGTCAGTGAGCTGCTTCTGAACAGCGGGGTCCGCTGTTGAATAAAGCTGGTCAAAGACTGAGTTCAGCTCCGCACTATTGTACAGCGCGTAGTTGCTACCTGACGGGGCCAAGAATGCTGGCCTTCCGTCAAAGTTTGATCTAAAGTCGGGGACAGGTGCGGTGTATCCCCAACCGATGAAGCCAATATCATATCCACCTTGATCGAATGAGGTGCCTTGCTTAGCTGAGGAGAAGAACATACGGTTGGATAGTACATCGAAGTTAACGTAGAACAGTTTTGCGTCAATTCCGACTGATCGTAGGTTGGCTGCTATGATGCTAGCGTATTGTCGCCGTACAGGGTTGCCTGTAGACGCGATCATCGTGGCGGAGAAGATTGGGGCTGATTGTGCATATGCGGGTGCTACTAACAGTGGGATGACACTGGACATAGTTACGTAAACGAGTAGTGCGAGAGCTATGCCTTGCAATATTTCCTTTAATTGCTTATTATTCATTTTCTTCACGGTGAGCTTGGCTACCGAAAAATCGCTATTTATACCTTATCACAAAGAGACTTTGCCGAGGTATATTGATAGATGAAGGGAGCTGGCACTTTATCGCTGATCCTGGATCGAGATTTCGATTACTCAGGTCCCTAGCGGGGAGCGAAACTAATATAGTCAGAGTGTTCTGAGCAATTCGTCGAGGGAAACCGTTGGCTAGCCTCGTTCGCTATGTTATAAGGCGTTTACTCTTCATGGTTCCCGTCTTCCTAGGAGTAGCGATGCTGACTTTTTTCGTCGGCAACGCTGCAGGTAGCCCTATCGATCTTATTCGAATATTCCTGAAGTTTCCGAGCCCTGCCGTGTTAGATGCTCTTAGACATTACTACCACTTGGACAGGCCTGTCTGGGAACGTTTCCTATACTGGCTGTGGGATCTTATGCAGGGGAATCTTGGTGTTTCGCTGAGTGGTAGGCAGGTTGCGGATCAGATTGGAGCATGGACGCTCACAACACTTGAGCTGCAGGTGATTTCACTTGTGCTCGCCGTTGTCATCGGGATTCCCGTTGGAGTTTATTCAGCACAACATCAGTACTCAAAAGGCGATTACGCGATAACTACCTTTGCAATATTCGGTTACTCGATGCCCACGTTCTGGTTGGGCATTATGTTGATCATTGTCTTCTCCTTCGAGCTCGGATGGCTACCAGCTAGCGGGGCAGTGGGCATCTCATACATGTGGGGGGGTAGCCAAATTACCGATTGGCTGCTGCACCTTGCTCTGCCTGTTACAGTGTTGACGTACGTGAGCTTGGCTACGATCGTACGCCTTGTTAGAGCAAATATGCTGGAAACTCTGCGGCAGGACTACATCATGGCTGCTCGCGCAAGTGGGTTGAGCGAGAGGACGGTAACTTATCGTTATGCTCTGAGGAACGCGATTACGCCAGTCGTTACTGTGGTTGGCTTGTCGTTTGGGGCCGCTTTAGGAGGGGCTCCAGCAACGGAGACCGTCTTCTCGTGGCCAGGTCTCGGATATGCCTTTGCCCGCGCTGCGAGCGTCTTGGATATTCCGCTAGTTCAGGGAATCACAATTGTGATAACAATCATGGTATTGGTCGCGAATTTGATAACCGATCTGACTTATGCAGTACTCGATCCGAGGGTTAGGATTGATTAGGTGAATACTTGTGGGAGAGAAGACCAAGCGACGCGCAGCGTCTCAGTGGGCTGTTGCTTGGCGGCGATTCAAAAGAAACAAATCGGCATTGATTGGGAGTTCAATAGTGGTATTCTTCTTGACTGTCGCGATCCTTTCAGCATGGATAGCGCCTTATCCTCCCCGAAGCTACGAGCCTCTTTACGAGGGTTCGGCGGGCACGCCTCCATCCTGGCAGCATCCATTCGGGGTCGAATCGTCCGGTATTGACGTTTTCAGTGAAGTCATTCATGGCACTAGAAATGACCTCTACGTCGGACTGACGGCCGCTATCCTGACCATGGTAATAGGAATTATCGTAGGAGCACTGGGAGGCTACTTCAAGGGCATCATCTCTGACGTTGTACTCGGCGTTATTCAGATATTCTTCGTGATTCCAGCGTTGCTCTTAATCCTCCTGTTCGCGAGGATCTTCTTGGCGTTAGTGTTCAAGGGACTCGGACTCACATTGATTGTTCTAATATTATCGTTCTTCGGCTGGTCTGGGACCGCCTTCATAGTTCGTGGCGAGACCCTTCGAGTTCGGGAAATGGATTTTGTGCAGGCGGCTAGGTCGCTTGGTGCTGGGTCCTCGCGGTTGCTATTTCGACACATCGTACCCAACATCCTATCTCCAGTGATAGTGATCACTACACTGGATATTGCTGGTTTCATTCTCACAGAAGTAGTGGTAAGCTTCCTGGGTTTTGGCGATGCGAACACTACGACGTGGGGATTGTTGCTGAATGAAGGATTTTCTTACATTCGGACAGACTGGTGGGTTGCGTTATTCCCAGGTCTTGCAGTAGTCTTCTCCGTATTAGGATTCAACCTAATGGGAGATGGACTCTCAGACGCTCTCAACCCAAGATTACGTGAAGGATAAGAGTTAGATTTGATACATGACTAAGCAACTGTTAGAGGTCACCGACCTCCGGACTTACTTCTTCACAGAAGCAGGGGTAGTAAAGGCCGTAGACGGCATATCCGTATCGGTTGAAGAAGGTAAGACGATTGGCCTCGTAGGTGAATCCGGTTCAGGCAAGTCAGTTACCGCGCAGTCAGTTCTACGGATCGTTCCAAGACCCGGGAGAATAGTGGGGGGAACAATAAAGTTCGACGGGGAAGATCTGCTAACGAAGTCGGAGACGGAAATGCGAAAAATGCGCGGCGCCAAGATGGCAGTAGTCTTCCAGGACCCTACGACTTCACTAAACCCTATCTACACTGTGAGAAAGCAGCTCGCGGACATTCTACTCCTCCATAAAGATCTGTCAAAGGATCAAGCAAACAAGACTGCGCTCGGCCTGCTGGAAAAAGTGGGGATTCCCGAACCGGAGAGCCGGTTGAATGCATATCCGCATGAATTGAGTGGCGGTATGAAGCAGAGAATCGCAATCGCCCGGGCCCTGTCTTGTGAACCGAAACTTCTGTTCGCCGATGAGCCCACAACAAACCTCGATGTTACAATTCAAGCGCAAGTACTTGACCTACTCAAACAGCTGCAGAAAGAATACGGCATGACTATGGTAATGATCACCCATGACATGGGAATAGTCGCAGATATGACTGAACGGGTCACCGTGCTTTACGCTGGAAAAGTGATGGAGGAAGCAGACACGGCGACGCTCTTCACTGAGCCAAAGCACCCCTATACCGAGGCACTTCTCAAGGCCGTACCGAGTGTTGCACAGACACGTGCATTGGAAGTTATCCCTGGCAATATACCGAATCTCATCGAACCGCCGTCAGGATGTGTGTTCCATCCCCGCTGCAAATATGCGAAAGACATTTGCATGAAACAGGAACCCAAATGGGAGAAGGTGGCGGATGGACACTACGTAGCATGCCATAGATGGGGAGAGCTTAACCTAGAAGGAAGGAGCTGAACATATGTCTGCATATTCAGGATCTTTGCTCCAGGTAAAGTCGCTTGTCAAACACTTCGACGTAGTCGAACGAGGAATTATCGGCAGAAAGAAAGTGGGCGAGGTTCACGCAATTGATAACGTTAGCTTTGACATAGCACGAGGTGAAACGCTCGGCCTGGTTGGAGAAAGCGGTTGCGGGAAAACCACTACAGGCAAAGTGCTGCTATTCTTGGAGCCACCCACATCCGGTTCCACAGTTTTCCACGGAATGGATGTGTTCGAAACATTCGGTAAAGGCGGGAGTCATGCGGACGCGAAGAAATTAAGACGCGGTATGCAGATGGTTTTCCAGAACCCATACACTTCGCTTGACCCTCGAATGACTATTTACGATATACTCAGCGAACCGTTCGTAATTCACAAGAACATACCCAAAGATCAGTGGAAGGAAAGAGTCTACGAGCTACTTAGAATGGTGAACCTAGAGGAGTATCATGCAGAACGCTACCCCCACGAGTTTAGTGGCGGTCAACGACAACGTGTTGCGATTGCAAGAGCGCTCGCAGTCGACCCAGAATTCATCGTCTGTGATGAACCAGTATCCTCACTCGATGTCTCCATCAGAGCGCAAATACTCAACCTGCTTGTCGACCTGCAGCAGAAGAAGCATTTTTCATACCTCTACATTTCGCATGATTTGAGCTCAGTACGTCAAATCAGTCACCGGGTAGCCGTCATGTATCTTGGAGAGATCGTAGAACTTGCGGAGACGAATAGCCTCTACGATAATCCCTTACATCCATATACACAGGCGTTGATTTCCGCTGTTCCAGTCCCGGATATCAAGCACAAGACCACACGAATAATCCTGCCAGGCGAAGTGCCTAGTCCCATTAATCCGCCGAAGGGATGCAGGTTCCATCCGCGCTGCCCTTATGCAACTGACATTTGCAAACAAGTCGCGCCAACCTTCGAGGACAAGCTCGTTAAGGGCCATTTCGTAGCTTGCCACCACGCCGACAAGTTTGTGCATTGAACGACCGAGCTTCTTCCTAAACCGTCCCTGACGAAACTACGCTGGATAGGATGGAGGTGTATAGTTGGGATTTACGCGAAATAAGCTAGTGGCAAATGCGCTGATCGTGCTAGGAGTTATTCTGATCATTACCGGTGTCCTGTTGCCGTATTACAAGATTCCACAGCAATTGGCTAGTCAGGGACCCCGGGTCCAATACGACCCGTATACCGTGTCCACGTACATAGTACCACCTATAGATCAGGGAAGTCCAATTAACCTGAATCTTCTCAGCGACAGGCCAGGCACAACTACAATACTTCTGGCACCATTCGACTCTGCCGATCAGAGCATAGATTTGCCCGTAGTCTTGCACGTCACCTTCGGGTCGACTCAAAAGGGACTTGTGTACTTCGGATCAGCACCCAAATCGGCTCCCTACCTGCTGATGATTACAAGTTACAACGGCAGTTCCTTCCAATTCACATTGGACTCCGTCTGGTCTCCCTTCTACCAGTACAGAAGCGCAACGGTTTTCGGCATTTTTGTGCTGTTGGTCGGTATCGTGTCAGTCTACTATCTTGAGTATGCTGAACGGAAAGAATGCATGTTCAAGAAGGCACTCTCTGGGCTTAAATTCCCTTGAGGCTTGATCCGATCAAGCATTTTCTGGCCTCAAGTAGGGCATTTGTGGAAGCACCATCAATCATTGTGACATGGGCGTTTCGAATTACAACAAGCCCGGTTCTTTCATCTCGTTCGCCCATCAGCAGATGCGCAGATGAAGCGAGGTCGTCGGCTAGATTTGTTTGCGTGACCTTAACGCGGTGACCATAGATGTCGCATTTTCCTCGTTCGTCTCTTAAAGGGCGAAAACCGGATAAGCCAATTGTCAACCCAGTGGTTCCCAAGCGGAGAGGGGTAATCCGACTATCAACGATCGCAACACCTATTCTAGCATCTCGGCTCCGTCCTAAAGAAGCACGGAGGCTTGAAGCTGAGCTGTCGGGTTGAGCCGGCCATAATATTGCGGTTCCAGTTGGCGAATTCTTTACGTCAACACCAGCGTTAGGCGTAAGTATCCCCTGCTTGACTGTGAGGAGAAACCCCCTGACGCCACCCAATATGACCTCTGCTTCCTCAAGAACGATTTGAGCAAGCTGACCACTCAGCCGAAATTTGACTGCTAAGATGCGCGCTTTATTTGATATCTGCTTTTGATTGAGGTGGACAATTCGTCTCTCTGCTATAGAAACGACCTTGCTTGCAACGCATATTATGTCGCCGTCGCGAAGCTTGAGGTGGTGATCTTGCAGAGCTCTGAGTATTATGGAGTCTAGTGCCTGACCTAATTTGACAGTTGGTAGTTTGATGGGGTAGAGTGTTGTTGGAATAGTTTCTTTTTTTGGCAAGAAAATCGAGTTAGAATTATGTCATGTCAGTCATTAGTGTGGCGATGGCTGTCCCGCGGTAGCCGAGTTGACCGTTGCTAGTGTAGGATCTCTTGATTGTTGATTCGAAGCCACCTGAGGGCGGATGCAATCGAAAGACTGGTTTCACTCCTTTCTCCCATAATAACTTCAGGCCTATTTCGCCGCCTGCTAGGGCCTTCGCGAGTGAGTCGATAGACTCCTTGGCGAACGCATCCTTTGCGAACTTATCGGTGACCGGCATGCCACCATTAACTTCTCCACGTTCTTTCAGCAATCTGGCTATGTCAGCCGGTTTGACGTCTCCCCACGTAACATAGTCCTTGACTTGGCGTAACATTCCTATCATGCTTGGACTGTTCTTTGCTAGCGTTGCATTGAACTTGTAGCCAAGTCTGAGGCTTAGCAGAGTGCGTTCTATGTACTGTGGTACGGCGAAAGTGCCTCGAAGACGAACTATCAATAACAAACTATCCTTGGGGGGTTCAGGCAGTTTCTTCTTCGGGATTGGTTTCGGTAAAAGCTTGGCTGCAGCAGGTTTCTTGACTTGAGGTTTAGCAACAACCGCCTTAGCCTCTACTGGTTTGACTTCAGGTTTCTTCGGTTCAGCTTTGACCTCCACGACTTCCTTCTTGACTTCTACAGGCTTCACCACGGGTTTCTGGGGTTCCGGTTTAGCTTCAGCGAGAACCACCTTAGCCTCTACTGGTTTGACTTCAGGTTTCTTCGGTTCAGCTTTGACCTCCACGACTTCCTTCTTGACTTCTACAGGTTTGATCTCAGCCGGCTTGACTTCAGCCGTAACCTCTACGAGTGGTTTCTTTGTTTCTACAGGTTTCACTTCAACTGGTTTCTTAGGTTCAGGTTTAGCCTTCTTGACTTCTACACGTGTGGACGGGACCTCTTTCTCTGGCTTTTTCTTGGTCCGTGTTGCGCGGGTGCTCTTGGCCTTTGTGGCTTTCTCAGAAGTAGGCTTAGCTTTTCGTTTCTGCTTAGTACTCATTTGCCTGCCTCCGGCGTTTTGATCTTAGTTTCCACAGCGGCGAAGTTGTCCTGCAGCTCCTCGGGTTTCAGTTTATTCTTCAAGTATCCTGAGAATCGCTTCTTGTACGCTTCAGGTTCACTGGAAACCATCTTTGAATAACTCACGATATGACTCCCGTGTAATCTGTCCTCGCTTGGCAGAACCTTCTTGTCGATAGGTATTGTAAGACCGCCGTCGAGGGCGCCTTTGGCTGCAGCAAAAATGCGTGAGCCACCTCGATCACTAAGGCCGATATCAAGGATAGCGTTGTTAACGCCCTTTGCTTTTGCTCGTGTGCCTATTAACAATCCAGTCAAGTAGGCTGCGGGCAGATTTCCGCAGGCCGCCTTCCATCCCAGCCCTTTGAGTTCAGAAGACTGAGCAGAAACTATCACTTTATCTCCCGCTGGTTCCGCCTTGATTATTTGGGTGGTCAGATTCTTGTTTGTAGGGCGAATAACCAAACGCGGGATGCCGGATATGACCAGTCGCCTTCGACTTCGGTAGTTGGTTCGTCCCTCTCGCCGTCGTCTGAAAGGGAGATTATACTGAGGTCCTTTTGCCATTTCGTGCACTGCTTCTCTAATGCGCCGTCTTCGAAATTGCGAGGCTGAATTAAAGCGTTTCAGTAGACGTACGCGAGAAGTCTTCCGCCTGTCTTCGATGATCGTGCATCAGCATGCGAAACTACGCCCTTGGGGGTGGTTACGATCAATACGCCTACATCTCGTGATGGTAGGTATCTCTCCTCCCATTTCTCGACGTCTTGCACTTTCATTGAAAATCGAGGCTTGATAACACCGCATTTGTTGACTCTTCCAAGAAGTTGGATGCGATACTTCCCCGCACGACCATCATCTATGAATTCAAATTCCCCTACGTAACCGTTTTTCTGCATTACGCGCAGAACCTGACCCATAAGTTTGGAGGCTGGCCATGTAATACATTCGCGTTTGTGTCGTCGTTCGTTGTTGTAGATCGTGTTCAGTGCATGTGCCAGGGGATCGACAAGAGTCATGTTTAGGTCCTCACAGCTCGTTTTGCGCGGCCTGTCTGCCGAGCAGCTATCATTCCGACCTTGCGACCTGGCGGCGTATTCCTGCCCACTGTCGTAGGCTTTCCTGCGTGCTTGTGTCTTCCTCCACCGTGTGGATGTGAAGCAGCAATCATGGCCTGTCCCGTTACGATAGGCCACACGCGTCCCCTTGACCTCATGAGCTTCTTTACGGTTCCCGCCTTTAGGAACGGTTTCTCAGTTCTTCCAGCGGCAGCGACCACGCCAATTATCGCTCTGCATTGGTCGTTCATGTACACTGACTTGCCCGAAGGCATTCGAACTTCCGTTCCCTGCGGGGTATGTGAAACTACCAGACAATAAGTGCCTGAGGCACGTGCGAGTCGTCCTCCATCATCCGGATGCAATTCGACGCTTGAAACCATGGTTCCTTCTGGGACCCTGCCCAATGGAAGGATATTTCCAATGTCAGGTCGAGCATCTGAGCCCACCAGTATATCCTGATTCAGGGATAGCCCTTCTGGAGCAGAGAGGCAGCACGCCATTCCATTGGAGAATTCGACCAAAGCCAGAGGTGTTCCTCTTCCCGCTTCATGTAAGAGTTCTTTGACTACACCTTTCAGAGACCCTTGGGCCGACCTGGGAAATCTTACGGGAGCAATTCGACGGAAACTTCGCGCAATGAAAACTGAGCCGCCTTTACCCCTACGTTGTACCCGAATTTGTTTACCCAAAGATTCTCAAGTCCGCCTGTTAGCCTGTGTGATAGTCGGCGAAGAATGCGATTTGAGATAAACCTTGCGGTAGGTTCGGTGACGTCCGCGTGGGTTCAATGTCTCCTTGGGCTAGTCCGAGTTCTCGTTACCCTTCGAACTGCACGTCGATCTCGTGATTTTACATGACTCACGCCAAAAGCGCAAACTACTCCGATTACGCCCACAATTAGAGGGCTGATACGGGAAACATTGTGGTCAGACTGAATAAGAAAATGAGGAGCCCAAAGATGACGCGGGTCTTCATGATTTAACGGAGCTCCCGCATCGATATGGTAATTTAAGTATCGTAGCACACGACAACCTCGGCAACAGCTGTATCGTCAATGCCACAAATCATTACCTGCCGACGCGGCCAGGTCGAAGATCTACGTGACTTGCACTTCGCAGAAGATCTCGGCGTTACGCCACAGAGCATAGAGTATAATGTTGTAGGACTCGGCCATGAGTTTTGGATCGCGATCGAGCTGAACACTGTTGTGGCTGTAACAGTTCTAGCCAGAACGGGGGCGAACGAATTTACGATTATGTATCTGCAGGTCGCAAAGTCACGGAAGGGTCAGGGAATAGGGTCTAAGCTGATTCAGCAAATTATGGAAAGTAACCCCGCTGCTGAACTGTTGGTTGTGCCGTTCGAGGGGACCGAACAATTCTACGAGCAACTTGGATTCAAGAAATCAACACAGTGGGTAATGCGCAAGATGCCCTAGCGTTCGGAATTAGGAATACAAGTGGCAGGCGACGAAGTGCCCGCTCTCGTACTCTAGCAGCTGAGGCACTTCGATTGAACATCTGTCGAATACACGTGGGCATCTTGGATGAAACACACATCCGCTCGGCGGATTCAGCGCACTGGGAATCTCGCCAGAAGGTATTTTTTTTTCCGACTTTTTTCTCGGGTCTGGAATCGGAACAGCCGCAAGCAGAGCTTGTGTGTATGGGTGAAGCGGGTTTCGGAAAAGATCCTCGGTCTTTCCATACTCCATGATTCTCCCAAGATACATGACAGCGATCTTGTTACACATGTACTTGGCAACCGCAAGGTCATGAGTTATGAGCAGGATGGTTAGATTCAGTTCTCTCTGCATCGTGAGAAGGAGATCCATAATCTGGGCTCTGACCGAGACATCGACCATTGCAACTGGTTCGTCCGCCACTAAGTATTCCGGACCGATAGAAAGTGCTCTAGCAATTACAACTCTCTGCCTCTGGCCGCCGCTTAATTGATGGGGATAGCGGTAATAGAATGAATCAGCAGGAGACAGGCCGACGCGATCGAGAAGATCGAAGATTTTTTCGCGGCGCTTTGATGCCGCGTCATCGCTCAGGTATCTTAATGGTTCGCCTACTGCATCTCCGATTGTCATCTTCGGATTTAGTGACGAGAGTGGATCCTGATAGATGAATTGCATTCTCTTTCTGAATTTTCTGAGTTCGGATTTCGGAAGTGAGAAGAGGTCTGTTCCATCAACTGCCACCTTGCCTTCCGTGGGCCTCATTAGACCCGCAGTCACACGCCCAGTTGTTGTTTTTCCGCTTCCAGACTCCCCGACGAGCCCGAAGACGTCCCCTCTTTGAACGCTGAACGTAACTCCGTCTACTGCGCGGACATTTTGTGCAGGGCTCCTCGCAAACAGTTGAGCAATGAAGCTCCTTTGAACCGGGAATAGTTTCCTTAAACCATTGACTTCTATGAATGACGAGTCTTTTCTCCCTCCAACAGGAAGCATGCCGCTTCCGAGTCTTTTCCAGTTACTACTGGCATTGGAACTTCCTTTCTACATCTCTCGAAGACGTAACGACATCTAGGATGAAAAGGACAACCCGACGGAGGATCTGTAAGATCTGGAGGCGATCCTGGGATCGTCTTTAGTACTTTATCACTTGTTAGAATGTTTGGTATGGATTCTAACAGAGCCTGGGTGTAGGGATGCTTGGGGCTTTCGAAAATGCTGATTGATGGCGCAACTTCCGCAAGCCTCCCAGCATACATTACCGCTACCCTATCCGCCATCTCCGCGACTATACCCATGTTGTGAGTGATTAGGATCAATGATAACGAGTACTTTGCCTTCAAGTCCGCCAGTTGCTTCAATATTTGAGCTTCCACGATCACGTCCAGAGCTGTGGTGGGCTCGTCTGCGATGATGAGCGAAGGTTTCAGTGCAAGTGCGAGTCCTATCATGACTCTCTGTCTCATTCCGCCGCTGAACTGATGTGGATAATCATCAACTCGCGATCCAGGTATCCCCAAGTCCTCCAGCACAGTCTTCGCCGTTGAGCGTGCACCTTGATCCGAGACGCTATTGTCATGAGCACGAATGTACTCGATGAAGTGATCTCCGATCTTCTTTACGGGATTAAGGGAGGTCATTGGGTCCTGGAAGATCATCGCGATCTTCTTCCCCCGGAGTTCACGCAGCTGTTCGCCTGTGAGGGTTCGTAGGTTACTACCGTCGAAGATCAGGCTACCTTCGGTAATATATCCTGGCGGTTTAATTAGTCCCATTACGGCCAGACCAAGCGTTGACTTTCCGGAACCGGATTCTCCGACTAGCCCAAGCGTTTCCCCACGTTTGAGGTCAATTGAAGCATTTTGTACGGCCATGGCGCTCGCGTCGCCTGTCCGATACTCAACCGACAACGACTCGACTTGCAAGAGTAGCTCCAAAACTTCACCTGAGTTTAGGATTCACCCTCTCGCCGTAGCCTTCACTGATCAATGAGAAGCCCAATGCGGCCAGAAGTATCATACCTCCTGAGAAGACGATAGTCCACCATACACCGAGCGGTAGTGCCTGACGACCGTAAGTAAGATCGATCCCCCAGTCAGGCAAAGTCACAGAAAGGCCTAGCCCTATGAAATCCAGTCCTGCGGTAGTGAGAATTGAATCAGCGAAGTTCACTGTTGCAACCACTACAACGGACGCAGTGACGTTCGGCCAGATATATCTCAACAAGACTGAAGGAGTCCCTGCCCCAGCCGACTTGGCAGCGTCGACATAGGGCATCTCCTTAATCGAAAGTACTTGGCTTCTTACCACTCTGAAATAGCTTGGGATGTAAACTACAGCTATTGCGAGTGCTTCGTTGATTATTGTAACGCCGAATACGCTGATTATCATTATCGCGAGGACGAGGCTTGGGAACGCGTAAATGCTGTCCATAACCAGGGCAATCGTCCTGTCTATGTTCCCTCCGCGTACGCAGACACGAGCCCTATAGGCAAACCTATCACCAAACAGATCGCGACTGCTGCGACGGCAACAAGAAGAATGAACCTACCTCCCCAGATAATTCGGCTCAGTAAGTCTCTTCCATACTGATCAGTCCCCATCGGGAAGGCTGCGCTCGGCGGAGAATTAGGTGGCCCCAACCCAATCAGAGTAGGATCATGTGGAGCGATGAATGGCGCTACAATACTCATCGCTGCAATGAAAACTGTCAAGCCTACCCCTACCAGCATTAGCCCTCGGCCGTGCCCCTTTCCAAAAATGGGTCCAAGTAGCTTTGAGATAACTGACTGTGGTTTGGGTTCGTTGAACTGTTCTCATAGGCGAACCCTTGGATCAAGATATGCGTACAAGATATCCACAATGAGACTAACGGACGAGATCAGCAAGGCGAGGAAAACAACAGTACCCTGGACCGCTGTGTAATCTCTAAAGTTTATTCTATCAACCAGATAGGACCCTAACCCTAGAATGCTGAATTCTGTTTCGGTAAGTATAGCGCCGCTCAAAAGGAGGGCAAACTGCAGACCCATAATAGTGACTATGGGCAATAGCGCGTTCCTGAGGGCGTAAGAATACACGACTGTCCGTTCTTTAAGTCCTCTAGCTCGCGCAGCCGTAACAAAGTCTGCTCGCATCGTCTCCAGCATATTCGCCCTAGTTATTCGGACGAAGATGCCTGAAATAACTAGGCCGAGAGCAGTAGCAGGCAGTATCAGATGTTTCACAGCATCAACAAATTCTCTCAGGTTGCCTGACAGTAGACTGTCGATGGTCAAGATGCCGGTCGTAAGGTGAACTCCACCTATCGAGAGACTAGTCGGAATCACTCCTGGGTCAAGACGCCCTGACACAGGCAATATACGCAGCCAAACGCCAAAAATCAGTTGAAAAATCATTCCGAGAAAAAAAACCGGAAACGCGTAGATCAAAATCCCAAATACCTTCACAGAGTCGTCTGGGGCTCCAGGTTTTCGTGCTCCAAGAGCTCCCAGTAGCACTCCGACGATTACCGCAATAATGAACCCGTACGTCGTCAATTCTAGAGTCGCAGGGAACCTAGACAATATTTGAGGACCTACAGGCTCGAAGGCCCCAGCCATCGACAATCCCAAATCACCGTGCAAGAGTCCCCAAAAGTAATCGAAGTACTGGACGTAGAGTGGCTTGTCCAATCCTAATGTATGAGTATATTGCGCGATTAAAGCAGGATCTGCGTTCTTCTCGAACCTTAACAGCACAGGGTTTCCCGGCAGCACTCGCATTACTATGAAGACGATGGTTAGAAGGATCATAATCATTGGAATCGTGAGAAATATCCTAGTCACGATGTAATCTCTTAAGCCCACAAAAAGGGGGGAGGGTGTGGCCGGGTTTTAAAGTTACCCGGACAACCTCTACAATGTAATTTACTTACGTGCTTTCCCAGAGCAAGTAGTACCTGAAGATTGTCGTCGCGTCCAATACGACGCCGTCAACTTTCAGGTTGGTAACACAGTTTGATGTTCCTTGAAATAGGGGTACCATCGGCACGTCAGTGACGAGTAGTTGCTGGACCTTCGCATAGGTCATTGGTAGTGTGGATGTGTCAGTCGTAGATTCTGCTTGCTTCAGGAGCTGGTTCATCGTGGCGCTCACGTAGTGACTGCGCAGGAACCCGAGTCCGTCAGGCGGTAGGAATGGATACGTGTAGTCATATGGGTCTACGTAGTCAGGATACCATCCGTAGATGTAGGCTTGAAGCTGGTCAGCTTGGGTGCTGGCTTTGTAGTTAGGCCATGGCTCGTTGGCGAGTGTTACTTGGACCATACCAGTCTTCTCCAGTGCTTGTTTGATCGCTGAGGATATGCCATCTGTTGATTGGTAGTGTCCCGTTGGATATGTAAGAGTAAACTTCAATGGGTTCGTGGTGCTGTAGCCTGCGCTTTGAAGATATGCTTGAGCCGCAGTTACGTTGGCGTCACCATAGTACTTGAATGCATCCGTGTGGTAGGACATTCCGGCAGGGATCATACTGTAGAGTGGCTCTGCTTGCCCTAAGAACACTGTAGTCGTGATGAGAGATCTGTCGAGTGCTGCTGCAACTGCTTGTCTTACAGCAGTGTTGTTGAACGGAGCCGATGCAGTGTTGAAGACCAGATACTGAATGAACTGACCTGGCCCTTTCCAAACCTTTACGTTCGCATTTGATTGAAAGGCTTGTATGTCTGCTGGCGCAAGTTGTCTGTATGCGATGTCGATTGCTCCACTTTGCATTGCAAGGTTGAGTGAGGTAGCATCAGTGTAGAACTTGATGATAATGTTCTTGGTCTTCGGAAGTCCGCCAGATGCGTTCCAGTAGTTTGGATTTGCTGTATAATCAATCTCGACGTCCTTGCCTGCAGTTCGTTGCCAGTTACTCAACAGGTATGGTCCAAGACCGGTCGGGTTCTCGGTAGCCACTGTTGCCAGTATAATTCACGATTCCACACGTGTCACCACAATGATGCATTGGCATAGGTGCTACGTTGGGATTGACTGGATACATCGGAGTAAACGCGGCCAGCGCGAGGAATGCTGAGAAGGGTGTATTCAAGACGAACTGAACTTGGTACGGCCCAGTAACAACTGTTTTGTTGATTATCGTGTCGGTTCCGGTTCCTGCGAATGGTCCCGATGATTCGTCTATTACGAATTCTCTGTCTATCGAATACTTGACAACGGTAGCATTAAATGGGGTTCCATCCGGGAACATGGACTCCCTGTCTTAAGTTAAAGGTCCACGTGAGACCGTCAGTGCTGACAGTCCAGTCTGTCGCAAGGGCTGGAACAATTTGTGTAGTTCCTGGCCTGTAGTCAACTAGTCCTGCTCCGACATTCTCTATGATGTTGATACCGAAGTAGTCGTAGGCATCTGCTGGGTCGATAGTGGTTTGCACTGAGTCTGTTGTGCCCACCACTATTGTGTCCTTGTAGAGAGGTGCGGCAGTGGTGGTTGGAACCATCGTTGTCGTCTTGCTGTAGTAGTATCCGACGCCTGCTAGGATGATGACAATTAGGATGACGGCTGCGATGTATGTGCTAGTCTTACCTTTGGGTTTGGGTTTACTTTCATTTGACATTTGTTTCATTTTCCTCTAAAATCTCGGTGAAGCAATCAGAGAAGGGTCGCTATTTAAAAGCTGTCACAAAGCCCGCTTTTCTTGCCGAAGAGGACGTTTCGGGCTCAGGTCTGGTTTCTTCGATCACAGATTACTCCAATACCAGCTTTCGTCATCGCCCAATCAAGGATTACTGATCGGGCTTATCGTTGTTGCGGAGGAGGCTACCAGAAACGTCTCCTAAGTGCCTTTTTCTCTTGTTCCATAATCAACTCGAATAGATGATCTGACACGCGACGTGTCTTCCTCAATACAGCCCTAGCGTCTGAAATGCTTATCCTTCTCGGCCAAGATATAGCCAACAATCTTCCCATTCTTCTTAATGAGCAAGCTTGAAGCTTTGAGACCGTCAACAACCCGCTTGTCTGCTTCTGAGACGGCACGTCTCTGTTTCTTACGAATCTTCTCAATTGAGTCAGGTGTGTCTGCGCTTACCCCTAACGTGCTCTTGCACTTCGGACACTCAAAATCCTCAGGCATGTCTTTGACTCTGACGATTTTTGCGTAGTTTAGGCATGAAGGACAGGCGAGTAACCTTGATTCGTTTAGTATCCTCACTTTCGTTGATTCAATCAGGATGCGCTTCATTTTCTCGGGAGGAATCAGGTCGGTCTTCCGGCTGATTCTTTCGATACCGATTCTGGCGATTGGGGTAGGATCTTTCGCGGTGGGTGCGAATGATACTTCAAGATCGCGTCCCAGCTCGTTCAGCACGAGTCTTGTATTCTCTAGATCTAAGTCCTTTTCCAATGTCTCCTTGAACGCCTCTTCCATAATCACAGTCCCCTCAAGACTCTTAATCACTTGACGAAGCTTGACGTTTTGGAAGTCTGCGTGTTTGGTTATTGCACCGAATCTCTTTGCGACATGAACGAGTCGTCTCTTGAACATTCCACTCTTCGAAGATGCTTCGCGAATCAAGCTTTCAAGGTTCATTCCGGAAAGTTGTTCCATTACTCTTGACACTTTAATCGCGTTAGCGGAGCCTGACGTTTGAATTACGATTCGGTAGGGATCTTGTTGAACTCCGATCGTAACTCCGACATCCTCGGACAATACGTGGCCAATTAACCTCGCCAGTGTACGGTTAACGAGTAGTCCTAGGTGCGAGTTGATTATGACGAAGTCTTCCCAGTCTTCCAGCACGATTCGCTTGTCTGTTGGAACGGCTAATCCACGCCGCACTTGCTCAATGGTCTCGGTTAGTGATCGCTGGATGGTTTCTCCTGAGGCTGGATAGAGATGTGAGAGTTCACCTACGAGAGACTCTTCAGTTACTCCTGATTGGAGTGCAGTTTCGACTTTCCTTCTGATTGCACCAACTTCCTGTGCTACCTCGAACGGGACAGGTATTTCTTCGCCTACCCAGCTCGGAATCGAGCCGGTTGGATCCCTTATGGGTTTCACGTAAATCTTGTCAGCCCTAACACTTACCATTTGCCAAGGGCTTCCGCGTACGATGAATTTTCGTCCCGGTTCAGCGTATTCTGCCACGAATGCTTCGTCAAGTACTCCGACTGCTTCATCTTTCGATTGGTCGATGATGAGGTATTGTTTTTCGTCTGGTATCATCGAAAGCTTTCCGAAGTAGTATGAGTATAGGGCTTTCAGGTTTCTAGGTCGCAGTGCGAGGCTGTCTTGTTCAGAGAACCATGCCAGTCTAGGGAACCGGGAGTGCATGTATGTGAGAACGGTGGCAACATCCTGTTCTGTCAGATTCCGATAAGGATAAGCCTTGGTAACTATCTCGAGTATTTCATTTATGTACCAGCGACCCTTTTGGATTAGAAGGCCGGCGAGCTGATGCGCTAATACGTCTAACGGCTTGTCAGGAACTGTAACTGGTTCTAATGTTTCCTCCAGCGCTCGTCTCGCGATGACGATCGATTCTAGAGTGTCGTCAGAATCCATGGCAATAATCATGCCGTCGGCCACTCGTCCTATTCTGTGTCCGCTTCGTCCTATTCGCTGAATTAGACGCGATACTTGCCTAGGGCTCATGTATTGAATGACGTAGTCTACATTTCCAACATCGATACCCAGCTCTAGTGATGAAGTTGCCACGAGCCCTTTGAGTTGTCCGTCCTTCAGTCCCCTCTCCGCACTGATTCTAGAGAGCCTCGCCAAGGAGCCATGATGGATTGAGATGGGGAAATCGACATCCCAGACTTTCATTCTGCTGGCGAGAATTTCAGCCACTGCTCGAGTGTTTGTGAATAGGAGTACTGAGCGATGGCTTTCGATGAGTTCCCGCATTAGCCGGAGTCGTGCGGCCACCTCTGGGTGTGTGTATAGCTGCGTCGAAAGGTCCAAGTCTCGTGCCTGGGGTTGTGGGCAAGTCACTTCTATGCGCACTTGTCTGCCCACTGGAACATGAACAATTGTATACTCACGGCTCGTACCAACTAGGAATTTCGCCACTTTGTCAGGGGTCCCGATAGTCGCGGAAAGGCCAATCATTTGAAAATCGTGCATCGCGGCCCATCGCAAACGTTCTAGCGCGATGACTAGTTGGCTCCCTCGCTTACCTTCGGCCAGTTCATGAACTTCGTCGATTATTACGTACTTGACTGATCGGAGGTGCTGTTTCATTACACGTCCTGTCAGGATTGCCTGCAACGTCTCGGGCGTAAGAATGAGCATGTCTGGCGGATTCTTTGCTTGTGTCGCTCTTTCCTTTACTTCCGTATCACCGTGCCGCACTGCAATTCTAAGATCTAATTTTCCAGCCCACCATTCAAACCGCTCGAGCATATCACGATTCAGTGCTCGAAGTGGAGTGATGTAGAGGATCTTGATTCCGCGGTCATCGCCGCGGTTCGCTACGTACATGCTGAATACAGGCAGAACGGCAGCTTCTGTCTTGCCCGATGCGGTTGGGGAGATTAGCAGGACGTTCTTGCCGGCTAATATCTCAGGAATCGCTTTGAGCTGTGGGTCGGTGGGCGATAGGAAACCTCGTTCTTGAAGTGCCGATCTCACCGGCTTGGCAAGTGTTTCGAATACGTTCGATTCCTGGGTGGCCATGATTCACAAGTCGTATCATACGAGAGGGCTATGGAAGTAAAAAGTTCAACCCAGTGAAACTTTAATGGTCCCTGTTCTGAGTAGGAGACAAAAACTAGTGAGCAGATTGACGATTCGACAGCCAATTGTCGTAGTGCTGGGTCACGTTGACCATGGCAAGACGACTCTCCTCGACAAATTGAGAGGGACTTCTGTCGCCAAACGAGAACCCGGACTGATAACTCAACTGATTGGCGCCAGCCTTCTACCACGCGCCACTGTCGAGGAGATTTGTGGACCTTTGCTCGAGCAGTTCCATTTCGAATTGAAAGTGCCGGGGCTTCTGTTCATCGACACTCCTGGTCATGAGACTTTCTCGAATCTCAGAAGGAGAGGTGGATCCGCTGCGGACATAGCGATTCTAGTGATTGACGTAACGAAAGGGGTTGAGCCCCAGACGGTTGAGTCAATAAACATTCTCAAGAGCAGGAAGACTCCATTCATAATTGCTGCGAACAAGATTGACGCTATTCCTGGATGGAAATCTCAACTGGCCGTACCCTTCGCGTCCACATTGAAAGCACAATTCCCCGAAGTGCAGACAGACCTTGATAATCGAATCTACACTATCATGGGAACTCTCTCCAGACTTGGTTTTAGAGCTGAAAGATTCGATCGAATCACTACGTTCAAAGAGAATCTCGCAATCGTCCCATTAAGCGCGAAAACCGGAGAAGGAATACCTGAACTTCTGGCAATATTGACTGGCCTGACCCAAGCCTACCTCTCCAAGGAACTTCAAGTCACTTCTGGTCCCGCACGAGGTACGGTGCTCGAAGTGAAAGATGAGCCTGGACTCGGCACTACAATCAACGCCATAATTTTCGACGGGTCATTGAAAGTCCACGATACAATAGTGACTGGTGGACGCGAACACCCGATCGTGACTGAAGTTCGCGCCATACTAGTTCCGAAACCGTTAGATGAGATAAGAGATCCTCGGGACCGTTTCACTAGCGTACCGAGAATTGCTGCCGCATCTGGGGTCAAGATAGCAGCTCCAGGCCTTGAAGCAGCACTCGCAGGAGCCCCGTTATATGGTGTGCCGAAAGGAAAGAATACAAAAGAATACGTGAGAATGATCGAGGATGAAGTAGAAAAACTTCGAATCAAGACAGAAAGATCCGGTATCGTTCTCAGAACCGACACACTCGGTTCGTTGGAAGCAGTCACGGAAAGCCTCGGCAGACATGGAATTCAGATACGACTTGCGGATATTGGTGACGTCACTAAGAGAGACATAGCCGAAGTTGAAGCTTTTGGCCCAGAGGATAGGTTGCTTGCGGCTATCCTCGCGTTTAATGTAAAAATCCTGCCTGATGCAGAGGAGGAGGCAAAGGCAGCCAGTATCCCGATTTTCAAGTCCGACGTAATCTACCATATGCTCGAAGATTACCTCAGATGGAGTGAGGAACAACGTGCAGCCGGCGTAAAGGCTGAGCTTGATCTCCTTGTACGACCATGCAAAGCTAAAGTTCTTCCCGGATTCCTATTCAGAAGGAGTAAACCTGCAATCGTTGGCGTAGAAATAATCACGGGCCGACTTAAACCAAAGGCTCCTCTAATGACACAGTCCGGGAAGAAGTTGGGTGGACTTCAAAGAATACAGGATCAGGGAAAAGACGTTGCTGAGGCTACGGTTGGAATGCAGGTTGCAGTCTCAATTGAAGATGCAGTAGTAGGACGCAATATTGACGAAGGCGATGTCGTCTATACAGATGTGCCCGAGCGACATTTGAAGACTCTCCTCACTAAGTTTCCTGGAGAACTCACTGAAGGCGATCGCGAAACCGTCAACGAGCTAATTCAAATCAAACGGAAAACAAATCCTGTCTGGGGATTCTAACCTATTTTAGCAGAAATTGCTGCTCTGTAGGTCTCGTGTAATTGCAAATCTCGGCCTGAGCGAAGAAGATTGACAGTTCTCGTTTCGCATTTTCGATTGAGTCAGATGCATGAATCGCGTTTGGGCGTCACATTAAGAGCAAAATCTCCGCGGATTGTGCCAGGGGCAGCGTTCACCGGGTTCGTTGCTCCAACCAGATTCCTCGCTATAGCGACTACATTTGGCCCCTCCCATACCATTAGGAAGATGGGGCTAGATGTCACGTGGGAAACCAGTTCTTGGAAGAAAGGCTTGCTGCTGTGCATTGCATAAAGCTTTCGAGCCTGGTCCTCTGACATTCTGATTAGCTTAGCAGCAACAAGAATCAGTCCCTTGCGTTCGAAGCGACCTACGATTTCGCCGATTAATCCCCTTACAACGCTCTCTGGCTTCAGAAACACGAATGTCTGCTGCTTCTCGGCCTGCAAGCAGGTTACTTTCCTCGTTCCTTCTTCCCATAATAAGAAGTCCATTTGAGTTTTCTAGAATCCCTTCGATAGACCATCATACTCTTCCTGCACTTTGAAGAGCAGAAGTACAGAATAGACTCCGTCATTCCGAACAAACATTATGCCCGTGCCCTGTGGAAAATCTTTCCCGCAGAAGGAGCACGTATAGGTTCTAGGCAAGCGTCGGAGCTCCCTACCGGATCTTCTTGGCTTCCCGTTCCGTTTCACGAAGCATCAGAATATCGCCGGTTCGTATGGGACCCTTGATATTCCTGGTTATGACGCGTCCCTTATCCCGACCTTCGAGAATTCTAACGCGTACTTGAATGACTTCGCCTGTTACACCGGTTCTTCCAATAATTTGCGTGACCTCAGCCGGCGTTATAGCTTCTTCTGCGCGCTCCTTCGGAGCACTCATTGCTGAACCTTAGCCCCGCCCTTTCTGAACTGCTCCGTTGCATCAACTAATTTCTTTTAGAGTTTTCGACCCTTCGCCGCCTTCAAGACACAGATATCGCAGCACATCCCACATCGATCCCTGCTGAACGTCCTAGCTCGAGTTTACTGGGCACGAATAGGTAGGAAATCTTCCTCTCCTCGCACAGGATAGGCAGATGAGCAACGACCTGAGGCGGATCAACGTCTTCTGCAATCAAAACCAGTTTTGCTACTGCACGCTCCATCGCTTTCGTCGTCTCATTAGTGCCCTTTCTAATTTTACCCGAATCCTTAGCAATTTGGACTAGTTGGTAGGCTTTGTCTGCCAACTCCTTCGGAACTTCGAACTTAACGTAGAATGATTTTGGCATTCGCTTCACCTGCACATTTGCCAATTGTCAGCGTAAGCAAAGTAAGCCGTTTATGAACATTTCTGCTGCAGCGGTTGTTCGTCATTGCAACTCTCTACCAAACTTGATAAGGACTCTAGACCATTCGGATGAGTGTCGTCGCTAAGCTGGATAATGGCTGCCATGATATCTGCGAGTGACGTTCTCCAAATTCTAAGCGAGATACATCAGTATTCCATAGTTTTGATCGAGTTGAGGGATGCGACGACTATAGGCATTTCTCACTCGGCAGATGGCAAGGCGAACTATTTCGCTGTCAAAAGAGCACTTGGGACCAGTGAACGCGACCAAATTGGTCAAAGAAGTCTACTCCGGAAAGACACCAGATTCGGTGAATCCACTGTCAATGGAACAATTTCTCGCAGCGATAGAGGGCAAGAAAGCCAGACATATCTGGCTGGAAACAGGCGGCGCAGAGCGAAAGGAACTCGGCTTCATGAGCATTGCTGAATTGAAGGCGCACTTTCGGATTCATTCCAAAAGGCAACATTCAGGAACCTGACAACGTTAATTAAAGGCATTCAGGCGGTAGTATCGCTCCGATTCGAAAAAGGGTCGTGTAATGGCGAAATTCAAACTCATAGTCTCAGACCCAAGTACTGGGAAGTGTGTCGTCAGCGATTTAGAAGGCGCACGCGCTCAAGCTTTGATTGGACGATCATTGGGCGAAGTAGTAGATGGTTCTGCCTTGGGAATAATGGGAAGCGCCGTCATATCCGGCGGCTGTGACAAGAATGGGGTTCCCATGAGAGCTGATGTGCACGGTGGCGCAAAGAAGTACATTGTGCTGTCCTCAGGCCCAGGTTTCAGACCAACTAAGTCTGGAGAACGAAAACGGAAGCTCATTAGAGGAAGAACAATAACGGATGAAACGTACCAGATCAATTTTACCCTACGAAAGGTAGGCGAGGCACCGAAGAAGCAAGCTAAGTGAACCGAAAACCGTAGCAGAACCTGCACAGCCAGCAGATACAGGCAAACCCGAACCTGAAAAAGCATTAAGAAGGCAAAAGAAAGTAAGAAAACGAAGAAAGGAAAGTAGTTGGTACATGGAGTTCAAGGTTAAACAAGACACATACAACCCTCTCCTAAAGAGAAAGGAACTCTCTCTCGATGTAGAACATGAGAATCAAGGCTCGCCATCGCGCACGTCATTAAGAGATGCTGTAGCTGCGAAATACACCACGAAGACTGAGAACGTATTTGTCGTCGAAATAGAAACTAAGACAGGAACACAATATTCAGTTTGTCAGGTTCAAGTTTATGACGACCCAGAGACCGCCAAGAAAGTAGTGCCAAAACATATTCAAATCCGAAACCTACCCAGCTGAGGAACGAAAGAAGATTAAAGAGAATCAAAGAAACCAGAAGAGAAACCCAAAGCAGAGAAACCGAAAATAGAGAAAACGAAAACCGAAGCCAAACCACCTGCAGGAAAAGACGAAAAGAAACCGGACGTGAAACCTGAAAAGGAGGAAGCGAAGAAGTAAATACTAAGAAAGAAGAAGCGAGTACCAAGAAAGAAGAAGTAAGTAGCCAAGAAAAAACCGAAATCCAGACTAAGTACCCTATATGAGATAGATGATCAGAAAGGTACGGCAAAACTGAAAAACCGCAAATGCCCTCGTTGCGGAAACATAATGGCGTTTCATAAGAGCGCCACTCGAACGATGGACTTGTGGCTCCTGTAGCTTTACTGATTTCATCAAACCTAAGTAGCTTCTTTCATCTGCTGCAGCACCTGAGCGATTTCATCCTTCTTCTCAGCTGAGACTCTGACCAATACGATTCCTACGTTTGGCTGTCCATACACAACAAGCGATCCGAAGGGTGCAACAGACACTGCTACAAGCACAAGCAAATCCTCCTCACCCTCGACGACAACCGCACTATTTCCAATCTTGATGGCTTGAGCGATAACGTCCCACGAGCTTGCAGTCAATGGTTCCTTGAGAATTGACTAACTTGAGCGTTCTCCTCGTGCCAAACGAAACAGGAATCGAGGACCGTCGCATTTCCTTATTGTCGACGATGATCATGTCCGCATGAATGCCCGCGTCCATGGCATGTCGGGAGACTGTGTCTCCAACTAATACGATCTTGGAAGGTTTCTCTTCCTGAATTGTGGTTTTGATAGCATTATTACAGTCTGATATCGATCCAGTAACTAATTCGCCCGAGCGGCTGTTTGAATTGCTGCCTCACGGAATCTGGAAGGAATAGTGTTTTCGGGTTAGACATCGAAACTCATTCATCGAACTCGCACAGCGTATTTGCCTGCGGCCTTAATCCCCATCTTCTTTGCAACTTCGGAAGCTGCGGGATCGATAATCACGACTAAGCCGCTCCAGTCATCACTCAAATTATTCGACTTACAGTTTGGACATATCGAACCGCTACTTACAAATCGACAATCCTTGCAGGCCTTCTCAGTCATGCGGCCTTCTCCTCATGAACTACTTTCGTTCTCTTGACATCTGATTCAATCCAGTCGAGTCTGCCAAGAAAAGGCTGTCGCATGGTGATCCCTATTTTGCCTCCGGCGCCACCTCGCGGAAAGCTAACTGCGATAATTCTACCCCTTACCATATCGCCTTTGCCTAGCTTCCTCTGAGATTCCTTACCGACGAGTACGCCATGCTTCTCGTCAAATGAGATATAGTCGTCCATAATCTGCGACACGTGAAGAAGAGCATCCTCTGGCCCGATTCTCACGAAGGCCCCGAAATCAGTTACTTCGACTACTTCTCCCTCTACAACTTCATGCATTTCGGGGTAGAAGGTCAACAGTTTGAAGTTTACCTTATGATATGTCGAACCGTCTCCAGGCAGAATCTTCCCGACAGGATCAACATTTACATCAACAACTAAGATAACATATCCGAGCTCGTCATCAACCACATTCTCATACTTCAGCTTGATCTGCTCTTTCGCTGCTTTGTCTATAGGATGACCAAAACTCTTGGGCGGAATCCGAACTATGTCTTCAACGGTCACTAACCGGAACATTTTTCATTTCTCCTATTAGCATGAGTCCTCTAGAAGTAAGCAGGCTCTATTCCTTCAACTTCTAGCTTGGATTTCTGCGCAGGTACACAACTGGGACGTTAATATCTCTTAGCCTCTTCTTCAGTTCGATGTCGTTTGTCGCCACAACCGCTCCCAATTTTTGGCGGCCTTAACAATGGCGTCATCAACCGTCTCATGTGGTTGGAGGGTTACGTCAACTACGCGACATCGCGAGGCAAGCTGAAGCGCAAGTGAGGCTTCTGCTGCACCCTCCCCTCCCCTTGAAGAAATACCAGTCAGCTCCAGTTTCACGGATGATGGAACGATGAAGTCTATTTTTTTCTGAAGCAGATACTCTAGCTCCTCAAAAATATCAACATGAAATTGAAAGGGAACCATCAGGAAATTCGAGTCAAGAATTACTTTAACGGGCAAACCTATGCCCTCAATGTGCCGAAGCCTATCAATCGCCAGCTATCCGCGATCCGCCGACTAATTGCCACCTTAGACTTTGCTTCGGCGCAAACTGGCTTCCTGATATTAACCTCTACAACATCCTCACGAGCAGATGTGACGACTCCAGAAGTTACTGTTGTGCCAACATTCAGCACGAGAGCCTCATTTGTCTTAATCTTATCCACCGGCACTGATAGCTCGGTCCCCACAACTGTTTCAAACAAATTGACGTCAAGAATCAGCTTCCCAAGTGTAGCTGGGAGCATGTCAATCTTTCCCACAACATTCCCAACTAAAGCGTCAGACTTGGTTAAAGATGGATCCAAATCAGTTCCTATGCCAACTAGGCCTCCACTCTTGGCTTCATCGACTTGGCCCTTACTCACACTGAGACTCCTGACAGTAGTTATGAGCCGTTCATATCTCGTCCGTCCCCCGCCTTCCTGAATGGCAATGCCAGGTTTGATTTCTATTTGGTCACCAACCCTGAATACTCCCTGAACCACTGACCCTCCCACTACGCCGCCGAGAAGATCATCAATCTCAGTACCAGGCTTGTTGACTTCAAACGACCGGAGCACGAACATTCGGGGGGGAGCCGCCATATCTCGCTTGGGCGTTGGTATTCGTTCTTCGATTTCTCTTAAGAGAACGTCTACGTTAGTGCCATGCTGCGCTGAGATCGGAACTACGGGTGCCCCTTCCGCTATCGTTCCCTTCACGAATGCCTGTATTTCTTTGAAGTTCTCCAGTGCTCGTTCCTTACTGACCACATCGATCTTGTTCTGGACAATCACGAGATTCTTGATTCCGACGCTGCCTGCCGCAAGTAGGTGTTCTCGATCTTGTGCCTGTGGGCATTTTGCGTTACTTGCCAAGACGAACAATGCGCCATCCATGAGCGCTGAGCCTGAGAGCATTGTGACCATTAGGCTGTGATGGCCTGGGCAGTCAACGAAGCTTATTACGCGCTTGAGTTTGGTTTCGCTACCACAGGTGGGACATTTGGCGGATACGGAATAATTGTTCGGCGCCCTACATTTCGGACATTTATAGATGAAGGCGTCGGCATACCCAATTCGGATTGTAATTCCTCGCCTCAATTCCTCTGAATGCCGGGCGGTCCACACACCTGTTAGAGCCTGAACCAGTGTGCTTTTTCCGTTGTCAACATGCCCCAATGTTCCAATGTTAACTTCTGGCTGTACAATTGGCTCTTCACCTTTCTTCTCCGACTTCAGGACCACTTGCGCCATTCTGGAATGCATCCGTTTCGCAATTTTGAACCACCCGTTCAATATATGTGTGAGGGTACAACGAAAACTGATTCCGTCAAGTCACTTGTTTCATCAAAGGTTGTTTGAAGCGAATATTAATTAGGCTAGCACACAGGGTGTGGAAATGGCGGCAGGAATCATGGGTGTCCGCGTTTGTTGATATAACCTCTGTAACCTTGCTAGTTCTTTCCATTCAGTCTGTATTATTCGAACCTGGTGCTCCTGATTGATACTCGGTTGAGTTTAGTATGGTATTGAAGATATACAACACCAAATCGCGTACCATTGAAGACTTCAGGCCCCTAAACGGAAACAGAGTCCACATGTTTGTATGTGGCCCAACAGTTTATGATCATAGCCACATTGGACATGCGAGAACGTACCTTGCGTACGATATTATCGCGAGATATCTTCGAGCGAAAGGATACAGCGTATTCTACCTGATGAACATTACAGATATTGATGATAAAATCATAATCAAAGCTAATGCACTCGGCCAAAATCCTTTGGCGTTGGCGGATAGATTTAGAATGGATTTCCTCAATGACATGAATTCACTAGGCATTAACAGCGTAAATTTGTACGCAAAAGCATCTGAGCATATTCCCGAGATCATCGCACAAATCTCGACGCTCTTGGAAAAACAATACGGTATCAGGTTGATGACGATATCTTCTTCGACGTCTCGCGATTTCCTAGCTATGGGAAGCTGTCGCGTCAGGATATCAATCAACTGATAATGCATAGGATTGATCCTGATCCAAGGAAGAAAAACGTAGTAGATTTCGCGTTATGGAAGAGTCAGAAACCTGGTGAACCCGCATGGGATAGCCCTTGGGGAAAGGGACGTCCGGGTTGGCATATCGAGGATACAGCAATAACCACAACCTATCTGGGGCCATCGTACGATCTTCACGGGGGTGGCCTCGATCTGATATTTCCACATCATGAGGCAGAGATCGCGCAGGCCGAGGCTGCAACCAGCAAGGAACCTTTGGTCAAATATTGGATTCATAGCGGGTTGTTGACTGTGAGCGGAACCCGCATGGGAAAATCCATGGGCAATTTCATAACAATCAAGGATGCGCTTCTCAGACATGAAGCAGAAGCATTGAGACTATATTATGCGATGAGTCACTATCGAAGCCAACTCGAATACGACGAGACACATATCGCACAGGCAGAACAGGTGTTAGAGAGAATACGCACGGTCTACAACCAATTCAGTAATTTGCTAGATAAATCGGCATCAACGACCTCGTCCGAAGCCGATACTGTCCGTAAGATCATATCTCAAGCCAAGAGGGAATTCGATGAAGCGATGGATGATGACTTCAACACTCCGTGCGCCCTTGCATCGATGATTGGTTTCGCGAAAAGTGTTGAATCATACGCTAACACCCATGTAGACAAGGGGACAATCGGTGAGATTCTGAACCTGTTCTCCTATTTCGGAAGCGTTTTTGGGATATTACAATCGAAGGGAACTGCCGTGGAACGATCATTTGAGAAACTTCTCAACATGATACTCGGAGTCCGAGATGACGCAAGAAAGAAAGGGGATTGGAAGACATCGGACAACATTCGAGACTCTCTACGTAACATCGGAGTCATTATCGAAGATACTGCTGAAGGGATCAGATGGCATCTGAAACCCGTAGCGGAAAGCTCAACCTGAAAGCTTGTAACCTATCTTTCTTAGAAAGGCTTTCCGTTCCTCAACGTCCTTTTTCGATTCGACGCCTTTGGATGCGTAACCATCGACGACCCCGAGTACCCCACGCCCTTGATCTGTCTGAGCTAGAATCACCTGGAACGGATTGGCTGTTGCGAGGAAGATGTTGCATACTTCTGGAACGGCTTTCACTTTGTCGAGTACATTGATGGGAAACGCATTTTTCATGAATATAATGAAAGTGTGGCCCGCCGATAATTCAAGCGCGGTCTGCGAAGCAAGCTGTTGCAAGCTCTCGTCATTGCCGTCAAAGCGGACGAGACATGGTCCGCTGGATTCACAGAATGCTAACCCGAATTTAATGGTCGGGACGGCATTAACAAGGGCTTCGAAAAGATCTTCGACGGTCTTGATAAAGTGGCTTTGACCAAGAATGGCGTTGCAACCCTCAGGCATCTTGACGTTGACCACAAGGGTATCCATAGCGCCACATCACATCAGGTGAGCTCAAATTCTTTTCGGACTTTTGCGAGGTTTTCGTAGCCATTGGCAGTAATTTGAACCGTGTCTTCGATTCTGACACCCCCAATTCGGGGCAGATACACGCCTGGTTCCACCGTCACTACGTTACCACTTCTCAAAGGAGATAAGCTCTGCAACGAGAGATATGGTTCCTCGCCGATTGTCAAACCAACCCCGTGACCAAGCGAATGAATGAATCCGGAAGATATCTTCTGAGCTTTTCCACTATAAATGTCCCTAACGGTTCTGAAACTATGTTTCTCAATTATGTCGCAGGCTTTTGACATTGCCGATTGTGCAGGCAAACCTTCTCTTAGAACGTCAAGGGATTCGGTCTGCGCTTCTTGTACAGTTTCAAAGAGGCAGCGAGCTCGTTTGTTGGCTCTGCCAATGACAAAGGATCGGGTGAGATCAAACCAGTACCCTGACTCAGATTGGGGAAAGATATCGAAAACTATCAGTTTTCCCTCTTTGATTTCTGCACTGGGGATCCCACTGTTATGCGGATCAGCTGATGAAGCTCCTGTAGCAAAGATTGTCCCCTCTGGGGCGGTGAGGTCTTCATGTGCGAGATGGGTTGAAATGATTCTCTTCACCGCCCCTACGGTCGCTCGTTCTCTGCGTATCAGCAAATGCCCCCGTTTGTGCTTGGCGGATCTTAGTTCATCCAAGATACTCTCGACGAGATTAGCGGTCTTGTTTCCGACTCTACGTATTTCACGAAGTTCTTCTCCGCTCTTGGTTGCTCTCGCATTCTCCAGAATCGTTGGTGATGGATCACCAGTCACGTCTATTCCTAAAGTTCGTAACCTATCGGAGAGATTTACTCCCCAAGCTAGATCGTTTCTTCCAGCGAGCACAACCTTGCCTCCCACACCTAGCTGCTTGAGCACTTTGAAGATCAATCTCGGATATGCGTCAATTCGACCATGTTCGATCGTTAACCTCTCATAACCATAATCCGTCAAGGTATGAACGTTCTTTACTCTACCCAGTCTCAGTGCGTTCCGTGCGTCAAGCAGGCTCGTCAAGAGCAAAGGCTGTTCGTTGACGCGCTTTAAATAAATCCCGCCGCGAGCTAGGCTACCGCCGACGACGTAAGTCAGGTCTGGGTTTCCTAACGTCGTATCGCCAAGGACAACAATGGCGTCCACATTTCTCCGTTTCATCTCATAATTGATGTGTATTAGCAAATTGGACCCTATTTACCTGAGCTTCTCGCGCTCGATAGCTTCCGTCACTTTCAGACATGCGCCGATCATACGCAAATATGAATTCATAACGGCCCTTAGAGCAGCTGAGTCTCTTGCTAGAAACTTAAGCTCTAATGTTCTCTGGTCGAGCTTTATGCTAACATGCGCTTTCGATCCTGCTGGATGATCTACTTCAGGACCTAGCGATTTTGCGATGGCATCAGCCAATCGACGTGATTTGACTTGCACAGATAGCTTTGCACGGGCCGGCATCGGTTAACCCTGCAAACTCCAAAGCAGCCTAGATATTACGAGTTTCGGGCCCAAGTCTGCGGTTACTAACGAGAGATTTAACTACAATTTCTATTCCTTTTCCACTGTCGCGAAGGTGAAGTGAATAAGGAATACCATGATGGGATTCAGCTTCGGGGATTTCGAGGATATTGGACAAGATGTGTCCGAAGCGCCGGGTGGTTGATGATGTTTGTTCGTACGTTATCGCATTAATCTTAGGTGTCTCATGTGATCCGTACTCTCTTCGTAGGGTGACTGATTTCAGGAGCACTGATGGAGGCACTTGTTCCATACCGTCGGGTTTGACATTGAAGAAGTCTAAGCGGCCAGGTCCACCGTGCCATCTGTACAAGATGACTGCATGAGTGAATCCTTCGTCGAGGAGTCTCCTAGCGAGCTCCTCCTTGCTTGATTTCCCCCGTCTCGCGACACGAGAATTCGGAAGAGCGATGACCAGTTCCTTGAGCAGAGTGTTCAGTCGCTGATTACTCTCGCGTCCGGTGGTTAGCCCTATCACGCAGGTTTGTCCTCGGAACCTTCCTCAGTAGGTTTGGGCTCCGTCGTTATTGTCTTCCGTCGTCTCCTTTTTGTTGGAGCTTTGGCCTTGGCCTCAACTTCGGCTTGTCGCGCTTTTTCCGCTTTTAGTTCGGCGAGTAGGCTTGAAGCTACGCCAGCTCTAGAGGCACGTTCAGCAATTTCACCTAGTTTTGTTTTTGGAGTGTAAGCGCCTCCAGCAAATTTGAACTTACAGCTCCTGCAGAGCCATACTCCGACGGACATACGCTTGACGGCAATCACGTGACATTGAGGGCACTCGTGTGGAGTTCTGAGACCAGTGATGAGAGTTGAGTATCGTTTTCTTGCTACGGTACCGTATCTAGGTCCGAAGCTTCCGGAAGGGCCGACTTTGTATGTTCTGCCCATTTTATTTTACTTCACGTTTGAAAGAATTTTCTCACGAAGATCTTTCGCTTTGCTTATGGAAGTTGAAACGATTTGCTTTATCTCGTCAGGTGTGAGGAAGCCGAGACCGCCTTTTTGCATTGCACAGATATTACCGTCCTTGTCAGTTGTTACGGTTAGTCTGCAGCTCATTACCTGCTCTTCCTCCAGGCAAGGATCAAGCACTGTGGTACTATCCACCTTGACTGACGTGATAGATACGGGATAGTTTTGCATAGGAAGCGGAACAATTTCCTCCTTGTATACCGGTTCACCTTTTTCGACTTTGAACGCATGCATCTTCGCGTTCACTAGAGCGCCGAGCGCTGCCATTGCGGCGCGTCAATGAGGTTTCCGTCGTGGTCCAGCACATAGACATCGACGAAGACCATGAAAACTTTCTTTCCGGGCTCGATGCAGAGTTTCTTAAGATTTATGGCTTTAGATTCCCGAATTCCTCTGTCGACGACGCGGGCCAATTCGATTGAATTCTCGTCCGGAGGTCCAGCTTCGAAGGTTGGCGAAGCAAGCGGGACGAATTCTGAGTTTACGGTTAGGATACCCTCGTCGGGTGTATCTGGAAACGGTGTGCCTGGCTGTATTTTCACTCCGACTAAGACCTTGGTTTTACCAAGGTAGACCTGCGCAGACCCGTTAGCTTTCTCGATTACGCCAAGCATGATTGTGGTTGGTCTATAGTCCAGTGGTCCTCGGTCATCTACGCGTTTACCCTTTACGATTAGGTCCACTACTGTTTTCTGTTCCAACCTTGCTACTATTGGCAGTTGGTGAGTTGTGGACATCAGACCCTAACCTCCGTTGCTGCTTCATTATCTGCTTCGTCCTTGACTATATGATATTTCTGTCTGAGAGCTTCTCGCTGCATTTCGTAAATTCTCCTGCAAGCATCTATACTCATGTCTAGAGCCGTTTGAATTCGTCTTCTGTCAGAGAACCGTCCATCTGCAATAAGCTTACCATGCGATTTTGGCATAAGTGCTACGGGTAGGTCGGCTTCGCCCTGTTTGTCTTCAATATCCGATAGGTCGAGCACGACTTTTCCGTCTATCTTTCCCGCAGCGCAACCCGCGACGAGCTCACGCATTGGGATCCCCGTCAGCGAGTGCAAGCGCAGCGGCAGTTATTCCTGCGCATCTAGTACCCGCATCAGCTTGGAGGACTTCAATAATTATATCTATGGTTGATCGAGGGAAGTATTCGGACATTATTGCTGGTTCAAGAGCTTCCCTAATTACCTTTGAGAGTTCAAGTTCCCGTCTGGATGGTGCTGGGGATTTTCGCTCGTCTGTCGAAAAGGGCGCCATGTGGTACCGACATTTTATCACTGCCCGATCAGCAAGCGCTATGTGCTTAGGATGAGCTTCCCTTGGCCCATACACTGCAGCAAGTATCTTGTTTCTTCCATGCTCCACATACGCTGATCCATCGGCTTTGTCCAAGGTGCCAACTTCAATTTTGAGTGGTCTAAGCTCATCAAATCGACGGCCATCCACTCGCAGGCCGTTGTCGTCAAGCAATCGAACTGTTTTGTGATTGTCCAATTTCCTTTCCCTTTCCCATTTCATCTACTATGAACGCTCTTACGCGATCGGTCAATCCACTGGAGTGGGCTTCTCGTTCGATCATGTAGAGAGCTTCTACGGCAATTCTCTCTTGTTCAGGGTTCTTGCCTGTTGCCAGGATCAAGCCGTTCTGTCCAGGAACGATATCCGTGTTAGTCTCCTTCTTCAACATTGTTATCATGGACCCCTGCTTACCAATTACCCGTGGAATCTTTGCGGGGAGATCCTCGCAACACGACCCGAGGTAACCTTGCCTAATCCTCTTCCTTTCGTGGTCAGTAGAGGATCACGGGTGCGGTCAAATGCGATTACTTGAGCTAATGTCAGATCTCCGACTCCATAGATGTAGGCGATATCGCGCCTCCCGATATGGTCCCCGCTGCATTGGAGTTTCAGATGCTGGAAGCATAGCCGGGTAGGGCGCACAAATGTCAACTTGCCATCCCGACATTCCAATATCGGTGATTCTTCCTATCACGATGTCGTCGATTCTAGGTATGTACACACCTTTGATTGGGACGACAATAAGTTTGTTTCCAATAATGTCCGCTAGTCCAATCCTGGCCGCATAGATCTTTGTTCCGTCTCGGTAGGTGTTCTCCCCAGCGAAATATGGTCCTTCACCGAGAACATCCCCTGGGGTCACCAACTGTTTCCGTTCAGCGTGCATCGTCAACTGTTCCAACTCGAAGTTGTGGAGAACAAAGAAGGCTGCTAATTATACTTTGATGCCCGGAGAAACAAAGCTATTTTTCTAGCAGGGAGACCTGCTAAATGGTCAAAACCGTACAAGAACCAAAGATCATGCTGCCGCACGAACAAACAGGGTACCCAGTTTTCCCTCGATTCTATGTCAACGACTGGGTTCAGTCAGGCACCAAGCCGTGAAAGACTTTGCAGAGGGCCGCATGGATAGAACGATTCGAGGCGTGGAACGAATTTAGTTCTCAATCAGAATGAAAGCTCTGAGAAGTCTACGGCGTAAACAACATTCGGGTCCCAAAACGAAAATATCGAAGTACGATTCGACCCATATGGATAGAATTCTGGGGTTGAACAGGTGAATATCACATGGAACGCTCACGTCTCGTAATCCGAACATTGATATACTAGCACCCATGCCAGAGGAGATTGGAAGACATGAAAACGCTGTTGAAACGTCAATATACAGTCGCAGTATTGCTCCTTTTTGTCTCGCTTTTTTCCCTCTCGCCCACGCTTACTCGGGCTGATCAACAGAGCCAAACAGGAACAGCGTCCATTGACCTGTCAGGGCAGGCGATGCCGTTCGATAGTGGGAATGGCACAGCAACGCCAGTCATGCTCAGCCTAGCTGGCATAGTTCAAGGAATTGGAAACGGCGAGATCAAGATGCAAAACCTAACGGGCTCCCTCCAAATCGGCTCCGCAAACTACACGGTATCTAACGGCCAAGGAGACGCTAACAAACGCGGCGAGATCGTGATCGTCGCCGATACTAGTTCGAGTCAGGATGATCACCAGCTTGTTCTGAATGGCAGCATTAAGGGAAACACTCTTGCCTTCGACGCGCCTTCAAGCAGATTAGCTTCACAATTCTTCTTGGCGCTCATGGGCAGCATCACGATGAACGACGATCAAGGAAGCAGTATAATTGCCAGCACGAGTCTAGGCACGAGTGAATCAAACGAAACGCGGCACGAGAACAACACATCATCTGCATCATCGGCAACGGCGACTGTGGCAATCAACCTGTCGGGCCAAGCGACTCCAGTTGAGAACGCTAATGGCACAACCACGCCAGCCATGCTCAACCTAATTGGGACAGTGGAAAGAAATGGTAACGGGGAACTGAAATTACAAAACCTAACGGGCTCCCTCCAAATCGGCTCCGCAAACTACTCGATATCCACTGGTCACGGAGACTCCAACAAACAGGGTGAATTCGTAATCTTTGGCGAGACCAGCGCTGGAGAGCTTATTTTACATGGCACGATTCAAAACAACAGCACTGTGACCGTCGACTCGCCGTCAAGCAGACTATCCTCGCTAGCTTACCTAGCCCTATCCGGAAGCATGACTGTGAACAACACAGGAAGCGGTTCAGCTATGACAATGAGCTCAAGCCAGAACGTTACAAGCACGAGCGAGATAGAAAACAAAACTAGCATTATTACTAGTGCGAATGCGACGAGTGAAATTACGCAGCAGTATGGATCATCCAGCCCATTAGCAACGGCGAACGTCACCTCTCAATTCAGCACTACTAATGCAACAGAGAATGCTGCGCTCACTGGAGACAGTACTATGATTACCCATCTGAACAACCAGACTACATCAAACGCCTTGCCGGAGCAAACTAATGTCACAGTAACAACGACTCAACCCAGCAATCAGACAATCACCGTTTATGTGACACAAACGGTAGCAAACTCCACAGTCACGCACGTAACGACCGTACCCAACGCAACTATCACTCAGACATCCGTAACCACCGTCGCGAATGTTACAGTGACCGTAACAAACTCGACGACGTCAGGGCCTTAGGCCCCGTTGTGCACTTTTTTGTCTCAGGCAGAGCGAGTAGAGCGGGTCTCCTAGACTCCTACACTGAAGCCTAGGAGTGTTAGTTCTTCGGCCAATAGGTGCCGAGTGGCTCATTTGAGTACTTTAGCCTCAATTGTACCTTGAGTGATTTTCCCTAACCTCTCGAGAAATGGCCCGTAAAGTCCAGCAGGCATCTCGACGACTGCCACTAGTGCTCCATCAGCTTGCCATTCTTCACGAGTTATCGTTCCATACCCTTTGACTGCGCCGTATCCCTTCGCTGCGAATTCGGCCATTATCTTCACAGCGACACGCATGTGCTCCATCTTGATGGGTAAAATTAGTCTAAGTTGCTCAATGATTTCTTTTGCTTGCTCGTCCGCACTCTTGAACGGGTCGATGGTGAATTTGACCTGAGCTAGGGCTTGTTCTATTCGTAGTGGCGGGTGCGGTGTCGCGGTTCGAGGATCTATGCAGTTTCTGCTAATGAAAGCCACGATCTGTTTTCGTTTATCCTCGACCAATTGGCGCCTCTGGTCGGTAGTAAGCTGGAGTTCGCCATGTTTCATAATTTCCTCGGCAATCTTCAAGGCATCTGCCGTGCCGAACGCCTTCTCCAGTTTCTCTGTAGAGGCGTGAGTTCCCTTCCCAGCGTCAGTATAAATCTCATCGATCGCCAGCATTTGAGATACGCTTAGTTGCTTGCCCATCTTGTATTCTAGGGCAGGCTCTGGCTTCACGAGGATTTCGAACTTTTCTCCGCTTTTTGAAATTCTTGCCGTTGAGAATTTTTCACTCATTTACTAACGGCCTTTTTGGAAGAGTCAACTTTGGAAGAGTCAATTCGCTTTAGGTATTTCTCGACCTCTTCCTGCGTTAGCTTCGCAAACTTTTTAGTCGCTGCTGGAACCGTGGCTATGCGTATTTTCTGTGCGTCCAGCTTCTCCTCCAAGACCTTATTCATGCACTTCAAGGCAAGTAGAATCGCATCATCAAGACTCATGTTATCCTTGTACTCTGCTTCGAGGATTTCGTTTGCCGCGTCCCCACCGGCTCCAATGGCCCAAGCCTTGTATGCGAGAAAAGCTCCGCTGGGATCAGTCCAGAATAGGCGACTCCCCTTCCGGTCAAGTCCTCCAAACAGCATTGAGATACCGAACGGACGGACGCCAGCATGCTGCGTGTAGAGCTGCTTAATCTCTCCTATCCTACGAGTCAGGATTTCCACGTCAATCGGTTCGTCATACAGCAACCGGTTAGATTGGGCATACACTCTTGCTTGATCCACGAGGATATGAGCATCACAACTTAAGCCTGCTACCGCAGCGCCAACATGTTCATCGATTTGGAAGATTTTCCACATGAACGACGGGTCTTGAAGTTTCGATGTCGCCCTCTCTTCCGCAGCAAGGAGCACTCCCTCAGGGCATGCAATGCCCAGGACCGTTGCTCCCCTTTTCACGGTCTCTGACGCATACTCGACCTGAAACAATCGCCCGTCCGGCGAGAACACAGTTATCGCACGATCGTAAGCTCCTGGAACAGAAAACATTGACAATTCAGATTCCTCTGACGCGAAATTCGTCCCTTTCAGTAAGATTCTCCAATAAAACCTTACCTGCGTTCGCTGAGTGAGTGTTTTCTCCATTTAATGACTGAGTCACTTGCAAAGTAGTCAGGTTGTTGGTAAGGTGGGTCAGCCCGTCGCTGAGGTCGTCATCTCTTCAGCAATGAAATCCGACTGGGACTGGCTTCTTCATCCCCGACCAACAGATTCCGCCGTCAATCAAAAAGGTTGTTACGACCGCTTTCCCAAGCCTTTGATAGTTCCAGAGGCTTTCAGCGGTAACGTCGACACTTCTGAATCACCAATCTGGCAGATGAGAGCTAGAGCCGCTTGCATCTCACCAGCGTGGTCTTTCGCATATGCTACGATCGCTTTGGATTCATCTGAGTCAAATCGTATTAACTTTGGATTAATACGGCTGAGACCGACTTCTCCAAAATACTTTAGAATTGAAGCAGTCAATGCTTGCGTGAATTGCTCCCCTGTTACAGCTGCCGTGGAGCAGACTTTGATCAGTAAGTATCGCCTACTCATGCGTCAATCCGTCCTGGTTACTACTTTCACACCTTCCTCAATGTAGTTCCTCGAACGGCGTCGACATTCTTCCCGACAATTCGCGAAGGAACCACTGACACGCTGTTAAGCGCCTCGCCTTTACTGAGGCCAAGGATCATTCCAATAGCAGACAGTTGAGTTGGAGCTTTTACAAGGAACGGTGAGGTACATCCACTTGATATGATCGTGTCCACCTTATGTTGCTGTGCGGTATTCACGTCTTTCATCAGTTTTGTAAGCGTGAGATGATCACTCGTTGCGAACAATGTGCTCGTATTGAGCTCTAATGTTGCGTTGGAGACATTTGCGATCGAATGATCGAACCACACGTTTCGCCTGGCAGAGTCAAAGAAGATCAAATCTACACGGCGATCTCTCGCCGCAACAAGTGCAATGTTATGATTTGTGCATTTTACTGAGATTATGTCGAATGCGGATCTGAAACGTCGGAGGAGTTTCAAAAGATCCTCTCTCTTCGAGCAGGTCAGATCTGCACGCAGAAATACTTCGAGTCCTGAATCCAGAAAATAATTACGTAAGATGACTAGCTGATCTTTCATAAGTCCGGTCGGAACAGTAAGCCCAACCGCTTTGTAACCGCTCAATGCCAACAATTGAGCCGTTTGTGTACATGACGTTTCATCTCCAACCCTGGGAATGATGTGTAAGTCCAGGAATTCTACCAGATCATTCCGACTCCAGAAAATCCATCATGTTTTTCTTGGAATCACCCATTAAGCGATTGAACTTAATTTTGAGTCTAATTGGATCATCATCGGCTATCTGAAACGTTCCTAACAGCGATTTCTGTTTGTCCACCCTGATGTAGAGGTTGCCTTCATCGTCTGAATGTAACTGAAGATCCCTGAGAAGTAACAGTCGCTCACTCTTGGTTAGGCGTTGGATGAACAGGTGGGCAAACTGAGTTGCAGTTTTGTGGGCCAACTTAGCTTCAATCTTCACGATAGGGTTGCCATGGTGGCCTTCCAGATAGCGGCGAGTGAAGGGCTGATGGATACCCAGCAAGAGGTTCTGAAGGGCATTGTCGACTTTTGCCGGATCCTCGGTGGCGTGTGCGATTGTGCTTATCTCGACCGACTGAATTGCCTCCTGTGTCAACATATATCATCTGCTTATTGCTAGGTGGCAAGCAAAATAGGTTCGGTATCTCTTGGCAGGGAACTTCAAGTTTAAGCTCGTAATCGCGGTGAGACGAGACTTGGACATGGGCAAAGGCAAGATTGCTGTACAGGTAGGTCATGCTACCATCAATGCTTCTGAGGAAGCAAAACGGATCCATCCAGATTGGTGGCGACGATGGTTTCAAGAAGGTCAGTGCAAGGTAGCAGTCAAAGTGAACACTGAAAGTGACCTCGACAAGCTCAACGAAGAAGCCAAGGAACTAGGACTACCATCAGCAATCATCCGCGACAGCGGATTGACTCAGATTTCGCCAGGTACCGCAACATGCGTGGGCATTGGGCCCGCTCCTGTTGAACTTGTGGATAAGATTACGGGGAATCTCCCTCTCCTGTAGCTAGTCTGAAACAACTTCCGAGCAGATAACGGATTTGTGACCAAGGGCTAAATCTCGTAACCTATTTCCTTTAATCAAGTTCACGAAGAAGACAGGGATGCCGTCTGACGCCGCTTTCGCTGCTTCCTCAAGTTTGCCCTCCATTCCACCCGTAACATCCGTAATGTCAGGACTCATATTCGCGGTAATCTTTGCGCAACTCTTGCAGGAACTCGTCGAATTAATCGTGCGTTTTTATTCTGTTTCGGATTGGAGTCAAAGATCCCGTCGACATCGGTCGCAAAAATCAACTTTGAGGCTCGCAGTGAAATAGCCATGTATACCGCTAACTGATCCCCTGAGACAATAGAGAATCCGGTAGATACGTCGGGCACGATATCCCCTCCCATTGACGGAATACACCCTAGCCGCATCCATTCTTTGATCGGAGTTATGTCACAGGAATCAATCCTGCCGTTTCGTGCAATAATGTAGCCAGCAGGTATGAATGGAACTACAGGGACGTTATATTCCATGAAGACTCTGCCCAGCGTCAACTCCCATTCTAGAAGCCGAAACTTGGCTTCGCTAAGACCTTTCAATTGCGAAGCGTTTCTGAATCCTCTGGACAACCCGAACCGCTTTACTGGGATGTGCCCATAGCTCCCTGCCCCATGAATAATGAAAACTGAAAAACGAGATCGAATCGTGGCTATTTGCCGAGCCGCAGAACGAATAACCCCGCCTCTTGGGGAGTAAATTCTCCGCTTGTCAGTAAGAGCCGCCCCGCCCAGTTTGATTACGATTAGCGGCTTGCTCAAACTCGGGGTTTCCGGAGCAATTCTTGGTTAACGGAGTTTTCCCAGAGCTGGATCACAGAGTATGGTTTCAAACCAGTGATGAGTACCGTCTTCCCACACGTAATAAGAGTTCATTACATGCAGATTCGGAAACTTCTTCTTCGCTCTGAGCTCCGCAATATGCTTGAGGCTGATGGCACGCGTGAAGCGTAAAACGCCGAGGGCATGCTGACGCCGTCCTGATCTTGGGCGCGGCTTTCTGGCTCCTCCCTTACGGATTCGCACGCGGACAACAACGTAGCCTTGCTTTGCTTTATAGCCCAACGCTCTTGCGCGATCCAATCTGGTGGGTGATTCTATTCTGTGAACCGTGGGTTCCCTTCTCCACTTAATCGTAAGTTGGCGAACATAATGTTCGAACTCAGTTTTCTCTCTACTATTCCACGTTTGATTGAAGTACTTGTACATACCCATTTGTTATCGCGATCCTTGCATCTTTGGTATCCAAGCTTAAGCTTAAGTCGAATGAAGTGCTTCAGCTCGTGCAGTCTGAAAGCGAGGCCACTATTTAAGTGGCTTGCATTCGCAACCAAGATGTTGAAAATGAAGTCGAACGAAGAATCTTTGAGGAAAGCATTTCTGCCGGCCCAGTTAGCGCTGAAATATCACCCGTTCTACAGAGGAAAAATCGAAATCGTTCCTAGATGTCCAATCAGATCATTCGATGATTTTGCGATCTGGTATACGCCAGGCGTGGCGGAAGCATGCGATGCGATTAAGAATAGACCGGAAGCAGTTTTCGAGAACACTAACAAGTGGAATACGATCGTGATTGTAACCGACGGCACTCGAGTACTGGGTTTAGGCGATATCGGACCCGAAGCTGGCCTTCCAGTTATGGAAGGAAAGGCTCTCCTCTTCAAATACTTGGGTGGAGTTGACGCTTTTCCGATATGTTTGGGCACAACGGATACCCAGGAAATAATCTCTGCTGTGAAATGGATTCAGCCATCTTTTGGAGGAATCAATCTCGAAGATATCGCGCAGCCTAAGTGCTTCGAAATACTCGATGCACTCCAGACTCAACTCGATATCCCGGTCTGGCATGATGATCAACAAGGAACTGGAACAGTTGTTCTAGCAGGTTTCATAAACGCGCTCAAGTATGTTGGCAAGAAAATTTCCGAAGTAAAGGTCTCAATGATTGGAGCCGGCGCTGCCAACGTCGCCTTGGCTCGGCTACTCATCCTGACGGGAGCGAAACCAGGAAACCTGATACTCGTGGACAGCAGAGGAACTCTCCATAAGAATCGCACTGATCTAGAGCGCATATCTCCCAAGAAATGGGAGCTGTGCAAGATAACGAATTCCGAGGGAATTGAAGGAAATATTGAGGCGACCTTCAATGGAGCAGATGCGTGCATTGCGTTATCCAAACCCGGACCTGGAGTAATTTCGAAAGAGATGGTGATGAAGATGAACGATAATGCGATCGTCTTTGCCTGCGCCAATCCCATCCCGGAGATATGGCCCTGGGAGGCTGAAGAGGCTGGAGCTGCTGTTGTAGCCACAGGAAGGTCGGACTTCCCAAATCAGCTCAATAACTCTCTCGGGTTTCCGGGGATCTTCAGAGGGACAATCGATGTTCGAGCTAAGACGATAACGGATCAGATGTGTCTCGCGGCGGCTAACGAGCTTGCAAAGCTTGCTGAGGAAAGAGGATTAACCGCAAAAAATATTGTGCCCACTATGGATGATTGGGAAGTGTTTCCGCGTGAAGCGACGGCAGTTGCAGCCAAAGCGATTGAACAGGGATTAGCGAGAAACAAACGTTCAAGAGAGGAAATCTACGCTAGCGCGCGTGCCATCATAAAACTGCGCTCGAGAAGAGACCAAATTCCTCATGCGAAGTGGGTTTATTCAAGATTTTCCTACCTAAACTCATATTAATTCAAGGTTTCATGATTTAGCGCTTTGCCTTTTCGCATTTTGGATGAGGGTTATCCACTTGTTTTCTCCCTCAACTTTGGATGCCCGCAGCTTCGCTCGGTGTCTTCCCTTTCAGGGCCATGTGTCGGAAGTCAGAACGTTGGAGAAGCGGCTCAGTGAGGAGCGGTTCGAGGGGTGAGGTTCCGTTTCCGATTGACCCGTCTTTCTTAGACCTTTCTATTGCAAATCGTGCTTTGCGAAACGTCGCCAGAAACGAGACCTCAACATGGACCATGAAACCACCTAAGAAATCCTTTCCGGGTCTCTGCACCTGCAACCACCACTTCATGAATCATCTTGGCAGACTTCAAGTCTGCACGGTTCCGTCCTGTACTTGCAAGAAATTCTTGGGAAAGGATAGTGGATCCCCGAAACAGAACCCGGGCGACTCTATCGAGAGAATCTTTCCTTGAGGTAAGGCGTAATTTCCTGATTTTCGTCTTCAGTTACCATTGTGCATCCCTACACAATACCGGTGTATGCGTAAACTATATAGCTGTTGTGCACCACTACACAATATGGATAATCAATGGTTGAGAACGGCACAAAGAAGATCATAGAATGCCTACAGAAAACCCCTAGAGACCTCACAATCGAGGAGATCGCACACATGACAGGGATCCATAGAAACACGGTCTCCAAGTACGTTTACGCTCTCGAAAGGAACGGAACGATCATTAGAACTAGGAAGATAGGAAGCGCCAAACTCTACAGCGTGAAGGGGAAGGGCTAGATTTGCCTGAAGCATTCGAATACTCTTTCCCTTGTCCGCATTGCCTACACAAAATCAACTTCCTAGTATCATCAGACGTCTCCTGATGTAGTTATGGAGCCACAACCGCCCAAACCTGAAGCGATCACTGCTGACGATCATTACGAGTCGCTGCCGTGGAAGCAAAGTCAGAAGAAGTCGAATCTTGCAACGATCCTGGTCACGCAGGAAATCCTCGAGAACCCGACGGCGAAGGAATTGTTCGATAAAGTCAAAGAGTGGAAGACAATGAAAGTCGGCTCAGTCAGCTACAGATATTCCAAGATGCCGGATGGACCCGAGTTCTTGCAACGATGGAGCGCAGTCAAACTCGGTTGATTATGCCTAGTCATATCCGAATCTTTTGTTGTACTCGTTGTGATCCAACACTTCCAATAATCAGGTCATACTCGGGCCAGTAACCTGTTCCTCTTTTAGAACCTGCTTTACCAGAATGGAACTTTCCCGAATCGTCGCGACCCTTCCTGTAGGCTTGCTGAGCATCATTGAAGGTTCCCAGAAGTTCGGACCCTTTGATGAGGAGATACTTCCACTCATACTTTGACAGGAACTCCTGCCTATGCTGGTTGTAGTATGCCATTTCCTCCTCGAACATCAGCTAGATCCTCTCAGCTAACTACATGTCTGCCCGATTAATATCTAGAGCTCTCATCAGCCAACTGACAAGGTCAAGCAGCAGCAGTGAAGCCGAATGGGGAATCTGAGAAAATGCGGTTACTTCGGCAGCACCTTACAGAATCGAGTTCTCTTCTCGATCAGAACGTATGTTATGCAAGCTGTTTTATCGAAATACAAGACACTCTCTCATGGTAAGCATGCAACTAAGGACACTTAGGAGCGTGATAACCGCAGCACTACTGTTAGTCTTGTTTTGTCATGGTCTCGGAGGATTTCTGTAGTCTAAGCTCAGTCAGCCCACTAACCCTCTAAAGTAGTACGAAAATCGACAGACTGATCCTGTGCTATGTTAGGCCCCAACAACGGCATTAGCAGAATCACCCGTATTGCCCGTCGCAGTTAGCTCGTAGTAGCCATTCGGAACAGCTGCAACGACAAACAATGCTGTTAACGAACCCCCGGAGATACGGCAACTGATGGCCGAACCTTCTACAGCCTCCCCAGATAGCGTACATGAGTTGTCATTCAAAGAGAACCCAGAACCGTACACCTGCAAGGTGTTGCCCGGAACACCGTATAAGCTATAAGGGGTCCAGATTGTTGGACTGCCCTGCAAAACGAAGATAGTTTGCACCCAATCTCCGTTGCTTGGAACACAGCCGTTGTTGCCAGTGCAAGCCGTGACCTCGATCACATATTCACCCAGAGGAACATTTCCTACCGTAAAGCTGCCCGTGAAATTCCCACTGGTACTCCCGTCACCGTTTACGACGCAAGCTGCGGCCGTTATTATCGCGGGGTTAGATGGGCTGAAGATAGTACAACTCTGATCTAGGTTAGTGACATTGGTTGTAGCCTCACCCGTAATCTCAACATCTATTCCGACTGGACCTCTGCTTGGACTTAGATCGAGAGATCCCATTGTCGTCACACTGCTGAAGCCAGGAACTACTGCGGATACAAAGACCACTACTACTAACAGAAACGGGAGAACGATGTACGATACGTGTTTCAACTTAGATCACTAACGTAAACTATGCAGAAAGCATATGGCTGGACCTGTAAACAACCAAAGCAACACAGTCGCATTCACGGCTTGTCAGTTTAATTCGGCTTGATCTGCCCTGTCATTCCGCACCTACAGCGGGCATATCAATGGAAATGACCTTCGATCTTCAGCCTTCACAGCGAGAAATCAGTGACCCCTGAAATAGGGCGGTGATTCACGGCGTGCAAATATCGATAGCATTCTGCGGTCTGTGTTTTGCGGACTTACACTTGTGCGTGTCAGAGTGATGGTATCAGTCACACGCAAGGGAACGCGGACCTTCGCCTAGCTCCTATGAATCGATTAACAGAGATCTGATATGGTAAAGCTTAGGATGAAGAATTAACGCTTGGCAGAGACCATTTGACCATGTAAAAGACAAGCAAAATCTACGCATCCAACGGACGACACTCACTCTATTTGCCCTCGGACCTAGTCGGTGATGACCGCTTTCCCTTCCAAGTTGGAGAAGAATTGACAGTCACGATTGACGGAGACCACTTGACCGTTCAAAAAGCAAAGAGAGGTAAAGGCTAACCTTGACCAGCACGTGCAAGTATTGCCGAAAAACGATTCACTGGCAGAACGTTACCGGCCTCTGGATCCCGTATGAGGATAAGAGTTTCATTGTCAGACATGAATGTAGAAAACACCAGGAGACCGTAACTCAGCTTATCAAACCGGAACCGTTTACAAATCAAGGAATCGTGATGCTAAAGAAACTCGTGCATGCTCTAGTCGCATAAGAAGGCTCGGGTGCTTGGCAGATCAGGTTGATTTAGTCAAGGACATATCTATCGCATTACTATCTACAAGCGGCCTCTTACTTACCGTGATCGTGGCTCTAGTCTCGCCACATACGACAAATCCGTCTGTAGCCAGAGATCTTGGAGCAGCCGCCCTAATCCTTATCATTTCTGCCTTCTTTGCATTACTCGTACTGTACAATTTGGCCTCCTCTCCAAACCCATTGGTAGGAACGGATACGTGCCGGTGGTTTATCGTAGCGATGTTCGCAGTTTCGATCGCCTTACTATTGCTTGGTTTAGCTATCAACACACTCATGCCGTCCTTTGGATAGAAGTGGAGCGCAGGTCAAACTCGGCTGTTCACCAAGCGATGAACCCTAAACGAGAAAGTGGGTGTCTAGTGAGTTTACCAACTTACGAATTAACACGAGTCTTCATCTTAAAATTCAAGAGTTTCCAACATAAGGATGGATCAATTCGAGAAACGAATTTCGGGCTTTGAACTTAAAATTCAGGAGTTTCCAACATTATAAGTTGAAGTAAGATGGCAGAACGCACGATAGCAGTAATTGGAGGCACAGGAGACCAAGGGTTCGGCATAGCTTTGCGACTTGCAAAGGCCGGGGAAAAGGTAGTCATCGGTTCTAGGCAACAGAAGAAGGCAGAAGATGCAGCAAACCGTGCACGGCGAGATATTGGGACCAAACGCCTCAATCGTTGGAATGGAAAATCCTAAGGCTGCAGCTGCTGCTGACATAATCATAATGTGTGTTCCATTTGCAGCACATGTCGACATGATCAAATCAGTTGCGGGAAGTATAACTCCTGAGGACATGTTCATTGATGTTGTGGTGCCCCTTTCAACCGCAATTGGCGGAAATGCCACAACAGCATTTGGAGTTTGGGAAGGCTCCGCAGCCCAGCAGGCAGTGAAGCTTCTGCCACCTAGAACTAGAGTAGCATCTGCATTCCAGAACGTCGTGGCCGAAGCATTACAAGACCTAAACCGCACAGTAGACTGCGATGTAATCGTTTGTGGTGACAGTCAGGAAACGCGAAAAACCACAATGGACCTCGTAAATAAGAGTACCTGGCGTCAGGGCAGTTGATGGCGGGCGCCTTGAGAACTCACGAATAGTCGAGCAATTAACTGCACTGCTGATCGGGATCAACATCCGATACAAAGTCAAGGATGCAGGAATCAGAATCACCGGCATCAACCCGTCGGGTACGTGAGCTGGGAAGACAGAATTGCCGCGCATTGTAGGCGTAGTCGGAAAGCCGAACGTCGGGAAGAGCACGTTTTTCAGTGCTGCAACACTCGCCCATGTTCAGATAGCAAATTATCCATTTACAACGATAAAACCAAACGTGGGGATAGGATATGTCAGGACCAACTGCGTCTGTCGCGAATTCAACGTCAAAGACACTCCAGGCAATTCATCATGCGTTGACGGAATCCGCCTTATCCCTGTTGAACTGGTGGATTGCGCAGGATTAGTTCCAGGCGCCTGGCAAGGAAGAGGCTTGGGCAATCAATTCCTTGACGAAATACGGCAAGCGGATGCACTAATCCACGTCATTGACGCCGCAGGGGCTACAGATTCTGAGGGTAGACCTTGTAACCCGGGTATGCATGATCCAACCGAAGACGTTCAATTTCTCAATAACGAGCTCGATATGTGGATCGTACAGATCGTAAAGAAGGAGTGGAACCGGACAATTAGAAGACGTGGAAGGCGCTAAGGAAGATTTGATGTTACTTCTCGAAGAAAAGCTCAGTGGATTAGGAATCCGTCGAGACCATATTGCTAAGGCTCGACAGAAAACTGGGCTCAATTTCGAAAAACCAGGCTCCTGGTCAGATGGGCAATTGCAGTCACTCATCTCCGAGCTTCGAAAATTCTCTAAACCAATGCTTATTGCAGCCAACAAGATTGACGTCCAGCCAGCGGAGAAGAATTTGAAGAAACTCACAGACACTGGGAACATAGTGGTTCCTTGTTGCGCTGAAGCAGAACTCGCTCTCCGGAGAGGAGCAGAGAAGAATCGAATCTCGTACATCCCTGGAAACAGCAACTTTACCGTTTCTACAAACGCTGACTTGAATACAGATCAAACAAATGCTCTCACAAAATTAGGGAGAAGGTCTTGCTGCCATTTGGTTCTACCGGCGTTCAGGACGCCCTAAATTTGGCATTCTTCAAGCTCCTACAAATGATAACCATCTACCCAGTTGAAGATCCAGAGAAGCTCACGGACCATAAAGGCCGGGTACTCCCTGATGCCTACCTTGTTCCCTATGGAACAACTGCAAAACAGTTCGCCGAAGTCATTCATTCAGATCTTGCAGCCGGTTTTCTGTATGCAACTGAAGTCAGATCAAAGATGCGACTCGCAGATGATTACGTGCTGAAGGACCGAGACGTGATAACTATAACAAGTGCTAAGCGGCATGCTTAGCTATCTTCTGACCTAACAGCTCGCGGCTTCATGATTCTGACTCTGTTTCACTACAAACACTCTTTCCCGAAGGCACATCTTCGATCAATTACTGCTCCCGGTCCGATCCATGTTCCGGAACCTATCCGCACCCCTGGCATCAAGCTCACGTTGATGCCTGTTTGAGCATGATCGCCCATTATGACCCCTAACTTCCTTCTGCCGCTATCAGACAGATGTCCTTTCACTTTCAATCTCACAGTTCCCTTATCGAAACGCACATTTGCGGTAATGGTCCCTGCTCCTAGGTTACATTCTTCTCCGATCACGCTGTCACCAACATACGAGAGGTGCGGAATCTTGCTTCCTCTCATCACAATGCTGTTCTTGATGTCACAGCAGCCCGATAACAACATCCGCCTCTAAACTCGTATAGGGACGAACTCTGGCGTTTGGTCCTATCTTGACTCTTTTTCCACAATAAACCGGTCCCTCAATGTAAGAGCCTGATTGAATCAAGGCGCCTTCATCAACAAAAACGGGCTCTTTTAACGTGACACCTTCTTCGATTGTTCCTAGCACATGATGCAAGTCTTGAAGGATACGTTGGTTAGCGTCAAGAGATCCCAAGGTCTGCCAACATCTAGCCAGTCTGAATCTTGAATGATGACGCAATTGATCTCTTTACCACTTCTTATCAGCAATTGTAACGATGAAGTCAGCTCATACTCTGACCGCTTGATGACCCCGTCGTATGCTCAATCGCCTTGAATACTTCCTCATCGAGCACGTACATTCCGGAGTTGATCCATCCGGTTTTCCAAACATGCCCACGGCTTCTCAGTGATGCTAACGAGCTTATCATTGTCACGATCCAACTTCATTAGTCCATATTGAGACGCATCCTGCTTTCTCACGACACCCATAACCCTTCGGGAAGTCGTGGGCTTTTTCTACGAGAGCCCTAATGGCGACAGAAGTAACTCACCAAATCGCCATATACGGCAAGAAATCGATCGCTTCCTACCATTTCATATGCCATACGAAGTGCAGAGGCTGTGCCAGTCCATTTAGGCTGGTGCACATGTTATTTCAAATCGCACTCCATGTCCGTCCTTCCCATTGCTTGCCTTATCGAATTCTTCCTGGAATCCGACGATAATAGCGACATCTGAGATGCCATTCTCGAGAAGGCGCAGTAAGATATGGCCGAGGATAGGTTTACCTGCCAAAGGCAGCAAATGTTTTGGTCTCGTTTCAGCAAGGGGCCACATCCGAGAACCTTCTCCAGCCGCTAGAACAACCGCTTTCATTTCTCCGTCAGCCACTTAAATCGAATAGACTCACATGGCATCGCTTTAAATTAGGAGGATGCCTCTACACGGAAACTGATCATGCGTCCAGTGTTCAATAGCTTGACAGAGTTAGGTTTAGTTAACCATGGCTTTGATTTGATATCTTTCATTGTGGGAGTAGCGGCAGGTGCTGTGACTGGCTCTCTCGCTGGAATACTCCATTCGCTTGAACGAACAGCTGATCTTCAAGAAAGGCTGCGAAAAATCTAACAGGAAGGTTGGAGAGATGAGAAGCCTTCTTTCAGAGAATGACCCTCAAAAAAATCTGGACTGGATGACCTAGATCGTGATCTGGATGAAATTCATGAAGAGATCCGGCGGATGTACAAGAAGACTACACGGTAGCGGCTGCAGCTTCGAGCTTGTTCAACGATCTGCGCTGGATGAGGCAACTACTCCAGGGGGATATTGAGACAACTTTCGACTTTCGCACTCCTACATGCCTTAACGGCGCAATCTTCTTGGCAAGATTGTAAATGTCGGATCCCAGCTTTGCCCAAGACAATTTCCTGTGATAATTGTTCGTACGTTAAGGAAGTTGATTTCTCTTCAACGATCTGTCTCATGATCTGGCGTACGCCATGTTCCTGTGAAGCCTTTATTCGATCCCGGGTGAATGCCACAATGGAGATCCGCATTGAGAACTGGTCTTTTGTAGTGGCATTGAATATGCCATCCATTCTAGTGCTGCCACGACGTACCAGACTTCGCAAATAATCCGTCGCATATTCATGTGATTTGAGGATGGTCTCTGCCCGATGGTCCTTAGTGTTCACTACTAGAAAGTATAGCTTGATTGACTGGTGTGCAAAATCGTCCGTAATATCGTATAGTGTTGTTTCAACTACACGACCTAAGAGAGCAGCGGGAGTCTCGCATGGAATACTCTGCCACTATTCTCTCCCCGAAGTAAGATGGACTATAGACGTCATACCATTCCTTCATTCGCCATTTGTCTCTGACTTTCTTCGTTGCTTTGGACAATTAATTTTCCACCAATGCTTCGGAATTCAGCAAGCTACCATCCGTGCGCTATTTAAATCGTTTATCTTTCTTCTGATCTTCCTTGATCTTTCGCCGTTGCCTTGCTAGAGACATTGACTCCTTGGCGGCTTTTACGCAACGGAATATGTCCTGCAGGGTCGACTGCATTGTTTCTACTCGTCGGACACTGATGATTGCGATACGCAGCGTTCTTCCTTGGTGACGCCAGAATTCGACATGCATCTGCCTTACTAAGACGATTGTCAGGTTCGAGAGCGCTCATGACGCTCCTGGCGAGAGACGCTGATGAATATTCAAGCACTATTTCTGCCGCTATCATGGTATCCATCTGAGACTGTATTGCTGCGTCCAATTCCTGTAGAAATTCGACTGGATCCTCGACTCGGATATGTGCACCTGCCGCTACGTTGTGTCCTCCACCAAATCCAGAGTATTTCTTTGAAACAGCAGTTAAGTGCTGCTGCCCAGGTTTACTCCGGCTTTAAGCAGTTTTGGTGGAGCTCGGGCGGAGAGCTTAATTCCGTCCTTCCTTCGATTTTGTTAGAACAATAATCGCGTGGTCCTGTGATAGATTTCCAGCAGATGAAATTATTGATGAAAAAGCGCCAGTCATGGTATCCTGTATCTGATTTTCGCCACGAATCACCCAGATTGTCTTGAACTTTTGAATCGCATCAGGCGTGTTTGTCAACCACTCCATGTAACTCGCCAGAGTCTTTCTGTAACTTGCGACGACCTCATTGGCTTCCTGCAATGCTGTCTTTCGATCTCCAAGACCAACGCTGATTCCGATGGACGGATTTTCCGTGCGACCACATGCATTCAGCAGGGCAGCATATTCTCGTGCATCACGCGTTGGACTTCCGGGAGGCTCGTTGAGTTAGAGTGTAAACCGTTCCTATCAAATCTTTGACTACGCTTGTCTGGAAATCGATTGAGGCAAGATAACCAATAATTGCGTCCAGCATCTTCTTCTTTTCATCCTGTGATAGATCAGCGACCGTCCGAAATCGATCGCCATCTTTTACAGGAATACCGCTGTTTGATAGGAGTGTCAAGCAATTGTCTTCTCTTCCACTTAGATTAGGCAAATATGGCGTAGTTGTATAGGCCAATGCTCTGTGAATTGGGCGTGTCTCTCTACCGTATAACACAAGATCTGAGTCGACTCGGACGGTTCCTGATGCGATACCATCTTCTACGAGAATTTCGTTCATTCCGATTAACGCTCGTTTCTCGTTCTTGTCCTGCATATCTCCCAATGCACCTACGATTGCGAGCGAACTCAGATCCTTGTAATGCTCCGAGATTTCTCGCGCAACCAGATAGCAGACTCCTGCCGCGCTGATCAAACGTGCACCATCGATTTTGTAATCATGAGGATTCAATTGAAGGATGGATTCGGGTGGGTCTGCGTTGGGAGGATGGTGATCAAGAATGATTATTGTCTTAGCCATATCTCTCGTTTTGATTAAATCCAAGTATCCGCTGCCAATGTCTGAGAATACGATTACGTCGGGGTGCAAGCGAGATATTCCATCGAGTACATCTTCGCGAAGCTCCTCGACGATTCTTACGGTGAATCTCGCTTTTTCTCTCGCCAATGCCGAGCCAATTATGCTAGCAGACGATATACCATCTGCATCGTGATGAGAAACTGCTACGAAATATGAGCCAGCGCTGAGGCAGTCTCGAATGGTCCCTGCAATTTCCTTGGCTCGTGCTATGAAAGGACCGCGGATTCAACGTCCGTGGCCATTCACTATGCCACTGAGCTACGATGCGCTTGTACTCCCAATCTGGCCGTAGTTGGCCTTTATCTCTATAGTACTTCACTAATCGATGGATTTTAGATTCCACCATCGCCAGGGAGCGCTTGTTAACATAGTCCTTCCTGTTCTTCTCGAGATGCTTCCGCAGGTCATCCGCCTTCTTCACAAGTGTTGCTAGGTCCTCTGGCAAGGCACCGCTCTGTTGCCGCTTGCAAGTATCTGCTTCACAGTCTTGCCTGTTACCGATCTTGCGAGAGGTACTGCATATTGATCTCTGAGCAGAACCCGATCGTGCTTGGAGAATTCCCCTCTCTAGCAAGCTTCAGTACAAGTGCCTCGACTTCATCTGCATGTATACTTGCACCAAGAAGGCGTCTTCTTACTGATCGGACGTGTTGATCCAGATTTTCCGCGTTTACTGGTGTAGAGTCTAGCCGACGTAGTCACACTCCAAGCAACAACATTGACTTTCAGCCTAGTCTTAAGCTTCAGCTAATTAAGTTAGTCATTTGTGCAGAGACCGTGACTTAGTCCACTCGCAGAATTTTGAGAAAGCTAATGCCCTGTGCGAATAACGATTCTTCTCGTCAATATCCATCTCCGCGAAGGTTCTCCCATCGCCTCGATCAGGAATGAAGATGGGATCAAAACCGAAACCGTGACGACCTCTCGGTGTGAAACACACATTTCCTTTCACAACTCCTTCGAAGCAGATGGTTTGCCTCTCACTACAATAAGCGACTGCAGAGGCGAAATAGGCTCGTCTTTCGTCAACCTTTCCTATCAATTTCAGAATGCCATCTACGCCGAGTTTTCTGTAAACATAGGATGAGTATGGACCAGGGAAACCATTCAAGGCGTCGACGAAGAAGCCTGCATCCTCTGCGACAACTCCTGACACTTTCGTTTGCCTATGGGCCTGTTCGGCTGCAACTGTGGCAATCTTACCCAAATCGTCGGCTTGGATCTCATACTTCTCTAAATTCAGATGCACTAATTCAATTCCATGGAGGGCAGCGACTCGCGCTGCCTCGTTATACTTGTCCGTGTTCTTTGTTGCGAATTGAACAACGTGGTTAACCTCTTTCAAAGTACCTTCCTCTTCGTTCGATCTCTCGCATCTTTTCGACAATTTCATTGCTAGATTTAGGTCCGATGACGCCACTGTATCCTTTGATGAAGGATTTGAAGAGTTCAGCATGAAACAAGTAATGGGTACTACGCATAGATCGGTTCAAGAGTAGAAGGTCTACTCCCATGTCCTCTATTTCCTTGGAGAAATTGCCGAGACCGAAGTCGATCATGAATAACTTGCCGTCTTGGGATATTACGTTTGAAAGCGTGATGTCCCCGTGTACAATTCCACCTTTGTGCATTAGCGCGAGAAGCTCACCTAACCCTCTACAACTCGCTCGTCGTTTTAATTTTGGCAACACGTATAATTCCTCTTTCAACGTTTTGCCACTAATGTAGTCCATGATCAATGATGATGAGTCTGGATCCACATGGAATATGGTAGGGACTGCTACCCCGAGCTTTCGTGCCTCACGGAGCATTGTAGCTTCATGCGAGGTCCTTAGATGACGTATGCTTTCGTCGAGTTCTGGAACTCTATACGGTTTGGGATTCTGTGCTTTCGGATGGCTAATTCGCCGAACCATTTCTGCAAGTAGATGGCTGCTTCGGCTCCCGTATATATGAGAATGGGAAGCTCAGCTTCTCCACGGGGTGTCAACATCTTCAAGCCTCCACCTTGGCCTTACGTGTGAATTTTCCACTTGGGTCATTATCCCTGCTTTTAGAGATAGAATTCCGGTCCATGCGATCTGAGCCCCATTGTCTCCTGTAAAAGGAGACTTAACCGTGTAACAGACAGCGTTATGGATTTTCGCAACTTTCTCGAGTTTGTCCTGCAGCGATTTGTTCGCGGCCACTCCGCCAGTGAGAAGAATTTCCTTCTTGCCCGTGTAGGCCAGCGATCTTTCCACAGCCTCAGCTAGCATAGAGCATGAGACCTCCTGCATCGAGTAACATATGTTAGACAGTTCTTCCCCGGTCCGAAGTTTGGATAAAGACGCTGTCAGGAGGCCCGAATACGACACGTCATTACCCTTTACGACGTAAGGTAATGGAACGAATTTGGTCGCGTGTCGAGTTAGCTTCTCTATCTCGGGCCCCGCTGGTGAGGGGAGATTGATCTCTCGTGCGAACATGTCGAATAGGTTACCGATCGTGATGTCTTCCGTCTCACCGAAAATTCTCCATCGACCTCCAGAGTATGCAGCGATCAATGTATGACCACCAGACACCAACACCACTAACGGATCCTTCGCACCAGATGTGAGAATTCCGATTTCGATATGACCGATTGCATGGTTGACCCCTATTAGCGGGATGTCAAGGTAGGAAGCTAATGACCTTGCTACGGTAGCTCCGACCCTTAGACAAGGACCTAGTCCTGGACCGAGCGCGATGGCGATTGCATCTAACTGTCGAAGCAGATACACCTGTCTGTTTGAAACAATCACCTAGTACAATAGCAGCTTTTTCGCTGTGATGTTCCGCTGCCTCTCTAGGATGAATGCCACTTCCGGCAGATGGATTTATAGACATCACGCACGTCGGAAAGGATCTCCCCAGTATCAGTGACAACACTCACGCCGAATGTATGTGCCGTCGACTCAATTCCTAGACAGTACAACTTGCTCTGGCAACAGTCAGATCTTGCAACCTCAAAAAGGTCTCGAAATGGTACGCTAAATTAAATAAGACGAAAAGGTGATCGTCGCTTCAATGGTGCGCGTGTTGAAAGGTGGCCGACAAATCATCCACTAATTCACTGAGCTCGGCCACAGAATTGCATCATGTTTCAATCTTGCAATTTGAGGTTAGTCAGAAATGAGTAAGTACGTAGGTACACTCCCGAAACAGTACAAAGCACAGACTACTGAAGAAGAGATACTCTCATTTTGGAATAAATCAAACGCATATGAGTTAGTGAAGAAACAAAAGTCGCGCGGTCGTAAGTTCTATTTTCTGGACGGCCCACCTTTTCCCAGCTCAGATACTCCACATATAGGCACATGCTGGAATAAAGTCCTGAAAGACACTGTCATCCGGTACAAGCGGGCATGTGGATTCAATGTGAGAGATCAGCCCGGATATGATTGCCATGGACTTCCGATCGAACTTGCAATTGAGCAGAAGTTTGGCGTGAAGACCAAGAAAGAAATTGAAGAGATGGGCTTGGAGCGGTTCGTTTCAGCCTGCCAAGAGTTTGCCGAAGCTAATTCGAAATCAATGACTCGAACCTTTCAAGATCTTGGAGTTTGGATGGATTGGTCTAAACCGTACATGACACATGACGATGCCTATATTGAGAGTGACTGGTGGAGTCTCAAGCGCGCATGGACCAACGGATTGTTCGAACACGGCCAGAGAGTAGTCCACTGGTGCCCACGATGCGAAACAGTCCTATCAGACTATGAAGTCGTTCTCGAATACAAAATGCTTCGCGACCCTTCAATATACGTCAAGTTTCCAGTGGAAGGAAAAACCAACGAATTCATCCTAATTTGGACAACTACACCTTGGACTCTGCCTTCGAATGTAGCTGTAATGATCAATCCAACTTTGATTATGTTAGAGCCAAGAGTGGCGACCAAATCTACATACTCGCAAAAGGGCGAGTCGAAAATGTGGAACAGACAACGGGCACCAAGTTTGAAGTCGTTGAAAGCTTCCCGGGGACTGCGCTTGAAGGACTACGATATACGGTCACCCTTGGAATCACTCGTTCCGATCCAAGCAACACTGAAAGACGCGCACCGAGTCGTCTGAGCAAGGAATACGTTACTCTCGAAGACGGCACCGGATGTGTGCATTCCGCACCAGGACATGGCGAAGAAGACTACGAAGTCGGAATACAAAACAAACTACCAGTCTTATGCTTGTCGATGATCAAGGCAAGTTCCTGGAAGGATGCAGGAAAGTACGCAGGAAAGCCCGTCAGAGACACTAACCAAGAAGTAATCGATGACCTCAACATCACTAGGAATGCTCCTTTACGCAGAGGAAATAGAACACCGCAGCCCAGTATGTTGGCGATGCAAAACCCCCCTTCTCATTAGAGCTACCGATCAATGGATTGTGCGTGTCGCCCACCTGAAGGATCACCTCATACAGGAAGTTGATTCAACATTTTGGGTACCCGATTGGGCTGGGGCCAGTCAATTCAAGAATTGGCTTCAAAACCTAAAGGACTGGGTAGTTTCGAGCCAGAGATTCTGGGGAACCCCTCTCCCTGTTTGGGTTTGTGAGTCGTGTGGAGATCGAATCGTTATAGGTTCTAAGGATGAGCTTTTGCAGAACGCCCAAGGTCCAGCAGAGATAAGGAGCCTACATGTCCCGTGGGTCGACAAAGTAGTGCTCCGCTGCAAATGTGGCGGTGAAATGAAACGGATTCCACGACGTGATGGTCGGATGGTATGATTCCGGAGCCGCCTCCTACGCTTGCCTCGGTCACCCAAAGAACAGTAAAGATACGAAGTATTGGTGGCCTGCGGACTTCATAGTGGAAGGACGGGACCAGATCTCGGGATGGTTCTTCTCGCTTCTTAAGACGGGAATCGTTGCTTTTGATCGTTCACCATACAAAACCGTCCTGATGCATGGATTTGTATTAGATGACAAAGGACGTGAGATGCACAAATCACACGGTAACTTCGTCACATCTCAAGAGGTCGTAGAGAAATTCGGACGCGACCCCTTCAGGTACTACGTGCTTCAGTCAACCATCTGGGAAGATCTCAAATTTTCATGGGACGCCGTAAACAGTACAGCGGCGACCTAGACACTTTCTGGAACACATTTGTCTTTGCAGGCACATACATGAGCCTCGATAAATTCAAGCCCTCACAATGGACTATCACTAAGCTCCGGGATCACTACGCCCCGAAGACCTATGGTTGGCAAGCAGAACCCATCGCACCGTCAGAGAAGTCACGAAAGCCATGGACGAATACAGGGTACATGAAGCAGTTCGAAGACTCAAATCATTCTTGGTAGATGACCTTAGCCACACTTATATTCGATACATCAGGCGGACGAACATGGGTAGAGAAAGAGACTCGGGACAAACTATCGGCTTATGCGGTATTGTATTTGGCATTGAGGTCAGCTCTGATAATGCTTGGACCAATCACACCGTTCCTTTCAGAATCGATCTATAGATACATGTTCAGAAACGCCGAGACGCAAGAATCCGGAAACAGTTCATCTGCTGAGCTGGCCAAGTGTTGATGAGAAGTGGATAAACGACGAGCTCGAGGAAGAGATGAGAACTGTTCAGGCGATTACGTCTGCCGCAGCGTTAGCCCGTGGCGGAAGAGCATTGAAACAACGACAGCCTGTCAGGCAGGTGGTCGTTGCATCGGATTCCAAGGCTGTAGGAAAATCACTCAGAAGATATGCATCTTTACTCCGCGAGCAAACCAACGCGAAATCAATCAAAACTCACTTCCAAATCCAAAGGAGTCACCTTAGAACAGGCCGCAAACACATCACGCTTTGCGAAGGCAGAATTCGCCGACGGATCGGTATACGTGGATCTTAAACTAACAGAGAGCGATTTAGCCGAAGGACTGGCCCGAGACCTTGTTCGGAGAATGCAACAGATGCGAAAGGAAATGGACCTTAAGGTCGACTCATATGTCGAGGGATATATGGTCGTCTCCCCCAAAAACTTCAAACTGCTCCAGAGCAGGCGAAACTATATGGCGCATGAGGTACGAGCCAGGAAACTCACGCTAACCACGGGTAGAGAACTGCAGAACGATTACTACTCCAAGGTTTGGGAAATAGATGGAGAGAAGTACGAGCTAGGCTTACGCGAACTCGATAAAACGAAGAAAACAGCAAAACAAATCTAGAGCGGAACTTCTATGAAAAGACGCTCCAATAACTCCTTGTAACGATTCCTAATCGTCACTTCCGTGACGTTTGCAATTTCTGCAATTTCTCTCTGCGTCTTCCTCTCGTTCGTGAGCACAGTAGCGATGTAAGTCGCAGCTGCAGCAATGCCAGTAGGACCCCTACCGCTAGTCAATTTCATTTGCTTAGCTATCTCCAATATCCTTATCGCGATTGCTTCAGCCTTGCCTGAGATCATGAGCTTATTGCTGAATCGTGCAGCATAATTTCGGCTGGTAGATGGAGGAACGAACGCCTCCAGCTCCCGCACCATGAACCGGTAACTCCTGCCAATGTCCTTCTTATTGAGGCTCGAAGAATGCAGCGATCTCATCTAACGTCCGTGGAACACCGCACTGTCTACAGCTCATGTAGATTGCGGCAGCAGTCACGTTGTGAATTGACCTTCCACGAATTAGCCTCTTCTTTATTGCACGACGATAAATCACAGAAGCCGTTTCGAGAATATTCTTTGGCAAGTTGAGGGCTGATGCGAGTTTACTAAGTTCGGCCAATGCAACGGCGAGATTTCTTTCCGTGGCGTCCGATACGCGTACTCTGGCTCTGCCATTTTCGAAGCTTATAGAGGTCTAGTCTCTGAGTTGCAGTAGCTCTCTTTCCTAGAGCGCGGCGGTCGCGCCAATCGATTACTGTAGATAGACCCTTATCATGTATCGTATAAGTCAAAGGTGCGCCTACACGCGCCTCGCTTAGATTTTTGTTCATCATCGAACGCTCTCCATTCTGGTCTCGTGTCAGCTATCTTTTCGTCGATGACGAAGCCGCAAGCCACGCACACAATCTCTGCTGCTTCGTAATCTCTCATTAGTTTCGGTCCGCCGCATTCTGGACAGACTCGGATTTTGCTCTGGGATTGTAGCGCTTCGCCTACTTCAGCATCTGAATCTTCGGACACTATTTCATCTACCTTAATCTAGAGAGTACACGATGCGACCTACGTATTTTTCTGGCGAAGAGACTGTTGGCTTGACAGACAGGTATGGTGAAGATATTGGACCAAAGATATCGTGAACTTTTCCAATCTCCTTGAGTTTACTATCGCAAGCCTTGATTCCCATTCTTACAAAGCGGGCTGGTTCGCATTTTACTATGAGGCTACGACTTTTCGATAAATGCAGAATTTTGCCGAGCCTCTGCAAACTCTCTTCTTCACTCCCGCCGCAAACATCCGTGAGATCTGATTCTTATATAAACTTACATAATGGTCATTGCATTTGCACGCAACTCAACAATCATATACAGACTTCTCGTCACAACATGGACCGATGGGTGAATTGCATCGTCGGTTCCGACCCCTGAACATTTTTACGCATCGAGAAATGCTTAGATTCCAAACGGTAGCTCGGGCTAGATGATAAGAGGCGTAGTGCTCACAAATTTCATGTCGTACGAGAACGCGTACGTACCATTAGAGCCTGGGCTGAATCTCATCTGCGGACCTAACGGCGCTGGAAAGTCATCGATCTTATTAGCAATATCTGTTGTGCTAGGTCAGGCGTACACTGAGAGATCTAAGAGACTAAGCGACCTAATAAAATGGGGAACAGAAGAAGCGAGGATTACATTAGTCCTTGATAATTCTGGCGAGAAGCGTCCGTTCCCTCACTTTCATACAGACACGGTTACGGTCACGCGGGTGCTGAAGCATAATGGAAACTATTACTATCTCCTTCAAAACAAAACAGTTCCGAAATCCTCCGTCACTGATGTCTTTAGGACACTCGGTCTCAATCCGGACAACATCCTAGTGATTATGCATCAATTCATGGTAGGACGTTTTGCGGCGGTTAGCGCTCAAGATAAACTGAAAATGCTTGAAGAAGCGGTCGGCTTCCAGTCCTACAGAGAAGATGTCTTCGACGCAAAACAACGATTAGAGAGTGTAGCAAGCGAGGAACAATCTCTCGCACAAGTACTCGAATCAACAAAGGAGACCCATGATTACTGGAAACGTGAATACGACAGGTTTCTTCAGAAGAAGCAATTGGAAACAAAACTCGATGCACTAAGGCGAGAGCTACTTTGGGCCAGGATTCAGAAGCGAAAAGAAGCCCTATCACATCTACAAACTCGCATCGATTCGAAATCGCGTGCACTTCAATCAATTGAAAACAAGATACAAGAACTCGCGGAAGTCAAGAAAAAACGTCAAGCAAAGTTCGATGAACTCAATTTAGGAAGAGTTGAACTTGAAGGCAAGAGGATTGAAGCAGTTAAGGAAACGACCACGCATGAAGTCAACCTAGAATGGACAACAAACCTCCTACGCAATTTTCAACCTCTTGACACGCAAACCATCAACAGTACACAACTCGAAAGCCTTGACAAACTGCGACAGTCGTGGACTATGACTGCGGAAGAATCACAGAAGAATCTAGCAAAAGCCAAGGACAAAATGACATCTCTTAGCGAAAAGATGGGTGACACGAGCGGTCGCCTTGAAGACGCACTTACCCGCCTCATTGATACGAACGTCGAATACGAAGTATCTGGGTTCAAGAAGAAATTGCTCTCAGAGGATATAGCCGACCTTCAGGCACAAGTGCGGTTGGCACGAGAAGAAGTTGACCCACTGCTTGCCCAAGCAGAACAAGGTGGACCAGCCCCAGAGGTTCCCAGGAAAATCGTTGACATAATGCTGGAGACGGGGGTTGTGGAGGAGCAGATGAGACCACTATCAAGCATCTCCGAAGACGTAGAGAAAGTCTTCTCTTCCTACGCTAAGGTATATGAGGAATTACGTCAAAAGGCAGATCAGGTCGCAGTCAGCCGACAAGAAGTACTCACCGAACTCGATAAACGCCTCGCACGCTGGCGCGATGTATTGACCCACTTCCTCGAAAACTCAACAAACCGATATAACGAGATGCTAACCAGCGTGGGTGCAACCGGCGCAATCAGGCTGATATCCTCACGAGACATCGACAAGTGCGGCATCGAGATACTCGTAGGCTTCAAAGGGAACAAGCCTACTCCCCTAGATGCTTTCACCCAGAGCGGCGGAGAAAGGAGCATTGCCATGATGGCATTTCTCCTCGCTCTCCAACAGCACATAACGTCTCCGTTCAGAGCAATAGACGAATTTGATGTGCACATGGATCCGAAGAACAGGGAACTAGTAACTCAGTTAATCATCTCAAGTTCAGAGGGAATGAAAGAAGGTCAATATGTCGCGATAACACCCGGACAGATTAACGTTTCAGATAACAGTCATGTAATTGTGGTTCAGAATGTCGAAGGAGCCTCCGTAGTAAGCGAGCTGAAGACTGATGAGTGACAAATCGAAGAATAAGCGCAGCTTAGCAGCTGGAAGACGGGAGCTAAAGGAACTCGTTGAGACATGCGACGCAATCTCGGAACGTAAATTCAACCCATTCTTTCTTGACGTGAAGCTTGGCGTAGAGACACTGCGGCAATTCTTCCCCTTATGGGAAACCTTTGGAGATCATTGTATGGACGCACACACGCTTAATCGCCTATCAGAGGTGGTAAGACTTCAGAATACTCAACTCAAGTTTCAATCCAGCGCCCTATACGTTGACCCAGAATTCATCATCAGGAAGGTCGAGCACATGAGCGAGAAGAGACTCGTCGAGGTCCTCCTTCAGAGTTGGCATCCACTCGCAGAACTCGAACAGCTAACCGAGCAAACTGTCACCGATGCTTTGAACTATTGGGATGCTCTACTTCCGATTGCAGAACGCTGGAAAAAGAGAGAACTCATCGAAGGAAAACCACCTTCAGCAACCAACGTCGACACGCTCACAGGGTTAGGAATACACGGAGAAGAATTCAACAAGCAAATCGCCAAATTGCTTGATGAACTCCGTGATGCATGTAAGACGTCAAAATTTGCGGATTATTGGAACTTCATTCGCGGATCTAACTATCAAGAGACTGTGCGTAGGGCATATTTCGTCAGTTTTCTCATCACCTACGGCTTCGCAAAGTTGCACGCAGAAGACAACAAATTATCACTTACACCAATTGATCAACCGACTGGAAAAGCTGCACCGAACAGTGTGAGCTTTCCCATTCCTATACCAAGGAGCAAATGAAAATGGAAAACAAGGAAGCAACGCAAACTCAGGCCTTCTACTCTGATAAGCTGAAGAGAGCAATGCATCTTCTGTTATTTCGTAGGGGAAAAATCCCTGGCGCCAAAGAGTGGGAGCTCAAAGAAAAGGTCGGCAAGAATTTCGAACAGGTACTTGAACAACTCAACCAACTCCTGTCCGAGCTCGACCTAGAGATAAAAAAGGTCAGAGAACGCGCACCAGCCTACGCAACGCAAGATCGAACGGCTACAGACGAGACCAGGTATTGCATCACGTTAAAGGGAACTTTGGGCCTGAAAGAAGCAAAGATGATTGGTTGGCGAATTGACAACCTTGCTGCGTTAGCCGCTACAGTCGCGTATCTTCTGTCAAAACAGGGAAAAGCTCCTCGAGAAGATCTAGAGAAACTGCTCTCGAACAAGTTTGGCAGATGGAAATCGATAACTCTTGTCGACATATTTCTCAGAACAGGGTACCTCGAAGAGGACGACGCGGGCGTCACTTCGCTCGGATGGCGGACGCAATCCGAAATTGACCTGAAAGCACTGATGACTAGGATGGCGGAGGTTAAGCTTTAGGCGCTTCGGAATCTGCTATTTGCTTTAGGAATGCACTCGGATATCGTTTTCTTGAGATGAAACCTTTGGCATTCCCTGACTTCACACGTTTGCCGAGTTCAAAAAGCTGCTCTCGTTGCGCATAATGGTCATGAACTTTGCTTCTTCCCAGCACTGTCAGGACTTCACCCAAGAAAAAGGTTGGTAGTCTGTGCTTGTTACACATGGGACACGTACAGTTCAGCTTCGTGCCATACTCCTTGTTCCACTCTTTGCGCTTAAACACTCCCCAATTAGTGGAATCGAACATGTTGATTTTGTCTTTCGTTAGGGGTACAGGCGGCGGAGGCACAACCCACCTATTGTAACTGTCGACCCCGAAGAGTGGCAATACCATTCCTTCCGAACATCTTAGTAGACTTCTGGCGAACCTGACCTTTGGAGGTACTTGGAAAACGTGTATCCAGAGTTCGGGGTTCTTGTCCTTGACGCTCTCTAAGGATCGAAGTGCATGATAATAGAACCCCCCTTTCATGTCGAAACCGAGCAACTTTGGCTTACGTTTCATAACGGCTCCTAGAGTCTTGTCAAAATCATCCATTGATGGAGCCAGCACAGGCATGAGAGGTTTATCGATACCTCGATTGTCTAGCCATCTCTCAGCGAATCTGACTTGTGAGATGAAATCAGTCGTGGAGACCCCGGGACTCTGCTGCACGGTCAGGATATCAATATCTGCAAAGTACTGCAGGTCAAGGACTGTCCTGAGATCACTCGTTTCCGTGATCGCCGCCTCTCCCTTTAAGATTAGAAAGAGAGTGCTCAATGCTTCTTCATGAGCAGAAGTCTCACGAGCAAGGCGCCTAGCGAACTCCTTGAGAAAATCCTCCTCTTTCAGAATACGTTTCAGCGTCTCCGGGTAAATCAGTTTACCTGCAACAATGATCTCCGATGGAAAATCCTGTTTCAGGCCGACTAGTCGAGTCGCCTTGAACTCTGTAGTAGTTGCAAACTTGTTTGGAAGGGGCACTTTTGCACTTGCGTAGCTGAGATAACCCGTGGCAACGCGAGTAGCATCATCGAACTCAATGCCTTTCTTTACTAATTCAGGCATTATGGTGACTCCCCAAGCAGATTACATATGTGCTGAATTAAAGGACAAGGTTGTCGAGCAAGACTGAAAACTCTTGATAAACAACGGAAACTTCCACACCTTACAGTCACCATTTTCCTTACGTTTGCTCGTTCTTTCTTGAGTCAAGAATCTCGGTGATTACGGCTTTCCGATGTTCTGCCAGTCCCTTATGAAGGCCAACGCGAGATACACTTGCCCGAATGTTTCTCACCTCACTAGAGTTCAATTTCAGTTGCGCCAAGCAGAAGAATCTTAGATAAGCAGGATGTCTGGTGTGACCGATTCCGGAGTGCCGCTGATGCCTCGTGAGTTACAATGTGAGTTATGCGGCGATTCGTTTCTATGCGGGAAGGGTTCAGGTAAATGTTGGTGCACCGATATCAAAGTGTCTGCAGAAGCTCTGCATATACTTCGGGGGTTGGCATCGGATTGCGTATGCCCTAATTGCCTTAACAAGTTCACACAACGCTGAGCTTCGTCGAATTAACAGATGTGGCGTTATGTCTTCGCTGTGGCCGCGATAGTCATGGTAGCAATTTTCGGATCCTTCGTGAGCATGCGCTCTGGCCGAGGCGCCTCTTGGTTTACTGTTTACGATCGGCATTCACTCTGAAAGTTGATGGGTTCTGGCTCTGACATTACCGTCTTGCTTGCCTTAGAGTATGTTGCGTGGCTTGCTTTTCTAAGAGACGGCTTTTACTCGGAAGAACACGATTCGTAGCAATCGTACTCCATGATGCATTCCTTTGTGTGCGCACCAGCAGACCCACACACGAAAAAGTCAAATTTGCAAACCTCCCGACTACGCTAATTCTGGTGCTATGGGACCACTCTTGAACTGTTCCAGAATTACTTTCCTGAGCTTAGAACATCAGAACGTTCAGCTGATTCCTGTACGGTTAGTCAATCTCGCTGACTATCTCCATGGGAATAGTTTTCCTCCGAAATCGGCAACTCTTAATTAGCTGCCCTCTTATGGCTACGCAGATTCTCAAGTTCTGAGGCGTCTAGATTGAGTGAAGAAGTCGAATTACCCCCACAACTTCAGGAACAGCTAGTGAGACTGCAACAACTTCAGCAGACTCTGCAGTCAATTGTGAATCAGAAGCAGCAGGTAGAGCTGGAGCTTAGTGAGACCGACAAGGCGCTTGCTGAGCTTGAGAAGTCAACGGATGATAACCCAGTATACAAGAGCGTCGGCAGCATACTTGTCAAATCAACCAGACAGACTTTACTTACGGAGCTGAAGGAAAGAAAAGAGCTGATGTCTACGCGCGTTATCGTTTTGGGAAAGCAAGAAGATAGGACAAGAGAGCGGTTAAAGGAAGTTCAGGAGAAGTTACAGGAGAAGTTAAAGGGACCGAAGCAGGCATCTCAGTAAGTAAGCATCCCTCCTCGTCAGATCTCAAAGCAGCAAGGGAGCCCCAATGCATATTGAGTTAAGTCGGAAACCCACAATAGATGAGGTCGAAAAAATCTGCATAGCGGCTGAAGAGGCAGCAAGACAAGCCCTTTTCTCGAAGATCTCCCTAAAACGGGTAAGCGATCTCGATGTCACGGTTGAAGCTGTGGGAGACAAACCACTAGTCCTCGCCGTTGATGTTGCCGTCGAACTTCTGATCGGCGATGAAGATTTGCAGGCTCTGGTTGACAAGGCGACCGATGCGGCCTTCTCCGCCGCCGAGGCGAAAGTACAGGAGCTAAATCTTTGCGTGGGTTCTCAAACTTAGTCAAGCTGCTTCGACAAGTAGACTCAGTTCTGATTATTGGACATCAGAATTCCGACCCTGATGCTGTATGCTCTGCTTATGCTTTCTCAGTGTTCGCTCGCAGAATTAATCATAAGATACGATCATCTTTCACGTCCCCCGGCGGGGTCAGCAAGCTATCCAAGCAAATTCTCACTACTGCTGTGCCATTGGTCGTAGAAGAGAATCCCAATCTATCCGACTTCAACCTGATCGTAACCGTTGACACAAACACCTTACAGCAATTGGGCGAACTTCGCGAAGCAGTTCATCGCTCATCAAAGCCTATTGTAATGATAGACCATCATGCTCCACACACAGAGAATGCCAAAACAGCAACGCTTGTCATATGTGAAGAAAATGCGACCTCAACTTGCGAGATTATTCTTGCGATGTTCGCAAAAATGCACATTAGACCAGATAGCAAAGTCTCCCAAGCACTTCTTATCGGCTTGCTTGTCGAAACTGGTCATTTGGCAATAGGCACAAGGAAGACATACGCAGCTGCCTACGATCTAATCAAAACCGGAGCTGCCCCCGAGGAGGCCCTCGTACTAACTCGGCAAGTGATGGAAGAATCAGAACGCATTGCACGAGTCAAATCAGCTCAGAGGCTCAGATTGGAGAGAATTGACCGCTGGCTGATCGCCACATCCGAAATAGGTTCCTATCATGCTTCAGCAGCGAGAGGACTCATCGCTTTGGGAGCCCACTTAGCCGTCGTTGCCGGGAAAAGGAATGATAACTTAACGGTAAGCTTTCGATGCACACGCGAATTCGTTCAGGGGTCAGGGCTACACCTTGGCACTGACCTCGCATCCGTTATCGGACAACAGATGGGGGGGATGGGGGGAGGTCATGCGACAGCCGCAGGAGCAAACGTCAAAGGCGAGGCAAGTGAGGCACTGAGGCTCTCAGTCAAAGTCATACGCGAATTCTTGGCTCACAAGTCAAAATCTAATACTGTGGCTGAAGCTACTGCGCTTGATTCATCTCAAACACAGGGTCGTCACGTGAACAATTAGCAGGTGAGATCTTCATCGATGCCAGCAATATCGGCGCGTAACTTATCATTCACATATGTCGGCGCAAACACGCCATCAATGGAGAACGTATCGCTTTCTATTGAGAAGGGCGAATTCGTAATACTAACTGGACCAAGCGGATGCGGCAAAACAACTTTCTGTCGATGTTTGAACGGGCTTATTCCCAATTTCTACTCTGGCGAAGTTCGAGGGGACCTCCTTGTGGACGATGTAAACGTAAATGGCAAGTCAACTGCTGAGCTCTCAAAACACATAGGGTTCGTGTTTCAGAATCCAGAAAATCAACTGTTCTCCCTCTCAGTCGAGCGCGACGTAGCATTCGGCGTAGAAAATCTGGGCATTCCACAGGAAGAAGCTCTGGAGAGAGTGAAGTGGGCGATGAAGTCGACAGGAATTGAGAATTTACGAGAAAAAGCCCCATATGAGCTCTCAGGGGGCCAACAGCAACGTGCAGCCATAGCTGGTGTACTGGCAATGAAGCCGAGCATAATTGTCCTTGATGAACCCACTTCCTTCCTCGACCCACGGTCCGCTGAAGACATTGTAGGTGTAATAGCCAAACTGAACCAGGAATTACAACTGACGACGCTCTTGGTCGAGCATAGACTAGACATAGTATCACGTTACGCAAATCGAGTCATTGTAATGGATAAGGGAAAAGTGGCGCTCGACGGATCCCCCCAAGCAGTATATGGCGATCAAGCACGTCTAATTGGCATTGGTTTACCTAAAGTGACCACGCTATTCCATTTACTGAGGCGTGATGGATTTCCCATAGCAACTAATCCCATAACAGTCGAACAGGCCTCAAGTGAGTTGAGAAAGGTGCTTCATCAATGATTTCTGTCAACAACACGAGTTTCCGGTATATCGGTGCCTCATCTGATGTTCTCACTAACGTGAACCTCCAGATTAAGGACGGTGAGTTCGTTGCGATAATGGGCGAGAATGGAGCGGGCAAGACGACACTCGTCAAAATGTTCAACGGATTGTTGAAACCGCGGGTTGGAAGCGTAATGATCGACGGCACAGACACACGGGAGAAATCAGTGGCGCAGCTTTCTCGTGATGTTGGACTGATCTTTCAGAATCCAGACCATCAATTGTTCGCTGAGACGGTCTCTGAAGAACTTAGCTTCTCTTTACGGAATTTCGGCTTCAATGAGGAAGTCGTCAAACGAAGGGTCACAAACATACTGACGGCGCTGGATCTTGAGAAATACGTTGACTCTTCTCCCTTTGTTTTGAGCGGTGGCGAACGAAAGCGCGTTGCACTTGCGGCCATTTTAGTCTGGGATCCTAAGCACATCATTATGGATGAACCGACGATAGGACAAGACTATCTGCAGAAAGACCGGCTAAGGAACTTCATCGTGCAACTAATTTCGCAGGGCAAAACCATTGTCATTGTTACACATGATGTTGAATTCGTGGCTGAATGCAAACCCCGTGTAGTTCTCCTCTCAAAAGGAACGGTAATCGCTGACGACGCTGCCACGAAGATCCTAACAAACGATGAATTACTTGCGCAAGCATCCCTGGTGAGGCCGCAAATTGCCGAGTTAATGCATCAACTACCAATATCAGGAAAAACTCTTGACATAATAGATGCCTACGCAGCGAGAGAGTTTCTTGTTCCCAAACTCCGAGAAGCAGTCCAGACTTCTGGCCATTGGCGGTGAAATAATTGTCACTCCGGTTCGTTGAAGGATTCAAGTTCACGAGAATTGATAGCCCGATTCACAGGATGGATCCGCGCGCAAAGTTTATTCTAACGATCGGAATCTTCACGACAGCTCTCATGTTCACGAACGTCTTTGCACTGATTACGATCTTTCTTTTTCAGATTCCGCTCATTTTAATGGCGAAAACAAGCCGAAAATGGCTTAGATCCATGAGAGGAGGGCTATTCCTTGGCGTTTTCATTTTCATTATGAACTTTATTTTCGGCACAGCGTTGGTTCTCTCTATTGCATTCACTCTACGCTTCTTCACAATCATGTCCGCATTTTCATTCTTCTTCATGACCACTTCAGCGGACGATCTCGGACTTGCATTAGAACAGATTCATGTTCCTTATTCTATCTCATTCACCTTCACCACCGCTGTAAGACTAGTTCCAACGATGGCCGTCGATGCACAAACTGTCGTTGATGCTCAACGCTCCAGAGGACTCGAACTCGACAAAGGCAACTTCATGAAAAGAGTGAGAAATTACATACCGATCCTAATTCCACTTATCATCTCTGCAATACGGAGGAGTGTAGAACTTGCTGAGGCTTTGGAATCACGAGCATTTGGTGCCACGGACCATCGCACCGCGATAGTCACCCTTAAGTTGCATTTTGCCGATTACCTCGCGATTATCGGCACAATCCTCGGCCTTGCCGTAGCCATCTACGTGTACTTCCGCGTTCCGTTGCCAATCTTAGTCATCCCAATACAGCTACCAAAGATCTTCTGACCAGTGATAGGAACGTGGTTTCCAGAATTATTGCCGACGCGCGGGAGGCTGCGTCAGGCATACCAGAAGAACTCGAAAGAGAAGGGGTTTATGTCCAGCGGAAAGTGCTCGACGTAGGCGACTACATCGTAGGTCAATGTGTAATCGAGAGGAAAACAGCACGCGATTTCATTTCATCTCTATACAGTGGACGACTTTTCGAGCAAGCCGAAAGAATATCGCGCGCCTATCAGAAATTCATGCTGATCGTTGAAGGCGATATACAAGACTCTTTGGCAGATATGAAAAACCCGAGGGCATATTGGGGTGCCTTACTCGCGCTTGCTTTAGACTTTGACTTCAAGATTCTCTTCACACTGGACCAAGAGCAAACGGCAGATGTCATCTCTCTACTAGCAAGAAAAACAGCAGGTGGGAAAAGTGGCAGACCACTTTTGGTCAGAAAGCCCCGAATGGGCACAGCAAGAGATTGGCAACTTATGGTGCTAGAGGCTCTTCCAACAATCGGACCAAAGCTTGCAGACAAGCTTCTTCGAGCATTTGGGTCAGTTCGAAGCATCTTCCTTGCTTCACGGGTTGAACTCGCAGTTAAGGGAGGCATCGGCGAAGCTCGAGCCAAGCGAATACAAGAGCTACTGGACACCGAGTATCGGCGAAACTCACCGAAGCAAACCAAGCTAACCTTAGGGTTAGATGGTTAGCGCCATGAAGCCAAGTAGCGTTGCTGCTCATCGCTAAGCGAATCAATGGTCAGCTGGTGGGTTTCAAGCCAGAGAGATGCAATCTCTCGATCGATTTCTAGTGGGATTCTGTAGACCTTGCGCTCAAGTCTTCCTCGGTTTTTTACCAGATATTCAGCGGCTAGAGCTTGATTTGCAAAGCTCATATCCATTACCTCGGCCGGATGACCATCTGCGGCCGCCAGATTCACTAGTCGTCCCTCTGCGAGAAGGTAAAGCCGCCTTCCATTAGTTAGCCTGAATTCCTCAACGTTTTGACGCACGACCCTAACGGATGTGGCGATTTTGCGGAGAGATTTTACATCTATCTCCACATCATAATGCCCTGAATTCGCTAAAATTGCTCCATCCTTCATTTTGGCGTAGTGTTCTGGGACTATGATGTCTTTACATCCTGTGGCAGTGATGAAAATGTCACCGATGTCTGCAGCCTCACGCATGCTGATGACTTGATAGCCTTCCATTGCTGCCTCGAGAGCTCTAACCGGATCTACTTCTGTAACGACCACTTTCGCGCCAAATCCCTTTGCTCTAAGCGCGATACCGCGCCCAACCCAGCCAAAGCCACATACTACAATCGTCTTGCCTGCGATCAGCAGGTTTGTCGCCCGCATGATCCCTTCAAGGGCAGATTGGCCAGTTCCGTGTTGACTATCAAACAGATACTTCGTATATGCGTCGTTGACGGCCATGACTGGGTAGGCAAGTACACCCTCAGCTTCCATAGCCCTATACCGATGAACACCAGTCGTTGTCTCTTCGCATGCTCCGATAATCTTGTTCTTCAGCTCAATCATACTCGTGTGCACGGTCATTGACAGTTCACCTCCATCGTCGATCAAGATATCAGGCTCGTGAGCAAGGACACTCGATAGGTTCTGTTGATGCTCGGATTCAGTGACTCCTCTCCAGGCATACACACTCGGGCCGGATATGGCCAGAGCTGCGGCAACGTCATCCTGTGTAGAAAGAGGGTTGCTACCCGTTATTGCGACCCTTGCACCTCCAGACTGAAGAACCTGACCTAGGACTGCTGTTTTCATTTCTAAATGCATGCACATGCCAATCGTCAAACCTTTGAAGGTTTGCTCCTTTTCCAATCGGGAACGAATCTTTTCAAGTACAGGCATGTGATTTCTTGCCCATTCGATCTTAAGTTGTCCTTGCGGGGCTAGAGATGGATCTTTGACTCGACTCATCCTAATCAGACCACGGATTCTTTTCATTCGAATGTTGTGTGTGGATTAAACAATTATGATCAGGGACGAATCGCTTGACTTTTAACGTCACTCGAACATGCATCATACGATCAAGTTTTGCCTTCCTTACTTATCAAGAATTGTGAGTGGCTCGTAACTCAGAACGACAGCCGAGAAGTTCTGCGCAATGCTTCGATCCTTGTTGATGATGGGGTAATTCGGCAAGTGGGTCGTATAACGAGCTCCGCCGATAATGAGATTGACGGGTCGGGCAAGATCGCTCTGCCCGGACTCATAAAACGCGCACACCCATCTCTCGATGACAGTCTTTCGTGGATACGCTGATGACATGCAACTTCAGGATTGGCTCCAGAAGAAGATCTGGCCCCTTGAAGCGAAACTTAGTGACGAGGACTGCTACTTCGGCGCCCTCTTAGGAGCGGCCGAGATGATCAGATCAGGAACCACAAGCTTCGTCGACATGTACTTTCACATGGAGAGTGTTGCAAAAGCCGTCGCTGAATCAGGCTTGCGCGGATTCTTAGCCTACGGTACAATCGACCTCTTTGACGCGGCAAAATCACGTATGGAGCGCGCTAACGTTCAGAAATTCTATGATTACCTCAGACAATTAGGAAACCCAAGAATCAGATTCGTCTTAGGGCCCCACGCGCCTTACACTTGTTCAGCCGAAATGCTTCAATGGACAAAGGAGTTTGCCGAAAAGAACAATACGCTAATTCACATTCACATCGCCGAAACGCTGTTGCGAACAATCCGACTCTCAAAAGCAACACGGGATGCGTGTTGTAGAATATCTGGATAAGATTGGGGCTCTCTCTAAGAATATGCTGGCTGCCCATTGCGTATGGCTGACGAAGACCGAAGTGAAGCTCTTAGCAAAATCTGGGGTAAAGGTTGCTCATTGCCCTGTTTCTAACATGAAACTCGCGAGCGGTGGCGTAGCTCCTTTGCCGGAAATGTTCGAGGCGGGAATTCCAGTAGGATTGGGAACGGATGGAGCAGCAAGCAACAACAGTCTCGATATGTTCGAGACCATGAAAGTGTGTGCCTTAATTCACAAGGCACATCGCTGGGATCCCACGGTTCTCCACGCTCAGAAAACTCTTGACTTAGCTACGATTGAAGGAGCAAGAGCGCTTGGGGTAGATCGAGAGGTTGGAAGCATAGAATTAGGCAAGAGAGCGGACCTTATCCTGCTGGATGGGAATGCTCCCAACCTGAGACCGCTTCACAGTCGAGAAACAGTAGTCTCCGATCTGGTTTATTCAGCGTCGTCGGGGAACGTTGATGCAACCATAGTTGACGGGCGGGTATTAATGCAAAACAGAATCATCAAGTCACTTGATTTGGCAGCAGTATGTGCGAAAACTCAAGAGCTAGCAACGAAACTGGTAAAGTAATAGATTACTGGATCAGACTCAGTTCCTCAAGTTCCAAGTAACCCGATTCATTTCTCCAATGAGGGACCGAGCGTGCTACCTGAATTCTTCCATTGAACATAGGAGCTCCCAGAACAAACGTTTCAGCCTCACCCCCCTCGAATGCAACGCTCAAGCCGTACTTCTGACTGAGCTGTACGAGTTCCTGGAAGTTCACTATGTCCAGTCTCCGTCCTAACCAGGATCTCGTCAGTCCCAGAGCATTGCAGGCGGTGATTATAATCTCGAATCCGGATTCGATTTGCTCCCGTACAAGTTGTTGCTGATTCTTGTGCCATAAGGGGGCGAAGCTTCTCATACCGAGTTCCTCGCACACATTATCCAATCGGGTTCTCTGATATTCGCTGGCGACAGCTCCCGACACGATTCCCTCGATTCCAGTAGTTTTGATCAGACCGCGCAGACCCGCTACGAGGTCGCTTAGCTCCTCTTCCTTCACTCCCTTGGTTCTGATCACGGTTCTCGGAATGCGCATCGCTTCAGACTGCAACGTAGTCCATTCAGTAGCGGGGTAGTGAAACATCCAGGATTCGCTGGACTCTGAAATAACGGTGACGAGTGTTACTACATCCCAGCCCTGCATTTGGGCACACCAGAGTGCAAAAGCACTGTCCTTGCCACCACTGAATAGGGAAGCAACTTTCATGAGTCGACACCGAAGTTGGTCTTTGCCTTGAACTTGAACTGATTTTCATAAAGAGTCTCCAATCTGTTCAGAGTATCTGCATCTTCTGGACGTTTGTCATCTCGGAATCTGGTAATACGGGCGAATCGTAGAGCGAACTTGGACACGTAGTGCGGGCTCCTCTGTATTTCGTTGAATGCGACTTCCACAACGATTGACGGCTTAACATACACGGTGTATTCAGTTTCCCGCGTCTTTAATTCCAAAAGCTTCTCAGTGACCGTTGCAAATTCATCGTCTGTAAGACCTTTGAAAGTCTTCCCAACTACCCGATATTCTCCCGTTTGGTCATCTCGGACTGCAAGATGGTAGTTGCTCAACCATCCCTTTCTTCTGCCGGAGCCCCAGTCTGCAGCTATGATCGCGACGTCAAGTGTTTCGACTGGCTTGATCTTGAACCATTTCTTTCCGCGTACGCCAGGCGTATAATTGCTTTTCAAATCCTTTGCCATTATTCCTTCATGGCCAGAACGAATTGCCTGCTCCATCAGTACCTTCGCATCCTCCACTTTGGAAGTCACTATTCTAGTTGCCAGCAACTCGGGCCCAACAAGAGTTCGCAGGGTTGTCCAACGGTCATCGTTGGACGCGTCTATCAGCATCTTACCGTTGAGATAGATGATATCGAAGAGGTGAAGTCTGAGTGGGATTTGCGCTGACATTGATTGAACTATCGTGGACGCGCCTGAAGCGTCTCATCAACTCCTGGAACGGATATGGTCTACCATCTAGTGCCACAGCCACAACTTCTCCTTCCACGAGGAACTGTCTTGTTCCGGGCAAGATTCCATCCCTAACCAACCTCACGATATCTGGAAGGCTGTCCGTTACTTCAGTCAGTCTACGACTGAAGATTCGGATGATTTCGTCTTTTCCGTGAATTTGAATTCTTGCCCCGTCGTATTTGTATTCGAGGGCAGTGATTCCTCCGTGCTCTCTGAGTACCTCCTCTATATCCTGCGCCATCTCGGCAAGCATTGGTCTTATTGGAACGAAGAGTTGTACACCAACTGCTTGCACTCCAGTGAATCCTTCGGTCAGGCAGAGTTTTGCAACACGCCCGAGATCGCCTAGGAGCATGTACGCTCGCCTCACATCATCCAGCTGAAGGTTACTCCCAAGAGCAATCGCCTCAAGCACTACGCCTTCTACGGCTCCGATGCGCATTTCACCGAAGATAATTCTCATCAGGTATTCGGCATCCGAAGCGCCCAGACGACCTAGCAGTGTCTCCAGAAGCGCCTCTTTTCTCTGACGGGAACCAGAACCAGAAGCTTCGGCAATCCGGCCGAAGGTTTCGTACACGTCCAACAGAGCTACAGGTTGGACGACCAAGGTTGATTGGTTGGTTTTCCTGTCCATCTTCCAGATGGTTCGACCGCCAACATCTAGTACACGTTCGTCGGATTCTGGAAAGGCGTGTCCCGAGAAAAAGGTGGCCGCCGGGATTATCTCAGCAGGGTGTAGCGACTTTAGGAAGCTAGCTAAGACTGCGACCTTTTGGTTCCTCTTCGTAGTCGATTCAATCTGCCTGCATATGTTAACAAAATCTGAAAAAGGAGTTTGAGGCACGTTGGTCATTTCGAATCAAACCACGAACTCAGTTTCGAACTTCGAGCCCTGAAGAGTCGCATTCGCTGAATCGCAAGATCTAACTTATCAGCTGCGAAACCTCTTTTCCTACATAAGAACTGAACAAGTCCTTCTTCATCAGTCGCCGAAAAACGCAGATCGTACTCATTCGTTACCTCTGGATGAAGAAACAAGTCACGTAGTCCTTCCAAGTCCTGCGGGAGCTTCTCTATAATTTCCGTCGGAAAATTCTCCAGCGTGTGGTGTTTCTTGATCAGTTTCAATGCGGTTTTCGGTCCGACCCCTCGAACGCCCTCGTTGAAATCCGTTCCAACGAGTATTGCCAAGTCAACTAACTGTTCCAGCGTGATATGCAACGCCGCTAGCATTTTCTGAAGATCAATGAGCTCGGGGATGAGAGGCCGGGACACGCCCTTGCTTGGAAGATACTCTTGGCCTGATATTGTCAAATAGCGAATCATGCGGGGAGAACCGAATAATACAGAGTCATAGTCGCGACTGTTGACAGCCCAGACGTCTCCGCGTCTAGCCATGTGAGCGGCTTGAGCTTCGCCTTCTTGAGGAGCTTGGATCGTAGGTATACCAAGTAGTGACAGTGCTCGCTTTGCATCTTCCTTCATCTCATGCGTCAAGGAATCCATGCGTACAGCCTTTGACATTGCAGTGGCATAGTCACCCCGGCCTACAGCGAGCTCCCAATCCCTCCTAGCCTTGTCGCGAGCGAAATGCCGTTTCTCAAGAGTTCGCATTTTCTGTGCCGGAGGCTTTCCGTCAAACACGAACACAGGGCGAATATCAAATTCAGCGATCAGGCGAGTTGTCCTGAGAACAAGACCTATCAAATGTGACGTGACGTGCCCTGCGGAGTCGGTAAATGGCTTACCATCACGCATCCGGATTAGAGCCAGAAATTGGTAAAGCATGTTGTTTGCATCTACAGCAAGAACTCTCCCCCAAAGCTCGTTCAGCGTAAGACGTTGCTTGACCACTATGGGCGTAAGGTTGAAGCCCAACGTTGGCTCAGCTCGAATGTGGATCCGATCGAAATCGGTTGCTAACTTTCTCAGGCAGTCCTCTTTTTCCCCTTTGTTTGCATCCTTGTTGTGGTGAGGTCTTCAACAGCAATGCTTTAATGACATTTAGTCATGTTGCCATCACAATTTCACAGAAAGTTGAGTACAAATGCCCCGCTACAAGAGCACAACTGAAATACAGAAGATCATCACGAACAAGGAGCAAATCCGTAAGCCGTAGGTAGACCTACGTCCGGAAAATATGGGAATCATCGCCCACGTCGATCACGGAAAGACGACGATGAGCGATTCACTCCTTGCCGCAGCTGGTCTCCTGTCTCCTGGAATGGCTGGAACAGCGCTAGCGCTGGATTTTATGGAGGAAGAACAGAAACGTCAGATGACGATCAAAGCAGCGAACGTTAGTTTGCTTCATGAAAGAAATGGAATTCCATACGTCATCAATCTGATCGATACTCCTGGTCACGTTGACTTCTCCGGTAGGGTGACACGCTCTCTGCGTGCCATTGACGGTGCTGTCGTTGTCGTCGACTCGGTCGAAGAGATAATGGTTCAGACTGAAACGGTCACTAGACAGGCGCTTGAGGAGAGAGTGAGACCTGTTCTTTACATCAACAAGATTGATAGACTGATCAAAGAACTCCGATTGAATCCGGAGCAAATTCAGGAAAGAATCAGTCGAATTATTACCGAATTCAATAGACTGATTGAATTGTATGCGGAGCCTGAATACCGCGAGAAGTGGAAAGTTAGTTTCGCGGGCAACACGGTTGCCATGGGTTCAGCCAAAGATCGATGGGGATTCAACGCTGAAGTAGCAAAGGAGAAGGGTGTGAAATTCCAGGATGTTGTTGACGCTTACACACAAGATACGGTCGCACAACTTCGCGAACGTGCACCACTGCACGAAGCGATACTGAACATGTCAGTTGAAGCGATGCCTCCTCCACACGTGGCACAGAGGTATCGTATTCCGAAGATCTGGAAGGGGGACATCGAAAGTGAGGTTGGCAAGGCCATGATGAACTGCGATGATGAGGGTCCAGTGGTCATGGCGATCACGAACATTGTCGTTGACCCACAGGCCGGAGTAGTAGCGGTCGGTCGATTATTCTCTGGAACTATCAAAGAAGGTTCAACATTCCATCTTCTCGGAGCTCGCGTTGACCAACGTGTGCAACAAGTCTGCATCTTCATGGGGCCGTACAGAGAGATAATTGGGACTATCAACGCTGGAAACATTCCCGCACTTTTAGGACTGGATGCTGCCAAATCGGGAGAAACATTGTCAACGGTGAAGGATATCGCTCCTTTCGAGTCGGTTCACTACGTTACTGAACCAGTCGTTACGATCGCTGTAGAGCCGAAGTATAGCAGGGATCTACCGAAGCTAGTTGAACTTCTTCGAAGATTAACCCTTGAAGATCCGAACCTCGTAACTAAGATCAACGAGGAAACCGGCGAATATTTGATCGCAGGGATGGGAACACTCCACTTAGAAATTGCTATAACATTGATCACGAAGACCGGTCTCGAGATTGCAACAACAACCCCCATTGTCATCTATCGGGAAAGCGTTAAGGGATCAGCTGGACCGGTTGAAGGAAAGTCGCCTAACAAACATAACAAGGTCTACCTATCCGTTGAGCCGCTTCCGGACAAGATCGTAGATATGATAAAGGAAGGAAAGATCGGCGAATACCAAGATCGACATGAACTGGCCAAAATCCTTCGAGATGAAGGCTGGCCGCCGGACCAGGCACGTGGCGTCTGGAGTGTTGATGAAGGGAGCAACATGCTGGTAGAGGTCACAAAAGGCGCTCAATACCTGCAGGAAGTCAAGGAAATGATCTTAGGCGGATACAGGTGGGGACTGAAAGAGGGCCCGCTGGCATACGAACAAATTCGTGGCATCAAAGTCACGCTGACTGACGTATCATTGCACGAAGATCCTGTCCACCGTGGGCCAGCTCAGATTATGCCCATGAGTCGCCGAGCGTTCTTCATCGCATTCCTAAGCGCCAACCCAGTACTCCTAGAGCCGATTCAAAGAATTACCGTTAAGGTGCCACCGGACCTTCTGGGAGCAGCCACAAGTGTGATCTCCCAAAAGCGGGGTAAAATAGTCTCGGTTGATCAACGAGGGCACCTTGTATATGTAGTCGGAGAATTACCTACTGCTGAAACATTCGACCTGTCAGAAGTGATGCGAAGCCAATCTCAGGGTAGAGCATTTTGGGGACTAGAATTTGCACGTTGGGCACCAGTTCCGCAGTCACTAGTAACTCAAGTAATCACTGATATCCGCAAACGTAAGGGCCTAGCACCCGAGCCGCCGACTCCACAGGACTTCGTAGACTAACCATAACCATTCATGCCCCCTTTTCTTGAGGGCAACTTTTTTGGTCTAATTTCCTCCGCCAAGCGAAGCCGGACACTTAACAGTCTTAGGCGTTGCTTGCGCGAACCGTCGCGACGCTTTTATCCTAAGCTCGAGGAATTCTCATTGCGGTCGAAAAGGCTGGCATCCGAGTGCGAGAGAGATCCTCCATTAGGCCGTGGTCCAGTTTCCTTCTGGAAGGACAACCTGGTCTATGACGGGGGCTTCCCAAGCCTCAATGTTGCCTTAACAACGAGGTCACCCGGGTCCGAATCCCGGCGGCCGCACCAACTCTGACCAATACTCCTACATGTGGGACTACCCTGCCTACCAACGTTAGCTGAGTATCGAAACGCGTTTCGAAACAGCAAGATGTTACTCAGTTTCGGAACGCGGAACGTTTCGAAACGTTCCGAAGCGACAAACGTGGCACGCTAACGTCTCTCTGGTCACCCTTCTACCTTTTGCATCAACCTATTGACAAAACGAGATCTATCAACGATGGCTCGAAAATGCGCCCCCTCGCAGACTTTTTCCTTCTCGTCCCAGGCCTCAATCCTGAACTTCAGCCGCCTTTCATCTATTTCTACGAGTTCTGCCCTAGCCTTCACAACCATGCCTATGGGCGTCGCCGCAAGGTGTTTCACATTGACCTCAACCCCAACACTTGCTTGGTTGACGCTCAAGAATTTCTCAATGGCTCTAACGCTTGCTTTCTCCGTTAGCGCTATCAACGCCGGGGTAGAATAAGCATCAACGAGCCCGCTTCCCCACCGTGCAGCTGTATCTTCTTCGGTGACTTTTTGACTAACCTCACCGATCAGTCCTACTTTCAGCTCAGACGACAACGTAAGTCACAATAGCTGGCTTATTCCCTCTTTTCTACTTGCTTCTAGGCAATTAACCGTCACATTCATCACGATCCACGAAGCTACCGCATCCATCAACAGACAGAAGAGAAGAAGATGAAACCGACGGAGAGAACCCCACGTGGGATCACTGATGCTTTGCTGATGCTTGGGGATTACCTGCCTGACTTTGAGTTAACTCTTAGACTTGGGAGAGATCTGCAAAACGAATGGATGAACTCTTACCAAGATGTGCAGATCACTAACACTTTCAAGAAGATTCTGAGACTGAACTTGGAAATGCCTATGCCATCAGACGCATAAACCCGAATCTCGATCAAGATTCGCTCAGCCCTACTAACTCACGCTGGTATACGGCGTAATCGTTTTTTGAAAAGCATATGAAAATCACTCGCTCAAATGTCTTCAGCATATCAAGGCACTCGGTTACTGTCCAGACAGCGATCTTTGTTGCACGATTTATGGGAAAACCATAGGCTCCGGTGCTAATCGACGGAAACGCGATCGTCTTAACTCTGTTCTCTGCTGCCAACCTCATAGTGTTCCGATAACAATTACGCAGCTGATCGTCCTCTCCTCGATCGCCCCCTCTCCAAATTGGCCCAACCGTATGAATCACGTACTTCGCAGATATTCTGTATCCTTTAGTAATCCTTGCCTCACCTGTTGGACATCCTCCCAATTGCCTACATTCTTCGAGCAACTGAGGACCAGCTGCGCGATGAATAGCTCCATCTACTCCCCCTCCGCCCAGGAGGGTACTGTTGCGGCGTTGACAATAGCATCAACTTTCTGTAGTGTTATATCACCCAACGCTAATTCGATTCTTCCGGTCATCCAACTCACCTGCAGAGTATGATGGATTGTTAGTCTTCAGATGACGACGGCTGCTTGAAGACATTCGAAGATCTAAACATAGAAGCCACTCGCGAGCTTGAGAGCGCAAAGAAGAGGATGCTACCTAGAACACCAATCGCAACTACACTTCCCAAGAAGACACCGAGTAATCCGATGGTCAGTGGCATGCCGATCAAGTAACTCAGGTACGGGCCAACAATGAAGGTAATTATGGCAATTTCCGCCACGATACCTGCCAATACACTCGTGCGTCTCCTCCCGTGACCAATCTTCCAGGCGACTAATGTAGCAATGAAATTCGCTATGGCTCCTCCGATAATATCAACAGGGCCGAGACCACCGAAGAAGTTAGCGACGAATGCGCCTAGACTCAAGCCTACGATTGCTGGCCACCCGAAGAGCATCGCCAATGGAAGGAGCGCGTCTGCTATCCTTACTTGAAACACTTGAAAACTGATCGGCGCTAGGAAAACTACACCCACTGCGTAGAGCGCCGCGAATACGGCGGTTAGGGTCATGTAGATTGCGTTCTTACTCTTCAACTGTTTACCTCCCGACACCGGGGTTTCTCTGGCGCAACGGGTGGGAGGCCCCACTCACGCGCCCCAGTAAACCACGCATGCACTCAATTTAAAATTATTCGGTAACTCGGGAACGGAAAATTAGAAGGGTATGGGCGGGCCTAAGACCGCCTCATCTGTTCACGCCTCAGCACGGTGCAGAAGTTTCTTGCTCCGTTCAGCAGCCTTCTTCCCATGCTCAGCTAGCTTTTCGCGAGTCTTCGAGTTGCCCAGAATCGCTGCAACAGTCGCTCCAATTGCGAAAGAAGCAAGCACCACTGCGAAGCTTCGTCTTGATTCTCCATTCATTATTTCTCAACCTCCTGACAATGCTTTGTGATAACCTAATGGCTGTACAGTAAGGTTGGGAGTATATTAGTGTACCGTAAATGAAACACTAATATACCATTAAAGCAGTATGGACGCATCATGACAGCACAAGCGGTTTGGACATGGAGTAACCCCCACCTAATTGTGTCAATAGCCCGCCAAGCTTTGCTGTTTCCCTCCATGTCTTCCGCCTGGCTGTGGCCAAATCGAGGTGAATGTTTTTGGTAAAATGCATGAAATGCGGAGGCGAAGTGATAGGACCAGCTAAGGAATGGGACATGCACCCGAAGGACGGTCGAGGTCCAGCGCTGCACATCAAACATTACTCATGTCCGCAATGCGGTAAGAAGTTCCGTCAAGCGACAAAGCTCGCGGGTGCTTAACCTGTGGTAAGTCCCTATCCCCACTTTTCCCTGTTATTTTATCAGGTTGATGGACTGCAGATTCATTTGCCTTTGAATCTGGGCGGGCGTTTCTCCTGAAATGCCCGTACACCTTCTATGTAGTCTTCGCTGTCGTATACTAGGCGGCGCCGAGATTGGATCTTTTCAGCGGTTTCAGCATCTATAGAATGCCCCTTGGATAGCAAGCGGAATTGTTCTTTGAACCCTCTCACTGCGAGAGGAGCATTTTGAAGGATCCTATTGGCTATTTCATGAGCATAGTTTTCAAGTTCTGTGACTGGTACTAGATGATTCAAGATGCCGACGGCTAAAGCTTCAGAAGCTGCAATCGGAGCTGCTGTGAAGAACATTTCCTTGGCTTTGTTGAGTCCAACCATGTTGATGAAATGTATCATTCCAGACGTTGTGTATGGAATTCCGAGTTTTGCAGGTGTGAGAGCAAAAGAGGCAGTTTCGCATCCGATCAGAATGTCGCATGTATACGCCAAGTCACATGCACCACCCCAAACACTGCCTTCAATCATCGCAATGACGGGATCGGGGTAGCTCTGGACGCGTCGTAATAGGTGCTCAAAGGGTGCTTCGTAGGGAAGAGGATCACGCCCGGGTCGACTGAGTTCGTTAACATCATATCCGGACGACCATACTTTGACGCCTGGCTTTGCACGCAGTATGACTACTCTGATACCGGTTTCCTCGAACCTATCCAGCGTACTGCAAAGCTCAGTGATGAGAGGCGCACTCAGACAGTTGCGCTTCTCGGGGTGATTCAGAGTTATTGTGCCGAGGGGCCCGTCAATTTCGCTTAGAACCAGTGGCAAACCTTCATCTCCAATTACCCTGATACGGCTTTCCTAAGTTCGTCGATTGAGGTTTCGTCCTCTATGGTTGAATAGTCGCCCAACGGTTTCCCTGCAACCAGGGACTTGATCACACGTCGCATTATCTTTCCGCTTCGAGTTTTTGGTAGCTTGTTAACAAAGTAAATGTCACTGACGATCACTATTGGTCCCAGAGTCTTTCGGACGAGTTGCCTCAAATCGTCCTTCAGAATCTCATTTGGCGCTGACCCGGATTTCAGGACGACGAATGCACATGCCGTTTCTCCTCGAAGTTGGTCAGCTCGACCAATCACCGCAGTTTCCGCGATGCTTGGGTGTCGAAGCAATGCGCTCTCAATTTCGATGGTACCAATTCTATGAGCGGAGATCTTTATGACCTCGTCAACTCTTCCCAAAAACCAGAGATATCCATCACCATCCATCATTGCCGCGTCGCCGGTTGTGTATACGCCAGGGATCCGGTTCCAATAATTCTCGACGTACCTTTGATGATCACGCCAGAGGCTTGGCGTTAGGCCGGGAAATGGCCTTCTCACTACGAAAGTGCCTTCGACTCCTGTGTTCACAGGATTTCCTTGCTCATCAACAATCAAAGCATCCACTCCTGGAAGCGGAATGGCCGCCGATCCAGGTTTGATCGGAAGCAGTGAGATTCCGTACGGGTTTCCTACCAGCGGACCACTCGTCTCGGTCTGCCACATGTGGTCAATGACGGGGATTCTGTCCTCGAACACAGTTTTTTGCAGCCATTCCCAAGCAGGTGGGTTGAGCACCTCGCCTGCGCAAGCTACCAGCTTCACTGAGCTTCGGTCATACTTCTTTGGGTATTCGTCGCCATATTTCATTAGGCTCCGTGCACCGGTGGGTGAGATCCACAGTTTGGTGACACGGTTCTTTTCGATTATACGCCACCAAATGTCTGGCGTTGGATAGTCAGGTAATCCTTCGTACATGATTGTGGTGCAACCGAAGAGGAGCGGTGCATACACAACGTAGCTGTGTCCAACGATCCAGCCAATGTCTGAAGTAGACCACCAGACATCATCAGGTTGCATGTCATAGACCCATTTGCCCATCGCGTAGATGTAGACTTGATAACTTCCGTGTGGCTGCACGGTACCTTTCGGTTTCGCCGTTGTTCCTGAAGTGTGAAGTATAAACGCCAACTCATCTGCACGCATCTTCTCAACTTCGGCGCTTTTGCCGTGCGATACTGCGTCTTCCCATGAAATGTCTCTGTCCGCCATCATTGGAAGGTTCTTGTTTCCTCGTTTCAGAACTATTACTTTCTCGATCTTTTTACCTGAAGCTATCAGAGCTTCGTCAACAATCTCTTTGAGTTTGACCTCGCCTCCGCGTCGGTAAGCGACGTCCGCGGTCACTACGATTTTTGAGTCAGCATCTTCGATGCGGTCGGCTATCGCTCCAAATCCAAAGCCTCCGAAGATCACCGAGTGTATTGCCCCTATTCTGGTCGTCGCTAACATTGCGACCGCCGCTTCAGGCACCATGGGCATGTAGATGGTGACTCTGTCGCCTCGACCGACACCCAGTGCCTTCAAGGCATTCGCAAACTTTCCGACATCTCGATACAGTTGATCGTATGTTATGGTGCGAGTCGGTAAGCCCTCTCCACTTTCCCATATGATAGCAGCACGACTGCCTCTGCCCTTTTTGATGTTCATGTTTAGGCAATTGTAGGCGAGATTGGTTACTCCCCCTTTGAACCATGTGAAGTCTGGAGGATTCCATTCGAGAACCTTGTCCCATTGTTTGAACCAGTGGAGTTCTCCTGCAATTTCTCCCCAGAACCCTTCTGGATCTTCGAGAGCGTGTTTCAGCATGGCTGTTAGTTTGGGAGGATACTCCACCTTGCTCCCTTTCAAATTTGAAATCAAACTGAACAACGCTCTTCCGTGACTTGCTCAGTAGGTTAGTCTGGGAGAAGTGAAATAACGTCTGAGTATTTACTAAATTTACGATATAATGCCAGAGGAAACAATGAATCTTAGATGGGGGGAGGGATGTGCTTCTGCTTGTCCCGCTCTAGTGCGCACCATTTGAGAAACGATTCAGGTGGTGGATCGTCTGCATATAGTTGTTGTCGCATCGACTCGAGCGCGTTAGGCTTCAACCCGAGATATTCTGCTGCCGTAATGACTGTATGACCGACTCCTCTACCAGCATCACATATTGGCCGAATTTCCTCACGCCAGTTCTCTGAGCGGAGAGCGTGGTGTTCGAAGATCACGGTCGGCACGCTACGAGCGATCCTGCTAGCGTTAGCGATGCCTTCCTGAATTGCTTTCGTGTCCACTTTCACTTTGTCGAGGTAGAATGGTGGTCCACCAAGAACGAGTAGATCCGGTTTCTCCTTCAGAATTGTATTCGTAGTCTGTTTTGACATTGGCCCTTGAACATCAGATGCGTGCATGATCTTCTCTTGTTCCGACTCAATCGTTGTCATTATTACCCAGCCAAGTCCTGACGCTCTTTCGCCATGCGGAACTGGTTTAGACACTTTCACTATCGTGTTTCCAAATTCGAACTTGGTTCCGTCTCCAACTGCGCATTTGCTGCCGATTCCTTTGAGGAACCTTTGGAACATCCAACCGCGCTTGCGCTGGGAGAAGTTTATTGAGTCTCGAAAGCTTTTCATAATCACAGTTTTGTCTCTGTAGATTTGTTCTGCTTCTTCTGCGCTGCTTCCCAACCACACCGTTTCGGTATAGTTGGGCGTGTGATGATCGTTGTGGTAATGAGATACAAAGATAACTTGCGATTTTAACGCGTACTCTCTGATCTTGGAGCGGCATAACGTGCGTGCTTGATATTCTCTGGGATGTGGTTTTTTCCCAAACCGTGGTCCCAATGCAACTCCCGCGTCGATTAGCATTCTTACATCGGGCGTCTCGACGAATGTACACATTGATCTCACGCCGAGACTTTCAAAGCCGATGGGAATTACACTAATCGACTGCACTTTCTTCACGCACTAGATATGCAAATTAGCAAGTCTCTAATGAATTGCAATGGCGGGCGATGACGAGTCTGGCCCAATTGATTTCTGAATGAAATAGATCTTGAGTATCGAGCCCGCACTTTCCTAGAACATGCCTAAGAAAAGCTAGGAGGATAGGAGCCGCTTTGATCTCCGGACTGAGTATGAGCTCTATTCTGGCATGAGCCAGAATACGTTTCCATCTGGATCCTTGAACATGGCGTAGCTTCCCCACTCTTCTTTTTTCGGTTTGACCGTGAATTCTACTCCTTTCTTGCTAAATTCATTGTAGGTGCTGTCGAGATCGTTGACGCGAAATGCTATCCCCGTGTTGCCAGGTTCGAGTGGGTTTCCCTCGTATGGTGCACACAAGTGTATGACTACATCGGAGCCCTTTGGTGCCACTGTTATCCAGTGGCCTTCGTTCGATCGGATCTCTAAACCCAATTTGTCTCGGTACCATTCGGAGGATTTTTGAGCATCGGATACTACGATGGCCACGTTAATAATCGATCGAATCATTTCGGTTTCACTGGCGGTTCATGAGGTAACGACGTAATTTAAAGCATGATATGTCATGTGTGAGCTGATACCTATGCGCCCGTTTAGGACCGGCAAGATTCCCACGGACATATTGGTTCGTACAGTCCTTCGATACAGAGGGCGTAATGATCCTTCCGTTATTCTCGGATCCTCTATTGGTGAAGACGCTGCATTAGTCTCGTTTCGCGGTAAGGTTCTTGTGTTTACGACGGACCCGGTTACTGGTACAGCTTCTGATATTGGCTGGCTCTCGGTTCACATCAACGCAAACGACATTGCGTGTAGGGGAGCAAGGCCACGATGGTTCCTTTGCGATTTGCTTCTACCTGAGAAATCGAACGCTCGCACCGTCGAATTGATAATGCGACAGGTCGACGCTGCTGCAAAGGAACTCCGCGTGGCCGTAGTTGGAGGGCACACCGAAGTCACTCCCGGTCTTAAGAAGCCAATTGTTGTTGGCTACATGGTTGGTGTCGTCGACGAAAAGAAGTTTATCACTTCGAGTGGTGCACGTCCGAATCACAACTTGATTATGACCAAATCTGCTGGTATTGAGGGCACAGCCTTACTCGCAATGGATTTCTCTCGCAGATTGAAGGTTGATAATAAAGTCCTTGCCCGAGCGAAGGGTCTGCGACATTCAATCAGCATCGTTGGAGATGCCATGGTTGCAGTTGGAGTCGGCGGAGTTAGCGCCATGCACGACCCTACAGAAGGAGGAGTTCTGCAAGGGATATGGGAAATTGCAGAAGCGTCCAAGGTAGGCTTCTTGGTTGACGAAACGAAAATTGCTATACGCGATGAGACTAGGCGAATTTGCGCCATGCTTCATGTGGATCCTTTGCGACTAATGAGTTCGGGCTGCCTACTCATTGCAGCAGACAATCGAAAAGCCAATCACATTGTACGTCGTCTCAGACAAAAAGGAATTGAAGCTGAGATAATAGGCAAATTCACAGATCGCAAGAAAGGAAGAAAACTAGTCAGAGCAGATGGGTCGACAACTGAGATCACAGCATCCGAACGTGATGAGCTATATCGAGTCATTGAAACACATGGAAGCTGATTTTTCACATTCCCGCTATGCCATAGCTAACTTCAGCCGCTAGGATTGCAAGAATCAATAGAATAGGATCAACCCACGTGATTCGAGTCTTCGAGCTCAACGTGGGAACACCATCATTTTCACCTAGCTCTCTGGCTTTTATCTGATCACGCAACAAAAGCACATAAGATTGAGGTAATCTAAGCTTGTCGAGAGTAGGGGCTCTCGTTCAATTGTCATCAGACATCGTAAACGAAACGTTAGCGCGGACCCACCGTATTCAAAGACGAGACACCCCTCTCCTTGGAATATATGCCGCCGACGACTGCTGCATCGCGACGCACAGATGCGTTTTCTCACCCAACTCTTTCGATTCTCTATCGAGAGCCCATTCTCGACTAGTCAACGTGTACTCATCACAGGAGATGTGGGAACAGGAAAGACCGTTCTATCCCAACGCTTCGGAGCAGACCTTGTTAGGGCGGCTAAGAATCGCAAAATCAACCTTCAATATATCCACGTAAACTGTCGCGAAGCGAAAGGCAGCCTCTTCATGATCATAAAACGGGTTCTGACACAGTTCGAACCCGAATTCCCAAAACGTGGTTTTGCACCGGAAGAACTTCTGCAAACGTTAATGGACATACTTGACGACAAGAACATGCACCTGATACTTGCACTAGACGAGCTGGAACATCTCATCAGAACAGAAGGGCCTAATCCCATTTACAACCTTACACGCATCCAGGAAGAACGCGTCGGCAAACCGATACGCCTCTCACTCATTTGCATCCTCCGCGAACAAGAATATCTTCAGCAGCTTGACAAGAGCACCACCGATACTCTCCAACGGAACATCGTCAAACTCGACAAGTACGACTCTCTCAATTGATTACAATTCTTAATGATCGAGTTGAATTAGCTTTCAAAGAGAACACATTATCTGATGAAGCACTTCAACTCGTCGCCGACATCGGCGGCCAGAGTGGCGATGCACGATACTCGATTGAACTTCTCTGGCGTGCAGGCAAATATGCTGATTCTGAAGCTTCGAAACGTGTTTCCGCAGATCATGTTCGAAAAGCCGCCGGAAGCGTATATCCAACATTGAGAGGCGAGTACATCAACGCCCTATCCTCTCATGAAAAATACATGCTACTTGCGTTAGCTCGAGTTCTCGAAGAATCTCAAGAAGCATATGCAACATAGGCGCCGTAGAACGCGAGTACAAAGCAGTTTGCGAAGAGTATGATGATGAACCACGAAAACATACTCAGATTTGGAAGTATGCTCGCGGTTTAGGCGCAATTGGAATAATAGCTGCCTCCAAATCCGGTGAAGGAGTGCGAGGGAAGACGACTCTGCTTGGGTTGCAGAGTATACCTGCTTCTACTATGCGTGAACAGTTAGAAAAAGCACTAACGTCAACCGCAAGAAACTCCACAGAAATTAGTACATCAATCGTCAGGGAGCATAATAGCTATCTCCCATACTCCTCTTACTACTCGATGATTCATGCGCCGTTTCTCAATGGTTGATATTTCAGCGAAGAAGACTGTCACGAGAGAGGCTGTTGCAGTTGGCGAAATCAAACTCAAACCAAGCACAATCGCACGCCTTAGAGTCTGGAACAATTGAGAAAGGAGACGCTATAGCAGCTGCTGAAGTTGCTGCAATAATGGCTGCAAAGAATACGCCACGAATTCTTCCATTCTGCCATTCAATACCCATTACAACTGTTCGAACTGAACATAAGATTGGTCGTGATACTATCAGCGTTGAATCCTATGTTAAAGGTGAAGCAAAGACTGGAGTCGAGATGGAGGCACTAACGGCTGCCTCAGCTTATCTTCTCACGATTTGGGATATGACTAAACAGTATGAGAAAGACACTAACGGTCAATATCCCTCAACTGCGATCACGTACGCTAAGAGTCGAGAAGAAGATTAAGGGAAATGAATGAGCAAAGTCGCTGAACTTCACAAGCACATGTCACCTAAGTCTCTTGGAATTTCTATCGTAACCTGCAGCACCTCAAAATTCGCACAGCAGAAGGCTGGAGAAAAACCTGACGACAAGTCTGGCGACATTATTGAGAGCTTCGTGTTGCAGGTGGGTCACCGAGTGGCAGGTACGACAACTCATCTCAGACTCGAAACCAATGATTCGGAGACTGGTGAGGAAAACCATATCCTCTCCGATAATCGACGCACTCATCATTACGGGTGGAACAGGACTATCGCCAAGAGACGTGACTATCGAGAGCGTCTCACCTTTCCTTCAGAAGGAGATTCCTGGATTCGGAGAACTCTTCAGGAAGATTAGCTTCGAAAAGATCGGCTCAGCAGCCATGCTGAGCCGCGCACTTGCTGGATCAGCAAAGGGAAAGCTAATCTTCTGTCTTCCAGGTTCACCTGATGGGGTTGAGACAGCAATGGAACAGCTGATTCTTCCTGAGATTGGCCACATGTTGAAGGTTAGTCGCGAACACTAGTCTTTCTTCTCTTTCCAGCTTTCGGCTTCTTGACAGCTACCTTTTTGGCCGGTATCATTTCCTCCAAGAATTCCTGGTTTTTCGTTATATACTCTCTGTACGCTTGCTCATCAGATAGCGTCTCTTTACAGATGCAATACTTCAGATCCTGTAAGAAACGGGTCGGACATGATTCAACAAAGTCACACGTATCGCAGGATATCTCCTTACCGTCAACATAGCACACCATCGTTATGTTCTCGCTGACATGCTTTAGTTCGGATATTAGTTCTGGGCGTACGAACTTCACGGGTTTCCCGACTATCTGCGAGAGGCTCTCCTCGACTGAATCAAGATTATCCATCCGACGCACAGAAAATGTCGAGCGCTTGAGTTGTATTTTATTCCGACACGCATGAGTTGAATGAACTTGTCTTTTCCCATATATGGCAGCTTGAAGTCCGCTGGATCCAGCATCTCTGCGGAACCCGTTAGCGTAACAGCCGACTTGGCTTCTCCTTTCAGGAACTCTATATCTCTCTCTTCCAGCTCCATTGCAGTCGCGGTCTCTATTCCCGAAGTCTCGTCAGCTGCGAAATAGACCAATGAGAAACGGAAATACATGACGCAGTGCAGTTCTCTTCGAGACATGGCAAGTCCTTGCAATCTTCCCGCATACTCGATTAATTGTCCATAGACGGTACTGGTAACGTTCGGCAGTCTTTTGCGATAGACTGCGTTGAAGAACTCAAAGCGTTCTCCACACTGTTGTCTGTTTCTTGCACTCCTACTGAGGCCAACTCGTTCAAGGCAACAGGGAGCAGGTTCCATTGTGGAACTGAGTCTCGTCGTGGCATGTTAAAGGGTGGTGGCTCCATGCCCCTGGATCTGCTAGCCCCGATTCTTCCATATGCAATGTCTGCGTGCGACAGGCTGTCGTAAGCTAGGGCCAATTTCAGGCGCGAAGTGTACACGTACGGAAGGAGGTCATGCAGTAGAAGCAGCAACTCATCTTTGTAGAGCGGAATCTCCGTATCGTTCAACGCTCTTCTGGCTTTACCGAATTCATGTGACTCAAATAGTCCTTTCAGAGTCAACCCCTCATCTAGTTTTTGTGTTCGTGATGCCTGACACATCGAAAACTCCGGCTGCAGCAGCCTGGGCGTCATTTATAGTGGACCGTAGGTCTCCACTGTGACCTCCGGACGATCGCTTCGATTACTCTAGGACTAACATTGACACGTTCTTCCGCTATGATTCTCTGAACGAGCATGAGGAGCAATCTTGGCCGAATCTCGAAAAGCTCGATTACTGAGCATGCTTTCCTCAAATCATCAAATCGTTCGTCCTCGACATTGTTGGCGGTGAGAATTATGGGGACAGGCGAGACCTCTACTGCGGATAATATGGCGCCTATTCCGCCTCTATCTTCCCTACCGAAAACACCGTCAACTTCGTCTAGCAATATTAGGTTGCCATGACTGGCCTCTGAGTATGAGTCAGAGAGTGAGCGCGCTTGCTGGTACAAGCGCCTTCTCTATGGCCTTCTCAGTCCTTACATCGCTTGCGTTCAGCTCAACCACTCGGAAACGGAAATCGTTAGCAGCTGCTCTTGCGAGAGACGTCTTCCCTACTCCGGGCGGTCCTACTAGGAGACACGCTTTCTTGGTCTTGCCTCGTCTTGACGTCCACGATCCAAGCCAAGATCCAAACTTAGAAACGGCTTCTTCGTTCCCGACAAGATCTGCGCAACTCTGTGGCCGGTATTTCTCCGCCCACGACTTAGCCTGCAAGTTTGCTACTTGCTTCCTAGTAGACTGATCTGTGCGAGCATTGCGCTTAGTTGAATATCCTCGTTAGCCCCTTGTGAGAGTCTGAAGTCATATTCGCCGAGTAACCGGACTGCTTCAACTTGCTTCTTTGCTTCTAACTCAACTATCTGAACTACTTCGCGGTTTGCGATACGGATTATCTCTCTCCCACTCATCCCGTGCTTTCCCATTAGCTCGTACATTAGGTCACGAGCTTTCAGAAAGTTTCCTTGAATGGCAGTTAGCAGCATAGCACGGACGCTATCGCCCTCGTCGTTTGGAGCCATCTTGTTAAGTTGAGTAAGATCAAGCTTCCCTGCCTTTGAGCTCGTGGTTGCTACTTGGAGGTAATTGATTGCCCTTCTTAGGTCTCCCTCAGAAAGGTCAAAGATGCGCTCTATCGCATCCTCATCTGCGCTAACCTTCTCTGCTTTGCAGATCATTGAAAGGTAAACGATTGCATCTTTCTTTTCGAGTTGCTTGAATCGGAATATGGAGCATCGGCTTTGAATCGGTTCAATGATCCCACTCTGGTAATTACAGATGAGGATGAACCTGCATGTTCTGGATGATGTCTCCATAATCCTACGTAAGGCAGTCTGAGCATCTCTAGTCATCTCATCACATTCATCCAGTATGACAAGCCCATACTGAACTCCTGAAGGCGCAGTCTGAATTACCTGTGAAAAACCTTTGATTCTCTCCCGTACAACCCCAATACCACGTTCATCGGAAGCGTTCAATTCCAGAACGAGTCGCCTGAAGTTGTCTCCCATCAGCTGGCGAGCGATACAAAGAGCCATAGTGCTCTTCCCCGTTCCAGGCGGGCCTGAGAACAAGAGGTGGGGCATCGTTGCGGGAGTTTTCAGGAGAGCTTTGATGCTCTCAACGCTCTCCCGCTGATTAACTACGGCATCAAGCGTTCTAGGTCGATACTTCTCTATCCACATGAGACCGTTTTGGCTCAAGATGATTTTTCCTCAATCTGATTTCCAGTGCAGGCAGAGTCTGCATGCGTCCTTCAAAAGCCTTGGCATGAGTTTCTGGTGGAACTTGAACACGAAAAAAGCGACAACACTTTCAGTGATCTCTCTCCCCTTACAAACAACTCTCCACAGGAAAATTAGACTAAACAGAATGTAACACTAGACATAGGACTTAAATCATGAAGACGCAAGCGGTGAGGAGTTGGCGGAAGCGGCGTTGATTTCAGTAGGAGACATTGACTTCGACTTCGAGAACTCTCCGATTAGAATAGTCCTGATTAGAGAGCTGCCTGAGATGCCAAGAATGCCTAAACTCACGTCCGTCAGGATCGGCCAGGAGGCTGAGGTACCATACTGGACCGCAAGGGAGCTCGTTCAACTCGGATATGCGAGATTCCGAGAGGAAGATGTCCTCACTTTCAACTCGCTCTCAAAGATTCATTGGCGAGAGACAATTCCTGGACTCCAGGCGAATTCCGTCGCTGCAAGCTAATTTCTACTGCCTATTGCGGCGGCATCTCAATGAGCTTAGAAAACAGAGCAAACAGGATCAAGTGAAATTACGCGAGCTGGAAAGAACTGAGACCCTCGTTAGGGATATCGTGAACTGTCGGGTAAGGAAGATTGTTGCACTCGCTGCGTCACCCGCAGCCTCTGAGGAAATAATGCAAGGATTAACACTGGAAGAGAAATCGCTCTACGCCGTTCTCAACAAAACCATCGAGGAGTGGAAAGTCTACACTGCTTCAGGAGTCTAAAGAATGACGTCACAGAGTCCTGAAGAGCGGTTCCAGGACTTCCTGAGGTCTTACGCCGTAGAAGGCGAATACAAGTATCGTAAACGTCTTGGTAATGCTGCTCTTACTGGGTCACGCTCAATTATCGTTGACTTTGAAGACTTGATCGCCGTCGATCCTGAGCTTGCGCGTTTGATTCTCGCGAAACCAGACGAGTATCTTGGATATCTAGACAGAAGCGCATGGGCTCAACTCAAAATAGAGGATCCAGAGTATGCGGAGTCGATCAAGTCTCTTCGCATTAGGCTCAGAAAACTTCCCGAGAAGCATCTATTCCGTAAGATCGGCTCCGAGAATATTGGCAAACTCCTCCTGATTGATGGCATTATCGTTCGATCGACCACAGTGAAACCACTCCTCCTCAAAGCGGCGTTTCAGTGTCGCAAATGCAATGCGCTAACATACGTAGAACAAGGTGGAATATTGATGCGCGGCCCTGGAATTTGCGCGCACTGCAGATCCAAGCTCTTTGAATTCTTGGAGAAACAATCAGCATTCGTGAATTCTCAAGAGATTCGTATCCAAGAACGTCCAGAAGATCTACCTCCAGGCCAATTACCCAGAGTGTTGGACATCAAACTCCTCGAGGACCTAGTCGACGTGGCAAGACCAGGCGACCGTGTTGCCGTGACAGGTGTCGCTAAAGCGCAACAGGAATTCGTCGGGCAAAAAGCAAGACTTCGCACCTTCGACTTGCTCCTGGACGCTAATTATGTAGAAGTAGTCGGAAAGGAAGTAGATGTTGTAGAAATAACGGCCGACGATGAACGTCACATTCGTGAGCTTGCAATCGATCCTTTAATTCATCGAAAACTCATAGCATCGCTGGCTCCCTCGATCTATGGGTACGGAGACATCAAGGAAGCGTTGCTCTACCTGATCTTCGGAGGAGTTCCGAAGCATCTAGTAGATGGCGTCAACATTCGTGGTGAAATTAACGTCCTGTTAGTTGGAGACCCGGGAGTCGCAAAAAGTCAACTCCTTCAGTACGTCTCTAGAATAGCTCCGCGAGGACTTTACACGAGCGGAAGAGGCACCACAGCTGCAGGCCTCACTGCTGCAGTGATACGCAAAAGAATGGGGGCATGATTCTTGAAGCAGGCGCGTTGGTTCTAGCCGACAAAGGGGTGGCTGCAATTGATGAAATCGACAAAATGCGACCCGAAGATCGAGTTGCCATCCACGAAGCATTAGAACAGCATACTGTAAGCATCGCAAAAGGAGGAATTGTAGCAACGCTCAACGCAAGAACGGCCGTTCTTGCCGCAGCTAACCCTCAATTCGGAAGATACAATCCGTACAGGACAATCGCAGACAACATCAACCTGCCCGTCACCCTATTGTCACGTTTTGATCTCTATTTCATAATGAAGGATACTCCTGATCCTGACGCAGATGGCAAAATGTCCGATCATATCCTCACAATTCACCACACAAGGCGAGCCCCAGTTGAAACACCGCTGTCGTCGGACATGCTTCGAAAGTACATTTCCTACGCGAAGAGAGTGGAACCCATCTTGACGGACGAAGCCGCTGCCTCCATCCGGGAATATTACCTGAGAATGCGTTCTATGTCCGGCTCCACTGAATCACCTGTTCCAATTACGCCTCGTCAACTCGAAGCGCTCGTCAGACTCTCAGAAGCTCGAGCTAGAGCCTTTCTCCGCGACAGAATACTCGTTGAGGACACTCAGGCGATCATACGGCTCTTCACCATATCGATGCAAGAAGTGGGCATAGACACTGAAACAGGCAAGATGGACATCGACATCTTAATGACGGGGAAGAGCAGGAACCAGAATGATCGAATGCAAATAATCCTAGGCACGGTCAAAGAAATGGAGAGGCAAGTGGATGTTGTCGAAGAGACGGAGCTGATAAAGGTGGTATCAACCAAAGTCGAAGTGTCCGAGTCTGATGCGAGATCACTCATACAGCAAATGTTGAAAGAAGGGTTGCTCTACCAACCCAAACCTGGTCACGTTAAAAGAACAGCAGTATAGAAGAATCCCGATCATTGCACATCGATGAACTCTCCATACCTGATTCCATAAAAGCGGTCTTAGCGAAAGCTGGATATGACACATTATACCCACCGCAAGAAGATGCCGTTATTGCAGGAGCATTAGACGGAAAGAACATCATTCTGGCCAGTCCGACAGCATCTGGGAAGACACTCATCGCTGAACTCGTGATCCTGAAGGCAGTCCTGGAGAAGGGTGGAAAAGCCCTCTATTTGACACCACTCCGAGCACTCACGAGTGAAAAATTCGAAGACTTCTCGAAATACACATCGATCGAAAAGAGTCCTGGAAAGAAAATTCGAGTTGCACTCACCAGTGGCGAATATGATAGTTCCGACATTTACCTTGCCAACTACGACATTATCATCTCAACTAATGAGAAAGCTGACTCGCTGCTAAGGCATAGACCTCCTTGGATATCCGACGTAGCCGTCGTTGTTGCTGATGAAATTCATTTACTAACAGAAGCAGGTAGAGGCCCAACCCTTGAAGTTGTCCTTACTCGTTTGTTGAAGATCAATCCAAGACTCCAGCTGCTCGCCCTTAGTGCAACTATCAAGAACGCAACCGAAATCGCGGAATGGCTTAACGGAGTCCCTGTGACGACGGAGTGGCGCCCCGTTCCACTTAGAGAGGGTGTGTACTACGACGGGCAGATACAGTTCAAGGATGGATCATCTCGAATAATCCCACGCAGTGAACAAAATCCGATTTTCGATATTGCGCTCGACGTCGTTAACAATGACGGACAGGTTCTGTTATTCGCTGAGACACGACGACTCGCAGTAGATATGGGGAAGAAAGCCTCAGCACTGCTTCGACGGAACCTCTCCAAAGGCGACCGCAGAGGACTCGAAATAATAGCACAGCGCATCTTATCGGTCGGGGAAAGAACACGACTAAGTGAAACGCTTGCTGAGCAAACACTAAACGGCGCTGCGTTCCATCATGCTGGCCTAACAGGAGGACACAGGAAGATCATTGAGGAGGGGTTCAAGTCAAGCCGACTGAAGATTCTATCGGCAACCCCTACCCTCGCTGCAGGAGTAAATTTGCCAGCGAGGACAGTCATCATAACCAGTTACGAGAGGTACGAGGCCGGATACGGTCGATACCCTATTTCAGTCTTGGAATACAAGCAATTCTGCGGACGAGCTGGCCGCCCACGTTACGACAAATATGGCGAGGCAATCCTCATGGCAAGGACGGAAGACGAGCAGGACTATCTCTTGAAGAATTATGCGCTTGCAGAACCGGAACGGATCTGGTCAAAACTCGGTGCGGAGAAGGTCCTTCGCCCGCACGTGCTCGCTACCATAGCTACCCGATTCGCGAATAGCGAAGACGGCCTCATTAATTTCTTTGCGAAAACATTCTACGCATATCAATACGATCCGAAAATGATTCGATCAAAGCTCGGTGATATTCTGCGATTTCTAGGCAGAGAACAAATGGTTGAATTCGATGGTGAAGAGCTCAAAGCAACTAGATTCGGACGAAGGGTATCAGAGCTGTACATAGACCCAGTATCAGCTGTAATCTTACGTGACGGCCTCTACACACGAGCGAAACATGTAACTGATGTGAGCTTCCTGCACCTAATCTCCAGGACACCTGACATTGCTCCTCGACTCTACCCGCGAAGAGGAGAGGACGAAATGCTCGATCTCTTTGCTCGCGAGCATGAAGGCGAATACATGTGCGAAGTCCCGGAATTCTATGGAGAGACAAACGGTATAACTTACGAAGAATTCCTTTCCGAGATAAAATGCGCACGAGTACTCTACGAATGGATCAATGAGACCTCTGAGGACGGAATATTGGAAGCTCACAAAGTGGAACCAGGAGACATTCTCAGGATAGTGGATACTTCCAAATGGCTCCTTCATGCAACCTACGAGCTAGCTGAACTCTTCGGCCACAAGGATCTGATGAAAATTACGAAAGAGCTCCAAGTCCGTTGCGCCAAAGGAGTGAAATCGGAACTAGTGCCCCTGGTCGAAATTGATAGCGTCGGCCGGGCGCCCGTGCACTATTCAACGCCGGTTATAGGACAATTGAGGAACTCAAACATGCCTCAGTAACAGACCTCATGAACGTACCTTTGATCGGCCCCACCGTAGCGAAAAAAATCAAGGAGCAAGTTGGAGGACTAATCAAAGCTGACGAATGGGAGAGTTTGAAGTCAGGAGCTGTCGAAGGTACTGAACAGAGTTTGCTAACAGATTATCACGAAGACGAAACAAGTTAACTATAGGCCGCGAGCTAACCGTTCACCCTTCGTTTTACTCACTGCCAAATCGACGAGGTTACCGGACATACCTAGGTACGACTTGGGGTCCAAGCAAGATTCGATTTCTGATGGGCTCAGGAGCTTTGATACAGCGTCGTTTTTCAGCAGTACGGTACCTAAGCTCTCCCCAGTTTGCTGACTGCTAAAGACAAGCTGTTGAAGCAGCCTGTGAGCTTCCTGTCGAGGCATGCCCTTGTTGACGAGCGCAATCATCACGGACTCAGTCATCATCGGATCTTTCCATTTCATCAAATTGCTCAGCATTTTATCTTCGTTTACTCGAAGTCCGCTAAGGATTCGGGTAATTGAACCTAAGACGTGATCCATGAGAATGAATGACTCTGGGATCACAAAACGTTCGGAAGCAGATTGGGAAAGGTCCCTTTCATGCCACGTAACAATTCCTTCTAAAGCTGGAGCAACTAGGCTACGTTCGATTTTTGCTATACTCGAGACACTCTCGCTTCTCCACGGATTTCGTTTTTGCGGCATCGCTGAACTACCTACCTGCTTTCCTGTCTGAAACGGTTCACTTAGCTCATCAATCTCTGGTCTCTGTAGGTTTCGGATTTCAGTCGCGAACTTGTCCAAAGAGCTGGCGACCACTGCAAATAGGCATACCAGCTCAGCGTAACGATCCCGCTGAACTATCTGGCTAGTCACCTCAGGTGCATTAAGGCCGAGCCTCTCCATGACCAGATTCTGTATCTGAATCGCGTTCTTGCCGAATCCCGCCATCGTACCAATCGCGCCGCTCATTTTTCCTACGAGGACCCGCTGCTTGCATTCATTGAGGCGTTCAATATGCCTGCCAATCTCTCGTAACCATACTGCGAATTTTAGTCCAAGAGTCATTGGCAATGCGTGCTGTGCGTGAGTACGCCCAATAATCAGTGTGTCACGGTATCGTTTTGCAAGGTCAAGGATGACCTCTTCGAGCCTGTCCATCTTCTGTGATATCAGAGCTAATCCATCTTTCATTTGCAGTGCTAGTGCAGTGTCAAGTATGTCTGCGGAGGTGGCGCCAAGGTGTACGTATGCTCCGCCTATTCCAGAGACTTCAGCTAGTGCGTCAACAAGCGCCATCACTTCGTGATCAGTAGTCTTCTCGATTTCTAGAATTCGTTCCAACTTTACGTATTGCAGAGATGCATGTCTCAAGATTTCGGCGCCTGCTTCTTTTGGTATATCACCGACCTCCGCCCTCGCCCAGGCTAGTGCAGCTTCAACATCAAGCATACGCTGAAATCTGGTACTCTCGTCGAAAACACTGCGTATTTCCGGACTCCCATAACGCCCAGTATCGATTGGAAGTATAGGCAACGGTGTCTCGTGCTCCTACTTGAACAGTTCAGTTATAAAGCCAACACAAACAAAAGATGCAGAAGCAAAATGACTGCCCTTGCAGCCGCTTATTCTACTAAAGGCCAAGATGTGAAGGGTCTTGTTAATGACATGCTATCCGCATTGAAGCACAGAGGCAGCAACGACTTCATCCTTGCATACTCAAATGAGCGCCCTCAACTAGGCCTTGGATACGCATCAAACAATCCTAGGAAGGGGTTCTTGGAATCAAAACTCGCGACCGTTGCATTGGACGGCATATTCTTCGAGAGAAATCAGCGAGGGCAAGCTCAGATAGCTCTTCACAAATCGCTGGAGAGATTCAATTCAATCACGAAAATACCTGGAGCATTCGCAGAAGTTTCCATGAGATCGAATACTCTCTCGGCAGTGAGGGACCCGATCGGACTCAAACCTCTATACTACTCCAACAAATCTGACGTAACGGCAATTGCATCAGAGCGAAAGGCTCTATGGCGCATAGGACACACCAGAACTGAGCGAATTCTTCCTGGATATCTCTACACAGTCAAATCGCAAGGACTAACCAGGAAATGCCTGTTCAGATTTCCTCGACCGCACGCAAGATCTATGACAATGAATTATGCCGCTGCTCGACTCAAGCGGGTATTGCAGCAATCAATTCGACTAATCACCAGTGACGTCGATCGCGTAGCAGTCGCGTTCTCTGGTGGACTCGATAGCGCGATTACTGCTCTATTAGCAAAACAGGCGAATCTGGAAGTTGAGCTGATCAGCACCGGACTAGAAGGTTCCTCCGAGTTGCAGACCGTTGAAAAATACGCGAAAGCACTGGATCTGCCTATCACTATTGAGACCTATGATGCGGATTCACTTGGCTATTTCATCCGAAGAGTCCTTTGGTTGATAGAAGAACCTGATCTCATGAAAGTCAGTATCGCCATTCCTCTGCACTGGGCATCGACGCTCGCAGCTCGACGAGGACACTCCGTAATGCTGTGTGGCCAAGGCAGCGACGAACTGTACGGTGGGTACTACAAATACGCGAGGATCCTTGACAACGAAGGTAAGAGAGCGCTAGTATCTGCTTTGTATCGTAGCATAATCGAAGCGCCTCAAGTAAACTACGAGCGTGATGAACAAGCCACATGTCCTTCCGGAGTAGACCTACGAACCCCATTCGCTAACTTGGACGTCATCGACTTTTCATTTCGAATCCCATTAGAATTCAAAGTCAAAACTGGGAACGATCTTGTACGCAAATGGGTTCTTAGAGAAGCCGCACGCAAAGTAGGATTGTCAGAAGATATCGTTTGGAGACGCAAGAAAGCAATACAGCATGGAACCGGCGTGGAGAACGCCATTCGAAAGTTAGCCAAGTCACAGAGCACTACGACCGATGGATATTTGGCGAACGTTAGCGAGGCAATTTCCAGTTTGCGAACAATGCCTTAGCTATCAGTAACTGATAATAGATGAGATCACTGACATCGAATCGGGCCGCATCTTGAATGTCAGGTTCGTCTGATCGTTGTCCGTGTTGCGGTTACGTTTTGAGATATAGTACAACAAGTTATTCGTGCAATTTCTGTGGTCTTAACGGAACGCGATCAGTTTCCAGCATAATGGCGTCCGCAGAAGGAACTCTAAGAAAGAAAGTTCAGAAATTTCTTGACGCTCGCAGGACCATCTCATACAATCAGCCCGTACAGAGAGCATTTCAAGCCTGCCTCTTTTGCGGTGTGAATATTCCTTTCGGAAGCATAACATGTCCTACCTGCAAAAAACCGCAGACAACGAGTTTTAGCGATCAGGATAGAAGAGTCTTTGATTATGTAGCGGCTCACGATGGAGTAATTTCAATATCCAATGCTGCACTCGATCTTTCAATGCCCATGGATCTGCTTACGGCCTCAATCGAACGCCTCAAGGCAACAGGCGTCCTGAAACAGGAATAAAATTGCAAAAAACGACGCTCCGAATCGCATTGGACCTAGACGGTGTACTAGCAGACACGATGCAATCCTTCTGCACGATCCTGAACAGTCGCCGCTCAACCGCTCTTACACCTGAAGCATTTGATCGATGGAACGCTTGGGAAAATGCACATATCACTAGGCAAGAGTTTTTGAGAACATTGGATGAAGCTTGGTTCAATTGGAGAGAAGTACCTGCAGTTGAACCTGATTTGGGAGAAAAAGTGTCTCGTCTTGTTAAACTTGGAACGATCGACATAGTCACAGGTCGAAGTGAGGAAACCGTCCCTTTTGCGCAGGAATGGCTGCAATATCACAGAATCCCTTACGAACGGTTTGTCAGAACAGCGAGCACTAGCGCGAAGGCCGATCTTGACTACGATATCTTCATTGACGACTCAGATTTCTTGATGTCCTTGATTGCTTCCAGGTTGCTTGGATTTGGACTGTTGTACACACAACCTTGGAACAGATCGGCCAAGGATATGCCACGCATATTTAGGGTCAAGAGTTGGGATGAGGTTTATCGAATGGTCGAACAGATCAGAAGATAATGGAAATGATGCAGCTAGATGAAGTAATCCAGCAAGAGTTTACAAGCGCTAGAGTTGTAAGACGACTGGGAAGTTAGCTATTTCCACTTGACACTGCAACCGACAGGAGCTGTTTCCGGAATGGGGACCTTGGTCCCATTCGTGAGCGCCTCCAGTGCATTGCGCAGGTAGTGGACTTTGACTGCGCTGGGGTCATCGTAATTGTCATCGATAGCCCCATGATATTGTAACATTCTGTTTTTGTCAAACAAGAATACTTCCGGTGTCCGTTCAGCACCATATGACTTCGCCACTTTTTGATCCTCATCGCGGAGATAGGGAAAGTTGAACTTCTTCTCGCGAGCTCGCAGCTTCATATTTTGAAAGCTATCATCAGGGTATTTCGACGCATCATTCGCGTTTATTCCGATCAGTTGTACACCCTTACTCGCATAATCGGCCTGAATTTTGACCATGCGGTCTTCCCATGCGCGCACGTAAGGGCAATGGTTGCAGCTGAAGATCACCGCGATGTACTTGCTTCCATAATCGTTCAGTGAATGAGTTTTATCGTCAGTTCCAGTGAGGCTAAAGTCCAGGGCCCTGTCGCCTATCTTCACGGTTGTCACTTACTCCACCGTTTGCAGTCAACGGCGCGAGTTACTTTTAAGATTCTCTCCGAATAGCACGTCGAATCATTTCCTCGGACGGAAGAGGCGAGATCCTCCCATCCTCGAGTCGGTAGGCTCGGCAAGCCAACCGCGTAGTGATTGGTGATCGGTGGGTCAACATCCACATCATTCAGTAGAATCGTTGGTGACCCTATAAAACGTAAACGTCTGGCTTGCTCATCAGTTTCAATCTGGATAATCTTGATCTCGGCAGCGATTCTTTCTTCGCTCAGGACTTTTCGTAACCGAGTCAATGCTTGTTCATGTGAAGGGCAGTCATCGCAATACTGAAACGTGACCCGAAGCATCCCGCACAGCCCATCCGAGTTGACGATGAAATGACTTGGTATTCGCCTATTTCTCTCTTGCACGTATCGGCGACCGCTCTCCCCCAGTCGTTAGGCAGCTCCAATCTGTGAGACAATCTGAGGACCGGGAGCTCGAAAACGAATTTTATACATATTCCGACCGTTCTCACCTAACGAGCTGGAGGACTGGTTCAAAATCGGTTATTTCGTGGAACGTGACATTGTTTGCATGACACAATCCTGCCGATACCGAGTCTTTCACCGCGAATCGTAAGTTAGCTTGCTTAATTGCATAGTAGTCTCCGTAGCCGTCTCCCACATACACCACATTGTAGCCTTCTCGCTGATATCTCCGTACGATGTCGTCCTTGAAGTTGAATGAGGTCGTATCAGTAATGCTAGGAAACTCAAGCGTGATTCCGCTGACACCAAACGTGGTCTTGGGAGCTATGAAGTCAACATCCAGATTGTTTCTCTCGAGGATATGTTTAATGCAGAAGTCTAAACCACCGCTCACTAGTTTCAATTCGATACCCTTTTCCTTGCAACAGGTAACGACGTCGCCAAAGTAACGTCTTACTGCGACCGCTGTTTCCACCATTTTGAGGATCTCGTCCTTGGGATGATTAATCATTCCGAATTGCTCCCGTAGACATTCTTCAAAGGTTATTTCGCCACGTGTAAGCTGATTGTCCAACTCTTGCCAGTCACCATTAGCAAACTTGCTCAACACATAGGCGCCAGTATCGATGTCAGTAACGGTACCGTCAAAATCACTCAGCAGAACGATTTTCTCATGCATTTAGACTCAAACCTCTAAGGTGGCATTTGCATTAGCACTGCTAGAAGCAGGATTATCGCCATGAGGATGAGATTGGCGGCTGATATTACTCTGCTCGTTTTCCTGATTTTTCTTAGCTCGTCGACTTTACGTTCTCTTGCGAGAGCGGTAATCCGTCTTCCAAAGTAGACGTTATGAACATAAATGAAGATTAAGAGAATGACTACAAGAATGATTTTTGTTAGGAGAATCGTGCCTGGCTATCTCAAAAGGTCTGAAATGGTCGGGGGATACCATAATGCGTTGTAGATTCCTGTCAAAACCAAGACTACGAGTGTCGGCGTGACTGTTTTTCCGAATACTTTTGCCATCTTGCCTACCATTTGAGTTCTTTCAGACTCGTCAGTTGTTATGAGTCGGGACGCTGGAATGACAACTAGCCAGAAGAAGAACGATCCTCCGACAAAAAATGCTGCGGCAAACAGGTGTATCCATAAGATGACGGCATTCAGATAAAGTTGGAAATCAATCAGTTTCGACACTGCTCCAGAGCGTGAACGGTTTGAGTCATGAACCTTCGATGAGTTAGTTGACGCTTCTCACTCGGTTGTACAAACGTTCGAAGGCCAAGTAGTTCTCTTCTTCGCCATGTTGCTTGCGCATACCCAACACGAATACCTTCATAGACTCCCAGGCAAGTTCCGTCAGGAACATATCCTCGATGATATCTGGTTTCACAATCGCTCTTTCGACGAGGACACCCAAAGACTCGAACAAAGCACCGATTTGGTAGAAAGAGACTTGATCCTGTTTCTGTAGCTTCAAGAAATCTTCGAAGGTGTCGATCTTTGAATTCAACACCGTGAGCCAAGCTGATTGAACTTCCCCAGTGTTTGCAAATTCGTAAAGTCTCATGATCATGTCCATATTGGCAAGGTCGTTATTCTGTTTCATCTGCTCGGTAGTTAACTTCGCTTGAACTGCTGCTGCTTTCGCCTGTTCAGTGGCAGCTTCTATCAGCCTATTATTTTGTCGAAGTTGAACAATGACGAATAATGCGCCCAAGATTATTGCTAAGGAGCTAAGGATCGATAGGTCAGAGGTTAAGCTTCCAATATCCACTTAATTCAGCCTGACTTGATGACGGGCATTCGATTATTTGAAATATCGGCTGAACAGGAAATGTTAGACGTAGTTGCGATTTGCTTGTCCCTACAACAATGGCGGGTAGCCGAATTGGTCACATAGTACATCACACGTGTTCTCTCAAGCCACGCTTAAGTAGGCTCTCCGATCACTCAGAATCGACACCCCGTTGCAAGCGCCAGTCATTTTTTTGCTGTCGATTCTCTTTTTCTCAAACTGCACGTGCGTGAACGTCGCTGATCGATCTGCATCGACTCCGATCTCTCACGTCGTGATAATTATGCAAGAGAATCACAGCTTCGACAATTATTTTGGAACATATCCTACAGCAAATGGGACGCTGGTGAACAAAATCACGTCGAGCCTGCAACCGGTCAATGGACTGCCCAATGGAATTTGCCTTAGACTCAACGCTGGATGTGTGTCGCCGTACCTTGTGCATGGATACAATACTACAAGCCCCATCGAGGGTCAGCTGACTTACGAGAGTGATTACAGCGGCGGCTTGATGGATGGCTTTGCGCAATTCTCAGGCCCTCAATCCATGGGCTACTTTGACTATCATCAAATTAGCGCATACTGGATTTACGCGGAGGAATACGGTTTGGCAGACAACTACTTTGCTCCTGCGATGACGACAACAACTCCGAACAGATTGATCTTGTTTGCCGGAGACTCACCAGTATCATACAATTATGGTCCGCCACCATCCATTCCATTTGCTAACACCATCCTGAATCAGTTGTCCGCAGCGAACATATCATGGACATATTTCGACACCCTGAAGCCCTACGGACCAATCTCCTCTGTCTACCCCTTCATCTATCTCACCGGCCTCAATTCAAGCACCACAAAGAACATTCAAGACACATCAGACTTCTTCGGAAATTTATCAAACGGAGGATTACCATCGGTGAGTTTCGTCATGTCCCTCGGAACTGACGACATGGACGAACACCCTCCTTCGAACGTTACGCGTGGGGAATTATGGACGGTTTCCGTTGTAAACGCTATCATGCAAAGCAACGATTGGAATTCAACTGCAATCCTACTAACTTGGGATGAAGGAGGCGGCTATTATGATCATGTTCCGCCTCCACAAGTTCTCACAATTGATCATGGATTCGACCATGTTCTCCATGGCTACGGTGAGAGAGTCCCCCTTCTCGTAATATCTCCTTACTCTCGAGAAAACTACGTGTCAAAACAAACCCTGAATCACATGTCGCTCCTTCACTTCATTGAGGATAATTGGAACTTGCCCTATCTCAACCAAAACGTGGCCCAGTCGCAGACCTTGTCAGAATTCTTCGACTTCACCTCACAACCCCGCCCACCCATAGTTTTGGGCCAATCAGGGGATTATAACGTTTCATCCTATCCAGCACCTATCCAAGGTCCTAATTTGCCCGCAACACATGCAATTACCTCGACTAGCAACCTAACACTATTCACGAATGAAATGACCGTAGCGGGGATTGGGATATTATTGGTCGCTCTATCCTCGTTAGTCTTGTACACTCGTTGGCGCAGACAGGGCACGAGATAGCAATACTTTCGCTCATATCCTACGTCGACAATGAGACGTGGAGCTTAAGGACGTTTTTCGCATCATTCAGATTGGTTGGTAGCTATGGAGTTAGATGCGCTCGAAACAAAAGCGGTCGAGCTTCTGAGGAGCAAATTGGAAAAGGGCTCGATAACCGCATTAAACGCGCGAGTAGAGCCACAGTCCAAGGATTTGGTGTCAGTCAACGGAACCTTCGAAGATCCAGAAGGACACCTGAGCAAGTTTGAAGTCAAGTTTCGAGTTAAACAGGAACATGCGCAAGTGATAAGTTGGTACGTTTCTGGCTAGGTCCGTGCTTGTGGGACCACCTTTCCTTCCGTTTGGGACTCCAATCCCTTGATTAGGGTTGGCAGTACAGAGAACAAGTCTCCTACGATACCATAGGTTGCCACTTTGAATATCGGCGCCTCTGGATCTATGTTAATTGCAACAATTTCCTTCGCAGTTCTGACGCCAACCAAGTGCTGTACTGCGCCCGATATCCCCAAGGCCATGTACATCTTGGGAGAGATAACACGCCCAGTTAGACCGATCTGTTGACTATGGGGCAACCACCCTGCATCGACGACTCCTCTCGATCCGCCGACAGCGGCATCGAGCAGTACCGCGAGTCGAGTGACCATTTTGAGATTCTCGAGACTCCCCAATCCTCTTCCAACGCCTATCACCACTTCTGCTTCATCCAGGTTTCCGGATTCTTCAGCCACCTCTCTTACCGTTTCCAGCACTTTTTTGTCGAAGAGTTTTGGCAATCCGACCACATTAGCATGCTCAATAACTGGTGTGATTTTCGTTTGTGATTTCACGGGTTTTGTTATGTGGGGTCTCAATGTTGCGAGCTGTGGTCTTGCAACGGGTTGATGTATTACTGCCATCAGGTTTCCTCCGAAGGCTGGTCGGACCTGCACGAATCTTCCTTGGTCATCGACGCTTACTTCGGTGCAATCAGCCGCCAGTCCTACTCCTAGCTTCGCGGCCAGTCTTGCAGCGAGGTCTCGACCGTCGTATGTTGCGGGAAAAAGCATAACTGAAGGCGGTGTCTTCGCGACTAATGCTGCGATCGATTCAGAGTACACCTCCGGAACGAATTGATTTGCGTCTTCTCCAGAAACGAGAATTATTCTATTTGGACCGTATTCCGCCAGTGTTCCGACCATAGCGTCTAACTCGTTGCCTATCATGACGACAGTCAATTGCTGCTTCAATGAGTCTGCTATCCATCTTCCAGTAGTTAGAAGCTCCAATGTGACGGCGGCCATCTGACCGTCCTTTTGCTCGCCAACTATCCACACGCCGTTCGACGCGCTCTGACTCATTGGGTGATTCTCTCCTTCTTCAGAAGCGCAAGTAATTGGACGACTGCATCCTTGTCGTCTGCACGCACTATCTTGCCCTCTCCCGTTCTAAGGTTCGGAGTAAATACTTTCAATACATGTGTACGTGACCCAGGCAGCCCGACTTGCTCCTTCTGAGCGCCGATGTTTTCCGCGGTGAAGATTTCAATCGTCTTCTTCTTTGCCGCCAGTTGACTGATTATAGTGGGTATGCGAGGCACATTCAGAGCCTTCGTTGCGGTTAAAAGGCATGGAATTGAACAGCTGACTAGTTGATGACCCTGTTCTGTCATTCTTTCGGCAATTAGGGATTTGCCATCCTCGTTGATTTCGAGGCGCTTTACATACGATACATGAGGAATTCCTAGAAGCTCGGCCATTTCTGGGCCGACTTGACATGTTTCGCCATCCACTGCTTTCATTCCGCAAATAACAAGATCGAAGCCAATCTTCTGAATCGTCATCGCGAGCGTTTTCGATGTAGCCCAAGTGTCAGCTCCCGCAAATTTGGGATCCGAAAGTAGAATCGCACGATCTGCACCCATCGCAAGGCACTTGAATAGCGTTTCTTTGGCCTGCAACGGACCCATACTGATTACCGCCACCTCGCCCCCCAACTTCTCTCGTATTTTCAGAGCCTCCTCCACAGCGAACTCGTCAAAGGGATTTAGAATGCTGGGAACTCCTGAACGAATCAGAGTATGCTTAATTTCGTCAATTCTGATCTCCGCCACGTCCGGAACTTGTTTAACGCAAACCACAATTCGCAAGCGCATAACACTGCCATTTGATGAGTGATGGCCAGTCCGTGATGGGTATAACATAAGAGTACAATTTTCTACCTTGAAAAAACGCCTATAGGCATCGCAGGTAAGTTATCATCTACATAACGGACAGCCCATAGATTACCGGGGGCACTTTCATGCCGGATAAAAGCAAGTGCTCCATCACCCTGAAAAATCACGACTAAACTGAGAAAACCAAGTTACTCTTGGAACCAGAAAAATGTGTCATTGTCGAGTTCTTCGTCTATCGTTCGTCTAGACTTGCTTTCTTTCTTCATACCTTTGTCCTCCTTTATTTAATCTAGATTTGATCTGTGCTATTTACGCGGTTGTCGTGATCTATACGATGTACAGGATTCTACAATCTTCATAGTGCAAACTAAATCGAGTATCAAAGTTAGGAAATCGGTCTAGAATATTGGGCGCGATCGTGCTAGCAAAGAGAACATTCATAGCCACATTCTATACGAATCATGTAGATTTATGGTGCACCAGTAAACTCCATGCGGATCTTTCTTCTACAAAATATCCCTGGAGGAATGAGTGAAAAGAGATTCTGGACTTTCGTTCCGGTTTTGATAAAAAGAAAAAGAAGGAGGGGCTACGATCGCTTTCGCGTTCGGGCAGCGTCCCCGCTGTCTTACTTGCGTCTGCGTCGTAGTACGTATAGTGATGCTGCTAGTGCGGATACTGCTGCGATTGCTAGGCCGCTGAATTCTGGTACTGGAATGTTGGATTGTTCTAGGTACAGGTTTTGTCCTGTGCCAGTTTGACCGCTTGATACGGCTACTGACCAGGATTGAGTCGCATAGCCTGGACTGGACATGGTGAACTGGTACGTTCCGGGTGGTAGGTAGGCTTGGTAGACTCCGTCGTACGTGTAGAAGTTCCAGCCGGCTCCGCCTTGTGCGCCCACTACGTTAACTAAGCCCCAGCTTAATGGCCGGAACTCGTTACTCCAAGTGAACGCCAACGCATTACCCGTGACTAATCCGTTGAGGTCGACTTCGAAGATTGCGCTTGCCTCACCGCTGTTATGAGCACTTGAGATCTGCCAGACACCTTCCTGCGAGTACGGACCTAGATGGTTCGGTGCCATGCTGTGACCGACACCCGGTGGGGTTGAGAGGGCTAAGTCTTCCGTTAGGCTGATGCCTGAGGTGGCTGTGGTTCCTGGGATGATGTGGTAGGATTCACCCATCAGTAGACCGTTTACTGGTGGGAAGTAGTTCGGTGTCTGCTGTGCTAGTACCGTGAAGGGTGGCATTGCTCCTGCCGGGGCATTGATAGTGACGGACGGAGTAGATGGCGTGTATGATGGTTGTACTGGGGCGAGTGCTGGATTGTAGGTTTCGGTGCTGGGTACGGTCGGTGTTGGACATGATACGCCAGTGGGGTGGCTGATGGTTGTGACGCCAATTCCGTTAAAGCAGTCTGGACCTGTGTTGTTTGCGTACCAGTTGACGAAGTCTACTTCAGCGGTCCATCCGCCTTGGTAGTCTGGTGCACCGAGGATACCTGAGTTCGGGAAGAATCCTGGAGCATTCCAGCCCGTGCCCGGATTCCTGTAGCAGTTCACTTCGAAGGAACACTGCGAGCGCGTAACAGGAATGACTGGATCACCGAAGTACGTGCCTTTGGGTTTGCCGTCCGTGCTCTCTTGGCCGTCCGGAGGCACTTGCGGTAGCCCCGCCATCAGGACGTGAAGTTCAGTCACGCCGCCCGGCAGATAGTTGTAGGCGTTGAGTGGTAATGGGAACGGGTCGTTTGGGTGCGTCGCACCGAACGGGTATTGTGTTGTTCCATCCGCGGCTCGTGCGAATCCGTTGCCAGTTGCGTAGGTGCCTTCACTACTCATCCACTCAGCAACCAAGTTACCCGAGTCGTCGAAGAGTCGAACTCTTGCGGACATGTTGCCGTCGGTTGGTGTGATAATGTGCTCTTTCTTGAACAGAATATCCAAAGTCACGTTAGTGCCGATTATCAAGTTGATCTTGTTGTCCGCGACCTGGCTTTGTTGAACGAAGACTGAGTAGTCCTTGTCCTGCACGTAGCCATATGTGAAGGCTCTGAGATCATATTGCTGGTTACCAGGTAGTGCGGTGGGTTCCTGCTGTATTGGTCTGATGAAGAAGTTCTTGGCCAGCAGGTTCTTGCCTTTCATGAAGGCGAAACGCCCGTCACCGTAGCCTCCGACGAATCCGGCGCGTTTCAGTTCCTGGCCGAAGAAGGCATGATTTGCGTTGCCAAAGTATGGGACGTAGTTTTGTGATGCTGGGTCAAGGTAGAGTGGGTTCCATCCTCCGCCATTGGCTTCGACCCAGGAGGCGGTGTCGTTTTGGTAGAGGTTGTCAGTTACTATTGTTGATGCTAGGGCAGCTGCGGGTCCTGAAGCCTGCGCTTCGTCGCTGAGGAAGTCGATTAGGGTACCGTTCGCGTAGAAGCCGACATCGATTTCCTGGCCGACTCCGAGAGCGGTTCCAGCTGCAGGAGTACCCAAGCTATTCCAGGGAGGATAATTCGTCTTGTACTGGTTCCATCCTGCGCCCCATGGGTAGGGTTGCTGTCCTGAGCAGTATGAGTCTGGTGCTGCTGGATTACCGACCTTTAACGGGTAGGGTGTACATGTTCCCACATTGCCAGGAGCTGCGGCCGTATTTGTAGTAAGACCTTCACCCCACTGACCCCATACCCAGTTGCGTGAGACTCGTGGTCGTTCCCAGTCGATACTGTAGACGGTTACGTTGAAACCTGCCCCTCTGTATACGTGGTCGCTGATGCTTGTTGGGGTGCCGCTGAGAGTAACCGAGACAAGTTCCTGCGGTGCCTGTTCTATGTATCCTAACACGTACACGTACGGCGCGTACGTTCCGGAGGGTATGCCGTAGTTCTCTCCTCCCCACGTATCGTTGAAGCCCCAGAACTGAATGTTCGCACGTCCAGTTTCAATGGCATGTGCGTTCAGCTTCGCCTTATCCAGGTCGTCGCCACAGTTTGGACTTGTACCGCCGTAGCAAGTAGTTGTTTGGTCCCCGGCGTTTCCTGGTAGAGTCCATGCTCCCTTACCTGCGCCCTTGGAATACCTGCCGAGGTAACCAAGCGCACTCTGGTTGTAAGAGTACACTACACCGTTAGCGTCCAACAAGTAGCCGCCCATGAAACCGCCGCCCGTGTCGATCGGGTCTTCAGTTATGCCGTTGATTACATTGTGGAAATGCACCGTCTTGTTGACCCAGCTACTCAAACGGAGGTCAATTGGTAAGGTTACGTCCCCCGCCCATTCGTTGGGAGTAACGTCAAAGGTATACTCCTGGAAAGTGGAGCCGTCTAATGCTGCTTGCACGTACCGGAATACCCATGCGCGGACGGAGTATCGTCCTGGAGTAAGACCGTTGACCCAAGTAGCGAAGATTTGTGGAACCATTCCGCTCAGGTCCCTAGGTGCACCGTACTCACCCTTAACACCGAACTCAAAGTGGAACGGGTTAGTAGTACCGCCCTGCACAAACCAGTGTTGGGGTGGACCGACACCCTCGGGGTCCTGAGTTAACTTGTTGAACTGGGCCCCGTTGGATATGCCTGTTGAAGTTTGATAGAAGCTGTAAGCAGGTGGAGTCGGACCGGTGCCTGCAAAATACCCATTCCATGGTACGTATTCATGCCATGGAAATGCGACGTTATCGCCGAGTCTCGGATCACCGCAAAGTCCCGCGTGGCGTCTGCCATAGTATGTCTCTTGGCCACCTGCGACACATGGCAGGGGAGACCAGGAGACCATCAAGGCGCTCGGGTCCGGCTGATGGTTGAGGGTTACTCCGTCGTAGAGTTCAATCTTAATGTAAGTATTCGGATTTGTTGTTTGACCGGGGGGTCCACTATTCAGTGGCCATGGTTCGTCACCAAACTGGTGCTTGGTGAACACGTTACCGTGAATGACAGCTCCAGGTTGTAGGTAACCGTCGAAGTGTAATGATTGCCCTTTGAGGATTGTTACGCCCGCTTGGATGAGTGTTTTTGGATATCCAGCAGCTGATGCGTACAGGTCGTAGATGCCGGGCGCTAAGCCTTCTACTTCGTAGTGGCCTGCGGCGGTTGCGTTGAAGTAAGCAACGCCATCTATTGTTGGCAGGTCTGGTCTTTGTATACCCGTGTATGGGTCAAGACGAGTAGTCATCACTGCGTCAACACGGCCAGCTTCCTGGACTGGCTTACTGTATAGGGTTTGGTTGTAGCCCGCATACCGGATGGTTCCGGTTATGATGGCCGGGTCAATCTCACCTTTCACAAGCATAACCGGCCAGTTCTCTACTGGGAGAAATCGAGTGGTTGCTTCCCCACTTGCGGCTTTGCCGAGGATATCGTTATCGCCGTATAGAAGGACTTTGAAGAAGTACCGGCCAGCAACGTTCGGCGCGGTTACGCCGTTGATTCTGACGTAATACCATTCTCCAGCTGACGTGAAGTCTATGTATTGATGATTGTAGAAGGCGGAAGTACAGGGGGTGCCAGTAGGAGCCCCGATCCCACTGCAACCCGCATCTGACCATGTGGTTATGACAGTCCAGCCTGGCGCATAGCGATCGTAAGGACCGATTTTGTCCACCCAGACTCCTGAGTAATCGTTGGTGAATGACGTCACAATCTGTTCTGGTCCGGGAACTGTGAAGGCTGGTGGGATTAGGATTTCCAAGCCGCCCCAGCGACAACGGGGTGAGCAAGTGTAGCCGTATGTTGCGTTGATTGCGAAGATTAGGTCACCAGTAGAACCCGTTAGTACAGCTCCGAAGGGCGCGTATGTGTCGCCTTCAAGCTGATACCAAGACGAGCTCGGAGCATTTCCGAACTGGTTAGCTCCCTGCGCACCCGCGGGCTTTCCGCCCGGATAGGGTGATTGATAGCCTGGCGCATTATTGACGCTCGCAAAACCTGGGGAACCTCCCCATGTGCTTTGTCCGCCTCCTGGCCAGACGTATCCAATAACCCCTGGGACGTGGGGGTCGAAGTCATTTGCATGGTACCTATAGGTTCCCTTTAGGTCACCTAAGGTGAAATGCGCTGAAACAGGGTTCAGAATTGCTACTGTGCTTAACAGAAATATGGCAACAATGAATGTTGCAGCCAGTTTCTTAGTCACTTTCCATATTCTCCTTCAATATTGCATTTGCACACGGATGAGCATGCAAGTGGCAATGGTTCTCCATACCGTACTTAAGGGGAGTTCATGTGAATCACGTGAGTTACCATATCGCACGCAACTATAGTTAGGAAGACCTGTTTTCGATTTTGCGTTTCCCATAACGATGCGTCTATTACGCTCACGCTAATTTCACAATGCAAGAATCAGCAAGATGCATTGTTCTAATTCTGGACCGCTGCACCGCATGGGTCGGTTACTGTTTCACCGTCTGCCTTACAGTCTGTTGTTGAAGTGTTCGTTCAACGGTCATATTCAGCACTACTTCCGCAACATCAGTGGCGTATTCTCCAATACGTCTGAGACTGTCTGAAATCAGAGTTATGGCAGATAATTCGTTTGCTGGCATCTTCTCTTTCAAGAGACGCTCTAGTAGTTTAGACTCTAGCCCAGCCATTCTATCTTTTTCGAGTAGAGTAGTCTCGGCGAGCGCATAGTCCTTCGCAAAAAGGGCACGTAACGCGTTCTCCATCATCTTGTAAGAGAGTTGAGCCAACGCGTTTGCGTCCTTGGTCATGGACGATTCCAACGGATGACTGAGTGCCAGTACGTTCTGCGCCACCCTGCACGCGTGGTCTGCAGAGCGTTCAACACTCTTGGTCACAATTCTGTAACCGAGGCAATCTACCGGAGAACTCAATCCTATCCTTTCAAGTAGGGGTAAATGTTGCACGGCCCACTTTAGTTGTCTTATGATGTACAGGCTGAACCGATCGATCTCGTCATCTATCTTCAGAACTTGTGAAGCCAACTCTTTGTCTCCAGTAATCAGCGCCTGGATTGCGTCTTGATGCATTGAACTCATGATTGACCCCATGCGTCGTAACGCATCGGGCACATGAAGCTGCGGATAGTTGAGCAAGACCTGGAGCGTTGCGCTCTCGTGAAGACTCAGTCACCATCTCTGTCCCAACAAGTTTCTGCCTTGCGACGTCACGTATGCAGTCCCGAATAGGCGCCCCAAGAGTTCCTGATTTAGCCGCTATCTCAATAGTCGAGTAACCTACTACGTATAGTGAGATTATCTTTCGGGAAACAGCCGCTGGATCTGTGTCCTGCGAAGACAAAACCAGTTCACAGCTGCTTCTTTCGTCATCAAAGCGTGCAAGATTGAAAGGTGTGAGGAGTAGTCCACGATGTTGCTTGCTGAACTCAACGCGGCCACCTTTTTTTAGTCCAGCAGCTTCTACCCAGTGCTTGGGGATCGAGACAATGTACGAGCCTCTACCAGTTACCTGGACCCGACGTACTAGCCGATCCTCTTCGTTGGTCGTTTCCGTATCCATACTAGTTTTCATGGTACACATGTGAATTTACCTGTATTCCATGTTAAAGTTTTCGTAGGGCTATATTTTACTGCCTGTGACGATGTAGGTCACTGAATCGCCAATGTAGCACGTGTGATCGGCTATTCTTTCCAAGTATCGCATGACAAGTGTGGAGGCCAAGGCACATTTTACTTGAACATTCCCCTTTGAGATACGTCTGATTTGGTCTAGATACATCCGGTCAACTTGATCGTCCTCGTGCCTTAGGGATCGAGCAATCTTAGTATCTCTGGACTTGAACGATTGGATACTCTGGTTGATCATTTGAGCCACCATGCTAGACATCTCTTCAACACCAGCCTTGTCGCATTGAGATAAGTCTCCGAAGATTTCTAGCACTTGGGCGATGTCAAGCGCGTACCTCCCGAATCTTTGAAAACCGTATGCGATTTCTAGACATGACTTGATGAATCTAAGGTCAGTAGCAACCGGTTGATATCTCACGAGTAATTCCATCGCAATTTCTTCGACTTCGTTTGCCACCAGAGACAACTGGTGGGCGCGATTCATAGCCTCCTGTGTTATGCGTTCTCCTTTTGCGTAAGCTTGGATAGCTTTCATCACCGAGTCTTGAGCCAGGTTACCCATGTCGCCGATAGCGTTTGATAATCTCTCAAGTCCCATGTCCATTAAGCGGGGCAACGCATCTCAACCGAATTTTCCGCTAATGTAACGTTCAGTGAGTTCGTTACTGAGGATTCGAGAAAATCTTCTCCGTCGTATCGAACTCAATTAATTTGCCTAGGTATAGAAAGCCAGTATAATCTGATACGCGAGCAGCCTGTTGCATGTTGTGTGTTACTATAATTACGGTGTACTTGTCTTTGAGTTTGATTATGAGTTCTTCTATCTTCGCAGTCGCAACCGGATCAAGAGCTGAACAGGGTTCATCCATGAGTATTATTTCAGGTTCCACTGCGAGCGCTCGTGCAATACATAGACGCTGCTGCTGCCCTCCTGAAAGACTCGCTCCAGATTCGTGCAGACGGTCACCGATTTCCTCTAACAAGAACGCCTGCTTCAGATTTTCTTCCACTTTGGATTCAATCACTTTGTGATCTTTGACGCCATTCAGATGAAGACCAGCGGCGACATTATCCAAGACCGACATCGTGGGAAACGGGTTAGGTCTCTGAAACACCATTCCGATTCTTCTTCGCACATCTACAGGATCCATCTCATCGGAGAGAATGTTTTCGTTGTCAAGGATTATCTTTCCAGTGACCCATGCGCCAGGAATCACTTCGTGCATTCGATTGAGACATCTAATGAAAGTGGACTTACCGCAGCCAGAAGGACCGATTAGCGCAGTCACAGCGTTCTCCTTGAAAGCGACACTAATCTTCTCAAGTACAGTTTTTTTCCCGAAACCTGCACTCAATTCCTCAACTTTCAATCGATCATTCAAATCGTCAAGCGACCTCCCGTTCATTTCAGGGCTAGCCTTTCTCACAAGTTCCGCAAGATCCGAACTTAACATTACAGGTCTACAACAACACGGCGCCACAGCCTAGTTGAACCTAAACTATACGAGTCATATAGATGCACGTGAAACTAAATGAATTCAGTGATATTTCACTAAATACCTTGCACCTTGCACATGAAGAACCGATGATGAATATGTCAAACCAATCAACCAAAGGAAAGACAACGACGTTATGCGATTATTGCTGTCCTAATCATAGCTATAATTGCGGGCGGCCTGTACTATCAATTCAACATGGTTTCTTCAAACAGTATGACTTCTGAAACAATGATGACTTCTGGATCAACGATGACCTCCGAAACCATGAGCGCCACAATACCATTGACAAGTGCGACGCAACCAGCAGTATCGGTGTCGTTACTTGGAGCCGGAGCAACATTCCCTGCCCCACTTATTCAGAAATGGACAGTCGAGTACAACAGTCTGAATCCCTCTGTTACGATAAACTATAACCCAATCGGGAGTGGAGGAGGCATCCAGCAGATTACTCAGAAAACGGTCGATTTCGGAGCTTCCGACGCACCCCTCACTGACGCACAATTCGCGGCGGCCCCAGGACTTACGCTATTTCCTGAAACTCTAGGAGGAGTCGCTGTTACTTACAATCTTCAACCCTCTGGCATCTCTAACACGACCACAATACAGTTCAACGGATTCGTATTAGCATCAATCTACTACGGTAATATCACCAAATGGAATGATCCTGCGATACAGCAACTTAATCCGGGAGTAGCACTTCCATCGAACCAAATCACTGCTGTCCACAGGTCCGACGGCAGCGGCACGACGTATGCTTTCACTGACTACTTATACACGGTAAATCACGCATGGACATGTGAATGTTGGACGAAGCACATCCGTAACATGGCCCGTTGACAAAGCTGCGAACGGGGTAGGTGCAAAAGGCAACGCCGGAGTGGCAGGCACCGTCGCTAACACACCAGGAGCAATAGGATATGTCGACGTAATCTATGCAAAACAGAAACAGTTGGGAGTTGGCGCAGTGCAGAACGCTGCAGGCAACTTTGTTGTACCAACCTTACAAACAATTCTCTGGGCAGCAGCTAATGCAACCGGAACTCCAAACCCGGCCGACTTGCGTCTGCACATTGTGAACGCAGGCGGAGATCAGTCGTACCCGATCGCTACCTACACGTACCTCTTAGTATACAAGGACATGTCACTCAATCCAGACCTGAATATCGATAAGGCCAAAGCGCTCGCTGGATTCTTCTGGTGGGCAATTCACGACGGACAACAATACTCCGAAGCACTCATCTACGTTCCCTTACCACAAAATGTCGTAGGCGCAGATGAGCAGCTACTGCGAACCCTGAATTTCCAAGGACAACCACTCCTTAGCTCGTAAACATATGAGTAGCCATGACCGAAACCGTACCCGAAAGCGGGCACGGCCCCCCGATTTCTTTTTCATTCTTCTCGGTATAGCCGCCATTATCATTCCAATTATTACAGTTCTCATGCTTTATGAGATTGGTAATGGCAGCCTCCCTTCCATCGAAGCATTTGGTGCCAGTTTCCTTTGGGGTTCAGATTGGATCCCTAATCCTGCAAATGGCGGCCCCCCAGTACTTGGGGCATTGCCAGCAATTTATGGATCCGTAGTGACGACGGCACTTGCCTTGCTCTTAGCGATTCCAATCAGCCTAGGAGTTGCCCTCTTCCAAACTGAGCTCGCTCCCAGAAAGCTGAGAACACCATCATCTGTTCCTGATTGAAATGCTGGCAGCTGTTCCGAGCGTCGTCTACGGCCTTTGGGGCTTACTCGTGTTAGTGCCGTTCATGAGTGACTTACGTTAACCCACGATTGCAGGCAAGTCTTGGGTACTTGCCCTTATTCAGCGGTCCCACTACAGGTCTTGGGATGTTGACGGCGGGCGTTATCCTAGCCATTATGATAATTCCCTATGGATCTTCCGTGATGCGTGAAGTAATAGCAGCGGTACCTAGAAGCCAACGCGAAGCAAGCATTGCGCTAGGTGCAACTAACTGGGAAATGGTTAGAACATCAGTCCTTCCATTTGCTCGAACAGGAATCATCGCGGCAATTGTGCTTGCCATGGGACGTGCTATTGGAGAAACCATGGCAGTGACGATGGTAATAGGAAATGTGGCGAGGATCTCCCCTTCATTATTCTTACCTGCCGAGACAATTCCGAGCGTAATCGCCAACGAGTTTACGGAAGTCGCTGGTAACGATGTTTACTTTGCCGCCCTCTTCGAATTGGCGTTGATACTGTTCGCGATTGCATTGGTCATGAATTTGGTGGGACGAGTGATAATCAACAGATTGAGCTTCAAAGTTAGAGGTGACGTACCTGTTTAGTTTCCGCAATAAACGAAAAGTCAGTAACCTGATTTACGTGATTCTCGCAACAAGTTGTTTTGGTGTAGCTTTAGTTCCGCTCATTTCAATTCTCTACGAAACCATCGCTCGCGGAGCCGCAGCACTAAGCATCAGCTTATTCACCCAAGTCACTCCACCGATCGGTGGAAGTGGAGGGGGCATACTGAATGCCATAGAGGGCAGCCTTGTGATGGTTGGACTTAGCTTCACTAATCGGAGTTCCTGTTGGAGTCCTTGCTGGAGCGTATCTTGCCGAGTACCCGGGCAAGTTCGGTTACTATGTGAGATTGACTCGCTGAAGTCTTGACCGGTGTACCATCGATTGTGACAGGCATTTTCATCTACGAATTGATAGTGGCAACGCAGCATAGATTCTCCGGCATTCAGCGGAGGCGTTGCTCTGGGGTTGATGATGATTCCAATAGTTGCTATTTCTACTCATGAATCTCTGAAACTTGTCGCCTCCTCTATTCGAGAAGGCGGCTTGGCTCTTGGCATCTCAAGGGCTAAAACGTTGATCTACATTCTGCTAAGCTCAGCCAGGAGCGGAGTGATAACTGGAATTGCACTGGCAGTGGCACGAGTCATGGGTGAAACCGCTCCGTTACTGTTTACTGCTTTGGGAAGCCAATTCATGATGACAGGCATTAACGATCCGGCAACATCTCTCACGTTTCTGATATTCGATTTCGGAACATCGCCATACGACAACGCTCATACGCTCGCTTGGGGAGCAGCACTAGTGCTTCTCGCAATCGTGTTAGGTCTCAACATCGTAGTGAGGGCCGCATCCAAGCTTAAAGTGACAGGAGCCGAATAGCGCGGACCCGTTTCCGGGTGCTTGCCCTTTCCATGGCGATTGTTTAGAGGGCCTTGCTTGCTCTGGACCTTCTCTGCTCAAACGATGGGGTGTATCTGGAGAAGCGTTACCTTCCAATCACCGTGCATGGTCTCTTGAATTATGTAGCAGCAGGTTTGACGAACCTAATTTTCGCAATATCTCCGGAGCGAATTGTTCTTGGAGGAGGAGTGATGGAGCGAACAGAATTGTTTGCAACAATCAGAAGCAACGTCCAGGAGTTGATACATGGCTACTTCGACCATATGCTCCTCCAGGACAAGATTGCTGAATACATTGTTCCGCCGAAGCTGGGAAAGCGTTCCGGAGTCTTCGGTGCAATAGCACTCGCGAAGAGAGCTATCGATTATACGTTTTGATTTCTATACGAATCATGTAGATTCATGGTGTGCCAGTAAATTCCATGCGGATCTTTCTTCTGCAGGAATATGCCTAGTTGATAGTAGAACTCAAGCGAATTTGGACAGGTTGATTGAAATGGAAAAAACAACTGGGAATTCATGCCCAAGATGTGGCTTAGGAAGCCTCAACATCTACTATGACGACGGCGCGGACCTCCAACTTGGCGCGGTCTGCGATTCCTGCGGACTTAGAGGCGTCTTCACTAACGGCGAGCTAGTTCCATTAGTACTCGCTTGATCTTCTAGGCGGCTACAAATGGTAACTCGAAAACTGTACAGAGGCAGAATCGTTTTCCAATGCGAGTATTGCGGTCTTGGTTATGAAGACCTAGAGACGTCGGAAAGTTGCGAGGAGTTCTGTGGAGTTCATGGCAGTTGTTCCGCCAAGATATCCCGAAAGACCGTTTATGCGCCCTCGATTCGCATCATACCGGTTGCATGCGAATAAGTGAATAGGCAGTTCTGCGGCCTGACGTTCTCACTTGAACCCTATCCGTAGGCTTCTTCGCCGTGTTGTGTAATGTCCAAGCCAGCGTCTTCTTCCTTTGGACTGACTCTCAGCGGAGTGAATACGTTGATGACTCTTAGGAGAATGTAAGAGCCAACGAATGCGAATCCTCCGACGATTAATACAGCAAAAAGTTGAATTACGACTTGGATAGGATTTCCGAAGAACAGACCGTTAGGACCAGCTGCGTTGATCGCGGTGGACGCGAAGAGACCAGTGGCGATAGTTCCCCAGATTCCTCCTGCACCATGACACGCGAAAACATCTAATGAATCGTCCAGAGTAGTTCTAGCTCGCCAGCTAGCCACGTAATTGCACAGAACTCCCGCTGCAAGTCCTATTATTATTGAGGGCAAAGGACCAACATACCCGGAAGCAGGAGTAATCGCAACAAGACCACATACAGCCCCAACTGAGATTCCCACCGCGGAGGGCTTGCCCTTTCTGATCCAATCAGTCAGCATCCAACTAACTGCAGATGCAGCAGCAGCTAGATTTGTGACGACCAAGGCATTGACAGCCAAGGCGTCAGCGGCGAGAGCGCTTCCAGCATTGAAACCGAACCATCCAAACCATAGTACTGAAGCGCCCAGAATCACATACGGGATATTATTCGGCCGAACCTCCTTCTTCTGGTCTAGTCCTTTTCTTCTGCCGATGACAAGTGCCGCGGCGACAGCTGAAACACCTGCAGCAGTATGCACGACTAGTCCACCAGCGAAATCAATTACCCCCATCGATTTCAGCAAGCCCCCTACTGCCCAATTCCAGTGGGCAATAGGTGCATAGATGAACGTGGTCCAGAGCACGATGTAAATGAGTAATGACTTGAATCGGATTCTCTCAGCAAACGCTCCAATGATGAGCGCTGGAGTTATTGCAGCGAACTTCAACTGAAATGCGAAGTAAAGCAACTCAGGAATTGTTGACGAATAACTGGGATTAGGTGCAACCCCAACATTGTTCAACCCGAGATCAGAAAGGTTGCCGATTACTCCATTTATCGAGGGGCCCAACGCTAGGGTGTAGCCCCACAAAGCCCACACCAAGCTCACGACGGCGAAGATGGCTAGGCACTGTACTATGGTGGACACCAGGTTCTTTCTCCTCACGAGTCCCCCATAGAAGAAACCGAGAGCAGGCGTCATGATCATTACAAGGGCAGTAGCCGCTATGACCCACGCAATGTCACCCGAATTCAGCAACCCACAGACACCTTAGCCGGCGCTCGACAATACGCGGTAATAATATTATTGATCGACTATCGGCTGCTTCCGAAGAAAATTACAATGGTATTTAGAATAATGATCGGTCTCATCGGAAACGTGGCACTATTCTTTTCTCTTTGACAGAGTAACAGCCATTACTCTAGCTTGATCGCAACTGTCCTCACAGCGATCGGAAGTATGTTCTATCGCATCCAGAAATTGGGCCAAGAGGATAATTGACCCGACGTGAATACCGTTTATCTGAATGTCCTTCAGGTTGCTGCGCGCTTTCTGGTATAGTTTGTCGACTTTCTCCTCGATCCTCTCGACATCATCAGCAGCTTCTAGAGATTCATTCAATTTACCATCCATTAATTTCTGAATGCAATCAGTCACCTTAATCGTGCAATCAGTAACTGCCGAGCACATTTCCAGTACAACATCCTTCGTATGCTTCGGCATTTGAGAAAGATCGAAGAGAACAAGAATTCGGCTTGCTTCATGTGCCCAGTCGGTGATCCAGTCAATTTGTCTTCCCAGTCTCATAAGTCCTACGCGTTCGTCGGCAGGGAGCTCTCCTAGAGCTAGCTCCTCGATGATCTTCCTTCGCAGCGAGTCGGCTTCTCTCTCTTTTTCTTCTAAATAGTTGAAACTTCTTTGGAGCTCATCTGTCTTATTGTCGATCGCGTTCTGTATACACTTAGAAAGCAGCTCGACTGCTGAAGTGGTCATCTTCGCATGCTCAACAACAAGAGTCATTGCCTTCACAGTTCGTCTAGCCGATAACCAACTTTCCAGAGACATCAGGCAGACCTCTCCCTCATTCCAAGGCCAGCTCCTTTCCCAGCCCTTCTATGGGATAGTCGAATAATAGCATATGTTCTCCGTCACCAAATGACGCGTTTGTGCGTTCACCAATTCGAAGAGAGTGGCTTTCGCCAGAGGGGAGATGTGCCAGAATTTCTAACCCACCATCGTCCTCTAGAGTATACCGCGTTAATCCGCCAAGGAACGACACTTCTTTGATTCGACATTCCCATTCACTAGGAACTGCCGAGCCGAGTGTTATGAATTCAGGCCTTACAGCAACAACGACCTTCTGTCCGACCTTCTTACCCTTGCCAAGAACGCTCATCATATGTGTTCCTACTTTCACTTTGCACGAAGTTTCAGCGATTTCCATGATTGTTCCCTCCAGTAAGTTGGTCTCACCCACGAAATTTTCCGTGAAGAGACTCTGAGGCGAGTGGTAGATCTCCGCAGGTTTTCCGACTTCTACGACTCTTCCGCCCTTCATTATGACTACTCGATCTGCTATTGAGAGGGCTTCCTCCTGGTCATGGGTTACATGGATGACAGTGAGCCCCAAGTCTGATGCTAACCTTCGCAACTCATAGCGCAATTCCGCACGGACGAGTGCATCGAGAGCACCGAGGGGTTCATCCAACAGAAACAGGTGTGATCCACTTTCAATTGCGCGTCCTACCGCTACTTTTTGTTGCGCTCCCCCGCTTAATTCTCTAGGATACGACTTAGATCTGTCTTTCATTTTGACAAGGTCAAGCATCTCATTTGTAACGGTCGTTACGGTATTCGCACTCGCGTTCCTCACGGCTAAACCGTACGACAGGTTTTGTTTTACGCTCAGATGAGGAAAAAGTGCAATATCTTGAAAAACGTATCCTATTTTTCGATCTTCGATTGGAACATTTAGAACTGAATGACCATCTACAAGTATCTCCCCTTCGGTCGGTTGAATGATTCCAGCGACACATTTTATGAGCGTACTTTTTCCACAACCACTTGGTCCCACGATGCAAACGTATTCTTTGTCCTCGATGTGAAGCCAGACATCATCTAGAGCTTTGATGTTTCCGTAAGCCTTCGAGACACCTCTTACATCGAGTGTCGGCAACTTACACGATCTCCAGTTCTCTTGCTAGCCCCTGAGGCGGATACGCAAAGATGAGGACATCCGATCGATCAAATCCGACTGTAACTTTATCTCCAATCCGAAATCGCTCGTTTTTGCCCTCTTGAAATTGCCGCGAATACATCGTGTCTCCGTTGTCCAGACGTACAACGTATTCACGTGAATTGCCCAAGAATCTCGTCTCACGGACATCTCCTTCGATTATGTTTTCTGCATTATAGTCAGCCAGACGAGTCCGTTCCTTTCTCACTCCGATGATAACCGGCTCATTTGTGGTAAGCAGATGCGAAGGCGTCTTGACAATGACTCCCCCTCTCAATCGCACAGTCGATGAGTCTCCGCTAGTGGCTTCGACTACGCCCTCAAGAAATGCTGCACCGCCTATCAAGTTGGCAACGAAAATTCCTGTGGGTCGATCGTACACTCTCTTTGGGGTTCCATAATCTTGTATGCGACCTCGCCGGAGTATCATGATACGATCAGCTACGCTCATGGCTTCATCTCGGTCATGCGTGACATGGATGGCTGTTAATCCTGTCTCCTTGACAATCTGCCTCAGTTTGTGTCTAAGGTCCAATCTCAATCTCGCGTCCAAAGCGCCTAGGGGTTCATCTAGAAGCAGCAGTCTTGCTCCGGATGCTAGACCACGTGCCAAAGCAACTCGTTGCTGCATTCCCCCGCTCAGCTCTTTTGGAAAAGCGGTGGGACGCCCGGCCAGTCTGACTAATTCCAATGACTTCATCGCCATGCTGAGAGCTTCGCTTTCGGTTCTTCCTCTTGCCAAGGGTCCGAACGCCACATTCTCCAGTACAGTGAGATGCGGAAACAGCGCATATTGCTGAGGAACATATGCAGCGTTCCGGTTCTGCGAAATCATCTCGTTGACAGGTTCATCGTCGAACGAAATTGTTCCCGTGCTAGGTTTGAGTAATCCCGCTATCAGACGAAGAAGCGTCGTCTTGCCGCTTCCGGTTGGACCCAAGACGCAAAGATATTCTCCATCATCAACATCGAACGTTACACGGTCGAGTGCGGAAACTCCATCGAAGGACTTAGACACATTCATGAAACTGACCGTTGGCATATCTCATCCCTTCTTGGTGCCACGAAGAGTGATGAGGCGAAGGATCACTAGTGCGAAAAAGGAAGTTAAGACTAGAATTCCGACTCCAAGAGCTCGTTCCGGAGCGGTCACGTTCACGGTACCTTTTATCCAATCGACAAGCAACACTGGAGCAGTTTTTAGAGTCTTCGCTACGGCCGACGTCGCGCCGGTTTCATCGACGCTTCTTGTGAACACCAGGACTGCACCCGAGAGAAGAGAGTACTTTGTGAGCGGAAGAGTGATTTTTCTGAAGATTCGTAGAGGCATTGCGCCAAGCGTTCTGGCACTTTCCTCAAGCTCTGGAGGTATTCCCTGGATTGAAGCGGACATTGCACGAACAAAATAGCTGTACGTGATTGTTGTATGGGCTAAGACTATAACCCAGAACTCTGGCAATGCTCCCATGTTCCCCCAGAAAAAGTTGAGCGAGACTCCAAGGGCCAATGAGGGCACTATGATGGGTAAGTCAACTAATGCGTCAACGATCTTCGTGACTTTCGAGTTGAGCTGATTTCGAGCGATGAGCACCGCGACAGGCAAGCCGGATACAATGTTAACTAGGGTGGCTAGAATTGCAACGCCATATGACAAGAGCATACTCGACCAGAATGCTTTCCAAGGCCCTGACCCGGCGATAGCCTCAGTTGCAGTACCACTTCCAACGGCCTGTATTGCCGGGAATGCAATGAAGAGACAGGGAAGAAGCACGAAGATCACGAAAACGAGTATGCTGAAGAAGTCTCTCGAATTCTCAGCTGAATGAGTGCTCAGCTTCTTCTCAAAACCAGGCCAAACTCTCATCGGCCCAAGCTTCAGCCTCGGCGAGATCACTTTGATCAAAGCAAAAACGACGAGAGAAAGAACTATCATCACTAGGCTCGCAACTACGACTGCGGTTGTTATGCCCGCATCTCGAGCGTTCTTGATGAACACTGTTCCATTCTCGAATGCACCTGCAACAACTATCGTCGCTCCTGTTTCTGATAGAGATCGCGCGAGTGCAAGAAGGAAGGCTGCCAAAATTCCAGGTCTTAAGATCGGAAATGTAACAGTTCGAACTGCTGTGAACGCGGACGCTCCAAGCGTTCGAGCGGCCACTTCGTAGGTTTCTCTATAGTTGAGAAACTCACCGACCATTATGCGGCACGATTACAGGATATGAAAAGGCGAAGTGAAGTAACATGATAAGAAGACTTCCAGGAGAAATTAGACTTCCAACGCCGATAATTGATGAAATGCCAGATGAGCTGCTCCAGAATTCAAGGATGGAAAATCCAAGCGCGACAGTAGGAATCACGAAGGGAATATCTGCCAAACTATCAAGCAAAGTCGTCCATCGACCGCGTTTTCTAACGATTAGCCACGCTAGAGGTATCCCTGCGAGTATGTCAAGTGAAGATACGATCAGACCAATTATGAATGACCAAGAAACTGCATCACTCATCCGCGATAGGACAGGAGCACTTAACGCCAGGGAGGGTAAGGTCAACAACTGAACAAGAATCCCAGCGATAGCGGGTGTGACAATGATCACGAGGAAGAATGCGATGGCTATCGAATACATACTTCTCGTGACGATCGGTCTTGAAGAAAGCCTATCGAATCCGAGCCCAAGTCTCTGAACAATGGAGGGCGAACGGTTATCTCGCATCGTCGTGCTCTGCACGGTTCACCCTACCGAGCATGGGTGAATTTAGGGCGAATTTAAGACCAAGGTACAATTCTCACTCGTTGACGAAGGTCTAAGCGTTCCTAGTTGCTGAATTGTGGCTCCAACTGTTGCATAGTAGTAGCCATCTTGTGAGAAGGTGATTGTTACTACATACGGAATGTTCGCCTGTTGTTTATTCCATTGAATACCACGATAGCAAATCGGATCTCGATCACGCTATTGGATAAGTGTCTACCCGAACCTTTGCAGCTTGATCCGTAAATTCTGTTACGCCTCCAGTGTTTGGCCCCGCTTGGCTTTTACCTCACGAATTGACTCCATCGCTTCTCTTGCCACAAATATCAGAATAATCAAACTCGCGACATAATCAGCCCAAAACAGTTTCAGGAGGTAGTTGATGACTAGACCCAATAACAATGCAATCGACATGAGAAAACATGTTGCAGATTCGGTAGCGTCTATTATCAGAGGCAGGCAGCCGGACGCCCTACCGATACGTCTCTTCTGGGACCAGAGAATCGGCATAATAAGAACTGCCGCAAATGCTACGATGATTCCTAAAGGCGATGATTCAGGTCGAACACCGCTCACGATGGAATAAACCGCGCCGAGTCCAATAACTGGGAGAAGAGAGACGAGGAGTAAGGCTGTCACCCATTCAGTTCGTTCACTATCCACGTGGAGCTCAGACGCTGGACCGTTCGACATGAGTCGCAAATGCCTAACAACCGCAACGGATGAAAGCAGCTCGACCACACTGTCGCCACCGAAGGCGAGTAACGCTAGGCTCCACGCTGCTATGCCTGAATAGAGAGCGACAATCCCTTCAACAACCATCCACGCCAGACTGGCATATTCAACCCATAACCCTTGCTTGAGAAGGGATGCAGATTCTGTTTTCACGTCAATCAGTTGACCTTGGATGTCGATACGAGTTAAGATTAGTGACTCTTTCTCAAGCAATTCCACTTGAAACTTGGACTTAAGCCAACAATTCAGACTCTTCAAATCCGTTGGACACAATCCCGCAACGTTCCACTTCACGAGTGAGGCTATCTCCGAATTCATGTATTGCTTTGACGGAGATCATCAACGCCAGGATTGTCACACAGAGGTAGGTTAGCGCTGTCCACTCCAACATGGGTCGCCAAGAAGCCTAATGCACAAGTTACCAATTTATGGCTATTTACTTATCCGCGGGTCGAAGTCAAGCGATTTATAGTCCAGTAACGTGTGCTGGTCACAGAATGCCTATGCGAATTGGTTTCTTTCTTCCCCAGATAGGTCCTGCCGCTGACGTTCATTCGATTGTTAGGGCTGCAAAAAGGGCTGAGGAGCTGAAGTACGATAGTTTGTGGGTCACAGAACGATTACTGTACCCGACTAATCCTCAGACATCATACTTTGGTGGTCCGTTGCCTGAACCATACAAACGGGTTTTCGATCCTTTAGAAACGCTGACCTTCGTGGCTGCGCAAACTAGCCGCGTCACGTTAGGTACAAGCGTGCTAGACATCCCGTTCTACAACCCGGTTCTCTTAGCACGTCGACTAACCACCTTGGACGTCTTATCTGGTGGCAGACTAAGAGTCGGGTTTGGTCTCGGTTGGTCAAAGGATGAGCATGATGCTACGGGAGCGTCTATGAAGACACGTGGCAAGCGCGCAGACGAGTTCATTGGAGTGCTCAAAGCGATATGGACCACTGATCCCGCAGAGTTTCATGGCAAATACTTCCAACTCCCGAGATCCATAATCCAACCAAAACCAGTACAGAAACCTCACCCTCCAATCTATCTAGCCGCATTCGCCCCCGGCGCAATGAAACGAACAGCCAGGTTGGCTGACGGATGGATGCCGGTCGGCATGACTGTTGACCAACTCAAGTCAGCATCAACTCAACTCAAGAACATGGTGAAGGATGCGGGCCGCAACCCGGCTGATGTGAAAGTTATCGTTCGTTACAACCTTGCCATTACTCCACAACCACAAGGCAAGGATCGGGCATTCTTCTCTGGAACACTCGCCCAGATCAAGGACGATATAGCTTCAGTCAAAACTTATGGACCCGATGAACTGATTCTGGACCCAACGTTCTCGCCAGACACACAAAACGAGGAAAGCTTCCTCCGAAACATGGAAGAGATCCGCAAAATTCTCTGACAGCCCTTAACACTTCTGTGTGGCTGCGGAACAGGATTCGGAAGATTCAAGCAGACGTTCTAGAGCTGTTGGCAGCGAATATTAAGCGAAGTCGATTGCTGGAGCACCGGCAACTTCTCCCGAGCCTCAGTTACTTGATTATCATGAATTTCATAGAACCCAACTCGGTCTCCAGATCCTAGATCCAAAACTTTGACTCCCAACGGATCCACGACCATGCTCCTCCCCACGAAGGCTTCGTTCGCATTACCAACCCCAATCACATAGCTCGTATTCTCCTGTGCCCGTGCCATTAGAAGAGTCTGCCACTGTTCCTCTTTCAGAGGTCCACGGAACCAAGCTGCTGGCACAACAACCACTCGCGCTCCTGACATTACTTCGCTCTTTACTAGTTCAGGGAATCTCAGGTCGTAGCAGATGACTACTCCGAACGCCAGATCTCGAACTCTGAAGAGAACCGGATCAGTCCCTGCCTTGAACAAATCGGACTCTCTATATCCGAAAGCATCGAACAGGTGAATCTTACGATAGCCACCCTTAATCTCTCCACGATCTATGATTACAGCCGTGTTAAACACGTCCCTGTTGAATCGTTCGTAGATGGGAAGGACAACGCCAATCTGCTTCTCTTTACTCTTCTCGGCAACCTTGCTGACGAAGTCTCCGTTCAAAGGCTCAGCAAGATCTTCCAAATATCGACGTGACATTCCTTCGCTCGGGTAACCCATACAGTATTCTGGGAACACAAGCAGATCTGAGGTCTCTGACACCTCGGTCGCAGATACGACACGTTCCAGATTTTCTTTTTTGGAGTCTGTCGCTGCGAGTTGCATGAGACCGATTTTTAGACCTTGCTGCAAGTTCAACTCTGCCCCATCAATGAGCTCTGGTCAACTACTTAACGTAAGTCCTAAGCTAGATGATTGAAGCTGAACGTGTTCGCTCTCGCGAAATAAATGATGGATTATTTGATTCACCAAGTCAAGATAGGTTATGTCTTATGTTGTCCATACCGAGCCAATGTTCCAATCACTAAAGCAGTTCATTCTTGATATGAAGGGCACGTTCCTGGCGTCTGTGATTTTGAGCGTTGTAGCGATCTTAATGGAATATCTGTTTGAGATCTAACATCACCCATCATGGCCTAACGTAATGGATGAATCCTCAACCGACCTTGCTCGGGGATTTACCAGGAAGAACCCTAGTACAAGCACTTGACTGATTCCGCATTTTGTGAGAGTTTCATCCTAGGATTGGTGGCCGTGTACCCAACTGCACTGTTAGTATCATATAGTTACCTGCTCTGATTATTCCAACTTGGATCGTTTGGCCTGAAGTTGCATTTTCCTCCAAGTATGCGGAGAACGAATCATAGTTTACGATCTTGTGGCCGTTGATTGTCGTTATGATGTCGCCGCCTATGATGTAATCTTGCTGCTCAATGGTGACTTGCTGGGTGCCCCCCCTGAAGCCTGCTTGGCTTGCTGGTCCGTCTGGAAGAACGTGCTCTATCAATACTCCCGACGTGACGTTGGTTTGCATTGCCTGAGACAGTCCGTAATTCATGTCCACAACCTGCACGCCGAAGTACGGGTGTTTGTTGTACCCCCCGTTCGTTACGAGGGAGGGTAATTCACGCGAAATTGTATCGGAAGGAATGGCAAATCCGAGTCCCTGAGAGTTAGTGACTGAGGCGGTAGTTATTCCTACGACCATCCCGTCAGAATTAATCAGAGGTCCCCCAGAGTTACCTGGGTTGATGGGAGCACTAAATTGAATCGTATCCGCTATTGCAAAATTGCCTGATAGTCCTGTCTGGAGTGACCTTCCGGTATGACTCACGATCCCTACCGTGACTGTGTTAGACAAGCCGTAGGGGTTTCCGATAGCGACAACCGTTTCGCCGACTTTGAGATTTGACGATGAGCCTAATTGAAGTGGATGAAGCTCGGATAGTGGCGAGTTGACTGATACTATTGCGAGGTCGCTGTAGCCGTCCGATCCGACGACTCGAGCTGGGTATCCGTTGCCGTCAGAAAAAGTTACAGTTGAATTCACGTAGCCATCTACCATGTGAAAGTTTGTTATGATATAGTATGAATGATTATACGTGATCACAAAACCTGTTCCAAGTACGCTCGAATTACTATTCGCTCCGAGCACTGTAACCACGCTTTGGCTTGAGTTTGCATATATATCGGCCGGGTCGAGCTTCCGGGCGCGCATTCCGTCAAGCAGTGGGCTGTAGTATAGTGCGACTGATCCTAGGATAATGATCACTAGGACAAGGATAGCAATCATCTTGTTACTGTTCTTTCGTCGTGACCTGCGTTTCATATCAGACAGCCTCAGTTTCGACGACTACGCTATGTAGCTCGATTTATCTGTTGCTTCTAGAGTCGATGCATCCAGTAATAGACGGGTAGATTATTCCAATATTGCTGTGACTACAAAATGTAGTTCTGCCTAGTCTCTAGGCAACGGGTAGTTTCCGTTGCGCCATAATTGTTAATCCTAGCCATCGTAAATTGTCGAGCCCTCTCTTCAACGCATCCAAACGCTTTAGGAAACTTACGAGTTGGCGAACCGTTGAAGAGAACATGCGCTTAACGCTACGGGAAAGAGCCCTCTTAGTGTGTCTACTCTCAGTCTTGTCTGCATCTAGCGTGGCATCAAATGTCAGCTCGCAATCGATTCGTCCGATGGCAGCTCGTTCGCTACTCCCTCTCGCAACACCTTCAATGCCACTTCCCACAATTGGCTACGCACCCACGTTCGTTCCCGTTTCAGGCGTTATACGGGTTCTAGTAATCGCTGTGGCGTTTTCTGACGTCAACTACACGCTGAGTATCGCCCAGGTAAGGAAGGATTGGTTTGGGACTGTGCCAGCGTACTACCATGAAATATCGTACGGCAAATTGACCATTCAAGGCGACGTTCACGGATGGTACAAGCTTCCGTATCCTGAAGCTCATTATGGAAGGGACTGCAAAGGCATCAATGACCCTGATTGCAGTGGAGTAAACCAATCATGGCATATTGCGGAAGATGCCGTGCCTCTGGCAGAGAAAGATGTTGACTTCAACAATTTCGATTATTTCGTCTTCCTACATTCCGGAAAAGGTCAAGAAACTAGTCAAATGAAAGATGATGTCTGGTCAGTAACATACCTAGGAGCAGCCGTTAAGACCAACTCTACAATTCTCACGAAATTCAACGTTGTACCAGAACTCGAGGACCCACCTAATGTGCCAAATGGTGTTTGGTGTGTTGAGTTCGCTCACAACTTGGGAGTGCCCGATCTATACAACACCGCCAATGGTCCTAACAACGGTAAACCAATCCTCGGCACGTGGGAACTTATGGATAAAGGATCATGGAACGGCGATCCGCCAGGCTCTCTACCGGCTCACATGACAGCTTGGCCCAAAATTCAACTCGGATTTATCACCGGATCAATGCTTGCAACAGTCTACTCTGGAGGTACTTCCACTTTCACTGTCGATCCCACTGAAATTGCTTCAAGCAATGTGCATGCAATTAAAATACCGATCACTAGCGCCACAAACTCTAGCCAATACTACCTAGTTGAAGTGAGGAAACAGATAGGGTTTGACTCCGCGTTACCAGCAGCAGGAGTTTTGATCACTTACGTTAACGAATCTGCGTCTGTCGGCAAAGTTCACGTTGTGAATAGCGACCCCGGTGTTGCTGACTTGGAGGACGCTGCCTGGAAGGTGCATCAGACATTCACGGACAGCTACCACAATCTGACGATAACCGTTACGGGTACGGTAGCTAACTCCTATCAAATCATTGTAGTCAAGAGTATTACCCCATCCAACGCGATAAGAATCAACACCGAAGCACCGAATTCCACCACGGCCAAAATCATAATCGCCGGAGTTTCCCTCTCAGTCGAAGTTGCTGGGAACGCGACAACTCAGGAAAGAGGACTATCAGGCCGACCATCGCTGCCTAGCGACCGCGGAATGTTATTCGTCTTCAACCATGAAGATTATTGGAGCTTCTGGATGGTCGACATGAAATTCCCCCTGGATATAATCTGGTTCAATTCAAACCGTCAAGTGGTTTGGATAGAACCAAACCTTTCACCCTGCATCCCAATGAATTGCCCCGTTGTCACACCAGAAACCAAGGCGATGTATGTCTTAGAAGTCAATTCCGGGTTCGTAGCTGCTCACCACATTAAACTCGGAACCACATTTGTCTTCCTAGACAACTGACCACCATATGCTCTATGTTGGCGCCATACCATTTTGGTATCCTGACACTCCTTGGTTTCAGTCTCCATTTCTGTGAATGTACATTGGCATGGAGTCTGCTGAGGGCAAAATATTGTCTGAAATCGGCAGATCCGGGTCGAATATGCTCGTGCTTGCCTGAAGCCAGCCGTCCGCGACTGTAGTTACAGTAGCCGACTACTCGTACTTTGATCGATTTAGCAAGTCACTGAAATTCAAGCGGAACGACGGGGCGCTAAACGTTACTTTGCTGTACTCTCATGCGATTTCCGGATAGCAAGCCCCAACCACGCTAAACCCGCAATCGCAATTATCAGTGCGAGGACTGCTAGGCCATTTGTCATCCCGAACGGATTCATATATCCGAACGGACGGCGACCGCCAAATCCTCCAGCTGACTGAAACATCTCCCTAATCATAACGGCACGTACTACACCATAAGCCGTTGTAATCGCGATGAGGGCGACGCCGATCACACTAACCAAGTACGCGTTCTTCATTTGTCCCATATTGTTCAATTAACTACACCCTGTAGTCGTTATGAAGCCTGAGCGAATAATATAAACGGGCGCCACTCTCGGTGTGCACCATAGACGTATCAGTTTGTGTACTCTAGGGCTTTTCGTCAGATAGAAACTGCTTCTCTAACGCGTCGAGCTTCTCGAATCTCTCTCCCCAACGTGACACGAATTTGCGTTGCTTGATCCATACGTTGAGGGATAACAAGACAGCGGCCAATGATGCGAGTAGAAGGAACAGATCCAAATAGTGTTCAATGTGCTCGTGATGAAACGGGGGCGGTCCGTAATTGCCGAAGACGAAGACTAGGAAGCGTGAAAGAAACAGGAGCAGTATGATCGAGCCGATGAGATTTATTTTGGCTTGAAAGCGAAAACGCCTGAACTCCGTCGAGGCTTCCTGGAGGAACGTGTGAAGCGTCGCTACGGGATATTCGTCTTTCTTATCCGACATGGCTAGCCACCTACATTGATTTCGTGTGGTATAGGTCTAGTTCACCATTGGTGTATGCAGTTCAGAGAAGTGAGGGAAGCGTGTCTCTAAGCTTTACGTAAACATTCTTCCCTTCAATAGACAAACGGACGCCTTCCTCTGACTCTTCCACGTAACCCTTGACCTTCAAGTAGTCGAGATACTTCTGGAAATCATCGTACGAGAGCTGCGTCGCTCGTCGCCACAGTGATGTCCTGGAATGAACGCCTGCATTATAGTAGAGGAATTCAAGAATCTCGAACCTTATCTCCACTGGGGATTTTCTGCCTCGCTGCGAGATCTTATTCACATCGCTCAAAGCGTTCGACTCTGCAATGATCTTCCATTCATCTAAGAGTGTTGAGGATTTACTTAAGAAACTCTGAATCGTCCGACCTGGATACAACTCGTGGTGTACACCGAAGATGAATCCTGATTATAAGCATCCTAACTACGTGACATAGTTTCAGTGAGGCCTTTGACGCAGGCATACCAAGATTATAAGCCGAAAAAGGTCGAAAACCTGCGGCCTATCATCGGAATCTACACATGCCTCCTTTGCGAGCGGCGCTTCAGTATGAAAGTTCGTCTAAAACGTCACTATTGCGGAACCCACGAGGAAAGTATACCTGACTATAAGGGAAAGTGAGGATGCAAAAGAGATGTCTCTCATCAACAGCTTAGTTGATTGGATAGCGGTTAACGCGAGGTCATTTAGTTACTTACTTCCCGACACACTGGAGCTCGCGCTATACCTTAGTCTTGCTGCATATTTCGCAGTGCAGATTGCTCAACAGCAGGCATAGATCTTCTACTGGAGAATTATTCATCTTTTCGACGGTTACAACGATGGCGTTTCGATGTTCCTTCCGAGATCGCGAACTTATTTCTCTGTGTAGCAGTTGGTTTGGCCGATGAGCGATGAGGATCACTGGGAACACCGTTCTCATTACTGGTGGGGCGACGGGAATCGGTTATGCTTTAGCAGAAGCGTTCCTGAACGCGGACAATGAGGTCATTATCTGTGGACGGAGAAAACTCAAACTCGACGAAGCTAAACGGAAACTACCCAGAGTCCATGTAAAGAGAATTGATGTAGCCAGAGAGGACGAAAGAAAGTCTCTATTCCGATGGGTCACGTCTAATTTTGGTAACATCAACGTTTTGATCAATAATGCTGGAATTCAACGGCAAGTCGATTTCACCTCGCCGAGAGTCGCAAGGGCCACTCGCTCTAGAGACGACGAAGTGGCTGTAAACTTCGTTGCACCCGTACGTCTTTGCGCACTCTTCACACCAAAACTCTTGAAGAGAAAGAGAGCGGCCATCGTGAATGTCTCGTCGGGGCTAGCATTTGTGCCGATTGCGATGATGCCAGTTTACTGCGCGGCCAAAGCCGCCATTCACTCATTTACCACCTCGCTACGCCACCAACTCAGAGACACATCCATTCGAGTGTTTGAGGCTGCGCCTCCTGCCACTGACACGGAACTTGACCGAAGTTTTGCTGGCGGACAGGAGGAGGCCTACCGAGGAATCAACCCTCAAGAAGTGGCCGCAGCGATCATGGAAGGGATGAAGACAGATACAGGAGAGATAATCATAGGGGAAGCTCAACGCCTTTACAAGGCGGCGCGTCGGAACTCGGAAGCCATATTCAATCAGTTAAACGGCTAGAGTCGTCAAAGAAAATGTCGACATATGCTTGCAGCTAGCGTAGGAGTTAGCTAGAACTCCTGGACTCTTTGTTGTTGACTTCCAGAGTTGGAAAGCATATCATATTGTTAAACGTCGACCTGATCGCGGACTTAACAAGTAGAAGAGCCGTGAAAAAACTCGACATTATTGAGGGCTTCCAGGGAGTCGCCTTTGGGACTATGGACGGTTTGATTACTATTCTCGGCGTGGTTATTGGGATTGCTAGCGCAACGGAGAATTCAGGGGCAGTAGTCATTACTGGTCTAGTTGCAGGACTCGCGAATGCTTTTGGGAACACATTCGGATTTTATGCTTCTGAATTGGCTGAACGGGCAGAGCATATTCAGGAGAATCAGCATTTAAGCAGCATGACTGAGACACGAAGGAGCACGTTTTTCGCATTCGTGCACTCACTGGCATCGACAATAGTGATAGTTGCTCCGTTCGCTTTGTTTGGTCTGACGTCTGCGATGGCTGCTTCCTTGATTCTGGCGTTGGCGTTGCTATTCGCGTTAGGGGCTCTTGTCGGCAAGTTTAGTCACGCATCCCCTTGGAGGTTCGGAATTCGTTATGTGCTTCTAGGCTTGGCTGGAGCCGCACTATCATTTGTTGTTGGACAGGCCGTAAGAAACCTTCTGACTGTGGGCAGATACTATCCGTGGTGAAAAACCCAGACTGATTCTTCTGAACAACTGTGGGATCTAACAGAAGCGTATTGGACCAAGGTCAATATAGATACGGGAGGATCGAGTACTCCTCAGCAAAGTCCTGGATTGGGTATTTTGCACTGATCACTTCCTCCAACTCCGATCCCCTTTCATTCTTTTTGCGAAGATCCTTGATCAAGCCAGAATTATGGAATACAGAGAAGCTCAGGCGTGCCATTTTGGAGGAATTAGAATATTCGCCGTCATCGCTCAACTGCTTTCCCGCAAGGCCTTCTAACAACCGGGCAGAGTAATAGTACGATCTCACAGACATCATGGCACTCTAAATGATTACATGGAAATTGATTGTTATGCGCAACGACTCGAAAGGAAAGGTGGGTCAGGGTGTACTATTCGCTTACTCCAAGAGGCGGAACGGCTCAAGAAAGAGTCGTCAAGCAAGTCAAGAAGTCGCAGAAGGAATGGGAGGAGAAGTTGCTCGGTATTCTAGCAATGCACGCGGAAATGTTTGGACGAAGAGCGCTTCACGACCTTTTGGAACGTGGAAAGCTCTTGGCGAAACCATCCTGATAGTGGTGTCTGGTGAAGGCATGAAACGGCGCACCTTCTCAATAGTTGGAGTAATAATAGCTCTGTTTGGTGCGGTATGGTCCCTGCAGGGAGCCAGTGTTCTTCTTCCTGGCAGTGTCATGAGCGGTTCACAATTCTGGGAAATAGCCGGTGCAATAACTGTCGTTGTAGGACTTGTAATCGTCACTTATTGTCTTGGGACTTGAATCCTGCATTATGTGCGTTCGAATCGTCTGAATCGATCAGGCTAGGTCTTCTCTAACCTAGGAGGTGAAGATAATGGGCTTATTACTCCTCGCGTTTACGCTACGCTCATGCCTTACCAATTCAGCTTCGACCTGACAAAGCTATCCAGATCATTCTTCAGAGGAGTTGCGGAGGCGGCGCACAAGAGAAAGCTGCACAGAAGAATTGGCGACGCAGCTCTGCGTCTTCTTGAAAAGTGTAGAGTTCAGCAAATCACAGGGTTAGATCTCACTCAGGCTTTGATGGTTCTCGAAGACTTGATTGACATCCAGATGAAGAACCTCAGCAACCGGGAGAGATTCCTGAGAACTTCGAGACGAGTGCTACTTCTGCCTCATTGCTCAAGGAAGTATATGGACAATCGGTGCAAAGCCGTTTTCGATCAGAACATTCCGTCATACAGTTGCTCTCACTGTTCACCCGACTGCTTGGTAAATCAAGCGACATTAGCGGGTGAGGAGAGAGGATACGATGTATACGTTCTGCCGGGTGGATCATGTATCCACCAGATTCTGCAAAAAGGCGGTTACGAGGCACTCGTGGGGGTTGCCTGCGGCGAGGAAATAAAACTCGCCGAAGGATTGTTAGAGAAGACAGGATTACCCGGCCAAAACGTGCCATTAATCAAGAATGGCTGCGCTAATACAACGTTCAACATTCAATCCCTAAAGGAAGTCCTGTGAGTTTCTGCATTACCACAATAGCAAAACTGATCGTATTGGTCTAGTGGAGCACTTCAGTCGGCAGGCCGCTCTCCCTAAACAATAGTTCGCTAGGATAGTTGATTATGATAATGCAGGTTGAGCGAAGGAGTATAGTGTGGAGAGTGAATATTCACTAAGTATTCTCACTGGATCCAATTTTGCAGCAACAGCTCTTTTATTTCGGAGAGCACGAGCGCAGTCACTACACCTGCAAGAACATCAGCGATCTCATCATGCTCACTCCTATCCGCAACCCATGTTAACGGCACAAGCGCAAGACCAAATATGAAATGATGCACGTGAATTCTCCCATGACTCACATAGAGCCGCATGCGCAAGTAGTCAGCTAAGAAACGTGTAACCAGATATGCGATAAGAGTGCTGATTGAAAATAGTTCGACATGTTTTCTAACGCCGAACTTGCGCTGTTGTGCCGGTTCCAAGTCGGATGTCATGATCACAATTCTAGATTGCAATCCGATTAATGCTTTTGGTAATCAACCTCTAAACCTTCTTGAAGATCACCTCGATTTGGGAAGGGCATCGTTACAGTTTGGCGGTAACGTGAAGTTGAGGGTGGATAGCATGTTTTCTCCTGCCTGTAAAATTGCGGTTGATTTATAGTAGAAGGCCTAGTTGACGTGAGCATTCTAATTGACGATACAGATGTTCATGTTGAGAGTATGTTAGCTAGCTTAAGGAGATCTGGATCCAATGGCTTCTCCGTTCCACAAGACTTCTGAAGATCTACACTTCCGATCCTGCCATCTTGCAATCCGACTATTCTGTTCCCCTCTTCATCTGACAATAACTCAACTGCTCGGTTTGCGAATAGACTCGCCAGGAGTCGGCTTCTCGCCGTGGGGTTCCCGCCTCTCTGAGCATAGCCTATGATGCTCAGTCTGACCTCTGCCTTAGTGTTTCGCTGGATGTGCCCAGCGAGCAGCCGAGTATCGCCTATTCCTTCAGCCGCGACGATCAGGCCTGACTTCTTTCCTTTGGCCTTGTTTTCTCTTATGGTCTCGAACAGTTTCTCCTTCGGATACTTCACTTCTGGAACGAGAATTATCTCCGCGCCAACGGTGAGGCCGATCTCTAATGCGAGAAAACCTCTCTCTCGGCCCATCACTTCAATCATGAAAAGTCGCTCATGCGAAACGGCTGTGTCTCGAATCTTGTCGATCTCAGCAACCGCTGTGTTTGCGGCCGTGTCGAAACCTATGGTTTCCTCTGTTCCGAATACGTCGTTGTCGATTGATGCGGGAATCCCAACTATTATTGTATCCGTGTGTTTGCTTAGCTCGAGAGCGCCATTGAAGGACCCGTTACCGCCGATGACTACGAGTCCGTAGACATGATTTGATGCAAGAGTTTCCGCAGCTTTTCGGATTCCTTCTCTCCTTTTGAATTCCGGGCATCTTGACGTATGGAGGATTGTACCGCCCTGTTGTAGGACGCCGCCTACGGATCGAGGCGTCAATGGAGTAAACGTATTCGTAATCAAGCCTTCCCACCCTCTCCTGAAGCCTAGAACTTGAAACTTTGAATTAGCGATGCGGACAACGCCTCGGATGGCAGCATTCATGCCGGGTGCATCTCCGCCGGTTGTGATTACGGCTATCTTCTTCAGTCGTCTCTTCTCCAATTAGATAGTTCTAGAATAGACTCTATCCTAATGGAGATAAGGCTGAGTGATTAAGCTTCGAAATCATAGGGACTTAGCGTAATGCAGTTGATTCGAACGCTGAATTCAAGTAAGCGTTTTCTCCAAAATCGTTTGCAATTTCATGGAAAAATCGCACATCAGAAAACGTGGATTGGGATTGAGTGTAAGATTCTGGAATTGCTTGGGAATGCGAACCGAATTTAGTGAACACGCGGAAAAAATCGGTGAAGAAAAATTCTCATGCAATTCCAAAAACAATAGAGCAATGCTTAAATGCGAATTATATAACGATAATGAAAAGTCGTGAATTTTAGCGGAGGATCTCGAGTACAAAAATTCGACTCTAGACCTTACGCTTACAGGCATGTAGTTGCGACACTCCATGGATGCCGATCAAATCTTCTTGACGACAAGCTTCTCCTTAGCACAACCATCAAAGCGATTCACAACGCGAACATGAACCTCGCTAAAACCAAAACGACGAATCCTCTAGTCTACAAGGTTGGCGACGACATCATGGGTGGAGGAGTAAGCGTCAACGCCTTGATCACCACAAGCCACCTGACCGTTCACACATCAAGAATGTACCGTACGGTTGAATTCGACTGCGCCACATGCGGCTGCGACAGCAACCCATGGGCGGCATTGGAGACTTTCAAGAAGGCTTTGAAGCCCACACACGTTACGATGCAGTACCAACACGACGAGGCACAGAAATCCGTTATCTCTGTTCCGCAGATCAAAGCCTAACTGAACCTCTGCTTCATAGTCCTCCTTTTGCTCTATGTTTGAAGAGTATGGGCCGAAATGCGATTCCTTGCTGAAGTTTCAAACAAAACTGTCAAAATAGCCTTTATACGGCCTTTCTCGTTATTTTCATAAGATCAGGAGTAAGATGAAATGGCATTAGTCGTTAAATCAGCAGTTCGTACTCGTTTGAAAGGTATGAGGGCTTCTGGTGATTTCTTCAAAGCTTTGGACAAACATCTTGCTGATGAATTGGAAAAAGCAGTTGCGAGAGCCAAAGCAAATGGCAGGAAGACTTTGAGGCCTGAAGACCTCTAAGCTCTCTGCTTCTTCTTCATGAAGCTAGGTCTTTGAGGCGACATTTACTATTTCAGGGACGATGTCTAGTAGTTGTTTCTTCTTTTCAAGATCAGATTTCAACTGATCAACCTCTTTCTTGAACTGGTCAACCTGTTTCTTCAACGAAAGAACACCCTCGAAGAGTAAGGTGGAAATGATCTCATTGTCGGACAACCCTTGCTCCTTTGCACTTCTTACGTAGAGTACAAGCCCCCCTTGAGGAATGAGACCCCGGGCCTGAAGATGTTGTGACATTGCTAGAGCCAGGCTAGTCTGTTCGGCGATGACGAGTATACCGAGAGCAGCCCTCAGAGTTTCCTCGTCTATCATGCTAAAATTGACCAACAACGGGTGCGTTCTAAGAATCCGAGAATCGTCGACAACAAGACGCTCTCCCACCTCATCTCCATCGCAAAGACCGAACCAAGCCTCGCCATACTGGAAAGCTTGGCCAACCAGGCGATTCACGCACAGAAAGACCAGGACGGACACACAATTGAAGTGCTGCAAGCATTCATCCCCACCGCTACATCCATTGCAATCAATACGGCGAAACCCATAGAAGCTCGAGAGCAAGCATTACGCTTCCTTCAGCTCACAGCCGACTTCGACGCATTATCAGAACTAGCAATCAAAATAGTCGCAGAACCAAGACTCGGCGCTAACGGCATCCACGCCCACTCAATTCGCAATTGACATACAAACTCTCTGCGCCAAAGCAGCCTGCTTAACCAAATACCGGAGCAAAATCTACGACCTACTCCTCAAGGAAGGCGCCGTCGTCACCCGAGCACAACAAATACTCAACCTCAGCCGCGAACCCCCATTCCTATAACCCCAGCACCCCAATTCAGCATCATTCGACATCCTTCACCAACTTCAACAAATTCAGCAAACAAACTGGCGACACTTACTAGAATGCACCGTAGGATTTGCCAAGTTCGACGGTTCAGCTAATGGTGGGCCCGGAGGGATTCTCTTATTATAATAGGCAAATCCATCGTCAACATTCACTAATGATTAGAATTGGTGAGTCAGAGCCTTCTTGGTTCTGCGGTTCGGGATGGTTCTTCTGTCTTCAACTGTTCTTTCTTGTCCAAGTCTTCGAGGGCTTTGGCGTATTTGATTAAGGCGTATATCGCGTTTACTGCTCTTTCAGGTGTCGTATATGATGGAATCCGATTTTCTTCAAGCATCTTCACGAGAATTTGAGTGAAGTCACCGCCGATGGTGCACACTACCGTGGGCTTACCGTATGTGACTTGCGATTCAGTGATAGCATCAACCACATCAGATTCGATGAAGGATGTTTGAAGAAGTACAATTACTAGGATGATGCCTACATTCGGATCTGACGAGACAGCTGTTAGTGCTAGTCTATATCGCTCCACGTCCGCGTCGCCTACTAGGTCCAATGGGTTCCGCACGTTGGCATAGGCGGGCAACTTACCTTGTAACGCCTTGATAGTCTCTGGGCTGAACTTGGCTAATCTAAGGCCTAGCTCGGTAGCTTCATCGGTACTAATGACTCCGAATCCTCCTCCATTAGTTACTATTGCGATCTCCTTCTGGTCCCTAGGTGCTGGTAGGTATGCTAGTGCACGTGCGTAATCGAACAGTTCATCTACGGTTCGAGCTTGTATTACGCTCGCTTGTTCAAAAGCACCCGCGATGACTTTTGCCGCGCCCGCAAGAGACCCAGTATGTGACATTGCGGCACTAGCCCCTTCGCTTGTCACGCCTCCCTTTAGGACAACCAGCGGCTTACTTTTCGCAACTGTGGATGCTATTTTCAGAAATTCCCTGCCCCGGCTGATACTTTCCAAGTACAGCGTGATGCATTTCGTGAGCGGGTCATCCATTAAGTACTCCAACAGTTCAACCTCATCCACGTCGATCTTGTTTCCGATGCTGACGAATTTGCTGATGCCAATTTCTTGAGAGGCAGCCCAATCGAGAACCGCTGAACCGAACGCACCGCTTTGCGAAATGAAGGCAATTGGTCCCCTCTTTGGGCGTCTTAACCTGTATCTGGGAAGAAAGAGTGTATCAATGTGATTTACCGGGTCGTAGACTCCTATGCAGTTAGGACCAATAACTCTGAGGCCACTGCCTTTGATTTTCGGCTGATTTCAAGCTCAAGTCGTTCTCCCTTTTCACCGATTTCTCTGAATCCGCCAGAAACAATTACGGCCGCTTTCACATCCTTCGACACGCATTCATCAATCAAGCCCGGGACGGAGTTTGCTGGAACGGAAATTACAGCCAAGTCCAATTCGGTAGGTATCTCCTTCAGGCTGTGATAGGCTTTGCAGCCAAGTATGACGTCAGCCTTTGGATTGACCGGATACGTCTTCCCTGTGAATTCTGATTCAACAAAATTCTTGAAGATGACGTGACCGAACTTGCGAGGTTCTCTAGAAGCCCCTATCACTGCAACAGACTTAGGCTTGAAAAAGGCCTCCAGACTCATCTATGCTCCTCCCTGTGTTAGGATAATGCGGGAATCAACGGCGCACGCGCCGTTTGGATAGGCTATAACTGGGTTTAGGTCCAGCTGGCTTATCGCATCATGCTGAACCATCAAACCTGAAACGTCTATCAGTACGCTGACTATCGCGTCCAAGTCCAGGGGAGGCTTGCCTCTAACGCCCTCTAGCATGATTGACCCTCTTAGGCCATGAATCATGTTCAGCACATTTATCCGGTCAACTGGGGCTACGCGGAACACAACGTCGTTGTACACCTCCGTGAAGATGCCCCCTATTCCGAACATTACTGCAGGGCCAAACTGCTTGTCTCTTATTCCTCCAACAACAACTTCAACTGATGGAGGCATCATCTTTTCAACCATAACTCCGGAGATCGTCACCGAAGGTTCTCTGCTTCTGACTCCCGTAACGAGTTTCTCATATTTGATTTTGAGTTCTTCTTCAGTTCCAATGTTAAGTATGACGCCTCCGATGTCTGTTTTGTGTGTGATCTGAGGGGACATGATCTTCAAAACGACGGGGTAGCCAATCTCATTTGCTTTTTCCACAGCTTCATCCGCATTCGAGACAACGCAGGATTTTGGAGTAGGAATATGATGGAGATTGCAGATTCGTTGAGCTTCATCTATCAGTAACGAACACCGTTTCTCCATTAGAGCTTTCTCTAAGATGATCGAGCAATCGTCTTTCTCAACCATGATCTCCCAGGCATCCTCACTTGGCTCAAGAAGAGTCAAGCTTTGGTATGGCTGCATGGCTTCTCTTAGCTGTATCTTTCGAGGGCTTTCCTGGAGCAGTTTGATCGGAATACTCGTG
>CAWAOH010000015.1:0-41129 GCA_963783645.1 Candidatus Bathyarchaeota archaeon | reverse complement strand
TGAAATCGAACACCAAACTAGTTTCACTTACGCATCCAAACAATCCAACGGGTTCGGTAATCTCAGAGGACAAATTGCGTGAGGTTCTTAGGCTAATTGAATCCAGTAACGCATACTTGCTAAGTGATGAAACATATCGTCAGTTGTCTTTCGAAAAGCCTCCTCCCCCAGCAGCCGTTCTGAGCGATCGAGCGATAAGTATCACAACAATGTCGAAGGTTTACGGCCTTCCCGGGGTCAGAATAGGATGGGTGGCTGGTCCCAAACATTTGATTGAGTCTGTTCGAGCGATTAGAGAACAGATTACCATATGCAACAACGCCATCGGAGAAGCCATCGCACGATCTGTGCTGGAAAACAAGGAAAACTTTCTCGAGAACATTAGGCTTCATATCCGAACCAATTTCGAAACTCTGAAACATTGGATGAACAAGCAAGATCATTTGGAATGGATCGAACCTAAAGGCGGCGTGGTAGCTTTTCCTCGCTTGAGAAACGCTGAAAGCACGGAAGAGTTATGTCGCATGCTCGTGACGAAATATCGAACATTCACCATTCCAGGACATTGTTTTGATATGAATCAGCATTTGCGAATAGGCTTCGGTGGGTCATCAGACGAACTTGAACAGGGTTTAATGAGATTGAAGCAAGCTGCAGAAACACTCCTTGTTGCTTAACACGAAACAACGGCCAGCCATCATTAATTAGGAGACTTCCCGAAACTGCATTTGAAGATGGAAACGATTTGAAAGTATACATCAAGTACTTTTCTGCACTTTGCGAGATTACACAGATCAAAGAGGAAGTTCTGGAGGTCCAGGAAGCATGCACGGTTATGGATGTGCTTCACCATATCTCAAACAAGTACGGCGAAAATGCGACGCATTATCTTTTTGATCCCAAGACACACGAACCTCGACCTTATCTTCAGTTCTTCGTAGAAGAGACTCCTATTTCCGAGTTTCAAGGTTTTGCAACAACTCTGACGAACGGCTGCACTTTTGCAATTATTCCGCTGGTAGGCGGTGGATAAAACGGTTACTTCGGCGAGGATGGCTGACCCTTTTCGTGGGTGAAGCCTACGTAGCAGGTTATCTGCCGTTGGCCATCCTCTCGGGAGCATTTGCCTTCGTCGCCTTCTGCTGCTCTGCCTTCCGCACTTATGGCCCTCGAGGAGACGAAGCTCACGGGCTTGACTACCGGGATCAGCGTCGTCGTCGGCATGGTAACCGCATACTTTCTCGTCCCCTCACTGGGCATTGTCGGCGCATCAGCAGCGGGTATCTCTCGATGATTCTTGCAGGAGCACTAGTGCTTTCGGTGCTGGGTAGGAGAATTGCTTTACATTTGGATTATCGTTCCATTGGGAAAACACTACTCGCGGGTGGTGTGATGGCTGTTGTTCTCGTTGCGGTTCAGATTTGTTTACTACAGTAAATTCATGTTGCCTCTGTACTTACTGATCGGGAGTGTAACTTACTTAGTGATGTTGAGGCTGCTGAAGGTGGTTGATCGGGCGGATATGGAGTTGGTTCGAGCTTTCCTGGGTAAGAGGTTGCGAATGGTGAGCAGCTGCTTGAATTGGATACTCGTGACGCCCGAATAACGAGTAGTGACCAAGTCTACATTTTCGAACAGTACCATCATATGACCTTCTCTCGCCACATTCTAAGGCAGAACGGATCCATCAGATGACCTGCTCTTGCCACATTCTGAAGCATTCATACCATGAAATGGTTGCACCGCCAACCCAAATACCACCGCGGAGGTTTGAAGACTTTCTCCATAAGCAATCTCAGTCCCACGTAGACCACAAGGGCCGTTGTCAAGAGGACCGCATAAAACAGGAAGCGTGGGAATATTATGTGACCGACTCGAAGAAACATCTTGAGAGATCCGACCTGTACCTTATCTTTGAGACTGTACTGTCCCATCTCGTCCTTGTCAACGGCTCCAATCTCGCGGAGTTTTTCCAAGTGGTAGAGTGCGACACTTGCGCTGGAAAGCGAAAGCGCTCGTTGGGTTTCTCGGACACCCACAGAGTTTAGCGTTTCTAAACAGAAACCAGTATACTCTGAGCGTGGTTCCGTGAATTTCGCTCTCCTTTGGCATTCCGCTGTCTGGTTGCAACTGGATCCAATGGGCAGACAGTTGTGTTACGAGATGAGTCTTGCGGTAAACAACTCCCTAATTATCAAAATTGGCCTCAAACAACGTTTTTTAGTGTTACTGCGCACATGCTCGGGCGCACGGTGTAGATGAATGCCAAATTGGGGATACTCGGTGAAGGAATTTGACCCCGACCGAGCGGTCAGATGCTCGGGTAGAGAGCTCAATATTTCACCGAAGCACGCCACCGAGATCTGCAGAACAATACGAGGAATGAGATTGGACAAAGCGAAGGAACTCTTGGAGGCAGTGCAAAAGAAGAAGCGGGCAATCGCATTCAGGAGATACAAGAAGGAAGTACCACATCGCAGTTTAGATGAAGGGTGGTATGCAGGACGATATCCCGTGAAGGCAGCGAAGACGTTCCTGTTCTTACTTGAGGAACTCGAGTCGAACGCCGAATACAAGGGTCTTGATGTTGATCGATTGAGAATCGTGCACGCTGCCTCTCAAAGAGGAATGAAGAGTCAAAGGTATATTTCCCGAGCTTACGGGAAGGCTACGCCGTACATTAACACTCTAGTTCATATCGAACTAATGGGTTATGAGGTTGCAGAGTAGTTGCCCATTCAGAATTATTTCGTAAAAGAGAATGCACGTCGCGCCGAAATCGACGAATATTTGTCCCAAGAACTAAAACGCGCAGGCTACAGCAAGGTCGAAATGGCCAAAACACCACTTGGGACAAGAATCGTGATCTATGCCTCGAAGCCTGGTCTGGTCATCGGGCGACGTGGTCAAAGCATTCGTGATCTTACGGCAATGTTGGAAGAACGCTTTGGCGTTGAGAATCCACAAATCTCTGTGGCGACATTAGAAATACCAGAACTCGACCCAAAGGTCGTCGCATCTCAAATAGCCAGTGCGCTACAACGTGGAATTCACTTTCGACGCGCCGCATACTGGGCTTTGCAGAGAACAATTGAGGCGGGAGCAGTGGGCGTGGAGATCGCTATTCGAGGAAAATTGACAACTGATCGAGCACGCTATGAAAAGTACAAGTCAGGATATCTTCCCTCTGTAGGAGATGCCGTCAGTCGAATAGTTCGTACGGCCGTTGTAGATACGCAGCTTAAGCAAGGGCTCTTCGGCATTAGTGTGAAATTGATGCCGCCCAACGTAAGCTTACCTGACAGGCCAATCATTCGTGAGCCAGGAGACGCTTCAGTTTTACCTAAACCCGTGGTAGTCGAAGTCAAATCAACATCTGAAGAACCCGATGTAACTCCGGAGGTAGCAGAGGTTGCCGATATTAAGAAAACGTGAACTCAAACAACTCATTCCTGAGGAACGTGAGAAGAAGCTGTCCGAGTTGCGAACGGAGTTAGTGAAGCTCAGGACAAGCGTCAAAGCAGGTGGCACCGTAGATAACGTAGGCCGGATCAGGGAAATCAGAAAAACAATCGCCCGCCTACTCACAGTAGAGAACCAGCCTGTTCCAAAGGAGGCCGAGGCATGAGCCCCGCTGTTCCAGAGAACATATTGCGCCACGAACTTATCGGGCTCAACGTGAAGATCGTTCATTCCTCTAACCGATCCATTCTAGGAAGAAGTGGGTTAATTGTCAACGAAAGTAGGAACATGTTAACCCTATCAAGGAAGGGAAGGAAGGTATTAATTCCAAAGAGCGTCGCTACCTTCAGATTCACACTTGCTGACGGGCGCCTTGTGGAAGTCGATGGAAACAGACTAGTCGGGCGTCCAGAAAGCAGATTGAAAACAAAGGTTAGGCGATGGTAAATGTCGGAAATTGGATTGGAAGGAAAATCACCAAAGAAATCATGTGACGACCGGAACTGTCCTTATCATGGGCATCTATCCGTAAGGCGGAAATTCCTTGACGGAAAGGTCGTGAGTACGAAAATGACAAAGACAGTGACCGTTGAGAGGAATTATCTGCAGTATGTGAAGAAGTACACGCGATATGAGAAACGAAGAAGCCGCATCATGGCTCACAGCCCTCCATGCCTCGAAGTACGTGAAGGAGATCGAGTGAAGATCGCCGAATGTCGACCTATAAGTAAAGAAGTAGCGTTCGTAGTTGTAGAGAAATTGACCGGCGAAGCTTGAGAGTTATCCAACATAACCTTAATTTGCTGCAAGTCCGTTCTGCAGCGCCTTGCGTGAGAACTAATGCCGGCACCTAAAACACGTGCAGTCAGCGCTAAAGGAATGATGGAGTACCGGCCGCATGTATCACGTGGTCTTCCAAATGGGAGCCGTGTGAAATGCGCTGACAACACTGGAGCAAAGGAGCTCAAGATAATCCAAGTCATAGGCTATCACAGCCGACTCAGAAGAGTCCCCTCTGCGTGTGTAGGCGATATGGTAATGGTCTCTGTCTCAAAAGGGTCTCCCGACTTGCGCCGACAAATGTTTTCAGCCGTGGTCGTTCGCCAAGTAAGATTGTTTAAGAGACCAGATGGAACACGACTCGCATTTCACGATAACGCCGCAGTCATAATGACTCCAGAAGGAGAGTTGAAGGGAACAGAAATCCGTGGGCCAGTCGCAAAAGAAGCAGCAGAACGATGGCCAAGAGTCGCTAATCTTGCAAGCATAATCATATGAGCGTGAGCAGATGCCCAAAACCGTCTCATCCAAACCGTCGAAGCAAAGAGCAGCTCTATACAATACTCCCATACACAGGATACGCAAACTCCTGTCTGCATCTTTGTCAACAGAATTGAAGACAAGCCAAGGACGTAACTCGTACCCAGTCCGAAAAGGTGATACAGTCAAAATTCTGAGAGGCGACTATGCTGGAATCGAGGGAAAGATAACTAAGGTTGACACAAAGAAGCAGCGCCTTTTCGTTGAAGGCGTCTCCAGGGAAACGGTGGCTGGTACATCAACAAACGTTTCGGTTCACAGCTCAAAAGTGACGATCACCAAACTGAACCTTGATGACAAATGGCGAGCTGACTCCATTAAAGTAGTTCCGGCGACCAAGAGCTCGCAAGAGGAGGCTTAAGAATGGCAAACAAGGGAGGACAAAGGCATCTAAAGAGACTGCCCGCTCCATCTTACTGGCCAATTCATCGGAAAGAAGCAGAATGGGCTCCGAAACCTAATGCAGGCGCGCATCCAACACGATCATGTCTGCCCCTTGGAGTAATCCTGCGCGATGCGTTGGGCGTGGCAAAAACCCGTCGAGAAGTTGTCCGTATTCTTTCCCAGGGTAAGGTGAAGGTTGATGGCCGAACAAGGCACGATGAAAATTACTCTGTGGGACTGATGGACGTTGTCGAACTCGCTGACGTAAATCTCGCCTACCGAATCTTGCCGGTAGAAAAGCAAGGACTAACAATAGTACGAATACCAAAGGACGAAGCCAAATTCAAACTCTGCAAGGTCATGGACAAGAGGATTGCGCCAAAAGGCATAGTTCAGTTCGGAGTTCACGACGGAAGAAATGTCATGATTCCGAAGGACGCGGGTGCAGCCCCTTACGAGACTAATGATACCCTCCGAGTTAGCGTACCAACGCAACGAATTCTCAATCATATCAAATTCGAGAAGGGAAACCTCGCACTAGTTGTCGCCGGTAGAAATGCCGGGAAGAGTGGAAAGATAGTGGATCTACAGGACGGAACAGCCACAAGACCAGCCATGGTCACAATCGAGGATCATACTGGAAGCAAGTTTGACACAATCGTCGACTATACATTCGTTGTCGGCACTGATAAGCCAGCGATCAAACTGGAGGCTGCATGAGTTCATGGAAGCTGTAACTGAGACGAAGCCGCAGCCCACAAATCCAATGAGAACCATAAAACTGGCGAAAGTAACCGTCCACATTGGAGTCGGGGAATCAGGAGAGCAATTGGAAAAGGCCAGAAAAGTACTTGCGGAGATAACTGGTCAGAAACCCTGTACCAAACAAGCAAAGAGGACCATCAAAGAATTCGGAATCCAACAAGGTGAGCCGATCGCGTGCCTGACTACGCTGAGAGGAGAGCAGGCAGCAACATTTCTCAAACGCGGACTCGAAGCCGTAAGTAACTCACTTAAAGCGTCAAGCTTTGACGAAAATGGCAACTTTGCCTTCGGTATCAAGGAACATATCGAGATTCCGGGCACAAAATACGTTCCAGAGTTCGGCATATTTGGCATGGACATAATCGGAACCCTCGAGCGACCAGGCTTCAGAATTAAACGACGACGAATTCGACCTTCTCGTATTGGGAAATCACATCGCATTTCGAAAGAAGACGCAATCAAGTTCGTTACGGAAAACTTCGGGATACAAGTCCGAGGAGCTTAATCAAATGGCCAAGGTCAAGCCAAAAAAGGTACGAAAATACGGAAAAGGCAGCAGGCCGTGCCGTCGTTGCGGACAATACGGACCTATCATACGAAAGTACGGAATAATGCTTTGCCGGCAATGCTTCCGCGAACTAGCTCCAAGCTTGGGATTCAAGAAATACATGTAGGGTGCACCGAATGGTACTTGTTGAACTCGCACAGAGAACAATGGAGATCCCACAAGGCGTCCAGCTAGCGGTAGATGGAAGACGCGTCAAGGTCACTGGCCCAAAGGGAGTTCTTGAAGAGGACTTTTCGCATTTGCCAGTCCACTTTGCTGCGGAGGGAGGGACTCTTCGAGTCTACAGCCCTTGGGCGCGCAAACGCGAGGTAGCGTTGGTAGGCACGGCATTAGCTCACGTGCGAAACATGATCCGCGGAGTCACAAAGGGGTACACGTACAAACTGAAAATAGTCTACGCTCATTTTCCCGTGACCGTTAAGGTACATGAGAAAGAGAAGAACCTGACCATAGAAAACTTCACAGGAGAGAAAACTCCACGAGTGATTAGAATCGTCGGTGCAGCCAAGGTCAAAGTGGTTGGAGACGACGTATACGTCCAGGGCAACGACTTAGGAGACGTCAGCCAGACTGCAGCTAACATACAGACAGGAACGAAAATCCGCGACAAAGATCAACGTGTCTTCCTCGATGGAATATACATATTTGAGAAAGCGGAGGGCATGTAGATGAAAACCTACGCACGGCCGAAATTTGTTCGAGAGGAAAGCTGGCGATACAAACGAGTAAAGCAGTCGTGGAGAAGCCCGCGAGGGAAGACAAGTCGAGTCAGACGCAGCAAGAAAGGTTGGCCACCTGTCGTTAAGATTGGTTATGCTCGACCATCATCAATAAGAGGCCTCCACCCCTCAGGCATGAGAGAGGTTATGGTTCACCGACCACAAGACTTGGAGCAAATTGATCCGAAAGTCCAAGCTGGGAGGATCGCTCACACAGTAGGAGAGAACAAGCGTCTTCTCATCAATGACGAAGCTGAACGACGAGGTATCCGTATTCTCAACCCAGGGCCAAAGAAAGAAGAGCCAGCAATAACGCCGCCAACTGAAGAAGCGAAAACGGAGACAGGGGCAGAGTCAGAAACGGAACCCGAGCACGGGAAAGTAGAATCCAAACCCGAACCCAAGAAAAAAGGAAAGAAGGGAACTAAATGAGCCCAATAAGTCAAAAGAGACTAGCCGCCGACCTACTCAAGGTAGGAATCACAAGGGTCTGGGTCGATCCTGATGACACTGACAGAGTAGCCTCAGCCATTACCCGAGAAGAAATTCGAAAACTCATACATGAAGGGAGCATAGCCAAACTCCCGAAAACCGGAATCAGTCGAGGCCGAAAGAGGACACGCAGACAGGAACTGTTGGCAGGACGCCACAAAGGACCAGGCAGTAGGAAGGGCGGGATCAAACCAAGTAAACCCGAGTGGGTTATCCGTATTCGATCAATTCGACGCAAATTACGAGCGCTAAGGGACAAACGCTTCATCACCACCGACGTATACCGAAAACTATTTCTCATGTCGAAAGGCGGAGCCTTCCGCAGCGCAGCTCATCTTGATGAATATATTGAAGCGCATAAACTAGTCAGGAGACGGTAAACTTGTCACAAGCGACTGTAACTCAGAAATCGGAAGCAGGATGGGTCCCAAGGACCAACGTTGGCAGAATGGTTCAAGTTGGACAAATCGTCTCTCTCGAAGACATTTTCACACAAGGCTTGAAGATAAACGAGCCAGAAATCGTCGATGTCCTCCTGCCAGGATTAAAGCAGGAAGTACTCGGGATCGGCTTCGTACAGAAGCAAACTGACGCAGGAGAGAAATCTCGTTTCAAGGCGATTGTTGCTGTTGGAAACGGAACCGGTTTCTTGGGCGTCGGCGGGGCCAAAATGAGGCAGGTGAGGAGTGCAATTGACAAAGCCACCTTGCAGGCCAAGCTGAACGTTGTCCCGATTAGACGAGGCTGCGGTAGTTGGGAGTGCAGATGCGGACAGGCTCACTCCATACCATTCCGCGTCAGAGGAAAATGTGGAAGCGTCGGGATAGAAATTCTCCCAGGGCCAAGAGGACTGGGCCTAGTAGGCGGAGAAACTCCAAAAACTATCCTCACGTTAGCAGGCGTGAAGGACTGCTGGACTAGGAGCTTCGGGTCAACCAGCACATTAGGTTCAATGGCATACGCTGTCTACGAAGCGCTGCTTAGCACCTATCGAATCGTGACGCCTAAAGACTGGGTAACCTGACCTTTCAAATAATCCCCAACGATTTCCCTACCTTCTCGAACGCCTTTAACGCATAATCCAAATCCTGACTACAGTGACCCGCGTTCATGATAGTTCGAATTCTCGCCTTATCGCGAGCGACCATCGGATAGACAATGGGCAGCGCGAACACGTTCTCGCTAAACAGCATCTCGCTCATCCTTCTGGCTTTAGAGCTGTCTCCGACCATAACTGGGGTAATCGGTGTCTCGCTGGACCCGGTATTGAATCCCAGCTTCTTTAGACCGTCTTTGAAGTATCGCGTGTTATTCCATAGATTCCTCAAGTGTTCAGGTTCCTTCTGGACAACTTCTAGACTCGCCTGGCATGACGCCATAACACTGGCTGGATGTGAAGCGCTTAACAACCAAGTCCGTGACTTGTTCAATGCGTAATTTATCAGGTCGCGCGACCCTGCAACGTAACCACCCACCACGCCGAACGCCTTCGAAAATGTCCCCATCTCCACGTCGACTCTTCCCTCTATGTGGAAATGAGATGTGATGCCCCGCCCTGATTCTCCTAGTACTCCATCGCCGTGGGCGTCATCGATGTAGGTCATAGCGCCGTGTTCCTCCGCCTGTTTCACAATTCGATCAGCTGGAGCGATATCACCATCCATGCTGAAGACCCCATCGGTGGCAATTAGAATGTGTTTGTAGTTCTTTTTCTCCGCCTCATTGAGAACTCGTCCAAGGTCTTCCGCGTCACTGTGTTTGTAGACAGCGCGTTCGGCTCTGCTAAGCCTTACGCCATCAATAATGCTCCCATGGTTGAGTTCATCGCTGATTATGAGATCACCTTCCCCAGCGAGCTGGGGTATCAGACCGGCGTTCGCTGCGAAACCAGTAGAGTAGGCTAACGACGCTTCGGTTCTTTTGTAATCAGCAAGAGCTTTCTCTAATTGGACGTGAGGGGACATTGTGCCAGCGATCGCTCGAACAGAGCCTGATCCTGCACCGTATTTCTCAATCGCGTCAATTGCTGCTTTCTTCACTAGCGGATGATTAGTCAAGTTCAGGTAGTTGTTTGAACACAGGACCAAGACTCTCCTATCTGAAATCACAGACCAAGGTCCGCTATTCGTGGTGAGCGTTCGGATTCTCCAATCTAACTCTTCAGAGACAAGTCGGTTGTATTCTTCACGTAAGAAGCCTCTTGGATCTCGCTTGATTGATCTCTGCGACAAGAGTGACTCTGAGAGCAACATGAATTCGGATTGATAAGAGGTTTACTTGATCCAGCAAGACATAAAGGTCATCGATCGGTAACGCGTCTCGAATCTGCTTGAAGGCATTTGCCAAGCTACGGCCCGAACAAGGCATTGATCTGATCGAAGCGGAGCGACCCAAGCCTGGACCGTTCGATGTTATTGTCAAAGTGAAGGCAGCGTCTGTATGCGGAACTGATTATCACATTTACCGATGGGATGAGTGGGCGCGAGAACACATCAAAGTCCGCGGATCATTGGACATGAATTTGCGGGGGAAATTGTGGAGACTGGTTATGATGTTGAGCCGAGTCTAAAGGGAAACTTGATCGCGGCGGAGAGCCACATTGCCTGCGGTAAATGTTTTCAGTGCCGAACCGGTAATTCGCACATTTGTGAGAGACTGGCAATAGTTGGAGTTGATGTAGATGGTGCTTTTGCCGAGTACGCCCGCATTCCTGCTCAGAACGCGTGGCCCATCCCCAAAGAGGTTCCTGTTGAAACCGCTTCAATCTTGGAACCACTAGGAAATGCGGTCCACGTTGTGTACGCCACGCAATCAACTGGAAATCACGTCGCTGTTTTCGGGTGCGGACCTGTGGGATTATCGGCGGTGGCCCTCGTAAAACTCTCAGGTGCCCTGACGATTTCTGCAGTTGACATAAACGAGTACAGGCTGAAGATTGCGCAGAAAATGGGCGCATCAAAGATCATCAACTCAACAACAACTGATCCGGTCGAGGAGATTCACAGAGATACTGAAGGCCGCGGTGCGGGACTAGTGCTCGAAATGTCGGGCAATGATCACGCGATCAAGCAAGCGTTCAGAGTAGTGAGAAACGGAGGTACAGTGGTTCTTTTCGGGATACCCTCCAAGGAAGTGCTCCTGAACATAGCTGATGACGTAATCTTCAAGGAAACTCATGTCTTAGGCATCGTTGGCCGCGAAATGTTCAGAACTTGGTATCGACTAGAGAGTCTCCTGAAAACTCGAAAACTCAACCTCGACCCCCTAATAACGCATAGAATGAATCTCGAAAAGCTTGAAGACGCTATGACACTGATCGGCTCAGGAAATTGCGGCAAAATAGTTCTCACCACATAACACTACCTTTATTTTCAGCACTTCCAAACCTGAGAGCTTCACATGCTCCCATGAGCTATTGAAGGAAATACTGTTGGCAACACGAAAACGAAAAGTACGACATCTGAGGGGATCAAGGACTCACGGCTGGGGAACTTCCGGTCAACATCGAGGAGGCGGAATGCTCGGAGGTCATGGCCGGGCTGGAAGATACAGGCATAAACGGTCACGGCTGATTCGTACAAAAGAGTACTCCGAAATGAATTACGCTGGAAAAAAAGGCTTCATGTCAGTGGCTCAGAAGCAACGACACGGGGGTGCAATGAATCTAATCCAGCTCACGGGACTTGTGGACAGATTGACTCGAGAGAATAAACTTCAGGTGGAAAACAATCTGCCTTTGGTTGATCTTCAAGCGCTTGGGTATGCGAAACTCCTCGGAACGGGGTCAATATCCAAAGCCGTGCGTGTTAGAGTAGGAAAGTGTTCGGAAAGCGCATTACGAAAGCTGAAAGAGGCCGGTGGAGACGCGATGACCGATAAAACTAGTGAAAATTGATGGTCAGATTCATCGAACTCTTCAAACCCATCGCACGCTTTTTCCCTGACATAAAGCCACCCGATAGGAAAGTGGCTTTCAACGAGAAAATCTTCTGGACCGTTATCGCACTCATAATCTACTTTGTGATGTCCCAAGTTCCCCTATACGGCGTTTCGACGGCAGGAATCAATGATCCTCTGGGAGCACTGCGAGTCATCTTCGCGTCCAACAGGGGCACACTGATGGAGCTCGGCATCGGACCGATTGTCACAGCTGGACTGATACTCCAGGTTCTGGCAGGCTCAAAGATGATTAATCTGGACATGAGCAATCCTGAGGATCGTTCGCTCTTTACGAGTGCCAGTAAGATTCTGTCAGTAGTAATGACTGTGTTCGAGGCCCTGGCTTACATTCTTGGGGGAACCTACGGAGCGCTCGCAGGCACTACCCAAATTGTAATTCTCCTGCAACTGGTTGGAGCTGGAATTATCGTTCTGCTGCTTGACGAGTTGCTTCAAAAAGGTTGGGGGCTGGGCAGTGGAATCAGTCTATTCATTGCTGCAGGTGTCGCTTCGTCCATATGGTGGGACTCCATGGCTCCTATGGGTCCGATGGCGGACGGACACTATCTTGGAGCAATCATCGCTTTCGGTCAAAGCTTGGTAGGAAGACAGGACATTAAGGCAATGTTCGCTCGAACACAAGGATTACCGGACATGGTAGCATTCCTTACTACAGTAGGTATCTTCCTGATCATAATCTACTTCAACGGAATGCGAGTCGAAATCCCCGTGTCTTACGCTCGGTATCGAGGCTTCAGAGGGAAGTTCCCGATAAAACTATTCTACGTTTCCAACATTCCGGTCATCTTCGCGGCCGCTCTCTTCGGCAACATTTACTTCATCAGTCAATTGATTTGGCAGAAGTACAATAGCACTAACACTAACTTCTGGCTCAACTTGCTCGGTAAATTCGTTATCCAAGGGCAGCAGTACCAGCCGTCCGGTGGGTTAGTGTACTATGTCGTCCCCCCGCGTAGTCTCTCGCTTGCCCTTCAAGACCCGTTACGCGCTATAATCTACCTAATCCTTCTCATCATTGGATGTGTGTTCTTTGCAGTTACGTGGGTAGAAGTAGGAGGAATGGATTCGGCCGCAGTAGCGAGACAACTACTTGACTCGGGCATGCAAATTGAAGGATTCAGAAGATCAGAGGTACCGATAAGGCAGATGCTCGAACGGTACATTCCAACCGTAACAATCCTAGGCGCTATCTTAATCGGCCTGATTGCGGGCACGGCAGATTTCCTAGGAGCATTCGGATCAGGCACTGGTATCCTCCTGACAGTCGGTATCATTGAACAGTACTACCAGATACTTGTGCAGGAGAGAATAACTGAACTTTATCCGGCAGCGAGAGGTTTCCTCGGTGAATAGTGACCTAGCAATGTTCCCGAATTCAATCTCGGCACTGATATGCAATCTCGCTGGGGAGTATGACAAACGGGAACTGTTCGAAACAATTAGAAACAAGGCTGTAGGATGCGTCTGATCATGCGAATGAAGATAGTTCTCTCTTTGTTGCTAATTGCTGTTGCTTCAGCTGTAGCTATATCCCTATCACAGAGCACTTTTGCGCAGTCTTGGCCTGGGAGCCCATATCAGGTCTCAACCATCACATCATCGAACGTAACCTCGTCGACTTCGAATCAGACAACTGGCTTTTTTGGCACTGGCTTCATAGTCGAATATGTGAAAGCTGCCTTGAAACCATACCGTCAAATTCCTCAAGCAACTCTCTTTACAATGGGTATTGCTATAGTTCTTGGACTCACATCTTCTTCAGCAGCGAAGCTACTTGTTGATTACGATATGATAAGGAAAAACAACAGGGAATTTCAATCTTGGAGAAAAGAGATAGACGCTGCTAAGAAGGCAAACGACAATCAGACTGTATCTAAACTGATGAAGAAGCAGCAGGCGATGACGAAGGCGCAAGCCAAAGCTAGCATGGAACAATTCAAAGTCACTGCAGTCACCTTCGTTCCATTTCTCCTTCTATGGTATTTGCTGAACGCAGTGTTCGCTGGTCAGGTAGTTGCAGTTTCGCCCTGGCCACTCCCACTCGCCGGCGTAAATCTTAACTTCGTATCCTGGTACTTTCTGAGTTCTTTCGGTGTGAACTTTCCGATGATGCGGTTATTTGGAATAGGGATGGGTGAAAACTGATTGCCACGCCGAGGGTTGCGGACTAGTAGTCAGAGACGTAGACATGTGGTACTACCAGGCGGTAGAAAGACTATCCATTACTCATCTCGAGCCTACGGTAGAGGAAGGTGTGCGTCATGTGGAACACCGCTTGGTGGGATAACATCACGAAGACAAGTGCCAAAGTCAGGTAAGAGACCAGCTCGCCCGTACGGTGGCGTGCTCTGTCATAACTGCCTTCGGGTGGGTATTCGCCAGGCGACGCGAGTAGAGTGAAGATTGAAGGGGCCCGTAATCACGGTATTATATCTATTAATAGATCCATAATGACCATGCAGACATCGTCCTACAACCTTCTCATCAAGAGTTCGAAACCAGGCAATGCGAGGAGCTTTTAGCAGAAAGCAAAATCCAAATTGAGCACCAGCGGAGTTCGTCAACGGACTTCGGAAATTTCTGTGTATGGGAACGCTGTCAACAGACCACTACATTCTATGCACCACGGCCCGTTGTGGTCGGTTGGGTGGTGTTTCTGGTTTACCGTGAGGGTTTGAAGGGCGTGTTTTGTGGTGTTTGCGCTCGTGGTTTGGTGGATAGGGGTGGTACGGTTACGGTTGTGAACGTTGGAGGTTAGGCGTTGCGTAAGAATGGCATGATGCGTTTGGCGATTATTGTGAATTTTCTCTGTGAGAAGCGTGAGGCTAGCATGGGTGAGGTTGAATTGGCGACTGGGATTCCTGTTTCGAGTCAGTACGAGTTGTTTAGGGCGTTTGGTGAGTTCTTCCCTATGGTGAACTTGTCTCATTCACGTTGGAGGTACTCAGTTGAGGTTTCCGATTAAGCAGGAACAAATTGATTCGTTTCAGAGAGATGATGCATGTCGCCTTGGAGGGTTATCTTGAATGACTGGCTCTGTGGTACACAAATCAATTCGTCGCGGGGCGCCAGCGGGCAATGCGAACGCTAAGAAGACTCTGCCTTGGCCGAACGTCGATTTGGGCAGTCCCGCGAATGTGTTACGGTTTCTCAGTAAAGTTGTTCGGGCCACTTGGGAAGGTAGGCTTGGAACAAGGCAGGCAGGTGCAATTAACGGGTCTCTGCGTCTCATGCTCGAATTCGATTTGGAGGAAGAGGACACGCGGATTGAACATGATATTCACGCAGCCCAAGAACGCGAGGTGAAGATGGCAGTCTTCAACTTCATGAAAGAAATGCCACCATCATTACGGAATGCTTGCATGGAGTTCATCCGTGAGAAAGCAAAAACTGAGCAAAGCACAGCGGCAGGGTGAACTGGGGATGCAATCGCGAGCGCAAGCTGAACAATACTCAAAATCGCTTACGCTGACGCGTTGCCGAAGGTGCGGCTGGGAAGGAACCGACTTGAAAAAGAATCAAGTTACCCATAAAAACGGCTTACGAGGGTCTTCGGTCTCGGCTGAGGGTACAACAATAGGGTGCCAATAGACTTTCGTAGTATGCTGTTTGGCACATTGGTATTCGTGCTCTATCGACTTGCCCTCTGGTTTTTCGAGAGCAATATCAATGTACTCATCGTCAGGGGAAGCCACTTTCAAGATTTCAGTACAGCCTTTACCGCTACAACCGATATCCTTCATCGTAGTCAATGGAATCAGAACCACTTAATAGTTTTCAAGCCGATTTAAGTCTGCGCATCCTTATCCGACACCAACCCATCCTGGCCGCATGGCGTATTTTTCGGCAAAGATGGCTCCAGACTCGCTATCTAGTTCTAGGTCGAAACCCATTCTGCCCGTAGACTTAGGGGTGGTTGCATCCCAACTGCCAGAAACTATCCATTTCTTGTCCTGCAACTTTGCATCATCGACTCTTAAGTCGGCCGTTGCATCATCTCTGGTGTTTTCTTACGCGGTCTAGCGCCATGCGCTTTGCATCATCAATGTCAATCGGCAAATTCTTTCATCGCTCAACTAATTCCTCATTTACTTAAGAGCGATCGGAGTCCTCAAGAAAATAAAACCCTCCTTGACACTTTTAGCTCCAGCACAATGTCGATTATTTGTTCTGTTAGTATTTGCTACTTGCTTTTTGACTGATCGTAGCCTGTTTGTTGTCTTGGTCACTGGCTACGGTAGGTTCAATGTTCAGGCTTCCAGTCTTTCTTCAGCCAGTCAATAACAGCTAGCTCAATTGCGCTGCTTAGATCCCCTTTCTTACCGCCAAGTCGCACAACCGCCGATAATCGCAGTTTCCGCTCTATCTCGTCTGAGAGTACAATGTAGCATTTTCCCATATGCCGATCAACACTTATCTATGCATGAGCATATAGATAAAGAAGCATTTATTCCGTGCCTTCCCACTTTTTTCCTTGCTGCTGCTACGTCAATAGTGACTGATTTCTACTTCTCTTCGATCTTGCAGGTTCCTTCCCAATGCTCGCACCTACGGTTGCAACCTGTACAGTAGTATTCGATGATAACGTCCGCCTGTCCGTTTCCCCAATCCCAATCCAAGGACTTGTTCATTTCTTGCGTTGCATTGTGACATTTCGGGCAATTCATGACTCTGACAGAGCATTTCAGGGAATATGAGAGCGGTAAGGTAAGCGAAGACGATTGACTGACGTTGACTGTAACTAACACTCAGCGTTGGCGTCAAAGTCGTATTAGCGTATGCGTTTGGCAGGCAGTTTCATAGGTGATGGCGAGACAGCATGGAAACGTCTCAGAGAGCGATGCATTTCTCTTATTCTGGTCTTCATAGCTAGGATATGCTCCCTGGAGACCTCGATTTGGTTTATTTGCTTGACGAGTTCGTTGTGGTCATTTGCGATAATGTCGAATAAAGTCGAAATATAATCTCTTGTGACAACATCGGTCACAAACAGACCCCCTCTCTCGCAGGAGCACACGCAATTGGATATGTTTTCTCTCGTACAACTGCACGTCTTGTCTCTCGACTTGAGCTTCATAGAGAGTCCCGTCCAACACGACTATTGGATAGTAGAAATCAGTCCTACACCCATCTGGGTGGAGGCGCTTTGTCCTTCTCTCCATCTCAAAATCAAGAAAAGAGAGTACCGAATTTACGGCGTCATAGATATCCGAGTCGGCAGATGGCTTCTTGAAAGCCTCATAATATGTGACACATCTCGGGCACGAACCATCGTTGTAATGATGTTTCAATTTTTGCGAAGTAACTCGCCGTTAAAAGGGGAAATGTTCCTTTCGAGAGGTACGGGTCGAACTCACTTACGTATTTTATGGAGCTAGCAAGAGGTTGGCCCTTGTATATCTCGTGGGGGGAGAAGAAGACCCAAGGTTTAGTTTCTGACTTCTTACACTCGATAATCATGTTTGAGAGTGTCCACTGCAAATTCTGATTTTTCTTTGATCTTCTAGTATCAGTATTGAAGTAAGCCCACAGGTCGATTTCCTTTGTTTCTCCTCTGTAATCATATCTATAATTAGGAAGGCGACCCGTAGAGATGCTCTTTGGCAAGAGGTCAAGAATTTCAGTAAGTTTAGGCTCTTCCTTTTCATCCAAGACGTATTCATACATTTTTCCATCGAAGATGATCACAGGATAGCAAACTACGAGGAGGGAAGGCATCGTAGGAAATGCCTTGAATTGGGCGCCGAACCATTCCGTCTGATATTGGAGGGCCTTTAGTACTTGATTCGTTGCCGCAAAACTTGGTCGTATCCTTTTGGCTTTCTTTATCTCCGCTAAAGCACGATGTAGCTTGCCACTGCAAGTCGATCGAGCGGTGGCTTGGAGACATAGTGATTGTGATAGAGAAACTTCAGTTCCTTCGGCTGAAGAACTGGTTTGGAAACGATCTGAAGATAGGATATGGTCGCAAAGTCCTTCTGTTTCACCAGGAAAGAGCTTGGGGGGGTATAGAAGACCCATGGTTTGTCACTCTTCTTACATTCCACGACTACCGTGTAATTCAATCTCTTGAACTGTTGAAAATCCTTCTCGTCCGCCCTGTGAGCCACAATGTCTACGTATCTAGATTTGTTCTCGTCCTTATCATGGAAGAATACTTGATGTCTGGGTGTCCAGCCTTTGCTTGTGAATCGAGAGCCTGCTACTACCTCTAGGGGAAATCCAGCTTTTTTCATGTCCGCTTTGATATTTTCGATTTCGCTCATGGATCTGTCATCTACAGACTACGATTCGGTCAAAGGTCAGATAGAAACTGAGACTCTAGATTCTTAACACTTTGCAACTTCGAATAGTGAAATCATGATCAACCGCTCACTTTTCCACGATCTTGCAGATTCCCTCCCTACTACGTCAAAGGACAAAACGGACGTATGTAATACGAGCTGTGTTATAGTGAATCTGTGGCTCTCATCTGTGATGCTTTTGAGTGCAGCGACGGCGAAAACACATCGCAACTCGTAAGAATAACAGTGCTGTAACCTTCTAGAACCTCAGAAACAACCATCAACGTTGGCGTCGCAAACTTTCGAGTCTAGACGGGCGCTCTTTTTTGTCTTCGGTTCTTGCTTCTGTCATTTCTCTTTATTCTAATTGACTGCGGCCATTTTCGCAAACGTTAATTCTAAAATGATCAAAAATATGGTGTGGTGGTCGGAAATAATGAATCCCGAGACGAGAAACGCCATCGGTGTCCGGTTGATCTACCTAGCAATCATCTTCGCTATTTTCTCTATCATGACATTCGTTTACCGCCATGGGTTCATGTATGGTATGGATCCCGATTTTCTCTGCTAGCATACTTCGCATTCTTCTCAGTGGGCACATCGAATCACTGGTTTGGCAGCAACCAGACCGTGACATTCTGGGCTTTCATCGGATTGGGGCTTCTGTATCTCGGCTTAGGGTGTATCAAGATTGTTGGACGTTTTCTTCCTGTCTTTCCAGTCTACTTGTTCGCGAGACTAGTGTATTATCAGGTTTTCTCCCAATGCGTATGGGAACACATGGGATTATCTTCGTCCCCGTTACTCTTCATGGTGTTGAAAGAGAGAGCACTTCATCATCTGCAATCTCCATCAGACATCAGATCGATTCATGCAGCGGTCGTTAGTTATTTTGAAGCTCGACTTTTCATCTCTTCCATCGATATTCCACTGAAAGACGATAATTGGGTGCATGTCTTTGAGCTGGACAATTACTTCCAACATTACTCTATGTCACGACATAACTGGCTTAACACACACCTATTGCTTCTCGCATATCACAAGCAATTCAGGTTATACGTACGAACTTTCAAGAAGATTCAAAAACTCAGCGAAAAAGACAAACCGCAAGAACTGGGCATTGACTACAAGATTGGAGAATTACTATCGGAATATGATCTGCCATAGCGATCGGTAATTGATTAGTTCTGTTTTGCCATGAAGTCTCGGAAGATTTCGACCATCTATCTCTCGGGTGAGGTCATCATCATTGCTAAGACTTTAATCACGGAGATCGGAGTGAGCGCACGAAAGCGCAAAGTCTCCTAGAACATGGGTGGCAATCATAAGGGGTCTACAAAAGGCTTAGTAATCACGGTAAGTGGGCCCCATGGAACCGGAAAGTCAACGTACGCTAGAGTCCTTGCTGAAGACTTAGGGTTAAGATACGTCTCGCGGGGGAACTGTTTAGAGAGCTCGCCAAAGAGAGAGGAATGTCACTAGAATCATTCAGCAGATACGCAGCAAACAACCCTGAAGTTGACCATCTGATCGATGAGAGAACTCGGACAGAAGCAAAGAACGGAGGCGTCGTAATTGACGCGCAATTGGGAGCATGGATGGTAAGAGACCAAGCCGACCTCAAATTGCTCCTAATCGCATCAGACGCTGTCAGATTCAATAGAATAGCACAACGTGATCATGTTTCCTTTGAATTTGCGAGGAACGAAACATTCGCTCGCGAAGAGATTCAAAGATTACGTTACAAGAAGTATTACGGCATTGACGTGTCGGATCTCAGTATTTACAACCTAAAGATAGATACTGGTCTGCATTCGATTGACTTCACCAGGAAGATCATTCTGGACGCCGTACGTAATCTGCTGCAAAGGCAGGGAACTACTGGATTAGGTCCGTAATCGGTTACTCTCATAGAATAGCTCCATTATCCGAGCATACCAATCTACATGGACCTATGCATACGACTCATCAAACAACATTTTCACATTATATGGAGTTAGTACTGCGCCTACCTTCTTCATTATCGCAAGAAACGGTCAGATTTCAGCGACTTATCAAGGAAGTCTCGTATGATATTCTGGCTGCGATCCTAACGCATTCCTTGTAAGAAGTGAAATCACTTGTGGAGTAACCCATCTTAACTAATAACCGATTGCGAATTGGTTATGCTTATCTAGTTCACGTTGCCCTAGTTCGAACCTCCGTGTAAAGTGAGAAGAAATGGCAGGCATCGAAGTAGGTAGGATCTGCGTAAAGCTACTCGGAAGAGAGGCGGGCAAGAAGTGCGTGATAGTTGATGTCGTCGACAAGAATTTCGCGCTCATCACTGGTCCTAAGGCTGTAACAGGCGTGAGGCGTAGACGCACTAATGTGGATCATCTTGAATCAACGGCTGAAACTGTCGAAGTGAAAAAGGGAGCGACTGACGACGAAGTTGAGAAAGCACTGACGAAGGCTAAGAAAACCAAGTTCATGAAAGAAGACGTGCTCCAATCGAAAGTTGGAGCGAGCTAGACAAAGGTATCTAATCCTTCTTTGGCCTCTCCTTAATAGGGTCTAGGAAGAAACTACCTGCAAAGAGGTGAGTCTTTGCAGAGTATTCCAGTGGTTGAAGATAGACAGTTTGTGACAAAAATAGCGGAAGGTACTGATCCGCGTTACGGCTCCAGGCCAGCAGATAGATCCATGTCGAATCATATCAAATACGGGATTATGAACATCGACAAGCCTGCAGGTCCATCTAGCCATGAAGTGGTTGCTTGGATCAAGCGCATCATGAGACTGTCGCACGCCGGGCATGGCGGAACCCTAGAGACTTTATAGTCGGGGGAATCCCAAAGTAACCGGCATACTTCCCGTTGCATTAGAAGAAGCCACGAAAGTTGTTCAGGCGTTCCTCTACTCCGGCAAGGAGTACGTCTGTGTGATGCAACTTCATGCTGATGTTCCAAACAGCACGCTGGTGCGCGTTATGAAGGAATTTACTGGTGAGATTTACCAGAAGCCGCCTTTGAGAGCATCTGTAAAGCGAGCACCAAGAAAACGGTTCATCTACCAACTCGAAATCTTGGAGATTGATGGACGCATGGTTCTGTTCACCTGTTCATGCCAGGCGGGCACTTACATTCGGAAACTATGCTCTGACGTCGGGGAAGTCTTGGGATGTGGCGCACACATGCGTGAGCTTCGGAGAAGTCGCGCAGGTCCCTTTACGGAGCAATCCGGACTCACGACGCTCCATGACCTGACTGCAGCGGAGGAAGAGTTCGAGAGAGGGAACGAGTTACCGATGCGTCAGATAATCAGGCCAATGGAACTGGCCTTGCAGTCACTGCCACAAGTAGTGCTACGTGACTCAGCGGTTGACTCAATTTGCCACGGTGCAACGTTGGCAATTCCCGGCATCGCGAAACTTGAAGCATCCATCGAGAAGGGGAAAACAGTCACACTTTTCACCTTGAAAGGAGAAGCCATCGCGATAGGACGCGCTCTTCTAACTGTGAAAGATATTGTTGATCAGGACAAAGGTCTGGCAATCAGGCCCGAGCGTGTGCTGATGGAACGAGGAACTTATCCGGCTTTGTGGAAGAAATAGAATCGAATCCTTAAATCATGCTGGGAGAGCAGGAAAGTACGAGCCGGGGTTCCCTAGCCTGGTAAGGGGCAGATTCCTAGAGAAGCCCACGCCTGGAATCCTCAAACCGTAAGCCTGTGGTCGAAAGGCCTCGAGGGTTCAAATCCCTCTCCCGGCGCCACTTTACTAATCTGGCCTCTCTAGGCGCGATCAGGTAAGGTTTAATACGTTTCAACTAGTTTTTCGGCTCGCACTTGGAGCAACCGGAATGTCAAGAGAATTCAGGCACGTTCTTCGAGTATCGGGAACCAACATTGACGGTACGAAGAACGTTGTGTACGGGTTAATTAAGATCATTGGAGTCGGCCCTAGCTATGCAGCTGCGATCGTGAAGGCCTCGGAGTTGAAACCGAGCTTGAGAGTGGGTGAATTGTCTGAGGCAGAGGTTCAGAAGCTCGAAGACGTTATGCATGATCCAACAAAATACGGCTTGCCGGCACGTCTTTACAATCGGAGAAAATCGCTGGAGAGTGGCCGAGACATTCATCTGATCGGACCGGACGCCACGTTAAGTGTCAAGAGCGACATAGACTTCATGACGGATATCAGAACGTGGAAAGGCGTTAGGCATTCCCTCGGGCTTAAGGTACGCGGACAGAGGACTAGGACCACTGGCAGAAAGGGACGAGCCGTGGGAGTAGCAAAGAAAATTATCATGGAAGCAGCGAGAACAGCTGCGGCTGAGAGAGAGAAGGAGGAGAAGAAGTAATGGGAGACCCCAAACGTCAAAGAAAGAGTTACGAGACGCCGAGACACCCGTGGCGTACTGACCAACTCGACGTTGAACTGAGGTTGCTCGGAGAATACGGGTTGCGAAACAAACGGGAGCTATGGCGCTACAAAACAATGCTTTCCAAGGTTCGAGGAATCGCGCGATCTCTCCTGGGAGCTAGCGAGTCTCAGCGTGCAGCAATTGAGCGCGAATACTTAACCAAACTGAGCAGAAATGGGATCCTTTCAGAATCTGCCTCTATTGATGAGGTTCTGGACCTTGACATTCGCGACTTGCTGGAACGACGGTTGCAGACGATGGTTTTCAGAAGAGGGCTCGCAAAAACACAGTATCAAGCACGCCAATTGGTCTCGCATGGACATATCTCTGTTGCTGGCAGAATAGTTTCTGTTCCTGGCTACATGGTGAATAGGAATGAGGAACAGAAAATCAAGTATTTCACTCACAGTCCATTGGCCAAGAATGACCATCCGTTGCGCAAAGTCATTACGGCTACGACGGCCGGCCAAGAAGTCACCGCGTCGTAACCATCATCGCCGTCTTCGAAGAATTACCCCGAAGAAGATCAATGCACAAACCGACAGAACAAGCGCAAGAACTACCATAACACCGGAGAAGGGACCGGATCCTAAGATTATTGGAAACGGGCCTATCAAGATCACGGCTCCTCCGCTAAGTCCCACAGTTCCACCATTCAAGATGGGACCAAGATTCATCAGGAGCACGCCGACAAAAATCATAACGAAAGCCAAGAAGAATAACATCCCGGTGACAGGCAATGATGTGCGTCCTATCGCTGACACAGGCTGGTTACTGCAATTTGCGCACCACCACCGATTAGTGTCGAAGCACTCGCGACAAGCCATGCGACCGCAATTGTGGCACACAAATGATGCGTTCCGAGTTCCGCAAAAAACGCATAGAGTCATTTATCTCAACCAGTAAGGGAGAATCATGAGTACCATAACGATCGCGATTAACGCGATTGCGAGCAAGATAAGAAATGTGGCCGACTCGCGATCTGTTCCGAATATGATTGGGACGGGTCCAATTAGTAAAATTCCACCCCCTCTAGCTCGGTCAGCACCCTTCTTTCCGGATAAGATCATTAGAGTGACTGCTGCGAGTGCCAGCAATATTCCTGCAATAGTGAATCCGAACCCAATTTCAAACATTAGATCCGTCAAATTCTTCGACGACTGATAAAGTCAAGATGAAGATTAATCCTTCTCGAAATTTCGAACGAAAGGAATTGTCTGGCCGTAATAGTTTATAAGCCCCGCAGAGGCTACTCGAAAAAGCTCGTTACCAAGAAGTGGAAATATCGTGTCTCTCGGACCCAGAATAACGGATCATCAGGAGTCGAAGAGCGAACAGCTTCTACAATGAGGTCCGTGGTCTTGGACATCAAGATAATTGAAGAGAAGGACAACTTCCTCCGTTTCCTCCTCAAGGGCACAAATCATGCGTATGCAAACGCACTTCGCAGGGCCATGATGGCGGAAGTGCCAGCGATGGCTATCGAGGACGTAATTATAATTGAAAATACGTCAGTATTATACGATGAAGTTATAGCGCATCGCCTGGGGCTCATACCGCTCAAGACGGATCTGGACGCTTACGTTCTCCCAGAGGAATGCGATTGCAAGAGCGAGCTCGGGTGCAGCAAATGTAGGACCTCCTTCACGCTCGAAGCAGAAGCAAAGGATGAGCCGCTCATGGTATATTCCTCTGACCTCAAACCAGAAAGCGACGTAACCCCTGTGAGTGGAAATATACCAATCGCCAAATTGGGACCCACCCAAAGGCTACGCTTGGAAGTTTATGCGCGACTCGGCCGTGGGATCGAGCACGCAAAATGGCAACCAGTTTCTGTCTGTGCATACAAGTACCTTCCGAAGGTTACGCTCAACTCCGAGAATCTTGCAAACCCTGAGGAGGTTATACGAATTTGTCCAACGGACGTTTACTCGTCTGATTCGGAGAACAAGATCAAGGTCCGCGATGAGATGGCCTGCACTCTTTGTATGGATTGTGTTGAGAAGGCTATTCCCGTAGACGGCAAGAAGGCGTTCCCCGTCAAAGTAGATGGGGATGAGACCTCGTTTATATTCTACGTGGAGTCGACAGGGGCTCTACCGACGACAAGGATAGTGACTGAGGCGACCAAAATCCTCGACCGGAAGGCATCTACCTTAGATGACATCATAAACAAAGGTCTAGAACTACAGGTGTGAAATGCGTGCGTAGAGTAATCACCAATACGGAACTCCTCGATATGATTCGATTCCTTAAGATTAAAGCACGGGAAAACAAGGCAAGGATCTGGTCAGTTGCAGCCGACCAGCTATCTCGCCCTAGAAGAGCAAGAGCTGTACTCAACTTAAATCACGTTTCACGTTCCACCAAACCTGACTCGTTGGTTTTCGTGGCTGGAAAACTGCTAGGGTCAGGTGTAATTGACCACCGTGTCGTAATAGGCGCCTTCGACTACTCTCAGGCAGCCCGCGAAAGGTCGAACGGGCGGGTGGCCAGTGCATGGCAATGAAGGATTTCGTCACACGTCATCCGAAAGGTTCCAACGTAACCATTATGCGGTGAAATTCATGCCCAAGGAATTAGTTCTCGACGCCAAGAATCAAATCTTAGGGAGATTTGCGAGTTACGTTGCAAAACAGGCAATTGAAGGCAATAGAGTAGTAGTACTCAATGCGGAAAAAGCCGTAATATCTGGCAGAAGGAGCAACATAGTCGAAGAAGCTAAGCGCAGACTTCGAACCAGAACCTTAGGCACCCAATCCCACGCGCCCGTTCACCAACGTCGACCCGATCTGTACCTAAGAAGGGTCGTGAGAGGCATGCTTCCTTGGGACAAGCCGAAGGGAAGGGCAGCATTCCACAGAGTATGGGTCTTCATGGGTATCCCTGAGGAATATGCCGGTAAGGATATTGCTAAAGTTCCTAAAGCAGATGCATCGAGATTGGTATTATCCCCATACGTCACGTTGGAAAACCTCGCGAAGGAAATTGGAGGGTAACTCCATTGAGCGAACAAGAAACAGTCAAACCTGAAAAGGTGGAAAAGCCAGAGAAAGCGGAGAAGAAACGTGTGATCCTGGTAAGTGGAAAAAGAAAAACCGCAATCGCTCGCGCAATTATCAAAAATGGGTCAGGCAAGACGGTCATCAACGGCATCCCGCTCCCAACTTACAGCCCAGAAATCTCTCGCATAAAAATCTCTGAACCATTAGTTCTGTCAGGTGAGAGATTCAAGGCCATGGATTTCAACGTAAAAGTCAGCGGTGGGGGCGTTATGGGTCAGGCTGAGGCAGCAAGAATGGCGATTGCCAAAGGGCTCATTGCATGGACACGGAGTTCAGAACTGAGGAAGACAATGACAAACTATGATAGGACTATGCTCGCAGGCGATCCGAGACGTAAGGAACCGAAAAAATTCGGTGGACCAGGAGCACGCCGAAGAGAGCAGAAATCATACCGGTGAGATAACATGATTATTCCAATTCGCTGCTTTACCTGCGGAAAACTCGTTGCTGATCGATGGGAAGAATTCACTCGTCGCATCAAGGCAGGAGAACGTCCCAAGAAAGTGCTGGATGATATTGGTATGACCAGATATTGCTGCAGACGAATGTTCATATCACATGTCGATGTCGTGGACGACCTCTTACGATATGCCCAAGTCATGGCAAAGAGGCGGGCGCAGTTCGATTAGAGCTGGTGTGACTAGAGATGTCTGATATCGTCGAAGACAAAGAAGGTATGCCGAAGTCAGAAGACCTTCTGCTCCCCCTTGAAGAATTACTGGCGGCAGGCTTACACATTGGAACAAGAATTAAGACAGGCGATATGGAGCCTTATATTTATCGAGTTAGACCAGATGGGTTATTCATTCTAAACATAGGCAAAACCGATGAGAAGATCCGTTTAGCAGCACGCTTCATTGCAAGATTCGAATCAGAACGGACACTTATCGTGTCATCGAGATTATACGGTAAGACTCCGGTAGAAAAATTCTGTGAACTCACAAGAACTATGCCCATCGTGGGCAGATTTATGCCAGGATTAATCTCGAATCCGCTTCAACCATATCACGCCGACCCTCAAGTCGTGATGGTAACTGACCCACGAGCAGACTGGCAGGGCATTAAGGAAGCGTCGACTGCTGGAGTGCCAGTAATCGCGTTATGCGATACTGACAATGTATTCAGCGGAGTAGACCTTGCAATAGCAGTCAACAACAAGGGTCGTCGTGCTCTAGCAATGGTGTACTGGCTCCTAGCTCGTCAAGTTCTGAGAGAACGAGGCGAACTTCCTCAAGACGGTACACCGACAGCAACAGTGGACGATTTCGAAACCAAGTTAGCCGCCATCGCTCCTAGAGCGGGCGGGGAGCTTTGAAAATAAGGAAACCTTGCGTCGCCAACGCCTTCTATGAAGGAAGCGAAGCCGAACTACAAAGTCAAATAACGAACTGCTTTACCCACAAGTTAGGTCCGGGGCATGTGCCGAAACTCATTGACGGACAGAAGAAAATCCTCGGGTTCGTTGTGCCCCACGCAGGGTACATGTACTCGGGCCCAGTAGCTGCCCACAGCTACTCGCAGCTTGCGTCGGATGGAACCCCAGATGCAGTCATAATACTAGGACCAAACCACACTGGTCTCGGAAGCGGGGTGTCAATAATGACCAAAGGAGGTTGGCAGACTCCGCTAGGCGTCGTAACCATAGATACCACTCTGGCTGAGCAAATATGCAACTCCAGCAGTATTATTGATGATGACGAAACGGCGCATATGTCTGAGCATTCGATTGAGGTACAACTGCCCTTCGTCCAATTTCTTTACGGAGACAAAATCAGGTTTGTTCCAATTTGCATGATGATGCAGGATCTGCAGACCAGTCAGGAAATCGCCAGAAGCATTGATGAACAAACAAAAGGTAAACACGTCGTTGTGATTGCATCCAGCGACTTTACACATTATGAACCGCAGGATATTGCTTCAAGAAACGACAAGGCAGCTATTGAAGCAATAATTAGTCTTGATGGTCCGAAATTGAATGGGCTCGGCGATTCTGGCCGAGTCACAATGTGTGGTTACGGCCCGATTACCACCTTGATAGAGCTGGCAAGACTCGAAGGTGACCTCCATGCGAGGTTGTTATCATACCACACGAGCGGCGACATCACGGATGATTCGAGCTCAGTAGTCGGCTATTCTTCGATACTCTTCACGTGCGAGTGAAATGCACTACGCAGCCGGCCTAACATTCCGCGAAGACTTATATTTGGCATAGAGAGAGTTTTGAAGGAGTTTTGACTGCTGAAAATTGCCCGAAGTGGATGATTTTGACTAAGGCAACTGCATGTGCGCACACGATCCAAGGACTTGTGAAGTACCATGGTCTCAAGAACAGGAAACTCAGGCTTCCGTACCACGATAGTATTTCTGTTTGTGCCAAGGAACTTACAACGACAGCGACCGTCGACTTCGACCGTCAGTACTCTGAAGATGTAATCGAGATCAACGGCTCAGTCGCTAAAGGCAATGAAGCTAACCGGGTAATGGCTGTAATTGATCCATTACGCAAATTGGCCAAGAATAAAGACCATTTCAGATTGGCGAGCAAGAATAATCTGACTAGGGTAAAAGGGGTCGGTTATTCCGCGGCCGCTTTCGCATCAATTGCTCTCGCAGCAAGCACCGCGCTCAACCTGAAAAAAGACCTGGCTCATTTGAGTGAGATTGCGCGCCTCGGATCAGGTTCAGCGAGCAGGAGCCTTGTAGGTGGCTTCGCCATCTGGTATGCCAACAAGAACGGAAGATCATTTGCGCGGCAACTAGACGACGGAACACGCGTTAAACTCGCAATGGGTGTCGTCCCCTTGGCTTCAGATGTAAAAACGGAGATTGCACACGAAGAATCAGTTAGTTCACCTTTCTTCAGTTCAAGAGTGAGAGAGGTAAAAGCAGAGGTATCTAAGCTGCTTCGGGCAATCAAGAAAGGCGACGTGAGTGAGGTATGCAGAATAGCAGAAAACGATTCACTTAGCCTGCACGCAGTTACCATGACAGGTAAAGGAGGGCTTGTACTAATGTCACCTGAAACGATCAACGTTATCAGGAGGGTCAGGGCAATGCGTGAAGAGCAAGGCATTCCTGTTTGGTACTCACTCGACACCGGCCCATCAGTCTTCCTCAACACTCAGCACGAGTACTTGCAGAAAGTTTGCGACGACATTCAAAATAGCATTCATCTGCCAGTCATCAAGAGTGACGTGGGTGGCTCGGCAAACACGATTGAACAGCACCTCTTCTAGTGTAAACGGTCTTGAACAGGAGTGACCCTCGTGTCTTTCCGCTCGGCTTTTCTAGTAGCTCGGTAGAAATCAACTATAGGTGCTGAATCTTGGGAATGGGTGTTGGATTCGGGAAAGTGATACTGTTCAATGAACACTTTGTTGTGTATGGCCTTCCAGCAATAGCTTCAGCAATCGGAGCAAAGACAACTGCACTGGTTGAAAAGCAGAAGGGCTCAGGGGTCGAGATTAAAGATGACAGACCTGAAACGAAAGGATACAAGGTCAGAGAAGCTTGCCGAACAGAAAGAATCCTTGGACAGAATGCTCAAGTTCATGAACATCGACACCGAGCATAACGCTTTCAAGATCACATTAGGCGGCGATTTGATCGCGGCAAGTGGAGTAGGAGCTAGCGCCGCCTCATGCGCTGCGATTGCCCGAGCGTTCTCAGAAGAACTAGATTTGGGCTATTCCGATGAGCAAGTAAACGAAGTCGCGTACGAAGGAGAGAAAGGATACCATGGCACTCCTTCAGGCATCGACAACACTGCCGCAACATTCGGAGGCTTGATCTGGTACAAACGGGAGGAGGGCTTCACAGACTGATGGAGCGAATGAGGCTCAAGAAACCTGTGAGATTGTGATGGGAAACACGGGCATAGTAGCTGACACGAAAATCGTAGTCGCCGGCGTGAAAGAACGTAAAGAAAAAGAAGCCGAGAAATACGACCACATCTTCAAGAGACGCCGAGAACTGGTATCGAGACGCAAGAAAGCGAATTGAGGCATTCGATCTTGCAGAAGCTAGGCGCACTATATGAATGAGAATCATGAGCTTCTGCAAGAGATCGGTGTATCATGCAACGAACTGGATCATGCTTGTGAACTTGGCTCGAGACAATGGAGCATTAGGAGCGAAGATGACGGGGACCGGGCGAGGAGGCTACATGGTGGCTTTAACGCCAGGACTGAGACCTTCAGGAGACGTGTCGCAGTGGAAATTGAGAGGAAGGGTTTTCAGGCACTCCGCACCACGATCGGAATTTAGAGGACTTAACGTACATCCTTCTCGGTGATATGGCAATGGAGTTAGCCGAAGTTCGTCAATAATTCTGGATGAGAAAGGGCTGCTGACAAGAATCAGCAAGCCCGTAGATCCGAAGTATGAAATTTCAACTCTAATGAAGATGCTTGACGGGCGAGTTCTCCTCTTCGATCACGTCAAAGGATCCACGATGCCAATCATTGCTAACGTCTGCTCAACGCGAGAACTTGGTCGCCATAGGACTTGGGACGTAGCAGGGACCAGCTTATCGCGAAAACTGACGGATGCAATCGACCATCCTAAGAAAACGAAAATGCTCGAAGCTGACGGCTACGAGAACATAGGCGCCGATCTCGAGCAACTGCCAATTCTGACCCACTACCCGAAAGACGGAGGCCCATACATTTCGTCCGGAATCGTTGCCTGCAACGACAAAGAATACGGCGTCAATCTCTCCTACCATCGAGCGCAAGTTCTCGAAAAAGATCTGTTGGTCCTTCGAATCTTGGAGAGGCACTTTGACGCCTACATTAAGCGAGGATTGAAAGAGTTCGCATTCTGCATCTCCTCGCCCATTCAAGTTCTAGTGAGCGCAGCAATATCCGTGGACATCGGGATTAGCGAAGTCGAGATAGCCAACGCTCTGGAAGAAACACCGCTCCTACGCCTTGACGGACATCTAGTCCCGCCTGCAGACATTGTGATCATCGCCGAATTGACTGGTGAGCTGCTTGACGAAGGACCTTTCCTTGACCTTACTGAAACCTTCGATATCATCAGAAAACAGAGAGTTGCCAGAGTGAAGAATATCTACGTGAAAAAGGAAGCGATGTACCACGCCCTGCTGCCCGGCGGTCTTGAGCACAAAGTTCTGATGGGCATGCCTAGAGAGCCAACCATCTACAGAGAAGTCGCCAAAGTCTGCGACGTCAAAGATGTTCTCGTGACGCCAGGCGGATGCTCATGGCTTCACGGAGTTGTGAGCATACACAAGAAGAACTCCAGACGACGGCCGAAAAGCTATCGAAGCTGCCTTCAAAGGCCACAAGTCAATGAAACACGTCTTCATCGTGGACGACGACATCAACATCCATGACCCGAACGAAATCGAATGGGCAATGGCAACTCGTTTCCAAGCCGACAAGAACATGATCACGAAGAGAGAAAAGGGATCATCGCTAGATCCATCATCAGACATGGACACTCAGATGACGTGCAAAGTCGGATTCGACCTGACTATCCCAGAAGGCGGAAAGAAAGAGTTCAGACGACCAACTCTCCCAATGAAGCTGAATCTGGAGGATTATCTAACACGAATAGAAGGAGTTGAACCAATGTACCTTACAAACTGCTGAAGAACGAATCCTCTCGGGCGAGAACGGAGAAGTCATGGAACGCATGTTTCGTCTACTTGTCAGTCTCGGCGACATCTACGGAGCAGATAAAATGATTCCCGTCGGCTCAGCACAAGTCGCAGGAGTCTCGTACAAATCGATAGGCGACCCGGGCGTCGAGTTCCTCGAAGATTATGCGAAGAAAGGTGCTATGGTGAAGATTGTCACCTTCCTGAACCCGGCAGGAATGGACATTGAAGATTGGAAAGAACTGAGATCCCCCAAGCTTTGCAGAGAAGCAACTCCGCATCATGAACGCCTTTAAGAAAATGGGCATAGTTGTGAGCGCAACCTGCACCCCATACTTGGCAGGAAATCTTCCAAGATTCGGAGAACACATCGCCTGGTCTGAATCATCCGCCATCTCATTCTCCAACTCCGTCATAGGAGCAAGAACCAACAGAGAAGGAGGCCCTCCGCCCTCGCTGCGGCGCTATGCGGCGTCACACCAAACTATGGACTCCACCTAGACCGAAACAGAAAACCCGAAGTACTCGTGGAAGTCGAACGCCAAATTAGAAGACAACGCAGACTTCGGAGCCCTTGGTTACGTCGTCGGAAAAAAAGTCAAGAACAAAATACCCTACTTCAAAGGAATCAAGGACGCCGATACCGACCAATTGAAAGCATTAGGCGCAGCGATGGCAGCATCAGGAGCCGTTGCACTCTACCACGTCGAGAACTTGACGCCTGAAGCTCATCTGATGAAAACTCGAGGATTGGAGAAACTCTCAGTCAATGACAAAGATCTGGACGAGACATTTTCCAACCTCTCCACAGGAAAGGAACCAGACATCGTGATCCTTGGATGCCCCCACTCTTCACTAAAGGAGATAATGACCATCTCGCGGAAACTTGACGGCAAGAAATTGAAGAAACCCTTCTGGGTCTGCACGTCAAGAATGGTCAAAGAAGCCGCAAATCGGATGGGCTTCACTCAAACCATTGAAGATGCAGGCGGCAAGAGTTGTCGCCGACACATGCATGGTAGTCTCACCGATCGAGGACATGGGATACAAGACAACCGCTGTTAACTCAGGCAAGGCAGCAAACTACCTGCCAGGCTTCTGCAAGCAAAACGTCGTCTTCAGCAAACTCGACACTTTGATTGAGAAAGTGACCTGAAGGGGTGAGGTGACTCAGGATGGAAGTCCTAAAGGGAAGAACAATCAGCCCAGGGAAAGTGGAAGGCGAGAGCCTCGTATCGAAAGAACCCATCGGATTCTACGGAGGAGTCGACGCCAAGACTGGACTCTTCATCGAGAAAGGCCACGAGCTCGAGGGTAAATCCGTCAAAGGCAAAATCCTAGTATTCCCGTGCGGCAAAGGATCCACTGTCGGCTCCTATGTGATCTACGGACTCGCCAAAAACAATCAAGCACCATTGGCAATCGTGAACAAAGAAACTGAAACCATCGTGGCCACAGGCGTCATCCTAGCCGGTGTACCCTGCGTCGATCGATATCCCTGTAGAGAAGATCTCCACGGGCGATCATCTGATCGTCGACGCGACCGCTGGAACCGTATCAATCGTCAAGTCGAACTCTTAGCTCGCCATGTCGTCAATAGGAAACGTCAAGAGACGGTCGTTCATATAGATGAACGAGTGTTGCGATCAACCCGAGCTGAGTCTGATGCCTGACAACCAAACCGCTAAACGAAAACTAAGCCATATCCAAACTACGCTGCATCAAGATGTTCAATCTCACGTGCCGCCGGGATTTGATGACGTGCGCCTGATGCACAAAGCCCTGCCGGAAATCGACCGAGACGAAATCGATCTCTCAACAGAACTCTTCGGCCACAAGATAAACGCGCCTTTGATAATTGAATCAATGACCGGAGGGACCCCAATGGCCGCAAAGATCAATCGCACATTGGCAAAAGTCGCAGAGAAGCTTGGAATCGGGATGGGAGTAGGGAGCCAACGAGCTGCATCGAAGACGAAAAGCTTGCATACACCTTTCAAGTCGCACGTGATGCCGCCCCATCGATCCCGCTCTTCGCCAACATAGGGTGCCCACAGTATCACGCGAAGACGCCGTAGACAGAGCGAAAAAAGCAGTGGACATGATACACGCCACTGGACTATTCATTCACTTGAATGCCCTGCAAGAATCAGTCCAATTTGAAGGGGAAACCAATTTCAGTGAAATGCTGGAGAAGATATGTGAATTAGTACACACGCTTTCAGTTCCAGTATTGGTCAAGGAAACCGGTGCAGGTATTTCTTCGGAAACTGCACAGGCCGCCGAATTGGTGGGGGTGAAGGGAATCAACGTTTCGGGCTTGGGCGGAACGAGCTGGGCAGCAGTCGAATATTACCGAGCAAAAGAGAAACGTCATCCCGTGCAAATTGAATTGGGAACAACATTTTGGGATTGGGGAACCCCAACGGTTCCCAGCATTGTAGAAGTAGCTAACTCCACGCATCTCAGAGTCTTTGCATCAGGCGGAGTCAGGAACGGACTTCACATCGCGAAGGCCCTAGCACTTGGAGCACATTACGGAGGACTAGCCTTACCAATGCTGAAGTCAGCAGCATCAGGAGAAAAGGCAGCGGTCGCAAAACTTACTGTCGTAGTAGAGGAATTACGCAACGCTCTATTCCTCACTGGCTCTCGAAACGTGCAAGAACTGCAGAACGCACCGTTGATAATTACAGGAGACACATACCTCTGGCTCACTCAAAGGGGTCTCGATCCTGGCCGCTATGCGATGAGAAGAAAGTAATCTTAATCCATTAAGCAGCATTAGCTACGCAGTGATACAGAATGGGTAGGAGTTCCGAATATTCAGGCTTCTACAAGCTTCCAGTCGCTGACCGTGTAAAGCTCGTGAAAGAGTTTGCTAACCTGGCAGATCAAGATGAGGCCACTTTACGTCAGTCCGGAGCCCTCAGTCTTGATCTTGCAAACCGAATGATTGAGAATGTCATCGGAGTCTTACCCGTTCCAATGGGAATCGCGACTAACTTTCTAATTAACGGTCAAGACCGTCTGATTCCAATGGCTATCGAAGAACCCTCCGTCGTTGCGGCCGCGAGTAACGCTGCGAGGATGGCGAGATCAAAAGGAGGCTTTAGGACTAATTCAACCGAACCTATCATGATAGGGCAAATCCAAATTGTTGGAGCTCCTGACCCACAAAGCGCTCGGTTCGAAATCCTCTCCCAGAAGGATAAGCTACTCAAACATGCCAACGATCAAGATCCGGTCCTAGTATCACTCGGAGGAGGCGCGCGCGAATTGCAAGTTCGCGTAATCGACTCTGTAATAGGCAAGATGGTGATCGCGGAATTGCTAGTTGATTGTCGAGACGCTATGGGAGCAAACGCCGTCAATACCATGGCAGAAGCGGTTGCTCCAATGATCGAACAGATTTCAGGAGGGCGAGTTCTGCTCAGGATAATCTCAAACCTTGCCGTGAGGCGACTCGCACGAGCGAAAGCAATCTTCGACAAAGAGCAATTGGGAGGCGAAGCCGTCGTGGAAGGAATCCTAAACGCTTACGCTTTCGCTGCTGCTGACCCGTTTAGATGTGCTACCCACAACAAAGGCATAATGAACGGTGTGAGCGCGGTAGTGTTAGCCACCGGAAATGATACTCGAGCGATAGAAGCCGGAGCCCACGCATACGCTGCAAGAGCAGGTCAATACGCCTCTTTAACAACATGGGAAAAGAACAGCGAAGGCAATCTCGTTGGAACATTAGAGATGCCAATGGCGGTGGGAACCGTGGGAGGCGCAACGGCCTCCAACCCCATAGCAAAGCTTGCAGTAAAGATACTTGGAGTCAAGACGGCCAGAGAGTTAGCTGAAATAATCTGCGCAGTCGGTTTGGCACAGAATCTAGCCGCATTAAGAGCTCTGGCATCGGAAGGAATTCAGCGCGGACACATGAGTCTGCATGCTCGAAACATAGCAATTAGTGTAGGAGCAACAGGCGACTTAATCGATAGAATTACTGCGCAAATGGTCACAGAACGTAAGATCCGCGTGGACAAAGCAAAGGAATTGCTGGACCAATATTCAAAGAGTTAGGAAGTTGCAGTTGTAGTCGTAGTCTCTATTTCAGCCAAGGATGATTCCATTCGGCGAATCTTAGGAATGGCGTCCTTTTCCATCCAGTCAGATATAGTGTCGTAAACTTTGCGGTAATATTTCTTCGTCGAATGTCTAACGATTCCGAGTTTCTCCATTCTTCGGATGTAGCGCCATTTCATGCTACGCGAAATCTTGTCCCCCATTAACCGATCGATGTCAACTTTCTTGAAAACTTGCGGAAGATGAGCGAATGTTCCCACAATCTCCTTGGGGAAGGACGTTATCGATTCTCTCGATAGTTTCCTTTTACCGCGTGATTCCACTCTTAATCTATCGTTGATTCTCAACCGCATCTATCTAGGGCTAGTTTTGATGTGATAAAAACGTTTTGAGCTCAACCAGATGCTGCAATTCATAATGTTCCAACCACAAAAGCGAGAAGCCCGAAGGTCATCCATAAAAGAACATACTTTTTGTTCCTCTTTGCGTTCCGGACTGGGATTTGCCATAATCGAGTAGGAGGTTAATAGGAATCCTATGTCGCAAATCACAACGAGTGGAACGTAGTAAAGTGAGACCATTCCAAGAACCAGCGGAAGCGTGCTTAGTCCAACTGCAAGCAAGAATAATACTGCTCCTTGCTTTGCTGCATAACTGTTCCCTTTTGTAACCGCAATTGAATTGACTCCCTTGGCCTTATCTCCAGGGACATCAACGATTCCTTTCACAATTTCACGTCCGAGGCTTGAAAGAAACGCGAGAAGAGCGAAAATTAAAAGAGGCCAACTGGCGTTTCCTACCGCCAATCCGCCGTAAACGAACGGAACCGCAACGTTCGTGCTCACCATCCCGTTCCCAATGAGACCCGTCTTCTTAAAACGAGAATTATATGCGACAGTCAGGACCATGCTGACTACTGCTACTATTAATGTCAATATCCCAGTGATAGTGGCACAAAGAAAACCAATCGAAGCGAGTATGATTGCAAACGAAATCGCCTCTGAGGGTGTAACAATACCACTTGGTAACGGTCGCCCAGGTTCATTTATTCGATCTATGTCACGATCAAAATAATCGTTGAGAACCATCGATGATCCAAGAAGCAGGAATCCCGTCATAAACCCAAAGAACGCGGCATTAGCTGGCACAACTGAACTGGAAATTGCTTCTCCTACGATGACTGCAAATCCTATCATAATGCAATTAGGCAAACGCATCATAGAAATCAGCGCTCGCGCTCTAATAACGACAGAAGTGCGTTCCTGCAAGCTCAGCCCTACAAAGCGTGTACGTTCCAAGCAGTTTTAATAGTATCACGGTCAGTTTGGTCATCAACTCTGATAATTCATCAAGCACCAGTAAGAGGAAGGTATAGGCGCGGCACTTGGGCGACATAAGAATCGGAAAAGTAGAGAAACTGTTGCAGCGAGTTATCGAAGAAAAGGGTGTCGTCCACCTTACTTTGTTCGATCCTGAGAAGTTGACCCCCCATGTCGCTCAGCGACTCGCCCTTAAAGTAAAGAAGGCAGGAACGACTGCGGCGATGGTAGGTGGCTCAACGGTAACCTCAGTTTACGAGCTCGATGCCATAGTCAGAGCAATAAAAACTTCCAAGCTGCCAGTTATACTATTTCCTAATGCCGTGTCCGGTCTGAGCCAGTACGCCGACGCCATTTTCTTCATGTCACTCTTGAACTCCATCAACCCATACTATCTCTCCGGAGCACAGGCGCTCGGAGCACCATTCGTGAAGCGCTATAACCTGGAACCCATTCCGCTGGCATACCTGATAGTCGGAGAGCACACGGGAGCGGCTGGATTTGTTGGCAACGCTAACCCGATCCCGAATGACAAACCTGAACTCGCATCCATCTATGCTCTCGCCGCCGAGTATTTTGGAATGCGTTTCGTGTATCTTGAAGCTGGCTCAGGAGCAAGAGATGCTGTTCCGGTTGAAATGGTAAGGACTGTGAAGAAGAATTCGAATATTCACATAATTGTAGGAGGAGGAATTAGGAGACCTTCGCAGGCCAAAGCGTTGGCCGATGCCGGAGCTCAGGTCATTGTGACTGGAACTCTGTCTGAACAAGCTTCCGTCGAAAAGGTTCGTAAGATTATCGAAGTTCTGCGATAGCCTAACTCTGAGGAAGGCTAGTTGGCACATTCATTCTCGAGACGGGTTAGCGGAACAACTCCTTACTACAATTTGATCAGGAGGGTGGCCTTTCCATCGACCAGAGCGATTCTTACGTCGATGCTGACGCTCACGAGTGGTGGGGTCGGCGTATGTTTTCTAATTGCTGGACGGACCACTAGTTCCTTCATCTCAGGCGTGACGTGGGGAATTGTGTTTCTCGCAATTCCATCTCTTATCTCGAATACGTTCCTCTACTGGGCAGTCATGAAGAATGATCCATTATTCTATTTGAGGCGATGTCTTGCATTTTCTCTCTTCACCATTAATACCTGGCTCATTTTCCTTTTCTCAGGAGCCTTCCTATCAATTGGCATCCGAGGTTTCGTCTTTCCAGATTTTGCGGTTCTTATGGGGCTGTTCGCAGTGCTTCCGTTGCGATCACTAGCAGTCTTCTCGATGTCGAGAACGAGTTTTGCTAAGCGACTCTCGTTTGCGCTTATCGAGCCAGTGTTATCGGTCTTTCTCGGAGTCTTCGTGTTGGGCTTGCCCGGTTCCAGATTGACGACGGACCTACTGCTATCAACTCTGACCGGACTAATTTTCGCCTTTGCTTTGATCGCATTCGTGGAGCACTACGGAAGGAGGAGAATCGGTTTCTCTCCTATCAGGATGTTCCGAGCTTTCTTGAAAGATTGGCTTGAGGCTGACAACCTCGACCTGGAATCATATCTAAACGAGCTTGGCGTGGAAACGGAATTAGACGTGGCAGCTTTCGCTTTCAGAGGAAAAAGTTCTCCCAGCATCAAAGCACTGATGTTAGTATCCAACTTTCACCCCGGCCCGTTTCTAAACGTCGGAAGCAGCTGTCTTCCATACCTGTTTCAAGCAGTGGCAGAGAAGCAGCTGGATGCTATTGCTCTTGTTCCTCACGGCGTCTCGGGGCACGAGCTTAATCTGGTATCCCAGGTTGAAAATGAAAGGGTAATTCGAACTATTTTCAACAGTTTGAATACTGTAGAATTTAGCCCACTGGCAACCACTGTGACAAGATCAGGGAATGGAATAGCAACCGCAACTTGCCAAACGTTCGATGGATGCGCACTGGTGACGATGACCACTGCCCCGTCAGATATGGAAGATGTACCTACAGACATTGCAATCAGAATCGCGGGCTTGACGAAAGGGAAGTTCAGACACGTTGCCCTTATTGATGCACACAATTGCCTTACGGGACCAATATCCATGAGCTCCGAGAAAATCGGTGCTTTAGAAGAGGCGGCGCTCCTAAGCCTTCAAACCTCCTTCAACCCCGTCCCGTTCCAGGTTGGGGTGGCTCATCGAAAACCACTTTTCCAGCTGAGAGATGGATTTGGACCAGGTGGGATTTCTGTAATAGCTGTTGAGACAAATGGCCAAAAGTTCGCTTACATTTGTATCGACGGCAACAATATGATCAAGGATTTGCGTGAGGAGATCTTGACTGAAGTGCGAACACTTGGATTCAATGATGGCGAAGTATTAACCTCGGACACTCACATGGTAAATGGAATTGTCTCAGCCCGCTTGGGATACTACCCTATTGGAGCGGCAGTTCCAAAATCGATTTTGCTTGATGAAATCAAGCTTGTTTGCCAGAATGCCATCGCCGACCTCGAACCCTGCGAGGCGGGTGCAATGACGCAGCAAATAGGCGTAACAACGCTCGGCTCGAAATCTCTTAAGCGCGTGATGAACGTGGTGTACAAGATATCCAGATTGACTGCAATCGCGCTTTTCCCAATGATCATAGCGATCGCTGTGATTTCGCTGATTTTTCTGGTGTGAGAATGGATCCGCGAATCCCACCCGATTCACATTACATGCAGCTTCCCAGGGAAGTCCTGATCGGCAAGCAAGTTGCGCCGCTAGTAGGAGAAACACTCACTCGACTCGGAATACTGCGGCGTGCGCTCTCATCGTCACAGGCCCTAAGGTCAAGAGTATTGCCGCGAGATACCGTGCTTGCCTCACTTAATGGTGCGGGATTCAGCGCAGAGACTACCGTAGTGGAAGGTTCAACCACGGAGCAAGTCTCACTTGTTGAAAACCAGATTCGCAAGTTCAAGCCCGATATTATCGTAGGCGTGGGCGGGGGAAAGGATATTGACGTGGCCAAGCTCAGCAGCATGCAAAGTTCTCAACAGTTCCTAAGCGTTCCAACGGCAGCATCTCACGATGGAATTGCCAGCCCGCTAGTTTCCATGAAGGGATTGGATAGACCATACTCATACGTTGCGCATTCACCAATAGCCATAGTTGCTGACACTTCTATAATCGGAAAATCACCTTACCGTCTGCTCGCAAGCGGATGCGGAGATGTAATAGCAAAGTACACAGCTGTAAGAGATTGGAAATTAGCTCATCGAATCAAGAATGAGTACTATGGCGATTATGCCGCTGAGTTGGCCATCATGAGCTCGCGCCTCGTCATGAAAAACGCAACAAGCATTAGAAATGTTTCCGAATCAGGCGTTAGGACGGTTGTTGAGGCGCTCATAAGTTGCGGCGTAGCGATGAGTATAGCAGGAACTAGCAGGCCCTGTAGTGGAGCAGAACATCTATTCAGCCATTACTTGACTATGATTGCACCAAAACCTGCACTTCACGGTGAGCAGTGCGGAGTCGGGACAATACTCTGTGCTTATCTGCACGGAGCAAACTGGCAGCTGATCAAAGAAGTCCTTCACAAGATAGGTGCCCCAACGAACGCCATTGAGTTAGGAATAGAACCGAAGCATGTAGTGGAGGCCTTGACAAAGGCTCATTCGATCAGACCCGAGCGGTATACGATCCTAGGTGAAAGTGGCCTCACAAGGGAGGCTGCAGAGCGGTTGCAACTATAACCGGAGTAATTGATTGAGGATGACGACTGACGTTACAGCCGCAGTCATCTGCCCTATAGAAGAGTCAACGAGACATGTCAGAAGCGATTAGGGAACTAATCAGAAAGGCAGCCGTCATCAATGCCATCAAACATGACGGGAAAGCAGAGTTACAGGCCGTCCTTGGGAACCTATTAGGAGATAGTCCTGAGCTTCGAAGTCAAGCCAGGACTCTAATCCCCATTGTGCATGACGTCGTCAACGAAGTAAACTCCACCTCCATCGAAAAACTGCGAATTGGCCTCGGAGAAGTGGCCAACCGATCTATCCAGGGAGAAAAAGGAAGAAGAGAGACAACTGCCACCTCTTCCGAACACGCGGAACACTATACGACAATAATCACACGGCTAGCACCAAACCCAGATTTCGTGCTTCACTTAGGAAACGCTCGAGCAGCAGTTTTGAGTCATGACTATGCGAGAATGTACAAAGGCAAATTCATTGTGAGATTCGAAGACACCGACCCCCGTCTGAAGAAGGCCCAACTGGAGTACTACGAGAAAATCCGCGAAGACCTAAGATGGCTAGAATGTGAGTGGGATGAGGAGTATATCCAAAGCGACCGACTCACCATCTACTACGGAACAGCCCATACTCTTGTCGAAAACGGAACCGGATATGTCTGCGAATGCAGCCCGAACAGTTTCGAAGCCTAATCAACAACAATCGTCCATGCCCCGATCGAAGCCTAAACGTAGATATACAAGAGAAGCGGTGGCAGAAAATGCTTTCCAGGGAATACAAAGAAGGAGAAGCCGTCTTTCGCGTCAAGACCGACCTTCACCATCCTAACCCTGCTAGAAAAGAGTGGCCAGCAATGAGGATGATAGACACGATAAAGAACCCTCATCCGCGGGTGCGGGTAAGGAACTTGAAACTGTTGGCCGCTCTACAATTTACCACTGCTGGCGTAGATGATCATCTTCTAGGCATCACACATGTG
>CAWAOH010000014.1:0-138204 GCA_963783645.1 Candidatus Bathyarchaeota archaeon | reverse complement strand
AACTTGAAGACCGATACGATGATGAAGGTTGTTCCCGTAGCCAGAGCTCCTATAGCGTTCAGTAGCGCTTTAGGTCTCCATCCTTTGCTGCGTTCGCGCCGCCAGTGTATCACCATTCCGGTCTGTGAGAGCGTCCACGCCAAGAACACGCCTACCGCGAATAGGGGGATCAAAGCATGGCTGCTGCCTGAAAATAGTACGATCAATATCCCAGCCGAGGCTGCCAGAAGCAGAATTCCGTTCCCAAAGACTGCTCGGGAGTTCAACTTCGTGAGTTGTTTGGGAAGGAAACCGTCGTTTGCCATGACGCCCATGAGGCGCGGCAATCCAGCAAAACTCGTGTTAGCTCCTACCGTCAGAAGTACCATTGTGCTCGCTTGGATAATCAAGTAAGCCGGGCCGCTGCCCAGCAAGCGGCGGGCGAGCGGGACAGAATCGTTTCTTGTGGACCAGCAATCACAGCGAGATATTGGATTAGTGCGATACTGCCTAGAAATAACGTGCCCATTAGGAGAGCCATGATAATCATCGTCTGACCGGCGTTCTTGGTTTCTGGGGGTCGGAAGAGGGGACACCGTTGCTAATTGCTTCGATACCTGTCATCGCGGTGCAACCAGTCGAAAAGGTATGCAACAGCAGGACTAAGGTCAGAGGTTGTACTGGTGATGGAGCAGTAGCTGTAAGCGATCCAGGGCCCTCAAGAGAGAGCCGAACCCCACCGTATCCTAGCATAGGCATGTAAGCGAATAGGAACAAGTAGACTGGTATGGCCATTACAATGCCACTCTCGCGCATGCCTCTCAGGTTCAGCACGGTTATGGCGATCAGGAGTAATAGTGAAACAGCGACTCTGTGTGGCCACAGTTCGTGGAAAGCTGATGCAATAGCGTCCACACCCGTGGTGAGACTCACGGCGACGTTCAACAAATAGTTGACAATCAAGGCGGCGGCAGCAATTAGGCCCGGCACGGTGCCCAATGTCGTACGAGCAACTTCATAAGAACCTCCGCCGCTGGGATACTTCTGAACTATCTGATAGTATGAGAACGCCAGTATTGCAAGTAGTCCAGTAATAGCTAGCGCAATAGGAAGAGCGTATACTAGTCCTAGGCTTCCGGCGACCACTAGTCCGAGAAAGATTTCTTGGTCAGCGTAACCGATAGAGGCTAATGCGTCGGGTGAGAACGCCGTGAGGCCCTGTATCTTGTTTACTCGCGGTGCTGGCTTTTCTTTGTTCAGCACTTGGGCAAGCCTCTGCCGTTTTCCTGAGCATCTTCCGGCAGTCATTAAGGCCGTCGAGCAAAAACCGGTCATGGAATCGAGGTAATGCTCATTCGTTAGCCAGCAGACTAGCGGGAAGCTTCTCGCGTACTTTTCAATTGAGTTTCTGTTCGAAAGCAGTTGCTTCTCTGATTAGTTCGTCTTCTCTGTAAGCTCTTAGAGATGGGCTGATCTTTCCAGATGATCACCGTTGATTCTTCACTTCTCAGTTCTTGTTAAATGATATATTGCGACGACACCCGGATCTTTTTTCACTCTCGGTAGGAATGTTCCCAGAAACCTCTCAACTTCGGCTCCTTGCTCGTGAATCGCTTGGCTAGTTGCAATTGTAATGTGCATACGAGAGACGACCGGAGCAACGTGAATTAGGCTTTTGGTCGTTTGGGTGGAGTGGATCTACTGGTGTAGGCAGAATTAACTGAACTCGATTGTCAGGCGTGTCGACTAAGCAATTTGTAAGATATGCAATGGAGAGGATTGTGAGTTGACTACCGACAAGAGCTCAACGAACTACACCTTGCCGTTGATACACTCCCTAGCGTGCAACTTATGAGAAATTTCCACTATGGAGGTGCTGATTCGCCGGGAGCGGGGAGCCCTTTGAAGTTCTTATCTATCTTCGCTGCCAAGTCCCATGGTAAACTTAACGGATTCTGAATTGTGCCGGTAACTGCTATGTTCTTCGCAGTCAGAGAGTCAATCAAGACTCTGAGTCCTGCACATATTGGGTGAAGGTAGTCCTTGTGCGAGCCTGTCGCAATCGCCTCAAGGTTCACGAATCTTACTGTTTGAGCCTTGGACTTCTCGATTTCATCGGCTAGACTCTTGATGAATTTCTTCTCGATTACATCGTACACCTGACCTGGCAGCATATGATGGAATTGTGCGGTGGGTAGGGGAGATTCAAAATTGAATGGATCAAGGAGTTTGTTGACAACGCTCCCATCTATGACATATTCGTTTGATTCCGACATTTCGAGTCCAAATTTGCTTTCGTGTTCTCTTCGTAATATTTGTTCTCCCAAAGCTTTGTTAGGTTCGGTTGAATTTGACGAATCGATGCGATTCTTAGTTCGGCTCAAGAACATTCATGGCTTTGCGCCCAAGGACAGCAAAGCACTGACGATGACCGCATATGACGTGGTCAGGAACATGGGCGCAGATGTGGGGAATCTACGCGTCAGTGCCGCAGCCGTCGAATTTGATATTCTAACGCCTTCAAAGGAAGTGATGGAACGTTCGCTCACAAGACTCGTTGAACTGTGTTGGCCCAGCATTAACAGTAAGGGAACTTGACTTACCAACTCAAGTATCGAACCCAGCACAGGCCATTAAAGAAGGGATCGTGCTATTCAACGAAGAACGATATTGGGAGAGCCACGAATCGTTAGAAGCGGCTTGGAGACCAGCTACGGGTGACGAACGAGAGATACTTCAGGGCATCATACTGTTGGCGGCGTCCCTCGTTCACTTGCAGAAAGATGAACCTGATATTGCGCTCTCAATCATGAAAAGGGCCAATCCCAAGCTGCCTCAACATGGCACGTTGTTCGGAATTGACCTAACTGAGTTGAAACAGCGTGTGGACACGATTTTCGCTGAGAATCGACCCATCTTCCTCAAACTTCCAGTCAACGAATCAGGTTCCTAAATAAAATCGAGCGTCCTGAAAAGCGCGCATATGCTTTTACCGTCACAAATCTCCCCGTTGCGTATTTTCGCTAGCGCTTCTGGGATAGATACTGGTTCCACACTGATGCGTTCGTCCTCATCAGGGTCTTGTTGTGTTCTCCGTAGCCTCCTTGCTAAAAAGAAGTGGATCTTCTCGGTACTATAACCCGGAGCTACGTAGCACTCGAGGACCTTTTCCAGGTCATCACATGTGAACCCTGTCTCTTCCTGTAGCTCCCTTTTGGCACAATCCTCAGGAGACTCACCTTCATCACATGTGCCCGCAGGAATTTCCAGCAGTTCCTTGCCGATCGCATACCTATACTGCCGCACGAGTAGAACACGCTTGTCTTCAAGTAGCGGAATTATTACCGAGGCTCCACGGTGCTCCACCACCTCTCGAGTTGCCTCGATTCCATCATCAAAGAGAACTCTGTCAACTCGCAAATTCAGAATACGGCCGTCAAATACCCTGGTTGTAGAAGTACATCGTTCCATGCAAGACACTTCAAGAAGTAATCGAGCTACTGCTATCTAGTGTTTATTCCCAGAACGCTCGGTTGACCTACTGTTTTTATTCGCAGCATCACACTGCTAGCTGATCAGGATTAGTTAGGAATTGACTACGAAACTCATTCCGGACACGTCAATCATAATCGATGGCAATGTCTCTGCAGTTATCGAAAATGGCGGCTATACTGATGCGGAGGTTGTGATTCCCTACGCAGTTCTAGACGAATTACAGGCACAAGCATCGAAGGGACGCGAACCCGGTTTTGTTGGGTTGGCGGAGATCAAGAAGCTTCGTGTCTTTTGCGAAAGCAAAGGCATCAAACTCACTTTCTTGGGGGGGCGTCCGGGTTTTGATGATATCAAACTCGCAAGGAGCGGTCGACTTGATGCACTCATAACTGACGTTGCGAGAACCGAGAATGGCGTCCTTCTCACAGCCGACTTTGTTCAGGCGTTAGTTGCTGAGGCATCTGGTGTAGAGGTAAAACACGTGCCCGGTGAGGTTAAGACCACTGACCTTGCATTCGAGAAATACTTCACGCCAGACACATCAAGCGTTCACCTGAAGGAGGGGACGCGTCCGTTAGCAAAAAGGGGCAAACCTGGAAAGTTCGAGCTCGTACAACTTTCGGAAAATCGCAATTCAGTCGAGGAGATTGAGCAAATCATTAGAGAACTTTCCGAAGCGGCTAGAGTTAGCCGAGAGGGTTTTGTCGAAATCAACCGGGGGGGCGCGCTGGTCATCCAGCTTGGAAAATTCAGGATCGCTATTACTCGACCGCCTTTGTCAGATGGTCTCGAAGTGACGATTGTCCGGCCAGTTGTTAGCCTTACCCTTCAAGACTATCATTTATCGAGCAAGCTCATGGAGAGATTAACGACTCGTGCAGATGGCATTCTTATTGCCGGACCGCCTGGCTCAGGGAAGACAACTTTCGCCTCGTCTTTGGCTGAATTCTATTTGAAGCAGAACAAGATAGTCAAAACGCTCGAATCCCCACGAGACTTGCAGGTTGGTCCGGAGATCACTCAGTATGGGCCGCTTGAAGGCGACTTCGAGAAGACTGCGGAAATCCTGTTGTTGGTGAGGCCGGATTACACTGTTTTCGATGAGGTTCGTCGAACTAAGGATTTCATGATATTTGCGGACATGCGGCTAGCTGGTGTAGGGATGATTGGTGTAGTTCATTCTAGCGAAGCGATAGATGCTATTCAACGTTTCATAGGGCGGGTTGAGTTAGGTATGATACCCCACGTGATCGACACAATCATTTTCATACAATACGGCGAGGTCAAGGATATTTTCACACTAAAGTTGACCGTAAAAGTGCCAACCGGTATGGTCGAAGCAGATCTAGCAAGGCCTGTGGTTGAAATCTACGATTTCGAGACGGGTAGTCTGCAGTTTGAAATTTACACATTCGGAGAAGAGAATGTGATAATTCCTGTCAGCGATGCACAGCCTGTGGTGAGCGGAGCGAACAAACTGCGGAGGAGAGAATACTCCAAGAACTAAGGAAGTTTGACCCTGATGCGGAGGCGAAGCTCATTTCGGCGAACCGCGCCATAGTTAGAGTGGACAATGACATTGTGCCCATCCTGATTGGAAAGAAAGGTGTCACTATAACTAAACTAGAAGAAAAGCTTGGGATTAAGCTTGACGTTGAACCTCTTGCTCCTAGTTCGGGCAAGGAAGTTCGATATGAGATCAAGGAGGTAGGTAATCGATTCGACATAACCTTCGATCAGGATCTGATAGGAAAAGTGGCGAATGTTTACGTCGGCGAGGAGTACCTGTTCTCTGCCACTGTTGGCAAGAAAAGTCAGGTCCGAGTATCTAAGAAATCGGATTTGGGGAAGAGCCTCCTACGTGGTTTGGTTTCAAAACAACGAATTAGAGTTCTCATCTAGTTTGATCACGGTTGTATCTTGACTCCTACGCCAGTCGTTTTGCTCGAGAAGTCCTCAATTTCCTTTGTCAAGACGGCAATCTGTTCGTTGGCTTTCATTTCGATTTCCATGGTTCTATGGAGCTCTGCTTCCAATTCCCTCATGAGGGCTCGGTTCGAGCGTCCATTCTGCCTCAGAGCCTTAGTTGCTTGAACTAGTGAAGAGGTTTCTTGATCAATCAGGCATTGGTCATATTTTTGTTTCAGGTCTTTTGCCTGCTTCTGAATTGCGAGAAGGGAATTACGTGAAATTACCTGTTCACTTCGATCAATGACTTTCTTTGCTTCCCTTTGTTTGAGAGCGAGCTTTCCGCTTGAGACAGCATTAGACAATGCTGACATGACCGCTTTGAGTTTCGGATAGCCTTCTAGTTCGTTTATGAACGTCGCGAAGGGTCTCCTTAGGTACTCCTTCGTGGTATCTCTTACTTCGATTGGGAGTGGGTAATCGCCGCGCTCTGACAATGATGCTAGCTTTCTGAGAGGTCTTCCCAATCTGCTGAATCCCGTGCGGAGTAGCTCTCCCCTTAGGTCTCTCAAGCGTTCATCAATTCGCGCGTATTCTTTCATTTTCTGGTTCTGTCTAATCTGTTCTACTTGTTGCCTTAGGAGACCATCAATTCTCTTAGTCTCTATGGCCTTTTCCTCCACTGATTTTCTCTGCACCGAAATTGAATCTCTGGCCGTTCTGAGTTTGTCCAAAGATTTCATTTTTTCATCGAGGTCCTCAAGAGACTTCAATATCGCCCCCCGTCCCATCAAGAAGTTATGAAGTTCTTCGCCCAGCCGACGGAACTTGTCTATATTTCCGCCAAAAGTCATCATATCAATGATGTAGAAGGGCCTGATTTGTCGAAGATATTCGCCTCTGACGCGGGCGCCTTCTGAAGCCGTTTTTGATAATTCACGTTGGAGTGTTCTCAAGGATGCTGAATCTTTTTCCTTGGGAATGTTTAATGATTTGCACATGTCCGCGATTAGCGTCGTAAGTCTATTGAGCGCTTTCGCCGCTTTGTACTGAGCTCTATTTTCATGCTTTGATTCCATGTCCTGTTCGGCTTTTCGGGACAGTTGGCTACAATATTCTGGAAGAGCATCGACGGCCTTGACAATTTCTGCAAGGAGTTTATCTCTTTCTCGCTCAGCCTGAGTGATTTTGGAAGATAGAGTATGCCGGAGCCATTCTTCAAGCTCTTCGATGTCAACTTCGCTCATTAAGGACCCTGGTTCGTAAGCTTCGAATCGACAGAGCACAAGACCTAGTACGGTTCTCTATAAGGTAGGATGTTACCTTGCTTCTTCCCTTAGAGTGATAAGTATGGTCTCAACAGTCGATTCAGCCCTGTCTATCCGTTTCGATATGTCATTCATTACCGTGTCATAGGCTTCTCGGGTAATCTTGCCGGCACGGTATTGACTTCGCACTTGATCAACGCTTGCACGTGAAGCCTCAGCCTCCGCTTCCGCCCTATCAATTCTCCTGATCAATTCATCATATCGCGGGCTTACCGACCGAAGCTCTGACTTCACTTCCATTAGGGATTTGTTAATCTCATCCAGACGTAGCTCGACCACTTTGCTTCGTCTCCTGAACTCATGCTTGACGAGGCTGCCTCTATTCACGTCTTCTGCCATAGCTACCAATTCCCTGGACAGTGCGATTCTTTCATCGTACAGGCTGACGAATTCTCTAAGGCGTTCTACAGGCACGGGAACAGCGAGTTCAGGGCCTCGCCTGTACTTGTTCACGATGACCGCTGCAAACACTACGACTTCAAACACGAAGATCCATGGCAATACTTGAACAGCAGACCAGAACGGCATATAATTGAAAGCCGATCCGAAAGTCAAATTGTTAAGATTAGTAATACCCTGTAGCTTGATCGTGCGATAATCTGCGCTAACGTTCAAGGGTGGCGTAACCGATGACTGAGAAGGAAGCTTTAGGTTGCCCAATGAGATTCCACTAGGAGTAATGATTCTGACAGTCACCGTTTGTATGAGTAGGTCCTCATTATCGTTGAACAATGACATTGTGAGGTTGTAGCCGCCCCACCAACTAGTTTGCTTGAGATATTCTGATGGCGGTAAATTGTAGGTTAAGGTGAAGTTGAAGTTCTCGCTGCCTCTGAATGTGCCATATCTTGGCGTGATCGTCACTTGGTAGGGTGATCCAGGATTCTGAGGAGAAGCCCACATCGCACCAACTGTATCATAAGCCACGATATTATTCGCTCCGTCGGGCAGCGTGAGAACAAAGCTGGTGATCGCGACAGATGGATTATGCAACGCGTAGCTATCTTTCACAGTTAACGAGCCATCTCCTCCAATGATTATGTCGCGTCCAGCAGAAATCAGGTTGAGTACTTGCTGAGTCACAGACCGAAACGGACCATAGAAGAATTCCTTCGAGTAAGCTTTCCAAGGCTCATATACGTTCAGCAGTGCCGGAAAGCCGGCAACCCGCGTCGACACGTAGGTTGAGTTTGGTATTGTGACAAAGGTTGAGTCTTGCGCAGCAAGAAGGGTTACGTTCGCGATGTTAGCATCCTGCGTGAGCACGGGAGCAGCTGTAAAGTTGAATTCGAACCCTGTTCCGACCGGCGTGATGAGATTGTCGAAAACAGACGCTACGGTGAATTTGTAGGTCTTGTTAGAGCCCAGTTCCTGCGCAAAGTGGACTCGTAACCAGTAAAAGTCCGACGTCGAATTGACATTCGGCGTCAATAGTCAGGACTCGACCCAGATTATCCTTCGCGTCGACATAATAGAAGTCGTTCCGATATTTCTTGAGGAATCCGAAGTCCAGAGAAGACGCTGAGACTGTTCCATCATTCGTTACAGTAAACGTGTCTGTGACGTGGACAACTCCAAAAGGCCCCGTTGTAATCGTCCTTTGGATCTCAATTCCCAAGGGCACAGCAGCTGGGGAAGCCGCACCTGACACATGCAGCGGAGCTGCAATTCCCAAAATAAGCGCTACCAATAGGCAAAAAACTAACAGTTTGATTTTCAACCTCAGCTCGGCTCCGCTTTCATCGGTATTTGAATTGGGCTGCCCCGTCAATACGACGTTCAATATTTATCCATTCTGGCGGGCATTCCCTCAGCTTTGTAGCAACAAAGAACGCCAGTTTGCCGGTACATCCCGAATTTTCTTCGCCGGAACACCGCGCAAATGCTGCGCGGAGGTACATCGTGATTCACCAGCGCCTGCGAACCTACTACAGCACCTTCGCCAACGACGATTCCAGGAAAAAGAACGGCGTTTGCTCCGATGCTTGCTCCCTTCTTCACAGTTGGTCCGATCAGTTTGAACTCTCTCTGAGCCACATACTTGTCATTTGCAAATACGCAACATGGACCTAGGAAAACTCCGTCTTCTACAGTTGAATAAGTGCAGATGTATACTCCGGTCTGTATCGAAACGTTCGATCCAATTCTTGACTTTCCGTCAATAACCGTATTTGTCCCTAGTTTGGTTCTATTCCCTACAGTTACTTCTTCACGTAACATGACGTTATGACCGAAAATCACGTCGTTACCTACACTCACCGAGGAGTAGATCGAGCTACCCGAACGAATCACGCAGTTCTTTCCAATTGCAGTTTGAGCCTTTGATGTGAAACGATGCGCCTTCCGTAGTTCAGTCAGTTCGGGGACACTAGGGTGGCCAATCACACAATTTGACCCTACGTACGTTCTATCCCCAATACTCACGGGGCCAAGTATAATTGCGTTTGAATCAATCAGCACATTCTCCCCGGTTTTCACGTCCCCCTCTATTCGGACGCCAGCCCGGACACGACTGTTAGCTCCAAGGAGCTTGCTTTTCTCCACGAAAGCCGAAGGTTCAATGGTTGGGTTCGCCAAACTATCCACACCGAAAGGTTGATGCGCAATTGAACTAATTTAGTTTGGCCATGGACCGTAACTGAATAATATCTACTGAGTCTACTCGCCCAAGGATGAGAATGACGGAGATCCATTCCTACATCCCCAACAGCAACCGCTTGCTGATCAAGACAATGCTTCAGGAGATAGGTATAGCGTCAATCGATGAGCTCTTTTCAGATATCCCGAAGGGGATCCGATCCAAAGCGAAGCTGAATATTCCATCTCGAATGTCTGAAGCTGAAGTAAGGCGCAAAGTGGAGCGTATTCTTAGTAAGAATCTGTCGACAAAGGAAGTAATCTCATTTCTGGGGGCTGGAGTTTGGCCACATTATGTCCCGGCTGCGGTGGATGCAATACTTTCGCGAGGGGAATTCCTCACCTCGTACACGCCGTATCAACCGGAGATATCTCAAGGGATGTTGCAGACCATGTTCGAGTATCAAAGTCTCATTTGTGAACTCACTGCAATGGAGTACGCGAACAGTTCACTATACGACTGGTCTACCGCTTTGGGCGAGGCAGCTAGAATGACAAGTCGGGTGACTGGACGTGAAGAATTCATCGTTCCACAATACGGCCATCCCGAACGGATCCAAACTTTGAAGACCTTCGCTCAGCCTGCCGGAATCAAACTCGAAAAGGTGCTGCAGAACCCGAAGACAGGTGCCATGAGTCTGTCTGATCTGAAGAAGATTATCTCATCGCGAACAGCAGCAGTCTACATCGAATACCCATCTTTCCTTGGATTCGTCGAGGAAGAAGTTGAAGAGATCGGTAGAATCGCACATCATGCAGGGAGTCTCTTCGTGGTGGGAGTGGAACCAATATCCCTGGGATTGCTTCGACCACCAGGCGACTTTGGGGCAGATATTGTAATTGGCGAAGGCCAGCCACTCGGCAATCACATGAACTTCGGAGGGCCACTCCTGGGGATCTTTGCCTGCAAGAGCGAAGGACTGCTCAGGCAGATGCCGGGACGAATAATCGGAAGGACCTCCACCTTGGATGGTAAACAAGAGGCTTACTGCATGGCCCTCCAAACCAGGGAGCAGCACATTCGTCGGGAAAAGGCCACATCGAATATATGCACGAACGAAGCCCTACTGGCTATTGCAGCCTCTGTCTACCTCTCGCTTCTAGGTCCGTCGGACTTACAGAATTATGTACTATCATTTCCGAACGTACCCAGTACGCACAGCAGAAAATGGGCGAATTGCTTGGCGTACGAGCCCCCTGCTTTGACGCTTTCCACTTCATGGAATTCGCCGTCAACTTCGATAGGACAGGCAAGAAAATTTCGGAAGTCAATGATGAGCTTTTGAACGCCGGAATACAAGGGGGATTGGATCTCAGTACAATGTTTCCGGAGCTTGGACAGACCGCGCTGTATTGTTTCACGGAAGTGCATTCTCATGAAGACATTGACATGCTAGCCGACAAACTCCAGCATATCTTGGGAGGTACCTAGGGGTGGTTTTTGCTCAGGCCAGATGGGATGAACCCTTAATCATTCAGCTTTCTCATCGAAGTGCAAGTCCTGAGTACGTTGTGAACGAAACGCTTGCTCCGCCACAGAAAATTAGGCGGCGGGCGCCTCCCTCTCTTCCAGACCTAGCTGAGATCGACGTTGTCCGACACTACACGCGTCTTTCACAGCAGAATTATGGAGTTGACTTAGGCATCTATCCACTTGGCAGTTGCACAATGAAATACAATCCTAAGATCTGTGATCTGATCGCTTCGTCGCACAAAATGCAGGAAATCCATCCATATCAAAACCCTAAGACCGTTCAAGGAATCTTGCAGATAATGTACGAGACTTCCGTGTTTCTTGCGGATATTGTCGGAGTCGATAAGATTACCCTTCAACCCGCCGCAGGGGCTCATGGTGAATACACTGGCGTCATGCTTATGCAAGCTTATCATGCAGACCGAAACGACAGGTCCAGAGATGAAATAATCGTTCCCGACTCTGCTCACGGTACAAATCCTGCTAGTGCAGCAATGGCGGGATACAAAGTCGTACAGGTTCCTTCCAGAGATGGATGCGTGGACAAAGAGGCCCTGAAGAGTGCGGTTGGGTCCAAAACCGCGGGACTAATGATCACTAACCCCAACACGCTCGGGATCTTCGAGCATGAAATCCTTGAGATAGCTGGTATCGTACATGAATCAGGAGGCCTCCTATACTACGATGGCGCAAACCTGAACGCCATTCTTGGAAAAGCAAAGCCAGGGGACATGGGTTTCGACATAGTTCACATAAATCTCCACAAGACATTTGGTACGCCACATGGCGGGGGTGGACCTGGGGCAGGTCCGGTCGGTGTCACGATGTCTCTGAACGACTATCTCCCCGTGCCCATCGTGGAATTTGACGGCACAAAGTATTTCCTTGACTACAACCGACCAAAATCAATCGGGAAAGTCAGAGCGTATCATGGAAGTGCAGCGGTGATCCTTCGAGCATATGTCTACATTCTTCTCCATGGAAGAGATGGTCTTGAGACCGCTTCAGAAATTGCCGTGCTGAATTCCAACTATCTAGCATCAAAACTACGCAAAATAAGGGGATTTGAATTACCGTATGCTGATAAGTTACCGCGAAAACACGAATTTGTGATATCTGCATCGAAGCTGCTCAAAGAGACCGGAATCTCTGCATTACTGGTCGGAAAGAGACTTCTTGACTTTGGTGTTCACTCACCTACCATCTATTTCCCCATGATTGTAGAGGAAGCTATGTTGATTGAACCGACTGAGACGGTCAGCAAGCGGGAGTTAGACACCGTAGTGCTGGCATTCCAGACGATCAGTGATGAGTGTTACGCCAAGTCAGAAGCCCTCGTTACGAGTCCCCACTCGACAAGCGTAACCCGTATTGATGAGGCTAGAGCAAGTCGACCCAAAACGATGCAATTGACTTGGAAGATGTCGGAAAATGGTGAAAGGACATGAACGTTAAGGTTCAGTATTTTGCCATAGTTCGCGAAATGGTCAACCTGCGGGAAGAAGTTCTCGATCTAACCCAGGGAACTACCGTACTCGGCCTTCTGAAGATCCTCGTGACACGACATACACAGCTGAAGGACTACGTATTTGACCCAAAAACTGAGCATCCAAGGCCAAATCTTCAATTTCTAGTTGACGACAACCTGATTTCAAACCTCAAAGGATTTGATACGGCGCTCACACATGACTGCACCTTTGCGATAATTCCACCCGTGGGCGGAGGATAACTCGATATCGTGTGATTTCTAATCTCATTCATGCGTAATTGGAGTAACTTATTTCATTCCTATTGAGATGCCTCGCTCAATCTCCCTTGTATGACTGCACGTTCACCATCGATCGGTTGACTGTGTCAGGATCGCGAGAGCCAGTAAGTGCTGAGACGGATAAATGGGTACTGTACAGTCTCTCGAATGCCAACATTGATCTAACGAGTCAGTCGGCTTTTGAAAAGTTCGGAATAGAGGCAGCGGAACGCGGTCGAGACATTGTGTTCATTGATTGGAACTTGAGTAGCCCTTCTATAGTACAGTTAGCTGCTGAACTGGCAAATAGAGACGGTTCTCTGCTGGTCGGCCTTGTGCCTGGAACAGATCTGTCTCGCAACTGGAATGCAGCAGAAAATCTTCGACTAATGCTTCATTTTTGTGACACAGTTATTATGGCAAATTCTGTCGAAATACCAGATAATGTTGGTCTCGCACAAAGATTGCCTGAGGTTATCTCCGAAATTTGTGAAGGGTTGGCAAATACTTCAGGTCACAGGTTTCTAAGACGTATGTTAAAACGAGGACAATTAGCAAGAGTGAGCTCAGCAAGATCATGCAGTGGAAACGTCGAAGAGGCCATTCTCAAGGCGTTAAGAGCGATTTTGCCGGTTGCAGAATTCACACAACACCCAGATGTCTTTCTCAATATATCGAGCCGTAATGAAATTGACAGAAAGACTCTGACGTGCGCCTCGAAGTGGATATCAAAATCCCTAACCCCTGCCAATGCGATTATTTGCTCTAACTGTAAAGAAGCTGCTCAAGCCAGTGTTTGCCTCCTTGTAACTGGGATAGCTTTCCCGTACTCATCATCGTCATCAAGAAACCTTTCCATTGACATCGATGATCTCGAACCTGAATCCAGTATTGATAACGAAATGATGATCACCTTAGAACTCGACCAAATAGAATAGCACGAGAACCGTTATTGTCACTTGAATTTGTAGCTGAGCTTCCGCCACTTGTTCATCATCGAGGTTGCGCGTCCCACTGGATGAGTCTTTCCTGCGCGAATAGCAGATAAGATGTCGTCAACAGCACGACTGGGAGAGTCTATCAGAGTATAGCAATCACCTATTGATTGAGGAATGTGTGAATCACTACCTCCCACTTCTGGAAGGCCGAATTTCCGAGCGTCTTTTCTTGCCAGATAATTCGAGATACTAAAAGAAAGCGCGTCGGCATTCATAGTCTCCACAGCATCGGGCTTAGCTCTGAGATTAGCAATTTTAACGCATTCACACACAGGATCATAGGGATGTGGGATAATGGCAACCCCTTCTTGACCATGGATCTTTTGAATTGTCTCGTCTGCGGAGAGTTTCTGCGGAACTATCTCACGTACTCCAAGTGCGATAATATGACCTTCAGCAGAAGTGATCTCAACTCCTGGGAGAATAATTACGTTGTCGAACTCAGGTGGATCGAAATGATCGTGTTCAGTGATCGCTACACCATCCAGACCCTTCGACACGATGATCTCTGGTAGGTCTCTGATCCTAGTATGTGCATCCGGAGAGCCTTCAGTGTGCACGTGCATATCGAGCTTCAAGAGCGGCAATCCAATCTCACACCATCATTTCGGGACCGTTACTTTGTGAAATAGGGGTTCTGGCTGATTTATTCGGTGGCCTGGTTCGAGGTCAAGCCTTCCTGCGTCAGTCCATTGTATGTTTCGAGTAATGCCTAATTGGTCGCTTATTCGCTCAGCCGTTTCAGGCAAATACGGTGCGATGAGTATTCCTAAGGAACGGACCAGTTGTGAGGCAAGGAATAGTGTGGTTGCGGTTTTCTCTCTATCTACCTTAATGAGATGCCAAGGTTCGCGTTCACTCAAGTACTGGTTGCCAGTCCGGGCTAGTTCGATTATGCTAGCTAGAGCATTCTTAAGTTGAAAATGATCGAGTAACGCGGCGATATTTGTAGGAGCGTCGGCGATCCGCTGCTTGAACTTCTCGTCCTTGTCGTCAAAAGCGCCGGGCTCAGGAATTTTCGTCTCGAAGTTGTTACTTATGAATACTAGCGTGCGGTGAATGAAGTTTCCAAGAACATCGTTAAGTTCACTGTTTACGTGCATTTCGAAATCACGCCATGTGAAGTTAGCGTCGCGTAATTCCGGTCTGATTGCCATTAGTACGTAACGCCAGTATTCTCCAGGTGCAACTTTGAGCGCGTCATCCATCCAGATCCCTATCTTCTTGCTCTTTGAGTACTTCTGTCCATCGAAAAGAATGAACTCTGTGGAGGCTACTTGCCAAGGTAACACGTAATTCTCACGAGTGGCCAAAAGGAGAGCAGGGAAAATGATCACGTGGAAAGGTATGTTGTCTTTTCCGATAAAATGGATATTGCGCGTCGAACTGTCGAACCAAAAGTCCTTCCATTTATCTTTCTTGCCAACATTCTGTGCCCATTCGATGGAGGCAGATACGTATCCGAGCACAGCTTCGAACCAGACATAGATTATTTTTCCATCAGCTCCAGGAAAGGGAGCCGGGATTCCCCACTTGTTATCCCTTGTCAAGGCCCGAGGTTTCAAGCCCTCTTCTAGCCATTTAAGAGAGAAATTCCGCGCATTTTCCGGGAGCTGTTGATTAGCATTCAACCATGAAAGCAATTTGTCTCGGAACTTGGGTAGATCAAAGAACCAGTGTGTAGATGACTTTATGATTGGAGCCGATCCGCAGAATACACATTTGGGCGTGATTAATTCGAGCGGGTCAAGGACTCGACCGCACGAATCACATTGATCGCCGCGAGCCTCAAACATGCAGTGAGGGCATTTTCCTTCAACGAAACGGTCGGGAAGAAAGCGCTGGTCCTTTTCACAATAGGGAAGGTTCACGGTTTGCGTGTATACGTATCCATTGTCGTACACCTTACGGTATAGATCTTGCGTGAATCGAATGTGCACGGGGCTCTCCGTCCTAGTGTAATTGTCGAGATGGATGTTATACGCCTGCAACAGTCTACAAATTTCACTATGTATCTCGTCTGTAAGTTCTTTTGGTGGTATGCCTCGTTTTATGGCTTCTACCTCAATTGGTGTTCCATGCTCATCTGAGCCTGTTACTGCGATTACTTCTTCTCCTTTGAGGCGGAGATATCGAGCATAAACGTCCGCGCTCAGTAGGTGGATGAACGTCCCTAGGTGTGGCACAGAATTCACATATGGCCAAGCAGCATTTACTATCCATTTTCCCATTGCGAGCTCCTCTCCACACCTATCCGTCACAAGAAGTCTTGGAGGTTCTTTACAATGATTGTGGGTGGAGCCGAACAGGTTAGCAGGTTATTATTGCTCCACGAAAAGGGAATCAACAAATATGTCGATCATTATGCTGTTTGATGCTGATAGAAATTGAGCGAAGACTACGCTAAGCTCCTCGACAAAGCATATTCCAATCTACCTAAAACGGTCGGAACGGGAGAAAGATTCGAGATACCAAAGGTGGTTGGGATCCGAATGGGTAGAAGGACGATCGTTCAGAATTTCGGTGACATTAGCGGCGTATTGAACCGGGATCCACACCATCTGTTGAAGTTCCTCTCGAGGGAGATGGCAACCGCAGCGTCGCTTGATGGAAGCAGAGCGATCTTTCAAGGCAAGTTTGATGTGGGAACAGTCACGAGGTTGCTCACCATTTACGCGCAAAGATTCGTCATATGCCCCATCTGCAATCGTCCTGATACAAAAATGGAGAAAGAGGGGAGATATCTATTCCTGAGGTGTGAAGCCTGCGGTGCGAGATCCTCAGTTCTCCCGGGATAAGAAAGTGTAGTTGTATTGGACGACGTATACCTTAGGGTTTTCCAAGACTCCAAGCACCGATTGGTGGCTGCCTGCGATACTGGCTTAATCGGTGAGACCTTTCGAGAGGGAAAGTTGAAACTCGAAGTCAAAGCTGACTTCTACAAAGGTAATATGACGACTATCACGCATGCTTTGCATGAAATCAACGCAGCAGATATTGCAAACTTGGTCGGAGGCTGCATTGTTGAGGCTGCTGTAAAAGAAGGACTTGTTGATCCTTCTGCAATCGTTCGGATTGCGGGAGTACCACATGTTCAGATCGTAAGGATTTGAAAGGCAAAAAAGATGGAAAACTCATAATACCAGCAACTCGCACATCGTGATTCGAACCGGTGAGATGGTGGGAAAGAAGAAGGTTCTGAGCGAGGGCGACCTTCGAGAGATGGTCATGCCTGGGGAAGGGCAAATGCTTGGGATCGTAACCCAGATGCTCGGTTATGACAGATTACTCGTCAAGTGTGGGGATGGTCATGAGAGAGTGTGTAGAATTCGCGGTAAGATGAAACGCAGAGTATGGATCAAAGTGAGCGACGTGGTGTTGGTTGCTCCATGGGACTTCCAAGTTGACACTAGGGGAGACATCCTTTGGCGCTATACTGAGAGTCAATCGAATTGGCTACGTAGTCAAGGACGTCTTGCAATCTGATTTCTGCACAAAGAATGGTGTTGTAGGTGGAATCACCAGCAGAGCGCAAGCTACGTCGAAGGGTCGTTCGCTACGAAGTTCAAGAGCTGATGAAGGAGAAGCGTAGCGAGGAGATGGAGACCCTTGAGGAGGTGTTCGACAGGTCCACCCTGATGATTGTCTACAAGATGCTCAACCGTGGGTATCTAAAGACCATCTTTGGTGTACTTCGCTCCGGAAAGGAAGCTCGCATCTACTGGGGACGTGGGAAGGGCAACAAACCAGTAGCGATCAAGATTTTCCTGACAACGTCGCGTGAGTTCAAAAAAAGATTAGTGTATATTCAAGGTGATCAGAGATTCAAGAACGTCAGACGTGACACTCGATCACTTGTGAATTTGTGGGCATTAAAGGAATACAAGAACCTTCAACAGGCTAAGTCTGCTGGTGTGCGAGTACCTGCTCCGATGAAGGTCATAGGAAATGTGCTACTAATGGAGTTCATTGGGCAGAGCGGTGAGCCGGCTCCTCTACTAAGAGAGACTCCGCTTAATCATCCGGGCAAAGTCTATGACAAAGTTGCAGAGCAGGTAAGACGCCTATACCAAAAAGCGCAGTTGGTTCATGGCGATCTAAGCGAATATAACATCATGATGGTGGGTTTGGAGCCCGTGTTGATTGACTTCGCGCAGGCGGTGACTGTGGAGCATCCTATGGCGCAAGTCTTTCTAGAGAGAGATTTGGTCCAGCTCAATCAATATTTCGGAAAGATAGGTGTCACGGTAGCACCTCTCGATAAGCTCAAGATATGGGTGACTGGCGAGAATGGAAACCAAATTAAATACATCTAAACGTTGTTATAACGCGTGAATTTGGGTTGACATTCGGCAACGTGGAAGCCCTAACCCGTTTCAGTGAGAATCCTAAGATCAAGACATGGTACAACGGAGCGGCACCCGAACTAAAGGAGTCAACCCGCAAACAGTACACCATCTTCCTCATGCGTTACTTAGGCGAAGAAGAACCAGCGGACTTCGTTAAGCGTGCGGAGCAAGACCCGAAAGCAGTCGCGATCGAGATCAAAGGTAGAATCGGTGAAATCTACGGCAAGAGCCAGACGACTGCGAAGCAGACGAAATACGCCATCAAAAGCCTCCTCGACTATTACCAAGTTGAATTGCATGTGAACGGCAAAATGAAGGTTCGACGCGTCCGAAAGAAGGTTGAACTCAAATGGTCGGACGCCTGATACCATCAAGAATCGACTGGACGAAGTTACCGAGGCGATTGCCCAGCAGATGCGACAGATGCGGGATGAGGTCGCTGCAAGGCAGGCAAACAGGAGGTGACGTTAGAGACCGACCACAGAGGAGAAGAAACCCGGATTCTGGGATTTCTTCGAGAGTGACGTTCAACAGTGAGCAGCACGACTTAGAATCCTAATAGTGCCTTAGCGCCAAGCGTGGCAAGGAAAGTAAGCAACGAGGCGATTATAGCCACTAGAATCTGGTCTGCGGTTGCGAACCCAAAACGATGAAGCCTCCGAGCGTCTCTTCAGAAAAATCACCGAATACTTCTGATGATATGCCCACCGGCCCCAAAGAAAGCAAATTAACTCAACCGCCCCCAATCCGAGCAGTAGAAGCACGTAACTCACTTTTCCCACTGCGCCAATCAAAATAATCATGAAAGACAACATTCCCACCATCGGTGCAAACGGCGTGATCTTTAGCCCAGACCACTTCAGGTGCTTCGACACAATAAAGTCGCGAACTTCTCCGAAAGCCCCTCGAAATGCGGGAGTTCCTTGTGTTAACGTGAGAGATGCCGGGCTGTTCTCCTTTAAATCAATCGAGAGAATCGGACAACGCCAAGTACGACTATGATTCTACAACGTACTCCTTGCCTGACCCATTGAAGTCCGTCGAACTGTTTCCAAAAGGCACGACATCAGGAAGCATCACATTCGAAATCCCAATCGGCACCACCAGTTACGAACCAACATACGAATCATGGTTTGCAAGCGAGTCATCAATTAACTGGGTACACGCCTGATATGTTGATTGCACCAAACAGCCCTGAAGGCTGAAACTACCACCCGATCTAGCTCGCATAATCAGAACGTGTTTCATACGAGCTGTCTTACTTCATCAGGTGAGTGATCTACTAGACCGCCGAGATACGGTTCCGCTTTCTTCTTGGTACACCGTTCAATCAAGTTTCATGGTGAGTAGTTATGCGTAAGCGTGGCGGGGTCCGTGCTGGTGCTGGGGGTCCTGATGGTAACCGGAACCGTGTGAAGAGTCTTGTTTGGTTGGAGTCCTATGATCTGTCGACTGCCGGCTCCATGCGAGGAGGACATTATTGCTGGCAGAACGAAGTTTTAAAACGGGTCTGAATCGTCAGAAGGTTCACTATCGTCATCAGTGGATGAATCGTCAGGCTCATTAACATCAGGGTCGACTTCATCCTCATTATCAAAACTCAAACCAATCACCATCCAAATCTGGCTAGAACGGAAGCACTATCAAAACCTTGCTAGTTACCAGTGAGAGAACGGACGTTAACGACCGGTTTGCGTGCATCGCCCAATTCGATTGTTTTCGATTGCAACAATCCGTCTGTTTGTGCTCATTTGTGATGTTTGCGCTTAGCGTTTTCGTGTCTGAGCTTGTGTGTAGTTTGATCGTGGAAGTGAATGGTTCTGTTGCATAATGGACAAGTTATTTTGGACATGTCCTGTCAGAGGATGACCGAGTATTTAGATCCCGTGAAAAGAGGGATCTGATTCTGCTTTTTGATGAGAGTTGGGGTGACTAGATCAACTAGATCTTGTACGGTTAGGTTTCGTCTCTTTGCTTCCTCCTCAAGCGTTGCCCAACTTGCATCATCCAATTCCATTGTTTTCGCATAACATCACGTAATTGATGAGGGATTTGGTTATTAGATCCAGTCTCCATAACGTGCAGTGAAAATATGAGAGATGACAAACGCGTGAACCTAGACCGTAAACCAATGAGTCGGCAATGGTATGGCGGCATTCTCTCTTATGCCGCCGCAAGCTTACTCATCGATCTTCAAACTGAAAAAGTAGAGAGAATTAGATTAGAGGAAAGTAGGGAATGAACGCGGAGACGCGAACATTCCTCAACTCCGTTTTTTTGCAACAATTGCCCTTTCTACGTGTTGGGAAGAGACGGGACCAGAACGGATCCTAACAGACCCATGCAAGGGTTGGAGATGCAGTTTATATTTTATGAGTCGTGAGGATACGAACAGGCGAACATAAGTCAGCACTGCAGCACGTGGCGGAGTGGCGTGAACTGCTCCGCACCTAGAGGGTCAAATCCCCTCTTCTAATTCACTTCTCGACGATCTTGCAGGTTCCTTCCCAATGCTCCCATCTACGCCCGCAACCTGAACAATAGTATTCGATGATTAGTCAGCGTGCGGGAAACCTATCGACGGCATAGTGTCAAGTCAAGGCAGGCACCTTGACCCTTGCTTGCACCTTATTCTCGATATATTCTGTATATTGGCAACCATTAAACCGACTTGACGTTGTACTCTGTTCTATACCGATACGAAGGAAGAGTAATTTCAACCATTGAGCCACCATTGTAAATTGTGTCACCCACCTAAGATATTTCGATCAATCGACCGACTGCATGAACATCATTGGACGACTCATCGACGATGGTGCTGCAATGTTTGTCATCATTTCAATCGACTTCACTCAGGATTTCATGGCTGTGCAATCTGTGGTTGCAGATACTCGAAGAAACAGCAAGAGCGCCTTGACGTGAGTAGAACTCGCTTTCAGGGCGTCGGCTTTGACCTGTTCGAGTATTCTGCTGGTTTGATTGTAAGGCTTCTGCGTCGGATGAATCGTACTCCGCAGTTTGCGGGGATTCCGTGACGGCTGAGTTGGCACCGAAGGCGGTTAGGTATTGGGTGCTGCTTGACCGGCCTGCGTTGACTGATGCACGTTGCATCTTTGGTGATTGCGCTGCGGTCGTGTTGACGATCGGGGCATGGTTCTCGAAGTAGCGACCACAACGTAGGTAATACAAGCTGTTTTATCGCAATGTGTGACACTTCGTTTGTCGGTAAGGGGCGTTCAGGGCTTGCGCCCTCTTCTGTTACAGTTCATCCCCCTCAAGCGCTAATCAGATCGATAGCTCAGCAATAGTGAATCTATTCTCAGCCGTAGCTCATTATCTGCAAGGTGAGACGTATGAACTCGAGAATGAAGAGAACGGAAAGAAAGATGTAAGGAAAGCAAAGAGAAAAATTCAGGATGAGTAGGCGCGGCAACCACCCACCACCAGCATCGATAGGTGAACATGTCGTGATGTGTGAAAGGTCAGATTGCATATTGCTGCATTAAGAGACTTCTTCATGAGCATGAACAGTCTCAACCAAATCTCGACTCGAGTCTACTATCTGTATTATCGGACTCTTAACGGCGTTGAGAATTCAAAGAGATAGTCTTACAGATAGTTCCTTCGCTACGGATTTACTTAGGCAGTAGATCGATGCAGCCCTTGTGTTTGTAGCTCTTCTTACGTTCCATGGCCAAGGCCTTAACTGACACTATAAGGTTGCAGCAGACTTTCGACGTTTACCGTGAATCGTGGTGTGTCGCTTTTCAATTCGTGATAGAACGCATAGCACCCAAAGGGAAATACAGCCAGCGTTGACAGGCACACTACTGCTGGCTTGATCCGATCTAGTTCAAGATAGCTGAAAAGCAAAAGCAGACTTCGAGAAGCGTCATAGCTGTTAGGAACTCAGGTATTGGACGAAGAGACCCAAGATGACTCAGTCAGCCAAGACTTAGCTATGGTACAACTGTGCTGTCTTGAAAGATAGTATCGCCTCTGTGCGGCAGCTTGTAGGGAATTACGAATAACAAGAATTCTTGAGGAAGACTTTAGAGGACATACACGTAGATCAAAGCGTACTTGATAGGCGCACAAGACTAGGCAAGTCCATATTGGAGCGTTATGCACAAAACTTCTTGCATCAGAAACAATAGCCCTGAGCCTGCTTTTATCGTATAGACATGATAAATGACGACGGTCATAGTGTACAATCTCGTTAGGTAACCTTCGATTCGCACCTTGCATCCGGATCCACTAACCCTTCTGAGGGTTCTTATAGCCGCGCTTGTGGCTATTTTTGAGCATCTTCATACATGATATCGCGTTTGGTTAACTAATTGCTCAACTAGATGCAATCCGAATTTCGCTACTATATCCGTCGTTGCGAACTTACCATTATGGGCACAATACCGAATTTGACGATCTTCGACAATCACAATCGCACCTGGATAAGGTGCCGAAGGCAAGATTACGTATGCAGAAAACTCTGGCGACATGCCATTGAGTTTTAAGCATAAAAGAAATAGCCTATGTCGTCTATTAATCTTGGCATATAATCTTTGCTTCAGATCTTCAGTGTGATTTTACTACTTATTTGAATTGTACGCAATCATTGAACGCGGTATTCGCTAACTTACCGAACAAGTCAAAATCCGCCCAGTGACGCGATCTTCTGTTCGGTACTCATATTAGACAGTTGTCTACCGAGATGGTTAACCAATGTATGCGCAAGGATCGTGACTTGGCGAGACAAGAGATTAGCATGAGGCCGATGAATCAGGATGCAATCCGTCCTAGCGCCCTACTTAGGCGACTTGGATATTCTCCGCGACGACGCTGCTGGCGTCACCGTCAAACCGTTCCGCAACTATGACGATGACAAGAGTTATCTTCGATGGTTTGAGATCAACCGTGCAATCACGAAGCTAGGCGGATCATGGGTTAAGGGTACGAGGTACACTAAGGCCCACTGGCGAATACCGAAATAGGCTCATTGAATAACATGAAAATCAGTGTGTGAATGGAAAAATGGACAGTTATAATCACGAACAGAGTCTGACAACCAAAGTTAGCGCAACGATTCCTTTGGAGAGACTTGGAGTTCTAATCGGCAAAGATGGCTCTACAAAGAACAGAATAGAACAAGCCTTCAAGGCTCGTCTCATGGTCCAGAGTGAGAACGGTGTTGTGGAGATATTCCCGAGTGAAGGTTCTGATGATCCAACAACCATACTTCGAGCAAGGGATGTTGTTATTGCTATTGCTCGCGGCTTTTCACCACAACGGGCCCTTAGACTAATTGACGACGATATTGTCATTGATATCATTGATCTTCGAGAAAATTTCGGAAGGAACGAGCGAGACATCGCAAGACTGAAAGGACGAGTAATCGGCCGCGAAGGAAAGATCAGAAGGCTAATAGAAGAAATGACGAATGCTCAAGTCTCCGTTTACGGACATACGATTGCGACGCTTGGCGATTTCGAAACAGTGACTGCTGCAAGAGAAGCAATAGAATTACTTCTTAAGGGGAAACAACATTCCACGGTGTACAAACTACTTAGAAAGATAAAGCGTGAAAGCAAGAAGAGGGAAAGCCTTGAACTCTGGCAGAAACCACCTGCGTAGTTATAGGTTACATAATCAACTTTATGCCGGCGATTATTCAGCATAGGCGAGCTCGCATGGCATTACAGGAAGTTTTTCAGGAAATTTCCGCAGCTGATTTCTTCTATCGAAATAGGGACATCGCAGGATTCACTAATCCAACTCGTGCGATTTACTCCTCCATACGCGAACTCGTAGAGAACTCATTGGACGCGTGTGAAACTCACGAAATTCCTCCTGAAATCTATTTGAGAATTTCGCATGAGTCTGGACCCACCGATGGTCCTGGAATCTATCGGATCCATATCGAGGATAATGGAATAGGAATTCCTCACGACATAATTCCATCCGCCTTTGGGCAAGTGCTCTTCGGCTCCAAGTACAAGTTGAGACAGACCAGGGGGACATTTGGTCTCGGCGGGAAGATGGCCATACTGTACGGGCAGATAACCACTCATGGTAAGGCCACCATCGTGTCCAGTACTGGACCTACCAAAATCCACCAGTATGAGATATCAATTGACATCCAGAAGAACAGGCCAGTGATCCTGAATCATAAGACTCTGCCAAACGATAACCGGTGGCATGGAACAGTGATTGATTTCGCGACTGAAGCAGATTACACGCGTGCCATGCCTAAGATTCTGGATTACCTGATGCAAACGGCAATAGTTGCACCTTACGCCACGATAACCTACGTTGATCCTAGGGGCAGATTATACAGGTTCGATCGAGCAACTGTACTGATGCCCAAGCCACCGCAGGAAACGCTTCCTCATCCATACGGTGTAGACGTTGAAACGATGAGACGCCTCGTTGAAATTACCAAGGAACGGACGATGGTATCCTTTCTAAAGTCTCACTTTCACAGAGTCGGCAAGACGATCGCTACATCATTTCTCTCACAGGTCAATATTCCAACCAAGAAAAATCCGAAGAAACTATCTCCAGACGAAATCGTCCAGCTTGTTAATGGAATGAAGAACTACAAATTTTTGACACCTGACGCAAGTTGTCTATCTCCTCTCGGCGAAGAGTTGCTCGAAGCAGGCATAAAGAAGGAGCTTTCGCCAGAGTTTGTGGCCGTATATCAGCGAAAACCATCTGCTTATGCGGGATTTCCGTTCATCGTCGAAGTTGGAGTGGCTTATGGTGGCCAAATTGAGTCAGGGGGAGGTATCAAACTGTATCGGTTCGCAAACAAGATCCCGTTGCTTTTCGACGAAGCAAGCGATATCTCGTGGAAGGTCGTGAACACCGAGGTTGACTGGCGCCACTACAAAGTCTCTGTCGATATGCCAATTGCTGTTTTTGTTCACCTCTGCTCAACGAAAGTACCATACAAGACAGTGGGAAAGGAGTTCATCGCAGACCGTCCAGATGTTGAAAGGGAGATACTGAATGCCGTGAGAGAGGTGGCACGACGGTTGTCTCTCTTTCTTTCAAAGAAAATAAATCTGGCGCATGACAAACGCAGACTCGACGTATTTCAAAAATACCTGCCGAAAATAGCTGTTTTCTCAGCGAAACTAGCAAAGCAACCTAAACCGCCAGATGTTGGTCCGATGTTAAAGAGCGTCTTGACACATGAAGAAGAAATCGAAGACGAAGACGACGAGTAAGTCGCCCAATCGGGCAGAGCAGAAAAGGCAAGTGGTGCTAACCAGCCTAAAAGGCTTGGGCGAGCAACTCTACCTTCAGCTATCCCAGAGACAATGGCCATCTATCAAAATGCCGAGTCGGTCAATTACGAATATCCACTATGATCAAGGGACGAGGCAGTACATTCTAGGCGATCGCTTCGTACGGAGGAGCGTGCGGAACATTAGGCATGTGAGACCATTAACACAGCTCGTCTGGACCGGGTCGTTTGTCGACGAACTTGCGCGTGAAGGAAAGACGTCGACTTTACGAGATGTTTTCTATTCTGCGCAGGCCTACGAGATGAGTTTCACCGACCAAGCCGAAAGCGATGACATAATAACCGATCTTGAAACCGTGCTTGGACATCCACGGGAGAACTTCAACGTCTTCCCGGAAGAGCGTAGCGCAATATTCGGCGACCTTACGATTCAATACACTGTTCCTGGTTACGAAGGAAAAACTCTCAACCTTTCTTCACATCCTGACGGAATGATGATCGGTCCAGCACTGACGAATTCTGAATTCGTAGACTGCAAAGCGGACAAGATAATTGCGATAGAGAAAGGTGGTCTGTTTACTCGATTCATTGAGGAAAGAGTCCACGAAAAATACAAGGCTTTGCTTATTCACACGGCTGGTCAGGCTCCACGAGCTACACGCGCATTATTGCGGCGTATGAACAAGGAACTGAAACTGCCCGTCTACATATTCTGCGATGCTGACCCATGGGGAATGCACATTGCAAATGTGATCATAGCAGGGTCCGCCAATGCTGCTCATCTCAGAGATTTGAATACGCCAGATGCCAAGTGGGCTGGAGTCTGGGCATCAGACATTGTGGACTATAAACTCCCAAGTGCTCCTCTTACTGATCTCGACATCAAACGATTATACGAATTGGAGAAGGATCCGCGCTATGAGGGTAAGCTCTGGAAGCGAGAAATCGAAACTTTCCTGAAAGTTAAGAGAAAGGCGGAACAGGAAGCTTTCAGTCGTTATGGACTTGCGTATATCGTTGACAAATATCTCCCAGCGAAGCTGAAAGAACTAGGATAACACTCTTTCCGCTACGAAGATTTCTTGGCGGGCACGAACTTACCCTCGTCCGATATATCATAGGGAGTCCACGTCGTGAGATGTTTTGTGCCCACCATTTTGAGGATTCTAAGCGAACGTGCTATTCCCTCAGGGCTTTCCTCAATTCTCAATTCAATTACTCCATCGACAACGTCTTGAGCAGAAGCGACCATAGCGGGATGAAACGCTTTGCGGTTCATAGTGACGAGACACAGACACTTCGCCTGTCGAGCACGCGCAACTATAACCCGCAGGAATTCAATTGCGGACCGGACACCTCTCTTGCGGATAAGTGTATTGAATGAGTCAAGGACGATAAGAGATATCGATTGCTTATTCATTATTTCTGATATTGCGATACTGATGGCCGACAAATTCTCTGGGTCCTCAATGTGAGGCTCGTCGCTTTCCACACCAACCGTTTTGGAATAGCAATCAACGAACACGAGTGACGACCATTCCACATTTTCTCTAGTTATCTGGGTTTGTGCAATTTGTCGTATATTTGCGGGAAAGTTATCGAGCGTCACATAGATTGTCGATTTTCCTTCTTGGACCTGCTTGCTCACAAAGTGAGCTATGAGGCTCTCATCGCCAGAGCCAGGATCGCTGAGGATCAATACCGTACTAACCGGCGGCATTCCGCTCGGCAGAATCCTATCAAGCACCTCGAGGCCCGTCGATATTTTAGGGAGCGCGGCGGATTGATCAACTTCTACTTGGCTATCAGATATTTCTCCGAGTGCTAGTTGCTTGGAGATTGCATCCTGAATTTCCTTGTCTCTGTCAACTCCAAAAGAATACATCTCCACTCTTCTCAGGATACCGAGTTCGACCAGGTCTTCGAGCTCACGATGTACTTCGGCGGGGTTTCTGCCGATTCTTCCTGCGAGCCCGTCCGAGGTTTCAGACAGGTTAGAATTATTATGAAATAAAGTGAGCAAATCTGCCTTCACGTCCGTGTCTAGCAATCGCTCGAAAAGCTTCATTGAGCGCTTCATCTAGACAAGCCCTCATTCATTGAGTCTGTTGCCAATTACTTTAATCTGCTGGGGTATCGCCAATTGTTAAGGTTCCTTACTTGTTGTAACAATCTCTATCGACAACGTCTGCAGTCGATAATCCACAGTTAGGGACACGTCTGGTTTTCGACAGAGACATTTCTCTAGCTAATCTACAGCAAATGTACTAGAGCTTGCGCACAACGTCAGCAAAATTCTCCAGGGTCTCCCGCATTGTTACTTGGCCAAAATAACCAATGAAGTACTCGGTAGTCGTATCTGATTGCTTTTTCAAGTAGTCGAGAAGATCGTCCGCCGATTGGCCAGGTGGTATGTTTCCCGACCAGGACTTAACTATGTGATTAAACGAGCGTTGCCTGCGTGCACATCTGTCTCGTAGGTAGTTCGTTCTCTCTGACAATTGCTTTCGAGTAATGTTCCAGTAATTCCAGCCGTCTGCTAGCTCAGCTACCACGTCAATTAACTTGTAGTGTTGGCCACCTATCCAGAGCGGCGGGTGTGGGTTCTGGGTCGGTTTCGGTTCAAGCTTTGCGTGTACCATGCGAAAGAGTCTTCCGGCAAATGAAAAATCATCTGATGTCCAGAGGCCCTTCAAGATTCGAATAGTCTCACGCAGACGGGTTATTCTTTCATCTATTGCTTCGTACTGATATCCGAATGAGGTCAATTCGTGTCTGCTTAAGCTATCACCGGTGCCTAATCCCAGAATGACTCGCCCATGACTAATGATGTCGAGAGTGCTCGTAATCTTGGCTAATAGAGCGGGGTGACGCAGGCTCGCATTTGTTACTAGGCTACCAATCTTGATGTTTCTAGTGTGAACAGCCAGCGATGCAAGGGTCGTCCAGCATTCCAAACTTGCGCCCGATTTGACCCAGTAGGGTGAAAGGTGATCAAAAGCCCATATGCTGTCGTACCCAAGTTGTTCACAAAATCGACTAATTTCGACGATGTGGCTAAAGTCGGAGTTAAGTGGCAGCAGGCAACCGAATTTGGGTGTCAGTCGGAGCACCTGATTAGTCAAGCACCGTGCAGGTTGAGGTTTCCTTTGTTATCCATGAAGACCGCGGCGCTTTGATGGATATATGGCAAATACTCCTTTCCATAGCGCATCGTAGGCTCTACTCATAGTTTCTATGAAGCGCCTGCTATTGGTCCAGAACCCCACGTCCGCTCCAACCTCAGCGTTGTTATCGTCTGGGAGTCTCTCGTACAGCATGAGTTCACGCTGATCAACGATAATAATCCCTGCAGGTCCTAGAGCCTCTGAATAGCGCAGTTCAGATACGGGTACTAGTTTTCTCGCTCCTAGCGTATTCTCGCTAGTGATTGGAGCGATAACACGCGTCTTCACGCCTCGGCTTTTTGCTTCTCTCAGCAGTTCGAAATTGAAATCGGCGAGAGCCTGTATTCCACGCATGGTGGTCCAGATCTCAACACTCTGCCTTGAGAGCTCAATCATGTTGCTGAATTTGCGAGCTACATCAGTTCTGCCTTTGTATATTCTAAGATCATCGGGATCTATTCCCTTTCTCAGCGCTTCGATTCTTCCATTTGCAGGAGTCCCCGAATTCCACATTTCCTCGAAATATGCCTGAAGGTTTCCCACAAATGGGCGACTGTTTATCCATAATGCGACTTCTTCGTTGCGTTGAGTTTCGTCCGCTGTTGTTATCTCAAAGAGAGCTTCGACGTCATCGATTATAGAGACTCGAGGAACAGGTCTAGCTTTGAGATCAAGATGCCTTACTTCGATCGTTTCGGTTAACTTCTCGACGACGCCAAGGTTAGAGTGCTCGATCGCAGTAATCGCTCTAACACGCACTCCTGTCCGATTAGACTGTATAAGTAGGTCAAAGAGGCCTGAAGTATCTACCCGAACTAACTCTGATGAGGAGAGAACTGTCATTACTGATTTCTTGGCTTGGGTATACATGGATTGTCGTTTCTGTTCAATCCTGAGTCTGCCCTCGACCACTTGGAATCGCTCTATTTCTTGTCTTACAGGCTCTAACTGCATAGTCGCGAATAGGCGACGGAGGTTTTCACCGCGACGTTCGAGAATCCTGAGTCTTGCTTTTCTCTCGTCTATTAGGATTTGAAGACATTTTTCGAATGGCATCGACTGAAAGCGCACGGGACTCTCGAGTGTTGCTTCTACAAGGCTGCGACGTTGAAGATTCCTGATCGTTCGGTACGTCTCTGTGCGATTTATCTGGACTGCCCTGGACACTCCGCTGGCTCTAGACGGGCCGGTCTTGGCTAGGAAGAAGAGCACACGTGCCTCGTTTCTGGTGAGCCCATACTCCTGCAAGTTAGATACGATTTCGTTTGTGGTCTGTTGAGTCTGCAAAGAGTAAGGATAGGTCGTTCTTCCAGCCTCAAGTGTTGTTTTTGTCTGATACGCAAGCGACATGGCCTGATATAAACTGGCCATGATGTGAGTTCAAGTTGAGTGTGCATGTCGCTTTGGTTCAGGAGAGACCTGCTCTTACTTTGGTGTAGGTTCTATCAGCCCCGTACGGCTTGAACTGTGTACCGCTTCCCGCATAGAACTTGAGGAACCATTCGACCCAGTGAAGACGAAGTGATTGCATGAAGACGAACGCGGTTTCTAATATGAAGATGAGAACGATCGTTAAGGCTCCAAACATGGTGTATCCAAGTGCATCACCCGCCAGTGTTCCCCAGGCTGTGAAGAATAGGAGGACTCCGTGGAAGAGATGATAGAATACGTCTTCGATTAATTTCATTGCGAGAATTCGGACGTATGATATGGTATGCGACAGTGAGGCAAGCAATGCTTCGAATGCGTCCATGAGTCCCATGGGTCCCTCAGCCCATGCTTTGAGGGCCAGCATTGCAATTAGGGGTACGCCCATTCTCAGGAAAATGTCAACGCTGTTGGCTGGATTAAACAGGTAGTTCGGAAATCTGAGTCCGTATTCAAGTAGTGTTATTCCAAAGGCGCCGTAGAACCAGAGCCAGACGAGTGGACCTGAAATCAACTCGCGGTATTCTCTTGTGTAGGCCTTGTTGAATATATCCAGAACGAGTCCTGACATGATGTGGATCACTCCGATTGTGATAGACACTCTGAGCATTAGTCGTATGTTGTCAAATGGTTCAAACCATAGAGGTCCAGGCAGGCCTGTGAGTATTTTGAACCATTCTAAATTTCCGAAAACCGTGCCGTATAGGAATCCTACTACCAGCGCAGCGGCACCGCTGAATATTAGAAGCCCGGATCCTTGGATCACCATGTTGAACACACCCCCCATGCCGCCATATGCTATGTCAGGGATCACAAGTCCTCGTCGTTTGTACATGTATATGATGCTCGAGATTATCATGACTACTATCCCATTCCCGACGTCGCCGAACATGAATCCGAAGAATAACGGGTATGTGATCAACCACAACACAGTTGGATCAACCTCATCACTCTTGGGAATGCCGAATCCAACGGTCAGTTTCTCAAAAATTGCGACGCTTTTCGGATTGTGAAGACTGGTTGGGCCATTCTTGCTAGCCCAACTTCTAGTAATTACCTCGTCCTCGCAAATTCGCTTTAATTGAGCTGTAACGGGCGTCACCTTTGCAGTGGGCATCCACCCTTCGATCATGTAGGTCGATTCAGTTTTTCCACACAAACCCTTCGCTTGTTCAAATGCTCTCTCTGCTCCCACGATTTCGCGCTGAACCAGGAGATACTGCCCTTCGTTTCGTTTTATTCCATTAAGTTCACGATTGAGTTCTGAGAGTCTCTTCTTAGCTTCCTCAATCCGGCTCGTGGCTTCGTAAGATAGGCGTTTGCTTCTCACCATAGCCTTCATTTTCAGGCCGAGGGTCTGCGTGACCGCATCAGCGATCGCACTCTCATCTCGTTTGGTTGAGAGTATTTTTGCTACGCTGTCAGTTATGTCATTTACAACGGCGTCTTCGAGTCCCTTCTGTTCGATCAGTTGGCTCAACGGTTCAGCAAACTTCAGTTCTGACGGTTTGAGAGTTTGAAAGATGCCGCTCACTATTTCCTCAAGTTTGTTCCTGCCTTCAGGTGAGTTTACGTTTTCGATTTTAGCGATTTCCTCGATACTCAGCTTCAGTTGTCGTTCCGCATAGTTGATGAGAGATTCCAACGCCTCTGCTTCGTTCGTAGTTGAAGTGACTTTTTGCTCGATTTCAGTTATCTTCCGCTCTGACTTGGTATTTTGCTCGTCAGACATTCGAGCGTCGACAATTATCGGTTTGCTTCGTGGTAACGATATGATCCCTAGAGCAGCGATTACCGTGTTGATCTTCGATTCAAGAGTTGTAAGTCGGTACAGGCGGTCGGATACTGTAGCAGGGGAGACGCCTTCGCCATAGCCTTTGATCATTTCCTTTACATCTAACAATTCGATGATGTTTAGTTCGCGAAGGTAGAGCATCACATCTTCGAATTTTCTCTGTGGAACTATGATTTCGACTCGTCGCATCTTGGTTGGTAGTAGCATTTTCTTTTTCCTCGATTCCTAGCAGGCCATCTTGAACTCTACGCGCGTTCTCTGACGTATTGGTTTCTCCGCCGCTCTTTCTGTGACAGTAACCGTTTAAGCCTGTCTGTAATGACATCATAGACTTCTGCCAGTTGCCAACCGCTCGCAGCGTAACTATAGGAGCTCTGGGGGGTCTTGATGTGCACTGTCACCTCATATCGCCTTCTTTCCTTTCCGGGTGTGCTTGTCGTTGACTTGATTACAGATCTGGCCTCGAGGATCTGCGGTAGCACTTTGTGTAATTGATTAATTGTTCGCTTGAATTTCTGCTTGGCTATTTCAGCTTCAAAGGGGTCCTCAGGAAGACCCACGATGTAGATAGGAACTTCTGATTTCTCCTCTGGTTCGGCTAGGAGCGTGATAAAGTCTCTCTGGGTTGCAATGCCTTGGAGCTCTTCCCACTGAGCGACTAAAACGCATGTCTTGTCAAGGGTCAGCATTTTATCCAAGGCATCCCCTGCCGCGGTCTGAGGGGAACATGTCGCTGGGTCATGATCCATAATGTCTTTGACAGGAAAATCTAGGCCGGGTCGAGCTTCAGGACTTTTCGATTTTGTACCGATGCGCTCGCGGGCTGGCAAGAGTGCGATGATCTGAGCTGATGTTACTAATCCGACTAACTTGTCTCCCTGCTTGACCGGAATGTGATCAATTCTCTTTCGTGCCATGAGCTCTCGAGCTGTCGCAGCAGAATCGGCTGCGTTTAAGGTCATAGGACTTTCTTTAGCAACTGAGGAAATTCTAAGGTCAGCTAGCTTGCCTTTTAGCAGGTGAAGCAAGCTTAAGCCGTTCACTTGGCCAATAATCTTACGTCCGTCTGAAACTGGGACCATTCCAATCCTGTAATCAGTCATTATGCGGGCTGCCTCGCCAACTGTGGTCTCCATGGACAGGACAGGAACGTGTACCATTATGGTTCCAGGCTTTGTCTCCATGCTTGCGCGCAGGGTATCTGTCAACGTAATCATCCCGCATCGGTTTTTGTCAGGTATATGTATCAGGACTTCATGAGTTCGTTTCTGAGCCATTACCGAAATCACCTTGCTTAGATTGCTGTCTAGCGGAGCTTCAATTAGTTCGGAGACGAGTGAATCTATCTTGTACGTTCTGACCGTTTCGAAAGTTCCTGGGATATTCGACAAGGAGATTCTCCTATTCTATTCCGCTTGTAACATCGTGAGCTCTCAAATATCTTCCGTAATAAACGAGGGCCCAGAGCGCACGCGCTGCACGCTCGGGCATAGAAAATGACGGGATTCCTCGTTTCTCAAACATAGTTCTCATCGTCTCAGCCATCTCTGTTTCCCCCATGTCGCAAAAGGTCACAGGTTTCTTATGTTTCGCTATGGCCTTTGCTATCATTCCCACAGCATCATCTACGATGGTGGGCGCATGATGCAAGGTGATGAGAACAATTCCGCCTATGCTAGAATCATCTAATAGTATTGACAAGGTCAAAGCGAACATTTCACTCGTTGCCTCTGCTGTCAAGTCGATCGGATTGGTGCCGGACAGGACTGGCAGTAGCATTTTTTTCGTTTTGAGTTCGGAGAACTTGGACATTATCCGTTCAGGAAATTTCTGAACTTCTAGTCCCGATTCCTCCAGTGCATCTGTCGCGATAATACCAGGGCCTCCAGCATTAGTCACTACTGCAACATTGTTTGCAAGTCCTGGCGGTTGCATGGCTAGTGCACGAGCAAAGTCGAACAGTTCTTCGACATTCTGTGCTCTTATGATGCCGGCTTGTCTAAATGCTCCTTGGTAGATTTGATCTGATCCTGCCAATGCGGCCGTATGAGATGCTGCGGCTCTCTTCCCGGCTTCCGATCTGCCTGATTTCAGAGCTACAATCGGCTTCTTTCTCGTAGCCGCTTTTGCCTTCTCTATGAATTCTCGGCCGTCAGCTAATCCTTCCAAGTACATTAGGATAACCTTGGTTTGGGGATCATCTGAGAAGTATTCGAGTAATTCGCTTTCTGTTACGTCACATCTGTTTCCGTAGCTGACAAATCCTCTTATTCCAATTCCGTGAGGGCCAGCCATGTAGTCCAGTGCCGCAGCGCCAAAGGCGCCGCTCTGTGTTAGTAACGAAACCGCTCCGGGTCTCGGTCTGGGGGTTGCTATTACTTCTCTGCCATCTGATAGTAGCTTTGTTTCAGGGAGAAAGAGTGTGTCCATTCCGGTATAAGCATCGTATACGCCCAGGCAGTTTGGTCCTAGAATTCTTACATTATGTTTCGAAGCAACATCGACTAATCGTTTCTCGAGCTGGATGTTTCCGATCTCCGCGAAACCTGAAGATATGACTATGCCAGCAGTCGCTCCTGCCTTACCAGCGTCCTCTATGGCATCCGGGACATGAATCGAGGGGATGGCAACTAACACCGTGTCTACTGATCCAGGAAGGTCGGAGACCTTCGGATAGCACTTCTCACCAAATATCCGGTCGTGCCTTGGGTTGACTAGGTATACTTCGCCTTTGAAGGTACCCCGACGTCTGTTCGTGAGCATAGTCTCTGCTAGAACGTATCCTATTCTACTGCGTGTCTCGGATGCCCCTACGATTGCGAGTGATTTTGGTTCAAAAAATGGTCTTAGGCTACTAGTTTCTTTAGGTATTGGATTTCTCCCCCGCTCTTCCGCTCTTTCCAAAAGCGGCAGACATCAGTGTTGCTCTCTAGATATCGATTGATGGCAACCTCACAAATCATTTTAGCGGCTCGGGAGATTTCGGTAAGATTCCAAACTACGCCCCTAAGTGCAACAGCTATCTTGCGATTCTGAACTGAAGAAACAACCTGTTCTGTTAGGTCCCTTTCAACTTTCTCAAAGCACCTGCATTTTGCGATGATCCGATTCGCAAGATCTATGTCCAACAGGAAGAGCGAGTCCATTGCTCCTTTAGAGATTTCAAGTGCCTCTGTCCCTGACTTGCAGATTTCGCTGATGATGGCAGAAGACTGGGTGGGGGTCTCGTCAGCTATGCTAAGGATTTGATTGGCGATTGATTCGCTGCAATCCGCAATCTCCTCGAGGTATTTCGATACTGCTCGGTAACCTACAGCATGTGTTGCGGATTCGATTCCCACGTGGCGTGACAGCGGTATCTTAGATATCGCACGGAATATTTGACGCAAGATTAGCCAGTAGAGTCGGTCGGCTTCGTCCTCAAGCTCCAAGACTTGTAACGCGAGTGAGAACTTCTGATCCATCAAGGCCTGCATGGAGGTCTCAAGCATCGATATTGCCACCTTGTGTAATCGAGACAAGAGGCTGGTGATAGAGAATTTTGTTGGGTCAAGAAAACATTGGATTATTGTTTGATTCGGAGACTGATCTACAATACCTAAGCCGCTCAGACGGTGGGTCGAGTCACGTATCTCAGTTGTCTGCTCGGTGGTCAAGCCCTCTTCTGAGGAGATGATGATTGTGTCTCGACCAAGAATGTAATTTCCTGTTATCGTGCGTCCAAGCACTTCCCCATCCTTACATGCATCTGCGTTGATCTTACAAATTGTAGTTTCTTCTCCTTCGAGTTCACTTCCCGGAGTTACAATTAGCTCTCCAAATTCGGAGAGGCGAAGAGTCACGACTCCCCCTTGCTTAAGCCCCACTTGTCGAACCCAGTCGCTGGGAAGAGAGACGGTAAGCGTAGAATGTCCAACTCGTTGGACTTTTCTAATCTCCAATCATTGTTCCTCTCAATTGTTCAAGCTGCCCTTGATGCGGTAAGTGTGCGGATTCAGTCCTGTTATATATTGCGACGGGATTCTATATAGAAAACTGTCGTAAGGATTCTCTAGTCATTTCTTTGAGCGGGTACCCCGAATTCGGACTTTGGTGATCACAACAGCATCCCCCCCTTCGAGATTCACAGGTGCATCACATCGTGGACAGGATAGAGTTGGAAGTCCGAAATGGTATGAGTCATCAACAAGCTCAAAATCCTCCTTGAGGCCGCATTCAGGGCAATGGATTATAGCCGGGGTTTCCTCAACTATCAGTTTGGAGCCGTTGAGGAACTGGCCCTTGGCTAGCACTTTGTAAGAGAATTTCAATTGCTCAATTGAGATTGCTCGTAGCTTGCCAATCCTTAGATGGACCTCCAGTAGCTTACCTTTTAGGTCGTCTTTTTCGGCAAATTCCATGAGTGTGTCAACCAGCGAGGACGCGATTGAGAATTCATGCATTAGGTCCATCCCTAGGCATCGGTGAACCCTAGACTGCGAATTACTTCCGTTATGCCGAGGTTGTTTCTGCAGTCTGTCGACACAACTTTCGCCTCCGGGTTAATCCTAGAAATATCCTCGTGCAGCTTAGAGGGCTTGACTCCCATTGCGTCAGCTAGGTCAACTTTGTTGATTGCTACAGAATCCGCCTCATAGAACATCATGGGATGTTTCACAACCATATATGGGCCTTCAGTGACGCTGATCACAACGAGTCGTTTGTCGGATCCGAGTGGGAACTCTGCGGGGCATATCAGATTACCAACATTCTCGATAAAGATCAAGTCCAATTCAGACAATCGCATGCGGGTTAGTGCTTTCTTTATGAGGTTCGCATCGAGATGGCATTCCTTGCCCGTGTTCACTTGTACAGTAGGAACGCCCTCCGCGGCGATAATATCCGCATCGATCGTTGTTGTAACGTCACCTTCGATCACCGCTATACGATGGTTCTTCTTTAGGACTGAAACCATGGCTTTGATTATGGACGTCTTTCCTGAGCCTACCGATCCCATCACGTCGATCGCCGTAATTCCGTTCTGTTTCAGTTTCGCATGATTTTCCAGAGCCAACTCTCTGTTTGCTTTCAGAATGTCTGCCTCTAATTCAATATCGAATACTTCATCCCCAGACGAAGTGATGACGTCAGTCTGCTTTCCCATCATCTGTCGACTCAGTCTAATTCCTTCAATGTAATGAACCTCATCTCTGGTTTTCCATAGGGTACAATCTCATCCCAGAATTGGGAATTGCTTTACACACATATAGGCGTCGAATATCCACGTATGAGTTGAGAAACCAATGTGCCTCTCCATCCCAGGTAAGATTATTGCCGTCAACGGCAAATTCGCATCAGTCGACTATGGCACTCAAGGAGTTCGAGAGAACGTTAACATTACGCTTGTTGAAGGAAAAGTCGGAAGCTACGTGTTAGTGCAAGGGGGCTTCGCAATCAAGATACTCACGGAATCTGAGGCGCAAGAGGTTATTGATGTTTTGAAGATTATAGAAACCGAATTCGGAACCGCAGAAGGAATGTTTTGAGAGTGACTTTGCAAAAATACGATGGCGCAATATTGGCAGCCCGACACAGTTTCATGCCCAACCATCTCGGTTACTGCGGCCCTGATGAAAACGAAGTTCTATTCGAGGCGTGCCTAACCAATAGGCGAAGTAAGGAGCTGGTCAGCGCGCTCGAGGCTTTCACAGGCGCGCAACCCTACTTGAGATTCATCGCCCAATCCCAGGGACTGGAGCCGTTCGATTATCGGGTTGTGGAAGCTTACTGGATCGGCAATGATATACTTGAGAAAATCCCTAGAACTGGATTCTACGATCATCTCAGAGAAAGATTAGCTAGAAAGTTTCCTAAAGAGCATATAAAGAAATTATTTGAATCCAGACCATTTGCAACGTTTCCGCATCACGCGCTCCATGTCTTCAACGCATTTTCAACCATGGGTACTGCCCCAGATGCATTTGCAAACGCTGCAGGACGGGATGATCAAGTGGGAGAATTGATGGATAAGTGCCGAATATCCTGGGGGAAAGTGCTGGGTTTAGACAATGACGTTAATCTGAGTGTTGAATACGAACCTATCGAAAGACGAGATGGAATTCTATCGTTCGGTCAACCAATCCGCACAAACGTTCTCTCACGAATTAACGGCAACAGCTTCATGCAAGACGTGAAGCTGGGGGACTGGGTTTCATTTCATTGGGGCTTTGCTTGTTCAATTTTGTCTCCTCAGCAAGTTGCGAGCCTCAAGAAGTATACGCGCATGGACATGGCAGTCGCCAACGCAGTTCCACTTCCTCAGTAGTGTCGACAGATGCAGAATCGTTGGAGCATGGCTTTTCTTGCGAGTTCGGGCATTTTGGTCACGTACATTCTACGGCTCAATATCTCTTCAGCGGCTCCAATCATGCAGAAGTCCCTCAATCTTTCCGATTTTGAACTGGGGCTGCTTCTCTCGTCGTTCCTATGGTCATACACATTCCTGCAGCCCATCGCGGGATTAGTCACTGACCGTTTCGGTGCGAGACTAAGCCTCTTCTATGGTGTAGTCGCAACGTCTGTGATCACGATTGCGACGGGGTTTACGAACTCGTTTTCCTCGCTCTTTGCACTTCGATTTGCACTTGGTGCTACTCAAGCTCCGAATTTCGTATCAGGAGCAAAAGTGTCTTCATCAGATTGGTTCAAGAAGGATCAGCGAGCCCGGGCTACATCTATTTGGATCGCGGGCGGACGCCTAGGTCCCGTTGTGGCATTCCCCGTTGCTGCTTGGCTCGCGATAGCTTATGGTTGGCAGTGGGCGTTCTTTGGAACAGGAATCATGGCGTTGGTCTGGTGCGTTTTTTGGTATTTCGGATTCCGCGACAACCCAGCTGTGCAGAGACAGAAAACGAACTCCAAACTGAAGTTGAGAGAGAGTATGTCGGTTGTTTTGAGTCCATTAGGATTAGGCTTTGCCATTGCCAGTTTCGGTCAGGGATACGTCGCATACTACTTGAATCTATGGCTGCCAACGTATCTTGTCAAACAACAGAAGTTCACGGTGATCGGTGCAGGTCTCTTCTCCACGGTTCCACTGGTCTGTGCAGTAGTCACTCTGCTTCTGATCGGCGGATTCCTGTCGGATTACTTGGTAAAGAAATCCTTTTCGCCGCTAACTTTGCGTCGTAACTTGTTTTGTGTTGGAATGATAGCGACATCCATTATGATGTTTGCGACGGCTTATGCACCGGATCCGTATTCGGCTATAGCGGCATTGAGTCTTGCTGGTGCAGCGCTTGGTTTCTCCACTCCCTCTCTATGGGTTGCTCTGGTTGAGGCAACCCCAAAGAGCATGACAGGAACAATGGCGGGGATCCAGAACTTTGGCGGAAACCTGGCAGGAATTGTCGTATCGGTTCTAACCGGCTACATTCTCGAAGTTTCGGGGGACTTCTTCATGGCTTTGGTTGCAGGCAGCGGAGCAGCTTTGCTCGGTGCGGTGGCGGCGTTCACACTAATTAGAAGACAGTAGAATACATAGAATACCAACAATATCGCTATCAGTAAATACCATCGTGATCGTTTCGTCGGCGTATGCGAAAAAATGAGTTATTGGCACTGCTAAAAGAGCAGTTGCAGCATGAGGAACGTGAGACAGAGGTCTACGCCCGCAAAGTTAGAGAAACGGAGCACAGTGTCGTAAAGTTAGTTTATGCCAAGCTAATGCGGGATTCAATTCACCATGCCGACGTGCTCAATTCTGCGATAACGTACTTGGCCAAAGACGAATGGGAATCTGCCCCTTTGAAAGAGAGCCGCGATGAGCTTCTTCGATTAATGAACCTGGAAGAGGAGGCTCTACGCCTGTTCACCACAGCTTCGGCACAAGTTACAGATCCGCATCTTAAATCGCTCCTCACAATGCTCGCATTTGACGAAGAACAGCACTACGCCATGCTTCGATACGTTCTTGAGAATTTTGTGAACAAGAAGGAGACAATTGCCACTTGACTGAAACAGTAACCACGACAGTACCTCGAGCCAACGTAAGCATTCTCTACGAGCGCTGTAAGGGTTGTGAACTTTGCATCGTATCATGTCCATCTGGCAACTTGAAATTTTCGACTAACCTGAATCGTGCCGGTTTTCACCCAGTCGAGTTCTCATATCAAGGAACTAAGGGCGTCTGTACAGGTTGCGCCATTTGCTACTGGGTTTGCACGGATTCTGCCATTAGTGAGGTTCAGGTGAGAACATAGGTGTCCAATCAGAGAGTTTACTTGAAAGGCAACGAAGCTCTCGCCTATGGTGCATTAGAAGCTGGACTCAACGCGTATTTTGCGTATCCGATAACTCCGTCGAGCGAGATTCCAGAAACTCTTGCAAAGGAGTTCGGAAACAAGAAGTATCCTCAGTACAAATGCTTCATTCAATCTGCGAGCGAGCTCGAAGCAATCAACATGGTCATAGGTGCCGCATCAACTGGAGCCCTCGTGTTGACAGCGACGTCGAGTCCTGGCTTCAGCCTGAAACAGGAAGGACTTTCGTATGCAGCCTGCATGGAGTTGCCGTTCCTTGTCGCAGACATTTGTCGCGCTGGACCAGGATTAGGCAACCTCGGCCCAGAACAAAGCGACTACTTCCAGGCAACAAAAGGAGGCGGACACGGAGATTACCGATTATTCGTTTTGGCTCCCGCTTCAGTACAAGAGATGGCATCATTGCCGAAAATAGGATTCGACCTTGCCTTCAAGTATCGGAATCCCGCCCTGATCTTGGGAGATGCATTCACTGGACAACTAAAGGAGGACATCGAGTTTCCCACAGGGACGGCCCCCGATTATGACGCTTCATCATGGACAGTTGGCGACTCAAAAGGCCGAGGACAACACATTCTCAACTCCTTGGAATTCGACTATCAAAAACAATACCAGCACATGGGGCGAGTTTTCGAAAAATACAAGACGGCTGAAGAGAAAGAAGTTCTATACGAAGATTATCTGACTGAGGACGCTGAGACTGTTATCATCGCGTTTGGAATCGTCTCAAGAATCGCCAAAGGTGTGATTAACAATCTCCGCAAGAAGGGCATCAGGGTCGGACTATTCAGACCGATAACGCTCTGGCCGTTTCCAACAATCGCTCTCCGAAAGTTAGCTTCTGAAGGAAAACGATTCCTCGACGTTGAGTTGAATACAGGACAAATGTATGAGGATGTGAGACTTGCAGTCGGTGACGGAGTGACCGTTGATTTTCTTGGGCGATGGGGGGGTATTGTACCCACTGAAAAGGAAATAGAACGCAAAATCCAGCGACTGGAGGTGGTTGCTGCATGAGTCAACAATCGCTTTTCAAGGTGAAAGCAGGAAAACTGAAGTCGCTCACTGACAGTCCTACACACTACTGTGCTGGATGCGAACACGGAACACTCACGAAACTAATCGCGGCAGCCATGGATGAACTCGACATCCGCGAGAAGACCGTGATGATCGACTCGGTAGGTTGCAGCGTGCTGGCATACAACTATTTGAATTGTGACCATGTCGTGGCCGCACACGGAAGAGCCCCCGCAGTGGCAACTGGCGTTAAGCGACTGAGACCAGAGCTGAACGTCTTCACAGTACAAGGAGACGGAGACGCCGTATCCATCGGATTACTCGAACTCATTTATGCGGCCAAAAGAGCTACTCCCATAACCGTATTCCTCGTGAACAACGGAATCTACGGAATGACTGGAGGGCAGATGGCACCAACGACTCTTCCAGGTCAGATAACCACAACCACGCCCTACGGCCGAGATGTCGCGTTGACAGGCACAGAATTCGACGCTGTCGAAGCTAATCGCCCAGATAGACGGTGCTGCTTACGTCAAACGGGCGAGCTTGGTTGTGACTGAGATCTCTAGCCCTAGGGGGAAGGTATACACGATCAAGAATCTGCTCGATGCGAAAAAGACTGTGGAAAACGCCTTCAAAGTGCAAGCACTGGGCGGATTCGCGTTCGTCGAGTTGCTGAGTACTTGTTCGGTGAATTGGAAGATGTCTGTGCTTGAAGCAAAACGTCACGTCAATGAGCAGGTCATCAAACGGTTCCCATTAGGTGTCTACCGAGACACATATGGAGTTGAGAAGGCATGAGCAACATGAAAGTCCTAATTGCTGGGCACGGTGGTCAAGGCGTCCTGCTACTGGGAGACTATATGGCCTACGCGGCGATGCTTCAAGGCAAACATGTAGCATGCGTTCCCTCATACGGGCCGGAGACCCGAGGAGGCAAAGCGAAATGCTATGTCATAATCTCTGATGAAACCGTCGATAACCCAATCGCCGAAGAACCCGATGTCGAGCTAATTATGAACCAGCCATCAATGGATTTCTTAAACAACTTGCGTCCAAACGGTCTTATCATTTATAATCGGTCGCTGATCGCAACCGACGTAGATCGTGACGATGTTCGAAGGTTCGGCGTTCCAGCTACTGAAATTGCTGAGAACCTCGGGAACGAAATGCCCTCGAAAACTGACACGAAGATGTTCGCCAACGCAGTAATGTTCGGGGCGTATCTTGCAATATGCGCGCCACAGGTTACCGCGGATCCGGTCAAAGAGACTCTGAAACATTTCCTCACGGGCAAGAAGGAGAACCTAACGTCATTCAATTACCTCGCAATCGAGAAGGGGAAAGCGTTTGTGACGTCGAATCCGCTAGAAGGCCACACGGACACGTGGCCGTACCATTGCATACCGAGCTGGGCGGCTCAATAGGTCAGCCGCACCAATAATCTGGAACATCAATCTCGCCAATTCTTTCTATGCACTTTGGACAGAAGTATCGTCGTCCAAGTTTCGGAGTCGCAGATTCATGCTCGGTAATCCAGTAAACGCTTCCACACCGGCGGCATGTCTGTTGAGTAGTGATAATTTGTCCTGAAGCTTTCCGAGCAGCAAGCACCGCTATCTGGTCCGCCAATTCCTTTTCTACGCCTAACGCTACAGAACGCTTCGGTTCAGGAGAAGGCGAGCCAATATCGCTGATTAATATTCTGTCATCATAGGTAATCCAAACGTCAAAACTGCCTTGCAAAGCACATTCACGATTAGGTTCATAAGCGGTTCCCAGCAGGCACTCCCGACGAGTCACGTGGCACATCCCGCCCTCTATGTAATTCATGCACAATGGTGGAACCTCTTCACATCCACGGGGAATACAAGGTGCAATTCCTTTCGCTTTTAATCTATTTACGTAAGTTGTCTCTAGCGGGCAGCCTGGTATTACCTCGCTGAACGGCCGTCAATAGGTCGTAATACACCCGATAGTATTTACACTAAATTGGAAAGGTTCTAGCCCTCGTCAACGAAACGCTCGCATGCAGGCCTACATCGATGGTGACACTGTCTGACAGGATTGCTAGCCTACATGTCTCTCCAATCCGAAGCGTCGCTGCCTTGCTTGCAGAAGCGAGCGAACGAAAGGAGTTAATCTCATTCGGCGGCGGCGGACCCAGCCTTCCCCCACCCGCCGAAGTTACGGAGGAGATCACCAGAAGGATAAAGGAGGACCCGCAGGCGAGCACCGCGTACACTGGTACACGTGGCTTTCTCGAATTGAGAAAGCTGATCGCTGACGATTGGGTAAAGCACGACGACGAAGTATACAAGCCAGAAAAGGAAGTTATCCTCACAGATGGTGCAACGGAAGCCATCTTCTGTGCGTTTCTGTCCTTGTTCAACAAGAACGATGAAGTAGTTCTCACCAATCCAACTTATCTTGGATACTTGGAAGCTTTCCAACTAGCAGGAGCCCGCGCAAAGTGGCTTCCAGTCAAGGTGGAGGAGGACTATCAACCAAGTCTGGAGGTTCTCAAGACTGTGGTTACGAGAAGAACCAAAGCTGTGGTTCTCCTGAGCCCTGACAACCCTACTGGGCGAATTATCCGGGGTGACTTCATCAAAGGTTTGCTCGATCTTGCTACTGACTATGATTTTTGGATCGTCAATGATGCAACATATCGTGACATCGTGTACGGGCCACCTCAACCCAAGATCAGCTCGTTGCCAGGAGCACACGAACGCCTGTTATCGATTGGGAGCTTCTCAAAGGAGGCGTCTGTACCCGGTTTGAGACTCGGCTATGCTTTGGGTCCATCGGAACTCATTGATGGTATGGAGAAAATCAAACAGTATACGACTCTAGCGCCAAATATCCTCAGCCAATATGCTATGCTACCTTTCCTGAAGAACAATGTAAAGGAGAGATACCTCCATGATTATGTTCTGCCTACTTACAAGAAGAGACGTGACGTCATGGAGGAAGCAATAAAGCGATACCTGCCTGAAGCAGGTCTAGTTAGGCCGGATGGAGCCTTCTACTTCTTCGTGGATATGCGCCACTACCTTGAAGTCATGGACAGAGACGAGCAGGATTTCTGCAACCGGTTACTCACGCGGAAGGGCGTCATAGCCATTCCCGGATCATATTTCGGAGACAAGGGAGTAGGGCACATCAGGTTCACATTCGTCAGCGAGCCTGAAGACCGAATCAAGCTTGGTATCCAACGCATCGGTGAGTACGTGTTCTCATACGCGTTCTCGATGTCGTCTTAGGGCGGGTGATGAAGCAGAACCTCGAATAAACTCTCTATAGAAAGAGCTCCAGGTTTGAATTCCGGGAATAAATACTGAAAGCTATATTCTAGTGCTTAAACTATATGCAAATGTGCTTAGCTTGGAAGCTAGGAAAGTCCAGAGAGTCGGATATTCTACTTTAACCGTATCACTGCCACGCGAATGGGTTGAGGATGTTAAGCTCAAGGCGGGGGATATTGTCTCCATAAAACGCGAGGATGATGGGTCCCTCAAACTTATACCGGGAACGGAGCACAAGAGCGAAGAGATAAAGAACTGCGTCGTAAACGCAGACCTCTGCAACTCAAACAATCTGCTTTCGAGAGTAATCACGGGAAATTACATTCTAGGACATGACACGATCCAGATCGTAGCCAAAGATGAATTGAAAAGGCGCCATCTTGAAGAGATACGGGCTACGACGCAGCGGCTCACTGGATTAAGTATAGTGGAGCAGACTCTACGTCAAGTCACCCTCCAGAGCTTCGTTGATCCCACACGCTTCCCAATCTATGGATTGATGCGCCGCCTCCACATCATACTCTCCTCAATGTTGGATGTTTCAATCAAGGCTTTGGTAGAAAGGAGGTCCGATCTGGCTTCAGAAGTAGCTCATATGGAAGAAGAATCGGACAGGATCTACTGGTTAATTGTCCGCCAGCTGCTGCTTGCAATCAGGGACAGAAGCGTTGGCACGAAAATAGGGATTGAATCTCCAATCCATATCCCGGGCAACAGAGTTGTGGCGAAGACGCTCGAGGAGATGGCAGATTCAGCGGAGAATATTGCGAATGAAGTGATCACGTTGAAGGACAGGGAGGTTGTAGGGGATTCGATTCTAAGTGACATCGCCAAATTTGCGAATGAAGTGACGAAAACCTCAGAACAATCCATGAAGGCGCTTCTCACTTCTGATATTCTAGTGTCCAATGATGCCATCGAAAGAGTGGAAGGTGCTGAGAACGAAGAGAGACGTCTGACTCAGAAAGTCCTCACATACGTGAAGGACGTGAACTCTGCTGTAAGCTTGAGGACCATAGTCTTGAATTTAGGCCAAATAAACAAGTACTGCAGGATAATTGGAGAAGTGACGATCAACCGCATCTTGGAGAAACCCACCGAGCTCTGCGATTACGTGCCTCTTGCTGAAGCGAAGGCAAGTTAACTACTAGCTCAGATTTTTTCCGACCATAATTAGGTCGGAATGGATTTCATAATTCATTGCCTTGAAGAAGGCCAGGGATGATTTGTTTGATTGGTAAATCTGCGCGTTCGCCTTTAGTGCTCCTTTTTTGATGAGACGTTTCTCGAGTTCGTTGATCAGAGATTTGCCTATTCCCGATCTTTGGTGAGTGGATCGCACGGCGAGATGGTTAATCCATCCTCGCCGCCCATCCCAAGCCCCGAGTACTACTCCAAGGATTTCCTGACCCTTTTCTGCTATCAGGAAGAGATCTGGATCACGTTGCAGTTTCAGCCCGATTCCTTCACAATCGTCGCCTGGCCTTAGTATGAGACCAGACTCTTTCCAGAGTTTTACGACTTTATCGTAGTCATCTTGACGGAACACGCGGATGTGCAATTTGACCATGAGACCAAAACTCGGGACGTCGCCATAAGCACTAGCCTTTTGAGATTGCAAGGCTATCTCAAAGATGCGTTATTACTCACTCATGTGTCAGGTGTATCTCTGAAAAGAGGAAACCTTCGTTACCTGTTCGAATGTCGAACTGAATGTTGCGTTGGCTTCGTGTCTAAGCAGTCAAATGGGCTTGCCCTTGGAGATGGCAACCATGAGTCTGCCCAGTCTCTTATGTCCAGCCTTCATGTAATGTTTAGCCACCAATCAGCCACAACTTTTACCTGATCTGCGTTAGCGTCTTCAGCTCCTCTGCTGCAACTGTAGCTGTCTTATCGAACGGATTTTTCTCACTAACATTGGATTCCAGATGTTTCATCTACAAGGCGACTAAGGTGCAGTAAGTTGGTAGAGGAAAAGCCGCCGGTTAGATATTGGCGCCGCCGGCAGGGTTCGAACCTGCGACCAACGGGTTACAGCGTTCCAGCTTAACAGCTTCAGCCCCTGTCTTTAGGGTCCGCTGCTCTAACCACTGAGCTGTCGTCTGCGCTGATTAGGCGCATACGGCGGCTAGTGTGCACGCTTCGGCGGCTGACCAGCCACACGTAAAATGACTTTAATTAGTTATTGGTCAACGGTCGACTAGTTTATTGATTGTAATTTCCACAGAAGGCGCACTTGCTAGCGCCCTCCGGAATGAGAGAGCCGCAGGACTTACACTGGACGAGTTTCTCCAATTCGATAATCGGCTCAGTGTTTCCTTTTCGTCTTTCGCGCGAGGTAAAGAACCAGATCAACGCAAGAATGACAGCAACGATTAGAGTGAGCGGCAGGATCAAGGTTAACATGGCAGAGACCGTTACAGTTTCAATGAAGCGTAATCTACGTTATGTGATTGAGTTGTATTAACTTGAATCATACGCATGAAGGTTTCCAGAGACTCACAAGTGTCGACGAAGCCTTAGCCCGCTTCCTAAAGTCTGTCGAAAACCGTCGATTCAAGACCGAGTTGGTCCATGTACGGCAAGCTCTGGACAGGGTATTGGCAGAAGACGTTGTCGCCCAGCATGAGATTCCATTCTTTGATCGTTCTGTCGTAGACGGATTCGCGGTTAGATCCGTTGATGCGGAAGGAGCGACCAAAGGCAAACCGAGCGTTCTGGAGATCGTAGGCGAGAGCAGACTGGGAGAAGTATACAAGGGCATCGTGGGAGAACGTTGTACAGTTGCTGTAGCGACTGGAAGCATAGTCCCGAAAGGCGCCGATACTATTGTTCCGATTGAAGACACACTGCAATTGCCCGAGCGTAGGATCTCCCTCACCAGGACCGCGATACGTGGGCAGAATATTCTGCGGAAGGGCGAGGACGTATGTCGGGGGAAAATCGTCTTGGAAAGTGGTGGAAGACTCCGTGCCCAAGATTTGGGCGTGCTGAAAACTCTCGGAACTGAGAGAGTACGTGTCGTGAAGAGGCCACGTGTGGCTGTACTATCAACGGGTAATGAGCTTGTTGAAACGCTTCGTATTAGATCGTCTAGTCAGATAGTGGACATTAATCGGATGGTACTTTCTGCTAAGATCAACGAGCTGGATGGCGACGTTCTCGATTTAGGAATCGTAAAAGATCGGAAGGAGGTCATCATCAGCACGCTGAAGCGAGCCGTCAAATTATCTGACTTGGTCTTGGTCAGCGGTGGGTCATCCGTGGGGCAAAGGGATTTGGTTCCTTCTTGCATTAGCTCGCTTGGAAAGCCGGGCATGCTAGTTCATGGGGTTGCCATGCGACCAGCGATGCCAACAGGATTAGCCTCCGTAAACGGCACTCCCATCATCTCCCTACCGGGCTTCCCGGTTTCAGCTATGTTTGCTTTTCTTGTCTTCGGTCGGCCGATGATAGCCAAACTCTCTGGAATGAAGGAGGTTCCCGAGTCGAAGCGGGAGGCAATGCTTGCTGAGCCAATTAAAGGGTGGAAAAGTTTCAGAACATTTGTACGCGTAACTTTGAAGACCACTGCGGGTAGGCTCACTGCCGTTCCAGTAGAATCACAGCGGTCATCTGTGATAATGAGTATCGTTGCGGCAGATGGTTTCGTCACCGTGCCTGAGGATACTGGCGAGCTCCCGGCAGGGCAAATCGTAGAAGTAACATTGCTTAATTGAGCTTACTTTTTCATCAAATCCTTCGATGCTCTGATCTTTCTGATTTCACTAGACAATGATCGAAGCAGTTCCGTTTTCGGACTCTTCTTGGGAATAGTTATGTAGCCTGTTTTCTCCCACCAATTTCTGGGTCTGGATTTTTGGGGGGTGACTTCAGCTTCTATTGCGAGTCGACGTGCCGCTTCAGCCAGTTCATCAATCCTTGGAGCCTGTACGCTCTGGCCCTTAGGTATCTTTCTTCCTTCGAGTCTGGACTTTGAGGAATCTAAGTTGGCTGGCCAGACGAGGATTTTCCCGTCAAGCTTCAAGGAGTAGATTCATCGGTCCGGTGGTTATTTTGTTCCTTGGACTAGTACGGCGTTTATGATGCCGTGCTGGCCTGGTCTAGATGTAACCAAGGCTTGTCCTAGTGGTGTATCGACGATTGCGCCTTTGGTAATGACTCCTCTTCGTTGGTAATCGACGTTCGCAGGATTCTTCACTACGCTCCGTATTTCGGTCTTCTGACTTTTCCCTGTGGCTGGGTCAGTAACATTCGACTGAATTTACTGATAACGCTCGGAGTTTCATGTTGTTTCCCCGCCCTCTTTTCTTCGAGATGCGTGGTTCTCCAACTATCGTTTCGGCCGGGTCGCTACCCATTTCGAAGGCGCATTTCCGCAAACATGTGCTTCTTGCCGCCGCTTTTCTTACGTTTGTGAAGGTTTCCGTGCCATTGGGGCATTCAAATAACGACTCCGAGACTCAGATTTGCTTGACAGGCAAGCCGTCGTTCATTTAAGTATTGTTGTGATGTCCCTGATCTTATGCTGGTAATTGGTCGTTTTCTGAAAGCGCTTTGTGGAGTAGTTGATACAGTTGCTTTGCCTTATCGACAGTCATCGTTAGAGTTATGGAAGCACCTTCTGTTGTTCTCGGTATGAAAATGTCAACGGTCTCCTTCAACTTGTTATATTCTACCATAACGAACTCATTCATCTCGCAACTGACGTCGCACTCAGCTTGTCTTCTTCAACTTAGCATTTTCTATTGTAACGCTTGTTTCTGTGTTTCCTTTGGTTGGGCTGCGGCCAGCTTCTCCGACTTTAAGTGCTCGAATACTTGCTCTAATTGCCTCTTCATGGTTTGTAAATCTTGACTAAGATTGAAATAGTCAGCGAAGTTTGGCGTGGTTCTTAGGATCTTCGTTCTCCCCAGTTTTTCTTCATTGATTAAGCCTATTTCCTGAAGTTGCTTCACATGTGAGTAGGAAAGGTTCCCTCTAACTTTCGCGAGGTACGACTGTGTTATGGGCTGTTTGTAGGCTATGAAGGATAGCGTCTTCATTGGTCCCGGCGTAAGCAGTTGTCTTGTCGCGAGTCGCTTAACGTGAGACGCGTATTGGGGTCTCAATTGCATAACGAACCGTCCGTCACTCAATTCCAGGACTTCAATGGCTCCCCGTCTTTGTAGCGTTCCTTCAGTTGCCTCGCTGCATCACGGATTTTCTCCTCTGACCTGTACCCGAGGATCGATCCTAGCGTTTTCAGATCAACCGGACGTCCGGTTACGTACAATGCAGCTTCGATTAATGCAATCTTGTCCACGTTCTTTTCGAGTAGCTCCGTCTGCTGCTGGACTTCAGACAATTGGTGGTGACACCTCGCCTAGTTTTATGAAAATCTCTAGAGTTTGCTCATCTTGTGTGACTATGAGTTTATTCTGGTTGGCTAGAAATAGAAGCATGATGAAAACCCTCACAATCTCCAAGAGTGGTTTTCCGTTCACAAGATCACGGAATAATAGTGGTGATCCTCTAATGCTGAGTTTGATTACCTCGGCGTAGAAGTTTTCGATGTTTTCCTCGATGTTTAAGAGAAATGTGTCCAGCTGTTCGAAGACTGAAGGCGGGCTCAGGATAAAGGGCTTCTTCTCCAACGCAAGTTTCTCGTTCATCAATACCTCCTGTAATACTCGTAATACTTCCGAGACAGAGGTGGAGGTATACTCGAATCGGATGGGAAATGGAAGAGCTGGGGGGACTTCAACATCTGGTCGAGGGACTGGAGGCTTGGGAGGTGCTTCCATCTTCAATACGAGTTCTGATTTCATTCGGTGAACCACTGAAGATGAAAGCAATGCCGTTCCTGATGCGGAGAAGTCGATGTAGCCGTTCTTCTTCATCTCCGCAAGAAATGAGTTCAGCAGTTCGGCTAGGTCCACATCCCAGGGTTTGACTCTGTGCAGCCGCAATAGGTCGAACAATATTAGGTAGGGAGGCCGCAGCCAGAAGGGTTTAGTGAGCTCTTCCATGGACATTGACCTCCTGCATTGGCAGATTGATTACTTGCGATACACCGTCCTGGATGAAAACGCCGTAAACCGTATCCCCTCGAGTTATGGTCACATCTTTGAGTGACACTATGATGAACTGTGATCCCTGGGACTTACGTTTCAGTAGCTCCGCCAATCGTTGTGAATTCACCACGTCTAGGTGTGCGTCGATTTCGTCCATCATATAGAACGGCATCGGGTGTATGGACTGTAGAGACAGAATGAAGCAGACTGTACCTACCGATTTCTCGCCACCGCTGGCGCTTCCGATCGTCATCTCAGTTTTTCCGGGGAATTGGAGTCTGATGTCTGCGCCTGCTTCGAATGGTGTTTCAGGCTTCTCAAGAAATAGTCTGCCACTTCCGCCTGTAACAGTTGAGAAAATCTCGTTAAATGATTGACTTACCTGGTTGAATGCTTTCATGAATGCTTCGAGTTTCTGTTTATCCACTTCATTCATGAATTTGAGGATGGAGAGTTTCTCTTTCTCTACTTCGTAGATGCGCGTAGCGAGGTGTTTGTAGTTGTTCTTGACTTCTTCGTATTGCGAGACGGCCAATTCATTAACGCCGCCTATTGAGGTAACTTCCTTCTTGAGAAATGTGAGGGTCTTGGTAAGCTCTTCGATTTCGTCGTCGCCGAAGCCCACTACTTCGGAGTATCCGAGTTCCTTCAGCTCATTCATCTGAAATTCGTTTTGCATCTGGAGATTCTTTTGCGATGCTGTGAGTTGCGCCAACTCGTTGTTCAACGGGTCAAGCTGGTCAATTATCTTGGTTATGTCCGAATCTAGTTTCTTGAGTTGACCATCGTATTCGTCACGTTTCGTTTTTACTACGCCAAGCTCCTGAGATAAATTGCCGCGTGACACATCCAGCTCCTTGAGTTGAGCCTCAGCAGCAGGAAGCTCTGTGCGTGTTCGATCCATGTTTGAGGCGAGCAATTCGAGCTGTTTGTCGATGTCTCCCAACTGCCGTGTTATTTGCGAGAGTGATGGGTCTAGAACGCTAATGGTTGAAGTTGCGGACTGAAGTCGCCTCTCAAACTCGATCCGTTGACGCATAAGATCGTTTACTCCTTTCGTTTGTTTGGAGTATTCCTCCTCTCGTTCCATGAGAGTCGTAGACTGGAACGGGAATCTCACCTCCTCGCGGAGTTTCTCACTTTGAGCCAATTGATCTCGTACTTTCTGTTGAAGATGGGAGCTGGCGTTCACTACTGCTTGTTCGGTGGCCATCTCCACGTGAGGCTCTCAATGCGCGACGTTGTTTCATCTATTGCGCGTCTCGTGCGGCTCATGTTGATTTCGAAATTTTCAGTTTCCTTCCCTACTGAGCTGAGGAAAGTCTGCGTTTTCGCTTTGTTATTTTTGAGTTCCTCCGTTTCCTTCTTCAGTCTAGTGATGTCTTCTCGTGTCTTGCTTATCAATTTCTCCAAGGAGGACAGTGTCGTTTTGAGTTCATTCACTGTTTGTCCTCGAAGTAGAAGACTCGTGAAGTCGATTGGTTGTCTGAAGTAGCCGGTCTCCATTGATCCGCCTGCCTCATACAAGTCCCCTGTCAAAGCTACGGCTCTGACTCCGCTGAGAGACGCAAGAAATGCCGATTTTTGGTTAAGCGCCAGAATTGTGTCGCCGAAGATGTGGTTGACTGCGTCCTTGTAGCGTTCTTCGAAGACAAGGTGATCACTGATAGGACCAAGAATACCCTCGATTCCGATTGGTGCTCTTGCTGCGTCATGTCGTCGTATGTCTTGAGTGGGAACTATTTTCACTCTGCCAACGCGGGTTTTCTTTAGCACTTCTATGCAAGCTAGTGCAGATTCAACGTTTTTGACGACGAGGGCCTTCATCCATCCTGCTGCCGCTGCCTCTACGGCCTTTGCATCTTCGTTCTTGAACTTGATTAGAGTGGACAACTTTCCGTAAACGTCTAACAACGCTCCTGCCTTCGACATTTCTGCGATAAGTGCGAGTGCTCTGTCTTCTGACGCGAAATTATCAGCAATCTCTTGTTGAGTTTCGAGTTCTACTAGTGCTGAAGCTGCCCGCTTTGCTACGCCCTCTGCTTGTTGAATTTCGTTAATGCGCTGATCCTTCAGTTTTTGGTATTCAACGATTTTTCTATCGGTCTCTGAGACGCTAGCAAGTCCGTCCTGTTCGACGTTCTTCAGCTCATCTATTCGTTCACTTATGCCCTCTAAGAGATTTCCGTATTCTTCTTTTCGAGTATATAGTGTCTTGAGATGTTTGTCTAAGAGATCTATCTTGGAGTTGCTGGCCTCGATTTGTGCCTCGACTTTAATCAGTCTCTGTGTAATGGTGTTGACCTGACGTTCTACGTCTTGAGCTTCTCTGTTGTTCTCTCCGAGTGTTTGTCTCAGTTTGAGTAGGGTCTCGTTTGATTGGTTCACGAGGGATTGCTTTTGCTCAATCATCGTGGCTAAACTATTCATCTGATCGGTGAGGTCAGGGAGCTCGGCTTTGCATTTTTCTATGCGCTGCGATATTTCGATTGAGTTTTGTGTTAGTTCACTTTTCTGCTTCTGAAGTGCCTTAGTGTTTGCGTCAATGGCGTTGCCGTTTGCCCGGAGGCTCGCGATCCTAGCGCTTACGTCTCCCATTAGGCGCTGAATTTCGAAAAGTCTGTTGCTGCCTTGTTCCACAACTGATTCTTCGAGTTCTCTTCTCTTCGAATCGATTTCTGATTTCTCGTGAAGGAGATTATCTCTTGTTGATTTTAGTTCTTGGAGTCGCTGGTGGCTTTCGGTTATTTCATCATCTAGGCGCTTAATCTGTCCCTCAGCTTTCTTGATTTTGAAGGATATCTCTTTTGCTTGTAGTCGGTTTATTTCGTTGCGTACTTGCACGAACTTCAGGTAATCATTTTTCTCTCTTTCAAGAGACTCGACGCGGAGCCTCACTTCTTCTATTTTCGCTGATGCCACTTGGAGGTTCAGGTCGGCTTGTTGGAGTTCTGCCTGAGAGGTAGTTCTCTTAGCGTCATAGACGGCGATACCAATCATGTCTTCAATAATTGTCCTCCTTTCTTCAGTGGTTACCTCTGCGAGTCTTGTAATCGAGTGTTGCGGCACAATGTTGAAGCTCGAAACTTGAATGTCGGCTGAAGATAGGATATCGGTTAGTTGTTTTCTGGAGATTCTCTTTCCATTCAGCCGGTATATGCCTTCTCCGCCGTCGACGGAATTCCCTTGAAATAGTGACTGCTTCAGAATCTATGGGTATCCGACGATCATGATTGTCGAATTGAACTGCCACGTACGCGGCTTTCGTGTGTATTGTCTGTGCTGCTCCTTTGTAGACGAGATCACCGATTGTCTCTCCTCTCAATTCTTTCGGGCTGAGTTCTCCTAGAGCAAACTTCACTGAGTCGATCACGTTTGACTTCCCCGAACCGTTCGGGCCTGTAACAATTGTGAGGCCGACGACCAAGGTGGATCGTAGTTTTCTTTCCGAAAGTCTTGAAACCTCGCAGATCAATCCGTTTTATGTATACCAATTTTCCAGACTCGTCACTATGACGCGAAATTGCAATTTTAGCGTCTTACGTGAATGGCCGGATGCTTAGAAGTAGCGAAGATAAGGCTTGGTTACACTTTCGTGCCCAAATGTATGGATCTGACTATGTCAAATTTGGCACATGTCTGTTGCATGGATTTGACAGCTACACCTAAAAGTTGCGTTATGTGCCGAAGCGTCGTTTTCGTCTCTGGTATGTTCTAACAGCCCGCAACAGGTCGATGCGCCTAAACTCGGGCCAGTATACGTCTAGGAAGACAAATTCGCTATAGGCAGACTGCCAAACCAAGAATCCGCTTAGTCTTTCCTCACCTGATGTTCGAATGATCAATTCTGGGTATGGATTCGGCAAATGTGATGTGTATAGATACTTGGTGAACATGTCTTCGTCGACGGACTTCTTGTCCAAGAGGCCGCTCTGAACTTCATCGATAATACGTTTGGCAGCGTCGACAATTTCGGCCCTTCCACCATATGCTACAGCTATGTTGAGGTAGTGTTTGTTATAGTGGGCTGTTGCTCTCTCTACGTCGTTTAAGGCTGTACGTAGTGATTCTGGCAAGAGTTCAAGGCGGCCGATGGCTTTGATGCGAACCATATGCTTGTGAATTCGGTCATCTTTCAGTAGTTTCTTTGCCTCGCCCTCTATTATCGATAGAACGGCATCAACTTCCTCCTGTGGACGTTGGAAGTTTTCGGTGGAGAAAACATAGATTGTGATGGTGCGGATTCCAAGGTCGAGGCACCATATGAGGAAATCTTCGGCGGTCCTAGCACCACGAAAGTGTCCGTTTAGTTGTTCTCCGTATTTTGCGAATCCCCATCTTCTGTTTCCGTCTAATATTATGCCCACATGTTCCGGCAACTCTCCGGATGTAATGACCCCCTCTAACCACTTCTCGTAGAATGTGTAAGCGCCGATGGTTTTGAGGAGGGTAGGTAGCAAGGTCACACCTGTGCTTGGTCATTGGATCTACTACACTGGCATTCCCTTGGGATTGGCATATTCTCAACGGTTCTCTGCAGGATTGTAAGTATTTGGGGGATCATCCTCTTGCCCACTTCCATTACCTCAATCGCTGAAAGTTTTTCCTGTTTGCCTGCCGCTCGGTTTGATATGAAACATAGCGTCGAGTAGCACATCTGGAGTTCTCTGGCGAGGAACGCTTCAGGAGCGCCTGTCATTCCGACTATGTCACCGCCCAATACGCTGAGCATTCGGATCTCAGCCGGTGTTTCATACCTGGGTCCCTCGGTGGCAACTAACACCGAGTTCGTCCACGTCTTAGCTTCCACATGCTTAGATGAGTCTATTAGTACTCTGCGGGTCTCTGGACAATATGGTTGAGAAAGGTCAACATGCGTGACTGGGATCCCGTCAAAGAAAGTTGTGGGTCTCGATTTTGTCATATCTATAATGTCTTCAGGAACCGCAAGATCTCCAGGAGCGTATTCGGAGTTTATGCTTCCGACTGCGTTGGTTGCGATTATCCGTTCCACGCCAAGTTGCTTGAGTGCGTACAGGTTGCCGCGGTAATTCACCTTATGTGGAGGAAGGTCGTGTTTGGGTCCGTGTCGAGGGAGGAATGCGATTTCTTCTTTTCCTGTCTTACCCAAGGTTATCGGAGGAGCGGGGCCGTACGGAGTGCCTATGCGTACGAGTCGAGAACCTTGCAGAAGTCCTTCGAGGCCGCTACCGCCGATTATTGCGATTCTCGGCATTGTCGTTCGCTTCGCTAATCATTATTCCTCTTCTCCCTCTGTCGCACTGTCAGACATCAACGCTTGGAATTCCTCAAAGGAGAGCTTCCCGCCTGTCCTCATTTTCTCTTCCGCAGCCTCCTTGTACTTTGATTTCACTTTCTCTGCCTTGTCGCTCCTGGAAGAGGTTTTAATGTACCCGATTTGAGTACGGATCTGATCGATTCGAGCAATGTTATTCTTGAGTGAAATGATAGTTTCCATTCGTTGCTTGCTCTTTTCTAGGAAGGCGGTGTGCTTTGCATCTGCTTCCTTCTTTTTCTCACTTAGACTTCTAACTTTCTCTTGCATCTCATTATGGACTTTTTCACTTTCTTCTGCTAGGTGCGTAAGCTCTTCGTGGGTTGATTGTGCCTGAATCCGGAGTGCCCCCACTTCCACCCTCAGTTTAAGCAGTCGATCCCTGACGTTCTTCAATCCCTTGTGCTTTCCTAGGTCCACCTCAAGCTCTGCTATCCTCCCGATAATGCTCCTTTCAGTCTTAGGTGCTAGAATTGTAGTCTGAATCTGCCATTCTAAGCGGGCTATTTGTTTCATCAGGTCTGACATGTTACCCTGTAACTTCTCAGATGTATGCTGGGCTTGCTCGAGTAATTGGGATAATGTCTGGCGTTTCTTAGTGGCGGCTATTCTCAATTCGTCGCGTTTCAGTTTGAGCTCCTTTACCTTAGTGTTCAAGGAATCCCTTTTGGATCTGAGAATCTTAATCTCATCAGCAACGGTCTTAACTTCACCATTGAGTTGATCGCGGTCTCTTACGGCTGATTCGATTTCTTGCCTGAGCTCACTAATCTCCCGTTTTTTGCCGGAATTCGCAGTTACTAAGATTCTCCAGTTCGCTATACAAGAGGTCTGGTGAAGTTTCGGTGACAGTGTTAGATTCCATACTCTTTACAATCTCTCGGTGTTTTTATGCGGATTCGTACTTCTCTCTGTCCTCAACAAGCCAAGCTTGCCCATGATGAATTGGCCTGAATTCAATCCGCTTAATTCGAAGTTACTCAGTAAAATGCCCTTCGAAGGGCTCGGCGTAATGTGCTCGTGGGTGACAGTTTGTGTATTCCTCGGCGCAATCTCCGAAATTAAGACAATAAGTGAAAGTTTTGTGATATTCAAAGCCAATCCGCAATTTGCGAGTGCGCAGAATCTACGCGGACCCTAATTAATGCCTTGCGCATGTATTGCATGCTCATGACGTTGGTTCCTGGCCGCCGGATATGATGCGGGTGACTGCTGCATTCAATTCGAGAAGTCCTGAATTGTCCTTTGCCGAAACCGGAATCGGTTCTGTCATGAGTCCTGTCGCGAATACTGCGTTGGCGAGGCTTCTTGTTATCAGCGACATGTTCTTATCCTCAACAGACAGCAACGCTTGATCGAAGGTTTCAGGCTCAGTAGACCACCTCACTATGGAGTCTATCTCCTCCTCTGATACAAGGTCACTTTTCGACAGTGCATATATTTGCGGTTTCATTACCCGGCTATATATTGCTGCGGCGAGATACAAGTTAGAAATGAAGTTGAGCGGCGATCGTGTAAACGGACAATCCATAAGATAGATGATTGCGCAATTATCCTCAGGAAGATCGTTAGCTATGAACCGGCCTCCTTCTCGAAAAGCGAACAACTCAATTTGTCCCGGCGTGTCTGCAATTATCAAGTCCGGATTCGATTCATCAATTTCCTTCCGTATCTCCTCCAGGTGATCGGCAAGAAGATCGGAAGCCATTATCAGTGCCCCATTGGGCCCAAGACTGTAGTCCACCATAAGTTGCTGGATATCGACGTAGTTTCTTGCGTCAATATCCGGATTGTATGGCAAACTGGTCACCCCCGGGTCGAGGTTCAGTGATATAACATCTTGATCTTGACCTCTAAGCCAGTCCAGGTAGGCGCCTGTTAACGCAGATTTACCCGATCCAGCCATGCCGACCATGAAGACGATATGTGACATGCGTAGCCTAGGTTCACATGCGGATTCTGGCATTTAAGCCTCGTAGCTTCATAGTCATGAAATCGACTGATGCAGAGACATCGTTCTCAGTTGGTTTAGAGTCTGATGAGAATTTTGAGAAGTGAAGGTCGATATGCGGGATGTCTTGTCCTTCAAATCCTCGAGGATGTGACTTGATGTACACATTCGGCCAACGATGCATGGCTTGGTCAATCAAAGGCGCGAGTGTCGACTCTAAGATCCCGATGACTTTGATCCATCGCTCGATGAATCTAGTGCGCGTAGTTTTCAGTCGGATTCGCACGGCGATAGTCTTCTTGAATATTGCGCAAGCTTACGTGGGACTCCAGGGAGACAGAATAGCAGCGTTTGTCCTCTTGCTCTTATCATTACTGCGGGGGCTGTTCCAACCGGATTGGCTACAGCAATGCCATGTACAGGTAAGATTGCCATCTTGAGACGAGCCTTGGTTATTTTCATCGGGCTTGGAAACCTGTCTGAGTAATGTCGCTTTATCATTGCAAGCGCCGTTGAGTCGACTCTTAGCTTCTGCCGAACGGCTTTGGCAACTGCTTTAATGGTCATATCATCAAAAGTGGGTCCAATACCACCAGTTGTGATAATGTAATTGGGTTTCCTTCGAATGGAGTCTCGAACTGCGTTTATGATTTCATCTAGGCGATCGCTGACTGTGGTGATCCGGGTAACGTAGGCGCCCTCCTCCGTGGCTCTTGCCACAATCCAAGACGCGTTAGTATTGATGGTGTTGCCTAGGAGAAGTTCATTTCCGATCGAAATTATTTCGAGAGTACACTTCTTTACCTTTGGCAAAATAGAACGAAAACTTAGTCAGCTTTCTTGGAGAGCCACCATTTCAAGTATTCGTCCTGTTTGCGTTTATGTTGGTCTTCTGGCGATTCACGGTCACGTATTTTGTTTCTTCCTTCCATCAATTGCTGGGAATTCACTGTGAGACCGCAACTCCGACACGTGTAGAGTTTGAGTGCGCTATCGTAGGAGAGTACTCCACCGCATTCCAAGCAATAGTTGGTTGTCACTTGAATTTTTCTCTCCTCGACTCTAAGGCTAAATCGCGCTAGTTAAACCTGTAGTCCGGTTAGTCTGATCCAGAAACATAGTAGAACTCTCCAGCATCCTTTTGCTCCTTGTCCAATTTGCTTCCCTGCTTGTTAATCCTCGGGCGCTTTGTTTCAGGGTCACGTCTGAACGTGATTTCCATATCTGCGAGAAATGCATTCATTGCTTCACGAAGAGATTGTGGCTCTGAGGCCGAACCATATCGTCCTGGTTGACCTTTGAAGACCATTATGCGGTCTGCGAGAAAGTCTTGCGCAACGATATCGTGTTCCACAACAAACGCAAAAGCCTGCCTAGAGTCAATGATATGTCTCAAGGCATTCGCGACGGTGAGTCTCTCTTCAATGTCCAAGAAAGCGCTCGGTTCATCGAGTAAGTAAACTTGCGCCGTTTTCCCTAAGCAAGCAGCGATTACAACTCTTTGTAGTTCCCCACCGCTGAGAGCAGACACCTTTCTATCTTTCAGCTTGTTGATTGTGAGATTCCGCAGCACCTCTTGCGCAAACATGGATGATGTATCGTTCGCTATAGTCGCTAAGAGTTCATCGACGGTGCCATCGTACTCGGATGAAATGTATTGGGGTTTGTAGCTTACTTCAAGTTGATTTTGAGATGTTTTCGTGTAGTAATCGACGAGTTCTTTTATGAACGTGGTCTTCCCAATTCCGTTTGCGCCGACTATGCCTATGATTTCTCCAGCGTTGATGCTTCCTGGTTCTACTTTGAGTTGGAAACTACCTGCCGTCTTGATTATGGTTGGCCATTCCAGCTTTGTGTCTGGCGGATACCCAATCTCACGTGGTGGTCTTACGTGAAAACGGATAGGGTCATCCCTGAAGCGCATGTTCTCATCAGGTAGGTAGCCATCGATGTACTCGTTGATGCCCCCTCTAGTCGGATGGACATGAGACACGACGCCGTACGTGCTAGGTTGTCCGTACAGCAAGTATACTTCATCTGACAAGTAGTCAAGCATTGCCAGATCGTGCTCAGCCACCAAAACCGCCTTATTTTCTGCAACTAGTTTCCGAATGCTTCGTGCAGCTCTGATACGCTGGTATACGTCCAAGTGGCTTGATGGTTCATCAAAGACGTAAACGTCAGCGTTTCTGCTAATAGCAGCCGCTATTGCAACACGTTGGAGCTCTCCGCCGCTCAGCACCTTTGGATCGCGTTTCGAGCAATTCTTCAAGTTCGAGTTCATGAACGAGTTCGTCTAGTTTGGCGCGCTCATCAATTTTGCGGAGAAGTTGACGGACAGTGCCTTTGGGCATGGAACTGATCTTATCAACGTGTTGCGGTTTGTGAACAACTTTGAGTTCCTTTTCTGCGATTTTCCCAAAATAGTCATGCAGCAATGTTCCACGATACCGTGTGATTACAAACTCCCAATCGTGGTGCGCTTCTGGGGTTCCGAAGTTCGGCGTAAGCTCGCCAGATAGTATTCGAAGAGCGGTGCTCTTTCCAGTGCCGTTTCTTCCTATGAGGCCTGTTACGATCCCGGCTCGTGGAACGGGTAGTCTAAACAACTTGAATTCGTTCACGCCAAAACTGTGGATGCATTCCCCATCGAGTTCTTGGGGGAGTTTAACGATGCTTATTGCATCGAAGGGGCACTTCTTAATGCATATTCCGCAGCCTGTGCAGAGATCCTCGTCTATGATAGGCTTCTTCTCCCCCTCCACGAATCTGATCGCGTAACTTCTGTTCAGCACTTCCGGGCAGAAGCGATAGCAGGGTATTCCACAATCATCCGGTTTGCAATGCTCCTTGTCAAGTACGGCTACTCGTATCATTCTCCAGAATCTCTCCTTACAGAATAGGAATTTTTGGGCAGTCTAAAAGATGAAATGTATTGGGCCGGCCTTCTCCTTCACCAATCTTCGTCCTCTCCCCAGCCCTCATCCTCGCCCCACTCATCGTCGGTCCAATCATCCTCTTCGCCGTTGTCCCAGCTATCGTCTTCTTCGGTCACTAGAAAAATCTCCGGAGCTAAAGGCTAGCGTAACCCCCCATGTGTGGAATTTTAAGTCTTTTGGCTGATTCTAAGACACATTTCTTGTTATCCAGACTCAACTTAGCAAGTCGACGATCCTGCCCCGGATGTATCCTTTGGGCATTTTCATCCTAGCGGTTGAGTAAGCCCATGGCATGAATTTTGTATTGTGTGCGGCGGCAATCCTTCCGCGCCTATCTATGGAAATGACACCTGCCTGACCACGCAATAGTCTTGTGGCGGACCTTATTGCGCGAGCGTTGGCGGTGGCCGCGGAGAGCCCCTCCTCCATCATGGTGCAAACTAGCCTAGACAACACTAACTTGATTGCCACTTCCCCGAGGCCGGTTGCGGTCGCTGCACCCGCTCGGTTGTCAGCATAGATTCCTGCCCCAATTTGCGGGGTATCGCCTATCCTTCCCGGAATCTTCAGAGTTATTCCACCAGTGGACACGGCCGCAGCGAAATTGCCGTCTTCATCTAAGGCGATGGCTCCGACGGTGTCTGCTAGAATGTCTGGGTAGTTACGAAGTAACAGAGTGTTCTTTGTGGGATGACTCCTTGATGCCTTCTTTAATTCCAAGAACATTCTGCGACGTCTAGCAGTTATTGGATTGCATTTTGGAAGCGAGAATTCGTCCGCTAGTCGCTCTGCTGTTTTCCCTGCGATCAGGACATGATCGGTTCTTTCCATGACCAGACGAGCCAGTCGAATGGGGTTCTTCACGTCACGAACTAAAGCTACTGCACCCGCGGAAAGATCTCTACCATCCATAATTGCAGCGTCCATTTCTACGGTTCCCAGTAGTGTAAGAGAGGAGCCGCGCCCTGCGTTGAATATTTCGTCATCCTCCATTACCATAACAGCTGATTCTACAGCGTCTAACGCTGTTCGACCTTGCTTGAGATTATCCGAACCCGTTCTGGCTGCGGAGACGACGCCTTTGAGCCCGCGTTGCAGATCGTTACGCCAAAAGCCTGCGCCACCGTGTACAACAATTTCCGCGGTCATATTCTTCAGGTCACGAACTTCTCCCGAAGACCGACTGGTCTTTAAGCAGTTTGGAGTTTAGTGGGATTGAGTTCTGGCGATATTCGTGGTTCGCGTCGTGAAAGCCGATATAGACGGTCTCGCAGCAGCATCCAAGATTATTGCAGGAGGCGGAATCGTTAGTTATCCAACTGAAACCGTCTATGGTCTCGGTTGCGATCCATTCGCACCGCATTCGATAGAGCGTGTGATGAGGGTAAAGGGAAATCGCAAGAAACCTTTGCCTGTCCTAGTTAAGACATTACAAGACGGCCAGAGAATTGCTGACTTCTCAGAGAAGGCGATTAAACTAGCTGAAAAATTTTGGCCAGGACCATTGACAATGGTTCTAAAGGCCAAAACCCTTGTTCCATCAATCCTTGCTCCCTCAGGGACGGTCGGAGTTCGTTCTCCGAAACATCCCATTTGTCTTAGTTTGCTGGGTTTGTGTTCAGGACGCCTTATTGGAACGAGTGCAAACCAGACTGGAAAGACTCCTGCTACTACAGCGGAAGAGGTCGTTAGGGACCTAGGGGATCGGATTGACATGGTAGTTGATGGAGGTAAGACCATGCTTGGTGTAGCTTCGACTGTAATCGATCTCAGTAGCAACTTCGTTGTTCTCCGCGAAGGACCGATTCCTCAAGAGGCACTACTGAAATGCCTCAGAAATAGGAACTAAGATAGCGCTATTAAACGGCCCTTCACAAGGTGACAATTCCGGAGTATTTCCTTTGCTAACTGATTTCAACTTAATGGTCTCTACAAGTAGGGGAAACGAGAAGAACACTTGCAGCGAGATGTGGTATCTTCTAGGCGAAGTTGGGGATCGTGGCTCAAATATTGAGACTACTCCTGTCATCGGACTTGTAGTCGCTAAGACTAAGCTGGATCCCATTAAAGCAATCCAGGGTCTTCGAGAACTTTTCCGACAGAGACCATGGGAGTTCAAGTATACGCTGAAGATCGTTCCTATCCAACGCGTTTTGCCTGCCCAAATTTCTGAGATTCAGAACGGAGCAGTCACGATTGCAAGTGAGATCGCGCAAACGAAAAGTTCAGAATAACTGTCGAGAAACGTCATACTGCCTTGTCGAGCAAGGCCATCATTGACACAGTCGCAAAGAAGATTGATCGAGTTGTGGAACTCGAAACCCCTGATAAAATTCTCTGATCGAGATCATAGGCGAGCTTGCAGGCCTGGCGGTCATCACGCCAACTGATATATTATCCGTCGAACGTGAGAAAAGAATCAAGTTAGTCACTTCACGATTGCAAGCATAGCTGATCTTTCAATTACCAGTCTTTCGATCGCTTTCTCCGTTTTCTCATCCTGTCTTATGGTTGCCTTCAACTCCTTATCTCCAATTCCGAATGTTCTCTCACTTCCGTTGACTTCCGTCGACTGGTCCATTGGTCCAGGAGCGAATCATCATCCTTCTCTTTGAAGACTCCCGCCAGGTAATCCGTCACCTTGGAGTGATCATCGGCCGATGGCAAGACAACCAGACGCTGCTGTTAGGACGTTTCGGGACTAATCCCTACACGCTTGACCGCTTCAGATATCTGCCTAGTCCCCGAAACGAAAAGAAGAATCTCCATGCCTAAAGATCGAGAAATGCGCCGCTTGGAATCATATGATTTCACCGCATTGATAGTTGCTAGCAACAAGTGACGCGAACCTGCAACCCTATCGAGATCGAATAGCTGAACAGTTACATTAGGAAACGCAGCCTGAAATTCCGTAATTGCGTGCGTCAGCAGTTCCATGGAATGCTGAAATCCAGACCTTTCACTCAGTCCTGGCACTTCGAAGAGCAATTATGATGCGCCATTTGCAAGTTGAAACAAGTCTATCGATTATGGTTTCACTAAAGTTACATTTTCTGAGAATTTCACGAACCGATTCGATATCTGCGCCCTTCCGCCCTTGCTTCATCGATTAAGAGCCTCGTCGCTTCTAAGCGTTCCCACGGGAAAATTATCCAGTCGCTAGTGGATTCGGCGAAGTAGTCAGGTTTGAGGATGCTGTGTGGCTTGAAGTAAATCGTGACTGTCTTGACAGAGGCAGCACCCATCTTCAAAAGGTGCTCCAATGCCACTTTCAGGCTTTCTCCAGTATCCGATACGTCATCTACAACTAGGGCGTTTTTGCCAGCGATTTTATCGCTGATGGGTTGCGTTACTATTGGTTTTGAACGAGTCTTTCCTAGTCCGGTATAGAATTCAATTCTGATATTTGCCGTGCGGGCGTTTTCTAGGAGATCAGAAAGGATCCTTGCAGGCGCCCATCCTCCTCTTGAGACACCAACTATAGATCTGCTTTGAAACCAGACTTGCATTCTAATGCCAAATCGAGGAGCATCGCGTAGACCTGATCCCATCCAGGAGCGACGATAGTTTCGCGAGTCCGACATCTAGGCATCAATGTTAGCGCAAGAGCTCGATATTCAGTATAAGCGTTTTTGCGGTCAGCGGAGATGCATCTCCTCATTTGGCGTGAGGCGCCTCGGTGCAGGTCAGTCCATCCACGTCATTCCGCATATCAACTTACTACTAGGTGCTAAACAAACATTACCGAAGAGACGAACTACACTTTCTTGAATATGAACAGTGTTTGGTCGCCGAGTCTGTTCAGCGGAAAGTGCCCTGATAGAACGGTCTCGAACTTCTCGAGTATGCCCGTTATGCGTTTGAACTTGACATAGTAGTCGCTTAGGTATGCAGGAGGAAGGAGTGATGGGAGTCCAATCAGCTTCTCAAGTTTGAATTTTCCTGAAAAGGCCCGAGCGAAAGCTGAAGGCGAATAGTAAACTGAAGGTATATCCAAGCCACCAACCGAGACCATGATCGGCTGTTCTTTCCTGGGTGCCATCCGATCGAATTGAAGTACTGCCGCGTGAGCGATCGCTTCCGTGAGGCATAGTGAATTCCGGATTGTGCAGACAAAGTATCCATCATCAGCCAGGATTGAATGAAGTCCATCAACAAAATTCGTGAGTCTGGGTTCACAGTTGAGTGCTCCGTTAAACGAGTAGACGATCCTGGGTTTCTGTCCGTTTAGAACGTTGCTGATTGTCGAAATCTCGGAAGCACTAGCCAAGAACGGAATAATCTTCCCGGTCAATCCTTTGGCACGAATCTTGGTCGTCAGTAGATTAATCATTTGAGCGGAGATGTCGGTGGCAATTATCTTGGACACTCTCATCGCGATTGCAATTGCTTCTGCGCCGGTGCCGCACCCAATCTCCACTAGGATGTCTTCAGGTTGCGCTAATCGTAGAAGTTCATGAATGGTTCTTTCTCTAATCCAAGTGTTGATGTAATTGTTGCTGATAGTAAAGTCGTATTCTTCGGCGGCTGAATCAAATGCGTTCGCGACACCTCTATAATAATCGGTATTCCTTGTTTTCCATTCTCTGAATGTGGTAGCTACTTCGCTCTCGCCTCTGACTGCTGCTCTCTTTCCCGGTCGCCCTGTAGGAACAAAACAAAGGCAAACTGGCGAGTTGACGTACCAGTCACGTACAACTCTGGTTCCGTACTTTCTCGAGAAAGCTTGGAGAACAATGTCTTTTTCTTTCAAATCGATTTTCTTTACAGAAACGTTCCACACATACTCGTGGAGTCTGAGTTTTGCTTTTCTTTGTCTCAAAGAATTGCGAACCCAGTCACTTCGTTCGCTTCCTGCCATGGCGTAGAATTTTCCATTCAGCGACACGAACCTCACACGGACAATGTGAGGGAGCCCGGTCGTTCTCCCCTTTGTAACAATCTTAGTTGTGTCCTCAAGTACGAGACTCGAGGGAGGCTGCATTGATGCCATCTTGTGATCACTCAGGTGTAAGGCTCAAAACTCCTGAGCTATTGACTGGGAGTTAAGTTTGATGAGGATTTATAGCACCTATCACTACGATCGCCGACAGGTGCATTGTAACGTGGATAAGCAAAGGTTTCTGATCCTCCTTCTATTAGTAATCATTGGCTTGGAAAGTGTTGCCCTTGCCTCTCTGATTCCACGAACGAGTATCGCCCAATTATCGCCACAGTTCAATGCTGTTAATCCTCAAACCTTCGTTGTACCCTTCGATCAATTCAATCAGCCCATCTCAAATGACACAGAATACGCGCTCAGTCAGCCGAATGATGGGTCTTGGATGATTACGCTCACGAGCAACCTGACTACCACAGATCAGAAACCAACCACAGAGGCACAAGTTGCAATTTCTCCCGAGTATCCATATGAGAACCTGTCAATCCCAACAATCATCGTGCAGGAGCGTGGGGATGGTTTGCTAAGAATAGAGTATTTTGCACAAGACTGGCCGAAATCATACGGGTTGGTCCTATTCAATTCGACATCTCTTACTTCTGAGAATATCACGCTCAAATTCGTAAGTTACGCTCCCCCCGTTCCCGTGAACCCGCAGCTCGCACCAAGACCCAACGGAAACTTGACAATTCTTGTGGGCCAAACGGTAGTGTTATCTGATTATCCCATCGCTTGGGCGAACCTGGCCTCATTCTACGTTTACGGACTGGCCGGTTCAGAGTTCACCGCGGGTGAGATGGATATCACGGTCTACAAGCTTGTTCCGAGGACGCCCTGATGCGGTATTATCTCCTCTTGCTCACAATTCTCATGTTGGGCACTGTGCCGCCAGGGGTCACAGTGAATAATGGGATCTCATTACACGCGTTACCAGGATACTACACGTACAATCTTGATCCCACTCTAACCTCATCAAGCGTTGGGCCAATCTACGATCCGAATTTCATTCCTGGGTTTCAAGTTGGGTTAACGAACACCTCCATATCGTGGGAAATGGGAGAGGGATATGCTAGAATCGGTTACAGCGTCGGCCCATGGGAACATTTGCAAGTTCAACTCCCTCATCTCGCGGTTGGCCCACAATGCTGTAACTTCAACGAGATACCAAGAACGCAACAATACAGGCGCCCTGATTGGGGAGACTACAATTATGTAAGGGCCGGATTTCTCCCACCAGCAGTTAATGTTGCAAATTACACAACAGATTTCACTGCGCCTGCCTATGTCGGCCTCAGAACTGATTGGGATTGGACGGTTAGCGTGTCTCTGAACTGGACCACTCCTTCATTCTTCAGGAATGACAATCGATGGGTAGCTCTTGGCTTAGCGGCGACCCAATACGTTCCCAGTGCTCCCAAGAAACTGGTGTACACTGTCGTCAATTTCTGGATGGACCAGAACAGTTCCAACGTGCTCAATCTTAGCGACGCAACTGCCTACGCAGTGGTCAGCTCTAACGTCGTAGTTTATCATCCCACCCAAATATCTGGTACGGGAAACATGACGATCTTAGTTCATCTCTCTCCGTATCTTGATGATACTCTGAGAATTCTGGGTTTACAAACTTCTCAAGCGAGTCCACCCGTAATCTCATACCTTTATCTCAATATCGAGGGTTACAACTTTCATTGGAACGGAACAATCTACTCGATGTTCGTGATGTCAAATCGTGCGCCGAACGAGGAATCCGTTGGTTTCCTACAGGTTTCGATCCCTATTGTATCACTCGCTGCAGCATTGACGGTGTACATGATTTGGAGACGTGCGAGGACCCTGAAACGTTCCGTTAATTGAGCGACATGCGATTGCCGAGTATTATCGCAGTTCAAGAGCTTCGTAACTAAAGGAATAAATAGTAAACTCCTCTTGTTGACTTACTACATGCGTAGTAGTACACTAGGACTTAACCCAAGTTGGATGGAGAGATCATGTTGGAAGGTTCGATGAAACAGTCATTCGTTGAGGATCTTCATCGTAGCTTAGTGACTGTCTACCATGTATCTTCCTACTTGGACTTTCCATTTACACTGGACGAGGTTGCGGACTATTTTCTGCCTGGAGTGAATATTTCTGGACATCAACTGCGTCAGATGATGCTCAATGGTGAGTTCGGAGATATTCCGTTCAGGCTCGATAACGGTTATCTGTTAACTCGGCCAGGTCAAGATTGGGGCATTCGATCAATCAGGGAAGCTATTTCTGCAGAGAAACTGAAGTCGGCTGGGAAGTTCGCTAATGCTTTGGTTAGACTGGTCCCTTGGATTATGACTATAGCGGTGACTGGTAGCGTTGCCTATGGAAGCGCTGGGAAACGTGACGATATCGACCTCTTCATCATAACGAAAAGGAACCGGTTGTGGCTCTCAATTTTCTTCGCTTTGGTTTTTGTGAGGGTATTTAAAATGCTACGCCTCCAACCCGCTATGCTCTTGCCTTTCTGCATGAGTTATGTTCACGACGAACACGGCTTCAGGACTGAGGCACGTAAAAGCGTCAATCCCTTGTTCGCGCGCGAACTTCTGAAAGCTGTTCCACTCGCAGGCAAAGGACACTACAGAAGAGTACTTGAGGAGAATAGGTGGGTGGAAACCATGCACGCGTCTCCTTACGTTGCTAAATTGAACGGTCTTCCGAGCTACAGTAGAAAGGCGGAGGCTGAGTCTCAGATTCCAATCTTACTTGATTGGGCAGAAGGACTTGCTTTCTTCTTCCTCAACCGGTACCTCCGTCTTCGTGCCTACTTGACTAACCTTAAGCTGAAGTCGCACGGACAACAGATGCGCCTGTTTGATCCCATTCTTTCCCGGAATTCCTGCGTGTACACGTCAAACTTCTATATGTGGCTTCGAGAGCTTTGGCAGGAACCCTAGTAGTATCTGAGTAACGTGAGAGTCTTGACGTCACTAACGGTCGGTGTTTGTGCCTACAACGAAGCCTGGAACATGAGGAGGCTCCTCAGGAACATCACGCGGGAGCAGGGTATCTCGAGTGACTCGGAGATAATTGTGGTCTGCTCTGGCTGCGAAGATGCCACTCCCGATATCGTGAAAGAATTCGCAGCACGAGATTCGCGAGTGAGGTTGATTGAAGAACCTACTAGACTTGGTAAAGCATCTGCGGTTAACCTGATTCTCGCTAACGCGAAGGGAGAGAATATAGCATTCGTCTCAGCTGACGTGATCCCTGAACCCAACTGTTTGCTTGCACTGCTCGAACCATTGGCCGACTCCATAGTGGGAATCTCGTGCGGCCGACCGATTCCAGTGCGTCGCGGACGCCCGTTAATGCGAGGAATAGTAGAGACGTTATGGGGGTTTCACAACTGGCAACTTCAGGAGCTGAATGATGCTGGGTTACTGATGCATGCGAGTGAGGTGTTCTGTATTCGAAAAGGAATCGTGCCAAGGATTCCCGCAGATTTGGTAAACGATGATGCATACCTTGCAGTGAAGACCAAGAGCCTCGGCTACTCGATCAAATACGCACCAAAATCACAGGTGGGTGTGTTGGGGCCGCAAACGGTTGGGGATTACATTAAACAAAGAAGAAGAATCATTGCGGGACATTATCAAGTACACGATCGGACAGGGCAGTTTTCACAATTCCTCTTTTACTCGGCAGTAATTCGTCCGATAGTGACCCTCAGAATCCTCGCCGAATACTTTGCGCTGCATGGTAGTATTCGAAGCGGCATGGCCACAGCGCTACTTGAACTCGCAGCTAATCTGCTTGCGGGAGTAGATCGGCTTCGAGGAAAGTCACACGCAATATGGAGCATATCGACAACAACCAAGACCGCGAATGAACTCTAGCTAAAGACACAAGACGTCAAGGTTAAAGATCAGGATTTGCTGTACCGCTGCCGTTCGTTGCCCCGGTGGCTCAGCCTGGTAGAGAATGTGCCAAGAGCGCCGCCTTGGTAGTAGTTGAACGAAGAGGCGAAGGTCGCGGGTTCAAACCCCGCCCGGGGCTCCACGATACTAGAGACCGGCAAATAATTCCTAATCTGTACTTGGATTGATTTTGTGCTTGGGCTTAAATCGACAGCGGCTTAAGGCCTTAAATCGACGACGATTCTGGATGACAGGGTGACGGTACCTTCCCGTCAGTCCATTCTGTCACTTTTCAGAATAGACATAATCCAGTATAGATGCAGCCACTTGAACTTGGAGCACGCTGAAGGAAACGTAGTTGCCTGGGCCGGGCTGGAGTGGTCATGCAACTTCAATGGTGATTGTGTAACTGCCAGACAGGGAGACTAGAACGGTCCAGGTTTGGGGACTAGTTGGTGAGTTGGCGCTTATGTTGAAGGTGACGCTGGTGAATGTTTGTTGGGGTTGTGGAGCCGCTTGCGTACGTTGTTCTGTCATAGACGGTTTGTCCGGATTCGCTTAACGTCGGTGAACCACCTGGCCCAGCCAGAGTAACGGACGCAGCCCCTGACCCACTTCCCCCCAGAACGAACCACACACCAAGACTTCACTTCTGCTGCATCAGCTTGGCGTTTTCAACGTAGCCTATTAGAGTTCTTTGCGGATTGTCAGAGAACTCAAGACCTAACCGAGAATAGAATCTCCTTGCAATCGCCTTTCCTATGACTTGGCTACTGCTCGATCCGAAATTCGTCTTCAATGCCAGGAGGAGCATGTCCAATCGGGAAGGTACCTCGTCCTTTTTGACTGAGTGAAATTTCTCCAAGTGTTCAAAGATCATTTCAGCGACCTTAGGACTGAGAAGCTGAGCTATGGTTTCATGTATGGATTCGATCAAGATCACGTTGAAGTCTTGGTCTGGTCGATCATTCAAGTGGGATCAACTGGATATTTGCGTGTTTCTTTGCTCGTCTAAACCTAATGCTAGGGCGATATATCCCCAGAATTGAATCAGCTCGATCGGATGACCTGAATAATACCATCCTTGCAAGCTCCCTAGACTGAAAGCTAGGTCCGCCAACGCGGTCAAGAGCAGGCCAAGAGAAATCCAGACCCATGCACCAGCCAATTTCCCTCCTCTAAAGACGAAGAACATGAAAATAGCAAGCACGACAAGCATCGAATCAAGAACTGGATACGCCACATCGTAACTCTTCGTCAGGAAATCCTCAGTCGACACGACTAACGGACCTATGAGAAAGGCGTACGTCAAGCCAAGAAAGAGCAGCCCTACCCCCAAGGCAACGAGAGCCATCTGTCTTTTGAGGCCCGCACGGAAAGTCCACAGAAATCGAACGACACCTATTGCAACAGGAATGTAACCCACTAGGTAGAATACATCGGCAAACGAAGGGTATGGAATCTCGATTTGAAAGACAGTCTCATAAATAGCCCACGCCGTGTCTCCCAAGAACCATAGGAAAATGCCAAGAAATAACCCAAGATGCACAAGCCCGACCTTGCCTCGAAACCCCCAATGACGAATCACCAAGAACGCAAGAATCGAGCAGATTCCAGAGGCTAACACAAATACGTAATCTGTCACAGAAACTAGAAGTTCAGACGATTGCAACCAGAAGTAAGCCACAGTGATTAAAGCTGCAACAACTGTGCCAATCAGATACCTAGCTCGCATCCAATCACATCTGACTTCTGAAACCCTGTAGCATCTGAGATTAGCCGATGGTGTCACCGCGAGCTTGGGATTGCGGTAACACAAAAGGAGAGCTATAGTTCGATTATATCCATCAAGATTCTCTATTGATATGCATATCATTCAAGCAAGGTAACCTGGTGGTGGGTCTAATGGTGCGAGCGGTCAAATTTGAACCGTCGCTCATGTGATTTTTCTTGGGGGGGGGGGGGGAGGTTCTGTGAGTTTAGGATTTCCTATTTTCACTCTCGAGGTCAGGAGTGCGAGACGCATCATTACTTGTCGTCGAGTTTTCGATGAATTCCATATGGTCGTTGAGATCTGACAGTAGTTCCGTCAGTTTCGTAGTAAGCATTCCGATCTCATTGAGTAACCATCCGAGTTCAAGGTGATCCGTCGACCTACCAACGTATGGTATGGAGAATTTCCTTTCACAATCGAGACACAGGTAACGTTTCACTATGCCCCGTGCGTTGTATCTGAAACCGCAACCGCGAACGTCGGGTGATCCACAATATCTGCATTTGAGACTCGCATGATCTGTTTCGGGTTGTAATTTTGCTGTCGAACGCTGCAAGAGAGCAGCATAGAGATGCTAATGGTACGTACACAGAACGAACACAAACCGACTGGTTTTCTCCGGTTGGAGTCGGGAGGCATGTGTCATTTTGGTACCATGCAGAGAAACTTGAGAGGTTTTTCTGAGCTTGCTTGGAATTGATGTTTTGTCTTCGGCGGAATCAGAATTGCATCTCCGGGCGCAATTTGCTCTTCCCGGTCTTCGTATCGAACCTTTCCATAACCTTCCAGAACATAGACCTCATGTTCCCAGTCGTGACTGTGAAACGGAGTGAAACCACTAACCTCCAGTGTAAAGTGACGCATCAGAAAGGTTGGCGCACCATCTTTCTTGTTGATAAGCCACTTTATCTTGACGCCCTTAGCGCCTTCCTCAGTTACCGCGGCGTCGGGTATCTCGTTTACATTGGCCTTGTACATTGGCATCTCCTTCACAAGACGTGCATATAGCGAAATAAATTGCGGAAAAACGAATTATACCTCGATCAGCTGACGGACGCACCGAACCAATATACGACATAGTGGCTAGTTGACATTAGGGAATCCGATCTCGCTCCTTCCAATCGAGCATAACGAGTCTTAATAGAGGCTTACCCCTTTCACTGTGTGAGTTAGGTATAAGGGCTGAAGCGAACGTCCTACCGTAATCAATCGCGTTGACGTCTAAGTTTTCTCCCGAAGAACTAGCTGAACGAACTGAATGAGGTGAAACGCATGAGCTTTGACCGTTCCTTCACTAAGCCAGTTGAGGAAGGTAAGGAGTACGAACTTGACATTAAAGAGACTAGCCGTCGCGGCGACGGAGTCGCAAGAATCGAAGGTTTCGTAATCTTTGTTCCACAAACCCGACCTGGCGACCACGTGAAGGTCAAAATCATCTCGGTTGGACCCAGATTCGCAACAGGCGAAGTCCTACAATAGAGAATGGGAGTCTTACACTCCCATGAATCCCCTTTTTCTTAGCCTCTAATACGGGTGCTTTATTACCGCTGCAGTCTTACTATATGTTAGTTGAATCATCATAGCTCCACCATGGAACTTACCGGGACCTAGAACACATACCCGAGATCGAGATCTGCTTTACCTGCTCCACATCGCTAGGAAGCACAAGCTGACAACAGACGCATTGCATGAATCGATTGTGGCTTCGCGGCAACGTGGAAAGGCGCGATGTGGTGATCTTCAGATCGAAATTCGCTCACGCGGCGAAGACTCGTCGACATACATGTTCTCTGTTAAAGGAAAGCCGGTAGCGCAGGCTAACATCCAAAATGATTCTATAAGGAAACTTACTAGGGTTCCAAAAGAGCTATCCAATTACTTCCTGACAAAGACGAAGCCTAATTCTGGAATTGTAGGCCCGTCTGAGATCGGTAACCTTCGTTCCGGATTGAGGGGTGTGTCCTTCAAGGCTCATGTGGTTGGGAAGTCAGAAGTAAGAGCTGTAACCTCGAAGGAGGGAAATGCTCTCTTGGTCTGCGAGGTGACGCTCTCGGACGGGACTGGAGAGATTCCGATGGCTGTATGGAATAATCAAATCGGCACAGTATCTAAGGGTGATCTGGTACAGATCGAAAACGCTCGAGTGGCCAGTTACAGGGGCAGGATTCAGCTCGCTCTGAGCAGGAAGATCGGTATCCTCACCGTCTTGAAGCCGACTTGAATTTCGGTCAGAAAGTGCACCGGATTCGCAGGCTGACTTCGAGTGTGTATGGTTATTAGTCGTGGGGTCCATTGTCAGCTTATCAGTTGCGTCTTTCGTTGTATTCTTGCTCGAATTAGTCAGCGGACTAACCGTCCGGTGAAAGCCGTAGCTTAGGAATCACATGGAAATGTCTACCATGAATGCTAGACCCCGAATCGCTTACGTCAGCACCTATCCACCGCGAGAGTGCGGGATAGCAACCTTCACGCGCGATTTGGCGCAAGCTATCCTACTTAGGGGACATTGTAAACAGAATGTAATAGTCGCCGTCGAGGACGAACCATCCTTCGATTCGACCAGGAAGCCAGTCATCCATCAACACGATCGCAGAAGTTACATTTCAGCAGCAGGGTTCCTGAATGAATCAAACGTTGATGTTGTCAGTCTCCAACACGAATTCGGGATCTACGGGGGAGAGTGGGGAGAGTACATCCTCGACTTCTGCAAAAACATCGAGGCACCTCTCATAACAACGTTCCACACAGTACTCACTACCCCGCCCGAGAAAGCACAGGACATTGTTCTCGAAATTTCGAGACTAAGCTCAGTCATCGTAGTCTTCGTAGAATCGGCGGCGAAAATTCTCGCAAATCAGTATGGAATAGACAAGAAAAAAATAGAAGTCATTCATCACGGAGCCGCCCTGCCTGACCGATTGCGCAGAGGGTATGCGAGACGTCATCTTCAACTTCAGAAGCGCACTGTCCTCGCCACGTCGGGGCTGATTAGTTCGGGTAAGGGTATAGAGTACGCAATCAAATCGTTGCCCTATTTGGTGCGAGAACGACCCGATTTACTTTACTTGGTAATAGGTGAGACGCATCCTGAGGTCCGAAAGCGCGACGGAGAAGCCTACCGCAACAAACTAGTTACATTGGCTAAGGAGTTGAGGGTTGAACGCAGTGTCCGCTTCGTGGACCGCTACGTGCCAGAAGACGAACTATCACTGTTCCTTCAAGCAACCGACATTTACATTGCCCCGTACTTAGGCAGAGACCAAGTCTCGAGTGGGACAATCACGCTTGCTCTCACTCACGGAAAAGCTGTTGTTTCAACACCCACGATATTCGCAGATGGAGGTTCTCTGTAATGATAGAGGTCTATTCTGTGAGTTCACAGATCCTAGTTCAATAGCCGATTGCGTCAAACGAATACTCGGTGAACCAGGGCTTCGGAGGAGGCTGGAGAAGAATGCATTAAAGTATGGGCAAGAAGTGGGATGGGCCAAAGTGGCCGACGAATATGGTGACGTCATTAGATCTGCAATCCCAGTTGGAAGAACTCTCGTGGAAACTGCAGAAGTCGCTGAAGTTTGACCACTTCTTCACCTTAACGGACCACCTTGCCGTTCTGCAACACGTGAAATTCTCTGTCCCAGCCCGAAGGGAAGGGTACACGGTAGACGACAACGCGCGAGCGTTGACATTTGCTGCAAAGGCGCAAGCGTTATGGCCCAGTGACAAGCTTTCAGAACTCCAGCGAAAGCTACTCGCTTTCCTTCTGCTCATGCAATCTCAGGACGGCCAGCTGCATAACCTGATGGATTTTTCGCATAGAATCACAGATCAGCCCTCGGTTGGGGATCACCTGGGACGCGCAATCTGGGCGATGGGGGCAGTCATCAACTCGGATCTACCTGCTGGGATGAAAAAATCCGCCCAACTCGTATTCGACCGTGCGCTACCATGGGCCAAGAAAGCCGCGTCACTCCGGACCAAAGCGTATACATGCCTCGGTCTCGCGGAGAGACTTCACAGCGATACGAAAGACTCGAATTTGGCCATGAACCTCAAGGAATTAACCAACAGCCTGCTCGAATGTTACAATTACAATCGTTCCCCGGGCTGGGAGTGGTTTGAAAGCATCCTATGCTATGACAACGCGCGCCTAAGCCAAGCACTGCTTGCCGGTACCAATCACTTGGTGAAAAAGCGTACCTAGACGCTGCGGAACAGTCGCTGGGTTTCCTGATTAAGGCCACGACAATCGACGAAAATTTCGTTCCAATCGGGAGCGATGGCTGGTATGTCAAGGGTGGAAAGAGAGCATTCTATGATCAACAGCCAATCGAGGCTGGAGGAATGGTGGAAACTACTGCTCTAGCTTACAAGCTCACACGCTCAAAACTATACGAGACGGCGTTGCGTCAGGCACTGGGCTGGTTCTACGGTATGAACACAAAGTCGGTCGGGGTCTACGATGATTCGACCGGTGCATGCTACGATGGAATAAACCAATCTGGTCTGAACGAAAATCAAGGCTCTGAATCCACACTCGCCTATCTATTGGGCGCGGCAACATTTATTGAAAACGTCCGAAAAGATTGATCCCGCTTGCTAGAACCGTTATGCGTCTTTTTCCAAATCGTCCAGAAAATCGTCGAGTGGCGCTTTAGCCATACAGGAAACTCTGTCAGCTCCACCGTAATAGACTCGCAAGTCCCCATTCTGAATAACTGCTCCCTCGGGGAAAACAACGTTCGGGACTAGGCCGTGTTTTTCAAATTCGCTTTCTGGTTCAAGGATCGGGTCTCTGGTCCGTGCCAGAATCTTCGTGGGTTCGTCTAAGTCAAGTAAAATTGCTCCAGCGCGGTAGATACGCTGCGCACTTACTCCATGATAAATGACGAGCCATCCGCGGTCAGTTTTAACTGGTGGAGGGCCGACGCCAACTTTCAGCTCTTCCCAAGGATACTTCGACCTAATGAGCTCAAAATCATCATAATGTGTTACGTACTGGCTCCAGAACTCCTGGGAATTACTCAATGATTCGGGATTGTCGAAGTACGCCATTTGAATTTTCGAGTCAAGCCGGTGCAGCATCACAACCTTTCCGTTGAGTCTCCCCGGGAAGAGGACACCATCTTTGTCATCCAGGTCAGGTCCCACCAGCCCGTGCTTTTCAAAATGCGTAAAATCTTGTGTTGACGCCAACGCAATTCGGGGACCTTGACGAAAAAGCCGTGTATGTTATGTAATATACTCCATCGATTAGAGCCACACGAGGATCTTCGCAGCCGAACTCTTCCCATCCAAAGGACCCTTGAAGTACCGGGGCAGAAGAGCGAAACGAGATTTTTCCTCCGTTATTTGACTGCGCATATCCTAAGCGTGAAACCCTGTTCTGGTCTACGGCTCGGTATAATAGGTGAGTCGTGTTCCCTACTGCCACTGCCGCCGGGTTAAATGTTCCATCCATTTCCCAGCCCAATCCAGGTCTAGGTTCGATGATTGGATTCGTCTCAAACCTTGTAAGCTTCAGTAGATCTCTCACCTAAACCTAATGTTACAATCTTCGGTGAGCCTGCTTCAACTTAATTTGCATTTGGGTCAAGAAACAGGCAACGGAAAACATGTAAAAGAATGTTCCAATCCTTGCGCATTAGAGAGAGGCACAGGTTTGGAAGGCTTATTCGCGGAGTCGATTGAAAAAGCAAGTAGGTTACGGACTCTCAATGACGGGCAGCAAAAACTGTTGGAGCGTGTAGACCAGGCTTGTCAAGAGCTCTATTTGCCCGAGGTTGAGCATTACATCGCTCACAAGTATAACGAGGAAACTCCGCGAGTTCTCACGAAATATGACCTAATGGGCCTCACGGTTCCCTTGGAGTATGGAGGAGCAGGTGCCGACTCGCTGATTTGGGCTCTGGCGCTCGAACGTTTTGGCCAGTTAGGTTTGGGTGTAGTTACGTTTGTTGATGTTCATTGCCTTCTAGCATGCCTCGCAATTGCTCAATACGGGTCTGAGGATCTAAAACGCCGATATTTAGTTCCGGCCGCGAAGGGCGAGAGGATTTTGGCATATGGATTAACTGAACCGGAGGCTGGAAGCGAACCTACTTCACTAAAAAGCACCTACGAGGAACGCGAAGGTGGATACGTGCTAAACGGAACGAAATACCTGATCTCTAATGGTTCCATAGCTAAGGCGCTCATAATCTTCGCATATCCAAAGGGGCGGAGAGAGGGAATGTCTGCATTCGTCGTTGATTCTAAGGCCGAGGGGTTCTCCGCAGCGATGCATCTTGAAGAAAAAATCGGGCTCTTCACTTCAGATACCGCCCTCTTGGAACTAAATGACTGCAAAGTTCCAAAGGAGAATCTTCTCGGCACGGAGGGGAAGGGCCTGCACGTTGCATACTCGGCGCTACTGAATGGCAGAATTGGGATAGGTTCTGGCTGCTTGGGCATAATCGAAGATTGCCTCAGCTCGGTCACTGAGCGAGCGAAATCGCGAACACAGCATGGCAAATTGATCGGGAAACACCAACTCATCCAGAGATACATTTCGCAGATTGCCATGAATGGTGAGATGGCTCGATGGCCGAATTATGTGGCTGCGATCGACAAGACGCAACTTGACTCTAATCCTGGTAACATCGACCTTCGCAACAGGGTAGATCTTCAATCAGCAATTGCGAAACGAGTTGCCTCAAGATTGGCTTACGAAAGCGCCGACATGGCCGTCCAGATTTTCGGCGGATTCGGGTACTCTCTCCTGTCTCCTGTTGCAAGACACTTTTGTGACGCACGTGTTGCAAGGATCTATGAAGGAACGGACGAAATTATGGATCTTAAGATTGCGTCGCTCGTACTGGGGAGGGGCTTCGAAGCGTATAGCTGAAGTTATGCTCTTGTTTTTTCATTTAGTTTGTTCTTGAGATTCTCGATTACTTGAGTAACCATCTTGCCTGAGGTCGAATCAAGAAGTTTGGAACCTAGGCCTGCCATTACTCCACCGAATGTAACCTCGGCACTCCAAGCTATTTTAGTTCCTGTTCCGGAATCTGTGAGTGAGAAACTTGTTTGGATTGCCACTGTGCTACCAACGCCTTTACCGTTGCCAATTAGTTTGGCAAATGACATCGGGTTTTTCTCGGTAGTATGGAATTCGAAATCCACCGTGCCTCTGACTAGTGATAGACCAACTTTGACTTTGGCGCGGAATGTGTCAGGCGAGACTACTTCAAGAGATTGCAAATCTGGGAAGCATGGTGCGATTTCATTCGGGTTGAGCAAGAATTCCCATACTCTTGATCGCGCAGCCGAAGCATAGAATGAGCCCTCCAAATGCAATGTGGATCACAGATTTGCTAGTTGTCACAATCAGTGTAAAACACTTCGCGTTTTACGCAATACTGACCATGATGGTTGTCATTGGTCTGAGCGGGATTTGTATGAACGTGTCAAAACCGAAGAACTGCGGCCAGCGTTTTATGGCGCGAAGCTATTAATACACTGATTCGCAGATAAGCGATTTCGTTCAGGGGCTGATCGTGATCAACCTCGCAACTCTTGCATTTTGGAAGAGGTCCGAGACCTCTGAATCTGAACGAATCATTCCGCTGCCCCCTCTTCCCAAGCAGACTGCAGACCAGACTCACTCAGCCTCCGAGGATGAGGTTAACAAAGCGAGAGGTGCTCTGAAGGTTCTTCTCCTCGAGCGCCAAATCATCGGGTCCGCTCTCACCACCATATTTGAATCAGAAACTAAAGGAATAATCAGCCTAGTCGAACGAGATAGACTGGTCAACAAATACAAAGTGGACCTCCAACAACTGGAAAGCACAATCGCGAAATGCCAACGCACTGTCAATCTCTACGATTTAGAGAAGTCTCGAGAGGAACTTGTTAGAGATTTTAACGCGAAATTAGCCGAGATGGACGGTAATATAATGCGATTGAAAAGCGGCAACCCAGGGCCGCTCCAAGTTTCACCAGCCGGGAGTTCGACTGTGATATCGGGGGCACAGAAAGAGGAGAAGCAAGCTACCGATGCCGAAAAGCGTGTCGAGCAGATTCGCAGTGAGATCCTCAAAGCGATGGATCGACTCGAACAGATAGAATCGGAAGGATAGATTTGTCCTGGATCGAGGACGCCAAAAGAAATGCTGTCCTTAAGGCAATAGAACCAGTGAAGAGCGGATGGGTAATTGGACTCGGAAGCGGGTCAACTATGGCTTACGCTGTAAGAGAGCTTGCCAGACTACAGCGAGATCGGAAGATGGAGTTCTCCGTTGTACCAACATCATACCAAATGGAATACTTGGCTGCGTCACTTGGTCTAAGGATAATGAATCTAAACGAAGCTGCCTGTGTCGATTATGCTATTGACGGGGCAGATCAAGTCAAGAAGGGTAGCTTGCACCTAGTGAAGGGAGGCGGCGGGGCCCTCCTTCGAGAAAAGATCGTGGATTCCTCCGCACGCAATTTCGTCGTAGCGGTGGATCAATCAAAATTGGTCGACCATTTGGGAGGCAAGCAATCCATCCCGCTGGAAGTTCTGCCTTTTGCCTACAGATACGTTCAATCTGAAGTTGCAAAGATAGGAGGCAGAGGTAGGCTGAGAGATAGTACAGGAAAAGTAGGTCCAGTGATCACCGATAATGGCAACTTCGTGGTTGACGTGGATTTCGGACAGATCAAGAACCCTGTCCAGTTAGAGAGACGCTTGAAGGGAATAGCGGGAGTACTGGAGACGGGACTTTTCATTGGCCTAGTGCACCGAGCATATGTTGGACAGAAAAACGGTGACGTGAGAGTCATAAAGCCCCACTAGCGTCACGGTGCGGCTAATCTAATAACGTCAATCCAGCTGCTATTGCAGCATACTCAGAGAGAGTTCTCTCATTCGCGCTTGCGATAATTATTACGTCATTCTGTCCAGGATGAAATATGCTCATTAATTGTTTGGTTAGATGATTATCTAAGCCTGACCCCCATTCATCAGAGCCTGGGGGCATTATGAGTATGCCCTCTTTCATTAGGACTGTACAAGCACCAGCTGCTCCAGCACGCACTGCAGCATCTCGTTGTTCTATTCCATGTTTCACCCGCTGAGCCGCCCTTTTAACAAGAAGTGCCGTACTCTCGCTATCCAACGCAAGCTGTCCAGCGTCCACCAAATGTGTCTTGGAGAGTCTCGTCCTCAGACGCTTGTAGAGTGAAAGTCCTTTCGGCGTAAGGGTACATCCCTGTTTCGTGCTTCTGACTAGATTCGCTCGGCTCAAATGCCTGATTATGGTCCGTATCGTGCCTTCACCAAGCTTGAGCATCTTAGACAGTTGGGTTCGCCCCACCGCTTTGTTATCGCCTATGAGGAGAAGCGCGCAGCAAACTTGGGGATAGGCGAATGCTGGAGATGGGCCTGCACTCCGGATCTGAGCCACAGCCTGAATCGTCGCTAGCATTCCGCCTTTCGTCAAACTAAACAATCCCATATGGTGATGGTCAGCGAAGTCTTGGCCTCACGTTAGTTCACCGACAAAACTCAAAGGTTTATCGATCGTCTTCTGCAACTGAGACCACTTGGTAGGGACGATAGCGCATAGAATTACTGTTGCAGGTCCAGCTGACTTCGTCATATCCACCTGCGTCTTAAGTTCTGGATAGAAATGGAGTCTAGAATCAGCTCCGACGATAGATGCCTCTTTCATTATCCCCCCCGATCCTACTGGAATAATCTCGTGGACATACGGCAATTCCAGCAGATCCTGTGCGACATTAAGATCTGCGATTGATCCAGTTCGCTCACCCTCAATTACTTCGCGCCCTACGCGAGGTTTGCCGACGGCAATAACGAAATCTCCGCGCTTACACCTCCCCATCCTAAGATGGTGATCATCCACAATTCCGTTGGCCGTTGCGCCAACGCTGGTTTGTCGCACAGGGAAATTCTTCTCAGAGCTTTGGACAATGCTGACTCCTCCGAAACCGGACGCGTTTAGTTCGCGGCGGACACCTTTCATTATCTCGCGTCCCGTCGGTACAGGTTCGACGCACAAGGCCACCGCAAGACAGATGGGCTTTGCTCCGACAGCAATAATCTCCATTAACGCAACTCTAGCCGTAAACTTCCCCACGATTGCTGCATCCACTTTGAGCGAATCCATGGGTTTGGGACCTACCGCTCCCGTCGAATCACAACTCACAACCAAGATTCGTCTTCCATCAAGCCGAAGAAGGACAATGTCCCTTGCGGTTTCAATCCTTTTGACGGTATTCGACTTGGTCAAAATGGAATCCGATCTTTCAGGCTTCGATAGGCTATTGACGCGACTACCGCATTAGCGATCGCCGCAAGAGCTAGGAAAGGAAGAAAGCCAAGAGTGGCCTGCCAACCCAAGGCCGGGACTGCAATCACGATCAGGATTGTGTTTATGATGATGCCGATCGCTACACCCGGAAACAGTCCGAATTTTCGATTAAACGATCCCATGCCGGCCCCTGCAAGAGCCAACCCCAAAGCAATTGGAAGGTGCAAGATTCCTAGGGGAAAACCGTTTACTATCGATGTCGCAATGTGACCCAGACCGCACACAGCAGCTCCATCTAGGGGACCGTACAAGAGAGCTGCAAAGAAGCCTGGTGCAGAATCAAACGCGACTGTCTGTACTGGTCCGGGGAGATGAATGAACGATCCGACGACCGACAACGCTGACAAGGCTGAGATTCGAGTGAGCTGGTAAGAACGGGGTGTTCTCATGACTGGTTTAGGTTTCATCGTGCGATCCTTCTGGGCGATTCCTAGCCAACTCCAAGTCGGTTGGGGTATTAACGTTGAAGACCAAGCCTATCAGTTTAGCCACGAATACCGTCTCATCCAATCTCGGCTCATCAATTCGTCTTCCGTTGATCACGTTCAATCCAACTGGTGCGACCTGTTGATCATCCAAATCGAAGGTATATGACGGTTTCATACCGAACTTACTATACAATTCAACGGGAGCCGCAACCATTAGCGCTGGTTTTCCGCTCGAAAAATAGCATTTGACAGCATCATCTACCATTCGGGGAACGAGAAATGGTAGGTCCGCTGATACGACGACAACATCTTCTAAGCCTAGACTCTTTATCGCTTGTTTCATATCTGGCTCGTATCCGTCACCCGCTGTTTCAGTGACCTCAACTCCTAGACGTCTTGCCGTCTCTGCAGTTTGCTGCGTATTGGTGCCTACGGTGACAATTATCCGATTAACTGATTCTGATTCCTTTAGGGCCTCTATGACGCGCTGAATCATTGATTTGCCCCCGACCTGAAGAAGCGGCTTCTCTGTTCCTGCACGCATTCGAGTTGCCTTTCCTCCTGCCATTACAAGTGCTGCTATAGCCACCTTATTCCCACCAAGATCACTGCAAGCGACACGAGTCGTGTCAATTCATGTGTAGCCCCCATCACGTCGCCCGTCACGCCACCGAATGCTCTGTTTGAAACGAGCATCATGATCATCGGAACGAGTATGGCTACGCTGATCACGGCTATGCCTACCATATTCAGCATCGGGAGAGCTATCAAAACTAAGAGAAGAGTCGATGAGGCGAGACGCAAGTTACGCCATCTTGAATGCATTGCAGTTATGAATCCGCTGCTCATCCCCCTATGAGCGGCACTTCCAGCCCAGGCTTCAAGGACCATTGAAAAAGTGGCAGCTGCCTCTGACACCAACACAGACTGTATCACAATACCTCGGTTCAAGCTGGCGATAGCAAAGGCGGTGGCAGAAAGAATAATCCAGCCGATAGTGAAACCGCCGGCTCCGGTCTGTGGATCTCGCATCACCCTGAGTTTCCTGGCTCTTGAACCGTGACACATGATGCCGTCGCCGAAGTCAAGTAGCCCATCAAGATGCTGTGCTCCGTTCAATAGCACTAATGTTCCCAAGCCCAGGACGCTCACAAGCAAAGTAGGGAGCACGGACTCGAGAATCCAAATGAAGGTTCCTGCAACAAGGCCAGTGAAGGCGCCTATAATGGGAAACCCAGGCATGTATTCGGCGGCTAATGATATACCGTCGCTATCCATGCCGACCGGGATGATCGTTAAGAAAGCAACGGAGTTGCGGATTGCTCTGAATATTCGCAATCAAACCATCTGATTGCGTCGAGTTGCCGCTGAGTACATGTTCGATGAACAACCCGCGATAAGTCCACCTATAGCGTCGTTGACAATTGGTCCCAATTTGCTGAGGATCCCAGGCTTTTGTTGATCAAACCGGACGAATTCGAAGATCCCCCTAGCGCCTGCAATGTAATTCGCAATAGTCATACCGAGAAGCTCATCAGTGACAAGTCCCGGTCGTCCCAGAAACCTCTCCACGGTCAGGTTCGGAATTCGCCCCGCTCTAGCTTCATCTTCAGCCATATAGCACGCAACAACCAGACAGGAGACATTAACGTCAGAAAACACGTCATTGAATTCCTCAGTTAGAATCTGAATGGCTTTCTCCCTGCTCTCGACTCCTGGATGAGGAACGAATAGCTCCAAGGCGGTCGTTATGAGGTCACCCAGTGTTATCCCCTTTGTTTCGAGGTAATTCAGAAGCGTCATCGGCTGATCATTAGGCATAGAAAGTTCACCAACGGCTTTAAAGTGTGCAGGAATAGTCAAGTGGTTATAGGTTGGTTGGATTATCCAGCCCGCATGGTGAAATCTCTGACTTGTTCCAAGAACGTTGCGCTGACCGCAGCTCTGATAGCGGTTGGAGCGTTAACCAGGATACTCCTCGAGAATGTGATAATCTTCACCCCGCAGCCGTTCTACGGTCTGCTGATAGCAGTTGGTTTGACTGAGACTCTCACGTTCATCAGCGGATTCACTCTTGGTCCAGTCGCGGGGTTCGTGACTGGGGCTTCGATAATTGTGATCTCTGATATAGCTACAGTACCTGGTCCTTGGACGCCGTTCATTGCGATCATAATTGGAATAATCGGTGTTTTCGCCGGGATTGCTCGGAAGTTTGTCAAACAACCTGACTTTCTGATAATGGTCGTATCTTCTATACTACTCACTCTGATGAGTGAGACGCTTCAAAACGTGACGATTGCGTTGCTCTTCAATACCCCGATCGTCGCAACGGTGCTCTTTGGGCTGCCCACGTTGATCGTGGCACTTGTCAACAATTCCATTCTGTTCCCCACGGTCGGATTGAGGGTGATCAAGATGATCCTCGAATCGTCTGCCAAGTCCAAAGGGAGCAGTTACTTTACGAAATGATGGGGAGATGGTGCCGGGAGCGAGGTTTTCGCCCGAAGCTCTAGTGAACGTTTTCGGGGATCGAACTCGCGGCTTCTGGGCCCATTGCTCTCCAGATTATGAGTTTCGCCCTAAGCCTGGCTGGCGCTCTACCAGCTGAGCCACCCCGGCACGAGCCAGCAAATTCAATTCTCTATGTAAAAATGTTCTCTATCGTTGCACGTCTAGGATGATCCGAAAAGACGTTAAATCAACTACTTCCTCCTGATCTTACAAGGGATTTGACACTGATGGAACTAGACTACTTAACCCTCAACGACTTCGACCTAAGAGACAAAAGAATTCTACTCCGACTGGACATCAACAGCCCACTAGACCCCACAACCAATCGCGTTCTGGACGAGAGTAGAATCATAGCTGCAAAACCGAGTTTGGATGCTCTACGTGAAGCGAAGGTAGTGGTCCTGGCGCATCAGAGTCGCCCAGGCAAAGATGATTTCACATCACTTCAGCAACATGCAGATTTATTGAAGGCGGTCTGCTCACAACGAGTCAAGTTTGTCGAGGACGTGATTGGGCCTTCGGCTAGAGAAGCAATTAGCGAGACGAAGAGAGGAGAGGTGCTGGTTCTTGATAATGTTCGGCTCTGTGCGGAAGAGAACTTGGAGGATAAGGGAGAGAAACTTGCTAAAACAATTCTGGTCTCACGCTTAGCACCGCTCTTCGATTTGTACGTGAATGACGCTTTTGCCACTGCCCACAGATCACAAGCTTCGATGGTAGGCTTTCCATGCGTTCTGCCTTCAGCTGCCGGTTTATTGCTTGAGAAGGAATTGGCTGCGTCTGAATAGGTTGCTGAAAGAGCCTGAACGGCCGAGCACATACCTTCTCGGTGGCGCCAAAATTGAGGATAAAGTGCCAGTAGTTGAGAATATCTTAGCGACAGGCAAGGCGGATCATGTCCTAGTGGGCGGCAACGTCGGCAAGGTGTTCCTGAAGGCTGGGGGTCAGAAGTTCAATGAGTCTGAGGAGGAGTGGTTGGCCGATGCTACCGACCAAATAAGAAAGGCAAGCGATATGATCCGAAAATATGGCGACCGAATCATTGCCCCGGTTGACTTTGGAACCTTAGAGGGTGGCAAGCGCCTCGAGGTCTCCACGAGAGACATCGCAAAGGCTACTGGAAATGCGATGGATATTGGAAGCAAGACGTCAGAAGCGTTCGCTCAAACAATAAAGGAATCAAAAACTGTGGTCGCGAGTGGACCAATGGGCGTATTCGAACAGGCCGGATTCGAAACTGGAACCCGCAGGGTACTGGAAGCGATGGCAAATTCTGGTGCCTTCACGGTCATCGGTGGAGGACATATGGCAGGATACGCCAGCATGTTGGGAATCGCCAACAGGCTCTCGCACGTAAGCACTGCAGGCGGAGCCATGCTATCACTCCTTGCTGGCGAGGAGCTCCCAGCTATCACTGCACTAGTAGAAGCATCAAAGCGATACCGCAAGACGCGGATGGCTTCATAAGGGAGAATTTTAAGCATCGTCTTCAATACGTCGGTTGGACGCCTCGGTGGCTCAGCCTGGCAGATGCTCATCTGATGAGCACTGGAAAGCAGCCGCCTTGTAATCAACAAGAGAGCGGCAGGTCTGCGGGTTCAAACCCCGCCCGAGGCTCCATAATACTTGAGGCTGACAAATAATTCCCAATCTGTACTTGGATTGATTTTGCGCTTGGGCTTAAATCGACAGCGGCTTAAGGCCTTAAATCGACAGCGTTGGTGCGCCTGACTCCTCAGACTTGCTGATGTCGGGCAGGTCAATTCACCTGAGGTACAAGTAGGCGTTAAGTTAGTTGCAGAGACGTAAGAGAACTTAGAGGAACTTGAAAGGTTACACGGCAGTTCTATTTCGGGTTAGAAAGATTGGTTTAAGGGCAATCATCGAAGGGTGTGAGCATGACCTTAGTTTGTTGAGAAAGTTATTGCAGATAGAAGCTAAGTAGCTAGCCCGAGAACATGCTTCTTAATTCAAGTAAGAGGGCTACAAGAATGCAGAACATAGAAATGCCTAACAACAAAATGCGATCTGGAGAAAATATGATCGCCGAAAATAACATGGAAAACCCAATTATTGCAAAAACATCAGCACGAGTGTAGAAGAAATTCTTGTCGTCAGTTCTCGCTTGGCCACTAATAATTGCAGTAAGCTTATGTGTATATATTGTGCTTAGAGCCTCCAGCGACTGGGTCAAATTCGGAGCGGCAGTCGAAGGTGCCACGTTTGTCATTTTCGGACTTGCAGTATATTTTCCCAGCACGTTTTCTGGCATATCGCCTTCTTGGTTCTTAGCGTTAGCAGGTAGATTGAACGATTTTGCTGAAGCATTAATTGGAAGAGGATGGTACTGGGAATTATGGGTGATATGTGTGTTTGTTGATGTTGTAATCACGACAACGGGAACACATCTTCCTTTAGCAAGACGTTTGAGATGGGTTTTACACGGGCTTGTGGTTCTCGGTTTAGGATGGATATTATACGGTTTCGTCTCTGGTAATCCCGTACAAGGTGCATTCGGATAGGAAAATGCCGTCAACAATCGGCTTTTGACACTAATCTAAAAATCGATTAGCCATCTCCAGATCTTTGACAGTCGGAGGCATCTCCCGAGAACCTGTTAAGCAACCTGAATATGACCCTGAAGACTTAGCGGCCATCAAATTAGCTGAAGAGCAGAAGAAGGCAGCGGACTTGGCTGCTCAAACTGAATCGATTTACACTCGTAACAAGGAGTTTTGGAAGGCCACTAACAGGGACATCCTCGAAGCCCACTGCGTAAAGGAGGGCCTCAACTTCAGTAAGGAAATCATCGATGCGGCCCATGCAAAGTATGTGGCTGAGTTACAGGCCGCCGAAGAGGCGAAGGCTAAGGCTGATGCGGCAGAAGCGGAACGTAAGGCCGCTGAGACCGCAGCAAGGACCCCTCCGACCACCCCATTAACCACGGAGCACCCCGCTGAGCACCCCTAAAACCGCTTGATGAGGAGGCTCAGCGCATGCTAGCCCTCTTACCACGCCTCACAGAAGTCATAACTGACATGTGGAACGCTCAGCAATAGGTCAAGGATGCACCCGTCGCAAAGCCACCGAAAACTCGGACACGCCACACTCTCAGGAGAGGTGTACATCATAGTCATCAAAAGGCAGCGAAGAGGCGCTTCAAGCACTCCTCAAACAACGTGCACCACGTCCAGCAGTGCCACAAAACCCTCAGGCACCCCATCAACCACACCTCCAACCACGATAATTACACTTCAAGACCAAAATTCAAGCACAAATCAGACACTATTACCGAATAGTGTCCCCGAAGGAGGGGTAAAGGTAGGGGTTGAGGTAGGGGTCCATGGTAGTGGTAGTGGGGTCGACGGTGGGGTCAAGGTAGGGGTCGAAGGGGTGGTCGACATCGTCGAGAGGAACCTGAAGTTGACTGCTGAGCAGGTAATCAGTAGTCTTAGGTGTGAATATGGTACCAGTCGAGTCTGACCACAGCTCAAACCTCAGACCCCAAGAGCTCGGCGAAGTGTTGACTAGGATGTGAGAGCTGTCAGCATGGCAAAAAAGGGGTCACCGGAACCTCCAACGAGAGCTACTGCAAGTTTTGCGGAACATTAAGGCTAGAAAGCGAAATTACCCGTGTTTTGGACTCTTGAGGACCGTTTTCTGTGGTTTGCGTTCCGGTTGATGCTCAGATAGAAGCTCAGGTCGACCTTCGTAGGACCTTTACACCGCTTCCAATCGAGGATGCATGGTGGTTCGCGGTGGGATGTAGTGGCTATCTTTAGTAACGGTTCTGATGGCATTCTGCATCGAAGGTTCTAGCCGGGGACCTTGATAGGTCGGTTCTATCCGGTTTTGCGTTTTAGGCTTGGTGGGGCCGGCCGGATTTGAACCGGCGACTTCGCGGCTGCTTTTGTGGCAGCACTCGCGGGCCCAAGCCGCGTATCATAACCATGCTAGACCACGGCCCCGGACAAGCTTTCATGCCAAGTTGTCTAAGTGCTTGTTAAATGATTCTGCTGTCTCCTTCGAGTACTCGAAGCGACCGATCACAAAGGTTGTGACTCTATCCGGGGGCAGTCTTTATGATTCTTGTTACGAGTTCCTTCGTTTCTTCTGGACCCGAGACGGGTATACATTTGATACCCGTACTTTTCATGATGTAATCGTTTCCGCCCCTAAACAGGGCATCGCCGACAAAGAGCATATTCTTCCGTTCCACGTGGAGGCGCTCCTTCAACTTCCTTGCGCACAATGTCTTGTTGACACCTTTTCTCGTGACATCGATCGAGGTGGTGCCGCCTATGGTTATCTCAAAGTTGGGCAATCGAGTTTGCAGGTGTCTTCTGATCTTCAGCCGCTTCCTTTGATCAGGATCCCATCTTCGCTTAAGATGTAGTGGAGCTTCTTGTCCTAACGCGGAGAAGGTAAGTTGGCTTCCCCTGTTCTCAAGAACCGGTCCATACGTCCTTTTTGGGTGGGAATAACCTATTTCTGCGAAAACTTCTTCGAACGATTTGAGTATCCGTTTGACGGCCTGCTTTGGTATGAGATTGCTGTACGCCCGATAATACGTGCCCTTACTTCTGTCATAGTAGTAGCCGCTGGCGGAACATGTTGGAAACAGGAACAAGTTCCACAGGCCGGTCCTCTTCGGGAGCTTACTGAGGAACTGGTTCTCGAATTGATGAAAAGAACAGCCTGACGTCACTGCTACGAATCTTTTCTGGAGTAGCTCAGACATCAGTCTAGCCATCTCCTTATCGAGGTCGGATTTACTCTCAGTCAGCGTACCATCTAGGTCAAAAATGATGACTTTCCTTTGAGCTAAGGACTTCTTGTTCTCCATTATCTAGCGCCATTCACATGTCTATCTCTTGATGTACGCAAATGAAGTGTTATATCGACTTTGGGGACAGCTAGCAAGCCACAAATCTCGTTCATCCTTCTCCACGAAAACCTTTTGAATCGACATCCATCTACTATACGAGTAGTGTTGATTTTGTCAGAGGACGTAGAAGAAGAATCAAATTACGAATCCGAACCTGAGCAGCAAGTGATCGAAGTACCCGTCATATACGAAGGAAGCGCCTTCTACGCATGCTCCGAATGCGGCTACGGCCTGACAGAGATTCCATACTACAATAGATACTACTGCGAGAACTGCGGCCTACACTACTGAGCCGGTCCCCACAATCGCCGAAGATGGGAAGAATTTAAAATCGCCACCAGCACTCGCTTTCTCGCTTGTGTCCTAATCGGTTGTGTGCTCATATCACTTCAGCTGAACACCGTATCCTCAACCGCTCTAGCTTTGCCGCGGTACGTCGAAGAATATAACGTACCAACGCCTGAATCTGCGCCATTGGCGATCACTGCTGATTCACAAGGTCGAATATGGTTCACAGAGTCGAATGCCAGCCAGCTAGGCATGTTCGATCCACAAAGTCAATCCTTCTACGAGTTCAAAGTGCCAGGCGTGGGTGACATGTGGGGAGTCGTCACTGATCGAATTGGGCATGTCTGGATGACTCAATACGCTGGAAAAGGATCAGTGAATCCAGGTGGCACGATAGTCGGAGGAGGAACAGGACGATTAATTTCGTTTGACGTCGCAAATAGAAATTTCACTTCGGTAAGTATACCTGGCAATGGCTCATTTCCCATGCGAATTACGGTAGATCATTACAACAAAATCTGGTTCACGGAATTCCTGGGTAACAAGATTGGCGAATACGATCAGTTCTCGAAGCGGCTCGAGGAATACGCACTCCCGAACAACCATTCTGGACCCGCGGATTTGACATTTGGCGAGAACGGAATGCTGTGGTTCACTGAAGCGTATTCTCGACGAGTCGGAAGATTCGATGTTACAACGCACAGTCTCTCTGAATACAATGTGAGTGTGGAGACGCCACCTGCCATTGTTGGTTCTCCAGTGGGTATAGCCGTAGACAAGGAAGGCATGGTTTGGTTCGCGGATCATGGAGGGAGCTGGATAGTAAGATACGATCCAATCACTGGCAGGACAACCCATTATCCGACGCGGATTCCGCCGGCAGATGTTTACCCCTTGTCAATTCCCAACGGGTTGTTAGTTGACGCGAAGGAAGGATCTGGTTCTCTGAACATGGGGGAAACAGCATAGGGTATCTTAGCTCGGATCGTCGATCGATGGTGGAATATACGATCCCTACGGGACCAATCAGCACATCGCTGTGGATTGCCTTAGCACCCAGCGGCGATGTTTGGTTCGCTGAATGGGCTTACAACAAGATAGGTGTGGTTCATACAACCCTCCGCATTCCAGCCAACGTTCATACAACAATAGACAACTTGGTTGCGAAAGCTGACGATACGCTCTCATTTTCCATTTTCGCAGATTTGAACGCACCATTTGGCGGGAATGGGACCTGGGACTATTCATGGTCCTCCTATAACCCTAAAGAAATCTCGGTCAATTTCTCCCCTCAATATCCGAGTTTAGAAACCGCCGGTGAAATCCAGACTGGAGTACAGGCACAATTGTCATCGAGAGTTTACCCTGGGAACTACACGTTAGCAATAGGCTTGAACCTAGGAGAGATACGCGTATCGACTATGCTGGCTTTTGTGGTTGAGACAGGGAATGCATCAAAACTCTGGACCTTTCTACCAATTACCTTTCTAGTGATTGCATTGGCGGCGTTGGTCTTAACCTTCAGGCGAAGATTGTTTAGCTCAAAGAATCCTCACAAATCCCTGCAACGTTAGGATGACACATGTCCAAGAAATTGGATTACTTCACAGAATCGGTCATAAGAGAAATGACCAGACTAAGCGAAGAGCACTCGGCGATCAACCTCTCGCAAGGTATGCCTGACTTTGATCCGCCTGTGGAACTGGTAAATGCTGCTGTTGAGGCGTTGAAAAGTGGATACAATCAATACCCGATCACTTGGGGACAGAAAAGCCTGAGAGATGCAATAGCTCGCAAGGCGAAGGATTACAATGAAATTGATGCTGACCCCGACAAGAACGTTACAGTCACTTGTGGTGCAACCGAGGCCGTGACTGCCGCCGTATTAGCATTGACAGATCCAGGCGATAGCATCGTGGTGACCGACCCATTCTACGAAAACTACGTTCCCGACGCCATACTTGCGGGGGCGCAGTTAGTGTACGTTCCCTTCCAAGGCAAAGAGTTCCAATTGAATCATGAGCGGTTGAAGGCTGCGATGGAAAAAAGACCCAAACTGATCATGATTAACACTCCTAACAACCCGACAGGCAAAGTGTTCAGCCGTTCAGAGCTCGTACTAATAGCGGATCTTTGTGAAGACTTCCACTGCATCGCAATCACTGACGAAATCTATGAGCACATAATTTACGATGGCAAACAACACGTGAGTCTTGCAAGCATCGGTAACATGTCCGAGAGGTCAGTGACAGTGAGTGGAGCCTCGAAGACTTACGGCGTCACTGGGTGGCGGGTAGGATGGGCAATTGCGAATGAACCCTTGTCAAACGCGATAAGAAAGATACATGATTACCTTACTATTGGAGCGCCGACGCCGCTACAAGAAGCGCTCGTTACTGCTCTCAACTTCCCGACAAGATATTACAATGAACTCGCAGAAATGTACGACAAGAAGCGGAAGATGATGATGAAGATCCTAGAAAGCTGCAAGATAGGTTTCCATCAACCCGATGGGGCTTATTACATCCTAGCTGACGCACCTGAAGCGTTCGCTGATGGTCAAGAGTACACGCGGTTTCTGCTGGAAAATGCGAAAGTCGCTGTACTTCCCGCGGTTGCGCTTTATCAAGACAAGAAACTGGGCTCCCGAAAAGTCCGGCTCGCGTTTTGCAAGAAAGATGAGACATTGCAGGAAGTTGAGCGACGCTTCAGCAAGGTCAAGCTCAACTAACTTGCGCTGCCCCGAGATTTCGAGCGGCCTTTTGTGATGAATTCTTCTACCATTCGCTTTGCCAAGTCGTCTGGATATTGTTCTGGGGGCGACTTCATGAAGTAAGCGGACGGGCCCTTCAATGCTCCACCAATTCCTCTGTCCAATGCAATTTTGGCGCAGCGGATTGCGTCAATTACGACGCCGGCGCTGTTTGGTGAGTCCCAAACCTCGAGTTTCAGTTCAACGTTGAGTGGGACATTTCCGAAGGTTGTCCCCTCAAGTCGAATGTAGGCCCATTTCCGGTCAAGCAACCATGGAACGTAATCACTCGGCCCAATGTGGACGTTGTCGGCCGGTATCTTGTAGTCCAGTATTGATGTAACCGCTCCCGTTTTGGAAATCTTCTTGCTCTCCAAGCGTTCTCTTTCAAGCATGTTCAGGAAGTCAGTGTTGCCTCCCACGTTAAGCTGGATCGTCCGATCAAGTTTCACCCCTCGATCCTTGAATAGTTGAGTTAGAACTCGATGGACGATGGTGGCTCCCACTTGGGATTTAATATCGTCGCCGATGATGGGGAGACCACGTTTCTCGAATATCTGTTGCCATCGCTTTTCCCGGGCGATGAATACTGGAATGCAGTTTACGACGGCGCAGCCTGCGTCTAAGGCTTGTTCAACATACCATTTAGTCGCGAACTCGCTTCCGACGGGGAGGTAGTTCAGGACAATGTCAGTCTTAGTGTCTCTCAACACTTGACGGACATCGACCGTATGGGAAGGATGCTTGACGATGACTTTGCTGAGATATTTACCGAGACCATCGTGCGTCATCCCCCTCTGTACTTCGACACCCAGCTTCGGGACGTCACAGAACTTTATGGTGTTATTCGGCTTGGCATAAATCGCCTCGTTAAGATCCTTCCCGACTTTGTTGACGTCAATATCAAAGGCTGCAGAAAACGTGATGTCGCGTACATGGTAAGCACCAAGCTTAACGTGCATCAATCCAGGAACGAATTCGTCGTCTTTCGCGTTCTTGTAGAATTCAACACCCTGAACTAACGAGGAAGCACAATTTCCAACACCTACTATTGCTGCACGTATCTTCGGCATGATTACTTTCCAGCTAGCTTCGTGGACTTGCTAAGCTCATATGTAAAAACCTACTTGGAGTATTTACTCAGACTAGTCAAATGTGAAGAAACTATATGCGTGAAGGTCAGGGTAAAGGGAAAAGAGTGGCTAGTTTGGACAGACAAGAGCGTCAATCATTCTTGAAGGATGTTGACGAGTTCTGCAAGGAACTTCGCCCGATAGAAGAGGTTTGCTACGTTGAACACAACTTCAACGATCAGCTCATACCTCTCTGCAGAAAGTATGGTCTTCTTGGCATACCGGTTCGTGTGGAATATGGCGGACGAGGAGCCGACTCATTGACTTACACATGGGCGCTGGAGAGGATCGGCATGGAAGGTACGGGGGTTCGAACATTCTTTTCAGGTCACACATCAATTGGCCAAGTTCCTATACAAATGTGGGGGAATGAGGATCAAAGAAAACGCTACTTGCCCGCATCCACTAGGGGAGAGAAGATCCTCGCATTCGGTCTTACCGAACCCGAGGCAGGGAGCAACCCGCTGGAGATGAAGATGACCTATGAAGACACAGGCAGCCACTACGTTCTCAACGGGGTCAAGTACCTGATTTCCAATGCAGGGATAGCACATGCAATCGTTACGTTTGCATATCCAAAAGGCAGGCAAGGGAAAATCAGTGCCTTCATCGTTGATACGGACAAGGAAGGTATCATGACGCAGGATCTAACCACTAAACTTGGAATGCCCACAGCTAACACGGCATTGTTCGAGTTGCAAGACTACCCAGTGCCGAAGGAGAACCTCCTCGGGAGCGAAGGAGACGGATTCAAGATCGCAATGTCAACGTTAATGAGCGGACGCCTGAGTGTTGCCGCAGGCTGCGTCGGTGTTATCCAGGATTGCCTCAACGAAGTAGTTCGCTATTCTAAGGAGCGAATTCAGCATGGGAAAGCGATAGCAAGACACCAACTGATTCAAGAGCACATCGCGATGATTCAAATAGCTCTTGACGCTGCTCGATTGCTGGTCTACAAAGCTGCTCGCCTCAAGAGCAGATATGATGAGGACCCAGCTAATCCTGATGTCCGAGCCTACGCAGATCGCATGATTGCGGAAGCTAAGTTCTATTCAGCAAACGCCGCTTGGGACGCTGCGGACAGGGCAGTGCAAGTATTCGGCGGTCGCGGATATTCCTACCTATTCCGCCCGGGCAGACATCTGCAGGACGTTCGTGTATGCAGACTGTATGAAGGGACGGATGAAATTATGAAGTTGAAAATCGCGTCAGCGGTCCTCGGCAAAGAATTTGAAGCATATCGTTAGGTGTTGTGTCAGCTCTCAAGCTGTGCCTTGATGCAATTGAAAAATTCCTGTGTGAATCCGGTAGTACTGTTCTGAAGCAGCGAAGGTGATAATTCTCCCAATAGTCCTCCCAGTTCAACATCGCTCTTCCATGACAACTCTGTCGATCCAGGTTGAGGCTCAGAGAGATCCATGCTTGTATTCATGTTGACCGAGACTCCGGCTCCTCTTCCGTTTGCTTGAAAACGTGAATGTGATGGTGGAATTTGGTCGATTAGAGTAAATGTGAATTTGAAATTGCCTCTGACAAACGAAATACCAACTTTAACGGTTACGACGAATGTTTTCGAATCCTTGATTTCGAGTTGTTGGAGCCCGGGCAGACATCTGGCGATTTTTTCTGGATTAGAAATGAGATTCCAGACGTCAGTGCGGTTAGCTTTTAGGACGTATCTGCCTTCTAGGTGCATTTTTGCTCCTTCTGTCTCAGAGGATTGTTGGGTTAAATGAATTTCCGATCAGATAACCCTTTTTCGCTCGAGTTCATCGATTTTTGATTTGTCATATCCAAGAAGGGCGGTTAACACTTCTCTCGTGTGTTGTCCCGGCACTGGGGGTGGGGTCTTGATCTCTGGTTTGGTTTCTGAGAATTTCATCGGTATCACGATTTGGTCTATTATTCCTGGCACTATGGGCACCGCATCAGATTCTCAGATGACATGTATGAGTTTGCTTGTTCAGTGTTGGGAGTTTTCCGTTTTCTTGGGTACCATCGTTTTGACTGCGAACAAATATGCAAGGTACCCGACTAATTACGGCAATGAATTGTCCGGAGAATGCTGAATAAGCTGCAACGGCTGGAGGTGTTCCGTTCACAATTGGCAGCATGTAGGATAACCATAGAGACGTTATGATGATGTATGCGATGCATCCCCCTAAGGTGCTGAACTTTCGTGCGTAGTAGACTGTCAATAGGCCAACAAATGATACGGCGGGTGAGAGCATCTCAATAGGTGTCAACTGGAATCCGAAATTCGCGATGAATTGTCCGAGCGCTAGACCGAAAACTGCGGGCATGCCAAATATCGCCACAAAAGCTGTGGGAATTACTCCAAGTTCAACATGGTACGCCAAGAAAATGAATCTAGGGAGGCCGAGTGTGCTGGCTGCATAAATCGCGGCGAAAATTACGAAGGTGCCGAAATCTTCTAACTTCAAACTAGACTCTACTCCCTTGCCACATTAGTGCGAACAGGAACAACCAGATGATGTGAACGAAATGCCAGTAGGTAGATGTCGCTTCGACGAATCCATGATTCTTTGGAGAGTATTGACCCATCATTGCCCTTATGTCCGTATAGCAGTACGCTATAACTCCGACCAGGACGTGTGCCCCGTGTATGCCAGTCAGAAGATAGAATGTTGCTCCGAAAAAGTTCGTTGCAGGTGTCAGGATGTTGTTAAGGAGCAAGTGAGGCCATTCGACTCCGAATTGGAGAATAGGAAACAAAGCGCCCAGGATTGTAGTGCCGATGAGGCCCGCCTTGAACGCCTTCATCTTTCCCTGCTTCAGTTGCCAAATCGCCCATTCGACGAGTATGCTGCTTGAGATGAGGATCAGGGTCAGCACACGGGCGACAAAATCGTCGAGTATCGGAGTTCCGGGTGGAGGCCAAGTAACGAATTGTTCCCTTACGGCGAAGTACATTCCGAACGCTCCGCCGAAGAGCAATAGCTCCGTCATTATGATTATTTGAATCGTCAAGTTAATGTCAACAGGAAAAGATCCGACTAAGGTGTCTCTGGGAATCCTGCCTAATTTCGAGATTGAAGAAGCCCAATTCCTTGTGTCGCTAAAGAGGAATCCTCCGAGTATGACCGCAGAAGCTAAAACCATCAGGAATCCGGCAACTAGGGCCATCCTTTTCATGAGGAAGAAGAAACCGACTGCCGCAAGTCCTGTCGCGAATGCAACTAGCGCCGGCCAAATACTATTCTCATAATATTCGGGAGCCTCTTTTCCATGCAAGGTCTCACCGGCAGTTTCCATTTTCTAAAACCTCTCGGTCAGCCCCGGTGCATCAAATATAAGTGTTTTCAGACCGGTTACAGAGTTCTTTTCAAAAAACAGTTGTTGTGACTAAACCGCAATTGTATTTTATTAGCTACCCTTTCCTTTCGAACGCCGATGACATTGGTCTCACGGAAGCTGTACCAAATAATCGGTCTCGTATGCGGATTCGCGGTGATCGATTACGGTTTCAATTTCATTGCGATCGGTCTGCCAGGCGCTCGTGAGATGACATCACAATTCGTTGGTGCAAACTTATTGGTCGGTGGATCTGCAGCAGTCTTCATTTCACTGTTCTACTTGCTGAGATCAAACCAGCCATCTGTCGAGCAAGCCCAACCTGGAATCGCTCCTGACGTAGGGATCGAGACCATTGTAGAGGAGGAGACACCTCCTCAATATCGCTTTTACAAGAATATTGAGTACGTCGGATACTTCTTCGCTGCACTCGGACTTTTCTCAGCTGCGGACTTGATGCTTCAAGTCTTCGTTTATCAAATGTACAACGAAGTGCGCTGGTGGGTTGAAGTTTTGTTAGTCGTATTTGGAGTATTAGCCTATGCCATCTTTGGTTCAATAGGGAGGATAGGGGCGGAGGAAGAAAGAACGTTGAGTACTGCTCAACCAGGCATGGCATCCCCTATGACAACTGCACAGACGGAGACTCAGATGACAGAATCAGCCAGCAAAATCCCTGAAACACTGGAACTGTCTCTAGACCAGTTCTCAAGATCACCGGACGGAGAATATGAGCACAAACTCACTGACTACATCTACGACATGGTTGGTGTACGACCTGAAATGGTTAATGTTTGGAGAGAGGACCGAAAGGGAATGCGGCCGGTATACTTAGCTGGTCCTTACGAGCTGGGTGCAGAACTCTTGGAAGAACATGCTAAACACGGCGAACCGATAAGCATAGGAATCCTCTCACTCTCCACAGAATCAGTACAGGCGCTGCTTAGCCTGCAAAAACAGTTGCAGACGCAGGTTCCACCTTAGAGCGGAACCTACTAGCGAGTGAGTACTGCTCGTAAGATTATCCCGACAACGGCAATGGCCGTTATCGTAAACATTATCACTACAACTTGGTCTCTTGACAATTCTACTGAACCCCCTTTGGATTAACGAACGAGAATACGCACGTTATCAGTGTAGAGGCAAATACCAACGTCGCCATTCCAAGATGCGCTGTCACAACTACCGGAAGAGTCCTGGTCTGGACGGTCAGCATGCCTAACGTGATCTGTCCTAGCAGCAGAATGAAGGTTAGCGTAGCGAAGAGTGTGATTTTGCTTGTTCGCTCATAGAACTTCCATGCCATTAGCATCGTCGCTATCACAATAATCGTGACTTCAATTGTCCAAAGCCGATGAGTGAATTCGATGAGCACATTAATGGTGAAGCTTGGTAGGATCTGTCCGTTGCAGAGCGGCCAATCCGGACACGCGAGCCCGGAATCTGTGGATGCAACTAGTCCCCCGAGGACTATGAGTACGTAAACCGAAAGGGCCGTTGCCACCGACATTGCTTGGAATGTTCGACCTTTCACTTCCATGGATCCCCAGTTATTTTGGGTCCACGGAGCCAACTGAACACTAAATTCGCAACTAAAATAATCACACCAATGCCGATTAGGAAGCCAGAGACCGAGGCGAGCAAATTGGGCGTCGCATATTGAACGGGGTAAGTGTACCATCGGCGCGGCATACCTTCCAAGCCGAGTAGCAACATCATCGAGAATAGAAGGTAAATTCCTATCTCAGTTATTACGAACTGGATGTTTCCCCATTTCTCACTGTACATTCTACCCGTCATGTATGGGAAGTAGAAGTATAAGCCAGCAAACAATGCCTGGGTCGACGCACCTAACAGCATCAAGTGCAAGTGGCCAACTACCCAGTACGTGTCATGGAGGAGGTAGTCGACCGGGATAGCGGCCTGGAAGACGCCCGTTGCGCCGGCGAAGAAGAAGGTGGAAATGAATGCGATAGCATACTTCATGGGAACCTTCAGGCTTATTCTTCCTCCTATCATGGTGCCAATCCAGTTGAACACTTTGATACCTGAGGGTACAGCAATAGCCAATGTCATCGCCATGAACGGGAATCTTGCGGTGTCAGAAAGGCCAGATGTGAACATGTGATGAGCCCAGACTCCGAATCCGAATACTCCAATCATAATTCCAGAACCAGCGATCATGCCATAGCCGAAAATCGGCTTGTGGGATAAGTGCGGGAACGATTTCTGAGATGATTCCGAACGCCGGAATTATCATGATGTAAACTTCAGGATGGCCGAAGAACCAGAAGAGATGCTGCCACATTAACGGGTCGCCGCCCAGTTGTGGGATGAAGAAGCCGGTTCCCAGGTTCCGATCAAGAAGCAGCATTATCAAAGCTGCAGAGAGGACTGGTGTTGCTCCGATTATCAGGAAGGAGTTCACGAGGATCATCCAGACGAAGAGTGACATGTTCCGGAACATGACGCCGGGAGCGCGCATTTTGTAGATGGTGAGGATGAAGTTGATTGAGCCGAGTATTGATGATGTTCCAAGAACGATGAGACCAAGAAGCCAGAGGTCAATTCCGTAACCTGGGGAATAGACCGATAATGGGGCATACCCACTCCACCCAGCGTCAGGAAGTCCAGCCCAAATCAACGCGCCACCAATTGGGAACAGCCAGTAGCTTAGCGCATTCAATCGAGGGAAGTACATGTCTTTGGCGCCAATCAGCTTTGGAACCAAGTAATTTCCGAAGCCCACCAGGCAAGGAATTACCCAGAGAAATATCATTGTCGTGCCGTGAGTTGTGAAGAGGCTGTCGTAAACCTCGGGTGTAACAACAGCGTTGCCTGGTTCAGCCAGTTGAGTTCTAATTAATAGTGCGGCAACACCGCCCAATATGAAGAAGAAGAATGACGTCGCAATGTACAGGACGCCTATGTCAGTATGATGCGTGGTAGTGAGAATTCCTTTCAGGCTGCTATAGAACGCCGGCTTTTCCTTCTCCTTCACCAAGACTTGCATTCATTCCGCTTCCTAAGTTCACTACCAATTTACCGATCATCGTGTAATGTCCAGTTCCACAAAACTGTGTACATTCAATTCGGTACGTGCCGGGTTTGTCAACCTCAATCCAAGTGTGGTTAATGTGACCCGGAATTGCGTCAATGTGGATTCCAAGTTCGTAAATGAAGAGACTGTGAGCAACGTCAAGCGAAACAACTTCAAGCTGCACTGCTTGTCCTGTCTTTAAGTAAAGATAGTTTTGTATGGTCGTACCGTTAGCGTATGTTATTGTTGTGCCATTCGGATAAGTAATGGAAGATCCGTTTGGATATTGGAATGTCCAGTAAAACGTTCGCACGATCACCTTTATGGTCTCCGTCGCAGTCGGAGGTGGAGTGTCGATGGCGACTAGGTTAATTCCAGCAACCACCCCGATATAACCCAGAACTACCGAAGTAATCAGTACCGAGAGGATTTCGATTGCATGAGTCCTCGATACCATCAAGGGGCACCTGCTTTCTGTGGTTTCTCGCGATATCTGATAATCGCGTAAAACATGACTCCGAACACAACTATTCCAACCACGATCCCAATCATGAGTATCTGATTGAACAGGGCCCATTCCCGGGCCACCTGTGGCGACTGCGCTGATGCTAATGGAAGCAATGCTGCAAAAGAGCCGAGAACAAGGCCTATGGCACCAAGAACTAAGCGTACGGAACGAGATTGCAAGCGATATTACCACAGTAATTTTGACGCCTGAAACATTCCACTCTGATATTTAGCTTTAGGTTTGAGCATTTCTTGGCAGATGGTTTGATCAAAGGACAGATTGAAGAATCTCGCTAACTGGCTTGAGTGCGTTACAATTGGAAAGTAAAACTCGCGAACGTAAAGTTGCCAAGTCAGAGGGAGAAAACCTTCAGAGAATTATTGCTCTCGGCCTAACCCGCCAGGAGGCAGTTGGATGGTACCGCAATAACGTACAAAGTGATTGGTTCATGAAGTCGGTGCTATCGTCTCTCCTTGGATTGGTATTGGTTCTGGTTTCTCTAGCCGCGGGTCCTTTTCTTCAATCGTCGTTCACGATGGATATGATTTTGCAGCGTCTCGTGTTCATTATGGTCGGGGGCCTTTTCGCGTATGCTGCTCATTGCATTGCATCAAGTGGGCCTTCGGTAAGGCTCTCGATTACCTACGAATCGATGTTAGGGAAGCTTTCTGTCATGAATCGGCACGGTATTCCCACATTCTTCGCAGCTGCATTGTTGACTTGTTATTGGGGGCTTCCTTTCAGTTTTGATGCAGCTTCTTTGAGTAATATGGTTCATCTTATGATGTGTCTAACTTTCATTTGTGTAGGCGTTTTGATCTTCGCAGGATCCATGTTCGTACCACGTTGCGTTCTAACCATCGTGCCAATTATTGTGGGGAAGATGCTCGGATTGTTTGGCGCGTTTCTCATTGTTTCGCCCAAGTATCTGTATGATGTTTATCCCGCTGTTCAACAAGCCGAGACTGGTGTAGTCATGATTGCACTCATGGTCGTGATTGACATGACTGTCTTGCCATGTTGGTTGTACAGATACTTTGGCAATACAGTCCGAATACGGCAAACCTAAATGCTACAGGGAAAGGGTCAGACGGATTATCAGCAGGGAAGATTGCGGCAGCCCATGAATAGTTCACAAAGTACGATCAATGATTATGTGAGTTCTCTTAAGCTGCCAATCTCACTCTTGAACGTCTTTGTGGGTGTTGCAGCTATGCTCTTGGCAGTGGGACTGCATGCGTCGTTTGACGTTATGTTTCTTACAGGTCTATCCGGGTTTTTAGCGGCGGGCGGTGCTAGTGCAGTTAATTGCTACATTGATAGGGAACTGGATGGCCGCATGAGTAGAACTCGGAACCGTCCCATACCCGGTGGGCGCGTTCCTGCGTCGAATATTCTAGTTCTCGGCCTACTCCTTTCCGTGATGGGTGTCGGACTCGCTGCAGTTTACTTGAACGTTCTAACTGGTTTGCTAATCGGAATGGGTGTCTTCTGGTACATTTTCGTCTACACTCTCTGGCTGAAACCACGAACTAAGTGGAATATCGTGATAGGAGGGGCTGCAGGCTCATTCTCAGCCTTGGCTGGATGGTCGGCTGCAACAGGAACCATTAGCATCGTCGGAGTTTTGGTGGCTGCACTCATATTTCTGTGGACTCCTGGACATTTCTGGGGCCTAGCCATTGCCAAGTCAAAGGATTACGAGAACGGGGAGGTGCCTATGCTTCCTGTAGTCGAGGGACAGACTCGTGCAAGTCTCTACACTGCATTCTCTAACGCCCTTCTATTCCCATTCACAATCGCACTTTACTTGCTGACGGTAAATTGGACGAATGTTCTCGTAGCAACACTAGTTGGGTTCGCGGTTGCTGCGCTAAATGTGAGATTCATTCTAGCTAATATTCAACTCTCGCGGTTACATGATGCGATGAGTGCTTGGCGAGTTTTCAAGTTGTCTGCAAGCTATCTCTTCATTATTCTCTGCCTGATCGTGTTGGGGCATGTCGCTTGACGTTATGGAATCATGGACGAGAAGATGAGAAATCTTGGCGTATGAATTCGTAGAAGCGTTCTCCTCAGTGGTTCCTCAAGTGCGGGTTTCCCAAATTCTCGCAGTCATAGGTATAATTCTAGACATTCTATGGCGTGTTGCTACTCGAAACTATTTCCACCCATCATTTGTAGACGTTCTCCCAGCCATACTAGTGGGGTATTATCTAGGGAAACGGCCGAAGGCTATCAAGTCAGACAAAGATAAGAAATCAGATTGGAAGCGACTCTCTTAACTCCTGACTGAACGTAGCGTCAGACCTTAATCGGGGGGAAGTTGCGAGCACAGTTTCCCGAGATCTATTCCTCTAAGCCGATTGAAGTAGTAGGATAGGATGTAGATGAAGATGGGAATACTGACAATGATTGCTGTGGCAACTTGTGCTCCATACTGGAATGGACCGATTGCCGGGTTGACCAAGGCGTTGAATCCTAGGTAAACGAAGAGGATAATGCCAGTCAAGCCCAATATGGAAATGACTGGTACTCGCCAAATCAGAAGTTTGCCAGCTGAATTCTCGTAGATAGATCGTCTGTGGTATGGGATAATGAGCGCGCTCGCCGCTGCAAGGAACCACACTATCGAATACAGGAAAACCGCGTTAACCTGAGCCGTGATGAATGAGGTGAAGTATTCCAGATACATCGGGATCACTGCAAGAATGCAAGTGAGAATAATTGCCGTGGTCGGGGTGTGGAAACGGTCATCAACATGCGCGAGGGCTGATGGGAGAATCCTATCAAAAGACCATGCCATAATCAACCTGCTTAGGAAGACGATGCTTAACCATGACCATCCGATATTTCCAATGAACAATCCGATCACGATGAGCCAGAGTAGTAGTCTGCTTGGTTCGAGCACAGTGACGAACGCGGTTGGTACTGTTGATGATCCAGCACCAACAGTTAGCGTCCAAGCTTCGATGAAGGAGATTCCCACAATCTTATCGAGGACAAATGTCAAACTGAACCAGACGGCGATTGAGACGATTTCGGCTAGGACTAGGCCATAGAGTAAGTTCCTCCTTGGGTGCTTGATCTCTCCGCCAACGGTTTGCATTACAGGATAGGGACCTATGCTAACGAATAACAGCGGCACAATCGCTCCTATCGTCGCAATGGTCGTTCCAGGAGTGTACCCCTTAGCTAAAGCGTCTGAGAAAACCTTCGGCACACCTCCTTGGAAGTAGGAATTGTAAGCTTGAATGAAGTCAGCATGTGAATGGCTTAGGAAGACTCCAAGGACGAGGGCAAGTACGAAGATTCCATAAATGAAGAATGAGTAAGTGAGTATTCGGAACGTTCTGCCTCCTGTAATCGTCGCTCCTCCCCCTATCGCTAGCACGATCAATCCGACGACGAATAATGGCCAAGGTGAGGTCGTGCTCCAGGGAGCAAGCAGATTTCCTAACGCAGTCAAGTTCGCGTCACCTAATGTCTGCCCAGCAAAAGACAGCTGCGTTCCAGTTTCCGCAAAAGCCCAATACGAGCCTGACCCTGCGGAGATCAGTACTGCGACAAAAAATAGAAAGCTCGCGACGAATCCGAGGGGACTTGATAACGTTCTCGAGATGAACACGTAGTCGCCCCCCGCTCTTGGCATGACTGCGGTAAGCTGCCAGTAGAGTAGAACTATGGCAAGGGCGATTACAGACCACAAGAGTAGACTTGAGTAGTAGTCTACGTTCTGATAGTAGCTCGGCGTCACCCAGAAGATTCCAGCCCAGCTAGTGAGCCAAGGAAAGAAGATGATACTCCAGACGAAGACGTCGAGGGCAGAGAGCTGCCTTACCAGCCCGGTTGCCTCACGAACGAATAATCGTTGCGTCTGAGCCCTTGCCAATCTGGTGACCTCGAAACTGCGCCTCACGGGCGTTATTTAAGGTTAAAGTTGTTAGCTCTAAGGTAGGTGACAGCTTATCTAATGACGTCTCGCATCCATGATGTCAAATCCCGAAGTGTTTCTTCCGTAACTTGATGTCCCATCGCGTACTCTCTGAAGGTTACGTTAGCTCCTGCATTTCGAAGTAATTCTGCAGATTCTCTGCCAAGTTTGAGGGGAATTAGCTCATCGTAGGCACCGTGAGATATGAAGACTGGAAATCCTGTTAGTTTATCCCATTGAATAGGAAGATTAGATCTGCTGGGGATATACCCGCTTAGGGCTACGATTCCGCGGAAGTTAGTCGGATCGAGTAGTCCAGCAGCATACGACATGACCGTACCCTGACTAAATCCTAACAGAACTAGTTTAGTTGGTTCGATTGGGTAGCCTTTCCTGATCTCGGCGAGAAACTCTCGAAGTAGCTGTAAGCTTTCGTTGAATGAAGCAGGGTCAGGTATTCCCTCCTCACTAAGATCGTACCAGGCATAACCTCCACCAAACTCGAACAAACGAGGGGCTCTTGGCGCAATGACCAGCAAATCGTCAAATCCGAGAGATTCAACAAGCGGCAGCAGATCATGTGCGTCAGCTCCTCGACCATGCAACGCAACGACAGTCACGTAATGCGATTTAGTCTTCTCTGGAAAGAATACGGCATGCTGAAGCGATGACGTGATTGATTCGCCGCGTCGCATTGGTGATTCGATTCAATCGACCTAGGTTCCTCGCAAATATCTTTGTTGCGAGATTTATCTTAGTGATTCTCAGAGACTGAACCGAAAGGTTTCAATTAGTCCACGAAGAGTGCGCTTCAAGTTGAAGTATTGATCATGAGCGAGAAGACGAGACATTTCAAGATACGCTGCGTGGAATGCAAGGCGAAGTTTGATAGCAAATACGACGCCTTCGACACTTCCATGATCACGATTGTGGGACAAGAATTACCGAACTTCATCTTCTGCCAAAGATGCGGAAAGAGAGTGTCAGTAGTCGTCTTCGACATAAGGTAACCGATGAAAGGCATCATGGGCTCGTAACTGCTTCTGACCACAAGGTTAAGCTAATAATAGTAGGAAAACCGAACTTAGTCCGAGTTCTATATTCTCCTCACGATCTCAAATCGTCCAGTTAAATGCCAACAAAAGTGAATGTCGATCCGAACGTGATTTGATGCGCCTCCACGAAACCCGCATTCACTTCTAATACGTACATTGCCTTGGCGTTTGCTGTGAATACCGGGCAGTTCTGTGGTGTGCAGGGTGGCAGATTTCGTTCAATGAACACAACCTGCCGATTTGAATTGAACCAAATGATATCTAAGGGGAAATTCATGTCGACCATCCAAAATCCCCAGTAGTCTTCATGGTCGAAGACAAACAGCATTCCATGATCGTTAGGCAAAGATGGCCTGCCTGAAAGGCCCTTCTGCTGAGCGGTCGACGTCTTGGCGAATTCAACAGTTAGCAGTATGCCGGCGATCATGATATGAGTGGTCTCGGATTGAGTTACCGAATAGGCGACAACGCCTCCTATTGCGATGAGAAAGAGTAAGGAACCCACAAAGAGCCTGTTCACTTGTGACCACGCCATCGATGTGGGCGGACAGTCGTATTGAAGCTAACCTTTTTTCGCGCCTAGATAGAACCCCAGTCCAAAGCTGCTGCCAATGGGGAATACTTGAGCGATGACGGCAAATGAGCTAATCAGCGCTGCCATTGCTCCCGTAAATGAGTTGTCGACCGTTGAAGTAAACGCATTAAAGTTTACAGTAACTATTCCAATAGAAGCTAGCCAAGTGATGCCGAGCGCGAAAAGCGCTGCTACTAATGCTAAGATTTTGAGGAGAACTGCCGCGATCTTCTTGAGGCCATACCCAAGGAGGAATCCTAACGTACCACCTAACCCAATCTGTGTAGCAAGGAGTGTAGCCACGCTTCCGGGATCCAATGCACTACTTCACAAAAAGCATCGATTCCGCCAAACCATTAAAGATTCGAAACGGCTGTGAGCATAATCAGTGGGAAGGCAGAGTAGAATTGAACATGGCCGTGACAAATAGGCGCTGGGTTGAGTTTCGATGAGATACGGGTTTACATTGCGATACAGACCATCCATGCCTAAGAGCACCTTTTTGGCTCTGGATGACGTTCCGCTGGTCTGGCAGCGCACGGTTTAAGACAACTAATGCTTCCAAAAGCCGCCATGAGCAGTTCGGGAAAAGTCTCTCCGGACGATCTTTCGGAAGGCTTCGCATGTCTCGGTTTGCAAGATGGAGATTCTGTAATGTTACATGCCTCACTTGAGAGCGTGGGCACAGTAGACGGTGGCGCCGCAATGGTTCTGCACAGACTAACCCGTGCGATTGGAAAAAATGGAACGCTCTTGATGCCCACCTTCACGTCAGTCACTCGTCACGCTACTGCCCATTCCGACTTCACACTGGAAGGTTGCTGGTGTGAGGGGAAGGAGAGCCGGCATATTCCGTTCATCCCGGAATTGCAACCTGACAAGGAGATCGGAGCAATAGCGCATCGATTGTGCTCCTGGCCCAGCTCGCGGCGTAGTAAGCATCCAGCCTACTCGTACGTTGCGGTGGGGAATCATGGCGATGAAATGGTTCGGGAGACCGATCTGGAGGACCCGTTGCTCCCGGCTAGGAAATTGCTGAAGCATAATCCTCGTGTGCTGACTGTTGGTGTGGGATTGCCTGCGGTGACAGCTATTCATCTGGCGGAAGAGAAAATGTTGTCTTCGAAGTTCGTGAAAGAACGTGCTTTGGCGATGTCCTCGAAAGGTCCGATGTGGGTAGATATCCGGTCAATTGGATGCAGTAACGGATTCGAAAAGCTCCGTCCAGTCATTGGACCTGCCGTAGAGTTGCGGCAGACGACAATCGGTAGGGCTAAAGTGGAATCCTACTCGATGAAAGATCTCGTGGAGTCAGCCAGGGCAATATTGAAGGACGATCCAAATGGACTAAGTTGCGGTAATTCTTCCTGTCTGAGCTGCCATCGATAGCAGTTACTTCCACCAAGCGTAATCCTTAGGCAGAGTCCGCGTGATCACTGAGTGGCCTTGTTCTGTAGATATTAGATTATCTTCAATTCTGATGCCCATAGTTGAGGGAATGTAGACGCCCGGTTCAATTGTGAATGCCATGTTGGGTTGGAGAATATCTGTTCCATCCTCAACCAGATAGGGCGCTTCGTGTATTTCAAGGCCTAACCCGTGGCCGGTTCTGTGAATAAAGAACTTGTTAAGGTCGTATTTTCGAAGAATCTGTCGAGCTGCATAATCTACTGCACCGGTCTTAACTCCTGCCCTAGATTCCTTGATTGCTGCCATCTGTGCTTCTAGTACCTTCACATACAGGTTTTTGAATTTGGGATCGTCGCCAATCATGAAGGTTCGCGTAACATCCGCATAGTAGCCTGAATAGGTACACCCTGTGTCTATCACGATCGATTCTTTGCGTTGTATTCTCTTGGAGGATGCGATATGATGTGGATCGGCTGAGGATTTACCAGCTTGAACGAGAATATCGTCCACGCCGTCGGCCCCATTGGCCCTAATCGTTTGAGCAATTCTACCTGCCAGCTCAGACTCCTTCATTCCAAGCTTAATCATGGAAGGGATCGCAAGGAAGGATTTTGAGAGGATTGATGCTGCACGTTTCAAGTAGCGAATTTCCTCTTCATCTTTAACCTGCCTGATATTCTGAAGAGAAGGTTCCACATCCTCGAATTGGGCTTTTGAAGATTTCATGAGGAGGTTGATGAATCTGAATGGGGCTCTCCCCTCCAAACCCCACCTTCCAGCCAGTTCGACGTGTGTAATTGCTGTTTGGAGAGCGTGAAAGGGGCCTTCGCTGTCAGTCCAGCTGTGGACCTCAATCTTGAAAGGCCCCCGCTGGTACGGTCCCGACTCGAGTGTTGGAGCGACTAAGTGCGGATCATCGTCGACAGGGGCAAGAAACAGGAACGGTCTCTCTAAGAGAAAAGAGTTGACTCCGGTGTAATACTGCAGATTGGGGCCTGGGACTAGAATAATGCCGTTCAGATTCTGCTCTCGCATAGCACTCTGCAATTTGCCAAGTCTATGACTAAATTGCTCGTTCAACTGCTCCACTGATTGAGTGTACGTTAATTGATGATAAGGGCTTTCTGTCGTTACTTGCTCAAATCTACCCGAATACTTGTCATTTATTGTGAGTGCGTAGATGTCACCTTTTTGGTCTCAAAACCAAATCGATTCATGTCTTCTGTCGTTTCAGTTCACGTTACCTACCTGTCGATGGTCGTGATAGAATCATGATTGACGAGAATGATGACTCGAGAAGGAAATTCGAAGTAACGTATCGGGGTAGACCTAGCGCAATCGAGACCACTGCCGGCCGTCCACAATTTCGCAAGGTTACAAGGAATGTGACTTTGCAGATTCCGTTGGGCAAACCATTCATCCTTACCGTCGAGGACGAGCCGATTGAATTGCAGGTTAACGCTTGTCTAAGCAAAGCGCATTACTTCGATTATGGTTTAACAAATGCTGATGAACATTACCGGTTCCTCGTCATCCGCGTCCGGGCACACAATCTGGGTCGTCGGTTGGTCTCTGTGGAGCTCATGGATCGATCTGAAGTTCTCGTCGACAAAGGGTACGTTTACGAAAGGATAACTCATCCATGCTTTGCACTTCGCCCTGAGGAATTTCGGGTTGACTACGCTGTTTTCGAGATCCTGTCCACAGTTAAACCCATGCAAGTAACATGGAATGATCGCGAGCGAAATTTCTTGATCGATCTTCATGAAGCCCAGCTAGAGAAATTCGATTATGGCGATCTAATGGAATACTTTGAAACAGATCATTAAGTGGCTCACGGTCGGCTGCTCCTAACCTATATCATGTTAGCGTGTCGGACCGGAACGGTTTTCTCTTCAACTAACTTTGGCCTAAGGATAGGGGATAAGTACGAAGAAGTCAAGTATTCCCAAATGCTCGACATGTAACCGTAACTTGACTTACGAAGAAGACTTCCAAAGATGGTACTGCAAACATTGTCAACGTTACGAAATCTAATTCTGTTCCTGGGGTTGATCATGTGAAGGTTGGTGTCTGTTTACCGAATTATGGCGAGACAGGTTCGGTAGATGGTTTACGCAAGGTGGCCGTGACAGCTGAGGAGTTAGGATACGACTCTGTTTGGACCACCGACCACATTCTAATGCCCACTAATAGCGGGACACCATACGAGCGAATCCTCGACAGCATAACCTCATTGGCATATCTGGCTGGAATAACGACCAAAGTCAAGTTAGGAATATCCTCGCTCATCCTAGCAATGCGCAATCCCGTCGTGGCCGTGAAACAATTAGCCAGTGTAGATAATTTCAGCTCGGGCAGACTGATGCTGGCGACGAGTGCGGGTTGGAACGAATCTGAATTCAGGCATTTAGGATCGAATTTTCACGACAGAGGAAGACGACTCGATGAGAACATTCGACTGTTGAGAGCATTGTGGGATGCCAGCGTGGTCAAGTTTGAAGGAAAACAAAGTGGCATAACTTTCGAGGAGGCAGTATTCGAACCTCATCCGGTGCAGAAAAAACTGACCGTTTGGATAGCAGGTAATAGTAAGGCAGCCATGACCCGTGCGATAGGCTCGGGGGATGCTTGGCACCCGAACGTATTTCCGATTGACGCTTTCAGGAAGCTCGTTGCTGAATTTCGACAACTTCCAGGTGGAGCAAAAAAGCCAATTTGCGTGCGAATTGGAATGAACATGAAATCAAAGAGCCGAGACTATGTCAGCGCGCAGGGCGAAAGACGACTAATTCTTACAGGCGACATGACTGAAAACAGAAACACAATCTTGGAACTGGCAGAGATCGGAGTGGAGTACTTCGTGGTTTCTTCTAGCCCGGACGGAAAAGTACCAATAGACGAACAACTTGAGGGCCTAAAGCGATTGCGCGATGAAGTGATCGAGAAACTTAAGCCAGGTAGGTAAAAGCTACAGATTTCTCACGGGGCTTTTCGCAGAGAACCACGAGTGGGACAGAGGGCTGCGGAGGCTTTTTGGTCGAACTTAATGATTATGACCTGGCGAGTTTTGACCAATCATCCATTCTAGAGCGTGATGTGAACGTTCCCTGAGCTAGACTAATTGCTATTCTGCAACGCAAACTCCTGATGAAGGGCTCGAACGGCTTTATACCCATCTTCACGGGCGACGACGAATGATATGTTCAACTCTGAAGAACCCTGCGCGATCATTCGTACATTGATTCCACTATCTGACACAGCCTTGAAGACTCTGGCGGCTACTCCCCGTGTTCCTTTCATGCCGGCTCCCACTGCAGCAATGACACATACATTGCTCTCGGCAGATACGTCTCTCACAAACTCTGTTCCGAGAAGTCCCAGCTCAAGCTTGTTAGTGGCTGTTTGCAGTTTATCCATTGGGGCGACGAACGAAATACCTGCTTCTGAAGAAGCCTGAGATATCATTAGAATGCTGATTCCAGCATCGCCCAAGATCTTGAATACTTTTGCTGCTACTCCCGGTAATCCGACCATGCCAGCGCCTGCGACACTTATGAGGCCTACGTCGTCAACAAGAGTGACGGCTTTCACGATGTCTTGGCTTCTCACGGAGCGATCGCTACCGATCAATGTTCCATCTCGAGATGGATGAAAGGAACTCTTCACTCTGATCGGTATCTGCTTGCTTGTTACCGGCTCCAAAGCCTTAGGATGCATTGCCTTTGTTCCAAAATACGCCAATTCGCTTGCTTCATCGTATGAGATTCGGGGAATCACCTTGGCGTTGGGTTCGATCTTGGGATCCGCCGTCATCAATCCATCTACGTCCTTCCATATGATGACTTCATCTGCTTCAAGCGATGCGCCGAGTATTGTGGCAGTGTAGTCTGATCCCCCTCTCCCGAGGGTTGTCTCTATTCCATGAGGGCTGCAAGCTCCATATCCTGCGACAATGGGAAGTTTTCCCTCCTTCAGCAAAGGCTCTATCATCGCCTTTACTTTACGGCCGGTGAGTTCCATCAATGGATTTGCGTCACCGAAATGTTCGTCTGTTGTTATTCCTGCGTCACCGCCAGTGAACCAAACGGCATTTAGTCCCGCGTTCTTCGCTGTTCCACAGAAGATCGGAGCTGAGAACTTTTCGCCAAAAGTAAGAAGAAAGTCTTTCGAGCGAGGGGTCAATTCTCTCAAATGGGCTACGCTTCGGAGAATTTCACCCAACTCATTTGACACTCTAGAAAGCTCCTCATTTATTTCACTCAGCACCTTGTTGTTTTGGATGGATTTGTTTGCAGCTTCTTGATGAAAAGCTTGGAGTTTTTCCAGAAACTCTTTGATCGCCGTTAGGTTGCCTTCTGCCGCTCTCTCACTAATGTTAGCTAATTCGTCCGTGACACCGGGCAATGCTGATATCACGACTATTATCTCGTGTTTTTCCTGTAAGTGGTCATTGATGATTTTGACAGCACGACCGATTGCTTCCGCGTCTCCGATCGACGTCCCGCCGAACTTCATTACGAATCGCATAGGACGATCTTCCTTAGGTCATTAGTGTCCTTTTTAAATCAATGAGATCTCGCAGGACAGCGACAGACGTCTCGGTACCTCCCGCCCCCCGACCGGTTAATGCAACCGTCCCCGCGATGTCCGTATTGAATAGGACCGTGTTCAGGCTACCTCTCACGCAGAGCGGACTTGTTAGAGGTATAGTGCGTGGATGAACTGAAATTTCAAAGTCGTCAATTCTACCCACGAGCTTGATTGCGTTTCCGGACCGTCGCGCTTTTTCCATGTCTTCGACAGTGACCTTTGATATGCCATCATAATCTACATCCGTAATAGATACTCGTCTATCCATAATTGAGTTAGATATTATCACTAGTTTGCTCGCGGTGTCTAGGCCGGTCATGTCGTAGGTTGGGTCGGCTTCTGCAAATCCAGCTTCCTGAGCCTCCTTCAGAGCCTCGTTCGTCGTGATTCCTGAATCTAGCATTCGCGTAAGAATGTAGTTTGTTGTACCGTTCAGAATTCCTTCTACAGATTCGATTTTGCAACCGGTTAAGCATTTCTTCGCGAAATTTAGTATGGGCGTGCCACCTCCAACTGTACCGCTAAACTTGAATTCTATTCCTTGATATCGCGCTAACTCAAGCAGTGACGGCATCGCAGCTGCTAGCGGTCCCTTGTTCGTCGTGACCACGTTCATTCCTTTCTTGATAGCTGATTCAATGTGAGATAGCCCAGGCTCGCCGTCGGGTAAGATTGTAGGTGTAAGTTCTAGTAGGACATCAGCTTCAACTTTGTCGATTACGTTTGATGCAGTGGTTCCCCTATGGCCTAGAGTACTATGACCTGCGACTGATCCACTGGAGTCCCTAGCCGAAAGAGCTTCCGAGATATCTACGCCCTGTTGGCTAATTACTGCGCCGCCACGATCTACAATCGCAACAATCTTGAGACCGATTCCGTATTGTTTTCTTAATGTGTTCGAGCTCTTAGCCACGATCTCGGCGAAGGCTCTTCCAACAGAACCAAAACCTATCATGATCAGTCTCATGTTGTACCCTTCTATCTGACGAGGTCCTTCTGGGTCCTTAGGATTTCTTCATCTGACACGGTTTCTATTAGTCCTCCTGAATCTCAGGTCTCATCTTGCACACACCGGTGTAAGAAGTGCTAGGGCGGTATGATTGCTGCGGGAGCTAGGTTTCAAGAGAGTCAAGAACCTGAAGGGCGGAATTGATGCTTGGGCGGCTGAGGTTGATGCCTCAATTCCTCGATATTGAGGGCTTGAGAATTTTTCGTTGTTCCCCGAACCTAAGACACCAGCTGATTCTGTCCTATCGCTGAAGAGAACTCGTCGAAGGGACATCATAATCACGGTTACCGTACACGCTTGTCAAATACTTGCGATATTTTTCGTTGATGCCTGTTACAACGCGTTCGAATTCGTCACGAAGTCGGATCGTTATTTCGCCCGGTTTTCCGTTCCCGACTGTCTTGCGATCGATACCAAGTATGGGAGCAACCTCAGCTGCGGTGCCAGTGAAGAACGCTTCATCGCAAGTGTAGAGTTCGGCTCTGCGAATGGAACGTTCTACGAGAGGCATGCCAAGATCATGAATCAGGCTGATGACGGTTTGACGAGTAATCCCGATCAAGATGTCAGAGGCCGAAGTTGGTGTGGAGATGAGGCCGTCTTTAGTAATGAAGATGTTTTCTCCTGTACCCTCGGAAACGTTTCCGTTTCCGTCAAGGAACAGGGCCTCATCGAAACCCGCCTCAGCTGCTTCGGTCCTAGCGAGAACTGAGTTTATGTAATGACCACATGCCTTTGCCATAGCGGGTACGGCGGGCTCACCAAGACGACGCCAACTTGAGACACAAACATCGAGTCCTAGCTTGCTTTCGTCAAAATACTTCTCGTATGGAAAAGCAATTATGCTGACCGAAGTGGGTGTTGCTCTGGCATCTAGGTTTATTCCTCCCACTCCCTTGAACGCAATAGGCCTAATGTACAGAGATGAATGGAAGTCATTTTTCTCAATAAGCTCTAGAACAGCGTCGCAAAGTTCGTCTTCACCGTAAGGTAGGTCGAAGGTGTATATCTTCGCTGATTCTGCCATGCGCCTAATATGGTCCTTAAGCCTGAAGACGAGAACTTCGTCTCCGGCACTATAGGCTCTGATTCCTTCGAAGACGCCGGTACCATAGTGCAAGGCGTGAGTGAACACATGCACAGTCGCCTTGTCCCAGGGCACAATTTCTCCATTCAGCCAGACAAATTTCGCGGGAGCTTTGAACATTGGTTGTTCATTACCTCTTAACATCAATTAATAGGAACGGGTGCAGTTTCTTTTCATGTGAGCGTATCTTTTCCTCGTGTTGCAGCGTCAAGGATATGTCATCGAGCCCTTCTAGCAAGCATTTTTTCCTGAATTGGTCGATCTCGAAATGGATGTGTGCTCCGTTAGGTTTGCGGATTGTCTGATTTTCTAGGTCTGTGTATACCGAGTAGCCTTCTTGCTCTGCGACTTCCTCGAACAGTTGGCTGACAACTGCTTCCTCGAGTATTACTGGCAGGATGCCATTTTTGAAGCAGTTGTTGTAGAATATGTCCGCGTATGACGATCCAATCAACACCTTGAACCCGTAATCTAAGAGCGCCCAAACAGCGTGTTCGCGCGAGCTTCCGCAGCCAAAATTCGCACGTGCCAAGACTACTGTGCCTCCCTTGTAACGTGGATAGTTCAAAACGAAATCAGCACGTGGGTTACCGTCCGCATGAAAGCGCCAATCGTAGAATAGATATTGACCGAATCCGGTTCTCTCTATGAGCTTAAGGAACTGTTTCGGAATAATTTGGTCTGTGTCAACATTGATTCGATCTAGAGGCACGACGGTTCCTTTGTGGTGCTTAAAGGGTTCCATATTTCCATCAGCTGTCTATGTCCCAACTACGAATATCTACAAAATGACCTGCAACGGCGGCTGCCGCTGCCATGATTGGGCTGACGAGGTGTGTTCGTCCTCCGCGGCCTTGTCTACCTTCGAAATTGCGGTTTGATGTACTGGCGCATCGTTCGCCGGGTGCAAGGATATCCGGATTCATTCCTAAGCACATGCTGCATCCGGACTCCCTCCATTCAAATCCGGCTTCTTTGAAGATCCTGTGCAGTCCATGTTTCTCAGCTTGATATTTGACCATTTGCGATCCTGGAACCACCATGGCGCGTACCCCCGGAGCAACCTTCCTGCCTTTGATTATCTTTGAGGCGGCAATAAGATCAGCGAGACGAGAGTTGGTGCAAGAGCCGATGAAGACTCTGTCGAGTTTGATTGACTGTATAATCGTCCCGGGTTCCAAGCCCATGTACTCCAAGGCATGAGCGGCTGCTCTCTTCATATGTGGATCTGGGAAATCATCTGGGTTCGGCACCTTCCCCGTAACGTCAGTAACCATTGCGGGAGTTGTTCCCCAAGTAACCTGAGGTGACATATTGCTAGCGTTCAGCTGAACGCTTTTGTCAAAAGTGCTGCCGGCATCAGTTCGGAGCTCACGCCAATACTCTTCAGCTTGCTCCAAAGCTTTACCCTTCGGGGCGTACCTCCTGCCTCGTATATAGCGAAATGTCGTTTCATCGGGATCTATCATACCCGCCCGCGCTCCGCCCTCTATCGTCATGTTACAGATTGTCATACGTTCTTCCATCGAGAGTGCCGTTATTGCGTTGCCTCGGTATTCGACGACTGAACCTGTTCCCCCGGCAGTGCCGATGTGGCCGATTATTGATAGAATGATGTCCTTAGCGGTCACTCCAGAGGAGGAGCTCCGTCCACGTGAATCTCAAGTGATCTTGGTTTCTCGAGCCAAAGACACTGTGTGGCTAACACATGCTCTACCTCGCTTGTTCCGATTCCTAGAGCTAAAGCTCCGAAGGCTCCGTGGGTTGATGTGTGGCTATCACCGCACACTATTGTCATTCCAGGCAGTGTGATGCCGAGTTCCGGACCAATTACGTGAATTATTCCCTGGTGGGGGCTACCTAAATTAAAGAATGTGATTCCGAAGTCCGCACAATTCTTGGCTAGCGCTTCTACTTGTTTCTTAGAGATTGGATCTTGTATTGGAATTGTTCGGTCGGTTGTTGGAACGTTGTGATCAACAGTCGCGAAGGTTAGATCGGGTCTCCTAACGCGCCTCGCTGCCATACGAAGACCGTCGAAGGCCTGAGGAGAGGTAACCTCATGAATCAGGTGCCGGTCGACCCAAATGAGGCTGGGTCGACCTGCCTCTTCATGAACAACATGTTTTTCCCAGAGCTTCTCAAAAAGAGTTCGAGGCATTCTGGTTCAACTTATGTATAGTTAATTGCAAACTGCGCCTTCCGACGCGGAGTGCACTAGTCTTGAGTACTTGAAGAGGGCGCCTCGCTCATACTTCGGTTTTGGTTCTTTCCATTTTGAATGTCTGGAGGACAGCTCTTCGTCAGTTAGATCTACTTGGAGTAGGCGACGCTCAATATCTACGGTGACACGGTCTCCTTCTCTCAAGATCGATATCGGTCCGCCAACTTGCGCCTCTGGCGAAACATGTCCGACCATCAAGCCACGAGTTGCTCCAGAGAATCGCCCGTCCGTGATCAGAGCAACTTTTTCTCCCAGGCCCTGGCCTACTATCGTCGCCGTAATTGACAGCATCTCTCGCATCCCAGGTCCACCCTTAGGACCCTCGTAACGGATGACCACAACATCGCCTTCTTGAACTTCCCTCCTATTGAGTGCAGCAAAAGTCTCCTCTTCAGAGTCGTAGATTTTCGCAGGTCCTGTATGTCGAAGTTTGGTTGCACCGGAAGCTTTGATCACAGCTCCTTCGGGCGCCAGGTTACCTTTGAGAACCACCAGGCCCCCTTCCGGGTGAATCGGGTTTGCTATTTCTCGAACAACGCTCTGAGGTTTGTTATCAAAATGCATCTCTTCCAGGTTCTTGCTGACTGTCTGTCCGGTCACGGTGAGAGGATTGCCATTCAATAGCCCGTTTTCAAGGAGCTTTTTCATAATGAGCGGGACCCCTCCAACCATATCGAAGTCACGCATAACGTAATGGCCTCCCGGTTTCATATCGGCGATGACGGGGGTTCTTCGACCTATTCGCTCGAAGTCATCTAGAGTGAGCTTAACTCCAGCTTCATAGGCGATTGCCAATAAGTGCAGAAATGCGTTAGTAGAACCCCCCATTGATTGAACCACTGCGATTGCATTCTCGAACGCTTCGAAGGTAAGAATGTCCTTGGGTCGAATTCCAGATTCAACGAGTCGCATAACGGCAACGCCGCTCATGTATGACGCTTGATACCTTCGCTCATCAGTCGCTGGAGGGGACGCTGATCCTGGTAGTGAGAGGCCTATCGCCTCCAAGGCCGACGCCATTGTGTTCGCTGTAAAGAGGCCGCCACATGATCCTTCACCTGGGCAAGCAGAACATTCAAGTTTCCTCAACTGCTCCGCAGTGATCGTGCCTGATGAGAAAGATCCAACCGCCTCGAACACGTCCTGGATAGTTACGTCGTGTCCTTCGAACGTCCCCGGCAAAATGCTGCCGCCGTAGAGGAATACCGACGGTAGGTTCAGCCTTGCCGCGGCCATGGCTGAACCAGGCAGACTTTTGTCGCAGCCAGCGACCGTGACGATAGCGTCAAACCGTTCTGCAATCGCCATGACCTCAATTGAGTCTGCAATTATCTCTCTGCTCACTAGAGATGCCTTCATACCTTCAGTGCCCATCGCGATGCCGTCGCTGACAGCGATTGTTCCAAACTCGAAAGGCGTTCCCTTAGCCGCTCTGACTCCGTCCTTAACCTTCTTAGTCAGCTTGTTCAAGTGGTAATTGCACGGTGTCACTTCGTTCCATGTGCTTGCGATGCCAACGAAAGGTTGGGAGAAGTCTACATCAGTATAACCCATGGCACGAAGCATGGAACGGTTCGGTGCCCGCTGTGGGCCCTCGGTGATTTCCTTGCTCAACAGTTTGTTCATTCGTAGGTTACTCCTTTACCATCGCATTTGGCAGATGCAGGTCTGGCATGAGTTTAGGGTTAACCATTTGAATCTGGACCTATCCTTCAGTAAGTTTGAGTGGATTGGAGATCAGTCTATGGCGTAGCAGAATCTTGTTGATTGCTTCCACCATCGCTTCTACGCTTGCAACAACAACATCTTCTCTTGCGGCGCTTGCAGAAACAACCGTCCCGTTTGCATCTTCTACTTTGACCAGCGCTTCAGCCAACGCGTCTGATCCGCCAGTGATGGCTTCAAGTCTGTATTCCTTGAGTTTAATCTGAACCGATGGATCAGTAATTTTCTGAACCGCTTTGATCGCAGCATCGACAGGACCTACCCCTGTTTCTGCTGAGGTGTAGTCTTTTCCGTCGAGTCGCAGGCGAACTGAAGCCGTTGGAACCAAACCCTTGCCCGTGACGGCAGCTAGGTCAACTAGATCCAGGATCCGTTCTTTTACGGATGTTCTTCCAAGAATCGCTTCAGTTATCGCGATGAGGTCAGCGTCAGTGACAGTCTTTCCCTTATCTCCTATGTCTTTGACTCTGGAAAGGATCTCCATAAGTTGGCCTTTGTCAGGGAAATATCCCGCCTCTGCGAGTTGAATTGAGATTCCATGTGCGCCGGCGTGTTTGCCTGCTTGGAACCAACGTCGCCGACCCACTTCGGCGGGGTCGTATGGTTCATAAGTTAGCGGCATTTCGGTTATGCCGTGGGTATGGATTCCAGATTCGTGGCCGAACGCGTTATCGCCAACAACGGCCTTGTTGGGCTGGACTCGGACACCGGTGAGAGTGGAAACGAGTCTTGATGTTTCGTAGAGAAGTTCCGTTTTGATACTTGTCTTGCGAGCGTAAAGTCGGTGGAGTGACATCACGAGCTCCTCCAAGGACGTATTGCCTGCCCTCTCGCCGAGCCCATTCATGGTAACGTGTACTTGTACTGCCCCTGCTTCAACTGCTGCGAGACTATTTGCAACAGCTAGACCGTAGTCGTCGTGGCAATGGATGCTGATCGGAATTTTGATGCTTGCCGCTATCTCCCTGGTAATGTGATCGATCGCATGCGGCGAGGATACACCGACTGTGTCAGGTATATTTACGCGGTCTGCCCCTGCACTCTCTGCTGCCTGATACGCCTCTTTCAGGAACTCGAGATCGGTGCGGGTTGCATCTTCAGCCGAATATTCAACAAGTACGCCGTGCGATTTCGCATAGGTGACTGAATCTGTGATTCTCTCGAAGAACCTCTTCTCTTGTAAGTTTCAGTTTGTATTTTAGGTGCATGTCTGAGGTCGCCAGAAAGACGTGAACACAGCCAACTTGTGAATCAAGTGCAGCATCGACATCTGCTCGGCTGGCGCGTGCCAGGCCTACGACTTCGCATGACAACCCAGCCGCTGCTACCGCCGCAACAGATTCGCGTTCGCCTTTGGAGGCGATTGGAAAGCCTGCTTCGACGGCGTTGACTCCTAATTTGTCAAGTTGACGAGCGATCTTGACCTTCTCTTCAGCAGTAAGAGAGACTCCGGGGGTCTGCTCCCCATCTCTTAGAGTCGTATCGAATATGCGAACGGAAGATTCCTTCATCAATCGATCACTTAAATGTGTGCGGCTATTGCGTTGCCCATTTCGGCAGTGCTCAGTTTTCCACCCAAGTCTGGTGTGACTTCCCTTGAACTAAGACAGTGTTCTACAGCTCTGTGAATTAGTTGTGAGGCTTCCGTCGTCTTCGTATCCTTCATCTTTCGGCCGAGCCAATCCAGCATCATTGCCGCGGAGAGCACCAGGGACGTGGGGTTCGCAATGTTTTTTCCTGCAATGTCTGGTGCAGATCCATGAACAGGCTCGAATAAGGCGAAATCGTCGCCGATGTTGGCGGAAGGTACGAGTCCCAGTCCACCGACAATCTGGGCCGCTTCGTCGGAAAGGATGTCTCCAAACATGTTTGTTGTTACGATAACGTCGAAAGCCTGAGGATTTCTGACCAGATTCATAGCGGCTGCATCAACGAGCATATCAGAAAAATGCACGTCTGAGTATGAGTCGGAGACTTCCTTGCATACCGAAAGGAATAGGCCGTCGGTCTTCTTTAAGACGTTCGATTTATGAATCGCCGTGACTGCTTTCTTCCGTGTCCGGGCCAACTCAAATGCATACTTTGCAATGCGTAGGCAAGCTTTCCTAGTTATGACTCGAGTCGCGGTAGCCCTATTTTCGTCTGCCCACTCCAAACCACAGTATAACCCCTCAGTGTTCTCACGAACAATTACGAGGTCGGTCTGGGGGCCAATACAAGGAACGTTCGGGAGTGATTTCGCGGGACGTATGTTGGCGTAGAGATCGAGGTCTCTCCGTAAGCGGATGATGACATCGTAGGCGGACTGCCCAACAGGACCTTTTAGGCAGCAATCGCTCTTTTTGATTACTCGAAAACTCTCTTGTGGTAAAGCTTCTCCGTAATCCTTGAACGCTCGGTCTCCAGCATCGACGGGGATCAAATTCAGCGATAACCCCTGGGCTTCTTCGAGTTTCGCTAGCACGACTTTAGTTGCTGCAGCCTGCTCGGGACCAATACCGTCTCCTTCAATGAAAGCGACTGTATACTCCATTTCGTGTCGCCTATTTCTCTAGGCCTGATAGTTTTCTGATTTCTCTGCCAATTTTTTCTCTCTCACGCTTAGCGGTTGAAAGCCGTCAGATTTGGCTAGACTTCCATGAGTTGTCCCTTCGCGTAGTCCTACGACTACTTCCACGCCGGAATCTCGTGGGTTTAGTGCTTGAGCTCGGCCTTGACTTCCGTAACCAATTACAGCTACTGTGGTCTGATGGATTAGGGAATCATCAATGTCGTTATCGTAGTATACTCTTACCATTTTGAGGTCACTCCGCTGAGCTCATTTCACGAGATAAGGCGACTGCGCCTGTTCTCGCAACTTGCGTTAGCCCGATAGTTCTTGGCGAGTTTAATGAATGCGTTGATCTTGTCCGGGTCACCGGACACTTCAACTGTGAGAGTGTCTGGTGAAACGTCTACGATGTTTCCGCGAAATGTCTCAATGTAGTTGCATTACTCTCTGGTCTGGTGGCGGGTGCACCTGGGTGAAAGCTTGACGAGAGCAAGTTCACGAACGGCTGCATTTCTCATGTCCAGTGGCTCTACGCTTCGAACGTCGATGAGGCCGTCAATGTTCTTCATCACCTGATCGAATCGGCTATATTCGCTGACCATGGTGAATGTCATTCTGGACAAACCGGGAGTTTCGGCTGGGCCGACGGCGATGCTCTCAATGTTGAATGATTTTCTTCGAATTAGATTGGTGATTCGGATAGAGTACACCTGGCTTATCTTCTACTAGAGCGATATGATTCGAAGCTGCGCGTCTCTGATTCAACCCATTATCATCTCCTTAATGCCTGCTCCTGGCGGTAACATTGGAAGTACATTCTCTTCAGGTGAGATTGGGACGTCTATGACGGTTGTAACTGCGGATTTGAGTGCTCTGTGTAACGGCGCTTTCCAGCTCTGGGATAGTGTTCACGCGAACGCCTGTAGCTCCATATGCTTCAGCCAATTTGACATAGTCAGGCACCTTGCCGAGGTGCACTGATGAGTAGCGACGTTTGTAGAAGAAACGTTGCCATTGAGCAACCATTCCCAACATTCTGATTATTCAATATGATCACCGTGACAGGTATCTGTTCCTCAACGCTCGTTGCGAGAGAGTTCTCTGTCATTAGAAAACTTCCGTCTCCAGCAATGTCGATGACTGGGACGTCTGGTCTTGCCACTTTCGCTCCAAGCGCAGCCGGGAATCCGAAGCCCATCGTGCCGAGGCCTCCTGAGCTGAAGAAAGTTCGTGGTTCGATGACCTGGAAGTGTTGCTCGCACCACATCTGATGCTGCCCAACTTCCGTGGTGACTATGGCTTTGGCGGGTATGAATCGACGCAGCATCTTGATCGTCTCCACGCCGCTAAGGTTTGAGCCGTTAACGTCAAGCTCGGTCTTGGCCACTGCCATTACATCTTGAGTCTTCTTCGCCCATGCCTTCTCGATGTTGCCCCATCATGCCTGCTTCCACTTCGCGTAGTCAGGAGTTCCAACGCTTTCTTTGCGTCAGCAACCAATGTAACCACCGGCAGTTTGTAGTTCTTTCCAATCTCGGCCTTGTCAGCGTCGATGTGTATCACCTTGGTATTCGGGCAGAACTTCTCGATCTTCCCAGTGGTTCTGTCGGAAAGTCTTGATCCTATTACTAGGAGCACAGTCGCATTCTGGAAGCAGCTTGTTTGTTCGTTCCGATCCATGCATGCCCATGCAGCCGAGTGAGAGGGGGTGGTTCTCTGGAAATGCTCCTTTTCCCATGAAGGAGGTTACAACTGGAGCAACAAGTAATTCCGCGAATGCTTGAAGTTCGCGGTAAGCATTGGCCATTTTCACTCCTCCTCCAGCAAGTATGATTGGGCGTTCCGCGGTCAGTACGGTTCGAGCGATTGTCTTCACGATTGTTGGATCTGGATCTGGAAGTGGTCGGTAGTTTGGAAAGTCCACGTGATCTGGGAATTCCACTTCATCCTCACCTTGCTGAACGTCTTTGGGAATATCCACCAGAACCGGCTGAGGCCGTCGAGTTGCGGCCAGATAGAATGCTGCCTTCATCATGTATGGGACGTCCTTAACGCGCAGCGGTTGGAATGTGTATTTCGTCACTGAGGTTGCCATTCCAACAACATCCGCTTCCTGGAATCCATCCGTTCCTACAACAAACGTAGGGACTTGGCCTGTAATCGCTACGACGGGTGATGAGTCCATGTACGCGGTAGCTAGGCCCGTCATAAGATTCGTTGCCCCGGGACCGGAGGTTGCCATGCACACTCCCACCTTGCCTGAGGCACGTGCATAGCCATCAGCCATGTGTGCTGCTGACTGTTCGTGGCGAGCTAGAATGTGACGGATCCCTTTGTACTCTCGCGGTGTAAATCTGAGTTCTGATAGTCATAGAGAACATCATAGATTGGCATGTTCGCGCCTCCGGGAACACCGAATACCACCTCTACGCCTTCTCTCTCCAGAACTTCCACTACTGCTTGTGCGCCCGACATTTTGTTCAAGTTTAGATCATACACTCCTTTAGAATGCTACAGCCCGCTTTCGAATTTGTTCGAAAGCGGGCTACTGAAGAACGACCACGAGCGTGACAACGACTGCAATGATCTGCAATATTTTGGAAGCTCAGGTAATTTCTGTCAACGCGTCGTAGACCTTGAAATTCACCAATCCCGTAATCTTTCTAATAAAAGTATCGTGAGATGTCATCAGTTGATCACCCATTCTTCTCTTCTTAGATCGACGGTGCTTAGTGTGAGCATGTCTCGTATGAGGCCGTATGCATAACCATCTACGAGCGCTGTCACGCTTGCTTGAATTATGTTTGTTGAAGATGCGACCGTCGTCCATGTCTTATGGTCGTCAGTGAAATCAATGTATACTGCAACTCTGGCCGCGGTTGCAGCTTCTGAATCGACCTCTCTTACGCGGTAACCGGTAAGCTTTGCTGAGAATGTGGTCTTGAACTGTTTCCTGAGTACCAATCGTAGAGCTTGGTCTAGGGCATTGACTGGGCCGTTGCCGCTCGCTTGCGTTTCCAGAGTTCTTCTCTTGATCTTGACCGTTAGTTTGCTATGCGCAGAAGCTCTTTGGCCATTGTCACGAGCGGTGACCTCCCAATCCATTATTTGAAATGGTTCACGTTGTCTTGCGAAGTGTTCTGCGTATGAGGAGTTCTAATGTTGCCTCGGCGTTTTCGAGGTTGCATCCTAAACTTTCAAGGCGTTTTACTTCCCGGAGAAGAGTCGGCAGTCTCTTGTCATGTCGGGAGAGGCTGAAGCCTAACTTCTGCGCTGCAAGGAGAAGGCTTGATCGTCCCGCCTGAGATGAAACGGTGATAGACGCGTTGATTTCCGAATGCTGGAGGATCATAGAATTCGTAGGCTGTTTCTGTTTTCAGTACGGCGTCACCGTGGACGCCTCCTTTGTGTGCGAACGCGTATTTTCCAACAAAGGGTTTGAACTGGTTTTCACGGATGACCGCTCATCTCGCATACGAAGCGCGACAGTGAGGTTAACTTGGAAGACTTTAGATTGGTATGAACGCCCATCAAATGGAGGTTCGCGACGACTTCGACCAAGTCTGCGTTGCCTACACGTTCTCCCAAGCCATTCATTGTGCCTTGCACATGGGATGCGCCAGCTCTTACTGCAAACAGCGTGTCTGCTGTCGCCATGCCTCGATCGTTGTGGCAATGTATTCCGACGGGAACGTGAACGATTCCAAGACATTTCTGGTGGCCTCATAAACTTCAGTTGGGAAGGCTCCGCCTCGAGTATCGCATAGCACAACGGTTGAGGCTCCGGAATCTTGAGCGGTATTCAAGACCGAAATCGCATAGTCTGAATTATTCTTGAAACCGTCGAAAAAGTGTTCAGCATCGAAAATAACCTTTCGTCCGTGTTTTCGGAGAAATCTGATCGAATCATGAATCATCTTCAGGTTCTCTTCGAGCGTGGTCCCGAGAATCTTCTCAACTTGAAATGGCCAAGACTTGCCAAAGATTGTGACCGTCTCTGTTTCGGCTTTGAGAAGTTGTGCAAGATTTAGATCTATTTCGGCCTTCGTGTTTGGGCGGCGTGTCATTCCGAACGCTGTGACGTGTTCGAATGATCCGTTGTCGAATGACTTGCATAGTTTGAAGAAGTCCATGTCAGTTAGGTTAGTCTCATTAGGCCAACCTCCTTCGACATAGTCAACGCCGGCAGCGATAAGCGCTTGAGCAACTCTCTGCTTCTGAGTCGATGTGAAATTTACGCCAACTGACTGATTTCCGTCGCGAAGTGTTGTATCATAGACTTCGACGAATGGCGGAGATGATTAGTCGCTGAATTTGGTAATCGCCTTTAAGAGCGGAGTTCAATTTTTCCTTCACCTAAAACGGATATTTCCGCATGTGGGGAGTTGTCTAAGATAAAAATCTTCTGCCGCATCATACGGTTTCCAGAGTGACTGAGATTCCGTCAAGCACGAGACGCGAAGCGCTCTAGCAGAATGATTGTATTTCCAGATGCAGTAGTTACCGAATTTGCAACAACGAGACATGTGCTGAGAGAGAAGTAAAAATTGTGAAAGCCCAAGGATCTGCCTTCCTCGAATTTTGACCGTAATTTACCAGCACATATACTCGGTCGCTGGATTATTTGCAAGTCGCATCCCTGAAACGTGAGACTTAAGAATCATTATACTTGTCTTATGTGTGACTTCAAATTGCGCTTTTGTTCTGTGAGGATGAATCACGAAACGGAAGGCGCATTGTTCATCGACGGAAAACTTCTATTGTTTTCGACGCTAAGTAAAGAAACTGGAATCAAACTGCCACTTCGGCTTATTGAACTAATAACAGCAAGAGATGCACAAGTTAACTTGGGGAAAGCCAATGATGAGATTATCAAGCGCGATAAATCCGAGGGGCATGATCTTCAGCGATGCAAAATAGCGGCACCATATTATGATCCTCCCAAAATATGGGGGATCGGTTTGAACTATAAAGAGCACGCGTCTGACCTGGGAGCTGACCTCCCTGATGAACCAGCCAGTTTCATGAAGCCCAGAACATCCATCATTGGGAACGGAGATCCCATCGAACTGCCATCACAATCGAAGAGAGTGACTGCGGAAGCGGAGCTCGGAATCATAATTGGCAAGCGATGTAGGAATATTCACGAGGATGAAGCTGAGTCCGTGATGTTTGGCTATGTGCCAGTTCTTGATATGACGGCTGAGGACATTCTCCAGCGTAATCCGCGGTTCCTTACAAGAGCAAAAAGCTTCGATACCTTCTTCAGTTTCGGGCCGTTCGTTCTGACCCCGGACGAAGTCGAGAATGTTCAAAACATTTCAGTAAGCACAGTCCTCAACGGGCATGTTGTAAAGACGAATAAGGTCTGCAACATGCTCTTCTCACCTTACAGATTGATCTCGTTTCACTCCAAAGTCATGACCTTAGAACCTGGTGACATCATTTCCACCGGAACTCCTGGCGCCGTAGTTATCCGTGAGGGTGATGTAGCCGAATGCAGATTAGACGGCTTTCCTTCCTTGTCAAATCCTGTTGAAGGAGGTGCATGAAATGGTTCTCCTGTTAAAGGAACCTGATGTTGATGCACTGTTGGACATGAAAGCGACGGTAGCGTGTCTTGAGGCAGCTTTCCGCGAACAAAGTGAAGGTCGCACGATTCTGCCCGAGAGACAAGTGATTCAGACCAGCACAGTAGTTCGCATTATGGCGGCTTCGGCTGAACAGATCAAGGCGATCGGACTCAAGGCTCTACTAGGAACTCCGGCAAAGCGCAAGCCTCACGCTACATACTTTGTCACTCTTCTGTTCGACCCAGAAGATGCACATCTGCTTGCGGTAATATCGGCGGGTAGATTGACCCAACTCAGGACAGGTGGAGCATCTGCGGTTGCGACGAGATACCTAGCCAGACCACGTACCACTACTCTTGGTGTAGTCGGAGCCGGAGTACAAGGCTTCGGCCAGCTGGAAGGAATCGCATCAGTATGCAAGTTGAAGAGCGGTTTCGTTTTCGATCTTGATGAATCTAGAGCAAAGAATCTAGTGGAGAAAGCAAAGACCAAGTTCGGAATCGAGCTACGACACACATCACGAATTGAAGATCTATACGAGGCTGATGTCCTCTGTACTGCAACAACATCCCTGAAGCCTCTCCTCTTTGGCCATTTGCTCAGACCGGGAACTCATGTCAACGCTGTTGGTTCAAATGCTCCCAATCGGCAAGAACTTGATGAGAGCACACTTCTCAGAGCCAAAGTATTCTTAGATCATAAAGAGCAGGCTCTGAAAGAGTCAGGGGATCTCATGATACCCATCCGACATGGTTCTTACAAACCGCAAAATATTGCAGGCGAAATCTGCGATGTGATAACCGGCAAAGTAAATGGAAGAACGTCAGACACGGACGTTACGCTTTTCAAATCGGTCGGGTTTGCACTTGAAGACATTGCGGTTGCCCGCACGACCTATGACCTCGCCATAAGTAGGGGTATTGGTATAGAACTCGACTTTCAATCTTAGCGTAGCGAAACTATTGAAAGAATGTTGATACTTGCGAGCCTTGCGAATCATGAACGATATTCAAAATGTCTCTCAGCATCGCCCCTGCGACTATCTCTGGATTAGATTCACAACCGAAAATGGTCACCTGTCCTAAGAGGTCCGTCTGGAACATCACAGCCTTCTGCGTACCGTTGACATTGTAAAACGGACTCGCAGGCGCAACTTCTTGTAGTCCTACACTTATCTCTACATCGGCCACGATGCGCCGGGCGCATCCAATAAGCTTGAGTGAACGTCCTCTTGTCGTCGCGGCTCTGATCATCTCAGCTCCTACATTCTCAATTCCGGATACTCTCAAATCAGAAATTTTCTTGCAACATCCCATACATGAGTTGGCCGCGATAAGCAGCTTTACAGCGGTGTCATATCCCTGAAGATCGATACTCGGATCTGCCTCAGCAATTCCCATAGCCTGAGCCTCGGACAACGCTGCCCGCATGCCCACTCCCTTCTCTGCCATCTGAGTAAGTATGTAGTTCGTGGTCTCGCTTAGAACTCCCTCGATTGAATTGACCTGACATCCCATTAGAGTGTAGTAGAGAGTAGGCATGATCGGAAGTGCACCAGCCACCGCTGCACTGTACCTCATATCCAAACCCTTAGCTCGAGCAGTCGTCCTCAACTCTCTGAGACCGAAGATAAGAGGTCCCTTGTTACTGGTCACAACATGCATTCCTGCGTTCAGTGCTGCTCGAATATATGCGAGGCCAGGCTCTCCGTTCGCGAGGTTTGTCGGAGTTGCCTCCAGCAGTATCTGAGCCTCTGATTCCCTGATCAGATCAAATGGAGATGCATCACCTCCAGCGTTCGGATACCCTGAGATACGCCCAGCCTTCCGTTTCGTTTCAAGCAGCATTTCAAGATCCAAGCCATTCTTTGAGAATGCACTATGAAACTTCCCCTCTCTCCCCTCAACGGCTCCTACAATTGACATCTCGAGATCGAATGCTTCCCGAAGGTAATTCCGCTTCTTGGTTAGGACCGAAACGAAGCCTTGCGAAACATTTCCAAAACCAACAAGGATCGCAGTTATCTTCATGGTTTCTCTCTAGTGTCATATCGATGCTGACTGAAAGATTTTGTTTCGCTTTCTCAACTTCTCTCAGATACGTCTTGAGTGCAAGATTGCCTCACGAGGATTATAAGCAACGGTGCATCGGGCCGACGTTACTGTTTCTACGTAGGAATCCTGCATCGGCACATTTACTTTCTAATCTCGCCTTGATCGGCGATTTCGACAATCTGATTTAGGCTCATGCCTTGGAGACCAAGCTTGTCGAGTGTGATTCCTTCGCTCCAGTAGTCTACTTGATTTGCAATACTCGCCAAGGTGATGATGGAGTCGATGGTCGGCGTTCTTATGCCCGCAACTTTGGCTAGAGATGACATGGGCACAAGTCCGTAGATAACGTCCTCGGTTAGATATCTATGATTCAAGCTCGGCGGCGCGTCATATACTCCCTTGTAGTACTTCTCTTGAAATACTTGACCTGTTTTCTGATCCATGTATTTCGCAAGTACATTCTCGAATCCCATTCTTCCTCTGATATTTCCTGTAGACCGAAAGCGCCAGCCAGAGCGATCCTCTCGTCATCCATGGCTTTAGCTACTCTCTGAACCGCTGGAGTTTGCCCTTCCAGGTAGAAAGAAAACTTCCCCCCAGTGTGTTCTATCCAGCCTGCGTTCATTATGACTCCAGCTGGGTGACTGACTGTGTTAACATTGTGAATACTGGTTTCGAGGACGTTTCTCGCTTCAGTTACTGATGGCAATACCTCTTTCACTTTTCGAAGTGCTCGGGGGGTATTTGTTGCAGGGAAAGCCGCGAACGGTAATTCACTCTTCTCTCGTTTGATAACTACCTTTGCGTCGTCCTGATAACGCTCCATGAAAAATGCTCCCTCTTTCCCGATGCGGTCGCAAGCATATACAAACGAAGATGTTTCAGCTAGTGTGACTTTACTCGTTCTCACGCCTAGGTCCTTGAGTAGTTTGGCCATTCTGAGTGCTGCGAAGTAGGAGATGTAAATCAAACATTGTCCATCTTTGAGGTAGGGCAAGCAGGCTTTGGTGAAAGGCTCGTGGCCAAATGCTGGTGTTGTGACAAAGATGAGGTCGTGTCCCTCAATCGCTTTTCCTATGTTGAGTGTGATCTGATCAATCTTTGCGAAGCCAGTATGAAGTTCCCCAGTGACTTCTATGCCACCCTTCTTCAACGGTGCCTCTAGATTGGCCTTGAACTGTGGCAATTCGGCGAGTGATACGTCAAACCCCAGTAGCGACATCTCTCCGGCTAGAGAGCACCCGGCATTACCGGCTCCCAGTACGGCTAAGGAGACCATCGATCGTGAATCCTCGGGGTCGAGTGTGTTGCGAGTGATTATCAACTTTACGAAATCCCGTGAGGGAACAGCGCGTTGGGTTGGGAAATGTGCTTCACTTTACTAGCGGGCATATCCCGTAGAGATAGTCTCCTGAGTTAACTGCGGGAGAAGGGTACGCCATGATGATTACGCCGGAAATAGGTGATTTTACGGTCTCGAGGGTGTCGCCGTAAACGTCGACGATTTCTCCTAGAACTTGGCCTTCGGTGACGGCTTCTCCACATTTCGCTTTTCTGTGTAGAAGGCCGGCTTTTTCAGATCGAACCACGCGGCGTTCTCCCAGTTTCTTAGGATGGGTGGGTTTCACAGGTGCGTTAAGGAGCTGAAATCTTTTCATCACGTTCAAGACTCCTTCAATATGCACCTTTACTTCATGTTCTTCTAGCTTACCCAGTTCGCCTGCTTCGCTTGTTATGGCAGGTACGCCAAGCTTGCACGCCTCGGTCTCTGAAGAGCCCGGCACAACATCCGCCTGAATGTAGCTTGTTGAGAAGCATCTAGCCATCTCCTCTGAAACAGCGTCTGTTTTGCCGCCGATCACATCGTAGTACGCTACGTCAACGTGTTCCTCAGGAATATCGCCGCAATGAAGGTCAATGTAATAATTTGACTTGGAGACTAGCTGAGAAAAGAGGACATAAGCAATCCTGTGGCTCATAGAGCCATCCGGTTTGCCTGGAAATATTCTATTGATATTTAGTCCGTCAATGGGACAGATGAAAGGAACCTTTGCCTGAAACCCAGGAGTGTTGACGATGTGCACAAGGGCTACTGCACCATTGAGTTCTTCGGCGCTGATTATTTCAGCAAGTCTCATTGTCGCCTCGATGCCTGTATATTCGGTACCGTGAACTCCCGATGTAACCGTCAAGAGCGGCCCATCTTTCACTCCGTTGATGAGCGTAAATGGCATTTCCACTGAAGAGATAGGCGTGAAGCCGATTGAGAATCTGCCTCTGACTTTTGCGCCTGGAGAAGCGGAAACGCCACCGATCTGAAAGCTGTTCTTCAAATGCGAGACTCACCTTTTACAGCAGGACGATCTGTAGCAGTTCCAGACATCGTTCTCACGTTTATTTAACCAATTGTTGCCGATCGTTCTCTCTGAACGACTCCTGCGATTCTTTCGAGTCGAGCTAATTAACGCAGCCCACGCGAATGACCGAATATTTTGCAATCCATGTAAACCCTCCGAGACGTATACTACTAGCTTAAATATGCGCAACCTACAAAAAAACAGCGGTTGAAGTTTTGTCTAAGTTTGTAACCTTTCTAATCTGTATTCTGATGTTCACCGTCTTGTTTCAACTTCCTGCACATCCAGCGCGGGCGCAGGTTTCGTCGGATACTTTTGCAATTGGATGGGACAGTTCGCCGATTGATCAGATAAATCCAATGCTCACTACTCTTTACGACGGCGGCGCATGGATCATATCACACATTATTTACGACAAGCTAGTTCAAACAAATTCTTACGGTGCTATCATACCTGATCTTGCTGATAATTGGACATGGACCGACCCTCAAACCGTAGTCTTCAACCTAGCTCATAACGCGACGTGGCACGATGGGGTTCCGTTTACTGCGAATGATGTTGTGTTTACGATCAACCATGTCACAGCGAACCAGGCAATTTATCCGCATATTGGAGCGTATGTTCAGAATATCGCTTCTGCGCAAGCTTTGGACAATTACACGCTACAGATCAAACTGAATAAGCCTGACGCTACCTTCTTCAGCGCCGCCCTTCTTCAGCTGGTGATTGTCCCGCAACATATCTGGGCGAACTTCGCTGGGAACTACTCGACCTTCACAAATGATCCACCGATTGGGACTGGGCCGTTCAAGTTTGTGAGCTGGGAAGCGAACTCATACGTTCAACTTGATGCGAATCCGAACTATTTCAGGGGCGCACCTCACATCAAGCACTTGATAATCAGATACTACGATTCTGTCAACGCGATGGTGCTTGCGCTTCAGTCGGGTGAGATTGACCTCACATCGCCTTTGTTACCGCCTACGGTAGTTGCGTCGCTAACCTCGAATCCGTCAATACAAGTGTTTACTCGACCGGACCTTCGGTACTTTTACTTGACCTTCAACCAGTTTCCTAATGGAACTGGGAACCCGACACTCCGTGATGAACGTGTGAGGATAGCGCTTGCTCATGGGATTAACAAACAAGAACTCGCTCAAAGAGTCTGGCTTGGTTTTGCTGATGTGCTCAACACTGTTGTGCCCACCTCATTAGGGTCATGGCACAACCCGAACACGCCTGACTATGCGTTCGACCTAAACATGTCAGCGAAGATCCTAGACGACGCAGGGTACAAAGTCGGTTCTGACGGGGTCAGAGCGAGTCCGACGGGAGTGAAGATGATTTACAATATTGACGTGCCATCTGATTATTCCGAAGAATTTAGGGCAGCTCAACTCATTGCGGGATGGTGGTCCCAGATCGGCGTTAAGGCAACACCGCGACTCATGGACTCAAACTCCCTTGGAAGTGAGGAAGGCCGCATGGAAACATGACATTGTCCTGTGGACATGGTCAGCAGATTTCCTGGATCCGGCTTACTTCCTGAGCATGTTCACTACTTCTCAGGATACGTGTGTTCCGGGTTGTTTAGGCGACGCGGGCTGGAGCAATGCTACATACGATCAACTCTTCACGCAACAGAGCCAGAGACTGACCCGGTGAAGAGACAGCAAATAATTTGGCAAATGCAAGACATACTTGCAGCCCATGTAGTGTACGATCCACTCTATGACAACTGTGGCCATCAACGGATTCCGTTCGGACCGGTTCACTGGCATACCTCAGGGCGTTATTCCACCTTTCTTCTACTTCGGCGAGAATAGCCTCCTGCTAAACGTACGCCCTAGTAAGGACGTCAACTGAAACGAACTACAGCCATGTCAACAACTGCCACTAGCAGCGGCGCGGGAGTAGATATGGCAACAACCGCGCTTATTGCCGTCGCAGTCATTATTGTGCTCCTTGCCGCGGAATATTTTACACTAGGCGCAAGAAGACCTCGAAGAGCTGACCCTGAAATTCCTGAATGGGACGCAAACAGATCTAGTCAGCATATTCTGGATTAACGGAAGCCCGAAAGCTGGACTTTCATGGGAATAGGATATGCAGTAAACAAGTTAGCCCAAACGATAGCTACGATATTCTTTGTATTGACCTTTAATTTTTTTCTGTTCAGAATTCTCCCAGGAAATCCTTTCGCCCTCTGTTTAGAGGCCCAGGATTTTCCAGGGAACTCGTGAATCAATTAAACTCGCAATTCGGCTTGGATCAACCGCTTTGGTTGCAGTACGTCAAGTATCTGCAAAACACGCTAGTTGGCAACTTCGGAATCTCTTACACATATCGGTCTTCTGTGTTAACCATCCTCATCCCACGTCTCATGAATACAGTAATTTTGCTGCTTACGGCAACGGTCATATCGATAGTAGTTGGAATCGCGATGGGCCTGGTCTCTGCTTGGCGTAGAGGCAGCAAAATCGACGTAGCCTTCTCCACTTCAACTCTTCTCTTATACTCGATGCCAACTTTTTGGTTAGGCCTTATCCTACTTTTTGTGGGAGTCATTTATTTCGGATTACCCGTGTCCGGCATGATATCTTTGAACGGTGAGCTGGCTAATCCTTTTGCCCCTGCTTCCATAGTAGACTTATTGCGGCACATGGTGCTACCTTGCCTGACTCTGGTTCTGGGCCTTACTGGCGAATATGTCCTGATCATGAAGGGTGCGTTGCTGGATGTCTTCACCGAGGACTACATGCTTACTGCAAAGGCAAAAGGCATCTCAAACGCGAAGCTGTTGCGAGATCATGCGCTCAGAAACGCAGCGCTCCCCATGACCACCTTAATCGCAATTAACCTTGGTCTTGCTGTGGGAGGAGCTATTCAGACTGAAACAATTTTCTCATGGCCGGGCATAGGACTTCTGACCTACCAAGCTCTACTAACTCGTGATTATCCTGTGCTGCAAGGATGTTTCCTGGTTGTGGCAATCGCGGTAATTCTGATGAACTTTCTTGCTGATTTGCTGTACGGATATCTTGACCCGCGAATCCGGACCGGGTGAATCGTGAAGATGTCAAGTGAAGTGATTGAGTCACGATTGGAGCATCTACAGGAGAAGTTGGACAGGTTTTTGGAAGGAATATGCGAGGAACAGGATCGGTGTAATAGGTCTGGCCTTGCTTGTCCTCTTCGCGCTGATGGCCGTGGTCGGTCCTTTCATGGCTCCTTACGACCCTACATCGTCGTCGGCCGATCTTCTCCAACCACCAAGTGCACTGCATCTTCTCGGAACAAACGAGGTGGGACAGGATATACTCAGCCAAGTTCTATACGGAGCTCAGGCTTCACTAATTGTCGGATTCGCTGCAGCTGCAATCTCCGCTGTTGTGGGGAGTCTAGTTGGCTTGATCGCGGGTTACTACGAAGGATACGGAGGCGATTTGTTAATGCGACTTACCGACGTATTCCTGGTCTTACCCGCACTGCCTTTGATGGTCGTGTTAGGGGCTATACTTGGACCCACCCTGTTCAGCATAGTTATAGCAATCGGGTTAGTAGGTTGGACAGGTACCGCTCGCCTTGTGAGGTCGCAAACACTTTCAGTGAAGCAATTAGCGTTCGTTGAGTCCAGCAAAGCCTCGGGCGCAAGAGACTATTACATTATATTTTCGCACATTGTACCCAACGTCATCCCAGTAATTTTCGCGCAGACGGTTCTGGTTATAGCCAATTCCATACTTTCTGCAGCCGTGCTGACTTTCTTAGGCTTAGGTAATCCATCAACCATCACGTGGGGCCAGATGTTAGAGTTCGCGTTCACATCAGGTGCAGTGACCACTGCTTGGTGGTATGTTATGTCCCCAGGACTTTGCATAATGCTTGTTGTACTGAGCTTCTCATTGGTCGGTTATTCGCTAGATGAAATATTCAATCCGCGTACGAGAAGAGTCTGAGAGGAATGACTAATTGCTCACAGTAGAGGGTCTCAGAGTATACTACAAGACGAACCGCGGTCTCTTGAAGGCTGTGGACGACGTATCTTTCTCCGTGGGAAAAGGAGAGATCGTAGGTCTCGTTGGCGAGTCGGCTTGCGGAAAAACAACCGTAGCCATGTCGATAATGAGACTGCTACCTACGGGAGCCCGCGTTTATGATGGCAGAGTCCTATTTGACGGTCAGGACATACTGAACGCTACGGAAGAACAGATGAGAGACATACGATGGAAACAGGTTTCCATAATATTCCAGGGTGCACTAAACTCGCTGAACCCAGTACTTACGGTTAGAGAACAGATAGCTGAAGGAATTCTAGCTCATGAAACGGTCGACAAAAAGACAATAGACGGACGCATTGATGCCTCTTCAGATATGTAGGTCTCGACCCAGCCAGAAGAATGAACTACCCACACGAGTTCAGTGGCGGCATGAAGCAGCGTATCATGATTGCCATGGCACTTGCTTGCAACCCTGCGCTGGTGATTGCGGACGAACCAACTACCGCACTCGATGTTGTCGTCCAATATCAAATACTTGACCTCATACGGAACCTTCGCGAGAAACTGCAGATCTCCATGATTCTCATCACCCACGACCTATCAGTGGTTGCAGAACTCTCTGACAAAATTGCGATCATGTACGCGGGAAAGATTGTTGAATATGGCGATACCTTCGAAATATTCGAAAAGCCGAAGCATCCATACACACGTGCGTTGTTGAAATCGATTCCGAAAATGCAGGGCGCAAAGACGCCGCCTTACGTACATCTCAGGCTCAGTCCCAGACTTAACTGGTCCAGTTCCCGCTTGCCGATTCTACGACAGATGTCAGTATGCACAGAAGAAGTGCGCAGAAGTTGAGCCGAAGACGGAGCAGGTGGGCACGAACCAGTCCGTGGCATGCCACTTTTGGAGGGAGATCGAGAAACAATGACGGCGAACTCCTCGGCAAGTTACCCTCGTAGAGGTCAAAAACATCAAGAAACTCTTTCCTGTCAGACGTGGATTATTCACTCGATCCCACGCCGGCCGGTTTGTTCATGCCGTGGATGGCGTCAGCGTCGCTATCCGCAAAGGAGAGATCCTGTCCTTAGTGGGCGAGTCAGGATGCGGAAAAACCACTCTTGCACGCCTAATACTTCGTCTCCTCGCCCCAACGGATGGAACCATCATCTTTGATGGACAAGACCTGTTCGGTACAAGCGGAGGCGAGATGCGCAAGCTTAGGCTTCAGATGCAAGCCGTATTCCAGGACCCCTACGCCTCCCTCGACCCCAAGAAGACAATCCTCCAAGTCGTTTCAGAACCCCTCGTGGTGAACCGTCTCAAGAACGGTGTGCAGGAGCGAGTGCGCGAATCACTCCTCGCAGTCGGATTATCTCCACCAGAACTGTATCTCAGTAAGTTTCCGTACGAGTTAAGCGGTGGCCAACGACAGAGAGTTGCGATCGCACGTGCAATCGTCATAAATCCACGACTCATCGTCGCTGATGAGCCCGTCTCCATGCTCGACGTTTCAATAAGGGCGGAGATTTTGACCCTAATGTTAGATCTTAGACAAAAGTTCAACCTGACTTACCTCTTCATAACGCACGACTTGGCGGTCGCACGATACGTATCTGACAGAATGGCGGTCATGTACCTCGGGAAGATTGTTGAGATAGGTCCTGCTGAAGAGATATGTGCTAACCCTCTGCATCCTTATACTAAGGCACTCTTGTCAGCTCTTCCCAGCGCGGATCCGAGAGCTCGCCATAAAGGCGTCCAAGTGAAAGGGGAAGTCCCCAACGCCATCGAAATTCCAGCCGGATGCCGTTTCAGGCCAAGATGTCCACACGCTTTTGAAAAGTGCATGGTTGAGCCTGAACTCGTAAGGGTCGGGCCAGACCACTACGCAGCCTGCTATCTGGCCGAAGAAATTTAATAGTGCCCAATTACGTGCCAAGTTAATCACTCAGCATAGATTCATTCCCTTCGGCGCCAATACATGCCCGCCTTAACTTCTGACTGAGAGCAATTGGAGAGGGACGGGTAAGAGACTTGTTACTTGTACGTATGCTGCTAGTATGTTGGCTAGTGAGAATTGGGCTCGCGTCTAATCGAACGGACACCTCATATGGGAGCCGTAGTGCACGATATGGTAGAATTAATGTATGTTAACTACAAGGCAATCAACTGACACATATGCCAAGTTTGAAAGGCCGCGTTTCGATTGTTACAGGAGGAGCTAGTGGAATAGGCCGAGAAATTTCCCTAAGACTCGCACGCGATGATGCTTCAGTAGTCGTCTGTGATATCAATGAAGAGAAAGCGGAACAAACCGCTGCTGAAGTAAGAGCGCTTGGATCAAAATCATTGGCAATTAAAGCCGACGTCTCGAGAGGAACTGACGCGAAGCACGTAGTGGAAGAAACGCTTACCGAATTCGGTCGATTAGAGATCCTTGTCAACAATGCGGGTATCGGATACGCCACAGGATCTCTCCTTGACACAACTCACGCCCTGATAGAAAATTTAACTGAGGAAGAGTGGGACCGCGTGATGAACGTCAACCTGAAGAGTGTATTCCTCTTCTCAAGAGAAGTTGCACCTCTAATGAAGCGTCAGAAGTGGGGAAAGATCGTAAGCATCTCTTCGGCAGCCGGCATAACTGGGCACGGGATCAAAGGCGGCTCAGGACCCGCGTACGGTGTCTCTAAAGCAGGAATCATCAATTTGACTAAGACCCTCGCACGGCAATTGGGACCATACAATGTTAATGTCAACTGCGTTGCTCCAGGGTCTGTCCCGCAACCAGCGTTCACGATGACACAAGAGGAAATAGAAGAAGAGCTCGCTATACTGCCACTCAAAAGGATGGGTCGAACTCTCGACATCGCAGAGGCAGTAGTCTTCCTATGTTCCGAAGCGTCTCAATGGATAACCGGTCAAACCCTCAACGTTAATGGCGGTGAAGTAATGTAGTATTTAACCGAAGACGCATTGTTGGGCTTCTTGATATTCGTTATCCTTATGGTAACGGAACTCAGGTTTCTCCAGATGGGACAGATATACGGCGTCATCACTCGAGAGGCCGGTGGGGCTCAACTGTAATTCACAATGGAGCTGGTTTCCGATCGATTCATTTTGGAGTTTTCGGATTAAGTCGTAAATGGGCATTGGCTAGAGCTTGAACGTAGCGAAAATTGTCAAGTAGAAGAACTGACAAGAGGCACATGGGATCGAAATGCCGGTATCTCTCTATAAGGGATATTCTACAACTAACGGATTTGGGGCATTCACTCCACAACCAATCGAGAAAGGCGATATAATTTCAGTCTGGGATGGGCCTTACGGGAGAAACTGCCTGAGAGCGACCTTGCCAAATACTACCTTTACGTTAGACCTAACAAGTGGCTCATAGGTTTCGGCGGAGAATATCCGGAAAGTTTCATCAATCATTCGTGCGACCCAAACTCGAAAGTTACTTGGGAGGGTGACATAGCGACACTTACCTCAATACGCTGTATCGAGCCGAATGAGGAAATAACTTTTGATTATGAAACAGTGATCCAGTCGGACGACAGTTTCATTTTCAATTGCGGTTGTGGAGCCAGTAATTGCAGAAAAGTGATTCGTATTCCCACTTGCAGTCTATGACGTCAAGCTGCGCTTGAAGCCTCATTTTCGTTTCTGAAATACCAATGGTCTTCATCTTCCGCTACGTATTCGAAACCTGATTCAATGAATGCTATACGTTCCTCTTCGGTTGTGACTACCTAGCACGAAGTGTGATCTGTTCCAGAGAGTGAGTAGTAGTTCAGTCC
>CAWAOH010000013.1:0-66120 GCA_963783645.1 Candidatus Bathyarchaeota archaeon | reverse complement strand
TACCTCGGTCAAATTCCAGAAATAGACTCTACCAAGTCCTCGTAAGGCCCTCGACTTGATCAAATGCTTTGTCCGTGGATACAACTGTCCCATCCAATTGCAGAGCCTCGGCAGCGATGCCTGCATCGAAATATTCTAGCTGCAGCTCCTCCTCAAGGCGAGAAGTAAGATACAACACGGAAGGGGTGAGTCTAGTCACTTTGCGATCTAAATCGGGGTAGTCTCGAAGAAGTAGGGCGTGGGTCTCCATTCTCTGCAGGAATGAGAAACCTCTACTCTTTAGTGTGACATCGAATTCAAACAGTGCGAAGGAACCTAAGTAGATCTCAGGCTTGCTTATTCCCTGCAGGTGTCTCTTAGCTTTCTCATGATGCCTATCATTCGAATCCGCTGTCCCGAAGAGAATCATAGTGTCCAGAAGGGGCAACTAGCTTTTCCTTCGAAATATGAAACGCGATGCTTCGTGACGTTCTTCCGCGAATTCGAAGTCAGTAAGGCTACCTCGAAACTTGTGGCCCAGAGGTGCCACTAGGATTACGCCGCCTTTGAATGGGATTGCGACAAGTTTGTCTCGCTTGTTTATGCCTGCAATTTCTCTAGTTTTCCTGTCAAGTAGTACTCTGTACTTGTCGTCTAACGCAACTGTGCCCAAGAGCGATCTGTTGATGGATTCAGTTTCCCACGTATTAAGAGTATTTCCCACCAGACTGCTTAGTAGTAGTATTCTCTTCCCGTTCCTTATGCGATTACTCAAATCGCTTAAAGACTCGTGCCGTCGCTGACTAGCAACTCCAAACCCGTAACAGTAATGGAAATAGATGCAGCCGTAGGAATGTGGTTGAGGATAATTGGCAGGATGCACCGTGAGCCTTGATTGGACGTACCGCGGCATGCGGACACTCGTGTTGGAGAACCCGCAACTCCGACTGGTTTCACTACTGGATAAAGGGTCAGACATAGTCGAGTTAAGGTACAAACCCTTGGATGTGGACGTCCTATTCCACGCGCCAACCGGATACAGGAAACCTGGTAGCCTCACCGGGACCTCGAGCAGGACCGAAGGAGGATTCATGGAGTATTACGGGGGAGGCTGGCAGGACATTCTTCCATTCGCCGGAAACGAACCAATCAAGCATAGGTTGGGGGAATGGGGGATGCACGGCGAGACTTCTCTCCTACCATGGGACGCATGCATCGAGAAGGAGTCTTCATCGGAAGTATCGGTGAAACTCTCCGTTAACATTCCCCGCTACCCATTCCGCGTCGAGAAATGGATTTCCATAGATGATCGGACGGCAACGGTTCGGATTCGCGAACGAGTCACGAACACTAGCAATCAAACCCTGGAATACTGTTGGCTTCAGCATCCAGCCCTCGGCAGACCACTAGTCCAGCCGGGTACGAGGATAACGGTTCCCGCCAAGTCGGTTATGATTGATAAACCGGAACCTTGGGGGCGCCTTAGAGCTGAAACGAAATACAGGTGGCCACACGTTCAGAACAAAGCGGGTCAACCCGTTGACTTGAGCGTCCTTCCCAGTGACAATGTGGTTGCGGATGAGACGGTTTTCCTCACGAACCTCAAAGATTCATGGTACACGGTGGTCAATCCGAAGTTGAGGTTAGGTTTCGCATTAAGATGGGACTCCTCAGTCTTTCAGCACATCTGGTTCTGGCAGAGTTACTGGGCACCTGACCATCCATGGTTCGGTAAAGCCTACTGCATCGCATTGGAACCGTGCACCGGCTACCCAGGCGCCTTTGAACAATTGAAGAGAGGCACCATTAAGAGGCTGCAGGGAAACGGCGTACTAGAGACTCAGCTGTCTGCCACGCTCTTCTCCGGAATCGAGAACATAAAGACGGTCAATCCTGACGGAACCGTTATACCCAACTAATTCACAAGCTGACTAAAAACAGCCTTCAGAAACGGCAAACAGAACTCTACCCTAAAATTTCACTATGATTGTTCCATGCCTAGTCTATGGATTGCTACTACAGCTACACTACCACCACATCAAGACCCAGTAATTCGCCTACCGACGATCAGAGCGGTCTTTTTCGGATTAATCCTGATGCTGGCTTGGCCGTTCTCGTAATCTCTCTTGGCTTTCGAAAGAAAGTATTTCTGGGTCAACTGGCCCGGTTTTCTCTTTTCCAAAGTCGTCTTACCCGCCGGTACCTGATCTCAATCATATATCTGCATCGAAAACAGTGACGTAATTTGTTCTGTTAACTTATCGTCGCACGGAGCAGTCGAGACAGCAATTGGCCGTCAGACGAAACGCGTTCTCCTGATCTAATCCTTTCGTGGGCCTCGAGGGTGGGTTGGAATTCACATTACCTACCCCGCATAGTACAGGGGAGTTCCGCGGTCTTGGTGTGGTCGATAAAGTGTGTAGCGCAACGTTTCACTCCGGACCTCCAACTGTGCTCACAGATGGAGCTTTTCAGACAGATGGTCAACGAGGCCATCAGAATCGGTTTGGAAAAGCATCTCACATCACTCAAGACCCTTTCAACCGCGGCGTATCCACAACTCAAACCATATCACACCTATTCCAAGTACAAGCTTTGCGCCATATCTAGAGCTACAGGGATTCTGAAGAACCATAGAAAACTCTCCAAGAAACATGCAACCAGGATACCGTACTGCACCCAACCATCCTTGACAACCTGTTACGGGCTGAAGATGGTACAGGGTTATCTGAAAATGCCCGGTAAGCTAACCATTCCACTAAACCCGTACACAATCAAATGCCTCTCGCAACCCGGCGTAGAAGTACGCTCAGTAACCATCAGCCTCAACCGCCTAACCATTGCATACAGGAAGAACGTTGAGCCAGCTAAATGTAGAGGGATGATGGGCATCGACCGTAACCTCAACAACGTCACCATCGCCGACACGAACGGAAACATCACGATTCATGATCTGAGCAAAGCAACGAAGGTCAAGAATGAGATACGGCAAGTGAAACGTCATTTCAAACGTAACGATACCCGCATTAGAAAGAGAATCTACGCCAAATACGGCCGGCTGGAGAAGGACCGCGTGGGTTGGATACTCCACAACACATCCGCCTCCATAGTCAAGCACGCCAAACAGAACCACCTAGCAATCGCAATGGAGAACCTCAAGCATCCGTAAACTCTACCGGAAAGGAAACGGACAAGGAAGAGGGTACAGGGCTATGATGAACTCGTGGAGTTACTATGAGTTGCAACGCCAGATCGAATACAAGGCCTCATGGGAAGGCATACCCGTAATCCAAGTCAACGCAAGAGGGACATCAGCGAAGTGTTCGACATGTGGGAACAGAATGATTCCCGAAGAGAACCGACAACTACACTGCCCCTCATGCAAGCATAGCGTTGACCGTGACGTCAACGCGGCCAGAAACGTCCTCACGTTAGGCCTGAGGTTCAGGCCTGAAGGGTCCGCAAATGAAGCGATGGTACTGGAACCAGCACGTGCTGTAACCCGAAAGTCGATGCGGACCAGTTAACCCATCAGACGACAAGTTAACAGAACCACGGATTTCACGTTCTCGATTCCGGAGAAGAGCGTGGCGGTCAGCTGAGCTTCTACGGAAATCCGTTAACCCGGACGGGACAATTCAACCAGGCTAGTTGATGACCAGTTTCAGGTATTTCCCAAGTTCTGTTTCAGAGTTGTCTGCAGTCGTGCAGCAACCTTCCAGAAGGTGGTCATTATTCGATGTGCGATTGCAGCACGTATTCATGTTTTGACAGAAATCTAGCGCGAAGCGGTAACCAGTTGCTTGGAAGTTGTTCTCCAGCTGACTATGAACAGGATCATTAGTAGTACGAAGACTGACATTGACATCAAACTAGAGGTGATGTTCATCAAGGAAGCGAGGACTCCAGCCACGTATGGTCCTATGGTCTCACCGGTGTTGACTGCAGTTTCATAGGATCCCATCGCAGCGCCTCTCTTTTCGTCAGGAAACTGACGTGAGATTATGCTGGTGGTGATCGGAAAGACTACCCCGACGCCTCCTCCAATCAGCATTATCCCCATCAAGAATGTGACGAAATGGGGAGATCCTGCTATGACTAGGATTCCTACGAAGATCGTCGACGAAGCCGCAACCAGCATTCGCTTCTCACCAAATTTCAAGTACCGATGCACAGTGGCTAGAGAAAAGATTCTTGTCATTCCGAAAGCGCTGAATAGGAAACCGATGAGGGCCACGTTGATTCCGATCGAATTGGCATATCCCGGAAAGATGGATGTAAGGAGTCCCCAAACGACGCCGTAGCATATGAGCATCATGTACATTGGCAAAATGTCTCTAACAATGTGCAAATTACCGACAGATCTTTGAGATTGTGGAGTATTCTGATTTTTCTTGGAGTACGCTGGAAGAACCCATAGAACCGATTGCAGAAGCGAGACTCCGATTACTGCTGATGAAATTATGAAAAGATTAGGGTAGCCTAGAATTTGAGCTACGAAACCGCCAACGGACGGTCCGGCTAACACTCCGAGAGCCATAGCGATACTATACCTGCTCATCTCTCGCACCCGCTTGTCCTGGGGCGCGAAATCTGATGCCAGCGCTTCTCCCATGGGCCAGAAGATACCTAATCCTAGGCCTCCAATCAAGCGCAATACCACGATGTCAATCACCGAGCGAGAGAAGATCAGAACGAAAGTTGCAATCGCGTTTACAATAAGCGAGAAAGAAAAAACCCAGACGCGATTTGTTCTATCTGCCAGATGCCCAGCTAGGATAGGTGTGATTGCGGTGGCCAATGCCGAAACAGTACCGATCAATCCGAGATCGAAATATGTTGCGCCGAAAGACTGGGCAAAGACCGGAATGAAATACGTGTACATGCCCAAGCCGAGAGAGGCAACGAAGACAGAAAAATAGAAGCGCAACCGCAAACTGTCGTCTAGCATCAGACTTACCTTCAGCGATTTTCGATGAAATTGAACAGCGAATTACCGAAAGAAATACGAGGTTGGATATATTCAGACTATGCAAACTATCAGAGTTGAAAATTCAATAATCATAGAGGAATACAGACAAATCGGAAGGCGATAAAGAAACATTACGCCGTAATATCGCTCAAGTCATGTCTTCTTCAATCGAACTCCTACATTCTAGCATCGCCGCAATAATTCAATGAACAGACTATCGTCTTGTTCCAGAGAAAAGAGTGAAGAGAGGCCACATCTAACTATTGGCATCTGCGTCGTAGCAGTATTATCGTAGGCTAAGTTAAGAATAACCGAATAGCGGAATAGCAGTTCTCAAGGCTTCACTGAAAATTCGACAAGAAACCGTTCTTAGCTGAGTTCTTACCTAAACGTATCGTGGAAAGATTGGCGGAAAGAAAAAGCAACCTAACTCTTGTTGACACGGGACGCGCCCAAGAACTTGAGGGAATGGCGAGACAGATGCTCAGTGAGTTAGTGAATATCCGAACGGTTAACGGCAAGATTGGTGTGGAATTGGGCCTAGCTCTCAGAGAGGCTGATGTGGTGATCATATCTTCGAGAACTAAGTTGACTGCCGAAGTCCTAGATGAGATGGAGAGTTGCCAGCTGATTGTCACTACCAGTGTTGGTTTCGAAAATGTAGATGTGGAGACGACTATGGCATCGTTGGTTTAGGGAGAATCGGCACGGCAGTAGCGATCAGAGCCAAGGTTCTTGGGATGGAGGTGTTAGTGTACGACCCATACGTTCCGCCTGGAAAAGACCGGTCGATAGGAGTGGCGTCCGTTGACTTCGATTCTCTGCTACGGAGGTCTGACGTAATCTCCATGCATGTCCCGCTTACAAATGAAACCAGACACATGATTTCCACACAGGAATTTCTAAGAATGAAGACGGGCATCTTTCTCGTAAACACGGCTCGAGGTGCTGTGGTGGATCTCAAGGCTTTGGTCGATGCGTTGAATTCCGGAAAAGTAGCGGGTGCAGGTCTGGACGTTTTTGAAAAAGAACCACCCGACCCTAACGATCCTCTATTGCATATGCATCAAGTGATCGTGACACCTCATACGGCATACCTGTCAACTTCATCCGAGTTAGATCGACAAGAAATGTCAGTGGCGGAAGTAGGAAGGTTCCTTCGCAAGGAACGATTAAGGAACTTAGTTGATATGAAATCACACTCACCCTAGCGAACGATGAGTATTGGCATTTGAGGAGCAGATATTAGCTTAACCTGTGTCGTCCATTTCGGAGTGAATACCAATTCTCACACGATCCTTCATCCAACTCGCCCTGAGCACGTGACCTCTTTTTCACCGATGCACACCAACCTTGGTATCAAGCTTCAACAGAATACCTCGGGTGAGTTGCATCTAGATTCGGGAGATAAAGGTGCGGAGGTTTCAGAACGTAACGTCGAGTCTTCTTCAAACTCCTAGCACCTTGAAGAGTCCGATGGTTAAGGGTGGGACAGCCTTCTGTTGCCAGCACCCGAATGTTAGTGGCTCTACTTTCCAAGCATGCCGAATATTCCACCCAGCACACCGAGAATGAAACCGGCCACAAAACCGCCGCCAATTATTAGACTTAGCACCGCGAGCGGAAAAACCACTATGCTGCCGATCGTTCCATATCCCAACAGCATCAGTATAGATCCAATTACCAAAATCAATCCAATGATTGCGCCCATCGCGAACACAAGTGCATGAGTTGCTGATGGATCTAGTATGGGTAGCCAGAAGAAAATCCCTGACCACATCAGGAAGAACCCACTAGAGAGTAGTGCTGCCGCGTTAAGGATTATGAGCATTCCCGCAATCAATGTTAGTATGAATGACCAAAGCGCTCGGGGTGCATTTGGCTGGAAGAATGGCCCTCCAAAGGGCGCGGCCATAATAGGACCGGACATAGCCATTGCTGGAGGTTCGTACATAGGACCGTATTGGGGGCCTTGGACTGAAACTCTGTTTGGCCAACCTCTCCTGACTGGTGCTAAGCCACGGTTGGATGGCACTGGTTTGAGTGTGGGGGAACCTCGAAGTGTTACGCCACAACCAAAACAGATAGCTGTACCGTCAGGGATGTAGGAGCCGCATGATGGGCAATTCAAGCTTAACATTCTCGATTAAGAATTAGAAACTTGAATTCAACCATTTACTGGCATATCATTAGGCAGTTGCCTACGCGGTGTTCTCCGCGTGGGAAGCCCGGCGTTGGACTTGGAGTTGCGCAAGCGTAGGATTGAGGGAAGCCATAGAACGGATTATTGTACCCAACCCCAGGATAGGTACGATCCCCCGTAGCTTTGATACGGACTGTAATTATACGGAGAGTACTGGTAGGGTACGATCCCCCGTAGCTTTGATACGGACTGTAATTATACGGAGAGTACGGGTATTGGGAGTAGTTATACGGATAGTATTGATACTGCGAGTATCCGCCATATCCACATTGACACATGAAATTGCACCGAATTATCAAGTAGACTGCGGCCCCCAATTAAGCATACACCAAAATATACGAGCACGTTTCAATTAACGTGCGGAATAGCCTTCACATGAAGTCCAGTGTTTGCGTTCATCATGCGTACCACGCATTCTGGTATCATCGCAATAATTCTGTCGGCTGTAACATATCTCCTATTTCCAATGATTGTTGCTGTTTGTAGTGTGGTTTCTGACAGGGAGCTTGTTCTATGCTGGAATTGCGTTTGTAGCCGCTGTAGTATCACAATTAATAGTGAGAAGAGAGTGAGAGGGTGGTCAGGGTGTGTTTGTGTTGAAGATCTCTATGGCAACTGTATTCGGTCTCCTGGTTGGTGTTGCAATCGGACTAGTCGGCGTGGGTGGGGCCAATGTTTCGTTCAGTCCGCAGGTTGTAGGAATGCTTGGTCGATATGGTTGGTGGATTGTTTTTCTGAGTATGCTGGTTCCGTTGGCGGATCATTTGAGCGGTGTGCGCGAGACGATGGCTGGTGTTCTCACTGGCCACCCGTTTCAGCATGTGGCGGGATTCTTCACTGGCCTCGCGGTGGGTTTAGCATTCATTCTCCTTCTTGCATTGAGGCTATCCTGAAGACAATTCCTATCCGCGTTGAGGAATACTAGCTTCTTGTGAGCTAAGCGTACTTTGAGATGAGGCCTAGGAGTCCCCCCAGTAACACGAGGATACCTCCGATGCCTCCGCCTATGAATCCAATAATTATCAGTACAATTGCCCATACGAGTTCAGTAACATGCTTCGCACCCACTATTGCAATTATTCCGAGAATAAGGGGGAGAAGCGCAAAGCCGAAAGTCATTCCTGTCAGCGGTACTTGGAAAGGTATCGTAACAGCATGCCCAATCAACCCTAGCAGGCTAAGGACTACCAATAGAACACCACCAATCAGGGCAAGATAATACGCAAATTGTACCAAGAGAATGTTTAGCCAAGACTTCTCGACAGGTTACCAGCTAATGTCACATAAAAAGGAGTTCTATTACAGTCGCAGTACACATACTCTCGAATTGCATTTCTCCTGAAGAGGTGCGCCCCTAAGGTCACGGACGCTAAGTAACTTTGCTGCCGCGTAATTTGGACATGATCAAATCAGCTACCTTGTCCGGGTTCGGGACGTCGGCCATTTCTGCGACTATGTTTTCACCAGGCTCCGTCCCGCGAACTAATCCGTAGCCACTCTTTGTCACGGGAACAATGTCCCCATACTTCGCCAATCGGCCCACAATACTCTGCGAAACCTGCACATCGCTAATAGACGAGAACGGAATGCGCCGAACACTACGACGCAACAACTGCCTCTGCACAACAAGATCAGAATCAGTAATCAAATACGTAAACGCGTTCCTGCGAACAAGGCCAATCAACATACCCAAGAGCCCTAAGCCAATCAGTCCCAACGCCGCATACCTGAGGAGAGAACCAGCAGGCTCGAAAAGAAAGCTCACACCGAAAACCACGAGACCCAACAATACTACGAGAAAACCCTTCCAAGCGAACGGCACAAAACTCGGTTTAATCTTAATGTCTTGTTTCGCTTGAGCTGACAAAACCTTTCGGTACGTAGAATCATAAAGTTGCTCGGATAAGGCTTTCTATTCCCGATTGAGTTCAACTCAACCGTGACGAAATTCTTTGCCATTCGTCATGGAAACCCAGACGAAAGGCGACGTTATGTTCAATCTCTAGGCTTCGAGTCTTTCTTCAGCCAGTCATTGACAGCGTCCTCTGTGGCGCCGCTCAAATCTCCTTTCTTACCACCGAGTCTCAAACAATTGCCAATGGGTGTACGGCCAGTTACATGAAAGAGGGATATGAAGACGCACTGCTTCTAGGCAAATGATTCCTGCAATTTATCCCAGGCAGCATAGAAGAAAATGGTTCAGTCGTCTCAGTTGCTCTTCAGGTATTTCTCTAATTCTGCTTCAGAGTTGTCTGCCGTTATGAAGATGGGAACGTTCTCCATTCCTGTTGCAATATAGCTTGAAAGCAACCACTGTCCTGGCGCAAACTCAAGAGTTTTTTCAAGTATTCCTTGGTCGATGGTGAAGGTGCTGCTGACGAGGCTCCTATCGTATGGTCTCGGTAGCGGGCCAACAAAGTAGGTGTGCAGTTGCTGTAGAGCATTTGTGTTCAGGTATGCGATTCTTTGGGTTGCAACGCATCCTCCCAGTCCATACTTTCTACCCTGTCGAAGAAGTGTCTCTATTCGCTGTGTACAAGTAGAATCTATTCCTCTGGCCTTATCGTAGGCTGGAATGAATTCCTGGGCTTCGTCGAATACGAAGAGGATTTGCGGTTCGACTTGGAACTCGCGTTTTCTGTGCCGTAGCATGTCGGAGGTTAATGTGATGGCTAATTGTTTTACTACGCTGGGTTCAACGATTGAGAGGCAGAGTAGTCGAGTGTCTCCTTCCAGAAGTTGAACTAGTTTCTCGGACGTATACGAGTTCTCGTCCTTCTTTTCCTCTTCAACGGGTTCGAGGAATGCTGCAAGTTCCGAGCGAGTTGAAGCCCAACCGTATAATCCGCCACGATTCCACACCTTGAACTTCTCACACGCACCTATGGCTTCAGTCTGCAAATAGTCGAGGAAGTCTTTCGTCACGACTTGAGATCTTTCAAGCTCATGTTCCTTGATCCATTGGAGAACTTTGATTTTGATTTGGGTGATTGCGTTTAGGTTAACCGCTTTCTTTCCCTCATCTTCGGTTAGACGCTTGACGTCTTCCAACATGTCCTCGTAGGTTGGGGGATGCTCACTGCCTTCCACGTAGTGACCTAAGCGACCCAGCTTCCAGATTGATTGAAGCGTGGGCGTAATATCCGCTTTCTCAAATTTCCTTGGAGTCACGATGATCTTTCTGAAATGGTCGGCGTCGGCTACGGGGATTTCCGTGATGATTTTGCTGTTGATCGATTTGTCCGCGAACACATCCTGCAGAAGGAATGGGTATTCCATAGAGATGTCGAAGATAACCACCTTCGTATCCTTCGTGTGATACAGTATTCTCCTCAGGATGTTGGAGACCAGATTACTTTTCCCGCCACCCGTGAAGGAGAAGACGCCAAAATGGTAGCGGGCCAATCGTTCGTAGCTAACGTAGATCGGGATCGGGTCCTTCTCCTCCTGGAACATTTTAATGACGCCGACCCTAGGATCCTTCCGTGCGTCCGAGTTCGTGACTATTTTGCTGTCGTCCCAGGTTAAGCCGAACTCTTGGAGGAGTTGGCGATTGTACATCCGGTGAATCGTGCTCTTGCTGAGGATATAGACCCGTTCACCAACCACTGGATACGTGAATCCCTTCACGTATTGCTGATCGTTACCGGTGATGATTAGATCGTAGTTGAGTGGAATTGCGGAAATCTGAATCATCATCGTGGCTTTATCATCAGTGTCCCAGTCCGACATGCTCTGCTCAATTATCTCAAACTGGTACGGATAGTAACTCGTATCGGATAGACCTCGTAACCCGAAGTGCTCGGGTCCAATGCGGGAAATCTCGAGAAGCGTAAAACGCTTGTTATCATGTTTCTTGGCTTTGAAGTTGCGGACTGCAAGCAGCATTCCCTCCTCGAGGAGCCCCATCAGGTCTCTTTGATACTGGGATTTCACTCGGCACTCATATTTCGCTGAAAAGCCGGTGGTCTCCGCTGATACTTCCGTCCGCCTTACAGCCAATACTCCAGAAAGGCGAGCGTCAAACCGGTCATCTAGATCGGTGAAATGTTTGCTAAGCTCTGCTTCGAGCATGCTCCACTTCACTTCTCCTAGAACGGAACGTGTTCATGTAGAACGAGAACTTCCTCAACTTGGGATGAGTTGTTAACCAGTGACCTGTGGCTCTCACTATTTGTGATGCGCGGTCCCGCTGCGCCTTAGCAATCTTGTCCGCTATGAATAATGGTTTGTTGTGTCCGAAAACCTCGGGTAGGCTTTGCTGCGTCATCGCTTTGAGCGTAACCATAAGCAACCCTTGCACCTCATTCTGGGTCATGTTCGAATTCCATAGAAGCGGATTAACTTCCTCGTCCACGGCTGCGTAATGATGCTTCAAAGTAATCACTGGACCATTCTCGAAATTCTTATGGTATAGTCGGTCGATGAAGAGGACGTTACTTCTGAACTGGTCATCGGACTTCGACTTGTCCAGTTGAATGTATGATTTTACGAACCGTTGTTCAAGTATTATTCGATTCTTTATTGCGCCTGAAACGTAACCCGTTCTATGGTCAAAGTCGGGGAGGATCGTTTGGAATGCGGTATCATACTCAACGGACGCCCAGGGCACGGGGACTTCGGAGTGATGGTACATGCTGACTGCCTGCAGCAACATGCGGTCTGTGGTTGCGACATGTTCAACCTCCTCGTTCCATATTCCCTGACTGCGACCGACGGGGATTAGGTGAGTTAGCAAGTCTCGTGCCGCAGTATCCTTGGTAATCCCGACTAGGAGGATATTATTGCGCACCGACTCCTCAATTAGCAGATTGAGAGTGAACAGGCTGAGGAACGCTAGGTCTAGCGTGGTCATCCATCTTGTTTGGCCTCCATCCGTGACTTGCATGGGATTACCTGTGCTGCTGGTGAAGAATCGTGTTCCGAACAGGTCGACGAGTTGGCGTATGCGACTCCAAGAGTTCCCGTAGCGCGGACTAATACTGTACTTCTCGTCGCTCACTTGCAAGAATCCGGCGTCAACTGTCTGCTTCAAGTATCGACTTAGCCGCTTGAGTCGATCATCCGCCGTGCAGTTGAGTCGGGCAGCAATCTCAGCCAATGTGAGAGGTTTTCCAGATTTTTCTAGGAGAAGAATTGTTGCATATCGAAGATAATCCCCTCTGGCGGGAAGAGAACCATCCGGGTCCGGCAAATGGTATCGGCCGTACGCTAATTCAGGGTCATCCAGCTTCACATTGTCAATGTCCACGGTGCATATTGCGCATTGCCTCTTCCATAAGGCGCGTTTCGACGTATCGTACATGAGGCTGCTGAGTGTTCCGGAGAGTGATCTGTCTAGCAGTATGATTTGATACTCCTTAGACTTCGCAAGCTTGTAAGCAAGATAGAGTTCCGAGAATAGCATAATCCAATTCGCAATCGTCGAGTTGTCAACCGTCTGTTGCTCAGTTACTGTAGAGGATGTGGGTTGGTTTCCAGTTGAGGAGAGTTGGGTTTGCGGGTCAACTTCCGGAATCGTGTCCACGTAGATTGGGACGCAGCTTGCCAGTCCTTCACCTTTATCGACGAAACCCGTGTCGTAGCTAACTGAGGGAGGATGATCTTTATGGTAAGTGACCGTGCCGGTGCAAGCGTATGAGCCGGCCCAGAATACTGCTAGGCCGCCGAGCAACTTCTGATCCTCCGATCCATCAACTGCTACGAATCTGGCCGTGTCATTTCCGAACATTCTCTTCGCTGTCGAATGCGCGGCTTCCAGGTTGAAATCTGTGACTAGCAGCGTTCGATCAAAGGCCAGTAAGTTTCACTTGCAGTCCCAAGTCGAATCTCGCTCTCGCCAACCTGTCCTTCAGCGCCGTCTCTCAGAATCTGTCCAAGGCGCTTGACGGATAGACTAAGCGGTGAAGACAATCAGTCCTTCACATCATTCGATGCATAGATTCGATGCATAGATTAACTCGACTAGTCGCTTCGGAATGTGAGTCAAATGAAAATACTCTAGGACTGCGGCTCAGCCCTGATGTGAGTGAAGAGTTTCTTTACATCGTAGAAATCATTCTCTTCGAGGCCTCTATTCCTAGAGGTGCATATGAACCCCAACGGACATTAGGTTTCTGAGTAAACGTTTGGTCCAAACGTCTTGTATGCTACGAGCCAGGTGTTGCCCGTGTTTTCCACTGTGTATCCGGCCTCCGGGTCTCCTTGGTTATGAAGAGTTCATCTTGACCCAGATGGGCGCGAACTCGCGTCTGCTCGACTACGCCCCTTCCTCGCCAAATGAGCAATGGATGAGCCCCTTCTTCCTTGCACCTGACCTTCGCTCCAGGTTTCACTATGAGTTCCTTACCTGAGTATTTTCGTGTTGATCGAGGACTGTAGATCCACCTTTCCGAACACTTTCCTTCCTGCTTCTTAGTGACAGGTTCTGGTGTAAGGTGATACTTCTGGTAGTAGTGCGGATCGGTTTGACACTTCGAAATTTATGAGTTTGACGACGGCCTCCTCGTTCTTCAGGTCTTTCAAAAGAAAACTTCTTCTTGAGAATAGTTTCCCCATATACTCGGCTTGAAGTATATGGTACTCGTCAGAGTCCTCTCCCAGCTCTAAGGTGAGGGCGGTTCCTGGTGCGTGTGGCACTCCAGCTCGAGTATAGAAACCCTCTCCAGTGTTCAATCGATAAGCGGGGGAGAGATCCAAGGCTTTATCGTCACTCCAACGTTTGAGACATTCGAGCACATGAGATGGTTTGGTTCCAGGGTGCAATCCTAAGTGTGAGTAAGGAAGTGGCCCAGATGCTATGGGGTGCTGTAGAAAATAGTAGGATTCGTCCCTTGGCGGATGGATGTGTGAGAAGATCGGGTAACCTACATCCAATATCCCCAGCATGAATCCTAGCGTATTTCCGTTTGCTCTCGAAGTTCCTACCTAGCATGCGAGCTGGGAAGAGATCGAACGCGTCGCCTAACAACATGTCATGGCGCGATGTTTCAAGGTGAATAACGCTGAGACCCGCGTTTGATGATTTGGGTTCACTTGAAAGCCTGCGGAGTCTCCGGACGCAACAAGCAATCCACCTTTCGGAGGCATAGCCCAGCCTGCCGAGTCGGGAGTTCATCACACCTATACGATTCAACCCTGGATAGGCTTGTGGAACTAGGTTTGGCTTAAGGCGAATTACTCCATTTTTCTTGTCCAGTTCCTTCTGTAATTTCGCTTCGTCTGACATTCTCTTAGCCGCTCCAGTAGGAAATAGGTTCAAGTTAATGTGCTCATGGTATGTTCGATACTAATATCGGAAATATGATGCAGCATTTACGAGACATCCCGTGAAGGATCCCCTTTCTATGAGTCGAGTCATACATATGCATGTGAAGGATCAGGTTGGCGGAAGAGGCGTGGAGAAATTCCCTCCTTTAGGTGAGGGAGAAGTCAACCTTGCAAGAGTTTTTGAGATTGTCAGGCGTTCGTGATTCGTGGGCCCATTCTGCCTCGAAATAGAGTTCGCTACAGCGTACCTTCGAAAGAGGGATGAGGAGAGGAAAAGTGGATTCGAGTTTATCAAGAATCAACTGAACTAGATTCCATGAGACCAGACAACCACACTCACAGACCCGATGATTCCTCCAACGATCTGATAGTACAGTGGCATCGAAACGAGGATAGCTAGAGTCGTATGAGCAATTAGCGCTGAGGAGCTTAAGGTGAAAATGATCCAGCGTTTCTTTTCATCCAATTCGCGTTTGTCGCCTCAACTGTGATTTCAGATCCAGAGAGCCTTAACACGACTATTCTCAGAAGCAATTCTGTTTGATGCAGGGAGGTATTTGACTAGGAAGTCATCCTTCCACCTGATACGTTTAGTGCCTGGCCAGTCATGTAGTCAGCCGCTTCGGATGCCAGAAAGAGGACGACGTTAGCTACATCTGATGGTTGAGCCAATCTTCCAAGAGGTGTCCGAGCGTCTGGAACTCTTTCCTAATGTCACCAGCAGAAATTCTCCTTATTCGGGCATGTGTCCTCACCTCGTAGTCCAGCATGTCGGTTTCCACGTCTCCTGGACAAACAGCGTTCACATTGATCCGATACTCGGCGAGTTCCAGCGCCAGACTCTGCGTGATCCCAAGTACCGCAAACTTGGAGGCACAATAGGGCGTATACATTGGGACACCGATCTTGCCGGCGACTGATGACACGTTGATAATTTTTCCACCAGCTCCCTGCCGTATCATCTGTTGAGCGACGGCTTTGCAAAAGAGAAAGGTTCCTTTCGCGTTAATGTCCATTACGTTGTCCCATGCGTTTTCAGTTATGTTTTCGAAACGATCTATGCTGAGAATTCCTGCACAATTAACTGCTATGTTAATCCCTCCATAGGAACTCACAGCCTGTTGCACGATTCTCTCGACATCTGCATATGATCGTACGTCCAATTTTTCGCCGGTCGCTATCCCTCCAGAGCGGTTGATTTCCTCAGCAATTTTCTGAGCTGCATCCTTTCGAATATCGGTCACAAAAACACGCCGCCTTCAGCAGCAAAGGATCTAGCTACGGCGGTGCCTATGCCTCCTGCTCCTCCAGTCACCACTGCAACCTTTTCAGAAAATCTCATCTACTGGAATCATCCTTGCGCAGTCTAATGAGCGCTCAATCAAACCGTGTTGTGTCCCGTCGTTATCTGCTTCGGTCTCAGCGTGCACGCACTACGACGAGCATGGATGGTTCCCTTTAACCCACCGGGTTGAGATGTCTCCTGTCTGGTTATGGACTCATTCTGGAGGGATCTCCTTGAAGTTCGTAGCAATGTCTATCCCTATTCTGCTCTTGTAGTAGGTGCGCGCGATGAAGTAGAGTGCTCCGCTTCCTACGAATATTATTACAGCTGCAGCTATCGCTGCCGGAGTCGTTGGGCCTCCGACGAAGGGGTTCAAGCCGGCGGCGTAGGAGATAAACAGGAAGAATAGGAAGTTAGCTAAACCAAGTAAAGTAATAGCAGGTATTCCCACAACTTTGTACTGTGCGATGGGGGTCCGTTCGTATATTGGCTTCTGAATAAACGGGAACAGCGCGCATGCTAGCCCGACTATTGCCAAAATGAGTGTGTAGACGACTGTGTAGTTCAAGTTCGCTGCTGCGGCTGAGTAGTAGTTGGTGGCAACCAATCCAATCCATGTTACTGCAGCCACAAAGAGAATTGATTTGACTGGTGTGTGATACCTTTCGCTAACATCGGCTAATTTTGCTGGTAGAACTCTGTCGAATCCCATCGCCAACAGGATCCTTGTAGTAGCCAGCCAGTTTGAGGGTATGATAATCATAGCCCAAGCTAAGAGGCCCAGATTGATAATCGTCGCAATCAGAAGATTGCTAGTGAGCAAACTTGCGAAGAAATATGGGTTTGGTGGTACAGGTATCGTATATGCCGAAGGTTGGGCGTTAGAAAGATAGCTTAGAGAATTCAGCCAACCCTCACCTACCCCTCCTACCAAGGCGAGCGCGAACACTGAGTATAGGAGTGTGGAAACGAGGTTGTTGCCCATAGTTGAGATGAACATTGACTTTTGAACTCTCTTGAGTTCGCCAGAGAAGTAACCTGAGTACTGATATCCATTGTTTGCAAGCCACGCAAATGTCACCGCGCCCATAGTTGCCCCAATGCTGGGAGCCCATTTGAACCCGGAAGAAGTTGCAGACTGGATTATTTGATTGTACGAGATGTAGTGGCTAAGCACCTTGTCGAAAGCTGTTGCAAATTGGGTCGGTGTCGCCTGGAAAAGGAGAACCATTGCGATAAGAGTTCCAAGCATGCCTAACCCCCAGTAAACGATTTGCTGTTTCAGATAGAACTTGACGCCACGTATCATAATGAATGATATGTATACGATCAGAATACTCCCTATGACAGTTATCCAGAATGGGTTGGTAAAGATACTGATAGAGAAGTTGATCAAACCACTATTGTTTGTTATCGCTCCAAAGGTCACGAACACGGCATAAAGACCGTACGTTACAAATGTGCTCGCAAAGAATCCCATGAAGATTGAATTGAAAATTACATTTGTCAAGGCCATCGCAGAACCGAGCGACGGGTGAAGGATTCTACTAGCCCAAACGTAATCTCCTCCAGATCTAGGCATACTAGTAGCCATCAGAGAATACAACGCGGAATGGAGGAGCAGAAACGGCAAGACCATTACAAAGGCTAGGGGAAGGTTTGCACCAGGCCAGACGTAAAGGGCCGGTAAGTAAGTTGTGGCGATCCCAAACCCAATGTTCGTAACCGCAACAGTCGTAATGAACGCCTGCATGGGAGAGATAGCTCGAACAATACCTGTAGCATCTCTCACGAACGCGGTATGTTTACCACTCATTTCTTATTACCTCGCAACATAATGCCGAGAAGGAGTAGGCAAAGTCGAGTTGCCATGAGACTTTACTTTCCTACGTTCCTTTTATCACTTGTGGACGAGCTCACCGACAGGAGGTTCACTGCTCCGTCACACTCGACCATTGAAACAGATCTTGTTCGTCTTTGTGGAAAGTTGAGCTTCATCTTACGAGCAGTTCGGTAGCATGACGATCCGAATCGGATCGTCGATCTTCTTATCCATCATCTCTAAGCCTCGATTTACTTCGTCGAGTGTGATCGTGTGGGTTACTGAGTCTGACAGGTCGACTTGCCGATTCTTCACCATTGAGATTACATCAGTGATGTCAGTTCGCAGATGATCGATTGATGGTCTTATTTGGATCTCCTTGCCCGTATTCCTGATTTGAGGACTGTACATCAGGTCGTCCCATGGCGTGATCTCGATCTTCTCAGAACAGATGCCTACTAGGATGACTTTCCCATCACGAGCTACGCTTCTGATAGCCGCTTCAACAGTCCTCGGGAATCCGATGGCCTCGAAAACTACATCAGTACCTTTGTTGTCCGTCCGCTCAAGGATGAGTTTGTCTACGGACTCATGGCCCGGATCGATGATTTCCGCTCCGAGTCTGGATGCCCTCTTAAGCTTCCTTTCATCTGTATCCACAGCAATGATTCTGCTCGCGCCCAAGGCTCGTGCAAATTTCAGGATGTGATAGCCAACTCCGCCTATGCCGATGATTGCTGCGCTATCGCCTGCGGAAGATCTGCAACTCGTCTTGTAGCATGATAGGCGGTCACTACTGCGCATCCAATTATTGCTCCTTCTTCATAGCTGATCTCCGCTGGCAAAGGAAATGCCTGCCTGTGCGGAATTGCAACGTATTCGGCGTAGCCTCCATTGATGTTTGCACCGATGTCGATGGCGAAGTCGCAGAGATTGCTCCTTCCAGAACTACAGTAGTAGCAGTTTCCGCAGGTTATCCTGTAGTCCATGAGTACGCGGTCACCAGGCTTGATGTTCTTGACTTTCGTGCCTACACGCTCGATGACACCTGAGCATTCATGACCAGGGATTAAGGGCAGCTTGTCAATTTCGTGCCCATGCCACATACGAACATCGGATTGACAGATCCCAACCGCCTTGACTTTGATGAGAACATCGTCATCAGTCATGGACGGGGTTGGGACAGATTCTATTGATAGAGGCTTATTACTTTCTCGAAGTATGGCAGCTTTCATTTCAATGATACCGGATCATTCAACCGTCATTGTTTAATGACCCGCCTGAGTTAAGCCATTTGGCACAAAGCCGCGAGCAAATTTGGTCATGATGACGCTTCCGTATGGTAACGGAACGATTCAATTGGCCCTCCCAAAGGAAAGACTATTGGAAGATATCTTCTTCCAAAAGACGTCACGAGCTCATCGGACGCCGATTCAATAGTCCATGAGGCAATGCGGAATAGCAGAGGCGCCTTAATCGGGTTCACACAATGGCACGTCAGACCACAGATCATGCGCGCAATTCTTGAGGGAGTCGAAATGCAGCTATTCAGTATCCTCGAGGTTTTGAAAGACGTGAACTCACAGCTCCCTCTATGCGACCGGCGGTGGAATAAGCTATCCCGCCTGGACTCAGATTCTCTCCGATGTTCTCGGAGTCAAACTCATGATCCCGACTGTCGCCTGAGGCTACAGGCGCCGCAATCTTAGCCGGGCTCGGTATTAATGGGATTGATCGCACCGTGACGTTTGCGGAGAAGAGGTTCGTCACTCCACGTAAACACGCCGCAAAATCTACAGCCGGACTTACCAAGAGTATAGGCGAATCTGTGATTTCTTGGCATCAAAATGACCGACTGAGGTTTAGAGTGATCGAAAGATAGATCTCGCTGAATCGGAGTGTGCCGGAATCCACCGAACACCATAAATACGGAAAAGCTGCCCTCTCAGTTCATGGCTTCGAAACACAGCTTTTCTCAGGGAAGCCACGGGGCTAATTCGCAGGATTTTCATGGTTCGACGCATTCCTGATCAGTAGCTCAGTGGTATTGCCCAGTCTATGGAGCTATTCCTCGCAGATCGCGTTTGTTGCAACAGCGGATCCTGGTGCCGATTGGGTCCTATCCGAACACTTTGGGCTTCTGTTCACGTTACCATTGGCAATAGTTTACGTAATGCTCTCCATGAGCATGCCTCGAGCTGGAGGAGACTACGTTTGGGTCAGTAGGGCTGTTAACCAGTTGTTGGGTTCGTGGCTGGATGGTCTTTTTGGATAGCAATAGTTGCAATCGTTGGAATTGAAGGATACATAAATTCGACCGTTGTGCTACCCATAGCCTTTGTCACTTTCGGTTACGCTAGCGGAAATCAGGCCCTTGTCAGTTTGGCCTCAGTGGTCACCGCGCCTGTGATGGCTTATGTCCTCGGACTAGTTTTGATAGTAATCTCCGCTATTATCGCTGGAGTTGGGGCTAGGATCTTCAGCCGTGTTATGACGATACTATTCGTACTCATCATGCTCGGCGCATTTCTTATCGTTTTATGTGCTAGGCACGTCAACACACGCAGATTTCGTTAATGCATTGAACGGCTACGGCGGCACCAACATAACGTACTCGGGAATCATCAGTCAAGCGCAAGCCAGTGGATGGTCTTCTGTTCCACTATCAATGGGAGCATCGCTACTGAGTATTCCTTTAGCAGTTCTCTTGTACAACGGACAAAACTTCTCAGCAGCTGCTGCTGGTGAGATAAAGAATGTGAAGTCGAGTATGTGGTACGCGATATTGGGTTCTTTGTTCTTTGCGTGGCTTTTGAACATCATTGGGACTCAGCTGAGTATAAATGTCGTAGGGTACGATTTCGTGCAAGCCGCCCTCTCCTTGGGTTCGAGCTGGCCACTGGCAGCCCCTCCGTGGATGCCCCTCTTTGTTTCAATGCTCACACACAATTTCGCACTCCTATTCCTTATCCAACTGGGTTGGCTGCTGACATTTCTCTGGAATATTCCTGGCTTTCTCTTGGTAGCAACCCGTTATGTCTTCGCCTTCTCGTTTGATCGAGTGTTCCCAGGACGTTTCGCGGATATCAACGACAGATTTCACTTTCCGATAAAAGCGATGATTCTTAACACAATCTGCGCCATAATCTTCCTGACGCTGGCCACATTCACCTCGTACTTGGGAATTTTCCTGAACAGTGTAGCGATTTGGAGCATCGTGTGGTTCTTGGGTAGCGCTGTAGCAGTCATTTTGCCCTATAAGAAGAAAGATCTTGTTAAGTCTCTTCCTGGTTCAGGTTGGAAGGTACCGTTTCTTTCCATAGTCGGTTTCATTGCAATGATCTTCATGGCGGTAAACTTCTTCTATTCAGTAACGACCCCTGCCATCGGGCCTTCTACTCCGGGGGCAGACGCTATATTGATCACTATTTTCGTCGCAGGTCTGATAGTTTACTTCGTAAGCAACTCGATAAACAAGCGGAAAGGCATCGATCTCAAACTTGTCTACGCAGACATTCCGCCAGAATGAACTCGTACAATGAGTTATAGAGTGACGGGCCAGTGGTCACACTCTTACTCTTTGAAGTATGGTAGAACCTTTTCACCAATCATCCGAATTCGATCTGGACATGATTGAGTGGATAGGGCAACATGTGTTGCGCCGACTTTGCGAAACCGATCAATAATTTCTATGATGTCCTCTGGGGACGGGCAGAAGTACATCATATTGAGTAGCTCTTCATCAGTAACGTTGGAACCCATTGTCTCTATCTTTCGCGGATCCTGCTCTTCAAACGAACCCTGGGCGAGATACGCTGCCTCATTTGTCCTCCTCTTCTCCTCAAGCCCCCTTTTCTTATCGAAGAAGACTGGCTCGAAGAATACCATTCTCTCCATGTTCGATGGGTCTCGTCCGGCTCTCCTTGCTGATGATTCGAACTCAGAAATGATCTCGGCAGCCTTCTCTACCAGGTTTATCGTCACGAGATGATCGCCATATGCGCCCGCGTACGATGCTGCCCTCTTTCCGATTGCCGAGAAGTAAATTGGAATCCTAGATTTGGGCTTCGTGTACAGGAAGATATCCTTCAGCCTGAAATACTTCCCGTCGAACGTGAAATAGTCATCTTTCTCCCAAAGCTCCTTCATCAGAATTACGCCCTCGACAAGCCTCTCAATTCTCTCCTTCCACCGCGGAAAACCATCAGGAAAGAATCTGGCCTCGTTGATTGCTTCGCCCGAACCAACTCCGACCGCCAACCTTCCAGGATACATGTTATCCAACGTTGCAGCCGCTTGGGCTAAAATGAAAGGATGATATCGACCCCCAATGGGGCAAGTAACGTCAGGTCCAACTCGTATCCTTCTGGTTCGTTCCAGCGCAGTCCCAAAGACAGACCAGACAAATGCGGATTTCATCCCTCTGTGAATAAACGGGAATAGATGGTCACCGAACCACGCCGTATCGAAATCGTACTTCTCCGCCAACTGAACACATTCAACGAAACTCATAGGGTCACTGTAATTCTCCCCAAGGTCTACACTGAGCTTGAAACGCCCCAAGGCTTTTCGTCTTAGAACAACTAATCTCAACTCTATATGGAGTTTTCAAATGTCCACAATGCTTATCGCTTGATTATCCTCAGCAGAGAATTCACAGCCTGTTACGGATGGTGAGAATCGTGCGTCTGAAAGGAAAAGTTGCGTTAGTAACTGGCGGAGGCTCAGGGCTCGGACGTGCAATCTCCCTTAGATTCGCTCAAGAAGGAGCAAACGTATGCGTTGCAGACATCGATTCTAAGCATGCCGAAGACACGGTCACAGCCATAGGCGAAAAACAAGCTTTTCCAGTTGTCGGCGACGTGAGCAAAGCCTCCGATGCGGAGACGATGATCAAAACGGCAATTAGCCACTCTAAGGGACTGGACATTCTGGTGAACAGTGCAGGCTTCTGGTTAGTTGACCGACCCGACCGTGTAGATGCTCTCAGCGAACAGGATTGGGACAGAGTTGTGAATGTCAACCTGAAGGGGACTTTCCTGTGCTCGAAATATGCTCTTCATCACATGTTGAAGGAGCAACGTGGTACAATCATCAACCTTGCATCGGAGTGCGGGATGGGGGGAATGCTTAACGCTGCGGCATATTGTGCCGCAAAGGCTGGCGTTGTCAATTTGACGCGTCAAATGGGATTAGAGTACGCTCGGCAGGGCGTCAGAGTAAACTGCATAATCCCATGCAACATTAGAACACCGATGTTAGAACGCGAACTGGATGCGAGCAAGAACAGAGAGCAAGCTATACAACGATACTATCGTCTTATGCCAATGGGTAGATTTGGCGAACCGGAGGAAGTGGCTAGCGCTGCAGTATTCTTGGCCTCAGATGAGTCCACATTCACGACAGCATCCGTCTTGATGGTTGACGGCGGAGTTACAGCTGGGGGCACCATCGCGTATAGCGCACTACTTGAATAACGCTCGTTCCCTGAAGACGATTGGCGATCTGAGGAAGACGTGTTATTCTTCTACGGGAACTCCTACCGTACGACCACCGTCAACTACTAAAACGGCGCCCGTTATGTATGATGCCTCGTCTGACGCGAGCCAGACTACTGATCTTGCAATGTCTTCGGGTTCTCCGATGCGACGAAGTGGGATTGCCCGACGAAGTGACTCGACGGCCCTCTCAGAGTTCGGGAGCAGCTTGAATGTACTATTCCAGATAGGCGTCCTTATCTCGCCCGGACAGACTGCATTTATTCGTATATTGAAAGGCGCAAGTTCAAGAGCCATAGTCTTAGTGAAACCGATTACACCTGCCTTTGCAGTTGAGTAGGCTACGCAGCCAGGGTTGGGATAGAAACCGTTGATGCTTGATGCATTCACTATAGAACCTGACTTACGCTCGCACATATTCTCGATTACATATTTCGTGACTATGAAGACACTGGTAAGATTGAGGTTGATTAACTGCGACCAAAGTTGAACCGAACCCTTCGGCGTATCTGACATGTCTATCTTCCAGCCGCCCGCATTGTTATGCAGAAAATCTATTCGTCCATGTTCATGAATTATCTCTGACACAACGCTTCGCACATCATCCTCCTTCGTAACGTCCATGTGTTTGTAAGACGCTTTCCCGCCAGCTCGCTTCACTAATTCTACGGTTTGCTTGCCATTTGCGTCATCGATATCAGTAACTATCACAGTCGCTCCTTCTTTAGCGGCAAGTATGCAAGTCGTGTGGCCTATTCCCGAACCACCGCCGGTGACCAGCCCGATCTTAGCGTCAAGTTTCATATCAAATCAACTACTCCGGTGAAATCTCCATCAAGTTCAAGCTGTTGAAGCGGTTGCCCGCTATTTGTTTTGCGTCTTGTTTCGGCACACCGAGCTGCTCCTAGAGCCACTCACCCGTCGCTCGAATAGCTCGACGAGTCGTTTGCGCAGAGCTCTGCCTCTCTCACCAATATACATCAAGAAGGAACATCCTACTGGTCGAACAAGGTAAAGTCCATGTTCATCTGGAATGGTTCTCCATTCTGCTTTTGATGATGTGAACTTGATCGAAGGAGTCCAATCTAAACTGCACCAGTTATTCTCCTCCTTTCGAGAGACCAGCATATAGTGTCGGGAAAACGAGTGTTCGCAAGGGACGCTACTGGACAGTTCTTAAGAACTGAAACGGTCAAGAACGACAAGATTGAGGACGACGAGGCGCAGCCATTAAGCCGAGACCGCGAGCGTCCCCCGATGCGGATTCATGATAAATAGCGGATGAGAACATGGGAGCTCCGTGATGGACTTAGGTGAAGCTTCGAACCTTTGAAATGGAAAGATGGCAGTCAACGTGGGAGAACCAAGTCGAATACAACCTATCCGAGAGCGGAGTGCACCCGCTTCAAGCCAGCGAGTTGCTTGAAGGTCAGCAAGCCGAATTGTTGAGTCGCTCGTTGGGTTACATTCAAACAAACGGATCTGTCGAACTAAGAAAGACAATAGCCGCTCAATACACAAACGCGGACTCGGACAATATCCTAGTCACGAATGGGAGCGCTGAAGCAATCTTCATCACAATGTGGTCGTTTCTTGAACGAGGTGCCGAAATTGTGGTCATGCTTCCGAATTACATGCAGATTTGGGGGTTAGCTAAGACCTTCGGAGCCGACGTGAAACCGTTCAGGTTACACACTCACGAAGACGAGTGGGTGCCCGACCTGCGTGCATTGAGGAAAGCCGTCAGCAAGAGGACCAGACTGATAGCCGTATGTAATCCGAACAACCCGACAGGAGCAATCCTCCGAGAGGAAGTGATGGACGAGATTTGTGATATTGCTAAGAAAACAGGTGCTTGGATCCTTTCGGATGAAGTATACCAAGGAGCCGAGCTAAACGGAAAGGCCACTCCAAGTTTCTGGGGAAAATATGAGAAGGTCATAGTTACGAACGGACTATCAAAGGCGTACGGCCTAGCAGGACTCAGGATCGGATGGCTCGCTACTACAAAGGATTTGGCAAATAAGCTCTGGTCATATCATGATTATACCACCATAGCTCACAGTGCGCTCAGCGACTACATGGCCAGGAGAGCATTGGAGCCGGACATGCGAAGGAAGATCCTGTCAAGAACCAGAAGGATACTTCAAACGAATCTCCCGATCATCAAGGAGTGGCTCGATCGTCACAAGGATAACTTCTCTTTCGTACCTCCATTAGCCGGCGCCATCGTATATATCAAATACAATCTCAAAATCAACTCAACCCATTTAGCTGAACGACTTGTCAAAGAGAAGAGCACCTTGATCGTACCAGGCGACCAATTCGGTATGGACGGGTACCTGCGCATAGGATATGGACCTCAAAGTGATTATCTCATTGCAGGCCTCACTCGCATCGACGAATTAATCCAACAGCTCAAACCAAAACGGTAAGACGAGCAGCACAGGGAAGACGAAAACTCAACGTTATAACTGACAGAGAAAAGTCACGTCAAGGATTTCAAAGAGGTCAGACCCAGCCTGATCCTTACCGCGCTAACTCAGTAGCTGTTCATCAGCTAACTTGATCAACGTAATAGTGGAAATAACGCCGCTTACGGCTCGAAGCTTATTGATCGATGCGTTGATTTTTTCCATGCTCTCCTCGACAAGAAATGCGGCCACATCATATTCACCCGACGTCTCGAACAACCGATTCGAATGCTTCCTAACCCTCTTGAGGATCTCTTTGGATCCTTTAATCTGCGTCTTGATGAGGACTATGGCTTCAGCACGATCGTGTTCGGTATCTATGGTAAACTTTCTAATGGTCCCGTCTTGGATCAGGCGTTTGATTCTGCTTCTTACTGCGCCTTCTGTCAGGTTCACTTGTTTAGCCATGCTAATGTTTGAAGTTCTGGAATCACTTCGAAGTATGTCTAGTATTTGGTAATCTTTTTCGTCCAAGTAACCCACTACGAAAATCGTAATATTCATACGTAATCCGTAACTCTTAAGTATAGAGGTACGCGGTGGGGCGGTAGTGTGAACTTCCATGAGTCCAAGGTACCGGGGCGCCTACACCGCGACTGTGACCCCCTTCTCCATGGACGGTAAGCAGGTTGACTATGATGCTTTGCGGGAACTCTGCGAATTCCAAGTTAAGGAGGAAATTTCAGGCATCGTGAGTGTAGGAACAACTGGCGAAAGCCCCACGCTGACTTGGGAGGAGCATCTCAAGGCTTTCTCAACGACCTTCGACACTGTTGGTTCACAGTCAACGGTCATCGCAAGCACCGGTAGCAACAGTACGGCGGAATGTCTCGAAGCAACGAAACACGCGATCGAGATAGGAATTAAACACGTGTTGTTAGTTGATCCATACTATAATGGCCCAAGCTCGCTCGAGATTCGGAGGGAATACATAGAACCCGTCGCGTCAGCCTTCCCCGAAACAGGAGTCATACCGTACATTATACCCGGTCGATCTGGAACGCAGCTCCTTGCGCAGGATCTGGCAATATCATACGAGCATCATCGAAACGTTTCGGCTGTCAAAGAGGCAACAGGCGATTTCTCGAACATGCAACAAATTCGTAGTATGTGCGGACCCGATTTCGTCATATTATCAGGCGACGATGACAAGACGCTCCAAATGACGCTGAACCAGAACATTAGAGCATCAGGGGTCATTTCAGTAGCCTCCAACGTAGCGCCCAAAGCTGTTCAAGAGATGTGTCAAAAGGCATTAACCGGCGCTATCGACGAAGCCCGTTCAACTGCAAACTCGCTACAACCCCTCTTCGACGTAATTACCGTTAAGACAACCGAGCAGACACACAAGGGTACCGTAAATTGCAAGGCGCGAAATCCTCTTCCCGTCAAAACGCTCATGGGAATTCTGGGAATGCCAGTAGGCCCCTTACGTCCACCAATGGGTAGAATGACGAAACAAGCACTCAACACTGTTCTTAACAAGGCGCGAAAGATTCAAGCTGAGCATCCGGATATCTTCGAACCCTTAGCACGCTTCTTCGACGTCGACGTTGACGAGCGACTATCAAACGAGAAGTATCAACGCGGATGGTTTTACGATGACTACTAACGTGTGCGTAGTAGGAGCAACCGGGAAATTTGGTCGCGCAATAATTGCGCAGAGCAGCACCGACATCAGAATTACTGGGGCGGTCTGCAACGACTCCAACTCGCTCGTTGGCAAGCCACTCAATCAAATCGGGGGAGAAAAATCTGACACAATCATTACTGCCATATCCCAGCTCGAGAAAGCGGTTGACGCCAGCGACGTTGTACTCTTTGTCTCCAAACCTGACGCTGACCTAACAAACATTCCAAAGGTTATCGGACTCAGGAAACGTGTCGTCGTCGGGACTACCGGCTTCACCGAACCTCAAATGAACCAGCTGAACTTGTTCTTACAAGAAGTCCCGAGCATCTTGGCTTCCAACTTCTCCGTGGGAGCTAACCTACTCTTCAAGATCACGCAACTCTTGTCCGGTTTTGGAAACATCTATGATTACAGCATCGTGGAAAACCATCACAAGATGAAAGCAGACGCACCCAGCGGGACGGCGAAAACGATGCTTCAACTCCTAAACCAGAACCACCAATTTTCGGGAACGGTGACAGATAGAATTGCTAAACCTAAACGAATGCCGGGCGAAATCGAAATGGTATCGTTGAGAGGAGGAGGTACGCCGGGGATACATCAGTTAATTCTATCGGGCGAACATGACATGATAAACGTTCAACACATCTCCTTCTCAAACTCAGCAGCCGCGAAAGGCGCTATCCTAGCATGCCGCTGGATCGCATCAAAAAACGAACCAGGTATCTATTCCATGCAGGACGTTCTCGGATCAGTAACAACGATCAACGAGTGAACTGAATTTGACAGACACCGTACTCATGCCCCCCGTAACGCTGGCAAATGATCGACTAATGATCGGAGGCGTCGACACCATGGAAATCGCCACGACCTTCGGAACACCCGCCTACGTAACGGATGAGCAGAGAGTGAGACATAATTGTCGACGACTCATAGCTGGCTTCAAGAAAAACTACAACAAATTCAGATTGAATTATGCTGTCAAAGCGAACAACAACCTCGCAATCCTCAACATCATCAGGCAGGAAGGCGCAGGCGTCGACTGCTCCTGCTCAGAAGAACTAACGCTGGCCAAGTTAACCCAATTTAGAAATGATCAGCTACTCTACAGTGGTAACTACAACAGCGACTACGAACTCTACGCAGGAATCGCATCGGGCGCTGCAATTAACCTTGATGACATCGCCCTGCTTCCCAGACTCCTCAAACACGGCAATCCCGAAATCTTGTCGTTTCGAGTCAACCCCGGAGTAGGGGAGGGCCAGTATCCCGGCTTGGTCTTCGGCGGAGAGAACACGAAGTTCGGCGTCGAAGAATCAGAGATCGTGCAAGCCTACTCTCAGGCTAAAGCAGGAGGAATCAGAAAATTCGGTATTCACATGATGACCGGATCCAACGTTCTGAAATTTGATTACTTCGTTTCAGTCACCAGAAAACTCTTCCAAATAGCGGAGGAAATAGCCAAGAACGTTGGATTAACTTTCGAATTCGTAGACATCGGCGGCGGTTTCGGAGTTCCATACAAGCCCGACGAACCAGCATTAGAGATAGAAGCGCTTGGCTCACACATAGGCTCCCTATTCAAAGAATTTGTTGAGAAAGGAAACATTGGAGAACCGTACTTGATGATTGAACCTGGACGCTTCGTGATTTCCGACTCAACAATCCTACTCGGCAGAGTACATCACATCAAGAAGACTTGGGGAAGAATTTTCGTCGGAACCGACATTGGCATGAACACTATTCTAAGACCCGCATTATACGGCGCCTACCACCACATCTACGTGGCAAACAGGCCTTTAACCAAACCGGACACGGTCGTAACCGTCACGGGACAAGTCTGCGAGAATACGGACGTATTAGCCAAAGACAGAACTCTACCCCAAATCAACGTTGGCGACGTTATCGTCGTGATGAACGCAGGTGCCTACGGGTTCAGCATGAGCAGCCAATACAACACTAGACCCAAACCGGTTGAGGTTCTAGTCAACGATGGTCAAGCTGAAACGATCAGAGAACGCGAGACAGTAGGCGACTTCATCGCCAAACAGTGCGTCCCCATGAGGTTGCTCAGATGATTGGATACGCCGATCGGCTCGACAGGTTACCTCCATACATCTTCGCTGATCTTGAAAGATTACAAGAGGAACAGACACGGAAAGGTATCGACATGATCTCTCTAGGCATAGGCGACCCCGACTTTCCCACACCCAGCGTTGTCACCGAGACTTTGAGAGAGGAGCTTCAAGTACTAGGCTCAAACAATTACTCGTCCAGCGCGGGCGAAGATTGCTTCAGACGAGCCGTAGCCGACTGGTACAAGACAAGGTTCAACGTGCAACTTAACCCAGACAAGGAAGTATGCACGCTGATTGGTTCAAAAGAAGGCCTAGCAAACATCGGTAGAGTATTCGTCAACCCCGGCGACAGAACGCTACTCCCAGACCCCAGTTATCCAGTATACGCGCAGGGATCCACAATTCTCTCCGACGCGACACCAGCAACCTTCCGACTTGAAGCAGAAACTGGATTTCAACCTGATTTCCCAGGCATGAACGCAGACTCCAAGACTAGACTGCTCTTCCTGAACTACCCAAACAACCCGACAGGCGCAGTCGCAACAGAAGAGACATTGCGAAAAACAGTCGAATTCTGCAGACAACACAACCTGCTCCTCTGCTACGACAACGCATACTCCGAGGTCTGCTTAGGCAATTATCAAGCACCATCAGCGCTACAATTTGACATCGTGAAGGAACATACTGTGGAATTCAATTCATGCAGCAAAATGCTCAACATGACTGGCTACCGCGTAGGATTCGCAGTCGGCAACCAAAAGGCAATAGCAGGCCTGAAGAAGATAAAGTCACAAATCGATTCGGGCGTCCCGAAATTCATTCAGAAAGCCGCAGCATCTGCCCTCAAAAGATACTTCGACTCAGACCTCTCGCAAGAGCTTAGAAAGAATAATGATACTTTGCTGGAACGGTTCAATAGTCTCGTTCGAGGGCTCCGCAAAATAGGGTTGGAAGCAACTATTCCGAGAGCCACATTCTACTTGTGGGTAAATGTGGGTATGAACGGTGTAGCCTTTGCGAAAGAACTGCTAAAGCTAGGCGTAGTCGCCACACCAGGAAGCGCCTTCGGCCAGACCGGAAACAACTACGTGCGATTTTCGATAACGCAATCAACAGACCGAATCGCAGAAGCCGCACTGAGGATGGAAAAACTCGACCTGCACCACATGCGCCTACATCCCTCGTGTTGATTCGCTCAAGATAGAGGGAATCTTCGGAAATTGGATTTTCTCAGCCCATGTGTTTTTCGATTTGAGCTGTTGCAGGTAAGCATTTATCTGTGTACCTACAGGGAAATCCAACGATAAGAGAGTTTATCCTTTCTATGAACTGGCTGTGGAGCTCAACGTACCAATTTACTTCCACCACTCTCAAATGTTCATAGCACCTGTTTTGTGTCCTTTGAAATACGCTCAAATTTGGAGCCTCGACGACTTGACCATTGACTTCCCCGACCTCAGGTTCAACGTAGAGCATATGGGCTATCCTTGGACTGAGGAATTACTGTCGATAATGGCCAGGTCGCCAAATGTCTACACGGACATTGCTGAGTATGTCACGCCAGAGCCGACATGGCCCAACAGAACTCTTCTTTTAGCCAGAAATCTAGGTATGGCTTGGGAATACAGCGTACTCGATCGAGTGTTTTACGGCTCTGATTATGTGGGGGGAAATATTGAAGAATATGTCAGTCTCTTGAAGTATGAAATCGGATGGATCAAGGAGAAACTGAATCCGAACATGGAAAAGCTTGGCTTCCCCGTACTCTCCCAACACGAGATGGAAGGGTTACTCGGAAAGAATGTATTGAAGCTGTGGAACGGTGCGAGCGAACACGTGCAAGCATGGGCAATGCTGGAGAGTTTAGGCAGAACAAAGTGGCCGTGACTCGATCGAATTGGTGTGATTCAGAGCAAGTCGAACATTCTAGTCATTCTCTACTCTATTTAGAGGCGTGATATGTTTTGCCCTATTGGGAACGCATATACGACATAATGAGGAAGAGAAATCTCGACGCCTTAATCGCATCGACGCCGGACAATGTTTCGTACCTCTGTGACATCCCACAGTTACCAGGTGTGGTCTCTGAAGCAGACGTTCATGGCATAGTCTTTGGAGACAAGGGAAAGGAACCTGCACTAGTAATGCCTGCTGTCGCATGCGACCAATGGGCACAGTCGGCCTCGCCAATAACGGATGTCAGGGTCTACGGGGAATTCTACTACTACAAGAATGACCCACTCGACTTCCAATCCTTGTCAGAACCCGAGAAAAAGATCATTGATACCTACTTTGGGAGGCCCCGATCGCAGAATATTGTTGAGGGAGTCGTGGGTATTTTTCGCGAAAGAGATCTATTGAAGGGGCACGTCGGATTTGATGAAAAGAATATGCCATCATCGAGAATGCGGAGTATACAAAGGAAATTTCCGAAGATCGAGTTTACCCCAGCATGCGCGGTCTTTCAGGAGATAAGGATGGTAAAGTCGGTTGACGAGATTGACAGGATTCGCAGGGCGGTCGAGGCTACTGAGAAAGGGATCGAAGCTGTTATGGGAGCGGTTGAGCAGGGCGTAAAGAACAGCGATCTTCAATTTATCTTCCGTACTACAGTGATGAGGCAGGGCTGCACCCCGTTCTTCGCGGTGATCGGTGCTGGGACGGAAAGCGCCATTGTCAACCATCTACCCTCTGAACACATACTCCGAGAGGGAGACATAATGAGGATAGACTGCAATGCCATTTACAGAAACTATGTCTCTGACGTGGGCAGGAACGCAGTTCTAGGTAAACCCACCGAGAAGGCGCAGAAGTACTTCGACGCTTTGAGAAAGGGAACAGAAGCAATTGAGCGCACTCTTCGACCCGGCGTTCCCTTTTCCGAACTCTTCAAGGTTGCAGTTGCGACAGTGCAAAAGTCAGGTATTCCAAATTACCATAGACAAAACACCGGTCACTCCTTGGGATTACAGGTTGTGGAAACACCGCTCATTTCACCAACCACTAATGCCAAACTTCAGGAGGACATGGTGATAGCTATCGAGACTCCTTACTATGAGCTTGGGTTCGGCGCATTCAATCCAGAAGACACAGTTCGAGTCACGAAGTCTGGTTTTGAGAAGCTAAGCAAGATGGAGAACAAACTCTACTGTCTCTAAAGCGGGTCGTCATCTGTGCCAGATACGTGGTTGGGTTACATAGGGAAAGAAGAGTAAGAAAAAAGAGAAGAGGTTGTCGTGATTCCTTCCTTGACCGTATCTATTCGGGAGGGATGGACTGGAATATCATGTTGATGTCGATGCCTTCTCGTTTACGATAATATTTGATGATCGGAAATGCTATCAAGGAGAGGATTACCACGCCCAATATAACCCACCCTGCACCAGTTCCCGCGAATCCGACAGCAGGGCTGGTCGAGAACAGGAAGACTGCCCAGCCGTTGTAGTATGCGCCGATAAGCCCCACGATTGTTACAATTGGAATGCCGACTATCTTCCAGCTCTTCACGGGGGAATTCGCGAACAGGGCTTTTCTTAATGGCAGCGCTGCTACTGCCAAACAGAGTATCGTTGTCTCGACGAGTGTTGCATCCCATCCAACAGCAAAGAACCCAATCATGTATTTCGATTCGTAAGTGAAGAGAATTACCAATATCTCAACAATTACAAAGTTCGCTATTATGCTCCAGACCGGACATTCTGATCAAGGCGTTAGTTAGGGTTCTATCCGAGCAACCTATTTTCAACTCAAGGCTTGAGGGTGATCACATCAAGTTGATCAAAGAGATCAATCTTGGAGTGGCCGTTCAAGTAGAAGAAGGGTTGATTGTGCCTGTGGTGCGTGACGCCAACAAAAAGACGTTAGCTGAGATTGCCAAGTATACCAATCGTCTTGTCGAGGGCGCTAGAGAGGGTAAGCTGTCATCCAGTGATTTGACTGGTGGCACCTTCACGATCAGCAATCTCGGCATGTGCGGCGTTGACGTTTTCACTCCACTGATTAACCCACCTGAAACGGCCATACTGGGCGTTGGAAGAATTATAGATAAGCCCGTCGTGTCGAACGGTGAAATCAAGATTAGCCCGACGATGTATCTTAGCCTTTCATTTGATCACAGGGTGATCGACGGTGCTCAAGCGGTGCGATTCGTTCAACGAATAGGGCAGATCCTACAGGATCCTTCCTCTCTTCTCTCGTCGATGAATCCATGACGACAGGATTGCTTGAGTGCTTACACTCATCACCTAGGTCTTCAATCAATAAGCTGTATATCATCAAGATGGACATGACATGGATACTCGCCATTGAAGGCTGTCGTCGAATTTCAACTGGACCTGGGTCTTCTCCTGTGTTCTCTTCAGGTCTTCAACGATCTTGATCGCGTCATCTAGACTTTCGATATCGGCGATTAATCGCTGTTGCAACAAGGACAATCACGACACTGTTGTAGTTTAGATATTTTCAGCGTTCTCCCCAATTTTTCTGAACCGAAAACGAACGGCAAACCCCGTCTACGTCATCGTATACGCCGCCAACCATGGCTCTAAGCCCCTGGATTATTCTCTTCCTTCCAGTATCTTTTTTCTTCTCGCTTCTCCTGTCTCCTTTTCTCTTTGTTTTTCTCGCTCCTCTTCTCTGTCCTCTTCTACTCTCTTTTCTTTTCTCTCCTTCTCTCCCTTCTTGTCTTTTTTCTCTTCTCGCTCCTCCTCTGTCCTCTCTTTTCTCCTCCTTTCGCTTTTCTCTTCTAGTCTCCCTTCTCCTCTTTCCTTCTCTCCCAGCATCTTTAATCTCTCATCATAAAAGTGACGAGCTACTTCTAGAACGTCTTCGATTCTTTCGCTCACAAACTTGCAGTATTCAATCCCTCTCTCAAGGACAGCAACGCGATCGGTGAGCCCTTCTTTCTCTACCTTCTCCTTCAGTTTCTCCGTCGCTTGTGTTCTCTTTGACACGAGGTCTTGGATAACTTTGATGTACCTCTCCTTTTCCTCTTGGTGTTGTGTAGCTTCGAAGATAGCCTTATCCACTACCGATCTGTATTTTCTAATTGCTTCTTCATAGTTTTCATCCCTGACGCTTTTCTCTGCCGCCTCGATGAGAATCCCGAGATCCTCTTTGGGCATGCCAGCTATAGGATCTAAATACAGGCTACTTGAGAGAACATCATATAATTTTGCATCGTCTCCACATAGCTGCCGCAACCAACTTTCATCTTTCTTCTCTTTTTCCCCCATAAGCAATCGCTCCATATGTAGAAAGACTCGAATCCTTCTTATCTCTTCTGAGCGATTCCTTTCCAATCATTCGCATTTGTGCTGTGTGCGCACCAAGCTTACGTTTCCAAATTCAGTGTAACCTTGAATTCGTATCACGAAACTTAAGCCTACAGCTCAGCCTTTGAAAGACGAAGTGTCCAACACTTCCGTTGGCCATAGCCATAACTGCCAGCATATTCGTCAGCGGCCGAGTAGTCTTCTATGGTGTCAAGGCAATTCGGAAGAAACAGGGATCGACTTAGATCTCGTCTTCAGATCTCACCGGAATAGTCGCCGACAGAATATCCAAGATTAGAAGCCTCGACACAAAAATCCCGTGTCGATTAAGTGAGTCCATTATATATCGCCAAATACTGGTGCAGAGGCGAAGCGCATGCCGACGTTCACAGCTAATCAGCTTACCGCCGTGTCAACGAATCTTCTAAGAGCTGCAGGAGCTTCTAATGAAGAAGCGGAACTCGTAACGAGACACTTGGTCAAGTCGAATCTGGTCGGAGTAGATTCTCATGGCGTTTTACAATTGACTTCCTACATTAAGGGAATACGCAACGGCATTATCAAACCCGGAGCGAAATTCGAGATCGTTCGAGAATCACCATCGACCGTTCTCATCAACGGGAATTGGGGATTCGGTCAAGTGATTTGTTACAAGGGGATGAGCCTCGCAATTGACAAAGCCAAGAAGTCTGGCTCAGTTGTAGCTTGCATCTTCAATTGCAATCATATTGGGAGACTAGGAGATTACAGTCAAATGGCACTCGAAAATGGCATGATCGGCTTCATTTGCGTCAACGGTGACCCAGTAGTTGCTCCGTATGGGGGTACAAAGCCTCTGTTGAACACTAACCCGATTAGCTACGGAATTCCATCAGGGAGAGAAAATCCGATTGTTGTTGACATTGCGACGAGCGTGGTCGCTGAGGGAAAGATAAGGGCGGCCCTATACAGCGGACACAAACTTCCACCGGGATGGATACTTGACTCTCGAGGACGACAGTCAACGAACCCAGCAGACTTGTACGAGCCACCCCTTCCACCCGAACAAACGAAACTAGCAGGGGCCCTACTTCCGATGGGTGGACACAAAGGGTACGGGCTTGGTCTAGTTGTAGCGATACTCAGCGGGATACTTTCTGGAACCGGGCGCGATCCCGAGATCACTTCTGGCTTGACGAACGGGGTCTACATTAGCGTTTTGAGGATAGACGAATTCGTTCCCCTGCAAGATTTCAAGGACAGCGTAGACAAGCTCATACGGACTATCAAGAGCTCCCCGACAGCCGAAGGATTCAGTGAAGTTCTGATCCCAGGCGAAATTAAAATGAGAACGGAAGAGAATAGATCGAAGAGCGGTATCGTCATACCTGATATGACATGGAAAAGTCTGGTGGACACATGCAGGCAGTACGGGCTTGACGCCGAAGCATTAGTTAGTACGTAATCAAGTGAATCGACCATCATTGACCGTTCCACAGATTCCCCCATAACAATTTGCTATGTGTGAAATGCCTCTCTTGCCGATGCTACTGCTTCATCGATATTCACGTGGAGTCCCAAATCCTGCAGGGTGGAGCCAAGGGCCCAAATGGCGTACAAGACGTAGATTTGCTTCGAAGTTTCGCTCATGTGAGCCAGCCGTATCACTTGGCCGTAGATCTCTTCGAGGCCGCCTCCGGGGATAACCCCGTACTTGCTTCGCATTGTTCCAAGAAGTTCACTATTGGAAACGTGCTCCGGATTCTTGATTCCTGTGAGAGTGTTGGACGCGTATTTCTCTTCTCTTGGAAACAACTCCAATCCCAGGGCGCGAACTCCTAGCCTTATCGCTTGGCCAGCAATTGCGTTCTTCTTGAACCGTTCCTGTAGCCCTTCCTCTAGGATTTGCTTAACCGCCTCGTTCAACGCATAGGTCAAGTGCGGGGCAGGTTCGATTGGATGCCTCCTGAAGCCCCAAATCAGTTCACCCCCTCTTTCTTTTGGAATCCACTGTTGGCGCCATCTGTAGAGATCGAACGAGAAAGTGGAGGCTACTCTCTTGCGTCTCTCCATTACCTCCCAGGCCTTGTCGCTGATGGAGACTATTGACAACCCGGGTGGTGCGTTAAGGCACTTGTAACATCCCGTGCAATTCAAATCAATTAACCAGTCATCAGTGCGCACGTCATCACCTCCTAGAGATGAGACTGAATCGACAAGATACAATGCACCGTGTTCTGACACGATCTTGCCTATCTCGGCAACAGGGTTTCTCAAACCGGTCGATGTTTCGTTGTGGACAACCCCGACCAATTTGATGTCTTTTTCGCTGTCCAGCTTCTGTGCAACTTCAGAAGGGTCGATTGCAACTCGCCAATCAGAAGCAAGCTCCACAACATCTGCTCCCAGCCGTTGAGCCGTTTCCTTCAACCACTTGCCAAATACGCCATTCACTATCGCCAGAATTCTATCACCGGGCTCAATCACGCTAGCTAACGCTGATTCAATCGTGACACGGCCGGATCCCGGAAAGAAGGCAATTTCCTTTTTCGTTTTGAAGACTTTCTGCAATAATTCCGCGGTCTCATCCATCACCCGAATAAATGCAGGGTCACCCGGTTCTATGGCAGGCATTAATTGAGCCCTAAGAACCCTGGTTGTAAGTTCAGTCGGACCTGGTGTCATTAAGAAACCTCTTTCACTCATAGTCTTCACTCTGGTCACAGAGCACTCACATGTTTGAATTTATCCGTCAGCATTTATCTGGGTACGTACAGGGAAAAACACTCTCAGCCTGACATTCTCTTACTGGACCTGGGTCTTCTCCTGTGTTCTCTTCAGGTCTTCGTTCAATGTTTGCAGCGTCTTGGCGTGACGTTGCGCAGTCTGTCAACAGTTTTTTGAAGCTCTCTCTCATGGATTCCAGAATCTCAACGTGGTCCCTCAGTTCGGACATAATCTTAGACATCGTTGACTTGACCCTCTCGTTGTCTGTTTGGTTCATCAGTTTGGTGTAGCTTTCTATGATGTCTTCCTCGACTGCCCACCAGTAGGAAATGTTCTCTTCTATTGTTTTATGATAGGCCGCCTCAACGTCTCTCGCAATCTTGATCGCGTCATCTAGACTTTCGATATCGGCGATTAATCGCTGTTGCAACAAGGACAATCACGACACTGTTGTAGTTCAGGTATTTTCAGCATTCCCCCAATTTTTCTGAACCAAAAACGAACGGCAACTCCCTACGTAGAGGAAGGCGGCCAAAGATGCGCATCATGTCTCTTGGCATTTACTAGTAAACTGATGTCATAATCCCCTCCCCCGCACTAATTTCCAGAATCCTAGACAATCTACTAGTGTAGGTGAGTCCTGCCGTTATGAGCTTACAAATTAACCGTCACCAAGGCCACGAATAGACCTGCACCGAAAATCTCACCCAAAGATTTACGATTCCAATCAATCCGCGATGAAAGCGGAACCTACAAAGAACAATGCTAGCCAGTAACTTGCCCCCGCCTTAGATTAGAGTGAGAATTCCTTCTCTAGTCGGCAACATTCTAAGGAAATAACGAGTAGAGCTTGACGTTTGAATTGTAACTTCCAGACCTTTTCCGGGGCAGATTAGAAGTTGAATGAAAAGTGCTCCGCCAACATCACCGATCAAGATGAAGGCAACAATGAACAAACCCAAGGGTATATCTGGTAACAGCCGCATCCAACCAATCGGACTCAAGCTAAGAATATACCGCCCACAGCGGCGAAGAGAACCGCGCCGAAAGCCCTGTAAGACATCGGAAAATCAATCGGCGGTTCATATTTCTGAAGATCAAAGATTGAAATAACAAGGTACGTAGCCAAGACTAGCGATTGCGATCCCTAGAGAATGGAAATACAATATGCCATAGCACGAGTCCAAGCCCGGTGGGAGACCCAAGAGGGCATAGAGACCCACCATTACTACGATAACTAGGATTGTCGCCCACGTAATTGTTTTCAACGCTACAGCATGTAAGTGTGTGTAAAGGAAACTTCGCCTACTTCTCTAACCACATTCATTCAGGACTCCAAACTGTCAGCTGGTTTCCGTATTTACTTAAGACGTTTGCACATATTATACTGATAAGTACAGACTCGACCTTAACTGAACACGGCGTGGGTCGGAGCCATCGTTGAGCTCTTAAATTCCTCATGGAACTCTATGTGATAATCCTTCAAGTATGCTGTTTACAACAGCTGCTACAGCCGACGTCAAAAGTATCCCATACCGTACACTTGATCTTTCAAGAAACGAATTGTTTCCATCCAGCTTGGCCAACGCAAGTGGAATCAACACTGAAGAAGCTCATAGCTCCGAGAGCAGTGATTGACATGACTGTATCGTCACCCGCCATTCCATTCACACCCTGAGGTCCACACCAGGATCTCGTGGGGAGATCCATGTTCGCATGCGTGGCCGAAATCGGAACCCTTCTTTATAGCTACTTTGGCAATTGCTAAATGTGATATTCGCGGACTGGTCTCTTGGAAGCATAGGAAGTTATCAGATACCTTGAGCAGTATAACCACACAAGTTTCACTTGATGTAACAAACCTGTCCTACGCCCTCGACATGGCGCGAGCTGCCGCAAGGGCCGGAATTGATTGGCTTGAGGCGGGTACCCCATTGATACTTAGCGAAGGCGTGCGTTCAGTGCATGCACTTAGGAAGGAGTTTCCAAATCATGTGATCGTGGCTGACCTGAAGACGATGGACGCCGGCGGTCCTGAGTCAGAGATGATGTTCGATGCAGGTGCAACATTCGTCACGGTCATGAGCCAGGCACATTGGGCAACCGTCAAGGAAGCTGTGGACATGGCTCGCAAGAAAGGGGGAAAAGTCATGGCTGACTTGCTCAATGCATCAGACAAAGTCCAGGCTGCGAAACAGATGCAAGAACTAGGCGTGGACTATCTTATCGCTCACCTCGGCTACGACGAGCGGCGGCATGTCGTGGGGTTGAGTGCCCTTGACAACCTAGAGAAAATCATCAACACTGTTGAGATTCCTGTCCAAGCGGTCGGCGGCCTTTCAATAGATCAGGCGATCGAGTCCCTGAGACTGGGCGCAAAATCGATCGTAGTCGGAGCACCACTCGTCATTCACGCAGACCGTCACGCTTCACCACAGGAGATCGAGGCAATTTTGCGCGAAGTGGTGAATCGTGTCAAGGAGCTCGAAGACGTTTCGTCTCTCACATCCTGAACTTTATCGAACTTGAAGACTCCATCGGTTTTCTCTCTCAGTTGGAATAGGTCGTTTGCTGTTACGACATGCAACATTTGTTTTCGGACTATCGTGACTGAACCGTAAGTATTCGCACGTCTTGAGAACTCGCTGCATTTCCATCATGACTTCACTCACCACTATACCCACACACAGAGAGGAACTCGGTCACAAAGTCCCATCTCTCTCACAGAGGGTTTTCTCTGAGCCGTGTTTCAATGAACTCGGCTACTTTCTTCTCGGCGTATTGCTCCTCTTCTCGCTGTTTCTTTAGTTGTTCCCTGACAACTCTGACTAGTTCGTCCATTTTGGTGGGTTTGGTTATGTAATAGTCTGCGCCTTTCTGCACTGATGCAATTGCATTTTGCAAGTCTGGGTATCCGGTTACGATGATCTTTCGCATTTTTGGTATTGTTTCTTTCATTTCTGTCAGCAACTGTGTGCCTTCCATATCTGAGAGGCGAATGTCGATTAACGCCACGTTGTAAACCTCCGTTTTGGATTTCTCGATAGCCTCCTTACCCGTTGCTACGACATCTACGTCGAAGCCTTCTTGCTTCAATCCAGCACTGAAAACTGTTAGAATTGTCTCGTCATCGTCGATGACTAAGATTCTATCCTTTTTTTTCATATTATTCACCTCCAAATCGAGGCTGCATTGGGAGCGCCGACCCTGATCAGGGTGCCTTTTTGTAAGTTCCTTTCTAGGCGTATTGTTCCGTCATGTGCTTCGATTATTCTCTTTGAGATCGCTAGGCCGAGGCCTAATCCCTTTGCCTTCGTTGTGATCGGCCCTCTCCAAAGTTTTTCCATAACTTCCTCTGCTACGCCTTCTCCAGTATCGGAAAAGCTGACTTCGACTGTTCCGTTAAGGTTTTTGCTGCTTATTTTTAGTCGACCGCCATTCGGCATTGCATCATACGCATTCTCGATCAAATTTACGAAGACTCGTTGAATTTGTGGATCAAGCAGGATTCTTAGATCTTCAGTTTGGTCTTCAACCGTTACTGTGTTAGGTTTTAGAACCATTTGAATAGATCGTTCGATCATGGACTTCAAATTGGTCTCTACTGGTACGATGCGTATGCTTCTCGAGTAGTCTAAGAGGTCTGTGATTATCTTGTTCGAGTACGCACATTCTTGTCGAAGACATCGAGCATTTTCCTAGTCGTTTCATCAGCCGTATTGCCCAAATGCTTTTTCAGTACGTCTGTCGCTCCAGTAATCCCTTGGAGCGGATTGCGTAGATCGTGGGCTACCATCGCTGCAGTTTCCCCAACAGCAGCTAACCTTTCCGATCTGAGCAGCGCTTCCTCCATTCGTTTGCGCTCGGTTATGTCGGTCCAGTACCCGATGATGTCCATCAAGTTGCCGGCTGAATCGTAAATTACTTTTGCCTCTTCTCGAATCCAACGGTATGTTCCATCTTTGTGGAGGAAACGGTACTCGAACGTTTGATGTCCCGTTTTCCAAAGTTTGGGAGTGTCCGTCCTGTAACGGACTAGGTCTTCAGGATGAACTCGGTTCGCCCAAAATGCTTCGGAATCGCTGCCTACCAGAACGTCTGGATCAAATCCGGTCATGGAAGCGATGCTCTTACTCATGTAGGTCGCATAATAATCTGAAAAATCTGGAAGTGGCTTGGCGAGATACACGACGGCCGGGTTCGAAGCGACCACATATTCAAGTTGCTTTCTAGTCACACGCAGTTCTTCCTCTACACGCTTGCGTTCAGTCATATCGCTTGTGTAGCCCACAATTTCCAGCGGGTTGCCATCTACGTCGCGCTGTGTCACTTTTTGTTCTTCTGTATCCAGCGGTAGGTCCCATCCTTATGCAGAAACCTAAACTCAAATGTATGATGGCCATCCTTCCAGAGCATAGGGATCTCTGATAGGTATCGCTGCAAGTCATCAGCTTGCACGCGGCTTTCCCAGAATTTTGTTCCAGATTCTCCGATGAAATTTTCGGCTTCAAATCCGAGTACTGAGACTATGCTCTCGCTCACGTACGCTGAGCTGAGTTCTAAGTTGTCATGATCAGGCTTCTCGAGAAAGATCGCGGCAGGATTTGTGGAAACTACATGCTCTAACTGCTCTCTTGCTAAGCGTATTTGTAGCCCCATGTTCTTGATCCGTGACGGTTGAATTCTGCTACTGGTTCGCTGTCTTTGTTTTTTCGTCACTTTCATCAACTCGCCTTTTCTCTTCATGTTATCCACCTGACAGTAGATAGAACACGGAATTGCGACCATATTTTCGAGTATCCACGTCTGGATTTGCTCGTAACTCTTTTCAGGGAGGCTCTTTACAAATGGTTCGGCAGTTGTCCTTTTGACTACTCTTATCTCCATACCGTTCATTTTTAGGAAGTTATACGCTGTCATGTATGCAGTACGGTGATTGCCGCCGTCAAACGCATGCAGGAGAAGTATATCTTTCATGAATCGCGCTGCTTGAAAGCTCAAGAACGGCGGGTAGGTGATGTGAATGCTTACTTGCGCTTCATGGACACTACGATTGCTAATGTTGCGACTATGACTAACCCTTCGACTATCGAGAATCCGGGGAACGGCTCAGGGGCCGACTTGTAAATTGCGCTCGCCTGATTTGACATTGTCATGGCGAAGAGCAATACGACCAGTATTAGTCTCGCTCGTCTCCCCGAACTGGTTTTAGGCCTGTCCGGCTCGGTCGGTTCAATTGATGTTTCCATCTTCATCACCCTTTGTGGACTCCTAAAGCGATGCCTCCAGCGAAACCGCCCATTCCGCTGTCGAGAGTGATTGTAGCGTTAGATATGGTTCCGAGTTGGTTCATAGTCCACGTTTCAGCGAAAATGAGTCGATTGGCCCGGTTCATATCGATTCACCCGTTCTCGAAGCGTAAATGGGCATCTTTTCTCGCAGTTTCCTCAGTTCTCCTGGAATCTCTGCTCTCCGACTCATCCGAAACCCGTTCCGTTTCAGTGAATCAATCTCCGCCGCGAGGATTCCGTTGATATCCGTCTCGTAGAGGAGGTATGTCTCCTTCAGTTTCTTTTCGTATCCCTTGGATTTGATGTAGTCCACATACCAGAGCCGGAAGAGGCCTGACTCGTCTTTACGAGAGGTGTATTCGTGTACTCGCTTGGCTCTGCTAGCTGCTTCGACCAGACGCTCGTCTGCGTAGCTCGGTTCGATGTCGCTGTATTCGGCTATCTTAATCCGGTCTTTTGCTTGCGCAACCATTCTAGGCAGCTCGTTTGCTTTGAATTCCGGTAGAGTTCCCTGATTTTCTTGTTCTCCTTGAAAACAATCGACCTGACGGACTCTATGAGCTCCTCATGCGCTCTTCCCCAGGCCAGAAACATCTGGTAATTACCAAGGAAAAGTCGATCATATTCGTTCACGCTCTTACCGCAGAACTCGGAATCGTAGCATGCCAAGCCTTCTTCATCAAAAACAAGCGGCCCACGCTTGACAATTTCGCCGTTCTTCTTCCCAGCGATCAAACGACCCTTGACCAAACCGACTGCACGTAGCTCAAAGTCCTCAGCGCAGTGACGTTCCACGAAGAAGACCCCATCATCAACTTTCGTATCGAGGATTTGCCAGAAGGGGACCTCTCGGATCGACATATCTTCGCCATGCGACTCAATATTAATCGTCACGTTTCAGCCCTCAACCTTAACGGGTAGGTAATGTGAATGGGGGCCGAAACCTCTGATTGCATGTAATAGTTAACAGAACCGATTCAAGAATGCATTCGCATGCCTGTCGATGTTGTTCTGACCTCCACGAATCGTCCATGATGCAATTCTCAAGATGTTCTCGGACTCCCCTATCTTGAGTCTCTGCCTTTCGGAATTTCCACCTCTCTAAACTCTCTTGGAAGAACTAGATAGCGTGTTGGACCAATCTGGATCAGGTCTCCCGCTGAAATCGCACGACCATATTTCTTTTTGAAAGGAATTCCGAAAGGGTTCGCTTCAACGTCGAATACGGATGCGATAATGTCTGGTGTCACGAGGTCCTTGAACTCCGCCTCCCAGACCAAATCGTATAGATTGCGATGGATGGGCATGCGATCCGGTCCACCTTCGCCTTTTCACGTGTAACCCATTTCATACTCTTCCCCCACTCTAGTCGAACACCCGTATGGGTATTTGTTGTTCACAATGCGAGTAGTAGATTTGAAGCATTTTGGATGGCAATGAATTCGATCCTAGAGGTTCGGTGAATGGAAAGACAAAACTGTCTCAATAGTATCGCAGATGCAATAATTGCTGCAACTGCGAACCTCAAGAAACGGGACCTTCGGACACGGTGGTTTTGGTCCCAGCCGTATTTTGATGGAGGATCGGGGAGGATTTCACCCCACATTTTGCAACGTAAAGTACGTCAATGTATCTAGAACGGAACATTAATATTCCCACGTTTGAATCATCCTTATGGAGACAAATGTCGAATCTCCTTAACGCCATCAGACAGATACGAAAACGTCACGTGGAAGCCCAACTAGCACTATTGCTTTCTCAATCTGAAATCGCTCTACACGAACGAGACTACGAGACCGCATTACGAAAAAACAGACAAGCTCAAGCGCTATTGAATGACGCGTTATCTAAGACTCTTGCCAAGCATTGACGATTTCTGTTTCGACTGCGGACATAAAACAACGCAACACCAGACCCACACACTAAAACGCAGCCTAGTCTTTCGCACGTTTCCCTCCAGACTTGGTTGATCTTGGTTAAGGCACATTCCATAGTTCTCACTTTGCTGTGTCTTGCTCTTTTTGTGTTGCCCTCTGTGGGAAGTCAAAGTCACGTTACATTCACAACCCAAGTTTCCAGCACCCAATTAGGCACGTACACAGTAGGAAGCAGCGTGATTGTGTCTATCTCACAGCCGCAACTGCTAATCAACCGTTCGTTCACAGTATACTCAACAACTGGAACTAGTTTTAGTTGCGAGACAACCAGTTTCACCTTCAACGGTAATCGTGGTCAGTATGTGTCTGGAAATTTGACATCCAACATTGCAATAGGCTTCTACATTATGACGGACGCAAGTTATCAAAGCTGGTCGAAGCTCGGAAACTGTGGAAGTGTTCCCGGCGCGATAGGGAGTCGACAGAGTACGATGGCTTACGGTTTTAATGTCGCCCTCCCTGATTCTGGTGTCTGGGATATTGTCCTAGTTAATTCCTCCAATACTAGAAACGCTAGCGGATTCTTGGTAGCTTACCTGACGTCTGGCACTTTCATATCCACGAAATCTTTGCTTAGTACGCTCACGCAAACAATTCCCGTTGAGTCTACCACAATCAAGCAAGAGGCTACCGTATCTAGCTATTCATTATACCTTATTGTGGGCATTATTGCAGTCGTGTTCGCAATAGTGCTAACTACAAGTGGAAAAATCTTGAAAAAGAGACGAACAACTTCCTAATGACCTCCGATACTCGAATTAATAATCAGAACTAGTTTGCAATTTTTCAGGGAAAAAGCGAATTGATTTGGAAAGACTGGCTATCCTCCGCCTAACGTGACAATTAGATCCGTGATGAAACCTGCGGTCAACCCGAGAAAGAATCCGAACATCAGAACACTGTACGCAGCCTGTCTCCTTCCCGCATTGAACATCAGCATCGTAACGTAGACTAATGCACCTCCAGCAGTGGAGAGAAAGAAGACGTACGCGAAGGGAGAAACCCAAAGGCTTCCAAGAAGAGTTCCAATAAAGGTGGGACCGCCCCCAACTAAGCCGACTAGCAAAAGGAATCGGTTACTTGGTCGCTTCGAAAGCCCTGTCAGAGGAGCGGCTATTCCAAATCCTTCCGTAGCGTTATGTGCAGCGAAACCAATTATCAGCACCAGTGCTAACTCGATCGCTCCTGACGCATACGATTGACCTATCGCGAAACCTTCGCTAAGGTTGTGCGCGCCAATACCGATGGCAATCATCATCGAGAGCCGGTAACTATTCACCTGCTGTAAAAGTCGCAACTCATGCCTTCGCTTACCATCACTGGAAGCACCAGTTACAGCAGGTGGAGCATTCGAAGCACCCTTCATGTAGCGCCGTCCATACAAGGTCAAACCCAAAAGGCCAACTGCTAATCCCCCGAACATCGCAAGAAGATTCAGTACCGCGTCTCCAATCGGTACTTTCCCCCCGAAAGCGCCCGCAGCGGCGTCTACGGTAGATTGCCACGCGTGACTGAGCACGTCAACAATGAGAAAGATGAGAATCCCAATTGCAAACGCATTCAGGAATCCTTTCGCTCTTGAGCTAACTCGAAGCACCGCGATCGGAAGACCGAGAAAGATGGTGAGGCCCGCAAATGTACCGAGGATGATGAGCTGGGGATAATTGACCAATTCAAATGGCCTTACAACAGCAGCCCATGACTTATGGCATAATTAACGTTATTCCGCAAATCCGCTCATCCCACACTAAAACGAATTCACGAGTTCTAAAACACACCTGACTGAATAGTAAATTGTCGAGAAGGGAAAAGACAGGGATGGACGAGAGGGTAAGGAAGCCAGAATACGGTAATTGAGTTTCGAAGAGACTCATCTCACGTCGAGCTGTAGACATCATCCAAACTGACGTTGCAAAGGTCGGGGGATTGTTAGAATGCAAGAAGATTGCTTGAATGGCTGACACGTACGCCATACTCTGTGCCCCACATGGGCTCTGTCACACGGTGGGGTTAGCCGCTAACGTACACTTCATCGCGTCCGACCCCGAACGGTATCATGGTTGAAGTCGATCAGATGCCCGACCCGTTGCGAGACGAATTACTTTCAGAACCAGTAGATGTCAAGAACGGATATGTTGACATTCCAGACAAACCAGGGTTGGGAGTGGAACTGAGCAAAGACGGCCTCAGAAAGTACTCTTTGAAATAGCAGATCATAAAGGGTGGGATGTTCTCGTTCGTACAAACTTACTTTTTGTTTGCGTTTTAGACGTTAGCATCTCAGCGGTTTTGGGACTATAGCATCACATCTCCTCAAAAGCTCTCCTAGTAATGCTCCCGTACTTCTTCACCCACTCGTACAGAATGACTACATCGATACCGATGCAGAAGTCGCGTATTCCCAGATCGATGTATCTCTTGAGCGCTGCTTCAAAACCATCCGTAGAACAAACTTCCGCCCTGGGATGCTTGTCGTATTTCAGCGCCAGTTTAATGGTCTTCTCCTCAGCCTCAAGTACTTTCGGATGCGTCGTCTGTCCCCGGACTCCCAAGGTCATTGAGAAATCACATGGACCGAATTGAATCATATCTACACCGTCCAAGTTCAACACATCCTCTAAGTGGTCGTATAACGACTTCTTTTCAATCATTACTGCTATGACAACGTCATCACAGTACTTAGCGAACTTCTCGGTTCCAACTTCCAGGAGGTATCCTTCGATTCGCTGTCCCCAACACCCGTTCCACCCTTTGGGCTCCGATCTGACGGTTTGTACCGCTTCTTCAACTTCTTTCACGGTACGCAGATCTGCAAACAGTACGTTCTGAAAACCTGCACCTATTGCTCTCTGAGTCAGATACGTCTTGGGTTCTGCGTTGATCTTGATCATGGTTGACATATCAAAGAGCTCAGATGCCATCGCGAGATTGTCAAGTGAGTACAAGTGATAGGGCGCGTCGACACTCATGAACTCAACGTAATCGACTGCACCAGAATGCCCAATGATTTCCATGGTGCCTGGCCATGAGCTGTGAATATGTGTCCCCACAGTTGGCTTGCCCTGTTTCAGTAATTCTCGTAATCGGTTCTTCCTCAGTACTGACAACTGACTATGCACCATGCAACAGCTCCATAAGGCGTCAAATTAAGCATTGATTGCCTGAAACAAATTCAACAATAACCCGAATTAAGTAAAGTAAAAGATGTCATAACCTTGACGAAAAAGGTGAGCTTTCCGAATCGGTTAGCAGTATGTTAGCGTTGCGATCGATCACGATAAATAAGAGGCGGCTTGGGCACTAGTACGCTGCAATTCGTTACAGGCAGTTTTAGGAGTTCGACAAAGATATGGTCATGAGAGTGAATCCAAGTGAACTGATGTTGGCCGGCGAGAATTCTTTTCTGCGACTTAGCCATGATGAAGGAAGGACGGTATCAGATCGGACGAGTCACTGGCGCGTCTTTTGGTCGCCAGCAGGGCCAGGCCACACGCTGTTCATCGAGACCGAGTTGACCGATGGAATAAAGATCTTTAGCGACAACGTAACACTTTCTCGGTTTCTGCAACGTCAAATCGAATACCTGCTTCACAAGCCGTTCGGTAGTACGGACATCCCAGTGATCGATGCCACGTTTAATCGTCAAGGCGATCCCCGTTCCTACGCGGCTGAACAAATAGATTCACAACACGAATCCATAAGACTGGTGTGGTACGACTTTCTTACTCCATTCAATTTCTCTGCGGATCCGGGGTTTAACAATCGCCCAATCGGAGTCCAGACGACATTCTTCCCTGCTACGTCTGCAGAGCTTTCGGTTAGCGGGAAGTTCGCTATGGGAAGACCTTGGCTAGAGAAACGCGGAGACCAACAAAGCACTAGCGCATGTCTGGCGTGGTGCGAGACATGGTTCCGACCCAGAAGCTAGCTCATTCAGACGACGGAATCAACCTGTGAAAGAGGCTGCCAGAGGCATCAGAATGAAGCTCCTGCATTTCTTTGAGAATATACCTAAGCCGGATTACCCATCCTGATTACCTGAGAGTGGAATTTTCGTCAACCGTTCTGTCGAGAGGGAGTTTCGACAGTCACCTTCCGGAAATTGGTGGTGCGCACCAGCATACGTGCTGGATGCAAGCGTGATCTAGTCAGATTATACCGTTAGATCTTGGGAAGCATTCATACTAGTAGGTCTGCCACTCGAACCGGGGAAGCAATCTGTTCTGCCTTCGACATGTCATCTTCTGAGAGGTGAACCTCCAACGCTTGAAGATTCTCAAGTAATTGGTGCTTGCTCGATACTCCGATAATCGGAATTATGTTGACGCCAAGACTTCTTTGCTTCTGGAGAATCCAAGCAATAGCAAACTGGGATAACGAAACACCTTTCTCACGAGCCAAGATTGATAATTCATTCAATGCATCCAGCTTCCTTTCGGATAATGCCCTCTTAAGACTCCCTGAATAGGTAGCCCTAGACCCACTTGGAACTCCATGCACATACTTGCCTGACAGTAGCCCTTCAGCTAATGGAGAATACGCCATAATTGTGAATTTGTGTTTGCGAGCTAGAGGTAACTTGTCAGATTCGATGCTTCGATTAATCAAACTGTATGATTCTTGAAGTGTAACAAAGCCGTAGAGTTCATGCATCATGGAGAACTGCATAAAATCCGTGATCTGTTCCGCCGTAAAGTTAGAAGAGCCAATGTAGTGGATTTTTCCCATGCAGATCAGGTCATTGAAGGCACGTAAAGTTTCTAGATGTGGAGTATCCTCGTCCGGGCAATGAGCCAGATATACGTCCACATACTCAAGCTGCAATCGCTTAAGGCTCTCCCTTAATTGCCAGAATACGTGTTTCCTTGACAAACCCTGCCCGTTCGACCAGGGAGCCATTTGAATTCCGACTTTTGTTGATACCACAAAGCTCTCTCTTTGGTAATCTCTTAGTATTTCGCCGAGTATCTTTTCGGCATATCCAACGTGATTCAAATCGACTGGAGCGCTCGCTCCATGGTATCGGTTCGCTGTATCAACGAAGTTTATGCCATGATCAAATGCTAACTCCAATACTTTTCTCGTTTCTTCAGTGTCTATTTTCGGTACCCCGTACGAGTCTCTTTCCGTTAACCTTGGGAGATGCCATGTGCCAAGACAAATCTCTGAGACCTTTAACCCGCTGTCACCCAGTCGGAGATAGCGCATCACGTCACGACCTGCCTGAACCATCTACGTCTTTCTTATTCTAAGCTTCTATGGTCAGGAGGTCTTGAATCCAGTGTACAGCAGCAAGACAGCAACTTCTGAAGAATCCGTCAACCAAGAAGAAACCGTGAATAAGTGATGATGAAATTAAGACGACATGATCTAAATGAGCTCTAACTCGTAGATCCCGGCGGCTGGAACGAATTCAATCTCTCTTTATCAAAGACGGCGCAATGGTCTCAATAGTAGGCATCATTTCGCTTAGTACGTTTTTCATAACTCCTAGCGTTTGGTCGATTTCTCTTTCGGCCATGGGCGAGGATAGAAATGAACAGTGATTCTTGGCAAGATTCACGCCTTGATTCTGACAGCCCAACTCGAACACCCTCGTGAGTAAGAGGTGGGATCTTCTGACCTGGGCTGGGTTGCGTATCCTCTCTTCCGTGAAGAATAGGTGGAAGATTGAGCTTATGCCTACCACTTGTGCTCTAATCCCGATATCGGTTAGGATTGTTCTAAGGCCACTGCGTAGTCTGTCACCCATTGTGTCAAGGTGCTCGTACAAGCTTGGCCTTATTTCTTCTATCATGCCGAGGCCCGCTGCCATTGGCAGCTTCCAATCATTCATAGTTCCAGGGTTCTGTAGCGCAGCGCTCCTGGGATTAAGCGAATTCGGTTGAATGTCTGGCGCCCAGTATCGCATGTTCTCCTTACTTGAACCGAACGCGCCGTTTCCACCCATTCCATGCCCCAGAATTTTATTTAGAACAGTAAAATCTCCGACAACGCCGAACCTCTCTCCGTATCCTCCAGCTGCGAGCCTGAAGCCGGTGACAATCTCGTCCATAATCAAGGGAACATCGTACTGTTGAGTAAGCTCACGTAGACGCTTATTGTATTCAAGAAACTCCTCATCATGTTCATGTCCGAGGCTTCCGACTGTTGGCTCATTCAGAACACAGGCCAATTTGTCTTTGTTCTCTTTAATTGTCTTCTCTGCAGCCTCGGCGTTGTTGATAGGTAGAGGTATTAGCAGGTCTATGAGTTCGCGTGGAATCCCCGTGATTTTTCGGGCTGCAAAGGCCAACATGAATCATACGCCCCGTGATATGCGCCTTCTTTGTAGGCAATGTATTTTCTCCCGGTCATGTGTCTGCATGCTCTGATGGCTTTACCTACTGCTGAGCTTCCTGAATCGGTGAATTGGAGCTGCTCGATTCCTTCATACTTATCAATCACCTTCTCGGCGAGCTCAACCTCCCACGACGACATAGCTCCCATTGTGAAACCCATCTCTAAGCATTCTCTGACCTTGCCCATCACACAAGGGTGATTGTGTCCGAGCAGAAGTGGCCCTAAATTGTTCACGTAATCTATGTACTCATTTTCGTCCACATCCCACATTCTGCACCCCTCAGCTCGGACAAAGAACGTGGGATACGGAGCGTGCACAAACGGAGACCTAGTGAAACCTCCCGGAAAGACCCTTTTGGCCCTGTCAAAGAGTTCCTTTGAATTCTTGGTCCTCATAACATATTGTTCAGGTACTGATGCCTTTACGCTCATGTTCTGATCACAACATCCGTTAAGGTATCAAGAGATGCTGAATGAATTCTTTGCATGGTCTCCTTCGTAAGGACGCTAAGGGCAAGATCATCCACTCCGATTGCGGCAGGTTTCTAGATCACTTCAATATCCAAGATTCGGTAAAGATCTATCAACTCGCTGAGTGAGTTATTTAGTGTTCATCCATGACTTGACTGCAAGTCTCTGTGGCGGTCTCGAACTGCTTTCATCAGGAATGGTTTCAAGCAGTCAGCTCTGCAGGCGCGAGCTCACGAGAACTGGCACGTTTTAGAAAGACTGATGATACCTTTTCAACAGCTGCTATGATATCGTCAAGATCGTGTCGGGTTAAGATTGGCAGCGGTCGGTCAACCAGAATACCTCCCTGTCAGTAGCTTCAGCGACCGGAAAGCTTTGAGCGCTATAATCGAGGCCCTGGGATAGGCTGAAGGGGTAATTTGTTCCTCCATAACCAATCTTCTTCGTGAACAATTGAGTCCGGTTAATCAGAGTAGTAGCCCTACCGGGGCTAATCGGTATACCTTCCGCAGTCAACGCCTTCTCAAATTGTTGCCGTGTTACTCCAAGATTCTTCGTGTCAACCCGCAGAGCGTAATAGTAGAAGACATGCTTTGCCCACGTCTCTTCACTCGGTGGTGACACTCCCTCAGTCTTTCGCAGATGAGTTGTAAGATAACTTGCGTTACGTCTTCTCATCTCAATCATACGGTCAAGTTTCTTCAGCTGCTCGCGACCGATAGCGGCTTGGAACTCCGTCATTCTATAATTGTACCCGATTCCGTAAAAGTCGTAGATGTTGCTTGTGGCATGTGCCCGGTAGAAGTTGTGAATTGATCCCATCTTCTGAGCAAGTTCATCATCATTTGTTAAACAGAAGCCTCCTTCACCGGTGCTCATTATCTTGCCATCGACTGTGCTGAAGGTTCCGATGTTTCCGATTGTACCCGCGAATTTATTCTTGTACTTGGCACCACTGGCCTGAGCAGTGTCTTCTATCAACCAGAGACCGTGCTTTTCAGCGATTTCTAGGAACGGGTCCATGTTGGCTGGATGACCTGCCAAATGAACCACCACGATGCCTTTCGTGCGATCGGTAATGGTCTTCTCTACCTGTGCCGGGTCAAGGTCGTAGGAGCGCTGTTCAATGTCAGCGAATTTGGGAATCGCATTCTGATAAAGCGCAGCACCAGCGCTGGCCAGGAACGTGTAGGGTGTGGTGATGATCTCATCTCCAGGTCCGAGGCCTAGTGCTGCCATGGCTACGTGCAACGCGGCTGTTCCATCAGACACGGCAAGCGCGTGTTTGACACCGAAATACTTCTCTAAGTTGCGTTCGTATTGCTCAACGACAGGCCCTCTACGCCAAGTGTTTGACTTCAATACCTTTGTGACCGCACGAATTTCCTTTTCATCCATAACTGCATGATACTCTGGGAACTTCCTACGTCGAACGGGCTTTCCCCCTTCTAGGGCAAGTTTTTCAGTCATCCTTACTGTACCTACGGGGGCAATGCGTAACTTAACCTAATATTTCTGGCGACTGGTTCGGACAATTGAGAAAGAAGGTTGGTTATTTCATATGAAATCTCTTCTGCCGCCGTCGACAAGGAGTGTCCTGCCGGTGACGAATCGTGATTCATCGCTGGCGAAGAATAGAACCACATTAGCGATGTCCTCAGGCTTGCCGATGATGCCTAGTGACGTGATCTTCTTTCTGCCATCGATAAACTCCGCGTATTGTTGATCAGTCTTGTTTCCCTTCAACAAGTCTGTGTCAGTCGCCCCAGGCGCTATGCAGTTTACATTGATTCCGTATTGACCAAGTTCAAGTGCAGTATGCTTTGTTAATTGGATGACCCCCGCCTTTGCCGATCCGTAGGCGGCGTCTCCCCAGCCTGCTGTACCGATCCCTGAGTTCGAAGAGACGTTCACTACCTTGCCGTACTTCCGCGGTATCATGTACTTCGCGGCAATTTGAGTGCAGAGGAATACGCCCTTGAGGTTGACGTTCAGATTCTTATCCCATATCTCGTCAGTAGTCTCCATGAAAGGAGGCGTCGCCATGAAGCCTGCGTTGTTTACGAGGATATCTACCTTTGTGAATTCGTTTATGGTGGTCTTGAACAGGGCCTCGACCTCATTTCTGATCGAGACATCGCATTTGACTGCTATGGCCCGTGACTTCATATCCCTAATTGCGTCAACTACTCCCTGCGCTTTGGCCTGATTTTCGTTGTAATTTACAACGACGGCGCATCCCTCCCTGGCAAGAGCCAGAGCCGTCGCTCTCCCTATTCCACGCGATGCCCCAGTAACTACGGCTACTTTTGAATCGAAACGCATCTCAACTCGCCTCAAGTGAGGTCGTCGCTTCTACATATAAAAGGACCTCTCGACGGCGGCATGATGATGAGTCATCTCTAGAATTCAGACAGATCCTAGTAGTTACCAGAGTCCCAGAGAATGAGTGCGGTTAATGACAGTTGAAGCCACCCAATCTGTAACCTCAGTATTGGGCGAGGTCATAGTCGTTGGAGATTTCCTCGCGTACTGAGCTGCAACTCTCTAGGTTGCAGAGCAAGGTTGATCTGAAAAGCTATCATGAGATTTGAATTCGCAGGGCTCAAATTGAAGGTCACTTCAGTCGCACTTCGTGTGTTCGTACGACGAAGCTCGGAAAATGTGATCAACTCCTTTTTTCTTGTCGATAATCTGCCAAGGGAGTTTTGGCACTAGTTCTTCTGGGTTGAGGCAACAGGATCGGAGAGCATCTCATTTGTAACTCGTCAAATTGTAATTCTTTAGGCGTCCACACACATAAAGAGAAAGTGTGATTCTGAATCTTAGAAAATCGACAGGTAAACACCGTTTGAATATGATGTTCCGTGCGTTATTTTCGTAAACAGGCAGGGATTCTTCCTCGTGATTCGAGACATTTCTTGTCCGATGTATGTTTGGACACACGATATTTGCTTGCTGCCCTTCTTTTGTCCATTAGAATTGTTAGGGTTACTATAGTAAATACACAACTACAGTGACCTTGCACTACAAACTTCCAGAGACAGGAGTCAAGCTTCTTACGGAAAAGACAGCCATTAATTTCCTACTGGGCGGTTGAGCGGACGCATATGTAACCTGTATTTCTTGACTAAATCTTGCTCTCGGAAAGTTCGCAAACTTCATGAAATTTGCTGCGTCAGGAAATTCAGCGAAACATAGGTATTCGATGCTTGGTTTTATTGTCCTCATACCCTCCAGATGGTCTATTGTCATTGTCGCTGGCCTTAATGCGAGGATTAATCCGCCCGCAGCCTCCACGGCCTCCTTGATTTCGGCATATATCGAGCTACTCATCTGCATACGATTACCAGCATCAAGATCTGCACGTTAGGAACACAATCAGATACCGAGTGACTACAACACAAATCTGCTCTTGGTGCATTAACCATTCATCCTCAAGTCTGAACATGCAAAGATTTCTCGCTGGTCGTTTAAGAGTATATGGTTGTACGAATATAATGCCTATCGTACCTGACGACCCATTGCCCATCTTCTCTTCTTGAATCGCTCCCATCGCCGCTTTCATTCCGAGACTTGAAATCTTGCTAGCTCGCCTAACATATTCTGCAGGCGATGAGATTAACTCCTGTTCGCAGAGACACTCTTATGAGTGCTTCAGGGTCTCTACCCAATGCCACAGAAGTTACGTCGACAATTTTCTGTCCCCCCGTATCTCTGAAGCTGAGGACTTCTTCAATCATCATCTCCTCGTCTTCGAGTCGGAGATTGTCTTCATTTGAGTATGGATTGAATCTTATCCATCCGAGAGTTTCAAGACTAACAGGCAGTCTAGCAAATTTCCTTTGACTGGCCGGTTCGGGCAGTTGGAAGTAGATTGGCATCATATCCAGGAAAAGATGTTCATACTCAAAGTGACTGAGTCGATCGGAATCGATTGGGCCGAGTACCGTCCAAACCCTTCTGCCCATATCTTCCATGGGTACGTTCGAATAGCAGAGATCTTATGTTTTTCGAACAGCAGAGACTTCGATCTGAACAGTATATACTTTAATCATTTTGAGCTTGGACTAGGTGTCACATCAGTGCCAAATTGGGGAGTAGAATCGGAAAACCGTAAATATTCAGGGTCGACACATATCTGAACGTGACTTTTTGAAAATGTCCCAAGATAAGAAAAATGAAAAGACGACTACTCGTCGAGGATTTTTGAAGTACGCAGGTGCAGCCGCCCTCGCTGTAGGCGCAGGCGCGGTTGGATATTACGCTGCGACTTCGCAGGCTCCTGGCGCTCCTACTACTCCGGTTTCAGTGACAACAATTGCATCAGGTACAGCCACTGCGAAACCTCTTGAAGTCTGGTGGGCCACGGAGTTCTTTGCCGCGGAACAACTAGCCTTCCTTGAAACTGCTAATGCTTACACCGCTAAGACAGGCGTCCCAGTCCGCGTAACCTTCTATGACTTCTCAGCATTAACCTCCAAGCTTCAGACGGCATGTCAAACAGGTCAGGGAATTCCCGATATCGGAAACGACATCGGTACAGCAATTGGAACACGATTAGCGGCACAAGACTACCTGCTCGACATATCAGATTTAGTGAACAATCTCAAAGCGGGCGGTGACTATTATCCGACTGCGGCTCAACTTGGATATGTGCAAAACCTAGTGGCCAAGAAACAGTCATACTATCAGGTAGCTACGTGTTTCCAAACATTCATTAGCACCTACTGGGCGAATCTCCTCCAGAAATATGCAGGTGTGAGTACACCCCCAACTGATTGGGATGGATGGTGGGGCATCTGGGAGAAAGCACAGACAAATGCCAAAGCGGCAGGCGTGGACCTTAACGCATATGCGTGGACCATCTTTTCCGCGGGCGGTGATTCCGAGGATGCGTTCAGCCAGACAATGTTCGCATTCGGAGGACAACCCCTCACGTCTGACGGAAAGGTGAACTGGAACGATCCAACGTTCCAGAAGGCTGTATCAGATACCGCCGCGTTTGCTATCGACAAGTACCAGAAAGGATTCATCCCCGCCGGAGCAACTGCATGGGATGATTCCGGCAACAACGTCTCAGTTGAATCAGGAAAATCCATCATGGATTACGCGAACGGCAGCCTCTCCATTCCACATTGGTTTAGGTTAAACGACCCCACCGACTACAAGAGCAATATCTACATGGCACCCTTCCCGCAGACCGGAGCCAATGGCCAACCATGGGCACAGTCAAGCATAGCATGCGCAGCCTATGTAATGAAAGGTGCAACTAGTCCTGACGTCGCAAAAGACTTTCTCGCGTTCTACCTGCAACCTGAGAACTACAACAATTGGGTTTTTGGAGAGGATTATCGGTATCTGCCTGTGTTCAAATCATCGTATAGCAGCCCAGTTCTACCTGCGTACACGGACACGAGCGATCATGACATTTACCCAGCCGGGTTACCTAGCATTGTAAACAATATAGTAGCGGATTATAGATATGTGAATTCGACTTGGGCACAAGCAACGTACGGCGAACACCTGCTAAGTAACATAGCGACCAGCGTGCTTACCAAAGGCACAGCCCTGAGTGACGCAGTTAATGCATGCTTCGCTAGGTTGCAGACCCTAGCAACGCAAAACGGTGAATAGGAAACTCCACGACGCAAGTATGTCGATTACGGAAAGAAGAGAAGCCCTTTACGGGTATCTTCTTGTAAGTCCCTTTCTTTTTTTTCTAATTTTCTTTATCGGCTTTCCTATAATCTATGAGATAGCTATGAGCGTCCTAAACGATAACTTACAGTTCGTTGGCGCATACTACTTCAAACAGCTTACCGTAGACCCAAATTATATTGAGTCTCTGACTAACACACTCCTTTACGTAGGGGTGGGGGTGAACGTCAAAATGTTCATTTCTTTATTGCTGGCGAACGCCTTACTGCTAATAGACTTCAGAGGTAAACGCGTGTATCGAACGCTAATACTAATCCCTTGGGTGATACCCCTCGTCCCATCGGCACTGAACTTCAGATGGATGTTCGATACGGATTATGGAATAGTAAATCAAATCCTCACATCTACTGGCTTAAGTCCAATGCCGTGGCTTACCAACGATCATCTTGCACTGGCCACAGTCATATTCGCTCATATCTGGACAAACGTTCCCTTCTGGTCATTAATCCTGCTATCTGGATTGCAAAACATTCCAGTACAACTGTATGACGCAGCCAAGATAGATGGAGCAGGTGGATGGGGGACATTCAGATATGTCACAGCCCCATTGGTTCGGCGTCTTTACATAATTTCTCTCTTATTGTCAACCGTCTGGACGATGGGTGACTTCACAATTATCTGGACCTTGACGGAAGGGGGCCCCGCGAATGCGACGCAAATCGTTGCTACTAATGCGTACAGAGTGGCGTTTCAGTTCGGCGAGTTCAGTTACGCGGCAAGCATGTTCGTAGCCGTAATGCCAGTTCTCGTCTTGTTCATTCTAGTGCTGCTTAGAATGTTGAAGGAATGATGGATAATGAGAACACTTCGACTTATCACATACATACTCTTGGGCTTACTATTGGTCGTGGATCTGTTTCCAATATATTTCATGTTCGTTACATCGCTCTCTCCAGCCAGATACGCTTTCTTTCCGAAACTCTTTGAACCGAATCCCTCGTTGACAAATTACTATGAGGGGCTCTTCGGATACTTCGGAGGTTACCTTGGAAAAGGGGCCTTCATTGATTACTTCAGGAACAGTCTGATTGTCGCTTTGGGCGCCACAGCGGTTTCGTTGATTGTCAGCATAACTTCCGGATACGCCCTCGCAAGGTTCAAGTTCCGGGGAAACAAGTTCTTGTCGAACACAGTGCTAGCCTCGTACATTATTCCTTCCACGTTCTTGGTAGTTCCACTCTATATCCTCTTGCAAAAATACAGGATGATTGACACCTACTACGGTGTCATCCTCGCGGAGACAGCATTCATTATTCCATACTGCATATGGATCTTCCGTGAACATTTCAAGGCAATCCCGGTCGAGGTGATGGAATCGGCCCAGCTGGATGGCGCCAGCCCTTTGAAAGTTATTACTTCGATTGCGATACCCTTGTCAATAGGCACAATCAGTCACGTTGGCGACTTATGCGTTCGTCCAGTCATGGAACGAATTTCTATTAGTACTTGTGTTGACAAGCACGAAATCAACTGTCCCCATAGGTTTATTCTTCTTGCTCGGGGGCGACCAGGTGCCATGGGGTAGCTTGATGGCCATGTCGCTGCTCTTTTCTATACCTCCCGTGTTGTTCTACCATCTGTTTCAGCAGTACATGACCCGTGGAATAATGGCGGGTGCAGTCAAAGCATAGCGCATAACCTGACCGTCTGTAATCGTAATAGAGAATCGTTCATGCTTACGAATCCGATTCTCCTAGACCAATGTCTTCCCTGTCTTCTTATCGAATACGTGCAACTTGTTCCTGTCAAAAGTGAGCCAGATTACGGTCCCCGGAGAGACCTTCTGTGTCGGAGACGCTTTCACTTTGATCAATGCTTCACCAACTTTGATGTCCAATATGAGGTCCGAACCAAGCGGTTCCACCACATAGACTTCCCCTTTCACGCTATCCGTCCCCTTATTCTCAGTGTGCGCCACGATATCCTCCGGCCTGATTCCCAGAACCACTTCGCTTCCGCTCGTCGTCTCCTGCAGCGGTTCACGAAGCTCTGACAGATCAAGACGGAAGGATCCCGCATCGACCAGGAGCTTTTCATCCTTCTCCAATAAACTGCCGTCGACAAAATTCATCGGTGGGCTCCCTATGAAACCAGCGACGAATTCGTTTGCCGGTTGAGAATAGATTTCTTCTGGCGCTGCAACTTGTAGTAGAGAGCCTTTCTCCATAAGCGCAATCCTGTCCGCCATTGTCATCGCTTCAACCTGGTCATGCGTCACGTAGATGGTCGTGATTCCCAGTCTCTTCTGCAATGCCTTGAGCTCTGCTCTCATGTAGAGTCTAAGTTTTGCATCCAGGTTGCTGAGGGGCTCATCCATTAGAAAGGCCTTGGGCTCGCGCACTAACGCTCGTCCTAGGGCCACTCTCTGCTGTTCACCTCCGCTAAGCTGCTTCGGCTTTCGGTCTAGCAGGTGGGCTATCTTCAGAAGGTCCGCGGCCTTCTTGACTTTGGATTCAACATCTTCCTTAGAGAATTTATGCATCCGCAACGGAAACGCCATGTTGTCGTGAACGGTCATGTGAGGGTAGAGCGCATAGCTTTGAAAGACCATTGCGATATCTCTATCCTTAGCAGGAAGGTTGTGTACTTCTCTATCGCCAATGAATATTCTGCCAGAGGTAGGAATCTCAAGCCCGGATATTAGGCGAAGTGTGGTTGTCTTTCCTGAACCGGAAGCGCCTAGCAGGATCACGAACTCCTTGTCCATGACTTTCAAGGTAACGTTATCTACAGCTTTGACGGCGCCGTAATATTTACTCACATTCTCCAAGACTACGTCTGCCAATCAAGCATCCACGACTAGCAGTTGAGGTGACGTATCTTAAAATCTTGGCGCGCACTTATCATGACGTAGGGCTTTGTGTGTCTAAATCAATTGAAATGATCTTTCCGGCAAGGAAATCTTCAGCGGTTATGATCGCCACTTGCCTGACAACCCTGACTGGAAATTAGTATTCTTCTTCACAGGCTGATGGTATGACTGTGCAAAGCCTTCATGTCATATCTGACGTTGATATTCAGAGAATCCATACCGCTTCCCTTGACATTCTAAGCAATGTCGGGATACAGATTCATCACGGCGAGGCGCTGAGAAGTCTGGAGAATGCCGGAGCTTTAGTCGACCACTCAAAACAGTTGGTCAAGATGCCTCCAAACCTCGTCGAAGAATGCATCAAGAAAACTCCGAAATCATACACACTGGCTGGACGATCGCCTAAGGCGGACCTCAAAATTGAACCGGACAAGACATACACCCGCTGCGCGTCCGGAAGCCTGTATCTTATTGATTCGGAAACGAAGAAACGCCGAAAAGCCACACGCAAGACGTGAAGGACTTCACCAGATTGCAGGACATGAGTCTCCGTGGGTTATCGGTCATTATTCTCTGGGTGTTTTCAAGTCCGATTACGGATTGCATGATAGGAAGAACGTTGACTAGAATGTGATCGAAGCCTTGGCCACCGTAACGGTACAATAATATCTTCGAGTCGATGTCCATCGAAACCAGAAGCTGCTCCGCATAGCCTGCCTCCACTAGCTCCCGCAGCCGGAATACTCTTGCACTGTCGCTTGGAAAAGGCCACTCCATCTTGTGGCCTGGGAAAGCGAACCACGATTGACCGAAATTATCGAACTCCACATAAGCACTTCGATCCAGAACCGTCCTGAACTGCTCCAGGTCACCCAGAGTCCGCTCAACATGACATATAACAACCCGCCTAGAGTCAACCCCCTCCTTCTCTAGAATGTCCAGAATCATACCAGGATGCTTAGGGTTCCTGCCAGGATGAACCTCAACCGGCGCACCCGTCTCCACCTGAGCTCGGCCGCAGCCTGCAATGACTTCTCTTCATTCGTTCCCCATGGAAATGTGGTCCCGATCTCTCCAATGAGACCTGCCCTAATCCCCGAACCATCAATGCCCTCCTGTATGTCTTTGACGATCTCATTCTTTATTTCGTCAACGCTCTTCGACCCCATGCTGCGTGGGTGCGTAGTTGACACGTAGTAGCCGGACCCCACGATAATGTTAAGTCCCGTGCGCGTAGAGATTCTCTTTAGCGCTTCCGGGTTCCTGCCGATACCAATCGAAGTAGCATCAACAATCGTTCTCCCCTCCGCATTCTTGAACCTTGACGATTCCTCAACCATCATCTCTTCGTCGTCAAGTCGAAGATTATCCTCATTCAGGCAGGGATGAAACCTAACCCAAGCAAGATTCTCAAGGCTCAGAGGCGAACGAGCCATCGCCCTTTCGCTCGCTTCCTCAGGAAGCTTGAAGTAAGTAGTCTGATCGATGAACAGGTGCTCATGAGTGAGAGTGATTCCAAGCTCGGAAGAGTCGACGGGACCGCGTACACTCCCAAGCCTTTCCGCATATTCTTCAAGGAGTCAATTCCCTACGTGAACTGCAGGCGTCCCAGCTAAAAGTATTGACGAAGAATATTGGAATCGATAGCTTAGTGAATTGCCGCATTTGGAGTGAGACTGTCTTGAACGGAAGCCGCGATTTATTCAGGTAAAGATTTCAGAAAACCATAGACTCAATCTCTTGAGCGTGTAGGGGAGTGAACGGTCTTCGACTACCTAACCGTCGAACAGTGCACACTCAAAGACGGCTAGCTTCACCTATCGATAGAAATAATATATGCACTGTCAGACGAGGATCGTTGATACTAAATGAGCAGTTCATTATACTTCAAAATCGAGCAGGTTCTTGCATAAAGACTTGCACGCAGGCTATCGGATTAGAGACCGAACCACTTTGTTTCGTCTGTTGTTTACAATAAACGTCCTCGTGTTCTTGTGATGGGTGTGGAGATCATTCACTAACGATTTGTTTTGAGCAGGTCTCTGGCCGCCTTCTCTATCGACGTTTCATTTGGAAGGACGAAATTCTCAAGAGGCGGGCTGAACGGGATGGGCACGTCCGGGTTTGCGACCCTTTTGATTGGGGTCTTAAGGTGCTCGAAAGCTTCCTCGCTAATCATCGCAGAAATCTCTGCGCCGGCTCCTGCTGTTTTGTACGCTTCGTACACAACGAGTACTCTGCCGGTCTTCTTCACCGACTCCAAGACTGTTCGCTTGTCAAGAGGTACGAGCGTTCTCAAATCGACAACTTCCACCCGCATGCCGTCAGATTCGAGCTTCTTTGCTACGGCCAATGATGGATGGACCATTCTTGACCAGGTGACGATTGTCAGGTCAGATCCCTGCTTCTTCACGTCTGCCTTCCCGAGCGGAATGACGTAGTCAGATTCAGGCACTGGGCCCTTGAGGGAGTAGAGTGCCTTGGGTTCAAAGAAGAGACATGGGTCATCATCTCTTATCGCTGCTTTCAACAGGCCTTTTGCATCATACGGCGTGGAGGGCATTATCACTTTCAGACCTGGAACATGCATGAACCAACCTTCCAGTGATTGAGAATGATGCGGACCAGAATTGGTGAACGCTCCAGAGGTAGTCCTGAGCACCATTGGCACATTGAACTGACCTGCAAAAATGTACCTTAGCTTTCCTGCTTGGTTGACCAACTGATCCATTGATAGCGTTGTAAAGTCGATATACTGAATCTCAACGATTGGTCGCAGACCCGTCATGGCAGCACCTATCGCGAGTCCGGCCATAGCTAGCTCGGATATCGGTGAATCCCTAACCCTCTCTTTTCCGAAGAGTTCTTGAAGGTTCTTCCCGACCAAGTATGGGCCGCCCCTCTGGCCGATGTAACCTTGACCGTAGAGAATCACAACGGGATCCCTCGTCATCTCTTCTCTCATCGCCTCGTTGATCGCATCACGCATCGTGAGTTGTCGTTCTCCGGCTGGAATCTCAGATTTTTCTTCTATCACGCCTTCAGTAAACACATCTTTCAATCCCTCTTCGTTGGGAGGGAACGGACTGGACATCGCGAAATCTGCCGCATCCCTAACTTCAGCGTCTATTCTGCTGTCGATACCGAGCAACTCTTCGACAGTGGCCACATTCTCCGTCGTGAGATTAACGGCCAGCTTTCTTATGGGGTCCCTCCTCATCCACTCCTCCTTCTCCTGTTTGGGCCTCAAGTCATTGTCACCGATGTAGTGGCCGAGGAATCTGTATGTCCTGCACTCGAGTAGCGTAGTCCCCTTTCCGTTCCTGGCACGATCAACGGCTTCTCGCGCAGCTTTGAACACGGCCAACGCATCCATCCCATCAACCGCCGCGGCTGTAATGCCGTAACTTTCCGCTCTCCTCGCCACATCGGTATTCTTCGCTACACTCGCAAACGGCGTCTCGGTAGAATACCAGTTGTTCTCACAAACGAAGATGACGGGGAGGTCCCATATGGCTGCGAAGTTGATGCTCTCGTGGAACGCTCCGTTGGCCACAGCTCCGTCTCCAAAGAATGCAACTGCAACTTGATCGGTGTGCCTCACCTGAGCGGAGAGGGCCGCTCCTGTAGCTACTGGGATGAGAGATCCCACAATCCCTGTTGCGCCGAGCACGCCGATTTCTGCGTCTGCGAAGTGCATGGAACCGCCTTTTCCTTTGCAACAACCATCTACCTTTCCGAGAATTTCTGCCATGACTCTTCTTGGTGACATACCCTTTGCGAGACAATGACCCTCAGCCCTGTGGGTGCTTGTGATGTAATCGTTCTTTCGAAGACTTGCGCAGACCCCAGCGCCGATGGCCTCTTCTCCTACGTAAGAATGAATGAATCCAGGCGCCTTGCCTGCCTTGTAGAGCTCTACAACCTTCTCTTCAAACTTGCGTATTCTTACCATCGCCTCATAGAGGCAAAGGAGTTTGGTCTTGTCTAGTCCAACTTCGTGTAGGCTCATCGCAATACACCTCTAAACATCTCTTATCTGGGCGCCAGCGGTCCAACCGCCATCGACCACAATCGTATGTCCTGTTATGTAAGTAGCTAGGTCGGAGCAGACGAAGAGAACCGCTGAGGCTATCTCCTCTGTCTCAGCTGGTCTTCCTAACGGTATGAACTTGAGCATGTTTTCCCTCCAAACGCGATCAGCGTAGAGTGATTTCGTCATCTCAGTAAGGGTGCTCCCAGGGGCAACGGCGTTGACGTTAATGTTGTATTGTCCGACTTCGAGGGCCATGGCTTCTGTGAGCCGAATCACTGCCGCCTTTGCTGCTGTGTAATCCGCCTCTAATCTCAGTGCCACTTTGCCCGCGATGGATGCAATGTTGACAATCTTCCCGCTCTTCCTCTTCATCATATCATTCGTAGCTGCCTTGCAGCATAGCCAGAGACCAATCAAATCAACATCGATCGTCCTCCTCCAAGATTCGAGAGCCTGCTCGAAGTATGGTTTTCTTACGGATGATCCAACACCTGCGTTATTGACGAGGATGTCTATTCGGCCGAACTTCCTGAGACCATCCTCGAAGATGCGGTCCACATCTTCAGGTCTACTTACATCACCCTTGATTGGCAAGCTCTCTCTCCCCAGCGACTGCACGTCGGAAGCCGTTTTCTCAGCACCGGCAAGATCCAAATCAGGGATAACAACGTCCGCCCCCGCCTTCGCAAGCATCAACGCACACGCACGCCCAATACCCTTGCCAGCTCCAGTGACGAAAGCCACCTTGCCCGATAGATCAATCGAAACGACCATTGCTCAAGTCTCCAACCGTCAAAACATAATGAGATTGACACCTATCACCTTAGTGGAGAAGCGAGGCGTCTTCGAGATCGACCTGAACGGACTAGTCAGCGGTAACGCTTTAGCGTTCACTTGGAGTAACGAGTTCCGGCCGCTAGCTGGGGTCGCATAACCGTGACTGGTGCGGGGTCCTCACAGTCGCTTAGCTTCTACAGTTACGATGGCGTGTACGAGGGATAGCTGCTTGTATCAGGTTTGAGTGTGGGTGTTAACTTATTCGAGCGACTACCCGGGCTATGTTCGATATTACAAAGCCTGCATGACGCTCAGAGGGTTATCTGCAGGACCCACTAGACCACCTCTCCTACCTCTCTCTCCTGAAGGTATGAACAGAGCAAGAATGACATTGAAGAAAATCGGAATCTTGTAGGGAAGACAACGGAGCTAACGGACTTCACTGGAATACGATGAAGATCGATAACAAGGGTGAATCCAACAATCTCACAGATCGACGCAGGGCCCTTCCAGGAAGCTTCAACAGGTCTTGCCGCACCTGCCAAATCAATTCTTAGGAAAACCTAGAGCGCGGAAGCAACTGGAGATAATCTCCCGAGAAGGTACTTCACTAGATCGAGAATCTGAGTGCGGTGATGCGGGAATGTGCCCACGGACTCTCTGAAGCTCTTACCGTCAGCCAATTGGTGGCACAGGACCGCCTAACGCTTTCAAATTCGAGGACGATGACGCTCCAATAACCTTGGGAGAACTTCCTTATACTAAGAGGCGTAATCTGGCGAATGTTTGCGTCGAAGGTGCAGAGAATGAAACCACTGTTGGCGAAATCTTGGGAAGCGGACTTTCTAGCTACTCCTTCCCTATACGAACGACATAGACAAGTGCTATTCTCAGAAAAGATTCAGGGAATGCGATCTGCTGCCATAGGCACCGTCACGATCCCTCCTGGAAGCAAGAGCGATTATCACATGCACGAGAAATCTGACGAGTTTTGGATCGTTACGAAAGGTCATGGGAAAGTGAACGTTGACGGAAATGAGGTTGACGTAGAGTCTGGTTCCGTTGCTTGTGCTCCAGCAGGATCCAAACACCAGATAATCAATACTGGCAAAGAAACTCTGCACGCTTACTGGATAATAACGCCCTCGGGACCAGAAGAAGCTTTACTCAAGATGATGGGCAAACTATAACCTGAACTGCTCGACTGCAAAGTTCCTGTTTCTGGAATTGTCTTGTTCAGGGATACCTGGACATTGCGGGTCTCCCTGAACCACGAATGCTGTGCAATCGTCAGAAAAATCTTGACGGAACGCTCTTATCAAATCGAATTTACGATTGCTCAGCTTCACAACAGGGACTATAACCTGCTACTTTTATCCTCGTCACGTAACGGCTTGTCTCGACAATGTCCAGTGATAACTTAGAAGCTATTGCAAACGCTATAGGTAGACTTGACTCGCTGGAGAATATCAAATCACTTGTGTCCGATGCTCTATCTAAGGAGTGAAAGCAACGGAGATCGTTGAAAGGGGAATTAGAAA
>CAWAOH010000012.1:0-157522 GCA_963783645.1 Candidatus Bathyarchaeota archaeon | reverse complement strand
ATGTAACCTAACATGTAGCCCGCTAATCCCATACCAGGCCCGCATGGAGTAGTACAGACGTAGGCGTAGACACCGGGTGTACTGAAGGTGTAAGTGAACATGACCATCGTGTCCGGCGGTATGGGGATGTTCACCTGCAGATCGGGGATGGTGAACGTATGGCTGATCGCCATGTTGGATATTGTCTCACCCTGGGTGTACTGTAGGGCCACTTGACCGGAATCGGTATTATTGTAGAGTGTAAAGGGTACTGAGACTTGGCTGGTGAAGTTCTGTAGCAGTGCAGTATCCAAGTTGCTGATAACGAATTTGATCTGTACACCGTGCGGCACAGTTATGTTATTGTTCGGTGCAGCGCCGGCAGTAGATGATGCGTTTGGCGTATTACCACTGAGGGATGTGGGCAGAAGAAAAGCGTCATAAGTGGACCCACCGAAATCGGGAACGACCTCCAAGTAAACGACGTTGTTCGATTGCGTGGTCGGACTGCTCTGCGTGGGTGCGGAGGTCATGAGAGACGATACTAGGCCTGTAAGGTCTCCAAATTGTGAGGCCAGCTGATTGATATGCCTATTTTGGTCTGTCACCGCCGCGGTTAGGAGAAAAGTTTGCGTCAGGGATGCGCCTGCGACGATTAACGTGAGGATTGCGACGCCCAAGAGAGTCCGGTTGTTCATGCATGGCCGGAGAGAAGAATCGTACTCTTAAGCATCGACACGTTTTCCAACGTTGGAAAGCTGCACTTAATTATCAGTTTTCCTGCGAGGGTAGCGATGCTCTCTATTCGGTAGTTTCAGGGAATTAGAACTATCTTTCCATACGCGCCGGGTTCCATTACTTCGCGGTGAGCACGGGCGCGTTTGCGAGTGGTACCTCCTTACCCACTATGGGCTTGAGTGTTCCGTCTCTCTAATCCTACGCCTAAGGCAGCGTGAATCTCCGCCATTTCTTGCCTCGAGACATTGAACAAAAACAGACCTAGAATTGAAGCGTCACGGCTCATAGTGTCCCTTGGATCAATCTCTATTCTTCCTCGACTACCGATAACAACGACCCGTCCACCCATCGCTAGAACCTTCAGGTCTCTGTCCAGGTTTACGTTAGCCAGCATCTCAAGGATTACGTCAACCCCATGACCATCAGTCAATGCCTGAACCTGATCCAGATAGTTGGGTGCATGATGGTCTAATACATGGTCGGCGCCCTGTTCGCGCACTAAGCTTCTTCCTTTCTCAGTGCCACCTGTTCCAATCACTTTCATTCCAGCTGCGTGTGCCAACTGAACCGCGGCGACCCCAACCCCTCCACTCGCACCATGAACCAGGACACACTCTTCCGGCGCTGTTTTGGCACGTTGGAAGAGAGCACGATATGCGGTAGCGTAGGGTACGTTGATTGCTGCTCCCTGCGCGAACGATAGCTTCTCGGGCAATGGGTGAAGCTGATTCTCCTCGCAAAGCATCTGTTCCGCGTAGGTTCCAGTTATTGAGCCTGAAGTGTAGACCCGTGCACCAACCGCTACATGAGTGACGCCTTCACCGACTGACTCCACTACACCTGCCGCATCCAAGCCAGGAGTGTAAGGTAAGCTGGGCTTTCGGGCGTACATGCCTGACCGCATGTATGTGTCAGCAGGATTCACTCCCACCGCCTTAACCCGAACAACAACCTGCCCCAGACCCGGACGAAGCTCCGGCAACTCCTCAATACGCATAACTTCGGGAGGACCAAATTCCCGAACCCGAATCGCCTTCAAGACATTATTCCCCGATTATGAATTCGTAATCGAACGGTACTCTAGTTTTTGGCAGCCCTAAAGCTGTTTCCCGCAAGTAGTAATACTCGGCTAGTGGAAATTACCCTTGAACCGTCTTGATAAAAATCGGTTTAATTGGAAAGACGAATGCTGGGAAAACAACCTTCTTCAACGCTGCAACCCTACTTAACGCGCCCGTCTCCACGTACCCCTTCACAACCAAGAAACCAAGCATGGGTCTAGCCTATGTGCGAACGGTCTGCGTATGCAAAGAGTTCGGTGTAGTGGATAACCCGAAGAATTCAACCTGCATCAACGGCGCACGATTCATCCCAGTTCAGCTAATCGACCTTCCCGGCTTGATCAAAGGTTCATGGAAAGGAAAAGGACTTGGAACAAGATTCCTAAGCGTCGCATCCCAAGCAGACGCCCTAATCCACATCGCAGATGCCTCAGGAAGCTTGGACATGGAAGGGAAGTTAACCAAACCAGGGATGGGAAACCCTATGTCAGATGTTTACGATATTGAGGAGGAACTTGTCAGATGGTTCAGTAAAGTCATCGACAAAACTATTACAAAACTCGTGGAGCATCCGAAGAAGGGAGTGCCCTTTGAGCAAAGTTTGAGTCATGACCTCGCAGGCCTGAAGATTACGCCTGAGCATACGACGAGATCCCTAGAATTGAATGGATTGTCCGGCAAGGAACCAGCCCGATGGAGAAAGGAGGACCTGTGGAACTTCGCGAAGACTGTGCGAGAAATCTCCAAGCCAACCATCATAATCGCAAACAAGATGGATCTGAGTCCGGCGGAACGGAACTATGAGAAACTCGCAGACGAGTTCGGACAAGCCTTCGTCATTCCAGCTTCAAGTGACGCTGAACTGGCGCTCAAGACGCGCCGAACAAGCAGGCTACATTGAGTACATTCCAGGCGAGGAGGCATTTCGCGTCAAAAACAAAGACAAACTAACGACAGAACAACGGGAGGCATTGACCTACGTGGAGCAACGCGTCTTCTCCAAATGGATTCAGACCGGCGTCCAATTCGCCCTCAACACATGCGTCGTCAAACTGTTGAGCATGAATGCGGTTTATCCAGTGGAAGACGCTGAAAAGCTCACTGACAAGAAGGGCAACGTGCTACCAGATGTCCTCCTAGTACCTCCCAATGCGTCCGTAGCCGACCTAGCAGCGCAAATTCACAGCGAGCTGGCCAAGACGTTAATCTACGCCATAGACGCGCGCACAAAGATTCGACTCCCCATCGACTACAGGCTGAAGGACCGTGACGTCCTCAAGGTTGTCGCAGCCACCAGACGGAAGACGCCAGCCTAGAAGAGAGCCACTGATCACGCAGGAGTTGGAGTCGGGTAAATTGGTTCTGTTAACTTATCTTCGGATAAGATCGGAATATGGCGAAAGCCGTTAGGCTTTTGCCTTTTGCGGTTCAGGTTTGTAGAGAAGGACAACGCAAAGAACACCAATGATGGCTTGCCCGATGAGAATCTGTCCTGTGCCCGGCGGGAACCAACCCCAGGACCACCCTAGAATCCTATGCAAGAAAATGTTGGGCATCGTTCTAGTGTAGATGAGAAGCAAATTATCTATTAGCGCCAGAACTATCAGCGAGAAATTTGCTAGCTTGGCTAATTTGTTAGCAGCCACTAAAATGCCTCCGAGAACATACACAACAGTAGAGAAGAGAAAGTATGCTCCTATTGGGAAGGAGAAGAAAATGGCGCGGATAATGGGAATATGACCGACAGCCATGTAAAGCGCATCCAACAGAACAATTACCCTTAGCACCGTCGAAGTGTTCAAGTCGAGTACACCAACTACAATGCGTAGTCACTAATTTTCAGGCTAATAAATGCTTTTTTTAACCCATCTTAATTCAACCATCCGACCTGAAACAAAACGACCTGACACAAACAAGACACCAATTTACCCCACCGCCAGAATATGAGAAAAACAATCCTCTGCCCGTCCTTACAACCGCGACGTTCATTATTCTTCTCGGAGAATAATAGGAGCATGGAATCTGGCAAGTCGAAACCCAAAGCACGCTTCTCAACGCGTCTTCCTAACGGCGATTATCTTCAGATTGCGATATGGCCTGGAAAGTCGGATCCATCAGGTGAAGTACTGAACGCGCAGATACGACACATGTCTGATGGTGAATGGGTGACTGCTGGCAAACTCGCTCTCTACAGGGCTAAGGATGGAAGTTACACGCAGCTACCTGACAGGCTTCCCACGCCTCCGTCTAAAGCGTCAGACGAACAGACGGGTCAAAATGAACCTTCCACAGACGTTGGCTGAAGAAGCTTAGGTGAGTAAGGATGTGCAGAATGCTTGCGTACTCTGGCGGGCTTTACGATACGAATGATGTGCTGCGAGAATTCAGATTACTCGTGGACAAAGGAAACGTCCCACGAGGAGCGCCACCAGGCCACAAAGACGGCTGGGGCATCACATGCTACGCTGATGGCACACTGAAAGAACTTGGAAGACAGCCAACAAATGCGATAACAGACGAGCTGTACGTGACAGCGTCCAACGAAGCTGCAAGAATCAAGCCGAAGATTCTGATTGCTCACCTGAGAAAAGCTTCCCCCGGCATAGGAATTTCCCTCGAGAACACCCAACCATTACGACGTGATTCATGGAGTTTCGCCCATAACGGCACTGTCTGGTCTCCCAGCTTCAGACGTAAGAATGGACAATCAGATAGTATCGTTTTCTTCGAGAAGCTCCTGGAGAGTATTCAAAGCAAATCAGACTCGGGCAAGATGCACGAAAGAATCGCGAACTCGGTAATGCAATTACGAAAAAGTATTCTTGACAACCCAGATTCTAATGGAAAGACGTACACGTCTATAACATTCATTCTGTCGGACGGCAAATCATTGTACGTATTAAGGGACTTCAACGAAGAACAGGACGAGAATTACTACACGATGTATTACCTTCAATCAACCGATTGTGTTCTGTTCTGTCAGCAGCAAATAACCCCTGGAGACTGGAAATCACTCGACAACAGGAGCATGGCAGCTGTTGGCCCAAGAAAGGATCTAGAAATAGTACGATGTCAGTAGCATGCCTCAACTGAATCCAATCACGTCTTATTCCCAGTGAGAAAAAGTACTTCAGATCACGTAATGCTCCTGTGGAGCTTCCGGAAAGTAGCGTTCTCTTCTGTCTACGAGTACAGTGATAACGTTCGCGCCACGGCCAAGTTTCTTCGCAACTTTCAGAGCAGAGTAGACGTTTGCGCCGCTGCTCATGCCGCAGAATAGGCCTTCTTCACGACTCAACCTGTTCATAATGAACCTAGCATCATCATCCGAAACCGTTCTGATCTCATCCGGTAGACCTCTCTCCAGCATCACTTCCACAATTGACTTCATCGGGGGGAGGCCAACAGTCGCCATACACTTGCGCATTGAACCAGACGTAAACCATTCTGTAACTCGGGCGTCTTCAGGCTCTAAACCTACAACGTTCACGTGCCCAATTCTGTCAAGTAATGCTTCAGCAATGCCGAGTATGGTGCCGCCGGTTCCAATCGAAGTTACTAAGGCGTCCACATGCTCATCCAACTGTTCGAGAATTTCTGGTCCAGTGGTCAGTCGGTTGGCTTGCGCATTGTCCATGTTGCACAATTGATTCGCCCACCATACTTTCTGATCACCGTTCTCCAAGTCAAAGCACTTCTTCATCCCAATAGCGAAGATGGCTGCCGAGGCGTCGCTTGGAGATAATCCTTCTAAGAGTTTCTCGTACCCATCTGTAGAGAAGGCTTGTACGTCTGCTCCGAAGCATTTCATTATTCTGATTCTGTTTTCCGGGTTATATTGGCCCGCCCATTTGGCTGGGATGAGTAATTTCACTTTGTGACCTTTCATGGCCCCCACAAAGGACAATGCTGGTCCAGTGTTGCCGCTCGTTGCGTCAACAATTGTGCCATCTTTCTGTAGCTTCCCCTTTCTCTCAGCCTTCTCAATCATTCTCAGAGCCATCCTATCCTTTATGCTCCCGCTCGGGTTCAGAAATTCGCACTTAACGTACACGTTCGCATCCGAGCTGGACGTCAACCTTCGAAGTTTAACAATAGGCGTATTGCCAATCAATGCTAGCGCACTATACATAATGCTCAAGCTGCTGCTCAGCGCCTGGTGCTTATTCTTTCCTTACCATTCTTGGCTCTGCCAGTCACATTCTAATTGAATCAAACTAGACTCGCGAAGTTTAGACGGCGCCTTTCATGAATCTGGCACAACATGTTTGTTCTTCAGATAGTTGGAGTAATTTGACGCAGGCTCGCGGTCGCGATAGTTCCTCGCAAAGTTTGGCTATTGATTCTTGGTGGATCGGGTCATATGTGCAGCTAACCATAGCCTTCATGTGGAGTCTGCATAGCCTGTTCCAAGCGTTACGTATCTCAGGATTGTTTCGAGCCGTGATGATGTCACCATCGATTTGGGCGACTTTCATCGCAAGTTCGTCTGATGCTTTGTTGATCTCGTCATTGAGGCGCAACATTTCGCCGTTGTAGTCTAGGGGTATTCCATCTTGAAATGCGTCTTTCAAACACTATCAGAGACTGAAAATCCTGATCTGCTATTCAGTGTTCCCCTGGTTTTTCCGAATCAAAATCGGTTTCCGACCACATCGATAAAGGGCTATGTTGGTGAGAACCCTAAGAGAAAATTATCGAAAGGATTCTAGTTGTTCTCTCTTGCTACACCCAACCTGCCAAGATGCCACCGTCAACTGGAATCGCCGCGCCAGTAATGAATGACGAGGAATCACTCGCAAGGAAAAGCGCGGCTTCCGCTACCTCATCAGGTTTACCCGTGCGGCCAACTGGGTGCTTTGACGTAATCCATTGTCTTGCCTTGGTAGGATCAGGAGACGTACCCAACGATGCTCTGAGCATGGGGGTTTCGAATCGCGCCAGGCAAAATGCAGTTGACACGTATGTTGGCTTTGGCGAAATCTAAGGCAATTGCTTTCGTGAGCATCAAGACGCCGCCTTTCGAGGCGTCATAGGCGGCTTCGTTCTCCATCGCCATTAAGGAGTTAATGGAACCTATGTTCACAATCGCGCCTCCACCATTCTTCTGCATGTAAGGGATAGCGTACTTGCTGCAGAGAAATACCCCTTTCAGGTTGGTGTCAATAACTTGATCCCAGGTTTCCTCTGAAGTACTCAGAACGGTCCCTGCGGGGCAGAGTGCTGCGTTATTTACGAGGATATCGATTCGGCCGTACTCTTGGATTGTTTCCTCAACCATTTTCTTGATCTGTAATGAATTTGATACGTCAACCTTGAAGTAAGTCGCTTCTCCACATTCTCTAACTTCCTTCAGCGCCGCTCGTCCCTTAGCTTCGTCACGACCTATCATCATCACCTTTGCTCCTTCTTTGGCGAACATCAGTGCAATGGCCTTACCTATTCCGTCCGTCGCGCCCGTAACGATGGCGACTTTACCTTCGAGTTTCATTTCGATCTTAGGTGACATGTGCGACTTTGATTGATTTAAACGTCAGTGGTGCCGGCTTGTAGACAGATTCAATCGGAGTTGACGAATCTGCATCAGCCGATAACTTAGCGAAACTGAAAGACTAATTATTCTCACTTAGTGTTGTTCAATGCTGCTGAAGCGTGGCGTCAAGTACGGTCTTAGGGTTAGTTGAGCGGCCGTAGTCTAGCCTGGTCTAGGACGGGAGCCTGCCACGCTTCTGATCGCCACGTTAGGCGAGAAGAGACGCGGGTTCAAATCCCGCCGGCCGCACCAATCCACTCACGAACTGAGAGCGGACGTTGTAGATCCTTGAGCGTCCTTTCTAGAGCTATTTTCTCATGAGGTCGTAATCGAGACCTATCCAAATCACGCTGGCCACACCGATTATTACACCTGCAGCTAGCCAAGGCAGATACGTATAGCTCGTCCAAGTCCACCACAGGTCAACTGCGAGTATAATTATCCCCATCGATATTGCAAGGTAGGATTTCATATTGCTCATTTCAAACCAAACAGAAATGGCCAATGACCGTTTAAATGACTTTTCTTCTCAAGCTTAACTGCTCAAGACTGCTTCGACATTTGGTTTGATTTCAATCTCATGAAAGAACATCGGAGTAACAAAAAGCGTTGACGGTTCAATTTGTAATTCCCTGATTCACGCCTGGATCTCGAGGGTGAGATTTTGTGTATGCAAGTGGTAACATCACACACAAAAGTGAAAAATGAATCAACCTGTGACAGCCAATACGATCTGTACATAATCTCCTTGATTTCCGGTTACTTGGATCACATATTGGCCTGGGGGAACATTGCCTATGATGAAGCCACCCGTAGGAACTCCAGTTCCAGCTTGTATCACGCAAGCTGAAGACATGATTAAGTTGTTAGATGAAGGGCTCGACAAGGAGCAGGTAGTATCTGTCGGCAGAAAACCAGCACCACTAAACGAAATGCTCACGCCTGCCGACACAGTTGTCTGACTTAAGGAAATGACAGGCTCGGACTCAACGTTGATGACCGCCGTGTTCGCCGCAAATAACAATAACGCGCCGACGAAGAATAAAGTGGTAATCAGTCTCAAGGATGTCCAATCTATTATCCATGATCACAACGAATTATAACTTGTGATCTGCTTAACTAGTTCATACGTTTTTTCAGACCCGTTTAAGCTGACCGAAGTATTTGCCGCATCTCTTGCAGTGGTCAGTCAGGAGCCGTGCATACAGGAGGCCCTAGTTCGATTTCACATTGTGTACACCAAGTGCCACAAGCTGAATGTTGTTCACGGTTATGGTTGATCCTTTTTCCACAAGAGCTGACTGATCAGTAAGATCAGCAGGTACATCACGAACCCTAGGGCACAGATCGTCAATGGTCTATTGCCTAAGTATTCCTCGACAAGGAGGGAGCCTGCGAATAGCATGCCGATGACGCTGACAAGGAGAATGAGTTTTCGACCAGTTGCGAATACAATTTTCCCCGTCCAGGTTAACAGGAGGATTATCAGCATAATTGTGTACATGGTGAATCCGTACATGCAGGACGGATAACCCAACACTAGAGTGCACCCACCGTTCAACGGGCAAGTGGACGAGAGAAGCACGTTAGCAGTCAGATAGCCCGAGAATCCCATACCGAAAACGATCACAATAAGCAACACTACAGAGGTCTTGCTGAAATTCATCTAAACCACTTCAGTTATTCTGGGTATAGTGGCGTAGATAGATACCTTTCGCCGGCGCTTGGTAATATGGCGACGATGATCTTTTCTTTGCCAAGTTCTTTCGCCTTCTTCAAAGCAACATGCATGATTGCACCGGAGCTCATTCCGATCAGCAATCCTTCCTGCTTTGCGACTTCGCGAGCGACATGGAATGTTGTTTCTTTTTCAGCGTCGCTTATTTCAATCACCTCATCGAACCATTCGCTTCTGAATAGTTGAGTGGGAAATGGTTCATTTGGATTTCTTAGGTCTTGAATGGCAGTTCCGAGTTTCGGAGTCACGCCGATTATTCTAACTCCCGGTTTAACCTCTCTAACACGCATTGAGACGCCGACGCCGGTTCCTGCAGTTCCAACACCAACCACAATCATGTCGAGCTGTCCGTGGGTTTTCAACTCTTAAGAAGAGCAAATCTTCCATCTGAAGAAATCAATTAGGTGGTGTGCGCGCTAAAAGACGCACACATACGAGAGAGAATCTGATAGGGATCAGCGGTCTACCTTGAACCCTATCTTCACTACCACTTGGAATTGACTCACTTTGCCTTCCTGAATGTTTCCTCTGAATGAGGTTGCCTCAAACCATTGCATTTGCTTTACGGTCTTACCTGTTTCTTCAACAGCGTTTCGTACTGCGTCCGCAAAGCTCTCCTTTGATTCGCCAACGATCTCGATAACTTTCCAAACCAAAGCCTTCACCTCCGCAGACACACAGTCACATAATTATTACGCTTGATATTTTTGTATTTGTGGGTCATCGTCAATTTGGAGGTTATGAAACTCACTATGTCTCATCTGAGTATCATACTGGCAATTGTAAGCTGGAAACCAAAAACGGGCTAGCATTCGCTTGACGAAGTTTCAGCAATCAAAATTGAAGAAGATAGCAAGCGGATAACTCTAATACAGAACGCGTCACGAAGCCGCTCGACGTATCATGACTCAAACAGACTTCAATTCGATACTATTCGAATCAGTAAATGAATCAATCGCTACTGTTCTGGATCGTCCCACAACATCAGACCTAGTTCAGGACTTAGAGCCGTACCTAGGAATCTCTGTCGATGAAATGCCTCATCGTATTGATCTCCTATTCTCTTCGATTAGGCAGACATTCGGAACTAGGGGAGATGATCTTTGCAAGATGATTGTGATGAAGACATACCAGAAGGCGGGCGTTCTATTCTATGAGATCGGTGACCGACCAATGATTCAGTACATGGAGGACCTGAAACGAAAGCTGGCGAGGACGTGAAAGAACGCTCCGTCAACTTAGATTTACTCGAGCGTCCGGAAGCTCAACGGTTCAGTAGATTCATGGTTGCTTTAGGATAACGTTCTCCTGCAATCCCGTCACGGGGCACCGCTTCTTCGATTCTCTGGATTTCTTCGGACGATAGTTCCAATTGGAGCGCTGCTATGTCTTCTTCAAGATACTGAGACTTTCAATCCGCTTTTACCTAGCTCTCGTGTCTTCATGCGCCTCAACCTATCAGAATAATCGGTATCTGAGGTAAGAATTCCAATGCCGATTAAGCCTATACCTCTTTCGTCGAATGAATCAGTTCCGCTCTCACTTGAAAGTTGCAACTCCCCACGTGTCTATGGCCCTTTGAAGTTCCTTGTGATCACGTGCGTACTCCTCCAGCGTATTACCTGTCATTGCCACGTCAATTGCCTGTCTCAACGCTGCAGCGCCAGCTTTTCCTCCGTCTGGGTGACCCCAGACGCCTCCCCCAGCTTGAATGATGATATCCGCCCCCACCAATTTCATGAGTTCCGGAACAAGCCCAGGGTGAAGGCCGCCTGAGCACGTCGGCAGAACTGACTTGATCCTATCCCAATCTTGACCTAGGGATGTGGGACTGATATTGATTGTCCGGCGCTGTAGATTCTCTCTCAGTGCCAGAACCTCCTCTTGTGGAGATTCCAGTTTTCCAATCACGGTTCCGATATGCAGCTGATCAACTCCAATCAGTCTCGCAACGTCAGAGACAGCCAACATCGACATGCCATGTAGCCGGTTCCGTGTGAACGCAGCGTGGAAAGCGCGATGTGCATGAATCGCCAACTTCAATGACTCACATTCTTCACGAAGAGTCTGTAGAGCCGCCCATCCACAGGTGAGTATGTCAACCATAACGTACTCGCCTCCCGCGTTTGCCACCATTTCAGCGCGGCGAACCATTTCATTAGTTTCCGCGGTGATATTGATCAAGTAGCTTTTCCGTTCCCCCGTCTCTTTTTCGGCTCTGTTCCGTAGTCTAAAACACTCGTTCACTCTCTCCTTGAACTTGTTGAAGGGCTGCGAGGTCAGATTTTCATCGTCCTTCATGAGGTCGATGCCGCCAATCCACGCCTCGTAACCCGCTCTGGCGTGCTCTTTGGCTGTAAGACCCACCTTCGGTTTCGGAACAGTGGCAGTCAACGGTCTATCCCTTACCCGGAGGATCTTCCTGATGCCAGCGAGTCCCAGTTGTGGTCCATGAAACGATTTTAACAGGTTTCTTGGCCATCTGATGTCTTCGAGTCTCACGTTCTGTACAGCCTTCATGCCGAAGATGTTGCCAGCGATTGAACTGAGAACCTGAGCCATATTTCCATTCTCAAAGAGTGATGGAGGATACGCAACTTTCACGAAATTGCCCTGAATCTCATACGCTTTAGCCATCAATCGGCGAATCCGCTGGTTCATAGTTGTGAGTTCAGTCCATGTGCCGACGGACGATTCAGAGGCCACCCTACCGGCTGCGTCCTCCATTCGGAACCCCCCTGCTGGCTCTAACCGATACAGGCAGAGTAGCTCGTTCGGTTTGGGGGTGTATGAAGTGTTGACAAAATCATGATACCATTCAGTCATAGTAAATGCACCTACTCCTCTTCCAATGTATACGTTTGATATTCATGTAGTTCTTCAGGCGTGACAACGCCGAAGACATCTTCCAAGATCAAAATCGCTCCAACTGGGGGTATAATTCCCCACTCCGTAATAATTAGATCAATGAACTCTGGTGGCGTCACATCAAACGATGGATTCCGAACCTTAATTGATCCTATCTGTTCCAGCTCCTTCTGGGAAATAACCTCACTCGAATCACGTTCCTCAATCTTCACAAGCTCACCAATCATCGTTTCAGGACTGAACTTGTACGTTTCAGCGGCCGCATACACTTTCACCTTAGCTTCGTGAGCAGCCAAAGCAACCATAGAAGTACCAATCTTATTCACCAAAGCCCCATTGGCCGTGATCGCGTCTGCTCCAACAATCACCTTATCAACTTCCTGCATGAAGTATCGTACAGCATCATCCAAAATCAGCGTCACTGGTATGCCCGCTTTGCTGAGTTCAGCTGCAGTAATGTGCCCCTGGAACCTGGGACGAGTTTCAGTTACGAAGACCTCGAATCTCTTACCATATGCCCATGCAGTCTTCATGACGGACACGGCGGCGCTACTGTTGCAATGCGTCAACAGAACATCACCGTCTCTGATTCTTCGAGCCCCAATCTCACCAATCCGATCCACGGCGGTCCTCGTGTTCTCAATGAAAGTTTTCGCCGCCTCCAAAGCAACCTCCCGTATTTCATCAACGGATGTCGCTGAAGTAACGCCCGTATTTACTCTGTGCATCACATACCTTACACCGTTCGGCAGAGACACAGCCGTTGGCCTAGTCTGGAGAAGTGTTCGAGAGGCGTTCGTCAATTCATCCACAAAACCCCTAACATCTCTGGCCTTCGACTCTCGCGCGGTGATTTCCAGAGCCTCAACAGCGTACCGCGCAATCTGCCCTGCTCCGCGTATACGCATGCTCCGAATATCTTCAGCTATTCTGAGAGCGTCTCTCGGAAGCATTACGCAGATTCCGCCTTTCTGAAAAACTGGTCCAACCCACGTTCATGTGACGCAAAGATCAGCGGACCTATCTGCTCGCGAACAATCATTATCGCCGCTTGTGGTGGAATAACGCCACGTTCGGTAATAATCAAGTCAATGTCCTGTGGAGACGTAACGTCAAAGGCTGGGTTCCTGACCTTCAAATTAGGCTGCTTCAACTCCACGTCCTCGAGCACATATGACGAAGCTCTTTCTTCAATCTCAATCAATTCTCCAAACATGGTTTCTGGACTGAACTTGTAGGTGCTGGCCGCAACGAACACTCTCACACGCGCACGTTGAGCAACGGCCGCAATCATCGCTGTCCCAATCTTGTTCACAATCGCCCCGTTCACAGCAACCGCCTCTGCGCCAACCATGACCTTGTCTGAATCTTCAATGAAGTGTGAAACTGCAGCGTCTATAATGAGGGTAGTATCAATCCCTTCTGACGCAAGTTCGCGGGCCACGTCCCGTCCTTCAAGTTCAGGTCGAGTCTCTGTAACGAACACTCTGAAACGTTTCCCTTGTTGATGTGCCTTCTTCAATATCGCCAAGACTGAGCTGCTGTAGCTATGAGTCACAATAACATCACCACTTTTCAGTCTGCGTGCTCCAATTTCCGCAATTTGCTGGATCGATTCCTCCAACTTTCGATCGAACTCTATCGCGGAGTTCGAGACAACTCTCTTCAGGTCTTCAACTCCTGCTTCTCGGCTGGCGGCCTGCTGAACCTCGCTCACAACATAACGCAAACCGTTGGTTAGTGGGATCGAGGCAGCGCGAATTTTCCTGAGGTATTTTGCGTTCTCCTCCACGTAAGCCACAAACTCATTGGGGGATTCTGCAGTTGAAGCGAGTGATGTTGATCGAAGTGCCGTAAGAGCCGCGTGCGTGACAACAGTTCCACCTCTCATCTGCCTAATGCGTACGTTCTCGACGACAGCGAGCACATCTTTGTGGATCATCAAGTATCTAAGAAAGATGCAGCAACCGATGCATTAAAACTGCACTGCGTTTCGGCGGATCAATTGAGTCTGTTCAGTTAAAATGCTTGTGAGAATCAGCTTCGGAGATAGCGGGCAGTCTTACGCGTCCCTTCACGACTTCATCGAATCCTATCAGGCGTTTCGATCCCACAATCTTGAGTCTAGCATCAATTGTGTCCCTAGACACGTCAATGACGTTGTATGAATGTACATAGAACCCTCTTGTGCGTTCGCTCGATAGCGTGCCTGCATGAACAATTTGTGTGCTCCCGACGTTCCATCGCCAAGGTCTATGCCTGTGGCCGCCCAGGACGAGACGCACTTTTCTTTCGATTATGCTCCTAAGAGTGTCACCAGCGTCAATCACGGGAATATTATCTGGTCCTGTGTCTGGGACTTGAATCAAATGATGGTGTATGACCGCAATCTTCACGAGTCGCCTGAACTTCGAGAATGTCTCTTCAAGCCAGAGTACTTGTCTGTGACCCACCTCACCCTCGTTTCGCTCTGGTCGCGCTGTGCTAATTACCGCGAAAACCACGCCATCCACTTTGAGAATGGGTTTACTGGGAAAGAACACCTTGAAGAGTAAATAGCCTGTTGATCGATAATCATGATTCCCACTGCAAAAAACTCTCTTTCTGCACTTCAGCGTGTCCAATGCTTGCTTTGCATTTCTATATTGCGATACCAGTCCGCTCTCTGTCAGATCACCAGAGGCCACGAGCACGTCCGGTTCAATATCGTTAATTTCATCAACAGCCTGTTCGAATACGGATGTTTGGAATTCAGGACCAAAATGCAGATCCGAAATATGTACTATTCGCGAATCTCAAGCACTCTTCTTCATCTCATTCTACTCCGAAGACGCAATAAACCTTCTCTGACTTTCTTAGAATGAGAGTTCTGCGATTGATCTGTGTAATAGGATGCGACATTGGAACAACCAGCGCGAAAGCCGTTGTAGTGGACATTGAAACTGGCGACGTCGTCGCCGCCGCATCGTCGTTTGAGTACGCTCCTGACTCTCCGAAGCCAAAGTGGTCAGAGCAGAATTCGGTGGTATGGATTCGGGCATGTTTCGACTCGATCAGAAATGTGATCGCGCTTGGCAGAGTGAGAGGAATTACTACAGCCGACGTATGAGCAGTATGCATATCATCTCTCAATCCTTGGAGTGGAATCCCTCTTGACAAGGAGCTGAACCCGATCTATCCAGCATTGATTTGGAATGACTCGAGAGCCTCCAAAGAGGCGGAAGAGGCCGTTAGGAATGTGGGTCTGGATAGGCTTGCGGCTATTACTGGAAATACTTCAGACCCTTACTTTGGATTCACGAAAATGCTGTGGATCAAGAACAACCTCCCAGGAATTTGGGAGAAAACCTTCAAGTTTGCCACACCCAACGGCTATGCGGCATACTTGCTCACTGGAAAGTTGCTCTACGACCTCTGCTACGCGGGAAACTTGGGAGGAATATTTGACGTTAACCGCTTGCAATGGTCACATGAACTGGTCGATCACCAATACTGAGAACTCGTCTGAACTTGTTGATGTCGCTTGACTACACCAGACGATGTGTAGCGCAGCAAGGAACTGCGTAGAGCGGAAGATTACAGTTATCTAGTCGATTGTTGTGAGCGGAGAAGATATGCGACCTGTCGATGGATATTGCCAATTTACGACACTCAAAGCGATGAACATTCCGAGTTAACGCAGACGTTGGACTTGTGTCACGTGACACACGTGTTTTGGTGCCGCTTAGCCGTTTATTGCTGTGGAGATGGCGCCGGATAGGGCGTCCGAGGTTTGTTCACCAGAGAAGGTACTTGAAATGGATCCGTCTTTGCCGATGACGAAGAAAGTGGGTGTCGATTGGATTCCATAATTACTGAACACTATTCCTGAAGAGTCGTAAACATTAACCCAGCTAGTTCCGTAATTTCGGATAAAATTGGCCGTATCGTCTGCCGTTGCCCCATTCCAAGGCCCGGCCACGGAAATGAAGACAACATTACCCTTGCCATATTGAGCGTACAAGCCGTCTAACACTGAGGTCATACGTTGACAATGTGAACACCAAGGTTCCATGAACTCCAGAAGCACAACCTTCCCACGAAATGAACTCAGAGTGACGGTCTGTCCAGTCAAACCGTTTGAGGCAACGATGGGCAGTGTGAAGTCGGGAGCACCACTTGATTGTGATAGGGATGCAGTCGAGGAATATGTAACCTGAAGAGTTGTAGAACTGGGTGGAGGCTGAGTGAAAGAATAAACGACCCAGACTGCGATTATGATGATGATTGGTATAGCGATCTTTTCTGCTCTACTCAAGCCGTGCTTTTCCTTGCCAGGCTCAGTTGCTTTCTTGGATGCCATATGATGCACCATTATACTTACGAGCGATGAAAACCAACGCTTAAGCTTTCTCTAATTCCGAGAACGAAAGGCGACGGGCTGATTTCCAAAGTACTTGTACAGCAATATGGCGCAATTGCCCATGACCGGCATCATGACCTGCATAATGAGACCTGTGGCGATGGATAAACCGGGTAAACGTATATTGCAGCATGCTGAAAACACACAATAGACCCAGTTTTACTCGGAATCCGAGCTTGATTGTGTCCATCGTATGGTGTATATTCACTGCCATCCGACCGCGATTCTCGTGAACCGGATCCTAATAAGCAAAACCTATGTCAATCAACCACGGCTGGGGTACGTGGGATCGAGGCATTATAGTCTTTGAAGGATTGGAAAGTGATCGATCGGGGAGTCAACGGCCAACCTTTTCTCTGGAAAAAACGCTCCGGCGACAAGTTCGTTATGATTGATATATTCAATCCTAATCCGACGAGGCGCTGCTATTCAGTTTTCGTTCTTCGCAGCCATCCAGACTTGCTTGAAGCGAAAAAGAAAGCGATCGGAGTTGGGTGTGCAGATGAAGACGGATGGGATCGTGCCTACGAACGTGCGAGGAGAATTGCGGAAGAGTTCATGACCAGAACCTAATTTCAGCTCGAACCGATCAATACCCTAGACGCTTCACTCTTGTTCGTTTTCCGTGAAAGTGTTTCAAGAGCAATAGAGAGCGACCCGAGTGCGGGTTCAACATGTGGCCGAATAATGCGTGCGTTAGGACTACATTTCTTGATCTTCGATTTGAGCGATCGCAGGAGATCGGCTCCTGATCTGAAGTTCCCTCCGACAACCGCGACAGGAAACTCTTGCCTCGTCATCTTCAATCGACTTGCCACTGCACAGGCGAGTTCGCCCAACTCTACACCTGCATCATTGATGATCGCTTTGCTAATCCGATCGTTGCGTGCTGCTCTAATCACCAGAGGAGCCACTGCTGCGATCTGCTCGACTGTAAGTCCATTGCCATAGATTTGGCTAACAAGATCGTCCACACTCTTTATGTGAAATCTCTGATTGAGCATGCCTATGAGTTCCGTAGTTTTCTCTCGCCCATCGAATGATCTGAATGCCATTTTTATCGCTCTTAGTCCGATATCGTAAGCGCTGCCTTCGTCACCTACTATGTACCCCCAACCCCCAGCTCGAGCATACTCTCCCTTGCTGTTGATTCCTGCTGCGAAGCTACCTGTACCAGAGTTGACGACGATTCCTGGACTACCCTTTGTAACCGCAAACAAGGCTGCGACAGAATCATGGACGACTATGCTCGTTCGAGCGATCTTAGTATTCTTTACGAAATGGGAGGCAACTCTCATATCTTGTTCTGAATCTACTGCTGCTAGGGCGACAACGACTATCTCGGGTTTTTCTCTTATACCTGCGTCATCTTTGGCCCTTTTCAAAGCGCTTTTGATAAGCGGCACTTGCAGCTTCAGCCCCGATATTGTGATAATTGGAGGGGCCAGCTCTTCCCCTCCCCAATATCTTTCCATTTCTATCGGCAACCAGCGCTACTGTTTTGCTTGCTCCTCCGTCAATACCCGCAATATATGGGCTAGCGATCAATCCAATCGTTTAGTCGTCAATCAAATAAGATGAAAAGCGTTTGTGTTGAAGGCGCACTCTGAGTTTTAGTCAGCTAAAAACGTAATAGGTGAAAAACTTCGATATACGCGAGGTTCCTGTATTCAGTTCGAGAGGATTGTCAAGGTAGTGCTATGATGATCCTCGGAGGACTTGTGCTACTAAGGTTTTTATGCACTACGGGAAGCCATCCGTTGTAGAATATGAGAGTGAAATTCATGACTGATACTCCATCGGGACGCGAATTGGTTGAGAAGGCGTTCGTTTACATGACTGCCTTGAGTAAGGAATGTAGGAAGGAAGTCGCGACCAGTTTCGAGCAAAAATATAAGGGCTTGAGTTTTGACGTAGTGGAAGCTACGCTGAGAAAGGAGATTGAGTTATGGTTTTCAGGAAGAGATCGAAATCTCAAGATTCAGCATGAAAAGAGTATTACAGGGAGACCGGGCGAACTAATGATGACTTATGCCGGATCAAACAGAGATGCCCGCTTCAAGTTCCACGTCGATAGTATCTTTACCCAAGCCGGTTCGGCACCTAATTCACCTTCTTATCTGAAGTCCATGAATGTTTACGTGGACAAACGAGATTTCATGAAGCCGTGACGAGTATCCCAGGCGGGATTGAGACTCGGTCTAAGAACGTTGACTTCAGATCCCCGGGATCAATCCTTTGAATGCTGATCCCAGAAACGCGAGTCCAATGAGTGCCAGAACTGCGGTGATTATGACAGCTATTATCACCGCTAGGACTGCGATTACAAGCACCTTGATCCATCCGACTCCAAAGAAGTGCTTTATCAGAAGAAGGATGACCACCAGCTCCACTATAGTACCAAACCATCCTGGAGTAATATCGCTCAGGAGCAGTCGATTAGTACTGAAAATTCGGGCAATTTATAACGGAGATGTTGCAACCCACTGAGGAAATCGATTATGACGATTGCACTCAGGTACCTGCCGAAGTCGCGTGGAACGGATCGAGATCTTCTGTACATGCTTCAGTTGGCTGAGAAGTATGACATTACCCCACAGGTCTTTCATGCGGCAATGCTCAACGCTCAAGAACACGGAAAAGGAAAGTGTGGCAAATTCGCAATTGACCTTCGTCAGCGCGGGGAAACGTCGTGTGTCTACATGTTTTCGTTTCACGACAAACCCTTCGGACAAGCCGAGATTGCGAATCAGTCAGTTGAAAAGTTAAGAAGACTTCCGGAACAGTTTAGCGGTCTAGGCATTCAGGAAGCGTGAAGATCCGAACAAGTCTAAGACGAGGGAAAACTCAATTCGCGATCTCAAGTTCGGCTTGAAGGGCGTTTCCTTCAAGGCTCATGTTGTCAAGAAATCGGATGTCCGTGCTGTAACGTCCAAGGATGGGAACCCTCTCCTGGTTTGTTCCGTTACCCTTTCTGATGGAACGGGTGAGATTCCTATAGCAATCTGGAATAACCAGATCAATACGATTTCTGAGGGAGATCTCGTCGAAATCCGTGATGCACGAGTTAGGAGCTTTAGAGGCGAGATTCAACTCTCTCTCAATCGAAAGACCGGAGCTCTCAATGTGCTGCAGCCCGCAAAGAAACAGGCTGTAGCCCAGATATCCAATTAATCACGCAACATTTCCTCCCACGGTCCTACACGATGATGCCGTTGGATGAACTGGCATTCTTGGTGAAAGAGAAGAATCGGCGGATTTTCGTTGCCGAGAACCCTATTGATTTGAGCATCGTTCATGGGAATAATTGTGTGTTTGTTCTGGAACTGCCGGGAGCCTCGCCTGGATCTGCTGGGGGACGGATTGGCGGTATTGGCGAGAGAAAGGTTGTGAGGTTACTGTGTTTCAGGCAGCAGAACGGGAAGTGGATGAAGGTATTCGAGTCGGAGGATCACGAGAGACTGGATACCTTGGAGCTTCCGTATCACGCTACGGGGCTTTCGGTGCTCCTTCCCGATGGGAGTGAGAAGAGTCGTTTCAGGGATAGTTGACCAGGAATTCGTTCGAATGTACAATGACGAGAAAATGATCTCTAGTCCTACGAACCTGTTATCCCTTTAATGAGAGGCATTAAGACTTCCACGTCTTTCTTAGAGCCAACCTGCACTCTGAGGAGTCGGCTCATTCCACCGAGTTGTGCTCGGTCCACCCAGGCTCTTAATGCTTCAGGTATAGTTTGATCTGCTTGATTCCCTGCACAGATTTCTCTGGAATGAATAGAAAGATTTCCAGCTTGTCGCCGAAGAATACTCTCACTCTCGGAGTTTCCCGTATGTTGTAGCTGGGAGCTTCGCTTTCTTTGAGTGGTTCGTATTCTACTGCCTCTTGAATGTTAGGATCTAGCTTTCAATTGTTCTCTTAGGAATATGCAAATGCCTCTTTGCATCGCAAGAGAACCTTTGCTCGACAATTCCTCAACCGACAACTTCTGCTTCTCCAGCAAATTCATTGATGCGCTTAACATATATCTATAGATCTCTCTACGGAATCAGCAGGAGCAGTAAACAGTGCCTCATAAACTAAGCAAAGCCGCTTTCAGAATGAGAAGCAGACAAAAAAGAAAACAGCGTCATCGGAAGCGAGCGGGATCAAGAGAAGACCAACCTGACGTGACCGTCTCGGTCTTCCTTATCGGGCAGACTTCATCGTGGTGTACTGCTCTGACTTCTTGCGTTCGGAGGGTTGTTCATGGGTTTGCCTGAGAAAATCAAAGCTATCGAGGAGGAAATGAAGAGAACTCAGATCCATAAACACACTGAACATCATATTGGATTGCTGAAGGCGAAACTTGCGAAGCTCAAAGCTGAGCAAGAGGTAACTCAACGGTCAAAATCGTCAGGCAGTTCCGGATTCGAAGTTAAGAAAGGAGGCGACTGCACTGTTGTTTTGATTGGCTTGCCAAGCGTAGGAAAATCAACCCTTCTTAACACACTAACAAACGCAAAGTCGAAAGTGGCACCCTACGCGTTCACAACTCTCACTGTAGTTCCAGGGCTTCTGGAATATAACGGGGCAAAGATGCAGATACTAGATCTTCCGGGCATAATTTCAGGTGCGGCAAGTGGAACGGGCCGGGGAAGAAGAGTACTTTCTGTTGCTCGAAACGCTGATCTGATACTACTAATCTTAGACGTATTCCAACCAGATCAAATTAGCACCTTGAAAAAAGAACTCTACGAAATGGGCATTAGACTCAACACTCGGCGACCCAACGTGACAATTGAACCATCGACCCAAGGCGGCCTAGGAGTCACTGTAACGTGCAAGCTCACGAAGATGGATGAATCAACGATTCGTGGAATACTGAACATATATAAAATCCATCAAGCAAGTGTAATCATCAGAGAGGACATTTCCGACGATCAACTTATCGATGTAGTTTCAGGAAATCGAATGTACGTTCCTGCAGTAACCGTGTTGAACAAGGTAGACTTGGTCAGTCCAAAATATGTCGACGAAGTGCGGAATCGAATCGGGGAAGACTTCGTAGCAGTTTCTGCAGATCAGAATCTGAATATTGAAACCGTGAAAGATGCCATCTATAATCGACTTAACTTCATCAGAATCTACTTGAAGCCACGTAACGGCGAGCCTGACTACGAAGAACCTCTGATGCTTACAGCCGGAGCAACTGTTACGGACGTATGCACAAAGATCCATCGAAGATTCGCGGGGGAGGCGAAATATGCATTGATATCTGGAAGCAGCGTGAGATTCAGTCCTCAACGTGTTGGTATGAATCACATTCTCAATGACCGCGACGTCATCACGATAATAAAATGAATTTTATTTGTTCAGGAATCTGTGACAAGAACAGATGTACTCGATTTTCCCATCCGGATAGAGCCACCTGTAATGCATTTTCCCATTAGCGTCAGTGAAAGTTTCGCACACATTCTCTGTGTACGCACTGACGTGGGAGAATCTCCAATTTCTCTTCTCTGAATCGGGTGGGCTAGTCATTTACGTCAACGAGAAAACTAATCTTTGCACTTAGTAAGTCTTCTTGCAACATCGAGACGTAACTACGCAAAACTATAATACGGATGAGCTAAACGCGGTTCTCTCATAGGGGACAGATTTTGGTTTCTCGCAAGAAACCTGCCAAAGGAAGAGCTAGTAAACTGAGTAAGGCGCCCTGGATAACTTACGCGACCCTTACGATTACAACGAAAGACGATGAAGCATATGATAATGCTGTCGCGAAAGTTCGGGCTAACATGGGCGCTCATTATTCAATGTACGTAAATGGGGAAAAATGGAATTCAATGGGTGAAGAGTTTGTGCATGCAAGCCCTATCAATGCCAACATTATCGTGGGCTACTTCCCGAAGGGAAGTCGGGATGACGCAAAGGCAGCAATAGATGCTGCTAAAGACGCCTTCCCTCTTTGGAGTTCTAAAACATACAAAGAACGGGTAATTGTCCTTCGACGGGCTTCTGAGATTCTGTTGCAGCGCCGCTTCGAACTCGCTGCCCTGATGGCGATCGAAGTCGGTAAGAATCGAGCCGAGTCCTTAGCTGAAGTTAATGAATCTGTCGAATTGATTCGGTATTATTGTGGACAAATGGAAGCGAACAGGGGATTCGTAAAACCGCTAGAGTCGCCTGGACCGAGACAAGAAACTGTTAGCATATTGCGTCCCTACGGGGTATGGGCGGTCGTTGGCCCATGGAATTTTCCGCTCGCTCTCTCCGCTGGGATGTCTGCAGGAGCGCTGATTGCCGGTAATACGGTTGTCTACAAGCCCTCTAGCGAATCACCAGTTCTAGGTTATGAGATGTCTCGAGCATTTGTTGACTCCGGAGTGCCGAGAGGCGTCTTCAATCTAATAACCGGTCCTGGAGGCACAGTTGGCGCGGAGTTGCAAGAGAACCCTCACGTTGACGGTTTCGTCTTCACCGGGTCTAAAGAGGTTGGCATGAGGCTCTATCGCCAGTTCTCGTCTGACTATCCGAAACCCATCATTACTGAAATGGGAGGAAAGAATCCTGCTATTGTCACTAGAACAGCCGATATGGATCAAGCAGCCGAAGGCATAACGTGCGCGCTGCCTTCGGTTTTGGAGGTCAAAAATGCAGTGCCTGCTCACGGGTTTACGTTAGTCATGCCATCAAAGAGAGATTCATTAGCATGCTGAAGGATTACACCTCGAAGTTTGTGAAGATTGGCGATCCAACTCGGAAGGAGACTTTCCTTGGCCCCGTCATAAACCGTTCAGCAGTTGATACATATGTTAAGGCCGCGGATGAAGCTCGCAAAGACGATGCCGTGTTCGTTTTCGGTGGCAATGTTCTAACATCTGGTGAATATGGGAATGGATACTTCGTAGAACCCGCCATTGTAGATGGGTTACCCGTGTCACACCGACTGTTCAAGGAGGAATTGTTCGTTCCGTTTCTCGTAGTTGCTGAAGTTCAATCGTTCGAACAGGCACTTAAACTCGCCAACGAGTCAGAATATGGCTTATGCGGCGGGAATCTACACGAAGAATCGTAAGGAGATGGAAACCTTCTTTGATCAAATTCAGGCAGGAGTAACGTATGCAAATCGCCGCGCCGGCGCAACTACAGGTGCGTGGCCGGGAGTGAATTCGTTTGGAGGATGGAAAGGAAGCGGCTCGTCGGGCAAGAGCGGGCTAGGACCATACTATGTTCAACAGTTCATGCGAGAGCAGTCAAGATGGGTCGTAAATTAAACGGCGTAGACTGTTAGATCGTCTCCGTAATCAATCTAGACGAGCATGACGTGATCAGATCAGGCTGTAGTTTCACCTAGATGGATTGAACTCACTGTTTCGATAGCGAGCCATCTTAAATGCGAAAATTCCGCCAATCGATGCTTTTTGGTGTTGCCGGATGCGCCTACATCATTCCAGGCATTCCGCCCGGCATGCCCCCCATTCCACCTGGCATACCGCCGCCGGGTGGGCCGCTCTCCCTCGATCCCTTCGAAGAGACAACATCATCAATTCTCAGCAACATACTGGCCGCTTCAGTCGCAGACTTGATAACCTGTTGTTTAACTCTGAGAGGCTCTAACACATTCTCCTCAAGCATGTCCACGATTTTCCCTGTCCGGGTTTGAACTCCGAACCATTTGTTCTTTGGGTCGGAATGCTTTGATCTGATCTCCACCATTATGTCAATGGGGTCTAAACCAGCGTTTTCAGCGATTGTGAGGGGAATCGCCTCCAAAGCCTCAGCATAGGCCTCGATTGCAAGCTGTTCTCGGCCTCCTACTTTCACTGCGTAATCGCGAAGCTGCTTTGCAGTTTCAGCCTCAGGTGCTCCGCCCCCTGCTACTACTTTGTGATCTTCGACTGCATTTCTAACCACGCACAACGCGTCGTGAAATGATCGCTCAGCTTCATCTACCACATGATCAGAGCCTCCCCTTATGACCACAGTCACGGCGCGGGGATCTTTGCAATCACGAACGTAGACTAACTTGTCATCGCCAATCTTCATTTCCTCTACTAGTTTTGCTTCTCCCAGGGCTTCGGCAGCAAGGTCCTTCGTGGTAGCGAGAACTGTGCCTCCAGTGGCCTTGGCGAGCTTCTCCATATCGTTGCTGCTGATGTTCTTTATCGCCATAATGTTCTTCTTGGCTAGAAAGTGAAGTGCCAGGTCATCAATTCCCTTTTCGCAGAATATGACGTTCGCTCCACTGCTTGCAACTTTGTTGGTCATTTCTCGCAACATATTCTCTTCCTCGTCGAGGAATTGCTTCATTTGGTCCGGGGAATTGATGTTTATCTTCGCATCAAACTCCGTCTTTTCTATCTCGATCTTTGCATTGAGAAGCGCTATCTTCGCGTTCTTGACCTGTTTTGGCATTTGCGGGTGAGATACCTCCTTGTCAACGACTATCCCTCTGACTAGTTCGCTTTCCTCCATGCTCTCACCTTTCTTCTTTAGCACTTTTATCCTATCAATATCTGCAACGATTTTGCCACCTCGTTCCTCCGCGATCTGGCTAACCGCCTTAACGGCCAATGTAGCAAAGTGATCTCTTGACTCAGCTTGGGCCTTAGTTCCCATAGACGTCATCGCTACACGCATTAGCATCTTCTCATCTTTGGGATCGATTGAGATTGCGAGGGCTTCTAGAATTTCTAGAGCCTTCTCTGAGGCTTTCTTGTAGCCTTCAACGATTACGGTCGGGTGGACTTCTTGGTCAAGCAATTTCTCCGCTTTGCTAAGAAGTTCGCCGGTCAACACAACAGCAGTCGTTGTTCCATCCCCAACCTCATTATCCTGACTTTTCGCTACCTCAACCAGCATCTTGGCAGCGGGGTGTTGTACGTCAAGTTCCTTCATTATGGTGGCGCCGTCGTTAGTTATCACCACGTCACTAAGGCCGCTCACCAACATTTTGTCCATTCCCTGCGGACCCAAGGTTGTGCGGATAGTTTCAGTAATCACCTTCGCGGCGAGTATATTATTTCGCTGAGCGTCTCGACCGCGTGTTCTCGTAGCGCCTTCCTTCAAGATGAGGACAGGAACTGATCCTTCAGACATTAATGCAAACTCCGTCGAGTGCATACGACTCGTTATAGATAAGCTTGTGCCAGTTCTGAAGGACGCGATCTTTCCGATTTCCAACTGTTCTCTTCAAGTACGCTCAGCGTCGTCCTTTCACAGTTGACGTCAACTAGGAGGTCATAGATAATGACCATGAGTCGAGAGCTTCGGGGATCGCTCAATCAAGCAACCAAGTACAGCGATTAACTGATCGATTCTACAAGGTTGCCTCGCAATCGAGAGACTTGTGCTATGATGTAACCAAGACTGAAAGAGGTTGGACTTGCACATGCTTCGACCATTTCTACCGCCAAGTTCGCTGCAAACATGTCATAGCGGTTGAGATTAGCCAGCAATTAAGAAACCACGTTCGAGAGAACGTAATCATTGAACCTGTCAACATCTCAACCTGCCTAGCTTGCGGTTCTAGTCACTTGAAGAAGTTCGGAGTAAGACACAACCAGTACGGAGACCTTCAACGGTTCTACTGCCTCGACTGTGACAAGACATTCAGCGTAAACTTGGGATTTGAACGAATGAAGCACAATCCTCAAGCAATTACAACGGCCATGCAAATGTACTTCTCAGGCGAGAGTCTAAGAAACACCGCTAAGACTCTGAGACTCATCGGTGCTCAAGTTAGTCACCAGACCGTTTACAATTGGATTGAGAAGTACACTGCTCTGATGGATAAGTACCTAGACAAGATCACACCGCAAGTCAGCGACACTTGGCGAGCCGATGAACTATTCCTGAAAGTGAAAGGGAATATGAAGTACCTCTACGCGTTAATGGATGATCAGACACGGTTCTGGATCGCCCAAGAAGTCGCAGATACAAAAAACACGGCAGACGTAAGACCATTATTCCAGCTTGGTCAGCAAATTGCAGAGAAGCAACCAAAGACGCTGATAACCGATGGTGCACCAAACTTTCACGAAGCATACGTGCAGGAATGGTGGACTCAGAACAAGGCTGATCGTACTGAGCACATCCGAGAAATCCGATTAGCGGGGAAGGTTCATAACAATAAGATGGAGCGCATGAATGGGGAAATTCGTGATCGCGAACGATGTATGAGAACGCTAGAGAAATCAGACACACCAATTCTAACAGGGATGCAAATCTTCCACAATTACGTTAGACCTCACGAAGCTCTCAAAGGTCGGACACCAAGCGAAGCAGCTGGCATTGAAGTCAAAGGAAAAAACAAGTGGATTACGATCATCCAAAACGCCAGTCAAACCTAATTTTTCTGAGTGTGCTTTGAATAGGTTACTCACATATCTGAGATCCCGTAATAGAGAACGTATGGCCGTTCCTGTTTCCGTCAATATCAAGAACATCGGGAGCGTTTCTCTTCCAATTGCGTTAGTTGCTTTAGCTGGCTGGTTAGCGTTTTTAGCTGTTGTTTACAAGGATGATTGGGCTCGTAACTTTGCTATGGCTGCTGTTGTAGGCGCTGTTCTTCTTTACGTATTCCGTGACGTATTGTAGTACATAATTCATCACCGTCCAGAAGAAAGCTCGAAATACCTACAGAGACTACAAAGCAGCATGTAGATAGCTTTGCCCAGAATTTGGCGAATCCAAGCGACCCTCACCATGCCCGTCTTCGTCCGCAATGAACCAAACGGTGGCATGCCTCATGTCTTGAAAACCTTCAATCTATACCCAGAGCAACGCCTATTCTCGAAAGAGGAAATTGAGATTTGGTTAAGGTGTAGGGATGCAGTAACAGAAATCAAATCAGGAGAGAGGTATAGTAGCTTCCAACTCCAAGGTGGTCTTAACGACTCGACCAAAGGCCCTTATTATCTCGAAACAAAAATCGAATCAGAAGATGCACACGAAGACGCCGTCAATCGGGTCATCGGTGACATGGAAATGGTCACTGATTTCTTGAGTTTCCAGTTGAACTATCCTGTAAAGATTGGGCAGTTGGAAGCGTGTTCACCAATCCAAAACGCCAAGCAGTTCGACGTTTCGGACCTGATTCTGGGCCTCCATACCCTCGGATAGTAAAGGACGCCGTCGCTATTTTCACCGAACCATCGTCTGTTGTCATTGATAGTTCCCAAATTCGATCTCAGATTGATGAGGAAGTCTTAGCAGCGCTAAGATGGTTTGCTAAAGGACTCGCGGCAAACGCTATAATTGATAAATTCACTTTCTACTGGATCGCCTTTGAAACTCTAGCAACACGTTGGCCCAAGATAGTTGACGCCAAACGATACTTGAAGTGTCCAAGGTGCCAAAAAACCATCAACCCTTGCCCTCTATGCGGAAAGGATACTGAAACTGGACTGCTAGTGGGAGAGAAGATACGCCAAGTCGGGAAAGTTCTTGGACGAGCTGACCAGCTAATTAACGATCTCTACAATACCCGTCACCTTGTACATGGAACAATGAAACTTAAGGACCCCAATGAAATCGAAAAATTACCTACTTTGACTCAACAGTTGAAAGCACTTGTAATTGATGCGATCAAGGGGTGCCCTTAGTCATAGCAGGCATCGAAAGGGACTTCAAAGTGCACCTAGGGACGCTCTCACAGGAGGTATACAAGGCATACCAGACCTCAAAAGGCAGTGAGGACGCCCTTCAAGCACTCATAAAACAGCATACCCCACGTCTACCCTCACCCTCATACCCCACCTCGTTACCCCACCTCAGACCTCACGATAACTACACCTCAAGACCCAAATTCAAGCACAAATCAGCCACAATTGCCGAATAGTGTCCCCGAAGGAGGGGTAAAGGTAGGGGTTGATGGGGGGGTCCATGGTAGTGGTAGTGATGTAGGAGGAGGGGTAAAGGGTGGGGTCGAAGGGGTGGTCGACATCGTCGAGAGGAACATGAAGTTGACTGCTGAGCAGGCAGTCAGTAGTTTTAGGTGTGAATATGGTACCAGTCGAGTCTGACCACAGCTCAAACCTCAGATCCCAAGAGCTCGGCGAAGTGTTGACTAAGGGAGCTGTCAACATGGCAAGAAAGGGGCCGCATTCATCTCAAAAGGGGTCACCGGAACCTCCAACGAAAGCTACTGCAATCCTTGCGGAACATTAAGGCAAGAAGGCGAAATTACCCGTGTACCCGACGAGGTCCCGGACGGCTCAACATCGCCTCCTAGTGGTGTGCTGGACGTTGCGCAAGCCCTTCGTGTCTTGACCTTTTCGCCTGAGGTGCTGAGAAACTTGTGTCGGCCGACACAATTACCCAATCGCATGCGGAAGCTTTGGTGTGGATTGCGGATAGCCCGATGCTACTAAGCGAGGCGATTGCAAAGGTTTTTGGAAGCACTTGAGCAGTGACCAAACCGAAAGTCTCGTTCAGGAGATGCTTGAAAGGCTTAATCTGCGCAAGGATATTGGGGACTAGGTTACTAGCGAGGATTTCATACTAGCACTCGACTACTTGTTGTCCCGGAACATAAGGTGTGTCCGTTATGCGGGTTTCTTGAAACCTACTACGATGAAAAAAACGAGCGTTTGGCATGCAAGCGATGCAAGTGGACCGAAGAACCATCGGATAAATTGTGGGAACTCAAGCGTAGGATTAGGGCCCGCCGGCTGAAACAACTCGGGTTGAAACCCCATTGGGAAGAGGTACCCCTGCCGGACTTGTGTCGTACGACACAATCGTGAACAACTCATTCTCGGCTGAAATCAGTCGCTGTGAGTCCTTAATGTCGCAGCAAACTGTCTAAAGTCCCTGGGTCAAATCCATGGTCAACGTGATGCGACGTATGGCTACGGATCATTCGTGGGTAACCGAGTCTCCAGAGTCACCGTATGCGCCCCTGAGGGGATTATTCTAGAGATGAATCAAAAGTCAGCCATCCTTAATCTACCGACAGCGACGTGTTATCCTATCCATAATCCCAAGAAATCCGTCGCCTTTCGTTATTGTTCCCCATTGCCAGATGTAAGTTGCTCTCTCTTCCGTCCCGAAAGACTTTAACATGCATGTGAAGGTTGCACAAGTCACAAGCTTGGTAAGGTGGACCGAATGACAGTCGAAAATCAGTCCAATACAAAACGTGGACGAGTAGGCGCGCAGTCTCTCGCGTTGATCGTAGTGGTTCTCGTGATAATCATTACAGGGTGGGTTCTTGTAACTGTGAGTTCAACGCTGCCACCTCCTTCTGACTTCGTGACCTTACCCAATACTCCGTTGTATAAGTCTGGACAAGCAGTCACGTTTGCAAAGATTTCTCCGGTAATGGCGAATGGAGTTACGGCTGGTGTTTCGGGCTATTTGGTTACAAGTTCTGGCAATCCTGTGACAGGAGCAAGTGTGTACGTGACTTACTACTTCCAAGGATCGTACAGAACTGAGGTTGCCATTACTGATCAAAACGGGTACTTCACGGAACACTTTCCCATGAATTGGACCGGTTCGCTACCCGTGACTCTGGTCTATTTCGGTGACGGTCAACATAAGGGAATTAAACAGGTAGTTAGCGTCCCCGGTGAAAATCTTGCCCTTAGCTTGATCCTTCAGTAATTGTTCAAAGAGAATTAACGAAAACAAATGTCTGCATCAAGAGTGGAATATCCCTCACTGTCCAAACTTAACTCAGAAGCGATAGCCTGCAACCTCTGTCCACGCCTGAGAAGACACTGTGAAAGGATTGCCAAAACAAAACGTAGGCAATTTCGAGACTGGGAGTATTGGGGGAGGCCCCTTCCCGGATTCGGCGACCCGAGAGCCCATTTACTAATCCTAGGCCTTGCTCCGGCCGCTCATGGTGGGAATCGAACCGGACGCATGTTCACTGGAGATGGTTCGGCTCAGTTTCTGATGGCTGCACTTCATAAGTTCCAGTTTGCGAATCAATCTACCTCGGAGAATGTCGGTGACGGGTTGAAGTTGAAGGATGCTTATATGACTGCAATTGTAAGGTGTGCTCCTCCAAAGAACAAACCGAATCGCAAAGAGATAGATATCTGTCAAAGATATTGGACGCAGGAAATTAAATTACTCGAAAATGTACGAGTTGTACTAGCGCTGGGCAGAATAGCTTTTGACACATACGTCAGGTTTCTGAAGACACAAAATGTAGACACCAAGGACCTCCGCTTCAGACACGGCGCATTCTTCAAGCTTGCTAGACCTTACCCATTGCTCTCTGCTTCTTATCATCCTAGCAGACAGAATACTCAGACTGGCAAGCTGACGACAAGAATGGTTGACAAAGTGTTTAAGATGATTCGCGACTTCCTCGCCTCCCCATCTTCGAATATTCTATAAGTGAATGCCGAGTAATTTGTTTCGGTTGTTTCCATGACTCAGCCTGTTCATAATCCTGAAATGGTTTTCTGCAGTAAGTGCGGTATGTTGAATCCTAGCAAGAACAAGCATTGCTATGATTGTGGAGAGTCACTGTTTGCAATTACTTGTTCGTATTGCAGTATCGTCAACCCGCATCACGCGAGCTTTTGCGGGATGTGTGGCAAGAAACTACCGAAGACCCAGTAAATCATCGGTTTATTCTTGTTGCTCGTTTCAGTGTCCTCGCTAATTTCTGCAGTTTCTGAGCAGCTCGCCGAGTGTTGTGCGTATTCTCCGCGATTATGTTGACGAATGCGCTTCCTACGATGACGCCGTCCGCTCCAGCGCGAGCTATTCTTCTGACATGTTCAGGTTTTGAGATCCCAAACCCAACCGCGAATGGGAGTCCGTCGGACAGGAAATTGTCGCATCTTTCAACCAAATTCACAACATCCTGAGTGAGCGTGTTTCGGGCGCCCGTCACACCATAAAGTGACACGAGGTATAGGTATCCTGATGTCTCAGCCGCTATCCTCTTCAGTCTTGCTTCGTCGGTTGAAGGTGCAGCAAGGAAGATCGTATCCATCTCATTTGACGCACACTCTTTCTTGTAGGTCTGTGACTCTTCTATCGGAAGATCTGGTATGATCAGTCCCGAAATTCCTGCTTTTTTTCCGCGTTTCAGAAACCGAACAAGCCCTAGCCTGAATACTGGATTGAAGTAAGTCATTGCTACGAGTGGTGTCTCATACCGTTCACGAATTGTGCTTGCAACGTCAAATGCGTCGATCGGTTTACACCCGCTGGCCATCGATCTCGACACTGCATTCTGAATCGTCGGACCGTCTGCAATGGGATCCGAGAAAGGAATCCCTAGTTCAACAATATCGACTCCACCTTCAATAAGAGCACTCACAAGTCCGGGCGTCTTGTTTGCGTTCGGATCGCCTACGGTGACGTATGCGATCAAAGCTGCTTCTTTCTTATTCTTCAAATCAACGAAGGCATCGGAGATTTCGGTCATAATCTGACACCCAACTCGTTGGCCACGACGTTAACGTCTTTATCGCCTCTCCCAGACAGGTTGATAACGACGATTTGCTCGCGTTTCATCTTGGATGCCAATTCCATCGCGTAGTGCACTGCGTGAGCTGATTCAAGCGCTGGGATGATGCCTTCATGTTTACAGAGTGCAGTGAATCCATGAAGTGCTTGCTTGTCCGTTACTGCAGTATACTGCGCACGTCCAGTGCTTTTTAGGTAGGCGTGCTCTGGACCCACTCCAGGATAGTCGAGTCCGGCCGAAATGCTGTGAGTTGGTTTGACTTGTCCGTCTTTGTCTTGGAGAACATAGGTTAGCATTCCATGGAATACTCCTTCCTCACCAGCGCAGAGTGAAGCAGCGTGTTTTCCCGAAGATAACCCTAGTCCTCCTGCCTCGACTCCACATAACGCAACTCCACTGTCTTCAATGAAGGGATAGAAAGCGCCGATGGAATTACTGCCTCCGCCAACACATGCTACCACTGCGTCTGGCAAGCGGTTCTCCTCGTGGAGGATTTGCTGTTTTATTTCGCGTCCGATTACGCTTTGAAAATCTCTAACGAGGGTGGGATACGGGTGTGGTCCAACGACCGATCCGAGCAGATAGTAAGTATCTTGAACATTCGCTACCCAGTCTCGGAAAGCTTCGTTTATCGCGTCCTTCAGGGTTTTCGAGCCTGTTTTAACAGCACGCACTTTCGCACCGAGGAGGTTCATTCGGAAAACGTTCAGTTTCTGTCGCTCAATATCCTCAGCGCCCATGTACACTTCGCATTTCAGTCCAAGGGCAGCGCATGCCATTGCACTCGCGACACCGTGCTGACCTGCTCCTGTCTCTGCAATGATTCTCTTCTTGGCCATTCTCTTGGCGAGAAGGGCTTGGCCGATTGTGTTGTTGATTTTGTGTGCGCCTCCATGTGCGAGATCTTCGCGCTTAATGTAGATCTTTGCTCCACCTGTTTTCTGCGAGAGATTTTCCGCATAATAGAGGGGCGTTGGGCGGCCTGCAAAATCCTTCAAGAGATGTTCAAGTTGAGCTCTAAATACAGATTCGTTTTTCACTTTCTCATATTCGGCCTCAAGTGCGATCAAAGCGGTCATCAATGTTTCAGGTACATATCGGCCACCATACTTTCCGAATTTTCCATCTATTGGTTGTGTATATGGTGTTCTCAAGCTTCTGCCTCCTTCGCTCGTTTAATGAACTCCTTCATCTTGCGATGATCTTTTACCCCAATTGTTCTCTCGACGCCACTTGACACATCGACGCCATATGGTCTGACTTCTTTTATCGCACTTTTTACATTGTTCGGAGTCAATCCACCTGCTAGTATGAGGGGATGAGGGTAAATCCTGTTTCGCAGTCGCGCTGTCAACTTCCAGTCATGAATTCTCCCGGTTCCGCCCATTCCCATCTCGCTCGGGGAGTCTGCCATGACTGCGTCCGAGTATCCTGTGGTCGTCTCAGCCTTTGAGATTGAATCCTGCGTCGCGAATGGGAGTTGCGAGAATGATGGATAGCCCTGGATTTCTCTTACGAATGTTATTCGCTGTCCTGAGATCGCAACCATGCACTTGGAGTGCATCCGGGTGGAGTCTTGTCACAATCTCTTGTAGTACTTTCAGATCAGAGGTTGATGTCACCGCAATTTTCGACATGAAGACAGGAACGTTCTTGATAAGTCTCTTCGCCTCTTCCAGTCTCAGATTCCTTCGTGAAATGTGAGTCTCCACCACGAATCCCACAGCGTCGGCTCCATGTTTCGATGCCGCTTCGATGTCTTGCGGTCGCATTATTCCACATATCTTAACGCGCATGAAACATCATCACGCATGCACAAATTCTTGCACTTTTGTTTCCGGATCTGCTGCAAGCATAATCGAAGATCCGATAAGAAATCCGTCAATCTGCGATTGCTTTAACCTTCGCACATCCTCGACAGTTTCAAAGCCGCTTTCAGATATGACAGTTTTGCCTCGAAGTTGGTTCGCCGTAGCAGAACCGAGCAACCTTGTGGTAGTGTTCAAATCAATTTCAAGATTCGTCAGATTTCTATTGTTGATTCCGATTATGTCCGCGTCAGTTTCTGATGCGCGCTCCAACTCCGCGGTGTCGTGCACTTCGAGCAGTACTTCGAGTCGTGAGCTGTGTGCTTCTCTGATCAAATCTGTTGGTTGAATTCCTTTCCTAGACAAGGCTGATAACATGAGCAGGATACAATCAGCGCCAGACTCCTTTGCGGCGACGATCTGCTTTTGGTCGAATACTATGTCCTTCATCAGCAACGGTATATTTACGTAGGGTCTAATCTGCACTAGGCTCTCTAATGTTCCTCCAAAGTTATCTGGTTCAGTAAGTACTGACAGACCAGTTGCGCCCCCTCGAGCGAGCTGAATTGCAAGATCTTTTGGATCTAATTCAGCACGTAGTGTTCCGCGTGCAGGAGACCTCAGTTTTATTTCAGCGATTATCGCGTTGTGATTTGTGTTCTTAACTGCGCGAGAGACTAACATGCTCGTGATCAAGTCTGAATTCCACGTTGTAATAGCCATGCATGATTCTCTGTTCGGCATCTGCAATTAGCTTGTCAAGGAAGTCTGTCATTGTGATTCTATCCTGTCCAATTTTGATTCGTCACCGTTGGTATAGCGGACTAATTGTCTCAGTTTCTCGTAGGCTTTCCCGCTCTCAATTACTTCGCTTCCAAGTTCCACGCCAGATGTAAGGTCGTCGACTTTTCCTCCGACTAATAGTGCTGCGGCAGCGTTAGCTAGTGCCATCTGGCGTCGAGCAGACTCTTCTTTTTCAACGCCATTGAGTATGTTTACCATTATTCGAGCACTTTGTAGAACATTGTATCCCGAAATCTCGTTACTTCTGACAACCTTGAGTTTCATGTCTTGTGGTACGATGGTTTTAGAAGTAATCTGTCCGTCCTTGAGCCAGCTTAGTTTGGTTTGTCCAACAATTGAGATTTCGTCCAAACCGTCAATTCCGTGAACTACCAATGCCTCCTCTAGGCCGAGCCGTTGAAGCACCTTTGCCATTGATTCGACAAGTTTCGGGTCATACACTCCCAAGACTTGGGCGTTGGCGTTAGCAGGGTTCGTGAGTGGGCCGAGGATGTTGAAGACTGTTCTGATACCAATTTCCCTACGTGGAATGATCGCATTTTTCATTGCAGGATGAAATGCGGGCGCGAACATGAAGCCGATGCCAATCTGCTCAATCGTCTTCTCAACGGTTGACGGATTGGCCTCGAGATTTACTCCGAGTGCTTCTAGAACATCAGCACTTCCACATTTACTTGTGACTGAGCGATTACCGTGTTTTGCTATTGTAACTCCAGCCCCAGAGGATATGAAGGCGGCCGTTGTGCTTACATTGAATGTCTTGAGTAAGTCTCCACCTGTGCCGCATGTATCGACTATTCTTCCCTGAACGTGAGGGCTTATCCGGACTGAATGTTCTCTCATTGCGACTGCGAAAGCGGTGATTTCGTCTACTGTTTCGCCTTTCATTCTCAGTGATGTGAGGAAAGCGCCGATTTGGGCTGGAGTGGCCTCTCCTGTCATAATCTCGCGCATACTCTGCTGGGCGTGTTCATATACCAAATCCTTATGGTCCGCTAACAGCTGAATTGCTTCTTTGATCATTCAGGGTCCCTCTAGGAAGTTCTTCATGATCTTCATGCCGTCAGGCGTTAGGATTGATTCAGGATGAAATTGAATACCATATATCGGGTATTCACGATGCTTCAGTCCCATTATCTCTTTGTCATCTAGAGATTCAGCGGTTATCTCCAAGCACTCTGGGAGGCTCTTCTTCTCACACACTAGGGAATGATATCGAGTTGCTTGCAGAGGATTTATGACATCTTCGAATATGCCGTCAGGTTCATGTTCGATTAAACTCGTCTTTCCGTGCATCAATATCTTTGCTGGAACTATTGTTCCGCCGAACGCCCATGCAATACCTTGGTGACCCAAACATACGCCAAGCGTAGGGATTTCGATACTAACCTGTCTGATTATGTCGGCGGATATTCCGAAGTACTTGGGATCCTTAGGCGTGCCTGGACCAGGTGATATGATGATCCTATCCGGCTTCAATCTCACCACGCCTTTGAGCGTTATCTCATTGTTTCGATAGACAAGCGGTTGTGCGCCCAATTTGCCAGCGTACTGGGCTAGATTGTAAACGAATGAATCGAAATTGTCTATGATCAGTACCTTCATGCCTTACCCTCCGACATCTAGTGCACGGAGTAATGCTCCTGCTTTGTGTTCCGTTTCATCCCATTCTCGTCTGGGATCTGAATCGGCCACAATTCCCGCTCCAACTTGAACGTAGGCTTGTCTTTCCTTCGCTAGTAGTGTTCTAATGGTGATTGCGAAGTCCGCATTCCCATTATAAGAGAAGTAGCCTAAGGCTCCCGCGTAAGGGCCTCGTCTGCACGGCTCTAATTCCTCGATGATCTCCATGGCACGTTTCTTTGGAGCTCCAGAAACCGTTCCGGCGGGAAATATCCCTTTGAGTGCGTCGATAGCGTCTTTGTCAGGTCTTAGTATTCCAGTAACTCGTGAGACGATATGTTGAACATGGCTGTATCTCTGGACGGTCATGAATTCTGGAACTTCAACGGACCCGTACTGACATACTTTACCTATGTCATTTCGCGCCAGGTCAACGAGCATCACGTGCTCTGCTCGCTCTTTAGGATCCTTAATGAGAGAGGAAGCCAACTTGGCGGTCTCAGTGGAGTTCTGCCCGATTGGACGTGTCCCCGCGATCGGAAAGGTTTCAACCTGTCTGCCATCAACTCGTCCGAGCATTTCTGGGCTAGAACCGACGACTGAAACTTTCCCCATTTTGAGGAAATACATGTATGGTGACGGATTGATTTCACGTAGTCTTTTGTAAAAATGGATAAGCGAGCCATCAATCTCAAGCTCGAAACGCTTCGAAAGAACCACCTGGAATATGTCTCCTGATTTGATGTATGTTTTGGCTTTCTCAACTCTAGAAGCGAACTCTGATTGTGATAGGTTTACTTTGACGTTGGTCGTGGAGAGTCGGGTACTGGTGCGATGGGCAGATAGAAGACGTTCTATTTCGTGAAGCCGATTCTGATCATACCAGTAATAGTATGCCTGTCCGGTCAGGTGGTCAAAGACGATTCCATCATCAAACTTACCGAACTGAAAATCCGGAAGCTTGAGATCATCTTTAACTATCTTTGGGAGCGATTCTAAGTATCGAACTGTGTCATATGAGAAGTATCCGACTAAGCCTCCGACAAATCTGAAGCCGCGATATGAGGAAGTTTGCTCCAAATGGCTTCGAAGGTAGCTCAGTGGATTATCCGTCTCGATTTCGGTCGTCTTACCGTCATTAGAATATTCGAAATATGTATGATGCTTGGCTTCAACGATCTTTGAGGGCGAGAATCCGATGAAGGAATACTGGGCTAGCTTTCGCGGGCCTTCGGCGGATTCCAGGATATAGCAATGATCGCTTCCCGCATTTATTGCCTCGAATACTTGCAGGGGATTAGTCGAGTAATTGAATTTCTGAATTTTCAGTCTACGTTCGGGGTGAATCATTTCTTGGGCGCTGGGCCCAAAAATTACGCCTCATTTCTTGTGTCCCCTATGAATGATTGCGAGTAGACGTCACTGCTCTATTTAAAGCTACACAGTACAGAATTGTACTTTCGACTCGGATAAGCACTGCTCAAACTAGTCAGAGTTCGAGTCTCTGACTATTGTTTCGTTGGCTGTTACGTTAGCGAGGGTGTCCATCGGGTTCTTCCAGTCACTGAAGCACAATAGCACGGTATGAAGCGGCAATCAGTTGTTCCGTGTTGCACCAGTTTTAGTATGCGCTAATCTAATTCTAAGGATGGTGCTTATGTCTGCCAGAATTTACACGCGGACTGGTGACAAGGGTGAGACTGGCCTCGTGGGTGGAGGTCGAGTGCCGAAGGATTCGATACGAGTTGAGGCATATGGGAGTGTTGATGAGATCAACTCGGCGCTTGGGCTAGTCCGATCGGCTCTTTCTGATGTCGAGATTGACTTGGTCCTCGAGGAATTGCAGAAAGATCTGTTCGTTGCCGGTGCGGACCTTGCAGGTGATAGGAAAGGCCAGCAGATACCTCGCGTCACAAAGGAACGCGTGAATGAACTTGAAAAAATTATTGACCGATTTGAGAGCGAGTTGCCACCACTGCGAGAATTCATCTTACCCGGGGGGAGTCGAGCTGGGTCTTCGTTACATTTTGCTCGCGCCGTAGCAAGACGAGCTGAACGGAGAATTGTTACTCTGTCGAGAAAGGAGGATATTAACGACCAAATGATCCCGTACGTCAATCGCCTCTCCGATCTTCTATTTGTTCTTGCGAGAGTTGTGAATCAAAGAGAGAAGCAGCCTGAGGTCAAATGGCATGGCAGATAGTAACATCCTCTCGACACGGAACTTCCTTTATTACGCGCCGAATTGTCGAGGCGTTGACTTCCGTCTTGGGAAAGTTCATGCCTGATAATTCGATAACTAGCCAAGGGTTAACGAAAATTTTCGGCCATTTCCGAGCCGTTGACACACTCAACTTAGACATCAATGGCGGGGAACTGTTTGGCCTACTCGGACCTAACGGCGCCGGAAAAACCACAACAGTTCGCATGCTCTGCACGTTAATCGAACCCACACTCGGATCTGCGACAGTGGCTGGGCTTGACATTCGAAAGGACGCTGGCTGCTGTGAGGCGCAGCATCGGCGTTGTGAGTGATGGTGTGTCGCTGTACAAGGACCTGACTATTGAAGAGAATTTGAAGCTGCTGAGCACGCTGTATGATATCCCCCTGCGCCAAGGCGGAGAGTAGGGTACAAGAGCTTCTGGAGATGTTCGCCTTCAGAGAAAAAACGAAGAGACTCGTTGGTGCGCTGTCAACCGGTTGGCAAAAGAAAGCGATGATCTGCGCGGCGCTCCTACATGATCCGAAAGTTCTATTCTTGGATGAGGTAACTTCGGGGTTAGATCCTCAGTCTGCAATCGCTTTGCAGGATTTCACGAAGCGTCTATGTGAGCAAGGAGTCACAGTGATTTGGACAACTCACTACATGGGTGAGCCGGAGAAAATCTGTGACAGAGTTGGCATAATGTTTGCGGGTAGACTTGTGCAGGTTGGTACGCCGAACGAATTGAAGCACAGCGTTAGCGAACTGTCAATGGTCGAAGTAGAGACTCCCAATCTGTCTGCAACGCAGCTCGAGAAAGTTAAGCATAAGCTCAGCTCGATGAATCACGTGTGCAGAATCAAGTACTCAGAACCCAGGCTCCAAGTTAGCTGCGAACGGAAAGATACACTTGCCGAAGAGGTGGCCGCTGCATTGCTCGATGTCGGTGCACGCATACGGACGATAAATACGAAAGATCCGACACTTGAAGAGGCCTTCATTGCTCTGACGGGTGGCGAAGAGGAGATCGATCGCTTCATGGAAACTGCTGGACAAACCAAGTGAAAGTAACCTAGTCTGATCTGAAATGTCATTCTCATCCTTTGTCGCCGATTCGTTGGCAATAGCTGAAAATGAGTTGCGTCAGTTCAGACGGAATAGGAGTGCTATTTTCATATCCCTTGTGATCCTACCGTTCTTCTTTACGGCATCTTTTGGGGCTGGCAGAGGTGCAGCAGGGACGAGTTTCTCAGCAACGGCTGATATCCCTATGGCCTTCGTGGACAATGACTTTTCTGTCGCTTCTCTCCGTCTGCAGCAGACTCTGATTAGTTCACCGGACTTTCACAGCCTAGTACAGAGCTATGACGAGCAGCAGAGTGTAGGATTTCTCGGCTCCAAGAAAATCTATGCGGTAATCGTTGTTCCCAAAGGCTTCCAGAGTGATCTCGATAACGGCGTTCAAGCGCGTGTCATCCTCTACACAGACGATAGTGAGCCGGGCGTATCAGATCAAATTCAAAGCACTTTGACGAATTATGTTCAGAATTTTAACCCAAACGTCGAAGTTCAGCCTATACTAACACAAGCTGAGAAACAATCAATCTCTGGTGTGGAAATCATTCAGAAAGGTGCTAGCTTTGCAGGCTTTAACGTTGGATTAACTATCGTCTTAGCCGTCGTACAAATCTTCGCCGCCTTCTATGAGATCGCAGGTGGGATGTCTCGGGAGCGGGAGGAAGGAACCTATGCTCGACTATTATCGACCCCTATCCCGATTGGTGCAATTGTTCTAGGAAAAACCCTTTTTGATATCCTCTTGAGTACCGCCCGAACTTTCATAGTTCTAGGGCTGGCGATTTACGGATACGGCGCAAGGCCGAATACTGACCTTCTTACCCTCCTGGCGTTATCACTTCTAGTTGCAATTGTAACGATGGGACTCGGTTTCGTCGCTTCAGCCTTGAAGCTTGGTCAGCGAGCGGTTGTCATCGTGGAGTTCTTCCTAATCCTTTTCCTGTTTGCGTTTAGCGGACTAATCATCGACAAGGAACTGCTGGTCGGCGTATCACAGACGATTGCTACCCTCTTACCGTTTACTTATGCCTTCGACGCACTAAGAAGGACTGTCCTGTTAGGGCGACCGTTGCTCTCGCTGACTTGGGATTTGGGATATTTGATCGGATCGGGAGTCCTCTTCTACACGATTTCACTCCTATTGCTCGGGAAGTCTAGGGAGCGGCTCATTAGATGAAAGATGATTTCGTGCGTCATACCTACGCTATCACGGTTAAAGAACTCAAGCAGCTACGTCGTGATCCCGTTTCTTTAGTGTTAACTATCATGTTTCCAATTCTGTTGATAGGCATCTTCATCGTAATAACATCAGCCTTCAGCGCCACAAGCCATAACATACCTGTCGTTGTTGCCGACTTGGATGGAACTCCCGCATCCAAAGCGCTGCTTGATAAGTTGACAACTTCACCATTCATACACGTCACTCAGCTCGTTCAAACCGAGGAACAAGCCTTAGGCGCAGTCAACAAGGCTCAGGCAATTGGCGCTGTCATTATCCCGCAAGGATTTGGGCGCGATCTAGCCTCAGGTCATGCTTTCATCGTCATCGAGACGGATAACTCGAAATTCACCTCAGCATCGTTTGTTGTAGGCGCAGTAAATTCGGGCGCCCATTCATTGCTTCTCGAAGTGAGCAGAGGCGAAGCAGGCGCCATATTTGGCGCGAAAGTTGCCTCTGTGGAAGTAATTACGAGACCGATATCTGGTCGACCACCAACCGGCGATTCGATTCTGCCAGGCTTTCTAGGGATGATTGCCATTCTTGGGGCCTTTGACGACATAGTGAACGCAATTAGTCGAGAACGTGAACGCGGCACGTTCCCGCGTCTGGCTCTCTCCCCTGTCAGCCTACTCTCTGTCTATAGTGGAAAAATGTTCGCTACAGTAGTGTTAACTGTTCTACGCACCGCGCTCATGTTAATCATTTTTGCACTAGACGGTGTTGTAGTGCATGGCAATTTGCTCCTGATCTTCTTGACTACTACTCTGATCGCGATCTTCACATTATCTTTAGGCTTGGCAATATCGGCCAGGATACGAGGCTCATCCACTCTTACTGTTCTTGAGATCGCGATGACTTTTCCCCTTTTCACTCTAGCAGGGACGACGGACTCGCCATTGATGCTTGCACCCGGCGGAAGAGCGATCGCAGACAGCCTACCGTGGACTTATGGTAATGACGCGCTTAGAAGAATAATGTACCTTGGCCTAGGATTAAACGCCGTAGCCGGTGATTTGCTCATTCTGCTCATTAGCAGTCTTGTGTTGATGCCAATTGCGTTGATTCTATCCAAACGTACGATGTGACGAATTATCTTCTACGCCGACGCAGAATCAGGCATGTCGCTATGATCAGCACAAAGGCTACTGAGGAAACATCAGGTAATTCTGGAATGGGAATCTGACTCTCCTCTAGAATGAAGTTGAGAGAGCTGGATTGTTCTCCGGGACTTACGTTGAGCACGAAGCTGATCGGAACATGTCCTTGGTTGCCGCTCCATTCCCTAATCGTTACTTGATAAGTGCCAGGGTTAAGATATCCGTCGAACCATCCATCCCATGTGTACCAGTAGTACTGGTAGGAAGAATTGTCTACGATTTGGAGATTTGCCCAGCTAATGGTTCTTGTAGCATCATCCCAATTCATCCCTAGAACGATCCCTTGAATGTACCCTCGCAGATCCAATTCGAACACAGCAGATGCTTCTCCGCTCAAGGGAGCATTCGAGACTCGGATGAATCCATTCTCCGAGTACGGACCGAGATGATTGTAGGGAAAGAAATACGTAGATTCTCCCTGCAGAAGCGCAGGAACCGGAGGGTACCATGAGGTCGACTGGTACCAGTTCACGACGTCCACCATTATTGTCCAATCACCAGAATATCCTCCTGGAATAGTTGACCTTCCCCATATGCCGTGATCAGATGAAAATAACGTCGCGGTTCGAATACTGGAAATTTGACTGTTCGGTTCCACGTATCCGAACGAGCCTGCAAGATTCCTGTAGGTTAAAACGGTTGTACCTGCGGGAACCGCTTGATTCACGAGTTTAATCCCGTTCGCAAAGAACCCTGCGGAGTTGGAACCAGGGAGTTCTCCTCCTCTGCCAAGCAAAGTTCCTACGTCGGACGAAATTAATGTGGTTGCGGCAACGAAATCGTCAGCGTCATCAAAGACGCGGATCCTCACTGAAGAGTTGTATGGGATTCCCCGATATTACATGCTCAGTCTTGAATAACATCGTGAGCGTCAAGTTAACTCCGACTATCACCTTAAGGTTAACATCCGCCATGTCACCCAACCAAGGTACAGCAACGTACACGTTTCCTAAATCGCCGAGGGTGAGCACATTCTCCTGAACGTATCCGTATGTCCAACCATTCAACGCATAAGTTCCAGGATAAATCGCCAAATTTGACCTGAACGTCGGAAGCCTGTATGATGAGAAATTGTACAGAAAGCCCTCATGCAAGATGTTCTGAACAAAATCCAAGGTTACGAGGTTCGTGGCCGGATTTGCGGATGGTATGTTGGGGAGGTCGGGTCCGAATTGATCAACTTCCACTGATCCGTTCGTCATCAGATAACTGGACCCCGGTCCATATGATCCAAGCCAACCTGACCATGGTATGCTCTTGAACGTTGAATCTTGTCTCGGAATATACCACCTCTGTAGGTTCGCGTTCCAGAAACTGATTACGTCAATAAAATTCTGGGATGAAATGTCGTAAACGAGTAAGTTCACGGAAGTGTTATTCCACACCCAGTTGCGTTCAACTGTCGGTATCTCCCAGTCAATTGATGTTATGGTAGCGTTGATGCTGCCGCCACGAAACATGTGCGTGCTCGCTTCAGAGAGGCACGTACCCACTGAAGGTCACTGTGAGCGGCTGATCTAACTCATCGATGGAAGTTGCTGGAGGAAGAGCTTGGATGTAACCTCTCATGAATAAGCGGATCGTATACATGTCCGTTGGAAGTCCATAGTCGTAAATTCCACGGTATCTTAGAAGCGAGTACTTAATCGGTGCTCGAGGATCGAACGGCAGTATGTTCAACGGGTCTCCAGCCATTCCGAGGCCATTCAACATTATCGTAGCTTCTGACTTTCCATGTACCTGAGTGAAGTTGAACGCTGCTACGAATCCGTCTCTAGTGAATGCTTCAGCGATCAGGTACCTTGCAGGATCAGGACCTTGGATTGGATCATCAACCAATGAGCCAGGTAGATCGTGAAAGTGAACCGTCACGTTAACGCCACATGATTGCACAAGGTCGATCGGTATGAACACGTTTGAAGGACCAATGTAGGGGACATCGAATGGGTAATCAACTAATAGAGTTCCATCATATCCAGTCTGAACATAACCGTTCAGAAATGCTCTGACGTAATACCTTCCCGGACTCAAACTATCGGTCCAGGTTGCGAATACTTGCGGCACCATGCCGGAAAATTTTGTAGGAACTCCATAGACGTCTTCGTATCCGAACTGGAAAACAAACTCTGAAGAAGCAGAACCGAGACCCGTGTTAGGATCTAGACTGCTACGGGGGTCCACCCACCATACTTGCGCTGGTCCAACACCGTTAAACAATCCGTACGGGTCTTTCGTATTAGGCGTAGTGTACGAATAGTAACTAGTCGGCCCCTCCCAAGGGAAAGCAACTTTCTTCGGACTTGCAGATGGCAGGGTCAAGTCCGCTGAAGCCAGTGGCCGAAAAATACGTGTTTCCAGTTACGTAGGAAGTGTAAGGAGATTGTGTGAGATTTATCGGGCTGGATGTTACGATGCTTGGAGTATCATAGGATTTGCTATTGTATATTACAATCGAAATTGGACGCTGAGCTGGCCATGGAGTAGCTCCATATCCTTGCTTGGAAAAGATCTGCGCCTCGAAGTTGCGGTCCTATTCTGAGATACCCATCGAAGTGAAGCGATTGACCGCGAGCGACTTGAACATTATCCGCTATTTTCTGTTCAGGTAGACCTGCGGCAGATGCGTAGATTGCGTAAACTCCCGGTGCCACCCCTTCAATCTCATAATGTCCTTTAGCGGTGGCGTTGAAGTAGCCGCGTGCTTCCACTGGGCGTCCAGTCGATTGACCGGTTAGAGGGTCGATGGCGGTTCCGATCGCTCTTACTCTTCCAGGGAGATTTATCGGCAAACTGTAAAGGGTACTGTTCATTTCACCGTACCTAATAGTTCCCGTTATTATAGCAGGGTCAACTTCGCCCTTGACCAAGAGCACTGGCCAATTCTCCATCGGCATTGTGCCCCAAATATCGCCGGATGCACCATTATGGAGCGGATACGAATCGTTCAGGAACATTTTGAAGAAGTATCTGCCGGCCGTGTAAGGTGCTTTCATCTGATTGATTCGAACATAGTACCAAACGTCTCGGGTTTTGAAGAAGGTTATCCCTGAAGGTGGACCTTGAATGCGTATGATCCACGAGCCGGGTTCGAAAGGATCATTCTGATCGGCTCGCAGTGACGAAGATGGCAGCATAATTGTCCGTTATTGTTGTGACGATGTTCGAATTGTCTCCGTGATCCCAGTTGATTCCCGCTGCTGGTTCGAATCCATCCTGAACTAATAGCCCGGTCTTGTCGAAGACTGGAGCGGGTAAGTATAGTGTGAGGCTTGAGTAATTGAAGTCATTGACTTGGGTGAAGCTGTTCGGTAACGAGAAGTTTATGGCGAAAATTAGGTCGCCCACATTGTCGTGATCCGGAGTGGAAGTTAGAATCGCTCCTTCAGGACTGTAAGAATCGGCTGCATCTTGGACTGGAGGGTTCGTCGTACTGCCGAAGGGTGATTGGTATCCTGGAGGATTCAACCGACTTCCAGAGTATGTGTCTAATCCACCTCCCGGCCACACGTAACCCAATGGTCCGGGAACGTGGTTCCCTGGAAAGTTTGGAGTGTTAAGTTGATTATCGTTGGATCTGAATATCGGTGGAGAGCTGTTTAGATCTCCAAGAGTTGTGTGGGCGTAGACTGGGGTTGAGAGAGAGGCTGCGAGCATCAGCAGGAGTATTGTAATGGCCCACCTGCAAGCCAAACATTTCTCTGCTCCAAGCCGATTGATTCCGGGCACTAGTTCACTTGCTGGTCTTCGCGGCGGGTTGTGATGCTGCCGCTTTTGCTTTTCGCCTTCTCATGTATAGAAATCCACCAGCACCAGCCTACAACTATCAAAGCTACTACGATCAGCGTTACCGGTGCCGCGGGTGACTGAACTGTGAAAGTCAAGTTGTATGTGTCGTCCAGAGAATTATTATCTTGAGTCCAGTCGAAGCGAAGATCGATAGTATACTGTCCAGGTTGGGCTTTACTGTCGATGTCAACCGTGAAGAAAGCGACTTTCGTCTCGTTCGCCAACAAGGTTCCTAGAAAGTCTGTTAACGTACCAGTGAAGAAGTTTCCAACTCGCAGTTCCACTCTCACGGAATCAGCTTTCACTGACCCTGCATTCCTTATCGCAACGCTGATGACGTCTCCAGAGTCGCCCACATGGAGCATTGTCGGTGTTACGCTAACAATGTCAAACTTCACTTTTTCAGCGACGTACAGTGGAACCTGCCCTATGGGTATTAGTTGATTCTCAGTAGCATGGGCCAGTATTACAGAGTACTGTCCGAACGTTGCGTTAGTCGCTATATCAACAATAAAGTCAGCAGTCGTCGTTTGGCCTGCCGGGAGGTTGCCTATGAAGATCTGATCCGATCCACTTGATGAAGGTGTAAACGGCGGAGTGAGCAACAAGTCGAGCTGGATATCTTTTGCTATGCCCTGACCTGAGTTTACGATGGTAACTTTCACGTCAACCGCCTTGCTGTCAGGGTAAATCTTCGTCGGATTTGTCTCCACGCCTTGAATGTGTAGTTCACCACGCCAAACTGGAACTGTTACCATTACTGTCGTGTTAATCTGCTGCAATTCTCTTGCAGATGTGTAGGATAATTGCAGACCGTACTGATAGATGCCCTCTTGGGCTTTTGGATCAATGCTTAGAGTGTACTTGAGCGTGTAACTTTGACCCGCTGGCATATCGCCTGCAACCTGAGAGACTGAACTTCCATTATACTGTACACCGTTGAGAGAATACTGGTAGATGAGTGGCGGTCCAATTAGAAGCGTCGCATTGACACTCCGCGCCACGTCATCACCGACATTCATGATTAGAATGGAAAGTTGAAGATTCACATCGCCTGGGTGTGCCGTATCAGGGCTTGCCGGGTCACCTCCCCAGTATACGTTACTCACTACGACGTTCGCAACGCCAATCGCGGCAGCCGGGTGCACATCCATGTGCAAGAAGAGCGCGATCAAGATAACGAACAGGAGAACTGTTGTCTTACGGTAACTCATAGTCTGGGCGCCTACCAAAATAACAATTGGGAGATTACGAAAGCATCGCTTTAAAGTTGCGCTCGAAATTCTTGTCTCAGAGACCACGTTTGAAAGCGGCTGTCGCAGATCGACCTTGGTGAGTGCGAGGTTCGTTAAATGAAGAACCTGGATGATCCAGCTAGTCTTTGATTGCTTCGATAACGCTGACGGCTTGCCAAATCTTGGTGCGAGTATATGGTGGCATGTTTGGATCTTGACTAATGTCGTCGAGAATCGATATGGCATTTGCCGCCCTCACGCCCAAGCTTAGGTCGGGTACCTGTAACTTGTCGAATGCATCTTTGGCGGCTCGCCGAATATTGCGGGGGGTTGTATTATCGTTGGAAACATCATTCAGGATGACCAAAGCCTGCTTGATTCTGCCTTCGTATTCTTCTTTGCGTTTGGCTTTGGTTGACATGGCGGACATCCCCGCAAGACTTGAAACCTTTCATCCGAATGCATCTATTCGCACTATCTAAAGTCTTTCGCAAATCACCTCCCGAGTTGAGCCAACAGGATAATAGACCTCGAAGGGCATTCCTCTGCTGGTAAGAATCGTGGGAATCGAAGTCAAGAGGATGGCGGAGCTCCTCAAATCAGGAGCAAGCATGCTCCAGGAAACCTGTCCACAATGCGGAACGCCGCTATTCAGAAGGGGCACGGAGACGTTTTGTGCGAAATGCAACAGGCCCGTGGTTATCATTAGGAATGCCGAAGACGAGACTAGGCTAATGACTAATCAGATACTTGACGGCACTGAACAGACGCTTCTAACTAAGATTCAGCAGGTAAACGTTGCACTCAAGACTGAAACTGATCCATCAAGACTTCTGACCTATGGAAGTGCGCTGAAGACATGGTTAGAAGCGATCGACAACCTTAGAAGGCTCAAAGTCCGCGACTGATCTCGCAAGGGATTGTTGATTGCGCATCGAGTTTTATACAAGCAATGTCCATCATCTGAGTTGAGGAGTCTGGATGAACCTTAGCGAGAACCTAAACAACAGTTTCAACTACGCCAAGAAATTGCTTAGCGATGGCGGAAGAGTAATCATACTTATCGTTCTCGATCTAATACCCATTGCGAACTTTATCGTCTTAGGATACGCGGCACGTGTTCTTCGAGAAGCGCCCGCTTCCGAAGCTCCCCCCAAGCTCGAGAATTATGGTAGCTTGTTTGTCGACGGTGCAAAGGTATCCATTGCTTCTTTGGTCTACATGATAGTTCCATTGGCTCTAATCCTCACTGGAGCATTCTCGGTGGTTGCCGGGGAGTTTGGTGTTGAGTCAACAGGTCTAGTGTTAGGTGGCTTTGGTGTCGTGCTCTTGTTGGTTGGTCTCGTGCTTGCATTTGTTTTTCTTATTTTTCTGGGTGTGGGCATGGCTCACATGGTGAAGACAGGGAAATTTGGAAAGGCGTTTGCGTTCGGAGAGATTCTGAGGATAATCCGAGGAATAGGTTGGGCAAAGTACCTTGGATGGGCGGTTGTCACGGCCATTATCGCCTTCGTAATAGGAGGACTGACTAGTAGCGTTCCGTATGTTGGATGGCTGCTCTCAGCAATAGTCTCGCCTTTCTTATCCGTTTTCATCTTTAGATCACTCGGTGATTTATACAATGATGGTGCTCCAGCTGAGCTGAGAGTCTCAAGCATCCCTGCCGCTGTTGGAACGGCCGGGATCACTTGTGTATCTTGCGGAGCGCAATTGCAGCCACACCACAAATTCTGCCCTGCCTGCGGTGCCCCCGCACCTGTTCCCACTGCCAATGAAGGAAGCAAGTTCTGCATAGGATGTGGAGCGCGCATTCCTGTGACGGCCGGTTTCTGTGGGAGCTGCGGCGCCAAGCAGAACTAATGGAATGTGTCTAGCCTTCTAGCAGCTTAACTTATGGTGTCCACAGCCTCAGGCTGTCAGAATATGTCCGCCGACCTTTCTCGTAATATCATCTTAAGGTCCAATCTTGTTGAATCCCGCTCGTATCAAGAAGCAATAGCAAAAACCGCACTTAGAAGAAATACTCTTGTTTGTCTGCCTACGGGTCTCGGGAAATCAATTATCGCTGCTTATGTAGCCGCTGCTAAATTAGCTTCACTTCCAACGAAAGGAGTGCTGATGCTAGCTCCAACCAAACCTTTGGTTTTGCAGCATTTTCGTACCTTTCAACGTCTCATCGCTTTGGACGAGGATTCACTCGTCTACTTGACGGGAGAAGTTGGACCTGAGAAACGTCAGGAACTCTGGGCTAAACGATTCGTTTTCTCCACACCTCAAGTATTGATGAATGACCTCCTTACAGGAAGAGTACCGCTTGACGCATTCTCGCTAGTAATCTTTGACGAAGCACATCGTGCAGTCGGGAACTATCCATACGTATTCATCGCCGAACGATATTCGAAAGTCGAGAACGGTCTGATTCTGGGGCTCACTGCGTCTCCCGGTTCGAGTGAGGCTGACGTGCGAGAAATATGCAGGAATCTTCGCTTAGACTGGGTGGAGGCGCGCACTGCAGCAAGCGACGATGTCAAGCCGTATGTTGCAGGAATAGACGTCACTTGGGTGAACGTTGAGCTTCCAAAAATATTCTATGATGTGAAGTCAAAGCTTGAGGGCTTCCTTCGTGAAATGTTGCGCGTCATAAGAGACCAAGGGTTCCTCACGAGTGCCGCGATGGACCGTGTCAGACTTCGTGATGTTCTTGCTGCTAGGCAAGGCATTTTGCAGGAGGCAGCGAGTGGCAAGAAGGAAGTGAAATCCTATTTGGCACAGGTTTATGCGGCAATTCATGCTATTAGAGCCACAGAACTCTTAGAGACGCAAGGGTTTCCTGCACTTCAGTCACACTTGGCAGATTTAGTTGAAAGGGGAAAAGCCCGTGCTTCGCCTGGCTTGAGACTGATACTCAATGACAAGCGTATATTGGATGTAATTGGAATCGTCAATGATGTAGTTGCGAAGGATGCTGATCATCCCAAGGTCACGGAGCTAATCAAGCGTGTGAGATACTCGCTTGGTATGGGGGCTCGCAGGATAATTGTATTCACGAATTATCGAACTACCGCTGCACGGTTGACGGAGTTACTTAACAAGGTGGATGGAGTTTCGGCTGTGCGGCTTGTCGGTCAGGCTTCTCGAGATCGTGACAAAGGGCTAACTCAGAAAGAACAAGGGTTGATTCTCGATGACTTCCGATCTGGATCATATAATGTCTTAGTGGCGACTCAGATCGGAGAGGAAGGGCTCGACATCGTTGAGTGTGATGAAGTGATTTTCTATGATACCGTTCCTAGTGCGATCAGATACATTCAACGTCGCGGAAGAACAGGGAGAAAGGGACCCGGTAAGGCCGTCATTCTGATTGCTAAAGGCACTCGCGATGAAGCCTACTATTGGATTTCTCGCAGAAAAGAACGCGAAATGGGTATTGCAATACGTCAGTTCATGAGGAATCAACAGGCTGAGGGTCCTGACCAAGCAAAGATAGAAAGTTACATGTCCGAGAAATCCGATGTACAGACTCACGACGAGATAGTCATAGTAGTGGACTCGCGGGAACTGGGCGCCATCGCAACTTGCGAGTTAGTTAGACTTGGAGCACGTGTCAAATCGAACAGCCTGGTCGTAGGCGATTTCGTACTTTCTGACAGGGTGATAGTTGAACGGAAGGAAGTGGAAGATTTCGCGGCATCCATAATTGACGGTCGCCTGTTTGAGCAGGCGATCAAACTGAAAAAGTACGAGAGACCAATCATAATCGTAGAGGGCGAAAACCCGATGGGCTCGGGCCGAGTAAGACCAGAAGCAATGCTTGGGGCTTATGCGTCGCTCTTGGTGGACTATGGCATACCCATCCTCTGGTCTCGCTCCCCAACTTATAGCGCACAACTGATGCTTACGATCGCACGCCGGGAGCAAATTCAGGAGAGACGTGAGCCCAGAATTATGTCTGGACCAAAGCCGCCTACAATTGAAGAACAACAGGAGTTTATCGTTTGCAGCCTTCCAAATATCGACAGAGTAAGAGCTAGAAACCTGTTGAAAGTCCTCGACACAGTAGAACGAGTTTTCTCGGCCTCGAAGGAAGAATTGAAATCAGTCAATGGGATCGGCGAGAAGATTTCCGAAGATATCAGACGGGTTCTTACTAACAAGTACACAAGGAAAGATACAAATCAGGATTGAAGTCTCGCGATATTTCTGTAAGAGAAGAATAGATAACCGCCGATGATCCAGTAGCTGAAGTATACAACGATCCGTATCCACTCAGGACTTAGCATATAGCCTACTAGGTCTGACAAAAGTGATCCTACTGGTGTCTCCTGCCGAATATGCTTCCGCGTGCTACAACAGTGTTATTCCATATGTCATATTTAATCGTGCAATTTGCACCAAGTCGACAATTAGGCGACTGGGCATAGACTTGAAGAAGCACAATTCACAACCTTCGCTTCATGCAATCTGCTCTTGACATCATTGAACGTTACAAAGGAACTGTAGAAACCGAACTAGAGAGATACCTTCCTAGATCCGGAGAACCTACGGAATTCTACGGATCCGTTTGGGAGTTACTTGATCGTGGCGGAAAGCGCTTCAGACCTGGCCTTGTGTTTCTAGCGGCTGAGTCTGTTGGAGGAGGTAATGAAGCAGCCATTGGTGCTGCTGCCGCGGTAGAGCTACTTCACAACATGACGTTGATTCATGACGATATCGAGGATGAGAGTGAACTTCGGCGCGGAAAGCCTTGCATCCACAAAATCTACGGCATCCCCGTGGCCATAAATGCCGGAGATGCAATGCTCATAAAGGTCTTTGAGATCGCAAACGGTAGTCACATTCCCATGGATCGTTGTCACAAGTTAGTGACGTCCATAGCGAAACGCGCCTATGAAATCACTTGGGGTCAGGCGTTTGAATTTAATCTGCGGAAGAGAAATGATTTCTCTGAAGAAGACGTAATCCGACTGATTCGATCTAAAACGGGAGCATTGACTGGTCTTGCTACGGAGGCTGGCGCGATCGCAGGTGGGGGGCTGAATGATCAAATTCGTACGTTAGGAGATTTTGGAGAGACCATTGGAATTGCTTTCCAAATAGTAGATGATATGTTGAACGTAATTGGTGAAGAGAAGGAGTATGGCAAGGAGATCGGAGGCGACATTAGAGAAGGAAAGAAGACAGTCATGGCCGCTCACCTTTTGAAAACGGCTACGGCTGCTGACAGGAAGATGTTTCTGCGAATGTTAGGAAAGAACTCGATCAAGAGAACTGAGATAAAGAAGGCGATTAACATTTACCAAGAATACGGAAGCATAGATTACGCCAAGGCCCAGTCAAGTGTCTATCTTCAAAAAGCAATTGAAATATTAAACAAGCTGCCTTTGTCTAGAGCTAGACAGAATTTGGAACTCGTTGCGAAGTTCTTGGTGTCGCGTAACTACTGAGGGTTAGAAGGTTCGGCGATCTGCGTAGCAAGAACATCTTAAGTTCCAATCGCATGGTACTTCTGCTCTTTCTTGCATTACTGGTGATGTTCTCACAATGACAACGATATTCATTGGTTTATACCTCTATTCATTCGCACCGATTCTAGGCGATACATCAATTTACCTCGTTGCCGTCTATGTATTGCTTGCTCTATTCGTCACGTTGCGAGAGGACTCGATGTTCGGGAGAACACCGCTAAGATTCGGAGACAAACCGATTGGTGAGACTCACGACAGTTAAGGTCGGGCAGCTAATAGTAATCGACGGAATAGACCAATCGGGCAAGAAGACACAAGCGGAGCTCCTTGCCCGGAAAGTTAGACAGCACGGGTTCTCATGTACCATCTGGGACTTTCCTGCTTATCAGACACCTCTTGGGCAGCGTCTCAAAGCCTACTTAACGGGGAAAGAACGACCAGATCTGCACGTAGTTCACCTGCTATACGCCGCGAACAAATGGGAAGTGGCAGCCAAGATTGATGATCAGAGAAAGCATGGAGTCGTTGTTATTGCAAACAGGTATACCCCATCAAATCTAGCCTACGGTGCAGCGCACGGTCTCTCTTTGGATTGGCTCACGACATTGGAAACTGACCTACCTAGGCCGACTCAGATCTTTATCCTGGACGTGCATGTGAGGAGTTCATTTGGCCGAAAAATCCGAGAACGTGATATTCACGAGGAAGACGTGATCTATCTCAATAGGGTGAGGAGAACGTACTTGCGATTAGCCAAGAAGCATCATTGGACTGTCGTGGATGGTGAATCCACTCCAGTCAAAGTTCATTCGGAAATATGGAACGGGGTTGCAAAATCCTTTAGAATCAAATAGCTCCCTAGTGTGACGATATTCAGCTTCAGAACGGCTCAAAAACACGTTTTAAAACGTTTTAAAACATGATTTGAAACGTTTGCAAACAAAATGCTATTCGGATGCAAAGTAAGTATTTCCTGATCTTGCAGATGGAGTCCAGGTCAAGGTTTGGTAACGAACAGTAATTTCCCTAATTTGTCGTGGTGCCCTTGCGTTGAAGCGGAAGAGGCAGAAGTGAACGCAATAATACGCCGTCTGACCTAACGATAGTCACACAACTAGAGCTAGAGTCGATGTAGATGGATGCAATCAAATCACCGTATTGGGGATTCGTCAAAGATCCGCTTTATGGATATATCCGACTGACAGAAGTCGAAAAGAACATCATCGATACACTGGCTGTTCAGAGACTTCGTAGGATTCGACAACTAGCAGGCGCCGAGTACGTGTATCCTGCTGCAAATCATACCAGATTCGAGCATGTTCTAGGCGCAATGTACCTGGCTGGAGTTGTCGCAGAAAATTTGCCCGTTGATCTATCCTCAGAGGAGAAGCAAAAAATCCGGCTGGCCGCTCTCCTGCATGACGTTGGACATGCACCTTTTTCGCACTTATTCGAACCTATGTTGCTTAGGTTCCTGCACAAAAGCCATGAAGACATGTCAAGTTGGATAATTGCTGATTCACAACTGACGGACGTAATCAGAGCACAAGGCTATGATCCGAAGGAATTGAGTGGTCTTGCAGTGGGAAAGCAAACAACAGCGGATAAGAGATTCCTCGGACAGATCATTAGCAGTTCCTTCGATGTTGACAAGATGGATTTCGTGGTGCGAGACTCATATCACACAGGCGCTGGTTATGGGTCTGTCGACGTGTTCAGGTTAATCTACACCATGGATATACTTGATGGCAACTTGGCAGTAGACATCACAGCATTACCAACTCTAGAGAGCCTGATACTTGCCCGTTTAGAATCCTTTAGAGCCATCTATTTCCACAGAGCATGCCGGGCAGTCCAGATGATGCTCCTAAGAGCCCTCGACTTTGCAAGAGATGATTTAGAGATTCTAAGGATTAACAATCCAGACCAGTATCTAGAATGGGACGATTACAGCGTGTGGTCGAAGCTCATTCAGCACCCAAAGTCGCGCGAGATCTTACGAGATCTCTCTCAGCGTAGATTGTTGAAATGTGCATACGAAAAGACTTTTTTCGTCAAAGACGACCAGGTTTCAAGCGTATTCACAACCGAAAATGTTCGGATGAAACTTGAAGAAGAGATCGCTAGCAAAGCGAAGGTTCCAGCTGACGAGATCAAAATAGATGTTCCGTCACTTCCTTCGGTTCCATATCACAACGCCTTCAGGATAGGCCCCATCGATATTCCTATCTTCTCGAAGACCAGGTCAGGCGCCAAGATTCCTCAGAAGATAACCGAACTCTCGAAGGTCGTTGACGTTTTGCAAGTGTTCATGAACATACTCCGAGTCTACACGAGAGAAGATTATAGAGAGCAGGTGGGCGATGCGGCAACAGAGGTTCTCGGAGAGTCACCCCTATCAAGCGTTTTGTCCTATTGATGATTTGAGTAAACAAAATTCGATGCTGAGTTGGGTAATAGTCGACTTTCTGATGCTGCAACTGGCAAGGAGGCCTTATCGAGTAGCTTAGCGTAGATGGGGAGCGCTTCCGTCTCATCAAGTTCAGTAAACAACGAAACCAGCGCTATCCTTCCTGTCCTTCCTGCGAGTTTCTCCGCGAGGGCCCGAGTAGTCATCATATACTTGCCACCTACCAGCACAGAAGAGCGACCGACAGCGACTTCGCCGTTTCCGGGCATAGCAATCGCTACTGTTCCAAGTCTCATTCTATCTTCGAAGAAGAATGCAACCATTGCATTCTCAAGTTCACCGAAATTTAGCCGGAATGTTCTCGAATTAACCTGCATAGTGACTTCTTCAAAATTCATTGATCTTCAGGGAGAATTCGACTGCCAGTGTAGATAAACCATGCTCGACAGGATCAACAAATTGCATCGTACTGGTCGGTTTAGGGTGTTCGCATAGCTTGATCTTTGATGCTGCAATGCAATACATCTTATGACCAATCTCAACTTCATGTCCTACGGATACCCATCGAGGGTATGAAACTTGGCCATGCTACCAGATGACATGAAACATCTCATCAATTATGATGAGAAGCTCATCTGGGTCCTACGAGCAAACGAAACCGTAGTATTGAGTAATCAACGTCTGATAATCAGAAAATCTGGTGGTCTCGGCTTAAGGAAGAGCTTTGTAGATTATCCATATTCCAACATGGTGAACATAAGACTAGACAAAGGAATCCGAAAATCCAGCGTAGAGATATCAATGCGATCAGGCGTCCAAACAATAAAGATTGACGGTTTGTCAAAAAATGACGCGTACCAACTGCATCGAATCATAAGAGAGAACATCATAAACTCCTCAGAAGCGAAACCTGGAATGCCCTTTCCGGTGATCGTTGCTCCGAAAGAGCCGAAGACGAACGAAGCGAACGATCGAAAATGCAAAAAGTGCGGGAGCAGAGTCTCAGAAGACTTCTCTCTATGCCCACTTTGTGGTTACGCACTTAAGCTTGAATGTCCAGAGTGCGGGAAACAGTTCGATCGTAAGTACAAGATGTGCCCGTACTGTGGAGAGAATTTATCATACGTCGAGGAAGTTGACCTGGAGTTCTAAGCTAAACCGTTGACTATGAAGTACGCTGTAATCTCTGATGTACACTCCAACCTCGATGCTCTGGAAGCTGTCATCGACGAGATTCCAAAGACGATGCCAGTCCTATGCCTAGGTGATATCGTAGGTTACGGTCCACAACCCAATGAAGTGATCGAGGTTATCCAAGGTTTGAAGCCTCTAGTGACCCTAATGGGAAACCATGATTATGCGGTAACGACTGGAGATGTAGAAGGATTCTCGGATCATGCGGCAACAGCAATAGCATGGACCAGACAGCATATTACCTCGCCGAACCTGCAATTTCTTTCAAATCTTCGCTCAGCGGCCGATTTCGACGTAGACAACACTCGAGTCGCGCTGTATCATGCAAGCCCCAGAGATTCCTTGTTCGAGTACGTTTACCCCGAGATCAGCGATGGAGAAGTGAAATCGCTAATCAATCTAAGTAAGTGCAAGGTCGTAATATTGGGCCATACGCATTTTCCTATGCGATTTTCGTTGGAAAGCGGATTACTCGCCAATCCAGGCAGCGTAGGGCAACCAAGAGACGGAAACCCGAATGCGAGTTTTGGATTCCTTACGATCTCTGCCGGAAAATGTGGCTTCGAGTACGGACGCGTGGAATATGACGTGGACTCAACTGCTGCGAAAATAAGTAGGGCTGGGCTCCCCAGCTTTCTCGCGAGCCGCTTATACAAGGGGATGTGAATCGAAACTCGATGTATGAATATGCTGCTTTCTTGAGGAATTCTTTTAAGTCAGACACGAACGATGCACAGATTTCACCGAGGGGTGTCTGTTGAATCAAAAAAGTGGTTACATTTTCGGTGGTCACCTTTATGGTGGTCACAACTGGCTCTTCCGCACCCCTGAATCTGCAGACTGAGATTACCTCAACTCGACAAACCTTGATCGCTCAGCCCGAGTTGAGTCACCAACAAATGACGAAAAGACTAGTAGTCAAGTTTGGTGGATCAAGTCTTGCTGACAGGGACCGGATTGAGAGAGCTGCAGGCCTGATTGCCAAGGAGTGCAAGAAAGGGACTAAGCTGGTTGTTGTCGTTTCTGCAATCGGAAAGACAACAGAACAGCTGATCAATCTTGTAAATCACTCCGATAAATCGCCGGACAAAACTGACCTTGATGATGTTCTTGCAATGGGCGAAAGAACCAGCGTCAGAGTATTCGCCACAGCACTAAAAGGACAAGGTCTCGATGCCAAATATTTCGATCCGTCTGACCCTTACTGGCCAATTATCACTGATGATGAGTTTTCCAATGCCAACCCAATAGTGGAATTGTGTGTGCAGAGGGTACGCGACCACGTTTTACCTATGCTGGATGGGGGCACTGTTCCTGTAATTGCCGGTTTTGTTGGTCTTTCCATGAGTGGCCGAGTAAGCACGATTGGTCGCGGAGGAAGTGATACCACTGCATTCATTCTTGCCCGTGGTATCGGAGCTGACGAAGTTGTCCTTGTCACTGATGCTGAGGGCATACTGTCTGCAGATCCAAAACTGATTCCAGACGCCAGGCGACTCGACAGTATAGATGTGAAGACTCTCATCGGACTCGCCGATTCAGGAACGAAGTTCATTCACAGAAAGGCCTTACGATACAAAGACCCTAACATCCCAGTTCGAGTCATTAGCCATCGCAATGATGACCTAGACGCTGAGGGTACCATAATAACGGGGAGTGTCTTCAATGAAGTCGAAGTTTCCTTTGAGAGTAATACGCCTACGATGTCCGTGACACTAGCCGGGAGAGGAATCTCGGAAAATCCAGAGATTATATCCGAGATCTCTGAATCCATCAAGAAGCATTCTACACTGAATGGTCTCTCAGCGGATTTTGACTCAGTCATCGTCTATGTTCCACAAGAGTTCTCTGCTGCTCTCCTGCCTGCAATTCATGATGTGGTTACGAGACACGGCGAAGCTATCGCGATGGCCGTTCAACGTGATCTTGCTTTCATAAGAATCAAAGGCGTTGGGTTGGAAGAGACCCCTGGCATTATCGGTAAAATGTCCACGCTACTTCGAGAGACCGGGATCAACATATCTGGTATGCTTACCCTTGCGTCGAGCATTCTGGTCTTCGTGTCTTGGGACGATAAGGAGCAGGCATTGAATCTAATGAAACGAGTTGTAAAGGAGAGTATCTGATTGAAAGCAGGGATCCTTGGAGCTACAGGTCTCGTTGGCCAACGATTCGTCCAACTCCTAAACCACCATCCTTGGTTCGAACTCAACGCCCTAACAGGGTCTGGGCGAACGGCGGGATTGCCTTACGGTGAAGCCGTAAACTGGCGAATGGAGACCGCACTGAAACCGGAAGTAGCGCAATTGCCGGTGCAACATACCGATCCAACGAACTTAGATGCTGACGTTGTTTTCTCAGCGCTTCCCGCCGACGAAGCTTTGAAAATTGAAGAAGATTTCGCTAAAGCGGGTTTCGTCGTAGTCAGCAACGCTTCATCACACCGTATGGAGAGTGATGTTCCTCTGATGAATCCTGAAGCGAACTTTGATCATTTATCTCTCATTGATGAACAGCGGCGCAACAGAAAATGGGACGGGGCTATTGTTACAAATCCTAATTGTACCACGGCTGTTCTTACTCTTCCACTGAAACCCATCCATGCTGATTTTGGAATAAAGAACGTTATTGTGTCATCCATGCAGGCGCTTTCCGGAGCAGGATACCCAGGGGTTGCGTCACTAGATATTGTTGACAACATAATTCCTTTCATAAAGGAAGAAGAGGAAAAGGTTCAGCATGAGACACAGAAAATTCTTGGGGAAGTTGGGAAAGCCGGTGATTTCAATGTGTCGGCGAGCTGCCACCGAGTTCCTGTTTTGGATGGTCACACTGAAGCGATTTTTGTCCAGACACGCGAACCTACAAGTCCTGAAGGAATTAGTGAATCGATGACTAGATTTTCCGCCGAGCCTCAAAGGCTGAAACTTCCGTCAGCGCCTGAGAGACCGATTGTTGTAAGGAAAGAAGCAGACAGGCCTCAACCACGTTTTGATCGTTTAGAAGGAAACGGTATGTCTGTAGTCGTCGGAAGGATAAGGAAGGACCCTGTCTTTGATGGCGTGAAATATGTGGCTCTAGGTCACAACACTTTGCGTGGAGCAGCAGGATGCGCGGTATTGATCGGTGAATCACTGAAAGCTAAAGGGTACTTGTGAGGCGGAAATATGGAATCAGGCAAAACTCGCAGGCTGCGAAGAATAGTCAGAAGCGATCTGAAAACACTCATCATTGCGATGGATCACGGCATCACTGTTGGGCCTGTGTCTGGGCTAGAAGATATGCAGGAAACAGTAAGACGTGTGGTCAATGGTGGAGCTGATGCTGTCTTATTTCATAAGGGAATAGCGAAACATGTTGACACGTTAGGATCAGGGCTTATAGTTCACGTTTCTGCGTCCACAAAACTCAGCTCAAAACCAAACCTCAAAGTAGATGTCTGTACGGTTGAAGAGGCAATTGCGCTAGGTGCAGATGCGGTCTCGACTCACATCAACATTGGATCAGAAGAAGAGCATCTTATGTTGCAGTCACTAGGGGCCCTATCCCGCGAATGCGATTCTTTCGGATTGCCTCTGTTAGCAATGATGTATCCCAGAGGACCAAACATTAAGAACGAACATGAATTGGAAGTCGTTGCCCACGCGGCACGCATTGGGGCCGAACTCGGTGCGGACATCGTGAAAACCGTATACACCGGAGACGTCGACAGTTTCCGGCGTGTTGTGAAGAGCTGTCCGGTGCCGATAGTTGTAGCTGGAGGAGCTCAAATGAAGAGTGATAAGGAAGCACTTGAACTCGGAGAAAACTCAATGAGAGCCGGTGCCGCTGGTCTTTCATTCGGAAGAAACGTATTCCAACACGCTAGACCAGAGGCAATGGCCAAGGCACTGGTTAACATTGTCCACAATGGGGTCACAGCGAACCAAGCGTTCAAAGCTCTGGAAGCTTCAAAATGAAGCAACTCTGGCTCCGCATTGAGCAAGAAACACCAACCGAGCTCAAACTAAGACTATTGCAAAGTGCTGAAGGGTTGTGTACGGTGGTGGTGCTGTCTCCCAATGACCTCCAACTCGCTGGGAGCCTGAAGATCCGAACAGCGTCAACCGACAGCCGTTCGGACATCAAACTAATCCGCCCTAGCGACTACGGGAATAGCGGAATGACCACCGAGACGTGTGCCGTCGAAGTGGTCGTGAAAGATGCATCCGATGAAGCTAAGGTCCTTGAGCTTGCTGAGCGAGGTGTTCGATATGTTATTGTCCAATGTCCCAATTGGAAAGTGATACCGCTAGAAAATCTCATCGCTAGAATCCGTAACAAATCGACGCTACTTGCTGACGTATCTGATGTACGTGAAGCTAAGTTGGCGCTGGAGGCTTTGGAATTGGGGGTGGACGGAATAGTGCTAACGGCTAAATCACCTGAGGATGTCTTGGAAATCGGTCGTTTCCTACGTCCGCTTCAAGAATTGCAGCTTGCGCCTGCGAAGGTAGTTTCAATACGATCACTCGGATCAGGTGTGAGAGTGTGCGTTGACACTTGCGAGCTCATGAGCCCAGGAGAAGGAATCCTCGTTGGATCGCAATCTTCAGGATTATTCTTAGTGGAGGCAGAAGTCCATCGCAATCCGCACGTCGAACCACGTCCTTTTCGTGTTAATGCGGGGCCAGTATCGTCATATGTGTTGACTCCGGGTTTCAAGACTCGTTATTTGTCGGAATTGAAAGCCGGCGATACTATCCTAATCGTAGACCGAACTGGAAAAACCAGGCAGGGACATGTGGGACGTATCAAGATTGAGAGGAGGCCTATGTTCCTAGTTGAAACTGAGGCTAGCGGTAAATCCTACTCGCTGATTGTGCAAAACGCGGAAACAGTGCGACTGGTCTCTGTTTCCGCTTCTAAATCCGTTACGGACTTAGCTTCTGGAGATGAAGTGCTGATATTCGTGGAAGAGGGAGGACGCCACTTCGGCACTTTGGTAGCTGACGAATTGGTGATTGAGCGGTGAATGGAATATGTCTGTCAGTCTTTCTCCAAGAAGGTAACCTTCGAAACTTACTCGACAGGATACACGCAGAGAAACCAGACCTGGTAGAGTATCGACTAGATTATTTGGCGGATCCTTTGGCGCTAAAAACCGTCGCGAAGGGTAAGACTTGCCCAATAATTGCAACAGACAGATCGACTCGAGATGAATCAGAATCAAGAGATTTGTTATTGGATGCGGCAGAAGTCGGATTTGACTTCATTGACGTCGACTTATCGCGTCCTTTGGCAGGTTCAATGGTCAAGCAGCTAAAGACCCATGATGTTGGAGTAGTTATTTCTCATCATGACTCATCGAGGACTCCTTCTGAAGAGGCACTGCTTCAACTATTGCAAGCCGAGAAAAACATGGGAGGCGAAATTTGCAAAATCGTAACCACAGCAACTAATCTCGCTGACAACCTGACTGTTCTAAGCTTCGTCAACAAATGCTCTCAAACGACGAGGGTAGTCTCATTTGCTATGGGGAAGCTTGGGGTAACTTCACGAGTTCTTTCACCATTCTTCGGAGCTGAATTTACATTCGCTGCGCTTAATGACGGATCACGAACAGCAGAAGGTCAGCTAAGTATCGATAGCCTCAGAAGGGTGTGGAGCATGCTTGGGATTTCTTGAAATTTCAGCCCGAACCGAGATGTATGGTTTAATTGGGGACCCAGTAGATCACTCGATAAGTCCAATTATTCAAAACGCCGCGTTTCGCCGCACTGGGCTTGATGCAATATATGTAACTTTCCAGGTTAAGAAGCGCGACCTAAAACCTGCAGTTATTGGGGGAGTCGCTCTTGGTATCAGAGGATTCAACGTAACGATCCCACATAAGATTCGAATTATGCGGTATCTCGATACACTCGATCAAGAAGCTTCGAATATCGGCTCGGTAAATACGGTCGTAAATCACAACGGTTCACTCAAGGGATTCAACACTGATAGCATAGGAGCCCTACAAACCGTTAAGGGTGAGCGATTGAGAGGCACTTCTGTTCTGCTCTTGGGAGCTGGTGGTGCAGCCCGGGCAATAGCACACGCGTTTGCACCCGAGGTAAAACAAATGAGAATCGTGAATAGAACTATTTCCAATGCCAGAGAATTGGAGCGGGCATTACACCGCAAATATCAATGCAAGGTTTTCTCATCGTCATTAACCAACAGAAAAATGAAGGAATTTGTGGAAAGTGCTGAGCTAATTGTAAACGCTTCATCGATGGGCATGAAGGGAAAACACGATCCCCCCATCAGACGAGATTGGCTGCACCCAAGCCAAACTGTTTTTGATATTGTGTACGATCCTCCCCTAACCACACTCTTGAGAAACGCACGAAGCGCAGGTGCTCAGAGGATCAATGGATTGGAAATGCTCCTGAATCAGGGGGCAATCTCCTTCGAATTGTGGACTGGGAAAGGTGCTCCGATCATGGAAATGCGACGTGCCCTATCTCATGAAATGATGATGAGTCATGCGGACAGTTGAAGCGATAAGCCATGGAGCAATTACCATCGTAAATGCTATGGCAACTGGTAGAGGGGCAGCTTTAGGAGTTCGATTGTGGACAAAAGCGAGAGTAACTCTCACGGACAACCCCGGTCAAGTTCAAGCTCGAATTCTGAGCGAGCCAGGAGAGGATCCGTCCCTGATTCGTATTACCGCGATGACCGTATTAGGAAAGTTTGCAGCTCAGCATTATGGAGCCATCGTCGAAACAGAATCGAATATTCCTATCGCTGTGGGTCTGAAAAGCAGCAGTGCAGCGAGCAACGCCGTTGCCGCAGCTACTTTAGCTGCACTCAGTCGACGGACTAGCGCGCTCGAGACTGTGCGGCTTGGCGTTCTATCAAGTTTGAAGGCAGGAGTCACGCTGACAGGTGCTTTCGACGATGCATGTGCGTGCTATTTTGGAGGATTGATTGTAACGAATAATCGAATATGCAAGATACTCAAGCAGTACAGACCATCATCACACCGAATTCGCGTGCTTCTTCATGTTCCTCTGACGAAGAAGTACAGTGGGGATGTTCGTCAAAGTAGTTTCAGGAGCATCAAAAGATTTGTTGATCTGGCACACCAAGAAGCTCTCAAAAGAAACTACCTTCTTTCCCTTACATTGAACGGCATTGCCTATTCGGGCATCTTTGACTATGATATGTCGTCCGTTACAGACGCACTCCATGCGGGTGCCCTTGCTGCAGGTCTATCGGGAAAGGGGCCAGCGATTGCCGCTATCGTTCCAGATCGCAAAATCGAGCATGTCATTTCGGCATGGAAATCCTACCCAGGCAGGATAATTGAGACGACTTTCAATCTGGAAAAGGCCTCCGCGCAGGTTTGGACTTGAATATTAGAATAATGCCCACGCGCAGCGTCACTGGACATATAGCGGCTCCTCCGTCAAAGGCTCAGACACATCGTGCGTTTTTCACAGCACTACTGGCAAAAGGGTCGACAAGAATCATTAACCCTCTCCGGTGTGATGATACGGAGGCTACTGAAAGAGCAGTTGCAGCGCTTGGTGCAAGAATCTCTGGTTTTGGAACTCGAGTTGTATCGAGCGATGGCACTCTGAAACCGCCTCGCGAGATGATAGATTGCGGAGAATCTGGCGTTACGATGCGATTTGTGATTCCAATCTTGAGCTTGACCGGATCCGAAACCGGATTGAAAGTTAAAGAAGGCCTGATGCGGCGACCGATAGAGCCATTAGCAGATGCACTAGAGCAGCTTAACGTTTCTCTAACGGTCAAAGATCGCATAGTTAGAGTCCGTGGCGGTCCAGCTGAAGGAGGAGTGGTGACAGTGCGGGAGACGTGAGTTCCCAATTCATTTCAGGATTGCTTCTTGCTGGCACATTGATGAGGAGAGGCATCAAGTTGGAACTCCTTTCACCACTCGAGTCACGTAACTACGTTCTTCTGACAATTGAGACTCTCCGAAGACATGGCGTTTATGTTAATGTAAATCGAGATCTTTCCCACTTTGAAGTGCCTAAGGGTCAGAAGCCTTTGCCTACAACACACAGAATTTCTGGCGATTACTCTTCCGCTTCATACCATTTGTCGGCCGCAGCCATTACTGGATCATCACTAACTGTCAGTAACTTACTGCAGACATTGGAACCGGATTCTGCTATAAGCGATCTTCTATCGCGAATGGGAGTGAGAACGGTTGCCAATAGAAACAGCATAATCGTACATGGCGGTAAGCTAAAGGCAACGGACGTCGATATCAGAGAATGTCCAGACTTGGGACCAATCATTGCGGTGCTAGGCTGTTATGCTGAGGGGAAAACGAGGATGACAGGCGCGCGAAGATTACGCTACAAAGAGTCTGATAGACTGGCATCAATGCGATCTGAACTGGTTTCCTTGGGCGCAGATGTTACAGAAACGGAGGATGGTCTAATCTTGAACGGCCCTGTCATGTTGAAGGGAGGAAGTGTACATGCCTACAACGATCACCGAATTGCTATGGCACTATCAGTCGCAGCTTTAGGTGCGGAAAAGGAGATTGTCATAGAAGGTGCAGAGTGTGTTAACAAGTCGTACCCGAACTTTTTCGAGGATTTGCGTTCGATCGGAGTTGCAGTAGTTGGGTAACAGTTCATTCGGAAAGGAGTTTAGCGTTACAGTTTTTGGCGAAAGCCACGGTCCTGGAGTCGCCGCACTAATTGACGGGTGCCCTGCGGGTCTGCCACTAGACGTTAACGATATTCAGCGCGAGCTCGATAGAAGAATACCGACTGATCCTACTCTAGTTTCCGCAAGAAGAGAAAGGGATGAGGTCCAAATACTATCGGGAGTGTATGACGGATACACAACAGGCGCACCTATCGCCTTACTTACCTGGAACAAAGATGTGCGCTCTCAGGATTATGAGAAATTGAAGACGGTCCTGCGGCCCGGCCACGCAGATTTTCCCTCGCGAATTAAGTTTGGGGATTTCAATGACCTAAGAGGAGGTGGAACGGCGAGCGGGAGGATGACGGTGTCCTTTATTATGGCAGGAGCGATCGCTAGAAAACTCCTACGAGTAATTGGAGTTGAAATCTTTGCTCACACAATCCAAATTCACGATGTGAAAGTCGAACATAAGTTACCTTACGATGTCGTAAGGCGAGATGCTTACACCAACTCGGTAAGGTGCGCAGACCCGATAGCCGCTGAGAAAATGAGAGAAGCCATTCTGAAGACACGTGAGGACGGAGATAGTCTTGGTGGTATTGTGGAATGTATTGCGGAAGGTGTTCCTCCCGGAGTTGGTGAGCCTTTCTTTGACAATCTCGACGGCGATCTTGCGAAAATTGCCTTCAGTATACCTGCTGTCAAAGGGTTCGAAGTCGGTCTGGGGTTCAAAGCGTCGACGGTAAAGGGTTCAGAGAACAACGACCCATATTCAGCTGTTAATGGAAAGATCGTTACACTGACGAATAATGCTGGAGGGATTCTCGGTGGGCTTTCAAATGGTATGCCAATAGTCATTCGTCTGTCCTTTAAGCCCCCATCGTCGATTCCGAAAGTTCAACAGACTGTGAACCTGAAGACGATGGTAGATACTAATGTCCAAGTTACAGGACGGCACGACCCGTGCATTGTGCCAAAGGCTGTTCCGGTTGTTGAGTCTGCAGTCGCGATTGTGCTTGCCGATCATTGTATTCGTTCTGGTAGGATTCCACGTGTGTTAAGTAAGAAGCAATCAAACTAGCGCGGCTTGCACCGCCCTATTGAATCTTTCATAGGAGTCTGCGAAATGCCTATCCATTTCAATCAAACACCGTCCGGCACTCAATATTTGAGATATGTCGTCAGGTTTGTTTCGGATGATGCTAAGCATGGCTCTGACTCGTTGATTGTAAGTCAACAATACGGAGCTATTACTGTCTGCAAGAATGGAAATCTCATTTGCGGGATCTTCCTGGTAGATTGCTTCAGCAATTAGTGACTGGAGTTTGAATGTAGTTCCAGAAACCATGTTAACCTCATTCAAACTTATTCCCAACGTCCGTAGCGTCTCGATCAGACTTATGTTCATGAGGTGTGGCAATGCGATGACTATGGATGCGAGCGTGTCATGTTTATCGATGGGGCATCGGACTATTCGTGCCCCCCTTCTTCGTAAGATCGAGAGCAACCGTTCAGCTTCGCGATGACGAGGCTTTGAAACTTCGAGAATTGATCTACCTTTAAGCGTCTTTGCTCCTGGTCCGAACATCGGATGGATGCTAAGAACTGGAACTCCACTTTCTTGTAGCGCTGCAATCGTCCGTTGGACAGGTGCTTTCACTGAGGAGATTTCGACAATAAGCGTCCCCGGTTTGAGTTCGCGTGCAAGTTGCTTAAGAATTGAGTTAGTTTCCTTTGTTGGCGTGGCGAGCATGATTACGTCTGCTCTCTTTGCAGCGACGAGGTAATCGCCCACAAATTCAGTGGCTAATCGTCTAGAACAAGCCTTTCCCGCTTGCTTGTTCCGATCAGAAATGAGAACTCCGTAACGATTTGACTTTAGGAATTTGGCAAACCAGTTACCCATCCGTCCGGCTCCGCCAACGACGGCTACTGTGACCAAGATTCAACTGCCTTACCGATTAACTTGATTGCATTTGGAATTTGGCGCTCAGGGAGTGAAACTGCCAATCTAAAGAACGCTGGATAGTCTCCGAATGATTGGCCTGGGCTGATGCTGACTTGTCGTTCTTTCAGTAAATCATTTGCGAACTTGGCTGAGTCGAAGTTCTTCTTCTTGGCTCGAGGAAATACGTAGAATGCACCTTCAGGTTTGTAAAAGTCTACGTCTATTTTATCTAATTCTCTGCAGGTTAGATCTACTTTCTTCAAGATTGAATTGATGTTACGTCGTGCATCTGATTTGCCCTCCTTCAGCGCAATTAGGGCAGCTTTCTGAATGAATTCAGGAACACATGTTACAGCTGTTTGAATAATCCGTCTTATGCGTTTAGCATGCTCTTTCGTTGTCACTAAGTATGCAATTCTCCATCCGGTCAGACTAAATCGTTTCGAGAAACTATTGATGTAGACGGAATTAGCATAATCCTCCTCAAGAATGCTTGGGGCTTTCGATCGAACGTATTTCTCGTACACCTCGTCTGAAAGCACGAACGTATCATATTTACGTGCAAGTTCCACGATTTCGTGGAATCTCTTCTTGTTTACTACTTTCCCAGTGGGATTGTTGGGGCTATTCAGAACCAGCATTCTCGTGCCTTTTCGCATTTCCGCTTCAAGTGCTGACATATCCAATTCCCAATTCCTCTCGAGTGTTGTAGTAAGAGGGATTACGCGGCCCTTGGTTAAACCGACGCATTCCTCATATGCTGGCCAGGCGGGCTGAGGGATGATAACCCGATCAAGTGCAGAGACGAAGCTCATGATAGTCGCGAAAATACCAAATCTCCCTCCCGGAGTGATCAATATCTGATCTGGATCAATAGTTGTTCCATGTTCTTCCGAAATTTCCAGCGCCAACGCTTTCCGTAGTTCAGGCAAACCGGCTGCAGGACCATACCCAATGATTCTGTTTTTCCGAAGAGAGGAGGTCAAGCCTTTGATAACTGATTCAGGAGGGGCGAAATTTGGTTCGCCAATTTCAAAACGAGTGATCTTCTTCCCTTCTGCACCCAATTTCTGTGTTAGCTCGAAGATCTGCTTTAGCAGTTGGTCTTTCGATTGTCTTGGCTTGTTGTTCTCCTGTACTTGAATCGTCTGTTCTATGAGTAGTTCTCCCAGTTGTCTCGCGAATGAAATGCCGATGCCTAACCTCGTTGCGGAGTTCACAAGATTGTCCATTGTGATCTGTTCAGCATCGGCATCGATTGTGGGTAAGCCTTGGGCTTGTTTCACCTTAGACAATTCGCTTCCTATAGTCAACCTTTCTTTGATTAGTAAGAGGAGGCGTCTATCTGTCTCTCGAATTTGATTCCGATATTGCTCGAGTGTACTCAAGCAGATTCACACACAGATTTTCGAAGTGTGTCGCATTCACTCATTAAAGGATAATGCCCGTGGCCCGTCCCGGAACGAATCATTCTAGGAAACCTAGTTCTGAGCCATCTCTTGAAAGCTTAACATGTCCAAGCTCGAGAATGGTAGTCTTGTGCATTGTCTTGCAGTATATTCGGAGGTAATCATCCACCATTGTCTCAAGAATTCCGATCTGATGCATGAACCCCTCGTCATCAAGAAAGCCTACGAGAACGTTGTGCAGTTCGGAACTACGTGTGGAGAGGGCGTGCCTAATATTTTTCCTCAGCTGCATCTTAACGTCGTTCAATCTGAGTGTATGGACGGTGCTTCCGTCGAGAAAACGACGGTATCCACTCTTACGAATTTCCTTCCTATCGCTTCTTGTTCGCGGAAGGATTGCCCGAGAGGTTTCCGCTAGAATCCACCGTGATTTTGTGGTATCGAGTAATGGACGGAGACTGTTTTTCGGACCGATCCCTATCACGATGTCAGGCTGGACAGTTGATATTAGTTGGTTCTTGTAGACGATCGCTTCTGAATCAAGTATCCATCCGTCGGTATTGATGATCGTCAACATATTGCAATCAGAGTTCAACATTCGTTTGATCCCATAGAACACTTTTGATTCCACGGAGCCGGGACTGGTGTGACCTACGAAAAACATTCTGTCGGGATCAAGTCCTGATAGGACTGGCGTCGGTATGTTCGGAGTGGATGACGCTATTGTCGTCGGTGGACCGATGTCCGCCTGCCCAACATCGGCATCAATTACTCGCACCTTAGTTCTTCTGTTGAGAAGCTCGTTCATTGCATATGTGCATAGAGTGCTCTTGCCAACATCTGCTGGTCCAATAATCATCGCAGTCCCTTGGTGTATTGTCTCTAGAGAATCGACGACGTCTTTCCATGATCTTGGAACGCTGCTGCCCTCTATCTCCCTTATCGCACCAGTTTCGCCGAGTGTTATTTCAACTTCTGTTTCACGTCTCGATTCTACGGGTAGCTGCTTCTCTTGGTTGACAAAAATCTTCGTTAAGTTGTTAAGTGGCGATCCGAGAATTCCTGCCTCCCCATTAAGTAGGGCCAGTGTGGCTGGTCCTCTAACGATCAGCGTTTTGTCGGCTGGAAGAAGATATCGCAATGACTAAACGAGTCCTAATGCTCATCCATGTTGATAGAGCATATTGCTAAATAGAATGTTTCATGATCGTAAATTCCTAAAGTGTCACATATGAAAATTGGCGAATACGAGATTCTCGAAGGACTCTACTACACTAAAGAGCACGAGTGGATGAAGATTGAGAACGAGAAATGTCGTATCGGTGTAACGGATTACGCACAAAAGACGCTCCATGAGGTTGTGTATGTTGACCTACCCGATCTCAACAAGATCCTGACTCAGAATGCAAGCTTTGGGACTGTAGAGTCGGTTAAAGCGGTATCTGAGATGTATTCTCCAATATCTGGGGAAGTTGTGGAACGGAATGAAAAACTGGTCAATTTGCCCGAATTGGTTAACCATGATCCATATGGCGCCGGATGGATCGTAGTAGTTAAGCCTTCGCGTCTTAATGATGAGCTCAAGATTTTGCTGAGGCATAACGATTATGTGAAGTTCTTGGATGAACTTGTAAAGAAGAGGTAAACTTGCGCTAGCCGGATCAGGTGTTATTTCACGAAGTGTGCATGAATTTAAAAATGTGTTATGAGGTAGACTCTTGAATGGAATCATAATGGACCTGTCCAAGTCCACGATTGAAGAGCGACTTTCACAATCACGTGCGTTCAAAAGAGCAGTTCTACGTAAGTTGCAGCAGAAGAGATGGCAGGATGGTGGCGCAACAATGGAAGTTTACTCTACGATTGCTTCCGAATTCCTATGTTTGCCGTCGTTGGATAATGTGGACAGGCTATCCACGGTTTATGGATATGCACGAGTACGCAAGGCCATCAGCCTCCTCGATAACTTAGTGTTTGAAGAGTTCTTTTATGGGAAATTCTGCATTTACCCATTGTGGATGAAACAGTTTGCGCGGCTCCTCGATGCCGCAAAACCTCGAGCCATCGTGAGGGAACTAATGACGAGCTCAGGCAATTGATTAATCGTTTCCTCGAAACACCTAATTAACGCCTCTACTTGACCTCGAAAGGGCATTGAAGTTCAGACTGGGAGTGTGTCTTATTGTGATAACACTGTTCACGTTTTCCAGGTTGCAGTCAATTCGTCCGGTACAGGCTCAACGTATGACGTCTCAGGTTACAATCCGTGTCTTTGTCACTCGTCACGGATCTGCCTAATCTCTCTCTCGTAGGGATTTCCACCTTGGAAGCGGTGTGATCAGTGGTTGCATAGATGATCGTTAGAAGATATCAGAATCAAGAATAAAATGGATCGATCACGAATCCTGTATGATAGGATAACACAAATCAAGGTCGCCAAATCGTGACCCAAACACTGTCAACTGGCTGCAATGGCCTCGACAAACTCCTGCAAGGAGGAATCGAACAGGGAGAGATCACTCTCCTCTACGGGGAAGCCGCCACTGGAAAGACAACAATATGCATCCAAGCATCGACTTCGGTTGCTACAAGAGGACAGAAGGCTCTATTCATAGATTCTGACAATTCATTCACCCAACAAAGATTTCACCAAATCGCAGGAGATAACTCACACTCATTGAGTGAACTGATAATGCTGTTCTTTCCTGATACATTCGAGGAGCAAAGGATGCTTGTGGAATCCTTGAACAATTACGTTACACCAAGATTAGGCCTCGTCGTCATAGATTCGATGTCTACTCTCTATAGAGCAGCCTTTCCGAAGACGGGAAGCGTCTTTAATCTGAACAGAGATCTCACCAGACAACTTGCGTATCTTGCGGACCTCACTCGATCAAAGAAGATTGCGTGCGTCATAACCAGTCAAGTTCACGCGCGGCTGAAACCAATGGGGAATCAAATTGAGCCTGTTGCACGTCGAGCCATTTTCCACTTTCCGAGTACCATCATAAGAATACGAAATACGCCGAACCCGATGGTAAGAGAATTTGCATTAGAGAGATTGAAAGGTGCTGACACCAGAGATGGAAGATGCTTTCTGACTTTAACTGAAAGAGGTTTTACAGAGACGCGAGCCTAACCATTTTAACGTGTAAGCGACTTAACTGCGGCCTGAGGAACCTTGTGGCCTTCATTGCAAGATTGGGTATCTGCCTTGTACATTATCGGGCCAATCTATTGTACCAATGGAGCGCCAGTTCTTTTCGGTGGAGGTAGAGCAGTAGATTTCGGGAGAACTATGCCTGATAGCGAACGAATTTTCGGAGACCACAAGACAGTACGCGGTCTTCTAAGTGGCCTTACCGTCGGGATTATTGTTGGAATCTTCGAATCACTTCTGTCCGCTACTGATATGATTAGGCTGGCTACCTTGGCATCTGCCGGTGCCTTACTGGGCGATTTAGGCGGCGCATTCATAAAGCGTCGGCTGGGAATTAACCCAGGACAACCGTTGCCAGGCGTAGACCAATTAGACTTCGTAATAGGAGCGGTTCTCGCGATCTCAGTGATCTATACTCCGACGATGGGAACTTTGTTGATTCTGTTTTGTGTTACTCCACCGATTCACTTTTTCACGAATGTGTGCGCCTACAAACTCGGACTAAAGTCCAATTACTGGTAGAAATTCATCCGCCCAATTTTGATATCATTAAAGCGTTAGAGTAGTAGGCGACAACCAGAACAGTAATGGTGCCAATTATCAGCAGCATGTATGCGTTCCGAGGACGATATGCGAATCTCGTACTTCGCAGAAGCATATACAACCCGCCTAGGCCGAGCATATAAAGGAACGCTGCAATCAAGCTCTCATTCAATGTTTGTTGTCCCAATGTTCCTCTAATTAGCACTGAGTAGCCACTAGTAGTAGGAAGCAGCGAAATCGGGTGTTCGAGAATATCGTAGACTCCTCCAGCCAACACGAAACAGACAAACGCTAAGGCGATTATGATTGATACGGTGGTTGAGGGCTTCATCCTCCGTGCAGTGGATGGTGTTCGGAAGATTCTGAACGAATATCCGAAGTTCCCGAACCACCTTTGAAGCCGCCAAGGCATTTTTCTTATTCTGGTCTTAAGTCCCTCGAGCATTTTCCGAATCCCGTCGCAGAGGAATAACCACGATGCTAAAATAGGTTACCGTATGGCTGTAGGAAGCGAGGTTACGTATTGCCTCAGAAAATCGTGTGCGCAGATTGTGGTTCAATTCTGTATCACGGACTCGAGCTTGAAACGCCGATCGAGATAATTCAACGTCATAATGGGTTATGCCCACAATGCAAGAAGAAGCTTGAGTTTGAAACAGAGAAACTCAGAATTGTTCCCTTTGAGGAATCCCCAAAGTGACTTCTGCTCCCGCATGAAGGAGCATTCTGTAAAGATTGCCAAATGTCGTCCATTTGCAAGATTTTCATGAAAAAAATGGGCACATCGTGGACTTCGCAGGCTTCAGTCTCCCTCTCTGGTTCAAGGGAATTATCATTGAATCGCTCACAGTAAGAAACTCGGTAGGAATCTTCGACGTAACTCATATGGGTCGAGCAATTGTACGCGGCGATGATTCATGTAAGTTCTTGGACACCGTTACAACTAACGACGCAAGTTCTCTTCGCGTGGGAGATGGACACTACTCGCTAATCTGCAATGAGCTGGGTGGCATTAAAGACGATCTATTAGTTTTTAGGCTAGCCGATTGCGAATACATGGTTATTTACAACGCTGCAAACCGATCGAAAGACTTTGAGTGGTTATCGAGGAACGCTGAGGGGAGCGTTGAACTCGAAGATGTATCGGACCAAGTGGCCATGTACGCGCTGCAAGGTCCAAAGGCAGCTGATGTCTTACAGAGGACTGCCGACGTACACGTAGACACCATTCCGCGATTTGGTTCTGCGTGGAGTAAAATCAGCGGCGCGAAAACACTCATAACAAGGACCGGTTACACCGGAGAAGATGGATTCGAGATATTCGTTTGTAACTCTTCTGTAACCCGTCCACAAGTCGCAGTTTCGGTATGGAAAAAACTGCTTGAAGTTGGCAAACCTAATGGCATCGAGCCTTGTGGCCTCGGAGCAAGAGATCTGTTAAGGTTAGAGGCAGGGCTTTGTCTCTACGGAACGGATATGGATGAATCCACCAATCCTTACGAAGCCAAGTTGGGATTCGTGGTTAAACTCCATAAGGAATTCATCGGAAGGTCGAGCCTACAGGAGGTCAAGCAAAAAGGGACAGAGAAAAGTAGAGTCGGATTGGTGACAGTAAACAGAGTCATTCCTAGACATGGGTTCCCAATCATTCGATCAGGAGCGGTAGTCGGAGAAGTCACGAGTGGATCTCTGTCACCTATACTTGACAAGGGAATAGCGATAGGATATGTGAGAACTGGAGATTCAAATTCCGATTCATTTGAACTCAAGATAAGAGACCGGCCAGAACAGGTTAGGCTCGTCAAACCCCCATTCTATGACACCACCAAGTACGGATATACGAGAAAGTAGTATCAGCTCATCTCATTCAATGGCGCTCATCCGAATTATCCTTTCCTTTTTCAATCATCGCTTCCGTAGGGTGAATTACACTGACTGAAGGCGCCCATCTTATTTCCGATATGTTCGGAAGGACAGTGCCGCACTGTAAGCAATTTCCTAATCCTTCCGGATTAGCTGTTCCGCAGACGGAGCAGAATACTCGTTTCAAAATTGAGCCGCAACGCGTGCAATATCTCGCCTCATCATCGTTTACCTGCTTGCATGAACATCTTCCCATCACACATCGCCAAAACGTTCGACGATCCCAGGTAGATCGCGTCCGAGTATTTGACAAAGTGGCTTTTGCTTCATAACCTTTTATACGAGGCTGAATTTGTAATCTGAAAATCCTTGGTGCATGCAAAGTGTCGGCTACCAGACGAGCTCTTCGGAGCGTTGGCGGTTACTTAGGGAAATATGTGAACCGCGAAGTCCTAGCCGATCGAATTCAAGCCGTAAGAAAATCATTCTCAACAGTCTCCCGTGGTACCGTGCTGGAATTAATTTCGCTCGCGCTAATTGTTATCATTGCTGTAACGGTTAGGATGATGCCTATTCGATGGGGGTTCTATCTCAACGAATTCGATCCATATCTCCAGTGGCGAATGTCACAGTATGTTGTGGACCACGGGTTCCTTGCATGGTTCAAGTGGCATGACACAATGAGCTGGTACCCCTATGGAGCAGATATGCCAACTTGGAATCTGTACGGTGAAGCTTTCGTTGTTGCCGCGATAACAATGTTCCTTCATTCAGTCGGCGTGCTAGTGAGTGCCTTTGATGTTGCTATGGTCTTTCCAGTCGTGGCAGGCACCCTGACCGTTCTGGCTGCTTATGTTTTTGGTAAAGACCTCTGGGGAAGAGGGGTAGGAATGTTCACGGGGCTATTTCTCGCTTTGAACCCAAGCAGCATCGGACGAACTCAGCTAGGCTTCCTGAGGCACGAACCACTAGGAATTCTTCTCATGCTTCTAATCTTCATCTTCTTCAGGCGCGCCATGAATCCGACATATTCAACAAGGAAGACGCTTGTCTACGCGAGTCTGGCGGGTTTTTCGCTATTTTACCTGTCTGCATCATGGGCTGCTGCGTACTATCCGCTTGATCTCCTAGTCGTATACGCGGTCGTGCTAGCTTTAATCGGGAGATCCTCAAGAAAGCTGTTCATCACATATTCAGTATCGATGGGGGTATTCATGCTCTTGACGCCATTCCTAGTGCCTAAACTAGGCTTCGCCACATTGAGCGACTTATCCTGGCTCGCGGTTCCAGTGGGAGAAATCATTCTTCTGGGACGTGAAGTTTCCGGATACATGTCAGATAGGCGAGCACAGATCTACCTATTGGCTGGAATCGTTATAGTGACGATAGCAGGTGTAGCGGCTCTATCATACTTCAACATAATTGCGAACCCATACGGGAAATTCTATCGCGGTAATCAATCCATTCGTTCGCGGTGACGTGCCTATTATTGCGAGCGTAGCAGAGCATCAACCTGCTACTTGGTCGTCGTTCTTCTATGAATTCGGCGCCATACTGCTCCTCGGCATGTTCGGTTTCGTATTCATTTTGCAGAGAGCAAGAAACGATGACATATTCCTATTCTTGTGGGGAGTTACCTCAGTGTATTTCGCTGCCTCCTTCGTTCGACTAACTTTGCTGTTGGCGCCTGCCTTCTGCATTCTTGCTGCGATTGGAACTGTAGAGTTAGGGAAACCAGCGATCGACATCATTCGGGAAGCGGTCATCTATCCAAAACGGAAGACTCGCGTGATTGCAAGAATCGGTAGAGAATTTGGTGTTGCAATCTTCCTTATCCTGCTCATTCTGATAGTTCCATCATTTTGGCGAGCAGTTCAAGCATCATATCAGCCTGCGACAATTGTTACTTCAAGCATTCCTACCGCTCCATCGGCTGGTAGTGAGCTGAAATACGCGGACTGGTTGGACGCTTTGTCTTGGATGAGAGCGAATACGCCGCAAGGGTCAGTTGTTTTCGCTTGGTGGGATTACGGATACTGGATAACTGCTTTGGGCGATCGTCGAACCCTAGCCGATAACGGGACCCAAAACTCAACACAGATAGGCGTGATCGCGCAGGCGTTCCTATCCAATACCACTTTTGCTATACCCACTCTGAAAAGATACAACGTTTCATACGTTGCAATCTTCATTACCCCTGGGGGGCAGTCTTCCGGCGGCGGTCAATCTTACCAAGGATTCGGCGAAGACGGAAAGTGGTACTGGATGGCTAGAATCGGAAACGGTACAGTGTGGAACTACCAGAATCATAACTATAAGATAGCGTTCCTTGAGCGGTCGAATCCGCAAGCTCAGACTTCAACATACTACAGGGTCATCGAGGATGCGTCGACCGGGAAGGCGATATCCAATGATACAATCACTGACAACAATGAGCCAAACGGTGCAACGATGCTCGGATGGATGATGAGCAAAGGTACACTTCAGGCGGGTGCTCCCTCCTCGCCGTTCGATAGCTACTTCTCGGAGGTATTCCATTCCACAAACAACTACGTATTACTTTTCCGAACCAGCTATCCTTCAACTGCAAAGCTAAACATTGCTCATATCAATGGTCCGGTAAGGCTTGGTCAGAATGTGTCTTTCTCCGGCAATCTGACGGATGCCGACGGTAACCCGATATCGGGACAGCAGAGAGTAGGATTAGAGTTTCTGGATCCAAATGGTCAATGGACTCCGCTCGACATAGTCACTGTGTCTCTAGACGGATCATTTAACGGTACATGGACTCCTACCATTCCAGGCAACTACACTATCCGAGGCCACTACCCAGGCCAGACTGGGAGCTACTTTGATACTGCTACACAACCCCAGGGACTTCAAGTCGCATCAAACACCGTTACACTTGCCCTCTCTGCGTCAAAGGCCAGTGTATCCGCGGGACAGACGATTACGTTGACGTGGACAATGACCCCGTTAGTGATGGGTGCGAACGTAACACTCTCCTATTCGTCAGATAACCGAACCTACAATGTGATCGGAACTTTTCCAATGTCTTCTCAGACAATGACCTACACATGGACGGTCCCGGTCTCGGGCAGCCTCACAGTAAAGGCTAGCTGGACTGGAAACAACACTTACGGCCCTGCGGAAGCAATCTTAGAGATTAGCAGGGCGTAGTAACTTGGTTATATTGCAGGGGTCGTTTTTTCGCTCTGTTTGAACCTAGCATACTTATCATGCGGTGAAAATTTGGGAGGATGCGGCGTGACGGTGTCTGTCCCGCATTTCGGGCACTTCTGCTTTAGAGTGTACGACAAACATGAAGGGCATTTTCTAAGGAGCCATTTCAACTGACTCTACGCCCTTCACCGCCTAGGCTCTTGATGGACGCTAACACGTCTGTAACAGCCTGATTCAGAGTCGCTTGAGCGTCCGTGATCTCCTTACTGCGGACCTCTAACCTGTAACGGGGGGAGCCGATAGTGTAAACCTTCACGGTGGTCCCTCTCGTTTTCTTAGCCTTCTTTGCCACTCGTAGAGCTTGCCGAATCGCCTCCACCCCCTCCGTCTTAGAGCAAGTCAGCTCCACGGTTCCAGTGACTTTCGCTTTCTCCAGTCTTATCTTACTACGGGATACCTCAGTAAGGGCCTTCGCCCAATCTTCACTTATCCCCAGACCTGTGAAGGTTTCCTCACCTTCCTCTATTGTCTCTTCAAAAGCATCGAACGGATTGTCAAACTTCTCGTAGATCAGATCTCTGATTTTCGAGGTATCTTCCGAAGTTGCTTTCAGTTTCTCTGCAGCCCCTTTGACGATCGAGTCAGCCTTCTTGACTTTCTTCCATTCGAGCATTTTTTCAGATTTCTCTCGTCCGGTGACTCTACGTAGAGAAAGATCAACCTGCGCTCGTTGAGTTGAAACACGCAGAACCTTCAGAACCAGTTTTTGCCCTTCTCGAACGTGCACTCTAATGTTTTTCACATAAGTGCTTGCAACTTCGGAGATGTGAATGAGACCTTCGACGCCATCATATTCATCTAGTTTAACGTAGGCGCCATAATCCACAACCCGCGTGACGGATGCTACTACTAAGTCGCCAACTTCGGGGTAATTCGGTGTTGAAGACATAACCAAAATCCTAACCGAGAGCCTGAAGCACTTCAGCCTTTAGTCTAGCTTTGCCGCCAGTTGTTTCAGCCAAGACCTCATCGCAAACAGAACAATGTGGAGCGACAGATGGCCTGTCAAAAACAACTTGTTCGTTACCGCATTTTGGACACTTAACACGAACAAAATTGCTTTGCGGTTGTGGTATCAATTCTTTTTGTTTCAATTCGATCGTACTCTTCTAAGGAGCGGAGTGGATACGGATATTATAACATAAGTGTTATGGCTTGATCCGAGATTATTCGGCTAGATCAGATCGAGTTTTCTTAGGCGTATACCCAATCTATAGACCGTTGTATCACAAGTCTTGCATGACAGTCGAAGAAGCTGTTTCTTCGTCGTCTTTGCAGTTCGCTTCAGTTTGGGGAACTTTTGGCCTCCGTAACCATGTTCGTCGCGTTCGTGGCGTCTGTTTCCCACAGCCATAGCGCGATCTTTACCCTTCTTGTAGATCGAAACTTGATGATCAGTATGAGATTTGCATTTCGGGCAGTAGGTACGCATTTGCTTTGGAGCCTTCATACTGATCAGCTTAGGTTCGATACCTACCCACAAGTGTCGTATTTATTTCTGGCGAATTCTTGACTCCTCACGAAATACCTCTCACTTCTATCGCCTTCACGGCACCCTGCCTCTCAAGTGCATGGGCATTTGGTGCAGGCAGGGAGGCAACGTCTTCCTTCTTAAATGGTCCGTAGATTCTTAGATCTACTCCCACAATTTCAGGTATGTCTTCGAGGAATCGAACAACCCTCAATTCATCAGTTAGCCCTTCCTTTTGCGGCTGCACTGGAAGCTGCTGGCCTAAGGATGATAACGACTGGTTGATTTTCTGGAGTACGCCAAACTCCTCTTCAGTTAAAGACGCCTGTTGAATCGGAATCCGATTCTGTGCCGCTGATATTATTTTTTGAATTCTAGTCTGTCGCAATTCACCAAGTAAACGTTCCGTCATCTCCTTCTCTCTTACTAGGAGCCGACCTTGTATGGTGTGCGTATCTGTTGTTGACAGCTCATCATTAACACCATTTAGGTACATTGTCGTGCGCTGGTAGAGGTCTACGGGAAGAGCTTGAGGTAGGGAGCTGGATTTTTCGGATTTCCACGCCTTATAGAGGTCGCTGTACAATCTATTTCACCGGAAAAGCTACACCTTTGGCGACTAACAAGACCGCCGCCGCCAAAGGTAGCTCTACTTCTTCATTTTCAAATGGCCCAAATTTCCTATCCTTAATTCTAATCTCCGGCGCTGTCTTAACATGCACCCTTTGATTTCCTTGGAAGACAACAGGTTCATCGAACGGGTCAAAATTCTCCAGACCATCCAAAGGTAACATAGTAGCCTTCAATCCTGTCTTGCCATTCAACGTACCAGGCATTCTGATTAACCGATGTATATCGGTTGTGACCACCGTGTCAATGTTCGTTCTCAATCTTACGGCATCTAGAGACTTCTCCATTGCACTCTTCCAAATCTGCTCTGTCACTCGCCATCTATCTTGATAGTAACTCCACGGTATCTCCTTTAGCCAATCTCTTTCAATCTTGTCGCGCTCGTCAATGATCTGACTAACTGCTCCTTTAGAGAACCCGAGTTCCATCAATTTCTTCTTATCGAATGTAGTGATCACCTGCAGAACCCCTTTAGCGAGTCTGCCACGCCAACCTGGGTCGGTCACTTGAGGACCAACTATGACTGAGTGTTTGTCTGAGGAATAAATGTCGGAAGGCCCCTGGTACAATCCCTGCTCGGCAGGGTCGAGACCTAGTCCCAAAACATAGTCAACTATTTCCTTCCGTTGGGCATCGTCTAATTTCCTCAACCTGTCAGTAATCAGATGCATATGATATCCTCTATGTCCTGAAAAGAACAGATGCACGTCCTTCGGGTTTATTCCAAAATCCTCCACCATAAGGTCTCTTAGTTTGATCATCTCCTCTTTTGCTGCGAAGAGACATCTATCGCATAACCATGCTTTTTCCTCGAGTTTTTCATGGTAGCACTTTGGGCACCTGAGAGGCTTCTTGCCTTTGGCCGCTTCTTTGCAGTTTGGACAACTCCACATGTCATGCGTTTCTTTACATGGTGTCTCTAGGTGGTCGGCGTCTACATCAAAAACTATGTCGGCTCCGAGCCAACCTTTTCTTGCCATGTCTGCCTCGGGCTGTTCATAATACGCAGTTGAATAGTAAACATCTGAAGGCGTCAACGATAGTAAGGTGTCTTTGAACGATTCCAAGTCGTTGAACGCCTTGTGTCGTATCATGATTTTCTCGCGAAAGGTTAGAAATCCAAATTCCCGTTCATTCATTGACGGCGGTGGTTTCAATGCGTTGGCGTGTTCCTTGTAATAGGTCAGAAAATGTTGTTTCAGGAAATCGAATCGTGTTGGGTCGTTTATGGTTGACAGGAATTTTCCACCGCTGAATTGGGTGAATGCAATTATAGGATTGGGCTCATAAACTAAGCTAAGCTCGTCTGATCGAGGGCACAGTATGGACGATGGGTACACGAGAGTAGGGGACGTTGCACATTTTCCTCAAGGGTCGTTACGGATGGCTGTCTCTGGACAAGATCCTTGTCGCGAATGTTGGCGGTAAACTCGTGCAATATCTGAATCATGCGTCTTTTGATGTTCGATGTTCAAATCGGGGTCTGATGTTTCTCTCGAAGAGACATGCGACCTTCGAATCCACATTGTAAGTAGTAGTGCCGAAAAAATCACTGACAAGGCTTCCAGAACTTCAGGCGGATAGGTCAGAACGTACAACGTCGTGATCATCATGGGATGATTGAGTGTTATTGCTGTGGCTGACAAGATTGTCAGATCACTAGTCCACCAGCCAATCCTGACGAACCTTGCGCCAAGCATACGTGGTTGGGAATATATGAAAGCAGCCGAGTTCAGTGAAATTGTGACATTTGCTTCGTACCAACCAGACTCTTCTGTCGTCGCAACAATAGGTAACGTTCTCACTTCTAGATAGTATTGTACTTTGTATTTCAGAACTTCAATTGAAGTTCGGTGAACGGTGAAATTGCTGTTTGAGAACAAATACCGCACGGATCCTACGCTTGCTTCTCTGTCCATGGATATCCTATGTATCGTTCCATTTAGGAAATAATAGTCAAGCCAAGAACCTCCGGTTACGTCTAGTCCGTTATTGTCGATTAGCATTCGTGCTGTCACTGAGCTAGGTAGGCTGAGACTAACGATCGACACGCGAAAGAATCCTATGGCAGTCCTAGCGTCAGCTTTGCCAAAGCCCCATGTGCGTGACCCGGTTGGCGGCAGGAATCCCGTGATCTGATCTTCACGCGCTGATTGCCTCAGAATATCTGTTATTTGAAGTGCAGATAGGTTGGGTGCGTATTGTAGCATAAGGGCAATTACCCCCGCTACATGGGGTGCAGCCATGCTAGTGCCAGCGAGTACTCTGTGAAATCGGTCCGGATCTGTGCTGCTTGAAGGTATCCGCGTTGACCTTGCCGAGGCGATGAACATGCCGGGGGCTACAATATCTGGTTTAGTTCGGTTATCGCGCGTTGGACCAAGCGAGCTGAACGGTGCGATTTGGCCGATATGATATGCGGTTGATCCGTACGTGCCACCGCCTAATCCTGGCCAGGTCGTTTTCGTTATGTAAGCGCCGACCGTGACTACGTTGTGGGCGGTGCCTGGAATACCAATTGTGTCGTTTGGATCGACGCTGTACCCGTTCCCTGGAAGGAAGATGGCAGGAGGGAATGAGCATGATACTGCGTCTACCCATGAGTCCCATATCCCGTTTGCCCGAATTTCCTTTCCGGCAAAGGCTATCTTCCAACCCGTGGTGGGGAGGGCTATTGCAGAGATGATTTCAAAGTATATTTCTCGTCCTACGCTTGTTGAGGTCGTGCTGACCGTCACGTTTCCGATGGCGGTAGATGATCCTCCGGTTGGTGTTTGCGTTGAGTAATTGTGGCCGTCAGGGGAGACTAAGGTCGCGGTAATTTCGTCTTGCGTAGAGTGCCAGATATCAATCTGCAAGTCGTTTGTTCGTGATTTCACTTCAATGTTAGCCGTAACCACTTTCTGATTGGACAGTTGTCCATGAACGTGTATTTGGTCCTGAGCTTGGTTACCTGCCGCGACTACGATGGGTGTTCCGTCTCTCACAACCGCGTCGAGAGCTTGCTCGAGAGGGTCAGTACCATCGTGGCCACCGATATTTCCGCCTAAGCTAAGACTGATTACTGCTCTTCTACCAAGTTGGTGTGCCTTCTTCACGATGTAGTTGATTCCGTCAAGAATGTGTGCATCATCAAAACTCCAACTACTGCCGTTGCAGACTGGATTTCCGCTTTTGACAAATATGATGCTGGCGCTAGGTGCGACGCCCGTATAGTTTCCAGTCGCACGCCCGGAACTTGCCGCTATCCCAGCGACGTGTGTTCCGTGTCCAAAGCTATCGATCTCGGGACATGTCTCACTCTGGATATTCGATGATGTGCATTCAAATCCGTAGTCAAATCCTGCGGGTGATCGTCCTGGAATAGTCTGATCCCATACGTAGAGTATTTTCGTAGTCCCGTTGGGGAAGCTGAAGTCGGGGTGACTGACATCTATGCCGGTGTCCACGAAGCCTATGATCACTCCGGTACCAGTAATGTTTCGTCCTTCTGAATCTTTCAGTACGCTCCAGACTGTTTGTGCCCCAAGATCTTGGACACTTTTGTCAAGCAAGACTCTTAGAAGATGAGGTTGTTCCTCTCTTTTGATAAAAGACAGGTGTTGAACCTCAAGCAAGGCAATTGAATCCGCTCGAAGAACGGCCACTGGCCCAGCTACTGTGGATAATTTCCCGAGAGTACCCAAAAGCACGGTTTCATCAGGCTTGAAATCATGATCAGAAAGGAGCAGGACTGTCTGAATATCCTTTTTCAAGTCTGCAGGTTTTTGTGAAACTGAGTAAGAATAACTCGAAGCGAGTATAATGGTCAGCAGGAGTGCGGCTGTGCTTACGTGAACTCTCAGTCTATTTGGCAGTCTTCTCACGCCTGCCAGTTCCTCTTTTGTCGTAGAAATTTCTAGCCTTTTTGCGATAATACGAGAGCGGGTGTCTTACTGTTGCGCATAGATCATCAGGGTTCACACAAAGTCCGTGTGTTTGCATCGTAGTGCAGTTGGGAGGAGTATATTTTTGTCTTGAGCCTCTCTTTCCTGCAATGTGCTCCACCTGATATCGAGCAATTCTCTCATCGAAATCCGTGAACGCTTTGAACATGCCAAGAAGGTCATCCTCAGTTGTGCCAATACTAAGCAAGAACGCAGCCATTGCAAATCGTCCCATGTGGGAGATGTGTTTTGATGTCTGAAGCAGACTTAGCAGGTTGTTCATGCATGGGGGTATGGCCGCTGTTACAACAGCGTGCGGCATATCTTCGGCAGCCAATGACTGCGACCTAGCTATCAGAACTGATCTAAGATTGGATACGTGCTTTTCAAGCTCTTCTGGGAGAGTAATATCAGTGTCAGAGGTTTTTTCGAGAACTTTAGCTTGCACTTCCTCTTCGAGTAGTCGTGCGAAGTCCTCTCTAGGAAGAAATACGTACCCTTGCGAAAGAACTCTATTAACTAATTTCCACTTGAGGTTGCGAATTCGAGCTGAGTTTCTGACATAATCTGTAAAATGGAGTGCGAGCTCGAAATGTGTGTCACCGATATCTCTCTCGGCAAGGTGTGCATCCCATCCGAAGCTTCCAGTGGCAATTTGCAGCAATTTGTCCGGAGGTTCCGTTCTTAGAAGCTGGGAGGCACGCTTCGCTTCAGCTAATGCATAGCGTCTTCGTGTTCTATCGTCGCTTACCGCGCTGATGATCATCAAAGCCGTTGGGTACGCTAGTATATCCACATCTTCTTGTGTTGATTCGGGAGAGATTCGTCCAGAGAATACTCCTTGCTTTACCCGCTCCTTCGCGCGTTCAAGGATCGGGAGGAACTCCGGTGTGGCAAGTTCAATTGGGTTAATGCTAGTTGATCTTATGTATGCTGCTGCTTCTGCAGTGAAGGGATATCTTGCATAGTCGAGTTTTGTTAGCAGTGTCTGCAATCTATCGTATCACTTGCCGCGCCCGGTGAGTTCATGTTTCACTCGGCCTCGATTCTGGGGGCGAGGTAGTAAAGCAGCTTACCTTGTTGTGGCATTTCATACTCCAATTTTACAGGCATATTACTGGAGAATTCGAGGGAAACAAGTTCAGCGGCCATTGACCCAGCCTTGGAGATCTCTGCAAGATAATTCAAATTGTATGTGGCTTTACAAGGTTCTTTAACTTCCAACTCAAGGAGGACTTCGCTTCCTTTCTCCAGCTCTATTTTAGCTCCACTCAACTCAGTAACCGCCTCTGCGGTGAACCGTTCTTGGGTTGTTTCGAATCGCACATTGTCACTGACCGTCTGGATTTGGTCAATTATGTCTTTGAAGCTAGAGCTAATCATCTTGAGCTTTGTGTTGAATGCTATCTTTGGGGTAGGGACTTCCTCGTCACCAGGATCCAGAGTTGGGAGAGTGAACGTTGTCTTCCATTTGCCTTTAATCACCATGCTCAGTTTGCGGGTGTTCTCATCATAGGACATTTCGAGAGGTTCCGGTCCAGCTCCGCGCAGTTTCTTCACGATGTCACTAATATTTAGTCGAATCTTAGTAGGTTGGAGACATGTATATTCTTGGAATGCGGACTTATTACACTCGAAATCGACCATTGCCACATGCGAAGGGTCCATCGATCTCAACTTAATGCCCTCTGGCGCAGCATTGAAGTCTGCTTCCTCGATGAGGGTTGAAATCGCGGCGAGTAGATTCTTCCACTGTCTTGCATCACTAATTGTGGCTTTAAACAACATCTTCACCGAAGCAACTAATCGGCCAGAAAGAATATGCTATACGTACTTTAATTGAGCGGTGTTCTAGGAGTTCTCTCGCCAGGTTGTCCCACAACCTGTGCATCTGAAGAATTGCGTAGAGGACTCATCTGCGCCTCGTGTCTGTACCAGCCAGTAGAAAGCCTCTTTATGCCCACATTTTGGACAATCCACCTTTGTCTTAGGCAGCGTTCTAATCTTCTGTTCTTCTTTGCCGATTACGACAACGTTCTCTTTTTGCTGCTCCAGTTTCTGAACGTTACGATCTGAGCGCTTCGTTTCATAACCGCATTTTGGGCAGCTTAGCACGACCGACTTCGATTTTTGTGTCGGCAGAAGTGCTAAGCCGCACTTTGGGCAAAATTGCACTTCTAATAACGACCGGCTAGCCCAATCAATGTGGGTTTGATTTAAGGGTTACTTGGTTCTGTCGACTCCCTTCTAACAGATTGATGATTGCTGCAGTCCCTCTGCGATTAGTTCAGCCACTCTTACTGCTTCAGGAAGAGTTTGACCCTCGCTGCAACCGAGCAGGTACAGTTCCTTCGCTCGCTGTGAGTTGTAATTGTTGATCCACAGCGAGATTCTTTTCTTGTTAAGCAGTATTCGCACAACTTCGTTTTTCGGCAACTTCGTCACGGGTTCTTTAGTCAATGACGAACACTGGGAATTTGACGAGTTTCGACAGTCTTCTAAAGTCCTTGTACTTATGCTGAAGGATATTTTCTCTCGAGAAAATCGCTGCTTGAATCTGAGAGTATTGCTTAGTTCTCCGGAGGGCAGCAGCTAATCCGGGGACACGCCCTCTCTTTGTTTCGTCCGGAGCATAGGTTACAATGGCATCGAGCCACAGTCTCCCTCTGAAAATGGTTCCGATGATTGGCCTTACGATGCGTCCTTCGTGGAGCACTCAGCCCCAGTATTCTTGTTTCTTTCTTTAACAACCCACCCAAGTCCATTAAGAAGAGACCAAGCGTTCTACGGCAATCTTCAACAAGTCTGTGATCCCATCAGTAGGGTCATCTCTTTGCGTGACGATCTTCACACTCTCGTTTATTGTTAAGAGTCCCTTACGATATGTCTCGATCAAGAGTGCTTCTGAGGCGTTAGCAAAATCCTTACGTGATCTTCTAGTCTTCAAGTACTCCCGTAGACCTGCTGCCTTAAACGCTCTGGCGAGAATTCGATCGCTCACCTTTACTCCTTGTGGTTCTCCGTTGACTTGAGTCAATGCCAAGGAATAGACTAGATTAACGTAAGCGTCCCCTAAGCTCGCTAGTTTTCGATCTTGCATAATTGAGCTGATAGCGGTAGGATCCATTAAGCTGGGCCGACGGCTCGCTCAAATTTCTCGTTGAATTCCTTGTTCAGGTCTTTTATGTTCGCTAGTGCAGATAGCATGGTCTTCTCCGGGGAAACATCACGTTTTGTTCTTACGTAGACTATGCTAGATCTAATTAGCGGATGCGGCTGGTCGTATCCAGCAATTTCCACATTCTTATCCTGTAGCAGAACGTTCTGGAGAAGGTTGCAGAAAGTGTGATCTTCTCCAACTATCTCAATCTTCAGTTCATTCTTAGTTTTCTGTAGAACTTTAACTTCCATCGTGTCACTCTCTACATTGTCTTTCCGTAATCTTCCGCGAGCCGTCTCCTCTCAACATTACCGCAAGACACGCACTGAAGTTGTCTAGTGGCGAAGTCCAAGACTCCGCCGCACTTGGAACAGAATGCCTTCACCACTCCTAATCCTCGTCCTGCAGTTGTTAACTGGGGTATCCTGTTTGTCATATCAATGACTCTCGCTCTGAGTATGTCTCCTGCTTTGCAAACATCAGACATATTCCTTTCGTAACGCGGACTGGATGACGAAATATGAAGGAGCGCTGTAAACGGGTTCTGCAGAACATTACCATCGATCTTCCAGATGCTCACGGTAGCGATTTTTTCCTGAGTATGAGTGACCGCGGCAATTACCGTGCTTCCCTCCTTAGGAAGCTCGGGTATTCGGGTCGTAGGAATGACTGTGACTCTCTTATTCTTGGTATCAATCTTAGCATTTCCAGTAAAGTTGGCGTAAATTGTACCTTCATCTTCGTAGGTACCTACTCCGGGGAGAAATTCCTCTACAACGCCTAACCTGTCGCCAGGGAGCACAGGTTGGTTTACTTCACGTGGTACTTTGCTCAATTTCCTCTCACTAATGCGTCGCGTTTTGTCAGTTCGGCCGAGATTGCTCGGGACGTGATCGACCGGTTACATTGCACCGCCGTATATAAGCTCAAGTCTCAGCTGTGCATTATTCTGAGAATGTTGACAGCCACGAAATGGCGTTGCTTCTTGTGAAAATCAAATTGGTGACCGATAGTCATCTTTGTTGCCATAACTATCTCGAATTCTACGTCGTGGTCTTTCAACCATTGTGAAATAAACGACTGAGTGGTTGATTTGTGGATGCTGTAGATTACTTTTCCAATGTCCAACGCAACTCGAAGGAATCTGATGTCTGCATGTTCTTGTTTTGTTCCAAACGGAGGATTCATTACGACGGTATCAAATAGATTTCGTATACTCTCAATGTCGCCCACTACCCAATTGACATCAAGGCGCATCCGTCTGCTGTTGGCGGATGCGGCATACAGTGACTCGGAGTCTACGTCGATCCCGACGACAGACTTTGCTTCAAGAATGGCTGCTCCTATTGCGAGCCTCCCAGTTCCAGTTCCCAGATCAATTATGGTCTTGCCCTTGATGTCTCCGTAAATGTAGCATGCGCGAAAAAGTAAATCTGCAGCGATATCTGCCGGCGTCGTGTACTGCTCAAGATCGACTTTCGGGTTTGCATATGGTGCAATGCCTTGAAGCACTATCTCGAGGTCGCGTTTGCGAATAGATATTCTATGAGAATCCACAGGCGCTAAGACTTCCAGCCCATCCAAACTAATGCCAATTCTCTAAGGTCATTCCTTTCGTGTAGTCTTCCCAACTCTTCTTACCTATCGCTATCATCACTTCTTCAGGGTTCAGGATAGGTTTCCTATAACGGTCCTGATCATCAGTACTGATCCGTGGGCAGGATATCTCGACATATGCATCTAAGTCAGTAAATGAATCTAGAGCCTCGGGAATAACTTCCGTGCGCAGATTAATTGTGAGGAATAGCCGTTCTCCTCAAGTAGTTGTTTGAGGCGCCGGGAGAGCGAGATGTTCATCTGACTACTCTTCAATCCGACAATGATTCCAATTTTTTTGGCTTCTTTGAATTTAGTAATGCTGATCCATCTTTTCTTAAGTAATCGCCGACAGCTTTCTGTCATGTCTTTGGCAGTCCCTTGGAACGGATCTACCACTATAGTTCGTTTCCCTGTTGCGAGTGGTATCCCTAATGCATGAAAGTCGCCGCCGCTGAGGATAATGATTGCATCCGTTTTGTCAGCGATGGCTCTTACGCTTCCATAATCACAGCCCAACACTTGACCCGGATATTTCAACCAACCAGAAGGTCGACCAACTAATACTCTCTTTCCGTTCTCTTCGAGGATTTGCTTTGCTCTCTCAATTTGGTGTATGTGTTGAATATTCGACGCCAAGCCAACAACATTTGCATCTGCCAGCATTTCAACCGCTTGGAGCATGGGTTGGTCGATTGGAGCGTCCGATCGAGCTTCGACGTACATGACTTCCTCAGCGGAAAATTCGCCTGGAATCTCGGCATGTCCTATGTGAACCAACAGGTCTGCCTCAACAAGTCGTTTTGGTGATAGTGACAAGTCGCAAGCGCCATAACATGGGTCTCCAGCCAAGAAGACCTCCGCGCCTGTCTGCCGTTCGATTAGCTGTGCTAGCCCAAATCCTAGAGGTTTCAATCCTTCCGGCAACTGAAGTAGGACTCGTTTTGCTCCGCGGCGTTTTATCTCGTGAAAAATTCTCTCTTCGTCAATATCGTACATAGTCAACAGAGTCTTAGGGCTATGCAGAATGAATTAACCGTTCTCCATCGCTCATCAGATGACGAGGAGACGTAGGATCTAGACTGCTTGGGGAGCAACGGGCACTTCTAGTTTCTCTTGTGCAATTATGCAGGCGACCGATAGTTTCGTCGATCCCACTCGGAGGGCTTTCTTCGCATGATCGACACCGTTACTATTGACGTAAATGTCTAAGATGGACTGTCCGAGCTTAATACGAGCTGCTCGTCCGCTGGGTTTTCCAAACGATCTTCTCATTCCTTCCTGTAATCTATCTGCACCAGCAGTCGCGATCATACGGTTCTCTCTGAGAACTATGTGTGGGTACACTTTGAGATGTATCTTGTAACCTGTCTCACCTAATCCGTCAAACATTACCTTGTTGGCAGCGACTCGGGCAGCCTCAAGGGCGTTGTGTCTTATTTGGACGGGAGACTGTGCAACCAGTGAAAACCTGTATTCAAAATGGCCCTTTGTGTCCCCCATCATAAATTTCGATATTTTTGAAGGGGGGGATCCGTGGATGTATTTTCCTCTCGTGAAGGCTTGGCCTTTTATGGTACGGTAATTTCTGCCCTTCATGTCCTTGTCCCTCTGGAGTTCACCGTGAATACCTGAGGGTGACCGAGAGTTACTTAAGTTTACATTCGCTTGGCGTTTTTCGCTAGTACCACACCGTTCGCTTGTCGTATTATCGCACTGCATAACCAAAGGACCAAGCGCTGAATTTGGCGAGTATGGTTGCAGTCTGCGAGCATTTTCTCAGCACTCGCAATCAGACTCTTCGATTTGTCGTCGTCGTTTACTAACCTGAAGGGAATTGTCGCGAATACGGCGCCCAAGAATGGCCCGATTAAATATACGACCATGTTGCTCCAATGACCGGAAGAGAGTGCTGGCCCAATACTTCTGGCAGGGTTGAAGGATGCCCCGGTCAAATGCCCAAGCAGTAGGATGAGAAAGAACAATGTTCCGTCCATGAATGCTGCCTGTCTCATGGACTTACGAACATAGAACGTAGTCGCTAAAGCCGCCAAACAAAGCAGAAAAGTTCCCGTCGCTTCAAACAAGATGCCATTGATTGGGGTCACACCAGCGGCAAGTTCAGTTGAATTCAAGTCTGCAGGAAAGACAGATCTATTCAGGAAGAACAAGCGAAGCGTAAAAGCCGCAACAATTGTGCCGAATCCTTGAAAATATGTGTACGGTAGTTGTAGGTCGCTTCGTGTCTTCTTTGCGAACGCATGGGCCAGGGTTACTGCTGGATTAATGTGTGCGTCCGAGTGTTTCCCGAGGAGCAGAATAACCAGCACGACTGTGCCGCCAAATACGCCTGCCACAAACACAAGGGCGATCGTGCCTGTGAATGCTTCGCTAATTACGGCAGTACCGAACAGTACCCGGACGTATGTTCCAAGAAATTCTGCTGTGCATTCCTTCTTGCAGTTCGCAAGGACTTGAACCCATTCGCCTGTTCGTTCCTGAGTTGGGTGCGGGTATTAGTGTGCCTTCTTAAGTAACTCCAGAACCTTCGATTCGATTTCGCTCCGTATCTTGCGGACTTCCTCGATTGGTTTGCCTTTGGGATCGTCAATATGCCAATCAACAAGCTTCTTCTCCATCTTAACGATCAAAGGTTTTGGGCAAACATCTTCAACACGGCAACCCATCGTCACAACATAGTCCGCCTCCTCAATCATTTGATTAGTGAGCATCTTTGGCTTATTGGAAGCCAAATTGAATCCTCTCTCTTTCATAGCTTCAACAACAGTCGAGTTGACTGCCGACGCTGGGATCGTACCTGCGCTACTTGCATCAACTCCGTATGCACGTGCAATGGCCTCAGCCATCTGACTCCTGCCCCGCATTCTCAACGCAGACAAAGAGCGCTCTCTTCATCAATCTGTCTCCTCAATAAGACTGAACACTTGAGTGACCAGGTTCTTGATCTTCCGGTTCGCAATCCTGTAAAATACCCATTTTCCGTTCCGTCTTGAACTTAGAATCTCCGCTCTTTCCAAGATTCCCAAGTGGTGTGACGTGGTTGGTTGGGTCAACTCGAGAGCAGCCATGACTTCACATGAGCATAATTCCTCGTCAGCGATTAGTCTGAGCATCCTGAGCCTAGTAGCATCCCCTAGTGCAGCGAAGAAATTTTCTAGATGTCGAAACGTTCCATAATCTTCGCTGACTCTCGATTTCAGCTGATTGATACGTTCAGCCGGCGTGCAACTAGAATCCACTAAACCCAGATTTACCAGACGCTTCACTCTAGCTTGGGCGATTGTTGTGCTCAACTTTACCAATGATAGAATTATACATTAACATTCTTAAATATGTTACCTCATTGTACATAGCGTGAGCGAACGTGAGTTTGAGTGAAGAAGAAATCAAGAATGCTGTAAGGCAGAGGTACAGCGAATTGGCTGTACTAAACAAGCCGTGCTGCAGTTGCACCTCAAGCGAGAAGGAGGGGAATCTACCATCTGAAGCTCTGAATGTAGTAGCGAGCTGTGGAAGTCCACTTACGCATACGAAGGTCGAGGAAGGAGAGGTTGTACTCGACTTAGGCAGCGGTGGAGGCATTGACGTTTTCCGAGCGTCAAAACTTGTCGGACAAAGCGGCAAAGTAATCGGACTTGATGCTACGCCAGAGATGATATTCAGGGCACGTGAAACAGCGACGAAATATGACTACAGGAATGTAGAGTTTCGACTCGGCGAGATTGAGCACATGCCCATCGAGAGCAACTCGGTGGACTTGGTTATCAGTAATTGCGTTCTGAACTTGGTTCCAGACAAACGATTGGCATTCGAAGAAATCTATCGTGTCCTCAAACCTGGAGGCGGGATCTCCATATCCGACATGGTCGCGAGTCAAGAGGGCAAGAGAGTAATCAAACCCGAAGAATGGGCAGAGTGCATCGCAGGAGCAGTCACCTTTCAAGAATACAAAGACATTCTTGAGAAAACAGGATTCCGCGAAATCACCGCGTTGGATGAATCGCATCCCATAAATGAGAAAATGATGTCTAAGGGTCTTCAAGTGAAGAGCATAGCATGGATGGCTAAGAAGCCTAGCTGACGATTTGCTGACGGAAGCATTAACAGTGATTTGACAAGTTGACGGCAGGACTCTCGGTTCTCGCAGGCATTATGCGGAGCTTCCTGAGATGAGCCAAGAACGAATCAGTCTTAACTGGATTGACAAGCTCCTCGCGGTGTGGATCGGGCTGTGCATTATCATCGGTCTCTCATTAGGAAAATATCTGCCCGAAGTGAGCAAGCATCTGGAGATAGGCATTCCGATCGGACTCTTTCTCATGATTTATCCTGCGATGACTAAGATTGAGATGCGAGAATTGAAAGATGCGTTGGGAAGCAAGAAACAGGTCGCAATAATCGCCTTCTTCAATTACGCCATAAACCCGTTCCTTCTCTATCTCCTTGGATTCCTATTTTTCGAGCAGATTCTTCCCTATTTTGGTTTGATCACTCCTGAGACTGCGCGGTATCTCTGGACGGGGCTAATACTACTCGGGGTCGCACCCTGCATAGCCATGGTCCTGGTTTGGACTGATCTGGCGAAGGGAAATGGCCCTTTGGGAATAGTCTTGATGGCTTGGAATTCCATCATTCAAATCTTCACAACGCCATTGTACATTGCGCTACTTGTGGGGACGTACATAGCGATCGATATCCTGCAAATAGGTCAGAGTGTCCTCCTCTATCTTGGCTTACCATTACTATTCGGAGTCATAACCCGAAGGGTGGTCATCAAGCGGAAGTCTGAGGAATGGTTGAATAATAAACTGATCCCATACTACAATGCAATGCAACTGTTAGCGCTCCTCTTCACAATGGTTGTCATGTTCTCGTTGAGAGGGGGCGTGATAATTGATAACCCAAATCTGATCTGGCAGATGGCGATACCCGTTACGTTGTTCTTCTTTCTCCTATTCAATATTGTATACCTGGTAACCAAGCGAATGGGCTACAGTTACGAAGATGCATGCACCATGGGGTTTCACTGTACTGGAAGGAATTTCGAACTCGCCATCGCGATTGCTCTAACGGCTTTCGCGTCAATGCCAATGGTAGCAGTCTCCACAGTAGTGGGTCCTCTAATCGAGATTCCCGTAATGCTCACCATCGTCTGGATAGCTCTTCGAAAAAGACACCGTCAACAAACCATTCCTGTTGAAGCAAAGCAAGTCGGAAAAGCGATGTTGACTGCCGGCAGGACCAACTCAAACTAGGGTTGATTTGAGTGAATATTGCCAAATCATGTTCGACAAGTTAGCTCTGTGAGCGACCGGTACTCCAGAGGACCACGAGTAGAAATAGCAACTATAAAGGTTCCAAACAAGAACGAGAACACTGCTTGGGCAAATGTATTCTGTCCATCTAGTCGCTTCAAGACAGCCAAGTGATGGCTTTACGCTAGCTTTGATACCGTCTTCCTGAACACACCAATGAGCAGTGAAGCTTCCCTCAGTGAAACAAAGGAACGAGAAGTTAGGTTCCGGAAGGCCCGGATCGCGAGTTTTCGCTTATGTGGCTGTGTACCTGACAAGTTAACCAGTCGCTCGAACTGTTCAAATAGTTTCTGTCTGGTTGCATTTGTCGCTAGGAGTAGTTCATTGCCGCCTCGCTTTTGCTGGAATATCTCGTATAGGATAATCGATACCGCGATTGATAGGTTCAGGACATTGTAAAGGCGACTCGCAGGGATAGTAACGAGCAAATCGCAACGTCCGATTTCTTGGTTGGTGAGTCCCGAGCTTTCTCGGCCGAAAACCAATGCCAATTTTCCTTCAGTTGAACTTAGTGCAGCTGCTAATTCCTTAGCCGTCATTGGTGTGCGCGTTACGTTAGTAGAACTCCTTGCAGCAACCGAGCTCGTACCCACCACAACATCGATTCCAATCAGGGCTTCATCCATTTGTTTGACGATTTTCGCTGATGAAAGGACGTCAAACCCATGCATTGCGTAAGCTTTTGCCTCAGTGTCTATCGCAGTCCTGGGATTGACGATCCATAGGTCATGTTGATCGAAGTTTTTCATCGATCGAGCTACCGATCCGATGTTGCCCGCGCTTTCAGGCTCAAGGAGTATGACTCTAACCGTCATTCATTTCATCCCTCTTCTAGAATATATGAGATCTGGTTCGCTAAATCAACTAATTCACTTGGGCTCATTTGAAAGACTCGCTTCTCGAGTATGTTCAGTTGCGAGAGCATCGAACTAAATCTGTGTGAATGTCTGCTCTCAAGATATTTCGTTAGTACGGTCTTGAGCCTTCGGCGGCGCTGAGTAAAGAGTGACCGCACCAGATCTTCGAAGACAGATGGATCTCTGATCTGTAGGGGTTCAGTTCTTGGTTTGATTGTGACAACTGCCGAGTCTACCTTCGGAGATGGATAGAATGCCGATCGTGGCACTTTCTCGATGGCTTCCGCCTCCGCGAGTGCTTGAAGAGCGACAGTTATTCTTCCATATTCACGCGAGCCGCTTCTCGCGGTCAGTCTCTGAACGAATTCATCTTGGAGCAACAGTACTGCTAGATTGAACCGATTATTTACGATGAAGAGGACGAGCTTTGATGAAATATTGTAGGGCGGACTTGACACGATCTTTGTGCACCCTAGTTTCCCAACGGTCAAAGCGTCTCCTTGGATCACAGTTAGATTCTGCACTTTCGAGAAGCGATCGTTAAGATACGATGCGAGTGTACGATCCTTCTCTACTGCCACCACCTTGCCCGCCGCTTAGCGAGTTCTGTTGTCAGGAAGCCAAGTCCTGGTCCAACCTCCAGAACTATGTCCTCGACTGATAGTTTCGCCGTGGTGATCATTGCATCGCGAACTTGTTTGTCAATGAGAAAATGCTGACCAAATCGTTTCAATGGTGGGATGTCCAGATGGTTCAATTCGTGTTTGACCCAGGACAATGTCAATCACTGCGGAGATCGGGTAGAGAAGAATGACTCCATGTTTGTCTGACCGGACGGTTTTGAAAGTCCAGAGACCTTTACGCCGGCTCTTCGTAACATTGTCTGCGGTATTGAATCGAGGAATTCTTTCATCAGTTGCTGGGCGCATTCGTCAATGGTTCGAAGTTCCTGTGTAGGCGATTCGAGAGTTCTGGATTTTGTGTGAATAGTTAGGTTACTTAGAATAGCGATTATGGAGACGGATTTGCATGTCATTTCTTCGTCTTGTAGCTTTTCTGTCAGAGATTGTGCGAGTTCGTTCAAGAATGGTCGAATGAGATTAAAATCGCGTGTATTTTCCTTCAGAGTTCCGATTCGGCTCATTTGCGTGGGCAGTTCCCTGTCTTTAACTTGCTCGTCGTCTTCGCCACGAGCTGCTCGGAAGAGATACGTTCCCAGCTTCTTGCCAAATGACTCTTGAAGGACTACCGGATTCAATTGAGCCAAATCGTCGATTGTTCGCACGTTGATTGCGCGCAATTTCTCTTCTACTTTCTTTCCAACACCAGGAATTCTATTGGTGGCTTGTGCATTGAGAAAACTGTGAATTTCTTCGGGTTCGACGATGGTAAGTCCGTTAGGCTTTACGTGATCGGATGCAATTTTAGCAAGCAGCTTGTTTGGTGCAATTCCAATTGAGCATGTTATGTGTTCCTGACGGACAACAGTCTCTTTGAGGCTTGTGCCAATCGTCTCAGCCATGTCATATCTTCCGTTACTGTTCTGTGACACGTCCAGGTATGCTTCGTCTATTCCCGTTCTTTCGAAGATGTCGCCATGGTCTCGTAGGATGTCCATTATTCTTCCAGATACGGACTCATATTGTGAGCGATTCATTGGCAGGAAGGTGGCGTCGGTAGATTCAAGCAGCTTCTTAGCAGTCGCGATTGAAACTCCCGCTTTCACACCGTATTTTCTTGCTTCATAGTTACTTGTGCTAACCACACCGCTCTCTGAAGTTCTCCCCGAATAAACGCATACAACGACTGGTTTTCCTCGTATTGATGGGTTTGCGTTTTCTTCACATTGTGCATAGAAGTAGTCGAAGTCTATGTGTATGATTACTCGTGGAGCCAATTTTCGCTAGCCTACCAAGTAGGCTCCTATATTGACCTTGAGAAGATACGGTACTTCTCTCCTCCGCCAAGTTCGTCAAGAATTCTCTTAGCAATCACTTTGACTGGGTCTCCAATGCTTGTCCTAGTTTCTATATCCTTGAAGCTGGTGAACACTTTCTTTTCGCGAGCATTGATAATCTGCCACATCGATTTCTTTCCGATGCCAGGAAGCAATTCCAACGCATGCATGCGAGGTGTAATCGCCTGAGAGTTGTTGAAGAACATCACAAAACGTTGTTCCTGATTTACGATGAGTTTCTCAAGGACCGGCAGTAGCTCCGCTTTCGCGTTCGCTGTTAGATCGGAGTATCCAATGCGTCCAATGATCCGGTTGATCTTCTGCGTCTTTCCTTACCTATGTATACTCGTTCGTGCAAATTCGCCTGGGTGCCTGCACGAACTTCAGCCTCGAGGAGCGTGAAATAACTCTCACCAATTACCTGAACGGTAGGGAGCGCTAGGTGCCTCGGTTTATCTGCAGATGTTCTTCCATGTTGCAGATAGTCGAGGACATAGGCGTACTCTTCGTACAGACGAGGAGGTATGGATCCAGCACTTTGTCTGTAGCCAGTTCCTGCATCAACCAAGTTTTCTCTATTCTGGCTCATTGTGTTCATCTCCAAGAAATGTGCGGAGGCTCACACTCTTAGTTGAGATAATTCCGTCCATGCGGTCTCATGTTCGTACGCATGGAAAGACGCAAGGTCGAGAGCATCCTCTAGATGCTTTGGTTTGCGGAGAGAAAAGTCTTCCTATGTAACCCGTTATGTTTCCCTAAAGGTGTTGACGAGCTTGAGGATATCTTCCAGCTGTGTTCCGCTGATAATTCTCCCCTTTACAGCGAGAATTGTACGGAGTTCTTCGATGTAGCGTGGCATTGAGTTAGTTATCTGGATTGACTCCTTTCTATCCAGTTGATGTTTCTCAGTAAGTTCACGGACAAGTTTTTCCGCCTTTGCGGGAGCGATCCTCGAAAACTTAGAGGCATAATCGAGTGTTCTTCTCTGGAATTCTCCAAGTTCCTCTTCCTTAACTTTCTCGAGTGTTCTCTTTGCTTCTGTGGTAGTAGTGGGCTTCGAATCCATGATCTTTCTGGGCAAATGAGTCAACTCAACGGGCTGGATTAATATGTTCAGGCCTTGCGATGATCTGCTTGGTTTGCTTTCCCATTTCTACGTTGACGACATATGATTTGCCGCGTTTTTCCTGTATGGTCCCACTTCTTCCATGATAGCGCCTGTGCGGCATCCCCTTGTGGACGGATGCTTCGAGCAATATTGTCACCTTGTCCCCAATCTGATACGCTCTGAGAATTCTGCTTAAACCGATTTTTCCGCGCTCACGAGGGTGCTTTCGCAGGAGAGACCTAGTCCTTGAACGATAACCCTTTGATCGTCTCATAGAGCATGACCCGAATTTTGTTAGCAGTCTAAGGGCGGGCTAATTAACCTTCTTAGCGCTGTAACTTCGCTCCTGTCTCCGACTCAGGTTTTGATGGGAAAAGGCAACTTTCCGCCACGACCTAGAGCTCCGCCGCGTCTCTTCATGGTCTTCATCATCTTTTTCATCATGAAGTATTGATTGATCATTTCCTTGACTTCCTTATCGGAGGTTCCGCTTCCCCTTGCAATCCTTCTGGCTCGAGATGAATCGATTACCTTAGGCTCTTCAATTTCCTTCTTTGTCATTGATTGGATTATTACACGCCACGAGTCTAGTTTTCGTTCAGCTGTTTCCATTGCATCATCGGGGATGTTGATTCCTCCTGGAACCATGCCCATTAGTTTCTTCAGGGGTCCCATTTTGCGCACTGCAACCATTTGATCGTACATGTCTTTGAGGGTGAATTTTCCCTCCAAGAATGCACGTGCTTTTTTCTGAGGAACAACAATCTCCGCTTCTCGGACCTTTTCAACGAGTGCCTTGACATCTCCCATTCCGAGGAGCCGGCCAACGAAGTTGGACGGGATAAACTGCTCTAAGTCATCAGTCTTCTCTCCAGTTCCAATGAATTTGATTTTTGCATGTGTTGCCGCTACTGCCGAAAGTGCGCCTCCGCCCTTTGCGGTGCCATCGAGTTTCGTTACAAGGATCGAGCCTATCGTTGTCGTTTCGTTGAAGGCAGCGGCTTGTGACATTGCTGCTTGTCCGATAGATGCATCGATAGCGAGGATGATTTCATTCGGTTGTATAAGTCTGGCCAAGTCCTTCATTTCTGACATGAGTGATCCTTCGTCTTTGTGTCGACCTGCAGTATCTACGATTATCAGATCATGCTTCTGAGCGGTGAACTGTTGCATACCTTTTTTCACGATTGACAGAACATTAGAGGAACCCGGTTCGCCGTAGACTGGAACGTTTACCCTATCTGCGAGTTGTTTTAGCTGATCGAACGCGCCAGGCCTATAGGTGTCCGCACAGATAATCGCTGGTCGCATACCCCGTTTCTGATAGAATCTAGATAGTTTCACAGCTGCAGTGGTCTTGCCTGTCCCCTGTATTCCAACAAGCATTATCCCGTGGTTTTTTCCTGGTTCTATTACCAGCTTAGTTGGTTCTTCACCGAGGAAGCGTGTCAGTTCTTCATAGAGTACCTTGATTACATGTTCGCGTCTTGATATGCCTGGAGGCAATTTTTCCTCCAGCGATCTTGTCTCAACCGCTTGTGAGATTTGAAGGACAAGATTGACGTTGACGTCGGATTGGAGAAGTGCTCGTTGTAGGTCTCGAACTAATTCCTTAACAGCCTTTTCATCTACGACCGCTAGACGAAGGAGCTTCTTCATTGCTTCGCTGAGGGATTTCCCGAGACCCTCGAGGCTACTCAACTCTCGCTCCTCCCTCCTTTGGTATGAATCCACTTGTCGCGACGAACCTTTTAATTAGTTGCTTGATTTGAAATCAGAACGGGTAGATCATTATGTCAACGAGGCTGTCAGGGAATGACGGCTTCCAAATCGTGGAAACTGGTCAGATTCCTTCTGACATGATATTGATCAACGGTCTTCCTGACGTAGGACTCGTCGGACTGCTTGCAGCTTCGCACATTGTTAGGGCTTTGAAACTCGAGGAAGTGGGTGCTATCACTTCAGATTTGCTTCCGCCTATGATTGTGTTGCATGGTGGAGTTCCGAAGCTGCCGGTTCGGATTTTCGCTGGTGCTTCAATTGCTGTACTTCTCTCTGAAACGGCAATCCCCACTTCACTCCTTCGTCCGTTGGCGGACGGTCTTGTAGAGTGGGCGAAGAGCAAGAGAATCCAGCTTATGTTATCGCTCGGTGGTATGGCGGTAGCAAATCGTCAAGACATAGATGCCCCTAAAGTGTTTGCAGCTCTATCGCAGAAGGACATGGAAAGACGATTGAAAGGCGCCGCTGAGATCTTGGAGGAAGGTTACATCGTTGGAGCTTACGGTTTACTATTGCGAAGATGGCGGAGGAATCGATTCCTGCGATCACTCTCCTAACTCAATCATACTATAATTATCCTGACCCAGAAGCAGCAGCATCATCACTGAATGCCGTTAACAAAATTCTGGACTTGAAGATTGATGTTGCCGAGTTGCTAGAGAAGGGAGAAGAAATCAGACTTCGGAGTAAGGATATGATGCATCGTACTCACGAGGAAATGCTGCGCATGAACAAGTCTCACGAGGATGATTTGCCTCCTCTTTACGGGTGATTTGGTACTTGAGTACAGAAAACAGGCAAGGATCCTTTCCTGCGATACATGGCTCGGGGTGGAATGTTGCCGCGGCGTGTATCGAGCCGCTCTATAATATGTTCGTAGCGGCCAACGAAGTGGTTCTTACAATTGATCTACCATTTGTCAATCCCAAAGGAGTAAGGCTCCAATGTCCATCAGCTGATGTCCTTGAGATATATGCTGAGACATCTAAGAAGATAACCTTCAAAGAACTCGGCGTCAAGCATAGGCATGGAGAGTTCACGTGTTACCATGCAAGAGTCCGAATTCCAGTATCTGTTAACGAGAAGAGAATGACTTCGAAGTTGAAGCGTGGTGTGCTCGAAGTCCACATTCCGCGGTTAGGGTAATTGTCACTTTCGAGCGTTCTCAAGGGCACCAAGAGTGATAATTGGAAACAAAATGGTGGCATCCCCCACTAGGGTGACAAGATTATTGCGTTTCTTGATTTTGCCCCAACTGATCGCTTCTTCCAACGGAGCGCCACTTGCGCCGCCACCCTCGGGACGATCCAGTGTTATCTGAATTGCAGCGTCAACTCCCCCTCTGTAGGAATTGGCTATTAGCACGTGGTGCTTCGGCATTCCCCCACCCAAGATTATTGCGCCGACGCGTTTAGCTGCGTAGCTCAACTCAACGATTTTAGAAAAGTCCTTGAATGGGTTAATGAAGAGCGGATTCAGTTGACTATACGTCCAGAGATCTAGACCCAGCATTGAGTCAAATATGCCCGGGCAGAATATCGGCATGTGTCTCTTCGAGGCGACCGAAAGCAAAGAATTCTTGTCATCCAGTTGACGACCTAAACTCCACAGAAGTTCGTAGCTTGCCATATTACGTCGATCTTCTAGAGGAATTCGGTCAAGCATGTGCCTGGTGGATCTTTCCAAATCCTCAATCGCTTTTTGCTTCACGAGTAGATCGTAAATTCTTGATAGGCCTCTTTTCCTCAGCGTCTCATCGTCGGCCAATTCGGACCCGACGATATGTCTGTGTCCTAATCCTTCAAGCATATCATGGGTAACGTTTGCTCCAGTTGTAACAATCGCGTTGATGAGATTCTTCTCCACAAGGTCGACGAGAATGCTCCTCAAGCCACCAGGAACAATTGGACCAGCGATGGATAGCATCTTGCAGTAATCTTCGTCACTGAACATTCCGCTCAGAATTTTGACAGCCTTGCCGAATCTGCCAGGACCAAGAACCTTGACAGCTTCCATCTGCCGCGCTAGCGCAGAAACTGTCATGCCCCGCTTGATTTTGATGTGTGACACAAATGACAAATTTACGGCCTTCGAGCAGGGGCTTCGTCAGCGTTAGCCCTTAATACGCATAATCTTATTCTGTCCCAGCATCTGCCAGTATTCTACCTCTACACCCGCAGCTAGCTTAGTTTTGATCTCCTCTTCCTCTGGCATAGGCGTCTCGAAAGTCTCGTAACTCTGCATATCCATCAGTTGAACATTTGAACCAACGAATGCCAGCACTTGCGCAGTTTTCTTCTCGATCATGGGTACATCTATGCGTGCATCAACAGGACTGATCACATTCTTCTTGGTTCCAGTCGTCACACTAATGGCAACGATTCGAGCTTTCGCTGCTCCATGTTTACCCGGTTTGGATTTCTCATACTCAACAATCTTGCATGGTTCCCCTTCCACAATTATGTATTGGCCTATCTTGACCGAACCAACATCGACCGGTTTGCTCAGATTCCTCGCCTGTAAGCCGTGCTTCGGCAACTAACGCCTCTGTTTCGTCTAAAAAGGTTGTCCGCGGGTAACAACTCCGTAGCGTTGGAGTCTGGTGGATTACTTAATTATCCTATGTAATAGTCACTGTTTCGGCGAATCTGCGATGGTCTTCAAAGTCGGACTTGTCTCTAGGCTCGACGACCAGCGAGCACTCGACGTTGCCACCTCCTTGGCCAAACAAATGAGAAGGAAGGGGATCTCAGTCACGGCCGAACTCGAGTTGGCCAAGCAAGGGCGAATTGGTGGCGGTAAAGACCTGTCTGAGTTAAGATCAGATCTGATTGTTACTGTTGGTGGCGATGGGACTGTCTTGAAAACGTGTATGAGTATCCCAGAGCCCGAAACCCCCATATTGGCTGTCAATATGGGACGGCGAGGCTATCTGACCGAAGTTGAGCCTGCCAAAGCATTCCTCGCAATCCAACATTTCATGAAAGGAAAATGCAGGCTGGAAAAACGAACTAAACTGGCAGTTTTCATGGATGGTCGTCATGTGGTTGATGCGCTTAACGAATTGGTTGTCTCTTCGGGCAGTCCGTCCAAAATGCTTGATATTCAGCTCGCCGTGGGTTCGACGCCTCTTCTTTCCTTTAGAGGCGATGGGCTAATTGTTTCAACGCCCACTGGCTCCACTGCGTATTCACTGTCGGCGGGCGGACCTGTCGTCGACTCAGACGTCGAAGCATATGTTGTGACCTTCATCTGTCCCCTTGGATTTGTACGGCCTACAGTCGTGTCAATGAACCGAGGTCTTATGATCAGACTCACGAATCAGAAACTGAGGGCACCTGTGGTTGTGGATGGACGATTTCAACGCGAGCTAACACAGGAAATGAAGCTAGAAGTCAAGAAAGCAGAGCTCCAGTCCGTTTTTGTACGAATGAGTCCGACACCGTCACTAGGGAGCTTGATTCGACTTCAAGGGATGGAGCACGCTACCTCGTGAAAGTACTAGTCCTCGATACTTCAGCGCTTATAATGGGACTCGATCCTCTGGGACTGCAAGTTGACACATACTCAGTTCCCGAAGTAGCTGAAGAGCTTAGGGATCAAACGGGACCATCCTACCGTCTCGCTATGTCATCTTCCTCGGGAAAAATGAAGATTCAAGCTCCAACAAAGGATTCGCTCAACGAAGTAGTTAATCACGCCAAGTTACTTGGAGATCGACTTGTGCTGTCTGAAGCTGACTCGAGCGTTCTAGCACTTGCAGTCGATTTGAAGAAAAGCGGTAAGCTTCCAATCATTGTCAGTGACGATTACGCTGTTCAGAATGTTGCTGAAGGAATGGGGATCGAATATCAATCATTGTCTTCATTGGGGATTCGACAGAAGTACGAGTGGATCTATTATTGTCCTGCTTGTTTCAAGAGATCTCTGACTGGAGACTCGCAGGTATGCGGCGTTTGTGGTACTAAGTTAAAGCGGAAACCCTTACGAAAAGAAGGCGTTAAGATGCGTGCGCACGCCTAAATTATGCTCTTCTGCCTTCTTTTCCGAATTCAATTCTTCGTGCATGATGGAACAAGTACAATTGTGCATATCCCGCCCAGGGTCCGAAACGATCGCGTAGGAATGATGCGGTCATTGGCCGTGACGGGCTCTTTCTCTTGAAGTAAAGGCCCGTGACGATCCTATGAATCCAGACATCAACGGGTGCTGCTTTAAGTTGTCCTGCGCCGTAAAGCAGGAAACAGTCAGCAACTTTTGGGCCCACACCGTACAGTTGGAGGAGAGCTTCCATAGCATCTTCATAGGTATGGTTGACGAGAGATTCCAAATCCAGCTCTTTGTTTAGGATCATGCGTGAAACGGTCACGACCGATTTGGCCCGATAGCCCATTGAGGTCTTTTTCTGCAGGTCATTCGGTGTCAATTCCGCAATGTCTTTCGGCCTTGGAAATAGAAATGAAGCTGAGCCGTCTGGAAATTGCACTTTCCTCCCGTAGTGCTTCATGAGGAGTCGAGCTATTCCATTCCAACGTTTTGCCGAGTTATTTTGGGATAGAACCGAACAGATGAGACTCTCATACAGGTTTGTACCCCGCATCAACCGGAGCCCCCTAAGAGGTGCGAAGGTGGATGAGAGTGAATTATCAGATGAGAACGCCTCGTAGAAGCCGGTTAAGTCGTCTCTTAGCCCTAAGACCTGTTCTAAATGCATTTTCAAGTCTCGCTGAGATACGCTGCCTGACCCTGAAGTGATGTACTGTACCGATACCGTGAAGTGATCGACAGATCCGTCTTGACTCAATGAACATTTTATGGGTGTGCCATGTAGCTCTTCAACATCGACATAACTTCGTCCATTTCTCGTCCATTCCGGTTCAGACGTCTGAGCGCTCAGAATCGTATCTTCCAGATTGAGGGACCCATTCACGTCGTCTTCTGTGAGGTTGAATCCGTATATTTGCTTCGGCGGGGTAATCTGCATTAATTTATCGCTCAGACCAGATTTCTTCTGCATGCTGTTCAGACTTATTCCAGTTTTGTCGTTCTTTTTCATCTGGGCGGCTGGCGATTAGCAGGGCTCTGCTCGGATCCTTTAGCGGCACAATGAAATATTCAACAAGCTCGCCGCTCTCAGAACGAAGCATGAGTTTTTTCTTCCTGTCGGCAGGTTTCAATGTTTTCGAATCAAGATATTTGCAGATAACAAAGCTACCGCGTGATTCAAGCGTTCGAATCTCCAGTTTTCCCCTCTTGCTTCTTGTCACGACTGACCCAGGAAATTCCATATGAATCCTTCGAAATGATGATACTGGACCGAGATTAACATCTAACTCAATACTATTAGTCTCGTACAAACTTCGCTATGAAGTAACCAATTTCGTGCCTGCGTGGATGGAATCGTTGACAAAGCAGTCCCTTTGGGAACGTGTCCAATCCGGGTTCACCAATCCGAGGACTTTGTTCAACTAGATGTAGATTACATTCATTGACTGCATACTCTGCCACTTTCTCGCATTCTTCCAGGGTGAAAGTGCAAACGCTGTAGACAACTGTGCCGCCAGACTTCACAATCTGAGAAGCTGCCTTTACAAATTGTTTCTGATACGCTGCCAGATTTTCTATTCTTTCTTTTGTTGTAACATCGTAAGCTTTTGGTCGTAGCCCTAAAGCGCTACATGGGGGATCTATCAAGACTCGGTCCGGACTTAAGTCCGGAAAATCCTCAGGCAGATACCTAGAATCATGAATTGACAGTACCACGTTCTTGCAGCCAAGTTTTGACGCTGTCTCTCGAGTTTGACGTATCTTACGGGAATTCCTGTCGAAACCGTAAATCTTACCATGATTCTGCATTAGCTGGCTCATATGAGATAACTTGCCTCCTGGGGCACAATTCATGTCTACAATAGTCTCTTCCGGATTCGGATCCAATACTCTCGCTGTCACCATAGCGGCCAGTGACTGCGGATATAGGAACCCTTTCGAGAATTCGTCTAGCTCACGAATCTGGGGGCTATGGAATCGCCGCCTGGTCACTGAAATTGCCAAGCCCTTCTTGAAAGTCAAAACATCTGTAACACTCATCTCTGCTTGTCCAACAGCCACAATTTCGCCGACTTCTGACATGACTGTAACTAGATTGCCCAAATGCATTGATTCGCAGTTCAATATTCCCGGGGCATACACGTTAGCTCCTTGTAGTACTGACTCTGCAGTCTTCTTGTCAACTACTACTTTCACTTTAGTGGGTGTAATTTCGAAGGGACCTTTGACGCTGATTCCGATTGCCTCTGGGATAGCTTCGATTCGATTGATTTCAAGTCCTTTCTTCCTCAGCAGTGAAGTCAATTCGTCGGGAGAGATCGTCTGTGTATTGCATCTCACATAGTAACTGCGGACAGGTTCTCCCATTGATCGAAGCGTTTCTTGGGCTTCATCTCCGAAAACCTCCATCGCTTCCTTGATGACGTCTTCCGAGAATCGAGCCAGAGCGCGAGCTGGTGTAATTTCCATTGCCTGGTGCCTAGCCTGCGTTCAGTTTGTTAAGTGCAGCGTCGATTTTTGGGAGATTGTCGTGAGAATCGAAAATGATGCCGAGCAGCAAACTGACCATCTTCTCCGATAGGCAGTATATCTTATTTCATATTCGGTTCATTTTGTCAGTAATAAGAGGAGAAGAACATATAATTGTCATATCGTGCTGAAATATGAGGGACTTCCGATGGAACCAGCGTCGAGGTTAGCTTTCATAAATCTTGCAGGCTTAACTGCACTGGTTATCTTCACGGCATTAGTGTATATCAGAACTCAGGAACCACTTATGCTTCTCGTTGGCGGTCTGATTTCAGTTGTATCGGTCATTGGTACAACTATGGGCAAGAGTCATTAGTGATCGGATAGCGTCTATCCTCATCTCTTCGGGTTCTTGTTGATGACTCAGAAATATCCAGAAGCAACAGTGGGTGCATTGGTCGTAAACCCGAAGGGAGAAGTATTGATTGTCCGTTCGAGCAAGTGGAACGATAAGCATACCGTGCCAGGTGGACACATTGAGCTTGGCGAATTAGCGGAAGATGCAATCAAGCGTGAAGTCAGGGAAGAAACTGGATTGGACGTCGAAGTTGTGAAATTGCTGCTTGTGCAGCAGGCAGTATATCCTAAATTCTATCTCAAGCACGAGCACTTTGTGTTTATGGACTATCTTTGTCGGACACAAGAGACAAACGTCAAGCTAGACGGTAGAGAGTTGCAGCACTATGTTTGGGTCAGCCCACGCGAGGCTTTGAAGTTGGAGTTGGAAGAATACACGAGGAATTTCGTAGTCAAGTATCTGGAAGAACTAGGCAAACCGTAATAACCGTCAACGCGTAGTTGAGGAAGAACTCATTTTAGCCGAACTCTTTTGACTCATACCAGAATCGGCATGAACCGGTTTTCATTGACGGTGTTGCTGAGTCGTCCCACTATCGGTATCTCGTTCCCGCAGTACATACATCGATTTTGCTCATCTAGATGCCAGTTAGCAATGTCGAAACCGATTCTTTCAACTACTATTTTCTTGCATTCGGAGCAGTACGTGTGTTCGAGAGGATGATTCTGTACGTTGCCTAAATAAACGTAATTCAATCCAACGCCTTTTGCTATTGCATGATGTTTCTCAAGGGTTTCTACGGGTGTTGGTGGGAGATGCATTAATTTGTAGTCTGGATGGAATCTTAAGAAGTGAATGGGTGTGTCGGGACCCAAGTTATCATAAGTCCATTCACAGAGTCTCTTGGCAGCAGAGAGGTCATCGCCGATTTCTGGTACCACCAGATCCGTGATTTCAATGTGAACGTCTGTTTTATCTCGAATTTCGAGTAGCGTCTGAAAGATCGGATTGGCATCTGCGATGCCAATGTACTTCCTCACAAATGAAGTCTCACCGCTTCCCTTGAAGTCCACAGTGATACAATCCAGAAAATCGCGCATCAATCCAACAGTCTCTGGCGTATCGTATCCGTTGGAGACAAAGATGTTTGTTAATCCGTTTTTCCTTGCCTCAACGCCAATATCGTGCGCAAATTCGATGAAAATCGTAGGTTCATTATACGTGTAGGCTATACCCTGGCATTGGTAGCGTTTCGTCATGGCAACAACTTTTTCGGGGGTTACATCTAGACCCTCGATCTTCCGTCGCTGACTAATGTCGAAATTTTGACAATAATGACAGAGCCAGTTGCATCCAGTAGTTGCAATAGAGAATATTTTGCTTCCAGGCATATAATGAGTAACTGGTTTCTTTTCTATTGGATCTATATGGCCGGCAATTATCTTACCGTAAACAAAGAGCTGAAGTTTGCCATCAACATTTCCTCGGATTCCACACAATCCTATTTTCCCCTCAGGGATATTGCAATACCTCGCGCAGGCAGTGCATCTTACTCTGCCGCCCGGTAGATTCTCGTAGAGTATTGCTTCCTTCCCTAATGTCAGATCAGACACCCCCGAGCGTCGTCTCGAATAAACTGGGCTCGAAGATCATAAGAGAATCGATTACCCAATGCCATAAACCTTTGTGAATAGAATTCAACTCCGCTGAACATGACATAGTACGATAGAAACGTGTGACTCTTATTTTGTCCCCTTGTGTGATAGTCAATCGTGTTACTCAAATGAATGGGGAATGCTCTGACTAGGCTATGCCAATGAGGATCGTTATCTTTGGACCTCCTGGGTCAGGGAAGGGAACTTACGCGATACTCCTGAAGAACCGGCTAGGTATCCCTCACATCTCTACAGGGGATCTGGTTAGGGAAGAAATACGCAACAAGACCCCATTAGGAAAGGAGATTGAGAAGTATAGCAACGCCGGGAAACTTGTACCGGACGAAGTGATAACTGAGATACTCAAGAAACGGCTAACTCCGGATTTGTCAAAAGGTTTCATCTTAGAAGGTTATCCACGGTCTATTGACCAAGCAAAGCAATTGGAGAATATCACTAAAATCGACGTGGTGATTAATCTCGATGTTTCGGATCGAGTGATTGTTGAGAGGTTATCCGCTCGCGTTCAATGCAAGAACTGCGGGTCCATATACAATGAGCGATCTCTGAAACCCAGAGTTACTGGCAAATGCGACAAGTGTGGTGGAGAACTCTTCAAACGAGCAGACGATCAGCCAACTGTCATACTTGAAAGGCTCAAGATCTACAAGGAAATCTCTGCCCCAGTTATTGACTACTACAGGACGAGGAAATTGCTGAAGGACATAATTAACAATGATCCCGATGTCCGTCCAGAGGTAGTCACAGACCGGATTATGGAACTTATCTAATCAGCAATTATGTATCTCGGCGTGGTTCGACCGTTTGTCACAGGGTCTTCGCAAGAACAATTTGGGATGGATCTATTCCGTTCTTCCGATAAATATTGCATTGGGACCGATTGGGACACTAATCCAATTGTTCATACTCAATCTTCATGGGACAGTGATAGACATTGGCCTAGCAATTACGCTCTTCAATGCAGTTAGCATTCCTTCAGCGATAATATGGGGAATGGCAACTGACCGTTACCATAAGAGAAAGCCGATGATTTTTCTGAGCTATTTAGTCATTTCAGGAATTCTTGGTCTCTTTCTGTTCACGAAGACGATTCACGGAATTGAGGTCTTGTATGCTATCATATCCTTCTTTTCATCTGCTTCTGCAACACCACTCAACCTTCTGATAATGGAAACGCAGCCCAAATCAAGATGGACGTCAGCATTTGCAAGACTCTCAATGGTATCAAGTGTTGGGGTGGCCTTAGGATTGTTACTTGGAGTAGCTTGGGGCGATTTTCTTCCTCTCTACTTGATAATGATCCCCCTTTCGATCCTATCTACGGTCTCTGCTTTGATTTCATTTATCACTGTCAAGGAACCAATCGTCGGATTTGAAGGTGCAATGATTGTTTTGGTGAGAAGAAGTTTCTACGAAAGGCTTCTTGCTCTTCCAATGCTGTTTCTTCGAGTTCCAAGAGCATCCGATTTCAACAGGGTGTTCAAGAGCATGAGATTCGAGTTAACGAGAGAACCTTTCCTCCTTTACCTGTCAATTATCGCATTTTACTTCGCCAGTGGAATATTCAATACCTCTCTTGTACCGTCCTTCTACGAGGCCAAGATAACGAATAGCGAAGTCTTCCTCATACTGTTGGCCGGAATGATTGTGCAGACAATTGCCTTCAATTCTGTCGCTCCGCGCATAGAGAAACGTAGTCTCAAGGAGACAGCGGTGTCAGGATTAACGTTACGGTCAATATGCTACGTTATGGTTGGAGTTTCAGCATATCTGTTCACTGGGGGACTGTATTTGGGAATAAACTTGATACTGTATCCTCTCTCAGCAGGGATTGCTTACGCAGCATATTATGCGGCCTCCAATGTGATGGTCTTCAATTCCCTCGGAGCAGATAAGCATGGGTCCACGTTGGGCGTGTACAGTGCTCTTGTCGGCTTCTCCACGATGATCGGCTCTTTCATCTCAGGATTCGTTTCATTCTACGCAGGCTACTCCACGACATTCATAATCGCAGGATTTTTTATGGCAACTGGCGCCGCGCTAACCTCCATGCTATCCCAGGGAGGAAAGACCAGCAATCATTTTTCGTCTTAACCTAACACTAGAATCCAGCCGTTCAGACTGTCCAACTCAGATTTGGTGGGAATGGTAAATGATGATTAGATTTACATCTGACAAGGTTTTACGAACAGTTGACTGCAATGTCAACCGTAAAGGCAGGTCCCTCTCACAAGCACACGCTTAGCAGGTCAGAAAAGATTGCGATTCCCATCATAATAATAATCGCCATCTGGGTGGTCTATTCGCTTTCGCAACCGACCACAATCCCCAACACGCCGACTACTATGACCCAAGTTAGTGGCCATCCAGCTGCTCCTGACTTTTCGTTGCCTGTCGTAAGTGGGGGCGGTCTTACAGGTCAGACTGTCACTCTTTCTTCATTCCGAGGCAAAGTGGTATTGCTGGAATTCATGGAACCTTGGTGCCCACATTGCCAGAAGATGGCCCCTGTGTTAGAGAACCTGTACAATCAGTACGGGAAGGGGAATGTAGTTTTCCTCACAGTTGCAGGACCTTGGCAAGGAGCAACTGCCGATGATACAGCACGTTTCATCAAGGATTATGGTTCAACCTGGAGTTACGTCTACGATTCATCTGGTTCAGCTTTGAGCGTATATGGAGTAAATGCTACGCCCACGTTCATCATAATTGGAAGGGATGGATCAATCGTCGCCAGATATGAAGGAGAACAGAGCTATGACACCCTTGCTGCTGGATTGACGGCTGCTAGCTGATACTCGGAAAAATGCCTGCTAGTGTACGAGTTTTTCTAGGAGCTTCAGCATGTCGGAATGATTTCTTACGCCGCTAAATCTATCCCACTCTCTGCCGTGTTTAAACAACACGACGGTCGGTACACTTCTTACTTGGAACTGGGACGCCAAATCTCTGTTAGTCTCAACGTTTACCTTGGCGAAGGTTATTCGATCTTCGAATTCCTTTGCAAGTTTCTTCATGATTGGTGTGAGCACATGGCATGGTGCACACCAGGTCGCCCAAAAGTCGATAACCACTGAGCTGTCGCTTCGCAAGATCTTCGATATGTTTCCGATTGTTGCTTGGCGGATCTTTGTTGGCAACTTTCGATCCTGAAAGAGATGCTACGTTTTACCCTGCGATTGATAGAGTTCTTGACAGTGCTTGATAATTGCCTTTGCTGACGCAGCATTCTCCCAACCTATGATTCTTACCTTCTTGCCTTCCAATACTTTGTAAGTTTCGAAGAGATACGCAATCTCCTTCAGTATGTGCTCGGGAAGATCATCTAGATCATGATATTCGGCATATCGCGGATCACTTGTGGGGACGGCCAGTATCTTATCATCTCTCTTGTCTCCATCGAGCATTTGAAGTAGTCCTACTGGACGTGCTGTCATAATGCAACCTGGAAAGGTCGGGTTAGAGACAAGCACCAGTATATCTAACGGGTCACCGTCTTCGTCAAGAGTTCGAGGTAGAAACCCATAGTCTCCTGGAAAGTGAACAGCAGAATAGAGAACTCGGTCAAGAACGATTGCCTTCTTCTCTACATCATACTCGTACTTGTTCTCGGTCCCTTTCGGGCTTTCAACAACTGCATAAACTATGTCTGGAGCCTTTGGCCCCGTTTCAAGGTCTCGCAGAAAATCCAATGTAATCACCTAATCAGACTCTTTGCACACGCAACAAGTCTGTTGTACCTCGTGGCGACGACGGATCTCCGCATACCACCACGATCCTATTTTTCTTTCGATTAACAAGCTTATGATGTGCCGCAGCTCTTTTTGCGGCAGCGAAAATTTCCGCAGTCGTGGCTAGTCTCCTAACTTGATATGGATAAACTCCCCAAAGCAAAGATAACCGATTCATTACTGATCTGTCTGATGTCATCGCTAGAATCGGGACTGGTGATCTGAATTTAGATACTCTGTGAGCGGTGGATCCTGTTCTTGTGTGTGCAACGATGCAACCCGCGTCGAGTTCGTAAGCTACTGCGCAGGCGGAGAAGCTGATGGCGTCTTGAACCAGGTCACGCTTTAGCAGACCCTGTCTGGATACCAGAATTGATCCGTACGGGAGACTTCGCTCAGTTGCTACAGCAACTCGTTTCATGACTCTTACTGTTTCAATTGGGTATTTGCCTACTGCAGTTTCTTCAGAAAGCATGACGGCATCGGTGCCGTCGATTATCGCGTTGGCGATATCTGTTACTTCGGCTCGAGTTGGTGTGGGATTATTCACCATGGATTCAAGCATCTGCGTTGCGGTGATCACTGGCTTGCCGGCGGCGTTGGATTTTTCGATAATCTTCTTTTGGAGTTCAGGAATCTCCTCGACATCCATCTCTACTCCGAGATCCCCCCTGGCAACCATGATGCCATTTGACTCTGCAACGATTTCATCGATATTGTCGACAGCTTGTTTTTTTTCGATCTTTGCGATCACCCAGGTTGGAGCACCCTTGTTTCTGATGAGCCTCTTAGCTTTCATGATGTCCTCTCCTGTCATAGCAAATGAAACTCCCACGAAATCTACATCATGGTCAACCGCAAATTCGATGAGGTACGCGTCTCTGGGTGTGAGTGCACTAAGCTTCAGTTCCTTTTCTGGCAAGTTCACGCCCTTACCAGAATACAGAGGACCGCCCATAACAACTCGACAGATTACGTCACCATCTCTAACGTCATTCACTTTCAACCGAACCATTCCGTCTTCGAGGTACACTGAATCCCCACGCCTAAGTTGCCTCATAATAGTAGGGTGGGTAACTGAGACTACATTCTGGTTTCCAACCAAGCGTCGCCCAGTTAACGTGAGAAAGTTTCCTTCTCGCAGAAAGATAGGCTCTGGAAAGACCTTGCCGACCCTTATTTTCGGTCCTGGCAAATCAACCAAGATTCCTATGGGAGTCTTCAAATCGTGGGAGGCTTTTCTAATCGATCGAATTCTAACAGCATGGTCTTCTACAGTTCCATGCGAGAAATTCAGCCTCGCAACTGTCATTCCGGCTTCTATAAGTCGCTTGAGAGTGCGTATTGACGAAGTCGCGGGGCCTATCGTGCAAACGATCTTCGTCTTAGTTTTCTCTGAACTCAACTCATACTCCCTTCAGCAATGAGGATGGAATCGTTAATCAAGTCTTCAGTGATGGCATTCCACAATAGGAGTATGCTCGGCTACGTCGCCATGAATCAGGAATATTCATGACGTACGGAATGAGTATTCTCAGAAACTACTTGACTGAAAAAATCGAATCGATTAGCGATCTATGTATATTACATGCCAAGAATCTTTGTGCGACTCGGCTCATTTCCTCGTGCGAGGAATAAAAGGGCTGATTTCGTTTGAGTCATGAATTTCAGATTGCACCCGAGATGTATTTGAAGACGATCTATACGCTAGAAGGTAAGATGGGTTCCGCAAAGACAGGCGATATTGCCAAAATACTGGGAATTACGCCTGGTAGTGTAACTAACACCTTAGAGGTTTTGGAAAGTAAGGGGCTGGTTGCACGTGAACCCTACAAAGGGGTCAAGTTAACCGCGTCAGGACGGAAGCTTGCGCTCTTAGTTTTCAGACGACACCGATTGGCAGAGAGATTGCTCACCGATACGCTACACTTTGATTGGACCGAGGCGCATGACGAGGCATGCAAACTTGAGCATGTCATCAGTGAGCGGCTCGCTTCTTCAATTGAGAAGTCTCTCGGGAGTCCACGGACGTGTCCACATGGGAACCCTATTCCAGATGAAACTGGCGCTATTCAGCATAACAAAGGACAACCGTTGTCGGAACTCAGCAGTGGTGAAGTTGCTGTTTTGAGTCATATTCCAAATGAGAACATGGAGCTTTTGCGCTACTTGGCCAGCTTGGGTATGTTCCCTGGCACCAAGATTGAGATCGCGGAAAAGGCACCCTTCAGCGGTCCTATGCTCGTCAAGGTTGGATCCAGCTCTTATCCGCTGAGTCTGGACGTTGCCTCAGGTATCTATGTGAGAAGAGCGGAATAGCAAGTATCACAGAACATCGAACACAGCTACTAACCCACAGTGTGTAGTAGCTGAGTCGTAGTATAGATTACTGCAATCCCTAGAATAGTTGCGAATAGAAGTTTGAATGAAACCCGATGACGATGCGCTTCCGGCAGCAGATCCGTGGCACCCAGGTAGAGAAACTCTCCTGTGAAGAATGCAAGAATGACTGCAATAATAGATAATGGAATTTCAGCCAGAAACGCGACGACGGCTCCAATCATAGGCGTGACAGAGTCTAGAAAGAGCCAACCAAAAGCTGAACGTGTGGAGCTTCCAGACCGCCGCATCACTGTCACTGTATTCAAGCCATCAGAGAAATCATGAAAGATTACGGCTAATGCCACCAGTAAGCCGAGATTGAATGTAACATGGAACGCTGTCCCAATCGCCACGCCGTCAAGGAAGCTATGCACAGATAGTCCAGCCGCTTTCAATATGCCGCTTATCTGTGGGCCATGTCCAGGTCTTTCATCAGTCGTCGCGTGTAGGCAAATCAGACATTGATCAAGTGTATGAAAAAGCAGAAAGGCCAACACAACAACTGACATCAACACATTCAGTTCGATTCAGTGCCAGCGGAAATAGAGATCGACTCAGGAAGCATATCGAAAAATGATATCCCAATAAGAGCTCCGGCGGCGAAGGCGAAGATTATGTTGATATCAATCCCGGTCCTGCGCAGTGCAAAAATGCCTCCTACCATGGTGGAGAAGAACGTGATTATCACGAAAACGAAGCCGTACGGCACGCTCAACGCAGACTCACCCTTGACGGTTCAGGACGCTGTTAGGTCTTAAACTCTTTTTGGCTTTCATCCGACAAACTTCAGGGTCTCGCCTAGCACTAATGAGCTGAGTCCTGAGTATATCTTGTTACCCATGACGCCACCAAGTACACTTGCAATAACGAGAACTAAGAAGTAAAAAGGTTTAGTCGACCAAGGAAAGAGGAAGGAACTAAACGGGAAGTAAGTTGCGTAGAATAGAGTTCCAAGTATCGCAGAGCTAGAAATTTCTGCTCTGTAGCTACTCATTCGCCTATTTAGAGGACCGGCCACCAAATCGAACGCGCAGACAGATATCATTCCCATAGGAAAGTATGGTGATGAGCCCAGATAACCAACAAGGAAGGAGAATATCACACCGTTGAACAACGCCCCGATTAGCGCTGTGGAACCGAAAAACGCCAGAACTCTTCTGGCGGGAACGAGGACTAAGGGAGCAATTGCAGACAGCAAGAATGCGATCATAACCAGAAGCATGGATCCGCGAAAAATCCTGCGGAGTAAATCAACCCACCCGCTGAAGCCAACCATATCGACGCGAAGACTGTTGCAATTAGTAGCAATGTTGCAGTACGTTTCGAATATGAGACTGTAAGGAATCCACGTTTCATCATACCATATTCAATTGACAATCCCACAACCATTCCGAGGTTGATCGTTAGCATCCCGAGCACGAGCAACGCGTGGGCTGGCGCTATCAGTGGTTCGTTATGGAAGACGTGATGAACTAACTCATTCCAGATACCTGCGCCTATTTGCATAATTGATCCGATGCCGGCGAGTCTGAGGCCGCTCAGATTTGCGAATTTGATTGGTCCTGCGTTTGGAACTGTCGCTCGAAGGCCCTGCCACACTGCAACAATGACGATTAGTATGCCAATGTATAGTGTAAGATGGGCAGGGTTCCACCATGGATCTATGTTACCTAGCAGAATGTGTGAGTTGACATCCCACCAGCCCGGAGTACCTGCAATACGCCGCCAATTGAACCAATCAGATAGCTGCGATAGCGTGATGCGTATGACAAATATCTTCTCGCTCAGAGTAAGCGAAAGTCCTCTTTGACCGTAGTTAGTACCACATGGGTATTCGTACGTTCCACGAACGGCGTCGCTAACAGACTTTTCGTAAACTTGCTAAGTTCGTCGCGTCCATGAAACTTTGTAATGACCACGGCGTCAGTAAGCCCAGTAACGTCATAGACAGCGCAAGTTCCAGGTAATTTACTAACTGCTTGTTCCATTTCAAACAACTTGCCTTTGGATGCAGTTATTTCCGCAAGAATTTTTAGCTCGTAGTTCATTTTCTCATGATCGAGCAAAACTGTGTAACCCTTAATGATGCCCAAGGGTTCCATTCTTCTTACTCTAGTCAGCACCGTTCCAACAGCAAGCCCTGTTTTCTTTCCTATTTTTCGCTATGATCTACGGCTATCAGCGAGGAGTTCCAGCAAGATCCGTCGATCTGTTGCGTCAATCTGGAAGGTCGTTCATGCGACATGACAAGACGTCACTCACTTCTGCGTGATTGTAACGAAAAGAACCATATTAATGCATATTTGTCTATTCGATGCTGACTAACTGTTATATTCGTTTGGATGCTGTTCGGCCGTCTTATACTCTGTTAAGTAGGTGAAGAAAATAGAGGATAGCTCAAAAATGAGCCAGAATCGGAGAGATTTACTTTGCTACTACTGGTGTAAGTACTGCATCTTTACCACATTTGTCGCAGTAGGTGGCGAATCCCGGTATCTGGGCCTTGCAGTTTGGACATGCCTTGAGTCTCAATCCCTTACTTCGAATGTACTGATGCATCGATTTAGTGAGTTCCGTGTAACTCAAGAGAGCTCCTTTTGATTGCCCAGTTAGCATTGCAAGTGTATCGTCAGCGACGATCGACTTCTGTGTCAACATACTCTCTCTTGCCATGAAATCACCTCCATGCGGTTAAGTGATACAAGATTTTCAAGTCTCGTAGAGGCTTGGGGTCGATTTGTCGGTTGGACACTCCTGCATGCTAACACTGTGAAACATTGAATCAGGAATTACACACGTTTTAGCGCTGATTAGACCTGTGGAGAGGCATTATCCGCTTAAATCTAAATGGATTCTGAGCAGGGAAACCCTCGCATCGGCTCGAAATGGGCTCCGTTTTCAGTCTCTTCTTAAGGAGTTTGAAGCACGAATGGGACATATCACACATACCCAGCAAGTTCTATCATCCGAGTCACTGTTACCTGAAGAAAAGCTGATTCCGAATTGGCGCTGAAAAAACAGATCCTTGTTATTGGCTTCGGAAAGGATCACTGCACTGAAGTTGCGTACGATGCTGCATATCAAGTTGGACTAGAGATCGCTAAACACGGCGCGATTCTAATCACAGGCGGGCTAGGCGGAGTTATGGAAGCAGCTAGCCGCGGAGCAAAGGACGGAGGGGGCTTCGTTATCGGGATAATTCCTCAGGACGACAAGGACATGTCGAACAGTTACTGTGACGCGGTCATTGCGACTGGGATCGGGTTCGCGAGGGATTTCGTAACTGCATACTCGGCTGATGCCATCATAGTGATCGGTGGCGGTGCGGGAACTCTGATCGAACTCTCCGCAGCCTACCAGAGGAAGACGCCTATCGTGGCAGTGAAGGGAACGGGCGGTGTCGCTGATCGTTTCGTTGACGAGTACATTGATGATCGTGAAATGGAGAAAATTCTCGGCGAAGATTCACCGGAGAAAGCAGTAAGCAAAGCAATCTCACTAACCAATCTTGAATGATCGCGGAGGGCACGTGTGATGATTTTCATCTAAATTCCATTTACTACACATGGAATATTGACGCAAGTTATATAGTGATTATGACGTGCACCGTGCATTGAAGGGGAAAAGGAGGGAAAGAATTGCAGAAAAAAGGATCTGAAAGCAAGATGGCGGAGTATTTCCTCTACGCGGCGATAATTCATGGAGGAGTTGCGGCTTTCGTAACATTCCTAGGTGGCTTCGGGGACCTGCTCGGTGTACTGCCGCTGGCTGTTGCAAGGGTCATCGCGGGGGGCGGAGCTGGGATGTGGTTCACTATGGGTTACCTAATGTACATCATCGTAGGCGTTGTTGCCACGGCAGTTACCTCACTCTTCTATTTCTACATCGAAACTGTGGAAGGCAAAGCATACAAAGGTACAGCAAAAACTCTCTCATGGATTCATCTCGTGGTAGGTAACGTCGGAGTAGCGGGCGCGTCGTTGTGCGCGATGTGGGGCGGCTACTTCGGAGCGGTCGCAATGTTACCTAAGGGAGCCACTAGTGCAGATGCGCACCTTGTGCTAGTGCTGGTTGAGGAACCTATCGCGGCATTCATAGGGCTCGCCTTGCTCGGCTTCTTCGCTGGCGGACTCGGGTATCTAATTGCGATGCGATCGAAGAGTTAATCGAACCCGAGTCTTCGATCTTTCTTCCTTTGAGATGCGAATGCTATTTTAGATACTGAACGATCGTTCTTTCGCATGCCTTTTCGGTACGAACGCGCACCCGACGTATCTGAACTTGCCTACTTCATAATTGACAAGTTGAATTTTGCTCATATTCCGAAGAATCGAGTCTATTGTTATCGGAGTCATGGGTCGAAGGCGCGTAATGTAATCGCTAGGATACATTCACTCCCAAAAATATGGCAACAGGCCCTGAGTGAGCCTGCATATTATGTGGTTGAAGTCTTGTCCGAGCATTATGACTCATTGCCAGAAGACGAGAAGGAGAAGACACTCATTCACGAACTCTTGCATATTCCAAACAGCTTTGGCGGAGGTTTCCGACACCACAAAAACTGGGTGACCCGCAGGAGAGTTGAAGCGCTGTATAGGCAGCTCAAAGAATGCTAATTATCGTTGCTCATTTAGATGTTCTAGATCTCAACTTCAATGCTATCCAAACGCCCGCGAGAGTAAGAGTCAGGTAGGCTACGATGTTCACGTATCGGAATAATCCAACCACAGAATCCCATGATGACCCAAACCACCAGCCAAGATAGACTAGGATGAAGTTCCACGGCAAACAGCCCGCGAGAGTGTAAACAGCGAACTTCGCTTTTTTCATGTGATACGCTCCAGCAGGGAAAGAGATCAAAACTCGTGCAGCGGGCACAAGTCGGAAAAATGCGACTGCAAACGCCCCGTAACGATTGAACCACCCGTGAACCATTCGAAGATGTTTCCCATCCACGAAGTGAAGCTTGCCTGGCTTAAGCAAGAGTGGGCCAAGCCTCAGTCCTAGATAGTAATCCACAAAGGAACCGATCATCGCGGCGACCGTGCTGTACAATACCACAGGCCAAAAGCTCAATGTGCCTTGCGAGACAAGATATCCTGCAAAAGGTAGCACAATCTCACTTGGGATTGGGAATGCTGCAGCCTCCAAAAGCATTAACAGGAAAATTCCCGCGTACCCTGCTTGCGCGGCAACCCGTATCGCTTCTTGAGGTAAACTCATCAAGAGGGCACCAATGCCCCTCTGCGATTCACCAGACTCCACGATATCTTCGAAGTAGGATAGGGCGACTACGATGATTGGTATTATCACTAGAATTGCTAACATGAGCCTCCTGCGAGTATACTTCACGATGAGTCACGCTCAGCAAACGGTGCCCAAGAGAGGGGCTCACTAATCGCTTACGCGTCGTCGATGTTCCTTGCGCTTCATAATCAGTAATGTTAACAGAATCAGGATCAGCGCTATCGGAGCTCCTTGCATCTCTGGAATCGGTAGCACTGTGGCTTGACTTCCAGGTGCTGGAGGCGCGCCTACTATCAAACCATTGCCGTTCGAGAGTAGGAAGACTGAGTTGAGGTTCGGGTTCCCCACAATGGGTGGAGATGGGGTATACGGATACCATGCCGTGCCTGTCCACTGAATGATGGTTCCCGAGTCGCCAACGGCCCAGGCTTCCTGCGGATTCACTTGACTTACGGAATTCAAGTTCGACGTTGCAAACGCAGAGACACTCGACCAAATAGTTCCATCGTAATGCAAAATTGCGCCACTTGATCCTACAATCCACCCGTGACTTGAGTCGAGGAGATAAACGGAACGCAGATCAGCAACTGTTGGGCTTCCGATTTTTGACCATTGCGATGCTCCTTGATATCGAAGAATGGTTCCTCCCTCACCAACGGCCCAGCCATCCGTTTGGCTGAGCATGAACAGACTTCGAAGGTTACTGGCAGTAGGAGACGAGACTATGCCCCACGAACCCCCGGAATAGTGAAGGATTATTCCTGTATCTCCAACCGCCCAACCCTCCCCAGAGTTAAGCATGAAAACCGCCCGTAGAACGTAGCTGCCTGGCGGAGAGGCAACTTGGGTCCACGATCCGCCTGAATAATGGAGTATCAACGGTGTCGTTCCTATTCCACCGACCGCCCATCCGTCTGTTCCACCTGTCATCGCAACTGAATACAAGTCTGAGGTCGGGCCCACAATCGTTCCAAGGGTGAACGTTGCACCATTCCAATGCGCCGCAACCGTCTGGCCCATTCCACTTCCGCATCCACCAGTGGAGCAGCCAACAGCCCATCCGTCAGTCATACTGGTGAGAAACACCGACTGCAAGATGGCTAATGGAAATCCAGAGAACGGCGGTTGACTAGACATCGAAATGATTGTTCCACCATCTCCAACCGCCCATCCACTTCCATCCGCAAAAGAAACCGAATTCAAATTCTGCGTAGTACTCTGAACGTTAGGTGGCAGTTGAATCCATACGCCATTCGAAAAATGAAGTATAGCACCTGATGAACCTACTGACCAGCCTTCCGATGGGTTCAGCATGAAGATGGACTTCAGATCCTGACTAGAAGGCGCCGATGAGATGGGGCCACTCCAGATTCCTGAAAGATAATGGTAGATTACGCCTCCGCTGCCCACTGCCCATCCTTCATTCTGAGTTATCATGAAAACTCCATTCAATGTGGTTCCAACTGTTGTGTAGAGTACCCATGAACCGCCGGTAAAGTGGTAGATTATCCCACCCACACCCACCGCCCATCCGTCTGTCGCGCTGGTCATGAAGATCGAATTCAGACCGCTACTTGCGGTTGATATCGAACTCCATCCTCCTCCGAGTCCTGGGTTTCCAGACCAATGCCAGAACACTCCAGTCAATGAATCAACTGCCCATGCGTCGGTCAGGCTGATCTCGAAAACGGATGAAAGTTTTTGTGCTCCTGGCGAGTTGAGTCCCTGCGTTATCATAGACCAGGCTACCCCATCCCAATGAATCGCAACCGCCGTCCCTCCCGATCCACCAACTGCGAAACCTGATGTTGGTATCACTGGTTGCCCGAATGAAACGGACAATAGATTCAAGTTAGTTCCAGACGGCACAGGATTCCATGAGCTTCCGTCAAAGTTCAGGACCGTTCCAGAGTCACCTATAGCCCATCCGTTAGTGTCACTTACCATAGCGATAGAATTGAGATTGCTAATGCTAGGAGGAGCTGCGCCCAGCACTGGGTACGAGGGCAACTACTAACAATATTGCGCTGACGAATATGGGTAGGATCGTCTTCCTCAATTATCGTTCCTGAAACTTATGCGTCCGTCTTCTAATATTGTTTACATCTATTCATATGCATCGGAATTCAATTCGAGTTGATGCTGATGAGTCAAAAGCAAGTCGTAACTAAAGTTGGTGCAAGGGAGATTCTGGACTCGAGAGGTAATCCAACGGTCGAGGCCATAGTATATTCAGGCGAAACAGTGGTTACAGCAGCGGTTCCGTCTGGGGCCTCCACCGGTAAACACGAAGCACTCGAACTCAGAGATCATGACCTTAAACGCTACATGGGTATGGGAGTGTTAAGTGCAGTCAGGAACGTAAAGGAAATCATAGGCCCCAAAATCATCGGTTATAATCCGAAAGACCAGACTGTGATCGACCGGTTAATGATTGATCTCGATGGTACACCAAACAAGGGGAAGCTCGGCGCTAACGCAATTCTGGCGGTTTCACTCGCAACGGCGAAGCTTGCCGCGGCGCTAGCAACCAAGTCACTATTCGACCACCTTAGTGACGGGAAGGGGATGACGCTTCCTGTGCCCGTTATGAACATAATAAATGGCGGTAAACACGCGGGGACAGGTCTGAAGATTCAAGAGTTTATGGTGGTGCCTGCTGGCGCCAGGAATTTTGCGGATTCATTGAGAATGGGCGCCGAGATCTATCACGTTCTCAAACGCGTGATTCAGGCGAAGTACGGAACGCAGTCAGTTAACGTAGGCGATGAAGGGGGGTTTGCACCACCGATAACCAAGACGTCTGACGCTCTCGACACTATCGTTCAGGCTATCACTGATTCCGGTTATGTTCCAGGAAAGAATGTGTATCTTGGATTTGACGCTGCATCATCTGAGTTCTGCAACGATGGTACATATGAAATTGATGGCGAGAGAAAATCTGCTGATGAACTCGCTGATTTCTATCTTGAGCTGATTCAGCATTATCCCATTTGTTATATCGAAGACCCTTTCGAGCAAGAGGATTTCGAACATACCGCTCAATTTACTCGCAAAGTGGGAAACAAAGTGAATGTGGTTGGTGATGACATTTTCGTAACAAACATTGTAAGACTTAAGAGAGGAATACAACTCGGTGCCGCAAACGCACTTCTACTCAAAGTCAATCAAATCGGAACTTTGACGGAGTCAGTCGAAGCTGCCAAGACCGCCATGAGCAACCGTTACGCTGTGGTCACTAGTCATAGATCAGGGGAAACTGACGATTCAACAATAGCTGACCTTGCCGTAGCTCTCAATTGTGGGCAAATCAAAACAGGGGCCCCTTGCCGAGGAGAACGAACCGCCAAGTACAATCGACTGCTCCGCATCGAAGAAGAGCTAGGAAGCCGAGCGCATTTCATGGGAATGAATGCGCTAAGGCAACCGTGATCTTCCAGAGACCTTTTCTCGAACGATAACCCTGCTCTAGTCTGAGGTCCAAGGATCTATGGATGCATATGATTGCATTAGGACCAAGCTCGATTTTCGTGAATTCGATTCAAACAAGAAGGTTCCTGCGGAAGTGAAACTTAAGATTCTCGAATCTGCCAGACTGACGAGTAGCGCGATGAACAGCCAGCATTGGCGCTTTCTTCTTGTACAGGAGCGCGAACGACTGAAAACGTTGGCTGAAGATAGTACTACGGGAAACTGGGTGCAAGGTGCTAACTTTGCAGTGGTTGTACTTACAGGAGAGAAACATGGATTCCAATTGATCGATGCCGGTAGGGCTGTGCAGGACATGCAACTGACTGCTTGGAATTTTGGAGTCGTTTCATGCATCTTCACTGGTTTGAATCAAACAGTCATTCGCAGAGACTTCGCTATCCCGCAAGACTTGGTTGCCAGCGTCGTTGTTGGGTTTGGCTATCCTGCAAAGAAGATTACTGGCGAGAATAAGAAGCGTAAGCCATTGGGCGAATTGGCGTTCATCGAGAGTTACGGTAAACCCTTCGAGAAGCAGCAACTATCCTAGAGACACTCTTGTGTCGCAGATTTCAAGTTACTTCCTACGGTTCTCGAACACTCTTCTTCTGGATTCAATGATCGCTTTTCTGCGGTTCTCGAAATGTTTGGAACACTCAAGCATTCTTGACTCGAAGAAATCTGTTGCTTGCCTACTATCCTCTGGAGTGGATGTGTGAGTTGCAATGTATGGGATCAATTGTCTGTAGGCAATCTCCCTAAGCTGGGAATCAGTCATTTTGCTCCTGAGGCCTTCTGATATCACCTGATTCAGTTCATGCTTGAAGTTTGCCAGATCAGCGATCTCAGTGCCAATGTTATCCCGCAAAGTTCCGTCAGATTTTGTAAATACGAAAACGAAATCTCCTACGAAGGCTCCTACTTGCATCGCGTGGAATGTGGTTGTGTAAGCCTTGATCGGTTTCTGGTAATAAATACCATCTGACCTAACGCCGAATCCGGCTCTTGATACTGCTGCTATGAAACTCGACACAACTCTAATGTTTTTGCTGTTGAACGTGGACACCAAATGTCTTCCAGGCTTCAGAACACGGAAACATTCTTTGAAGATGCTAGTTAGGATTGCCTCGTATTCCAGAAGTGATTTTCGTTGGGTCCTGTTGATTACGGCTTCATCCGCTTTGTCAATCGTGTGGCCATTGTTTAGCCAAATCCACCAAAAGTCAGAAAGTTCTCCGTAATTCACGTTCGCTCCATAGGGCGGATCTGTGATTATCGAATCAATAGAGTTCGCAGGAAGAGGGAGTTCAGATGAGCTTACGTTCAGAAGAAGACATGAAGCGTCACCTGTCAAATCGTCAAACTCGTGTGCAAGCTTGTGGAAGCTTCCGATCTCTTCGTTACTGTACTTCTTTCCTCTGATTACGGCCTCGAATCGCCTTTCGAAAGTGTTCCATACATTAAGCTCCAGACTTTCTGAATATATCCAGTATGCATGCATCGCCCACCCTTCAACTATCTTTCCACGAAGGTGAGACTGACGGCTGCACCATTTCAGGCAGCTACTGAACGTGAATCTGAGAAAGTCTCTTTCGGTCGGGTCGGCTTGATTCATCTCTCTGAAGAGAATTGCCAGTGCAAGCAAGTTTCTACGAGTGAACAACTGATCAAAACACGTAATACCTTTTCCGAGCAGCGAACTTGTTTTGTCTCCGGACGGCACTTCGGTTTGCGGAAACCACAGCTTTCTCTGTTGAACTGCCCCATCGAATTCCTCATCGATTCTCTCTGCAAGCGCTATGTCTTCTCGTGAGGGCTTCTTAATTCCCGAAACTCCACATTCAATGCAGTCGAATTTCATTCGTATGATCTTGCGGTCTCTATCATGCCACTCGATCCAGTCAGCGTGCGCGGTTAGAGCCGCACTCGGGGCACCTGGTAACGTAGAAGGACAAAATCTCGTCTTTTACGGTTCTGCTGACCACCTCTTTCGATTTTCGAAATCGGTCGATATCGAGTGGACTCGACTCCATCGTGGTGATGAACGTTGCCAAAGGATTGAGATCAACGCCAACTGCTTTTCGCTTCAGCCTCAAGGATTCGATCACTGTTACTCCTCCGCCCAAGAATGGGTCCAAGATTATGTCGCCCTCTGATGAATAGTGAGAGATCAGTTCACTGAAGACGTTCCAGGGTCTCCGTGCGAAATACTTGTGCATCTTGTAGACTGGAGTATGAGGTCTTGCTTCGATAGTTCTGCTGAACGTGTGCAATGTGGAGTCAGTCCGCGCACGGTCGAGAAAGCATAGTTCACATAGATTAGATTTCAAGGATTCCTGAACAGTGGTGGTTTCTAATCGGTTTGGCATGACGGAGTATCATAGTGCCCAGTCGCTAAATCCTACATTCGCAATATCATTGATCAGGTGAAATTGAGCATGAGAATGACGAAGCCCCGAGAACGGCACACATTACGGGCTGGATGGCCTCCTTCTAACAAGCGGCCAATTCCTGGATGGCCTGACAGTCCACGCATGTGGCAACCGAGGTAAATGGAGGTGAGTGGAAGATGTGTGGTAGGAGATTTCTAACTAAAGAAGAAAAGATCGAATGGCTCGAAGATTACAAGACTAATCTCGAGAGTGAACTGCAAGGTGTAACTGAGCGGATTCAGGAACTCAAAAAGTAATTGATCCCGCTCCGAACCCCTTCCTTTTTTATTTAGTTCTAATGCTGTTTTCTTTCTGATCGTTATATGACATTTCTACGACGGTTGACAGACCTACTCATATACGTGTCAGTGACTTTTGGCGTTGTGTTACTTCTGCAACTTTGGTTTTTGGTTCCGAGATGGCTGTTCTACAGTGTTTTGTCCGGGTGGGTCGCATACTTCTTCACCGCGGTTGCAATAATGCGGCATCATAAAGGAGCCTACAAGCTTGCACTTGTTCTTGCGATCTTGACTCTTATTGTGTCACTCCCGCAACCTGAACATTATAAGTTCGTAAGCGAGGGTATCAGCCTCGCATCGATTACTTTCATCGTCGGATCGGTCCTTCAATTATGCATCATCATGTTGCTTGCTGTTTCATTTCTGAAAAGCAAAAAGTGATCAGTGGTACCTCCGGTGGGTGAGATAGATGCGAATCTCCCTTAATGATCAGAGAGTTTGGTATACGGTTTTGGGGCTTTCAGTCACCCTTAGGGTGGCGATGGCACCGTTCACAGGGCACCCGTACGATCTCGGAATCTGGATGATGACAGGGGGGTATGTAGCCGCTGGTCTGTCACCATATCTTCTGCATCCGCACATTGGCTATCCACCTCTTTGGGCACTCTGGTGCGGCGTGGCCTACTTAGTATCCAACTTCATATCTAGAGGAAACCCGTTCGCCTATATTTTTGTCATCAAGATCCCGATACTCATCGCGGATTTTGTTTTGGCCCTAATGCTGTTGGTGGTATCGAAAAAGCTGCCATACAGTGGCCAGGCGACTGGTCGAGTTCTCGCGGCTTGGTTCCTCCTGAATCCGTATGTGTTGATAGTTGGGGTGATCTGGGGAATGATGGATAACCTGGTTGCTGTTCTGCTGATCACATCGATTATTCTTCTAGCTACGAAGCCAGCTTGGTCCGGAGTCTCCGCATCGTTAGCGGTTGCACTCAAACTGTATCCTATCCTCTTTCTGCCACTTATGCTCGTATATGTTGCGAGCACTAGAAAGCTCACTCACATTGCGGAATGGGTACTGGCGTTTCTTGTCACGTCGCTAGTGACTATCTGGCTGCCGTTCGTCATCTTTCGTTGGGATGTTGCAGGCTTCATCGGCGTTGGGTTGTCGCAAGTAGGCAGGAACCCTGGTGGAATCGCACCGATGGCCACTATTCCGTACCTCGCGAACGTAGGCCTAACTAGTGTTGGACCAATCTCACTACAGGACATCATCAACACGCCGAGTTTGAGGTTAATTTGGATTCCAGCACTCATTATGTGTGTGCTGTTCATCATATGGAAAAGACCACGTTTTGTCTCTATTCCGACAATAATCCTTGGATGTTCACTTCTCTACTTGACCTATTTGCTGACAGCCTCCTATATTAGCGAACAACTATTCGAACTCGTGCTAATGCTGATGTTGTTCTTCGCAGCATTTGGTGGTCTCAGAAGATTCTCATATCGGACCTATGCCGTTGGCTCAGCAATTGTCCTCCTTTTTCTCGCATTCAACGTTCCTCTGACCTCTTTTGTGTTTCCACTCTATTTGATCGATAGAACTCCGCTCGCAGATTTTGGAAAATCGTTTCTTCCTTGGTTGGCTCTAATCTTCGGGTGCTACTTGATTACGGAGATTGTCATAACAGCGGAAACACTTACTCAAACCGATTAAGGGTAAACATTTCAGTGGAAATGACGGTCGAACAATATCAAGAAAAGAACCTGATCGTACTCGAATTACACAACCATGAGCCATCGCAGGGTTTGAGATGGTGCGGGGAAGGGGATTCGAACCCCTGAAGGCTTGCGCGTCTTCCTCTACGCCACAGGATGCCTTCTCTAGCCCAAAGCGTCGGATCTTAAGTTTGGCACTTGTTGCGGTCCTGCCCCTTTGACCTGACTCCCGCCCGAATCTGGGTCTCGGGTATCCCCGCACGATTCTCAACACGGCTGCCTCTGTTCTTTAAGTTTCGTGGATTATCCCTGACAATCCTTTTAGTTTAGCAGACCTTGCATCAAAATGGGCCCGTAGCTCAGGTTGGATAGAGCGGCAGATATCTGCTAATTGCAGTGCCGAACCCCCTAAGGAAACCCGGATAAAGCTGTAGAGTTAGAGCAATACTCTGACGCAGAGGTCCGGGGTTCAAATCCCCGCGGGCCCGCCAACCTCGTAAACTAAACGTTTGATTCTTACTGGCAGCGTCTGGATGTCTGTTGTGTATTCCTATGAAGTTACTTTCAAAGTGGACAAAATACGTGGGCGGAGTGATTTGCACTATAGGGGGAATCTACCTAGGGAATGGATACGGTGCAGATTACTGGCGTTTCGGCCCATTCAATCTCGCTTGGGACACTGCTTTTAGAGGCATAATACTGGTCTCGATCGGTTTTCTCCTCATAAGACTGAGCAAGTAGCACATTGACATGATCTCGCAAACCTCTTTCAAGAAAAAGGGCGAACCGCATAGAAATTGATGTAGTCTTGTACAGCACTTTTTCCTCTTGTGTCGGCTAGGTTTTAGCAAGGATAATGTGTATGTGGACATGTTATGGTTGCGACAAACTTCGCAATCCCACTGCCGGAATTTTACTCAAGTTTGTAATGCAGACGCATAACACTTTTGTTCTCGGAAACATGACGAGCGAGCAAAAGGTGTTTAGAATGAAGAAAATTTTACTTGCCGTGATCCTCGTACTAGTGATCGCGATTCCAACAAGTGTCGCAGCGTTGCCTCCACGTGCTCCCGCTCAACACGAAGCAATCGTCCTTTCGTCTCTTAACGCACTTGTTCCGCTGGGATACTACGGAAACCTGATGATCAGTAACCTCAAACATGCCGGATACAATGTGACCTATCTCGCAGACAACGCAGTAACGATTGATTTCCTTGTGCATCACCTGAACGATTACGATATCGTGTTGTGGCGTACCAACACGTTCAACTACGTACATACAACTTACTGGTATGTGGGCGAAAGGGTCAATGATGCGACAGCACAGAAATACAGTTATGACTATGCGCAGGGCTGGATAAACGGCCACGCAGGAATACTCGGGGTCAGTGCAGACTTCTTCAACAGATATTTCACATCCAATTCTCTTAACCACGTGAAACTGGTGGTGTTCATATCAAGCAATGGAAACGCGCTTGCCCCTCAATTCGTCACTGCCGGTGCCTCGTCAGTAATCTTCTGCAACGGGGTCATATCACTACAGTTTGGCCTTATCGACGACTTGACCAACGCGGTGATCACCTACCTTGCAGGTGGACAAACTGTCCTCACAGCAGTCTACAATACAGTTTCACCGTTCAATCAAGGTCAGAACCAAAATGATCCGTTGGACTCAACCTATTCACCACCATTCTGGTTCAACGGCAACGGCTCAGTGACCATAACCTGACTTTCTAACGTGCTAGGATGCGAAGAATTCTTCGCATTCCATTCTTTTAGCAAATTTCTTAGGCGTGATCAAAGCAACTCGTATTAGTTAGACTACTCAATCGAGGCCCTGCTTTGTCGGCGATTAAAGAACCAGCGGTAATCCATAAGGGACTTGACAACGTCTATGTGACGGAGAGTAAAATCTGCTTCATAGACGGCGATGCTAGCAAGCTCTTCTACCGAGGATACTCAATAGAAGATCTGGCCGCGCATTCAACTTTTGAGGAAACAGCGTATCTCCTAATTTTCGGTAGACTGCCAACCAAGATACAACTCCAAGAATTCGTGAAAAAGATTGAGAGCTACCGCGCGCTGGATCCGAGAATCTTGCAGTTAATCGAGTCGTTTCCGCCGTCATGTGATCCTATGGATGCACTAAGAACGACAGTATCTTCTCTCGGGTTATTTGATCCCAACCCGACAACTGATCACATCGAAGCAAGGATCGATAAAGCTCTCCAAATACTTGCCAAGACGCCCACTATCATCACGGCTTTTGACAGGGCACGAATCCATAAAGCTCCAATTGCGCCAAAACCAGGATTGAGTCATGCTGCCGATTTCCTATACATGCTTAGTGGAAACATTCCTGATTCATATGATGCCCACGTCATGGATGTGTCACTCATCTTGCATGCGGAGCATGAAATGAATGCCTCAACCTTCTCATGCACAGTAACAGCATCTACTCTGGCTGATATGTACTCCATCATCACTTCTGGCGTCGCGACTTTAAGAGGGCCGCTCCACGGGGGCGCCAACGAAGCAGCGCTGAAAACAGTGCAGGAAGTGGGAGATCCATCGAACGCTGAAAGATATGTGACCCAGGCTCTTGCAGAAAAGAAGCGGATCATGGGATTCGGACATAGAGTTTACAAGACATGGGATCCTCGTTACAAGATTCTTAAGAAAATTGGCGCCGATCTAGCAGTAAGACGGGGTCAGGAAAAACTATACGAGACTGCCCTCGCAATTGAGACGAGCGCACTAAAGCATTTGGCTGGTGCACCCATCTTTCCTAATGTTGATTCATATTCGGGAATAGTCTTTCATATACTTGGCATCACAACCGACCTATTCACACCTATCTTTGCAATGAGCAGAATCGCAGGATGGAGTGCACATTCTATAGAGTACCTTGAATCAAATAGGCTGATACGCCCCAAGGCCTACTATGCAGGACAAATCGGATTGCAATACATCCCTATTGAGGAAAGATCGATAGGTCAGTGACCATTTTGAAGGCCAAAGACATCCTCACCAGACCACTAATCTCTATCACTTCCGAAAGAACGATGGTCGAAGCGGCGAAGATGATGGTCGAGAACAACATGGGATTGCTGGTGATCTGTGATCAGAAAGATCACAACAGACTTAGAGGAGTTGTGTCTGAGCGAGATATTATCCGTTCGGTTGCTAATGGGAAAGACGCTACAACAAACGTTGAGGCCATAAGTACTCACGAAGTTGTGACTGTGAAATGGAACTCAGAGATTGCTGAAACTGCCAAGGCTATGAATAAACATCGAATAAGGCACGTTGTCGTTATAGACGATGCGGACAAGCCAATAGGCGTAGTTTCGATGAGAGATTTGGTTGGCGAGCGATCTACGCTAAGGGCAATCCTGCAGTCACTTGACAAAGAAGTGTTTCCAGGCGGGGATTAGCTATTCTAAACGTTCAAGGTGAGTAGCCACTTCATCTAGTCCTGTCTCGACTTCTACCCTGGTGGCCATATTTTTGATCTTGACGACTCGGGATTCAAGTTCCCGACGACCGAGAACAATCATGTAGGGTATGCCATTCGTGTTCACGTACTCCAATTGCTTGCTTAGGCTACGTCCCTTGAGATCGATCGCCGTCGCAATGTTTCTCTGGCGGAGTTGCTTAGCTAGTTTGGTCGCTTCAATAATAGCATCTTCCTGAATTGTCGCAATGAAGACCTTGGCCACGGGTTTCGTCTTAGGAAAGAGACCTGCTTTTTCCAGGGAGATCAAGAGTCGCTCTACTCCGCCGGCCACTCCGGTAGCTGGTAGGTCTCGCTTTCCGAAGATCTTACATAAACCATCGTATCGTCCTCCGCCGAAGACAGCTCCTACTTCTTCATCTTTATCGTAGCCTTCGAATACGATCCCATCGTAGTAGCCGATGCCGCGCACTATGCTTAGATCATAAGTGCAATTTCCTATCCTCCCAGAGGCCTCCAATGAGTCTGCTAGAAGCTTCAATTCCGTGATTGCGATTCTCGCCTTATCTTCTTTGAACCTCAGATCTTCTAGCTTCTGTAAGACGTCTCTGGGAGATCCGTTGATGGACACGAAATCGAGAATTTTCTCTACAGTTTCAGGTTTGACGTCAATTGCCAGGAATTCTCTTTCCAATTCTTCGCGGGTAATCTTGCGAATTTTGTCTATGACCCTAAGGGTCTGATCGAGTTTCTCTCCCGGAGATAGACCTAATTCGTTCAGGTAGGCATCGGTCAGTCTGCGGTTACTGATTTTGATTCTGAAATTCTTCAAGCCAACATTTTCCAAGATATCTGCTCCAACACAAATGACCTCCGCGTCCGCTGACGGGCTTGCCGAACCGAATATTTCGACGTCCCATTGGGTGAAGTAACGATAACGGCCGAATTGAGGTTCATCGTATCTCCAGTTTCCTCCGATAGCTGCGTATTTTATTGGTTCAGGTAGGTCGGTTCGAGATGCAATCATACGCGTAAGTCCAACCGTCAGGTCAAATCTCAGACCCAGGCTCCGTTCCCCCTTATCTTTGAACCAGTAAATTTCATTTCGAATCGCTGGCCCAACCTTAGCCTCTAGAGTTTCAAGGTTTTCAATGGTTGATGGTTCGACCAACTGGAAGCCATATCGAAGCACGATTTCGCGGATCTTATCGTATACCCATATTCTCCGGGTCATCTCTTCAGGGTCAATATCCTTCATTCCGCGAGGAAGAGAGAACGCCTCTGGCAATAGTTTCACCCGATCAAATCGGATGATGCGAAGCTATCCTATAACCTAGTTAGTCGGAGGTGGAATCAGATGGTCGGCAAAAATAGAAAGAAAAGAGAAGGAAGTGGATCAGGGAGCGTTCTACACTGGTGGAATTTCCTTGAATGCTAACTCGATATCTAAGCCGTGCTTCTTGTGGTACATGACGCTGGCGTAGTACATTGCGATGCATCCAAAGACGATCAGAAATGCGATGAGTCCTCCGTACAGCGTCAGAGGAGTGACCGTCGTGATCAGAGGATTGACAAGTGCTAGATATCCGATGTAGAGGAAGGAGATAGTAGTCAGTACTCCGAGCACAGTGATTACAGGAATGCCCGCTACTCTTTTCCTCATGAATTCAGGAGCTGAGTCAAGCAAATCCTTCTTCGTGTACGGAAAGATTATCGTCGCTACGCCTGGAACAATGAATGAAATCGCCCAAAGGAATGTGCCAATAGTCTCAGCCTGCGGCCAGCTTGTGAACCAGTAAAGTACCAGGATTAGAATCGAAAGGAGAGTAATGGTAGCAATGGACACGTGCGGGGTCCTGAAGCGTCTGCTCACATCAGCCATTTTGGTAGGAATAATCCTGTCGAATGACCATGCGAAGAAATAGCGGCTTGGGATCCAGAAGTATACGAACGGTGCTGCCAATGATCCCACTAATATGGTGAATAGAATCGTGAACACGAGGAGCTGATTCGGGTAGGCTATTAGTGACAGCATTAAGGGGTGAGTTGGTGCGTATGGAATCGCGCTCGAATAGCTCCCTGGTGCGTTGTCCCAAAGATATCCGAGTGAATACATCCAGTTTTCGCCGAAGGCGTTGAGCGTTAGAGTTGCTGTTATTGCCCAGAATATGATGCCTAAGACAAGCGATAATACTAGAGCTATCGGAATCGCACGTTTAACATCTTTGACTTCGCCTGCCATGACGTTCGCAAAGTTTCCTCCCAAAAGGAAGAGTGCAGCGAAAGGTAAGCTAGCTAGCGAGGCGGCAAACGTGACAGAAGTAGGTGTCCATCCCGCCTGGGTTGCCAGTTTCATTACTCCTTCGTAGGTTGTGTATTGACCAAGAACTAAATCCCACTTCACGCCGAAAGCTGCTGGTGTCGTGGAGGCAAGAAGTCCCCACATGAGGATTATGCCGATAACTGCAATACCCCACGTAAGGTAGAGGAAACTCTTGACTGCTCTGGCGCCAACGATGGCCAATAGTGCAAAACAGAGGGTGATGAGTACTGAGAGAATGAATCCTCCTACTGGTGTACCCATCCAGGTTCCAATAGCGATCAAGCTTTGTGAACTGTAAAGGAAGCCCCATACGGTCAATGATGTTCCAATTGCTGACGCAAATGCGGATATTCCACCCACGTATGCCGTGGCAAACACGGAAAACATGTAGAGGAATGACCAAGCGAATCCGATTGCGGGATGCAGGATTCTTGCTACCCACACATAGTCGTTACCTGACCTCGGCATTATCACTCCCATAGCCCAGTAAACGAGCATCAGTAGAAGGAAAGGTATCCCCGTTAACAAAAGAGCAATCGGGAGACTTGCACCAGGGTTGAAGCCATAGTACCAGGGGAACTGAAGTATTGTGTATGTTAGCGCAAACACGGCGGCTGAGGCGATGAGCAGTGTATCGAATGTTCCGAATTCCCTGACTAATCCACTTGATTTTCTTGCGAAGTATGTCTTCTCTGCCATTTATGACACGTCACAAAAGGTCTTGATTGTAGGAGCTTCAGCGAAGCAATATAAGATTTCGTGACGGATCTCACTTTCCTGGAATCATTAGTTACTATACGTAGCAAAGGATAATTTCGTCAACTGGAAACGCTTCGATGAATGCAAGTTCCGAGGATGGTCCAGTTGACGAAAGTTTTCTTCGCAACAGATTTGCACGGCTCCGAGAAGTGTTATCTGAAATTCCTGAACGCTGCGAAATTCTACAAAGCTGACACACTAATCATGGGTGGAGATATCACAGGGAAAATGCTGATACCTGTGATTAAAGAGCGAGACGGCAAATATCATGCCACGTTTCTTGGAAGTAAGCATACGATTTCCAAGGAGCCTGAAGTTGAGGATCTTCAAAGGAGAATCAGGTTCGCAGGATACTATCCTTACTTGACTGATGTTGATGAGATGCAACGTCTTCAAGGAGATGAAGAGAAAGTGCGTTCAATTTTTGTTCAGGTTATGTTGAGTACTGTGAAGAGATGGGTTGATCTCGCTGAAGAGCGGTTGGAAGCAACGGGCACTAAAATCTACATTACTGGCGGAAATGATGATCTTTCTGAGGTTGAGGGTATAATCGGGAAGTCAGACTACATAATTGATCCCGAAGATAAAATTGTGAAGATCGACGGGAAATATGAGATGATAAGTACTGGCTGGAGTAACCCGACACCATGGAAAACTCCTAGGGAGTGTTCGGAAGAAGAGTTGTGGCAAAAAATAGAGAAAATGGCAGCTCAAGTAAACGACGTGAAGAACGCCATATTCAATCTACATGTTCCCCCCTTAGATTCCGGACTAGATACTTGTCCGAAACTTGACGAGAATCTCAAACCTGTGATTGCTGGGGGCGAAATGGTAATGATGGGTGGCGGAAGCTCGTCGGTTCGCAAAGCTATTGAAAAATATCAGCCATTGCTCGGATTGCACGGACATATCCACGAATCGAAAGGATTTGTCAAGATTGGGAAAACATTATGCTTGAATCCCGGCAGTGAATACAGCGAAGGAATTCTAAGGGGAGCGCTAGTTGAGCTGGGGAACGGTAGCGTGAAGAACTTCCTTCTTACACAAGGGTAGAATGGTGAAACCTGATGCCGATACCTCGAAACTTTGTCGGATACGGTAAGATCCTGCCAAAGGTCCGTTGGCCAAAGGGTGCTAAACTCGCGCTCACTTTCGCGATAAATTACGAAGCTGGGTCCGAAAGGTCAATCGGATTTGGAGATCAAGGACCAGAGACTTTCGGCGAATTCCCTGCCTATGGCACCCCACCAAAACGTGATTTGGCAATAGAGTCCATCTTCGAATACGAAACGAGAGTTGCAATTTGGCGAATGTTGAGGATTTTTGAGAAATACGGCGTTAAAACAACGTTCTTTGCAGCTGCAAAGACTTTGGAAGCTAATCCTGAAGCAGCTAAGGAGATTGTTCGTAAGGGACACGAGATATGCAGTCACGGATACAGATGGATCGAACATTTCACGTTGAGTGCAGATGAGGAGCGTGAAGTGATCCGAAAAGCTGTCGCATCGATTGAGCGACTAACTGGGCAAAGGCCGGTAGGATGGTATTGCAGAGAACCGAGCGAGAACACCATTGAGCTACTTGTAGAGGAGGGAGGGTTCCTGTATGATTCGGACATCTATAATGACGATTTGCCATACTATGTAAAAGTGAATGACAAGAACTTCCTCTTAATCCCCTATACGCCTGACACGAATGATTTCCACTACTTTTCCAACAGATTCAGCAACTCCACGGAATTCTATCAATACATGAAAGACTCCTTCGATATGCTGTATGAAGAATCCCGAAAAGAACCTAAACTCATGAACGTTGGCCTGCACGTACGAATATCTGGAAGACCAGGCAGAACAGTTGCTGTAGATCGGTTCCTAAAATATGTGAAGCAGAAACATAATGTTTGGATCGCACGTAGAGTTGACATAGCAAAATGGTGGTTAGACAAGTACCCTGCGCAATAAAGCGAATAACGCTATTTATACGCCAGCGCAACTCTCTGCCAGAGGATCGGCATGTCAGCATCTAAACCCCGCGAGCTTGGCACTGGAATTGCGGTAGGTCTCATCGTTGGAGGCCTATTGGCAACCGTCCTAAGCGTTCTCAACTTACAATTCTCTGCGCCAGTAGGCGCTTTCGTAGGCGGAGCTTTGGCGGCCTATGTGGTTTACGACAAAATTGGGCCGGCAACCATCGCGGGGGCGCTCGCAGGCCTGCTTAGCTTGCCGTTCTTCCTCGGTCTCTCGCAAATCTTTGTGATCTTTGAAATTATTCCTATACCGCCGGGACCACAGCCTACTATGGCTGAACTTCAAAGTGCAGTCGTCGCAATCACGCTCATGGACCTTCTTGCTGGAGCTGTCGCTGGTTCAATTTTGGGAGCCGTCCGTCATCCGCCTACCCCTCCAGCAGCAACTACATTACCAAACTATCCACCTGGTCAAGCCAAATACTGTGTACAATGCGGTGCGCAACTAGCTCCTGGGAGTCTGACTTGTACTCATTGCGGAGCCCGGCAACCAGAAACGAAGCTCTAGCCAAGTTGCCTAGACATGCAACGAACTTAAAGTATAATAGACAATGTCGGTTCGCCGATCGACGACGGCCAGAATCAGTTCCTTTCTTTCCCTATCAGCGAAGACGAGAAGCTTAGACAATTTCCTAAGGCTAGCCTCCCCCCTTCGTAGATGATTGAAATCAATCGCCTCATAGGGCCCTTCCCGTAAATGTCGAAATCAAACATCTTGTTCGATTCGCGAACGAGATAACCGCGATCTCTCAAATCCCGATATACCAGGTATCTGATCCAAATCGCTGGTTTCCCTACAGAAAATTTCTTCACCAGATCGCGCAGAGTAAGCTCACGGTTGCTCCGCTTATCATGCACGATAATTCGCTGCTTTTCGTGAAGGTAGAATGATTCGTATGGTGTCAACAACAGTTTGCTGTCTTTAAGGTCACCAAATCCGCGATCACGCAGCTCCATAAGTTCTGACCTGTATGGGATGTAAACGGAACGAGCGTCGCATACCGCCTCCCAAGGCGTAAATAGCGCCTTTTCATCGCTCGGCAATTTTGTTTCTTGCGGTATGCTCTCCAAGATTATCACTCGGTTGAGCAATGATATCGTTGGCTTAATGCTTTTGCCAACTCGCGCTAAAACGCAGCGAAAAGTAATTCTACTCAAACAGTGCATCGTTGAGCGATCAAATTTGCTACCCATGTCTAGTGTGAGAACCGTCGAGTGGGTGAATGGCCGAGTAAGAATGGTCGATCAGACTAGGATTCCAGAGAAATTCACCTACGTAACTTTCAAAGATTATCGGCAAGTTGCGAAGGCAATCAAGAAAATGGTTGTGAGAGGCGCACCCGCCATCGGAGTGGCTGCTGCTATGGGTATCGCTTTGGCTGCGAATTCCAGCAAGACGGGAGATCGGAATCGGTTTATGGGAGAACTTCGAAGAGCTGGAGCTGTTTTGTGTGAAAGTCGTCCGACTGCTCGGAATCTCTTCTGGGCGGTTGATCGCATGCTTCGAAAGGCGCAAGCAACAAGAGGCAGCACTAAGGAAATCGCTGCTGAGATTGTTGCAGAGGCACAAGAGATCGCTCGTGAGGATATTGAGGCCAATCAAAGGATTGGTCAATTTGGATCTTCGCTGATTAATGATGGAGATAGAGTGCTGACACACTGCAATACAGGGACATTAGCCACCGTCAGTTACGGTACAGCTCTAGCCCCTATTCGGACAGCGATACGCCAGGGAAAGAAGGTTAGCGTAATCGCAACAGAGACGCGTCCCAGACTTCAGGGGGCAAGACTTACTGCATTTGAGCTTCTGAGAGATGGCATTCCAGTCACCCTAATTGTCGATGGAGCTGCTGGATACGTGATGAAGCAAGGAATGGTGAAGTCAGCAATCGTCGGTGCGGATCGAATTACGTCGCAAGTCGTTGCCAATAAGGTAGGCACATACCTGATCGCATTGGCTGCAAAAGCAAACCACATTCCTTTCTACGTGGCGGCACCTTCGTCAACGTTTGAGCTTAAAAGAGCGGATCCAGTGGAAATAGAAGAAAGAGACCCGAGAGAAGTGACACACATTGGAGGAAGGAGAATCCCGCCTCGTGGAGTGAGTGTTTTCAACCCGGCCTTTGACCTAACGCCAGTTGAATTAGTGAAAGGATTCATCACTGAAAAAGGGATATTGAAGCCAGAAGAGCTAGGCAGTATGGCCTAGCCGACTTCCTGTAAGGGTTTCTTGCCGATCTGGAGCACAATTTCCACTGGACAGTGCGTCACTGCTTCGATCTTGCTCTTCCAGTCGGCTCCCATACCCACGAGAGCGTACATGCCGGTGACTTCTGCTTTAGCTTTCTGAACGATTCTGGTCAATGCTATCTGTGTTTCACCGGTGTCGATCACATCATCAACGATTAGCACGCAATCTCCTTTCCTGAGCGCATCTCGGGGGACGAACAGACTGATCATGATCGCAGTCTTACTGGGAATGTAGACTTCTTCGATGAATTCGCGTACTCCGACCTCTCTATTCTTCTTGGCAATAACTAAGCCTACTCCTAGTCGGTGTGCTAAGAGTGCGGCGAGTGGGATTCCGTCGGTCGCAGCAGCGAGGATTTTGGTGATTCGCATTCCTGCAAACGCATTTACAGCATGTTGAACCGCACGCTCAAGCAGCAACGTATCGGAGATGAGGTGTGTATTATCGAAATACCCTGCGTCATCGAACCGAATTCTTTGCTGTATTTCGCCTTCAAGGCGCATTATCTTCTGGAGTGTGCGGTTAATGTTCTGTGCCCGATCGATTGTGGGGAGAACATGCCCCTTTACATATCTACTGAGTACAGTCTCGGGTAACCCAATAATCTGTGCAAGTTCCCTGTAGGTGTAGTAATTCTTAGCTAGGTTCAACAGCTCAATGGTCATGAGCTTATACTTGAGATCGGATATACGAGAGCCTGCTCTCAATGTCGTGCCTTCCCTATTGATCTTGACAAGTTAAGACATTCACATGCCCGTGCTGAGTGGTATTAATACTTTCGACACGGATTGACACAAAGAATGACGCGACTATTGTCGCCTTTCTACAATTCCTTTGCTATCTTGGTATCTTCCCTGATAGGGACGACGCGTTTTCGTGCTAAGCACGTGAATTGCGAGCTGCACAAAGCGTTCTCCATGTCTTAGAATGAAGTCTTCAGCCGAGGAATTGAACAACATTATCGTAAGTTGCCCCCTAAAACCTGGGTCAACGAGAGCGAGACTGGCAATTATGCCTGATCGGGCGAGTGACGAACGAATATGGAGGGTCCCAACCATGTCTTCTCCCAATTCAACTCGTTCAAGGGTCGCTACTAACTGGGTTTGACCTGGTGGAATGTGGGCGTCAGAGCTGATTCGCAAGTCGTAACCGCCGCCATTCAAGCAGCGGACTTCGAAAGGGTCCAAAACGAGTGATCTTTCATTGATGCGCCGTTGAATATCAACTTCAGATAGCACAGTCATCGTCCTTTCACCAGCTAACGACCGAACTTTAGAACGGCTGGGAAACCATATACCTGATTGTCTAATAATTGCGTGCCTAGTGGGCCCGTAGTCGAGCCAGGATTAAGACACAGAGACTCTAACTCGTGTAAGCCTTCGGAGCAAATGCGATGAAAGCCTGGGATCCGGGGTTCGAATCCCCGCGGGCCCGCCACATATACAACCTTATCATTTGGGAACCCTAGGCGGGTGGCAAATGAGGACTTTCGTTGCGGCGGTTCACGTTAACTTTCGGTCTCTTGATTATCCTTGCGGGGTTGTACCTCGCTAGTCAGGGTACGCAGATTCTTACTCCCCTCGCACAGGTCACGGGATTAGTCTCACGAGGAGTGTCAGTAACTCCAATCATATCGTCCACGTTGCTATCTGTTCCAGCGTCGAATTACACGTATTTGACGGCAGATTTGAGGAAGAATGTCCAGACAACTGGATTGCTTCAAGTTGAAGGTGGAAGCGAAATAGGCTTCTACATTATGAATGCAGGAAATTTCTCGGACTGGCGACACGGATACTCGAGTATGACTGCTCTTGCGAAACCTGACGCCATCAATTACAACTTCACCTTCGTGCCCGATGGAAGCGGAGTCTACTACTTTGTCTTCAGCAACCAAGACCCAAGCCACAAGAATGTCCTATTCACTCTGAACACTGTGGAAAACACGACGATTCCCACCCCATTGATTCAATATGCAGATTTCGAAATGCTCACTATTGGTGTCCTTTTCACAATCATCGGCATCAAAACTGGGAAAAAGTCAGCTAGGCGATCTTCGATGGATGACGATGCTACGAAGTGCAAGTTCTGTGGGAAACGATTGGCAACCGGGGAGATGTTCTGCCCGAAGTGCGGGCGTTCTCAAAATTGACCAGTCGCTGCTTTATCGACGCTTCGAAATAGAGTGTAGAATAATGTAATTGACGCTAAATACAGTGCTGTACATAAGTAGAAAGGCAGGCTCAGACTGCCTCCGTTCAGCAGTGATCCACCAGCAACAGTGCTTACTGCGTTCGGAAGTCTCCAAATCACCACATTAAACGACGATGCAGTAGCACGTTCATCCTCCGCGATCAGATTCATGAGGAACGAGTCAGACAGTGGACTGGACATATTCATCAAAGTGGCACGCGCAACATAGAGTGGTGCGGCTATCTCCGCGCTTGGACTGAACGGCATTGCAATCAGGAAAACCGTCGAAAGTAGTTGCGTCAGCACAATACCACGGACCAGCCCGAACCGCTTAGAGATGTATGGAGAGAGCGCGGCCGCAAGCCCCATCGCAATATCCGATACAGCAATCAGTGGACCGGAGAATACGTCCGTGGTATTGAAACGGAGATAGAACCAGGTTGGTATGAGTGGAATAATCAGGCCTGCACCCAGGCCGATCATGAGGTTTGCGGTTGAGAATTTCGTGATTATTCCGAGGGATTTGCGGGGCAATATTCCCTTGCGTGAAGATTCAGGTTTCATTCCGATCGCCCACTTTACCACAGAAAGGGGAGTCAGCAGACTCAGAATACCGAGCACAATGAAGAGGATTCTATGCGCCAGCCCCAAACTCAAAGGTAGGAAAGGAAAAAAGCCTGGAATCGCGCTCCCAATCCCTGACGCAATAGTGAACGTCATAAAGGAGAGACTGAAAGTCGCCGGTCTTGTCTCTTCAGTTGTGCTGTCGGCCAAGTATGCATTCCAAGTCGCCAAGTACATTGCTTCGCCGATTCCTCCGATAACTGCTGACGCTTCCAGCACTAGGAAATTCGTTGTAATTCCTGGAATGATGCTGATCAGTGTGGCTAGGGAAGCTCCGCTCCACATTATGCTCTTACGTCCGTACCGGTCGGAGAGCACAGCGAACGGGATACTGAAAACAACGGTTGTTAATCCCGAGGTGGCGAGTAACACGCCTAGGTCAGTTACCGAGACACCTTCAAGCGGAAGGAACACCGTAATGGCGACTTGATAGAAGCCCAGACAAAGAGCGAGAGGACTAGCTCCCAAAACGACACGCATTGCGTCTCTTGGCACTGAACCGAACATGCGCATCAATAGGAGTCAGCCTCTGGATCAGCGATCTGAATAAGCCCGGCGTGAAAAGGCCTTCGGCTATAGTGTACTTTTCCGAAGTATCTTCGTAAACTCTTCTGGAAGATCAACGACTTTCCAGTCTAGATTTACGGCAATGCATTTCACAAATCCTTCCGCAGCTATCCGTGCTTCGTTTAGTATTTGAAAGTCGTACGTTACTGTTTTCGTTCCTACCTCACGGACTTTCAGAGTCACTTCAATCGCATCATTATAGCGGCATGCAGCTTTGTACTGGCAAGCCGTCTCAACTCGCGGTAACATTATTCCGTACTTTCCTCGGATCCGATCAGGTTCCATTCCTAGTGATCTGTAAAACTCTTCTTCGCAGGCTTCAAAGTATCGAAAGTAATTGCTGAAGTGCATAACGCCAGCTGTATCAGTGTCCACCCAGCGAACGCGAAATTTGTGTTTGAATATCATCGTAGTTTCATTCTCGAATGATATGTACTAGACGTCGATGGAGACCAGTTTTATATATCATCAACGTTGGCTGCGACTTTTCATGTTTCGCGTGAAGATCTTTTCGTTCTTCTCAAGCAGCTCGGGTGATGAAGAAGATTTATCTGCTCGCCGATCAGTTGCAGAGTCTGTCCCGCGGTAGCTCAGCCTGGTAGAGCTTCCGGCTGTAGTCCTGTACCTTAATGGTGCGGGGAGGTCAGCCTGCTAGGCGTACAACGTCCGAAACCGGAGTGTCGCTGGTTCAAATCAGGATGAATTCCTGTGAAAATCCGGCCCGCGGGACCACTACTTCGCATAAGCCATTCTTAGTTTGGAGAGTTCTTCAAGGCATTTCTCGAGATTAAACGTCCAACCTCTTTCATCATCGAAGAGTTCGAATGATATTGTCTGAACGATTCTGCTCTTTAGGTCCTTCCTGACTGCTGAATATGATTGCAGTATTCCAGCTTTTGCGAGTTGGGAGAAGAATGTCAACAATCTTGATAGTTGCGATTCTAGAATGTATGTTCTGAGAAGAACTGCGTTTCGTCCGAGTACCTTAGAGGCGCCAATGACGAAGAATAATTGTGGTATTGCAGAATAGAATTTGTCCATGTCGAGCTCGCTGTTGAATTCAAGCATTATTTCGTGGAATGCTGTAACCTCTTTGGGATATGGTACGACGTTGAATTGGATGTTCTGGACGATTCCAGCTGGAACGAGTTTCTTATCGAAGTGATACTTCACACCATGCAACGATATGCCTACTTTAGGTGCAAGTTCAGCGAAGCTTCTTCGAGCGTTAATCTCAAGCTCCTTTATGATAAGCAAGTCTTTCTTGTCTACTAATACTTCGTATCCATGAGGATCATCGATAGTGGTCTTCGGATCTGCGCTGACAATCTCGGCAAACCAATGATCCCATGGAAACGTCCATTCATGAGCTACAGGATCATAGTAATTGAAATCAGGGAAGTTCGGAATATAGTCTCCCGTTAGGATAATTTTGTAACGTCTGATTAGACCCGACTTGGACAGTTGGTGTATGTATTCTCTAAATTCGTTGATGAACTGGGCAGGAACTGCATGGACAGAGTCATGAGTGAAGGTTCCCTCGCATGAATTAATGGCCTGCCACAGGTTGGGCGTTCTCAACGCTTGGGTGACTGCCTCTTCACAACCCAGACGTGCAGTCGCCAAGACAACAACTCTCATCATGCCAAGCTTGGAAAGCTTGGCCACCAGGTAGGCTAATTCACCTTCCCTTTCGATTCTTTCCACACGATGATACACAGATGTGAACGGAATCCCTGTCTGTCTTGATACCTCGAGGAGGTTCCTCGGTCCGAGTTTCCACATTGCTGAGAAGATCTTGATATTCATGGAATCGAGGTTCTTCAGGATCTTCTGTTCTATGGCGAGGTATTGCTCATCTAATCGCACAGTTTCAGTGCTTAGAGTAGTTAAGATAGATTCTGTCACTCCAAACCACTTCGATCTAACGTGGGATGCCACAGTCTATGGAGGGGGGGTCTAACTTATCAATTGGAGGATGGAGTTCTGCCGCAATATTCTTCATTATTACGTCCGTAACTTTACGACCTACCAAATTCATCAGAACTGAGTCCATTACGTTACAATGGTCGCACACCTGTGTATCCTCTCCGGAAGTACAACAGGAACAAAGGGTAAATAAGTTACCTGGGCACATATCATACCAGGTAAATAAGTGAGTTCTTTCAGACTTTCAAATTGACACGGAGGTGACAATACTTGGGTGAAGGCGCACACGGACATCTTGGTGGTTGAATTTATCTGTGGCTATAGGAAGGCCCGGCAGGGTAGTTGAGTTCACTGTGACACCGGAGGGTTTGTGGGTTTAGTTATTGCCCTCGATGTACTGAGTAAACGTAGACTTTCCGACTTAAGCCTGCACTTGCGATCGGCACTTCTCTATCGTGCTTCCAATCGGGGAGAACGTAGTCTAAGGATACAACTCGTGCTCCAGTCTTCAGTTCTCTCGAGAGTTTGGGGGCAAGCTTCGTGTTGACGGAATCTGAGAGGTAAATTGTGATGACGTCAGCGTTTGAAAGATCGACTTGCATCAGATCTCCTTCTATAATCTCCGCTTCCACTTTGGTTGCGGCCAACCGTTCTTTCATGCGTGCGACACGTTCAGGATCAATTTCCACTCCTACGCATCTTGCACCGAACTCCCTTGCTGCTTCAATCAGAATTCTTCCATCCCCTGCACCCAGATCGTAAAGGAGTTCGCCCCGTCGCAGTTTGGCGAGCAGTAGCATTTGGCGGACTATGTTTTTTGGTGTAGGAATGTAAGCAACGTCTAAGTTAGTCAAACTTAGGCCACTGCTTCCCAGCTTAGGCTGGATGCAGCTATGTAGTTGCCGCCCGGCAGAACTAGAAACAATACTTAGATTGAGCAGCAGGCATCGCGCAAAATGATACTGCGTTGTCATCTGCGCGGGAATTCATTGCTGCTCGCGACTTTCTGCTCTCAGCCAAGAACTACCAAGAGGCAAAGGCTGGATTTGCGTGGCCAACCCCTGACAATTTCAATTGGGCGCTCGACTACTTCGATCACCTCGCCGACCAATGCACGAACCCGGCACTCGAATACGTAGACGACATGGGTGTTGAGAAGAAAATCAGTTTCCAGACAATGAAGGAACGCTCGAGCAGAGTAGCGAACCTGCTGCGAACGATTGGATTAGGGAAAGGCGACCGAGTGCTCGTCATGCTTCCGAACCGGATTGAACTGTTCGAGACGATTCTAGGCGCAATGAAAGTTGGATGCGTCATAATTCCCGCTTCAACATTACTAACGTCAGAGGACGTCAAAGACAGGATGACACGTGGACAAGTTCGATGCGTGATAGCTGATGAGCAACTGGTTCCAACAATCGAGAATGCTGCGCCTAACGAGAATAAGATAACGAAGATTAATCTAGGTCGAGACCAAAAAGGCTGGATTTCCTTCAGTCAAGCTGATTCTGAACCAGCGACGTTCAATTCAGAAGAGAAATTCTCATTGAATGATGAGCTGCTCATCTATTTCACCTCCGGCACGACCGCTAGGCCAAAGCTAGTCCTTCACACATACGGGAGCTACCCGATAGGACATCTGAGCACAATGTACTGGATCGGCATTAAACCGGGCGACGTGCACTACAATATCAGCGCCCCAGGTTGGGCAAAGTATGCCTGGAGCAGTATCTTCGGAGTCTGGAACGCCGAAGCAACCAGCTTCATCTACAACTACTCCGGGAAATTCAATCCGAAAGAAGTTCTCCGAATAATAGATGAGCATAGGATTCGCACGCTATGCGCTCCCCCTACCGTGTGGCGATTTCTTTTGCTTGAAAATCTCAAGCAACACAACTTTGCGTTACGGGAAGTTGTGAGTGCCGGTGAACCACTGAATCCTGAGATTATTCAGAAAGTCAAAGAGGCTACTGGACTCACAATTAGAGAGGGTTTCGGACAGACCGAGACAACGTTACAAGTGGGGACGTTTCCGGGCATGGAAGTGAAGCCTGGATCAATGGGCGTGGAAGCCCCAGGATACGAAATCGTAATCGTAAACGACGAACACACAACCGTCCCAAACAAGACAGAAGGTATGGTGGCCATTCGAGTCAAACCGAAGAGGCCGATTGGATTAATGGAAGGATACATCGATCCGCGGAGAAGAACCTGGAAGTTTTCGTCGGCGACTGGTACTTGACGGGAGATGTTGCGTACAAGGACGAGTCTGGATACTTCTGGTTCATAGGAAGATCTGACGACGTCTTCAAGAGCTCAGACTATCGAATTAGCGCCTTCGAACTAGAGAGCGAACTCATGGCTCACCCATCAGTAACCGAAGTAGCGGTCGTTGCCAGCCCTGACAAATTAAGAGGGTTCGTCCCCAAGGCCATAATCACTCTAAACCCTGAAGTGAAACCCTCACGAGAATTGGCGCTAGAGATCTTCAAGTTCACTAGGGAACACATGGCACCGTACAAGCGACCGAGAATTATCCAGTTCAATCAGGAGCTACCCAAAACCGTCAGTGGGAAGATCAAGAGAACCGAGTTGCGACGAATCGAATCAGACCTACGCAGGGCAAACCAGAGGACACAGGAAGAATACTTCGAATCTGACTTCCCAGAACTCAAGACGGAACGACCAGGCAAAACTGGGAAAGAGTCGAAGACTCAGTAATACTTTAAACCCTCCCGCCCGTTGTGCACTGCTGGGCCCTGGTCGTTCAGCGGTCTAGGATGACGGCCTGTCACGTCGTCGACTGCGGGTTCGAATCCCGCCCAAAGGAGAAGAGTCTTCTTCTTCTGGCGAAGGGCGCCAACCCGCGTTTAGGCATCGAACTCAATCAGTGTGCGTATGTCCAAGCTTTGGGAGCAGAGCTCCTGCACTTCGGGCATGTCGGACTCTGTGTATTAGACAGGAATTCGTAACCCCACTTACACTTGCATGCAACAGCAAGGCTCTCCAACATGTATCCTCACGTACCTCATGATTCTCAGTCAATAAATACGGCACAATTGGATTTACTATAAGGATTCATCATGTTGGCTGTCAATGAGAAAGATGTAATCGCTGCGGTGCAGAAAGTAAGTCCCGCAGTCGTATCAGTTGCTACTCTCAGAATATTGCGGGAGAACATGTTCGAATCGATCCCAGTTAGAGGAATGGGTTCCGGAATAATATTCGATTCCAACGGAGGCATCCTGACCAATCATCACATCGTCGAAGACGCCGAACGCGTAAGAGTGGTAACCACTGACGGGAAGAAGTTTGAAGGAGAAGTTCTCGGATCAGACGCAATGTCCGACATAGCTGTCGTAAGAGTGGATGCTGAAGGTTTACCCGCGACTAAGCTGGGAGACTCTGACAGTTTGGTTGTCGGGCAGATAGCGATTGCTATCGGGAACCCGTTCGGGTTCTTCCTTCCAGGTCCAACAGTAACCATGGGCGTAGTGAGCGGCCTCAAACGTCACATGCACCTGGAGAATCACATGTACGAAGACCTCATCCAGACCGATGCTTCAATCAACCCTGGAAACAGTGGAGGACCACTAGTAGACAGTTCAGGACTAGTGATCGGAGTTAATACGGCGAACATTCCGTTCGCTCAAGGCATTGGGTTTGCAATACCAATAAACACTGCTAGAAAAATCGCGAAGGAAATCATCGAACACGGACGTGTCATAAGGCCATACCTGGGAATCTCAGGCCTGACCTTGAATCACGAGATAGCTGAATCCTACGAAATCCCAACACGAGAAAGGTGTGCTTAATTGTGCAGGTTGGGAGAGGAAGCCCTGCACATAGAAGTGGGATCTCAGCTGGCGACGTCATTGTCGAAGCAGACAAGGCACCATTGAAAGAATGGGAAGACCTACAGCACATCATCAAGAACAAGAAAGTCGGCGACAACCTCGAACTAACGATTAGCAGAGGCAAAGATCAGGGAAAAGTTGGAATCGTTCTGGCAGAAGCACCCCCCTAGCACATGCTACCGTTATCCTTTTGATACTCCACATTCTTGTCCAAGCCGAGGGCCCGTAGCTCAGTCAGATCCAATCAGAAGGATCCTGAACAGGTAGAGCATCGGTGACGCTTTCAACGGCGTCGGTGTTGCTTTTACCTCTGGGAACGTGAATCCCCGGGAAGACACCCGAAAAGAATAGCTTCACCGCGTTCTTGGGTAAGGGTCCCGGGTTCAAATCCCGGCGGGCCCGCCACCTTCACCGACGACGACGGTTCAAATTCAGTCGCCCGCACCAGCATACCCACACACACCGAACGACTGTCGTTGTGGTTTTGTTGTTGGCGTATTGTGGTGCGGTGGGTTCATCGTGATCGTCATAGGCTAGAGTCACATTGCTATCGCACGATGCGAATTCTTACCGCATCGACGAGCCACCCTCAGCGATGGCGCCGATCTCTATCCTGCCACACAAGACCACTCCTCCTGTGGAGGAGCTAACACATGTGCGAATTGTTACATTCTGGGCGTACCGAGTTGAACTTCTGCTTAAATTTCCCGTACATTGCCAAAGGGGGTGCATCCACCATCCGAGCCATCCGAAAATCAGCGATCTGGCAATGGATGTTGCTGGTGGGGTTACTTCGTGGCGTAGCCCTGGCAGCGTACGTTGCGGGCATGGTCAACTCGTGGAGAAGAAGCGTCGTCTGCGGGAATTGTGGCTATCGAAATCCACCCTTCGCTGAACTCGTGCACAAAATGCGGCAAAACTCTCAGAAAATGAAAATAAACTAGGAATTCTAGAGAGGCAGGAGAAGGTTGATTTGTGTAGTCAGAAGACCTGTTTAACGATTGGTACGGTGGAGGTGACATGATGTCAGACAAGGAACTACAGGAACTTGAAAATATTGAGAGGCTGCTAATGCTTTTGCTTTTCAAGATGGGGGCTTCAGGAGATGAGATTGCAGGAGCACTGGGTGTGACCAAGGCCCGGGTGAGTCAAATGATGCCTGCGAGAAAAATAGAACCAGCAGAAGTTAACTGCGTCGTCATTAGCGATCAATACAAGTGAGGATTACCAATCCTCCACCAATAACTCGCCTAAATTCCTACACATACACTCAGAAATAGTGCCTCAGGGGAGAAGAGGCTGTCAAACTGTTCAGAAGTGTATGTTGAGTTCTGTCCATCAATCTTGCTGGGGTCTGAACTGACCGAGTGACTTTAGGATTCTTGTCATGCCAGGTGACCTTGGGGTCAAAGGTTTGCCTTTTCTTGTTAGGAGGTCACGAGCTCTGCAGAACTTAACATCTTTTCCGGGAATTCTTACTACGAATGCGCGATTCCATAACCGATCTCGTAACGGGGCCAGTTCTGCTATCCTCAGACCTGTCGAATCCCTCACGTAATTCATGTCTCCAGGGTCGTCTAATGCTCCGAAGACTTTGATCTTGCAGTTGTTGTGGACTTCGGGCGGCAGATATTTTGGAGTCTGGACGGCAAGTATGAGACCCACTCCATATTTTCTTCCTTGATTGAGCAATCTAAACATTGCCTGTCTGTTTTCCGGCAGATTGGATTCGGTCACATAATCCGCAGCCTCATCGATGAACAGGAGCAGTCGCGGGCGGTCGGACTTACTTGTAGCGGTATTCATCATCCATTCGTAAATGGATTCGCACAACCAATTAAGAACCAGTTGGCGTGTTTCTGTCGGCAATGGAACGAGGTAGATTACCCAAAGACCTCCCTCTCTTGAGCTCGCAAGGTCCTTTACGCTAAAAGGCGGTCCGTCATATAGGTGGGGCTCGTTTCCAAGTAGCGCCCCTAGTCTGGAAGTGAGCAACTTAGAGTCTTCTGATGCAATCGGTGCATTCTTGTCTATGGTCCAAAATGGACTTCTGCGTTTTGCAACTTCAAACAAAGTTTTCAGCGATAGTTCAGATCGCCGCTTCAGTATCTTCACCGAGGTTTTCGTCAAATGGTATTCTTCAGGAGAAGTTTGACCCGGTCTAATCCCATATCCAATGGCTCGGAGGATTGATCTTATCCAATAGCGGATAAGCGGGAGATTCCTTTCCGGTGTCGGGGCATAGAGTATGGGAGCGATGACAAATGGATATCCGTCCGAGTAGTCTGGGGTGAAGACTCGCTTCTTGATTGCAGGCAATTTTTTCTTCGCGTCGGAACCTTGAGCCGTTCTCCAGTTTTTCGCCCATTGCGCAGAACATCGGCGAATTCTAGATTCATGCTCATCTAATGACACTACGCAGCTATTCTACGAGGTAAGTCTTGCCCCTCCAATAAAGCGTATCGAGGGAGACTTGGTTCCAAACTTATCGCAATTGGTGCGTGTGTGTGGTACAAAGCCGGAGCCAGAAAATACATGTGAGAGAAATGCTCGTAACTGATGATAGACAAGTGCGCAAGTGCATATTGTGAGACAACTCAATCTTAATAGCAAGAAAAGTGGCTTGGTCAGCGAGCTGATGGCCGTGGCAAAGAAATTCCACAGAATTGCTCCGTGATATCCTGATTGTCCAACTGGGATTGGCTGGTGTTTCGCGTGAGAGCATACGCAGGATCGCAAGATGCGATAACAACCGCGTAGCTGCAGTCCTTCGTCTGCTCAAAATTCCGAAAAAATCAAGCAAATGAAAGCTCGTGTGCTGTGATAAGAAGCAGCGCGTGTGGTGTCGATTATGCGAACAGTTGAATCTGACTGCCGCTCGTGTAATTCAACTGCTGTGACTGGCGGGAATTTGTGGTAGTCTGATAGTATACTCTAACGGCCGCCACATGGTTTAGGATAGGTGGCGGTCATTATCCTATACTTGTATACTGTCGCAAAATCGTGGCTTCACATGAGCTCGAGGTTACGCTGCTAACCTCAAGTTCAGTTCGAAGTTAGCTACCTAACCTCGCAGCTACGTCTAGACAACTAATCATGTCCAACACAACTGCATGTCCGCCCCGGAGGGGCGTGGTAAGTGTGTATGGTACTCTTGGTGCGAGCATTTGAATTTGCACAATAGGTTCGGGCAGGTTCTGGTGGTGGGTCTAATGGTGCGAGCAACAAAATTTGAACTTCTTTTCTAGATTACGATTAAACGGTAGTTAGACCAGGGTACACAGCAAATGAGATTGTAAGTTCCTGTGCTTGATGAAAGAGAGGCAGACTGAACCTTCGAGCCTACGGGACTTGATTGTATTTAGTTTCGGCTCGAGGACCTTGTAAAACAATGTCATCTTCTTCACTGCCCATGTCTTCAAATCTTCAGTCATTCTCCCTTCATTTTTCGCTAGATACATCCTCGACCATTTTGGTCCCCAGTTCTCTTGGATTATCACTTTCTCGCCAGTCACTTTCTCAACCTCGTCCTGTACCTTGGCAACCTCTCTAAGCAAATGTTTGTTCTCTTCTGCGTTCGGTCGCTCAAAGTGCAACTCAACATAGAAGCTGTTTCTAGGTCGACCGTGAAAAGCCCACCCAAAGTGAACGCCTCCTATTCCAGTCTGAATCTTATACAGATACTCAGGCCGGGGTTCCGGCAAGCGGATCTCCGGTATCTCTTCTCCTATTCGATCTCGTAGTCCTTCATAGAATTCTTGATATTCTTTCTTGGTTCTGCCCAGCGTCTCAGTACTCTCCTTCCTTTCGGAACTTATGACGTAGCCCTCAGCTTCTGGCAACGGAATAAGCGTCGAGGACACTATTCCTATTCTGTCGTCATCAATCCGATATGGAGTAAGTTTGATACATGCGAACAAGAACAGCATTGCCCATGGGGAAAATGTGGGAATTACCTACGGAAGAATAAAGCGATACTACAAAAACGCCGCGAAGGTAGTCGAAATGCTGGAGAAACAATGTACCGACTAGTCTAGTTGCGGACTAGCTCTAGAACCGCTGCTAAACCAACAAACAAACCACGTAACAAACGTGCAACAAACATGACATGCAGATGCCATGAGAGATAATGGCCTAAAATTGAATACAAATTCGAGAAGGGAAGAGCGACCGGGGAAGGTACCGGTCTTGTTGAGGGTTTGTTGGAACATTTGTAGGCGCATTTGTTGGAACATTTGTAGGTGGTTTTGACGGCTTTCGGGCGTCTGGATGTCCTATAGCAAGTGTCTTGAGTTTCGCAGCGGGGCACCGCAGGAAGGACATGTTATTGGCTGTTTACAGGCGGTCGTGCCTAGGCAGATGGACATTGTACTCTTACATGAGTCGCAGGTGTATGAGGTGACAAGGCCCTCTTTCTCCATGCCCACAACTAGCTTAAGCGCCGTCTCTTTGGTCATCTGTTCAGCCTCCCGAGCTAACTTGACGAGTTCCTCCTTCGCTTGCTGAACTTCCGCCTTTCCTTCCTCATTCTTGGTCTTTTTGTGGTCCATCTTGCTGAGCTTGTCTCTGTCTTGGTCAGCCTGGCGTTTCCGCTCCGCGTCCACTATCTCCTTCAGGATGAATTCCTTGCCTAAAATTATCCCCCATAACTCGAGGGTTTTCTTACGTAGTGGTTGAAAGTCCAGAGGGAAGAAGTGCAATTCGGGTTGCATCATTGCACATAATGCCTTATACAAATCCGCGATGAGCCCACTCAGCTTGTCTACTGAGAGCTTGGATGGATCCCGCAGGAGTAGCAGGAGGTTATCGGCAAGTTCAAGATGCTTTCTCTTATGGGACTCCTCCAATACAAGTTGGTTTAGCGTCTGTCTGAGATTGGATATGGAATTTGCGAGTGCAGCTCGTTCCACTCTGGCGCCTGTTATCTCATTATTCACTGACTGTAATGTGTTGCGCGCCTGTGCAATGTCGTTCCTCAACTTTCCAAGTTCTGTTTCCGCTGTCTTCTTCGCCGTGTCCAAGTCATTCATGGCTGCGAGGTAGGTGACTACGCTCGGCGCTGTCCACCCGAGCTTCTGCACATTGACCAGTAGCTGTTGCAGCGACTCCAATCGTTCGAAGTCGACGCCTATGGCGGCTAGGTGGTTCAGGGTGGTGATGTAGCGTTTCAACTGGTCGCTTGTTATCTTGTTAGTCTGGAGTTCCTTCGCTCGCTCATTCTGTACTCCGACAATTTCTTCCCTCAGCTTCTGTGCTTCATCAGCGACTTGTTGTCAACGCAAGTTCTCTATAGTCTGCTAACGCTTGGGGCAGCTAGCCAACATCTGTCCTTGGACAAATACGCAATTTTCTACGTTTGCGAAATTGCTCGTTCAGATCGGAAGACGATAGTAAATATGCTTGAGTACCATACACATTTCATGTATCTGTCGAAAAACGAGTCTACGATAACATCAAGTTATGAAAAGATAATCACAAAGTCCGAAGGGTGCCCACCCCTTGTGACGAGAGAATACAGACCGCATGAACGTCGTAATAAAGCAGCTGACCTTGCAGTGATATACGAGGATAAGCGAAGCCTGATTCCTGGAGGGTGGAAGAACGAGTACATTCAAGGGAGGGCGTTCAAACGAGACACATATCAATTCGCTCCGGATCTAACCCTGCCAACGATTTTCGCGGCTAATGCTCTCTCAAGCTTGGCAAAAGAACGAAATGCGTTGTTTGAATGGGCTGAAACACTTCGAGAGCAGACAGAAAAACGGTTACAACAGATTCTCGAGTGCTATGGGTTTGACAGTAGTTATCGGCTGATAACTGGTGCGGGTTTCAGATCGTCTGTTTTCGCTGGCCTTGTACTATTTGATACTGCACACTCGAAAGTGCATAGTTTTGAGATTCGAAAACCGTGAAGGTTGCTTGAAGTTGGGATAGTCCAAAACAGAGGTGAACAGGTAAGAGGCGCGCTTTCTGTAGATTCACGTCAACCTCCATTCAAAGTGAACCTCGAAGGATAGTTAACGTTGTGAAGGCTGCAAACCACGAGTGTTTTACTATAGGAAGTTGAAGCTTACGTGGTTGGGGAAGATTATGAGGATTAGTTTTGGGTGGAGGATACCCGAGTTTCCCGTTAAGGGGCAGCCGGAAGGACAGGAGTTCATCGTACAGGTACTAAGATCCCTTGAGAGCGTTGAAGGGAAGTTCGATTCCGCTTGGCTGTCAGATCATGTGATACCATGGGCTGCTTGGCAGAATCCTGCCACGGATAATCTGGAAGGCTGGACGGCACTCAACTACTTTATGGGCATGTTTAAGCGCCTTTCCTTCGGCCACATCGTGCTCTGCAACTCATTCCGCAACCCCGCCCTACTTGCCAAAATGGCCGCAACCCTCAGCGTCTTGTCATCAGGAAGGTTCATTCTTGGAATAGGAGCTGGATGGAAGGGGGACGAGTACCTTTCCTACGGTTACGATTTTCCAGCGGCCTCGGTTAGGATTGAGGCCCTTGATGAGGCCGTCCAAATCATACGGAAGATGTGGACTGAGAACGTGGTCCACTTCAACGGAAAACACTACAAAGTCAACGGCGGATACTGCAACCCGAAACCGAACCCTAAACCGCCAATCATGATTGGCGGCTCGGGCGAGAAACTACTATTGAAGGTCGTGGCTTCCCAAGCCGACTGGTGGAACGCAGTCCTCCCACTAGAAGAATACAAACGTAAACTACCCGTCCTCAAGAAGCATTGCGAGAAAGTCGGAAGAAACTATGATTCGATAAAGAAGACATGGCTGGGGGCCGTCTCCATAGCCAAAACCGAAGATGAAGCAGTCCGAATAGCGGAGAGTAACCCCTTCGTTGCAACCGACCCACCGCTTACTGGAACTCCCGAACAAGTTACGAAGCAGCTTGCGGAATTCGTTGATCTGGGCGTTGAATACTTCATCCTACGATTCCTAGATTTCCCCAGTCAAACAGGAATAGAACTGTTCACGGAGAAGGTTACACGCGAATTCAAGTGACCTAAGCAGCCGACGATGTTTGGATTGAACATTCATACGTAGTTGGCTCGGAGCAGATCCTTCACGTGTCGTGCGACACATTCAGACACACGGAAATATTGCACTGTCGAGGAAGGGTTCCAAGCTCTTTCCTCGGTCTGTTATGTCCTCATGTCGCGTCACAACTATCAGAAACTAAGCATATTCTGATCGTGTGTCACCGAAGTCTTTTACGCACGCATTCGAGAAGCACAACCTGTGCAGAATGAATGCCAAGCAAAACGAAGGGCTCGCTCTAATTGCATGCCTGTCAGCTGCTAACGTAGCCTTTCGTTTTGCATTAGCCGCGGGGCCCCCCAAACATCAAACCTGTCGCGTTCTTGGTGATAGTCGCAGGTATAGTTGGAGGTCCAGCAACAGGATTTGCAGTCGGATGGCTAAGCATGATTCTTAGCGATATTGCTGGTCCGTACGGGGCAGGTCTGTGGACGATCGAAACCTCAGCGGGTATGGCTACTGTTGGATTGATTGCAGGACTCGTCTGGTCCAAATCGCAAAATCTCAACCGCTGGCAATTAGCAATTGGAGGATTCTTGCTAACCGTATTGTATGACATAGGGACCGCGATAATCGATGCGGTGCTGTACGGTTATCCTTGGTTTACTGCGGTCTTGGCCCTGTACGTACCTTTTATTTCCGGAGGTCCTAGCCCATACCCATTTGGACTCGCGCATGAATTAACAACCAGCCTACTTCTCGCAACTGTGGGTCTACCGCTTATCCGTCAGATTCGGAAAGCCTATCGATAGGAAATTCTCATAATTCAAGTGACCCGAGCCATCGCTGAAGTCCGAATTAAAACCGATAAGATAGATGCCCGCACACTAGCCCATTCATGACGTCACTAGATCTGCATTTCTTACAGGTAGCAACGTGTCGGCTCAGGGCGTGATCTTCCTAAATGCGCTGATCGGAAAGCCGCCATGCTCCCGGGCATACTTGAGGCAGTCGTCGCAAACCCACCACACATTATGAATATTATTAGCGACTTTATCGCATTTTACGGGTTTACCGTCACGTTCAACGATGACCTCGCACTTACCTGATTCTGGAATTTGAGGCGGCATCTATGCGCACCACGAGACCTTACTTGCTACCTGAGAAAACGGAAATTTGATCCACGAGCTCGTGGTCTTAATCCTTGTTTGCGAGTTTAATCTCGATTCTGGATACACTTCTTGATTGACCCTCCTCAGCCACCACTTCGGTTCCGTTCTTAATTTCTTTGATGCCGAGTCTGCCGGCGAAGAAACGTCTGCGACATACTTCTACGACATCAACAACCCATGTTCAATTGGCAGAAGTAGACGCGGAATCCTGGCAGCGCGACACAATTTCGTGGCGGTCGGAAGTGTTAAACCTGCGATGGGGACCTTAGGTCTACACGTGATTTCCATGCCGAAAGCCAAGAAGAAAGCAAAGAAGAGATCGAAGTAATCAAAGAACCAAAGATTTCCTTGCAGCGGCGAGGAAGTTGAAGTAAGTTAGAGCTTCGAAGCTCTCCCACTGAAACCCTGGCCCCCTTAGGAACTGCTTTTTGTCATACCTATGTTTTTAGGCGATGAGTGCTGCATTCGCGAGTATTCAGACAAAGCCGTACTTTACAGCAAAGATATTCTTACGATGCACTTGTCTTTCTATCCTTATATGGAACCACGGCGAGAATACACAAAGTTAGTTGTCGAGAACGAGAGGCGCGAGTCATTTGCAACGATTGCCCGCATGTTCTTCTTCTTGCTGCAACTGACCGAAGTCGCCGAAGTCTGAGGAAACAACCGAAGTCTCGTTCCGACAATGAGTGAAAGACGGAACCAGTCTTCGGCCTTCATCTCAGATCTGCGACGTGATTGGAAGATAAGGAGAAAAAATCAATGAGTACTTTCGAGAAACTGGGCTTAAGCCCAGAAATATTGCATGGTATCAAGGCACTTGGATTCGAGAGACAGTTTCCGATCCAAGAGGCAGTTATTCCGCTTCTGCAGCACGGAACCGATGTCATTGGTCAAGCACATACCGGAACTGGGAAGACCGCGGCCTTCGGCCTACCGCTCCTGGAGATCGTTGACGAAAAGAACCTGAACATTCAGGCGCTGGTGCTCGTTCCGACACGCGAGCTTGCAGTGCAAGTAGCCAGCGACATCAACTCGTATGGCAGATTCACTCGCAAGCACGCTCTTGCAATCTATGGTGGCCAATCAATTAATGTTCAAATACGCGCCTTGGAAGATTGCCCGCAGATCATAGTTGGAACACCGGGGCGAGTCATCGACCATATAGAACGTGGATCCCTTCACCTTGAAAAAGTCCAGTGCGTTGTTCTGGATGAGGCTGACAGGTTGCTGGACATGGGTTTCATTGATGACGTTGAGCATATTCTAACTAAGACTAGAAGTAAACGTCAAATCGCGTTCTTCTCCGCTACGATGCCCACGGAAGTACTGAAACTTGCCCGTAGGCATATGAAGAACCCTCGCGAAGTCCTGATCGAACCGGACGATCTCAATGTCAAGGAGATCAGCCAATACTACTACCAAGTGGACCCTGAAAGAAAACTTGATGCGCTACTAAGAATCCTGCAGGACAAAGAAGTACAACGTGCCATAGTTTTCTGTCGAACCAAACGCAGCACATTCTGGCTGAACCAATCACTCGGGAGAAGAAATCAAGATGCCATAGCACTGAACGGTGACCTCACCCAACATCAACGCGATAGAGCAATGAAGGCATTTCGAAGCGGTCAGAGTCGTATACTGGTTGCCACTGACCTAGCCGGAAGAGGCTTGGATGTTGACGGAGTTACACACATTATCAACTATGACGTTCCTCAGAATCCGTATACTTACTTCCACAGGATTGGTCGAACTGGACGAGCTGGCAAGACAGGAACCGCAGTGACGATAGTATCCGCGGAGCAAAATGGCGACTTTCGGACAATACAATCGATGGCAGACGACCGGATTGAGCGACTTAACTTCACCTCTGGCCCTGGCGCATTCACTGCTAGGAGAGAGGAATCGAGATATCCAGTGATGAAACTCGTCGCGTGTTCGGGGGAAGATCACGATACCCAAGGCACACTCCCCGTTCAAACTTCCGATATTCGCACCGCCGAAGCTGCGCATTTATGAAAAACTGGCGGGTTTCGTAGTTGTTGACACGCAACCATCTTCAGGGGGAAAACCCTCCAAACAGATATTCGAGTCTGCACTTCAGAAGTTGAAGCCCTCGTATATACGATCGACATGATTAATCGTAGCGAATGGCCAACGTAAGATTTTCACTAGGGCTTTGATATCGAGAGAACCAACACGGAAGGCTTGTTCCCGCATCTATGGAAGACGTCTCGTTCGGTAATCCGATACGGGCTATGATTTTCTTACCGGCTTACAGTTTTGACTTCTACAATGCCGTGCTCCCCTTTCCTGTGGCAGAGAAGGTCTGGAAACGAGACTGGAGATTCGGTCTGATTGGCGCGAATCCTAATGTATTCTGAGAGAATGAGAAAATGAGTAGTAGAGAAATCTCTTTGAGAGTTGCTGACGCCAGGCAGCGAGATGTTGGGCACGGCAAAGTCCGCATTGACAACGACACGATGCAGAAGCTCGGAATCACTGCGGGAGATTTTGTTGAAATTCATGGGAAAAAGATGACTGTAGCTGTAGCATGGCCCGCGTATGCTGAAGATCAGGGACAAGAAAGTGTAAGGATGGACGGCCTTATTCGAAGGAATGCTGGTGTTGCTCTAAACGAGTACGTCAACGTTAGAAAGGCAGACGTGAAAGGGGCCGAAGCGATCGTGTTGCGCCAACAGATGTACGCCTGAGTGTGGACGAGGAATTTGTGCGTTTCGTGAAAAGACGATTCATGGACATGCCGTTTATTGAAGGAGACATGACCCTTCTTTCGATCTTCGGAAGCGCCGTTCCATTGATAGTTGCGAGAACACGTCCGCATGGCCCAGTGAAGATTACAGAGACAGCCCAAGTCCAAGTATTGAGTGAGCCGACGCCCGAGAAGAAAGGGATCCCGATAGTAACATACGAAGACATAGGCGGTCTACACGAAGAGATGCAAAGAATTCGTGAGATGGTGGAACTGCCTCTCAGACATCCGGAACTTTTCCAGCGACTTGGTATCGAGCCACCTAGAGGAGTATTTCTGTATGGATTTCCAGGTTGCGGCAAGACACTTCTCGCAAAAGCTCTTGCTAACGAGTCTGACGCAAACTTCTACGTGATCTCCGGACCGGAGATAATGTCAAAGTATTATGGGGAATCAGAGGCTAGATTACGGGAAATATTCCAAAAAGCACAGGAGAC
>CAWAOH010000011.1:0-31994 GCA_963783645.1 Candidatus Bathyarchaeota archaeon | reverse complement strand
TCCAACCATGCTGAGCTACAGGCCCGTGGCAAACGGGTTGGTAATCTCGTGCTTTAAGCATTTATCGACCGCACATTGTTCAGCTCGTTAGAGTACGCAAGACGCAGCGGTTCAAACGGAATTGTTTGAGTAAATGGAATGCTAAACAAGTCTATGCGGCTTCTAATGCATTACATGATAATCCAGCCAACTACAGCTCGTGACAAATTTGCCTACTATCGAGCATCATGATCCCATAGTACTATCCAAGCAGGATTCACAGGGAATCACCAGCAAATATGAACCACAAATGATGCAGCCCGTTTACAATATTTTGGTGATTAATCCGCCTCCGCTACCACCTCAAGTAGCAGCAGTACCGTATGCTACTCGGTTGAACGACTGGAAGCTGAGAGTAAGAAAGGGCGTTGAGGCAGGTATCTCCTTTGATCCTGCGCAGCTTGCCGATAGCATGGGCTACTACGACATCGCCTATCACTGGCGTACAGGTAGTCTGAGTTGGGATATATTTCGTGAGCGAGATGATCGTCAGCGAAATGAGTTCGACAATAAATGGTTCGAGGAAATGTTCCTTCTAGCTTTCCAGGTCAGAATATGGACCAATTTCCTGAATCGCTTAAGTGGTAGGCTTTGTTGATCGTAGCTTAGCGCACCCTCGTTCCATTCTTGCGTGAATGTTGACGCTGTACTAGTTGGATGCTGAGTTCTGAGCTACAGGCCCATCGTGTGGTCAGTGTCAGGCTCTTGTTCTAAGCATTTATTGTATATGCGAATCGACTGATAGTTATTACCGTCACTAGAAATCACGAGGCAGTATAATTAGCAGTTTGAGCTGGCTCACTTCCAGTTGGAGTCTGCAGTAGAGTGGACGAAGTTGATTTCACGGCCGAGCGGGTCAGGGAATTCTGACTGCCAGCCGCGTATTCGCGGAAGCCGCCATATTTGATGGGAAATATGCGCAATCCTTTCCAGATTTTGGTCCCGAACGATTAGGAGCGCCTATTGCGGCCTTCACGAGAATTGATAGTCAACCGATAGAGATCAGAAGTCAAGTATACACGCCAAACGCGGTAGCAGTCTTCGAAGATTCCTTGCTGACGAAAGTGCCAGTCACGAAGGGTTTGGTAACAAACGGGAAGCTAGTTGTGAACTGGACTGAGGAAAACACTGAGGAGCTGAAAAAGATTGGCGAAAAGGCGGGTGCGTCCACATTATATTTGAACGCTAATCGCATTGCGATGGAACTCATCGGATCACTCACGGTCAGCACGATAATGCTAGGCGCGCTTGCGCAAGCATCTGGATTTGTAAGCATTGATTCTCTTGAAAAAATCGTGCGGGACAAGTTCCAGGGAAGCATGGGTGAGACTAACGCTAAGATGGTTAGAATGGGATTCAAAGAGGTTAGACAACTATGAAGAAACCAGGCTGGCGAGAACTGCCGATCGGGGGCATTATAACCGAGCCGGGAACAGCAAGGCAATTTCAAACAGGTGACTGGCGCACAAAGAAACCTGTACTTAACGAATCAAAATGTACAGGCTGTCTCTTCTGCTGGATCTGGTGCCCTGAGCCTGCGATTCGACGCGGAACAGGGAAAGCCGTCTCGTTTGATCTGCACTACTGCAAAGGATGCGGTATCTGTGCTGTAGAATGCCCAGTGCACGCGATCACGATGGTGGAGGAGAAGTGAATGCTACAAAAGGTCCAACTTGTGCCAATGAGCGGATCGGAAGCAGTAGCCAAGTCCGTTATTCAGTCGAATGTGGATTTCGTCTCCGCCTACCCGATAACGCCTCAGACCATAATTGTGGAGAGACTCAGCGACCTAGTTTGTGGTGGAGGAACCAAAACCACTTTCGTCAATGTAGAGTCGGAGCACTCGGCAATATCGGCTTGTGTGGGCGCGAGTCTGGCAGGTGCACGCTCATTTACCGCAACCTCTAGCCAGGGACTTGCCCTGATGCATGAAGTTCTTTACTTGACGTCGGGCCTCCGGGTCCCCTCGTCATGGCTGTCGCCAATCGAGCCCTTTCGGCGCCCATAAACATCCACGGCGACCACTCTGACATGATGGGTTCACGTGATTCAGGCTGGATTCAGTATTACGTCGAGAGCGCTCAGGAGGCATATGACTGGGTGATGCAGGCCTACAGGATCGCTGAAGATGATCGCGTAATGTTACCATTCACCGTCAACATGGACGGTTACGTAATCACCCACTCAGTCGAACCAGTCTCCTTAATTGAACAAGCAGCAGTCGACAAATTCCTCCCACCAAGAGTGGCCAAGACGAAACTTGACACGAATAACCCGATGACCTTTGGAACCCTAACGTTGCCGGACTACTACACGGAGTTCAAGAGGCAGCAGGAGGAAGCAATGAGGAATACTCCAAAGGTTTTCGATGAGGTAACAGATGAATTCGTACAACTCATTGGACGCCGTTACAGCAACTCGTGCCCTTCGAACTTGACGACGCGAAAGTAATCGTAGTCTCACTGGGAAGCGCTTCGGGAACGATAAGGTACGTGGCAAGGGGGTTGCGCAAGAAAGGATTCCTGTCGGAGCCCTAAGGGTGGGACTGTTCAGACCTTTCCCACACGAGGAATTCGCCAAACTAGTTGAGAAGGCTGACGTCGTAGTTGTTCTGGAGCGAGCAATGAGCCTAGGGTCCAGGTGTGGTCCACTCGCGAGTGAAGTCGTCAATTCTCTCTACGACAGGCCGGCGCAACCAAGAGTCTTAGATGTGATTGCAGGATTGGGAGGACGCGACCTAGCACCTGAAACCATTGAAAAGCTCTTCAAAACCGGACTTGACGCGGCTTCGAATCAGTCAGGATTAGCGATGGAGTTTCTGGGAGTGCGAGAGTAAATGGTAACACTCAAAGAATTACAAGTCGAGGAACTCTACGGTCCAGGACACCGCATGTGCGCAGGCTGCGGAGCGGCCGTAACGGCGAGAATGACACTGAAATCCATCAAGCGACCCGCAATAATAGTCAACGCTACAGGATGCATGGAAGTGGCCTCGACCATATACCCGTACACTGCTTGGAGCGTACCATGGGTCCACAGCCTCTTCGAGAACGCTTCAGCCATCGCGAGCGGGATCGAGGCTTACCTGAAATCGAAAGACGGGGGCAAACTCAAGGAGGACATCATAGTATTCGGTGGAGATGGAGGAACCTTCGACATTGGGTTACAAGCACTATCCGGAGCACTTGAACGCAGACATGACTTCGTCTACATATGCTACGACAACGAAGCGTACATGAATACTGGCGTTCAACGTTCAAGCGCAACTCCAGAAGGCGCCTGGACAACGACCACACCCGTCAGAGCAGCTTCACCAGGTAAGATAGGGCCAAAGAAAGATCTCGTTGGCATCGCACTAGCACACCATGTGGATTATGTCGCCACAGCATCAACTGCATACTGGAACGACTTCATCACAAAAATCCAGAAAGCAGCCGCTGTTGAAGGACCTGCGCTAATACACGCTCTAGCTCCATGCCCGTTAGGTTGGCGATTCAAGACTGAACAAACGATTCAGATAGGACGAATGGCTGTGCAAAGCCGGTATTTCCCACTCTACGAAGTCGAGAAAGGAAAATACAAACTGAACGTGAACCCTCACCAGGAATCCCTCGACAACTTCCTTCGCATGCAAGGAAGATTCAAACACCTGTTCCAACCAGAAAACAGCGCAGAATTGAATCTGCTCAAGAGCCAGATTGAACAGCGCTGGCTGGCCCTTCAGGAGCTCTGTCAGGGAAGGCATCCTACGTGGTCCTGACAGACTCCAACTTCCTTTTCATTCTGTTTCGATAAACTGTTTAACCCCTGTATAATCTCTAGAGCAGGGGCCGGTAGTTCAGCCTGGTATGCCTGAATATGGGCCAAAGAACGTCCGGTTCGCATCAAAGAGAAAAACCGGAAGGCCGCGGGTTCAAATCCCGCCCGGTCCACCAAGAAATGCTCGGATGCGAGTAATCTTATCCGAAAGTACGTTAATGATTCTCTGTTAGAACTGAGCACAATGAAGAACAAATGGGGAATCATCTATTGCGGAATAGTCATGATGACCCTACTGTTCGGACTATGCTCCGGACAGAATCAGCTTTCGTTTGAAGTGGGCGCCACCGGCGACGATGCTGTCGAGGGGCAACATGGGTATCCGCGCCGGCATTCAAACACACATCTATGATACCTATCCGGTTGTATTCGATTACTTCTGGATAGGCAGCGTGCTCGCTAACGGGGCCTTCATCCAATTCGGTTATGGATTCCAGCCTGGACCCGCAGCATATTGCCTGAAGGCTTTCGTAAAAGGCGGTGTTACCACTTGCATGGGCAAGTCGGAGCTCGTGTCGAACACAGAAGGAAGATGGGAATGGCAGTATTGGCCCGACATAGGAGGACATGACTTCTATTACGAGATTGGCCCTGCCAATTCTGTGGGCATTAATGGATCATGGCATGAGTATTCAATCGTGAGGCCAAATTCGGAGTGGGACTTCGTCCTTGGCGATGTAGTCGTTGGCAACTTGACAGCCCCTTCAGCGCTTTCCAGAGATCCGCCGTTGATGGTGGCGGAGAAGACTGGAACATACCAATTGGTCGGTTCCTTGGGGCCGGTTGAGTTTCGAGGGCTGGAGTACCTTAAGCAGAACGGATGGCAAGAGGTCGAATCGTTGCTCGCCGTGAGATCATGCCCTTCAACTCAGAACTGCAATTTAGATCAGCCATATGGCGTGGATGTGGTGGATGATCACGTAGTTGCAGGATCCGTGCTTGAAAGACCTAGAAATGGAGCACTGCTTTGGACAAGTGGTTTTGTAACCCTGAAAGTTGTCGCCCATCCTAATGCTCACTTTAGCGTTTGGACTTTTGCGGGGCAACAACTGTTCATCGGTAATGCGTCGGTAGAAGTTCCCAAAGGGATGTTCGCATACGTTTCACTAATTGACACTAATGTACCTGCATCAGGCCTTCCTGGGGCATTGGGCACAAAAGACGAGTTCCAAGGATGGATAGGAAGTAGATCGTCCAACGACGCGTCCCTGCAGATCCTGATGGAAAATGACTATGCTTTGCAGGCCACTTGGCGGTCCGACTATCTCGCATCCGTTGTAATTCTAGCATCCATATTAGTCATAGTCGGGATCTTAGCTTTCCGCGCTTTCATGAAGAGACGCGTAGATGCTAATCGAGTTTCGGAAGTCTCCTAGCATTTTCTCTGAGCATCCTGTTTTCCGTTGGTTACGTTAGGTCTCTATTTTGACCGCGAGAGGTTTCCCGGATAGTTTTGTTATTTCCTTTTCGATCAGCGACTTTTCTTTTGAGATCATCCTAGTCACGTCCTCGATCCGCTTTTCGTTCTCCGTGAGTTGAGCGTTAAGTTGAGTAGTTTTGGATTGTGTTCCTGTAAGTGCTTCGAATAGTTCCTCTTTCTTACGGAGGAGTCCGGCTGCCCTGAGCTTGTCAGTCGTATTCGTGATTTTATCTTGCACGGAGACATTTTCGGCGCGTAGCCGGTCGAGTTCGCCTCGTGTGATTGCGACAACCACTTCCTCGGCTTTCTTGCGCTTTCTTTCTTCGATTCCCAATTCTCCTCTAATCAAAGCGCCATTAAGAGCGTTGAATACTTGGAGTAGTGTCTGGGAATCAGTCTCTGAAACAGTGGCTCTAGGATTCTCTAGAAGTCGCGTCAAGACTCGGTGGTCCAAGGATTTGTCGTCGTCTGATAACGTTCGCTCATATTTCTTGAGTGCCTTGGCCAACGGTTGGAGGAATTGTTCAATTGCCTCGCTTCTGGATTCTAATGTATCTTCGAGTTGAAGCAGCTGACGGAACTCTTCACGTGATAGCAGAGCTTCTTGCTCCTTGAGCACCGCTTTCTCGCCATCAAGTGAAGTGGTGATCAACTCGTGTATCTCTCCGTTCTTTGCGCGGAGCTCCTCAAGCGTGTGAGCTTTCTCCACCAGCGTGTGTATCTCGGTTTTCAGTGATTCAATTGCAATGCCGGGAGATTCGTCGAGTGCAATTCCGAATGCGTTGATTGATGCTTCGAACTTGGTTAGCGAACTGTTCAATGATGCAATATCTGTCTTCATTGTCCTGTGTAGCTTCGGAACGTATTTTCTAATCGACAGAATGATTTTGTCTGACGCTTCAACTGCAATTTTGTGGAAAATCTCGGAACCGTTATAGTCGGAGGGGATATCTTGCTTTGAAATCTGTTGCGCAGTTTCCCTAATCGTTTGAGCCAAACGAACACCTTGCTCTGATGTTGTCTTATCTAAGGAGCCCCAAGCGTTTCTGATTGAAACTTCGAGTCTGTTAGCGAGTGCTGCTAAATCATCGGAAGTTCGCTTTATGTTCTTTATTCGCTCAGCAAACCGTTTCTCATGACTCCGCATTATGTCATTGCATAACGCGTCTGCAAAGGCAGGCAGGTCGACTAAGCTAACGTCTCCCATTCGCTGTTTTCCTCAAGGACTTGACGAGGGGCTGCCTGAGCCTAAGTCGGTTTGGGCCTTCTGCATCGCGCCAGTTATTGTCATGTGTATGCGCTGACAGGCTTCTCGTCTCGCCTCCAGCGCATCATCTCTTGAACTCTCACTTAACCCATGGATCTTCTGCCTTAAGCCCTCGATCTCGGTTAGCAGTCTCTGTCGATCAGTGGTATATTCCTCTCGGCGTCTCTGAAGATCCTTCTTAAGACTCTGTCCACTATCGCTCAGCTCGGTTCTCCTGGATTCCAATGCTGTATTTGTTCCTTGAATTGCCGTGTCTGACTTTCGGAAAATCCTCTGGAATATGTTAGTATGCTTGCGCAGGATCTGCATTCGTCTTCGATCCAGTTGGTCAATCTCTGCGCGTACTTTCTGATTGGCTTTTTCGTATTGTCTGCGGAGTTCCTGCGTTTGGCTCTTGTATGTATGTTCGAGTTGCGAAAGTGCGGTCTCACAGCGCGCTAGCTGTTGCTGAAGTTTCGTTGATTCATTGGATTTAGTATTTTCCACTTCAGTGCATTTTGCCAGAACATTCTGAATATTGTTAATGCTCCCCGTAATTTCCATGTGGAGCTTCTCGTCTACCGCTTGGGGAATCTGAGTTTCGAATTCGTTAAGAAGTGATTGAAGATCTTTCAACCAACGCTCAAAATGCTCAGCAAAAGGTGGAAGAACGAAACGCTGGTTTCCTAAGTGGTCGATGGCATTGAGTACAGCTGATGTTACCTCAGCAGGGTCAACCTCTTTCACATCTAGGTATGGCTCAGTATTCTCTGACTCTCGAACTCTTCTTGAGGATTTCTTTGACGCTGGGCGGACGAACCTTTTGCCGCGCATGCGTGGCTCAGAGCTCATAACGTACACCTTCCTCAGCAAGCTATTCAGTGTTTCAGAGTTTACCGAACCACAGATACCTGAGTAAGAGGCCGGCTAGCAAACCGCCCGCGTGGGCAAGGAATCCTCCACCAGCAAACAGATTCAGACCTATGAAGAAAATCATTCCAATCAGACCCTTTAGTCCGCCTGCTACGGCCAAAAGGCCCCATATGGCTCCTGACGTGCCTACTCCTATCTCGTTTCCTCCCAAGAAGAGGAATGCAATGTTCCCTGCCAATCCACTCGCGAAATATGCGATTAGCCACCTCTTCCTGGATACCTGTTCCTCCAAAGATGTTCCGAAAATCAAGAGAAAAAGAACGTTTCCTACGAGATGCAGCGGGTTCGCGTGAAGAAATAGTGAAGTGAACAGCATCCATACGGCACCAGACCATACGGCTTCATTCACTTGCGCAAACGGATAGGCGAATTCTAGGTTCAAACTAAGTAGGTCGCCTCCCAAGATCCCCATCAGCAAGTACACGACTACTAGAACGGTGGCCATCCACACAGTCGGTGAATCCCGAATTCGCGACCGATCGCTTGGCATATATCATCTGGATGAACGACCTGAGCTTCAATTTAATAACGAATTTGGAGACTGATCAGGCGTGTCATCTGATTCCTACGAACCGCTAGTGGCCGGTGAACGAATTGCGAAGCTTTCGGTTGTGACCTTACTAGTCATAGGAGTCTGTGAGCTTCTCGTTGGACGGCTTTCAATGAGTCTCGGACTTACTGCCGATGGCGTCACTTCACTGCTTGACGCGTTGATCTCGTTGATTGTGTGGCTAGGACTTCATTTCTCGAGAAGGCGACCTGATGCACGTTTTCATTTCGGGTATCAGAAAGTGGAGACTCTCGCGGCTTTCATCGTCTCTATCTCCATGATAGGGATCGCGTTTTACATTATCTTTGTTTCTTATCTCACCTTTCTAGCTCCAAGACCGATTGTGTATCCATCAATTGCTCTTGTTACTCTACTCCTTGCGGGTATCGTCTCGATGTATCGAGCGTTCCAGATGCGTACAGTAGCAAGGAAGTATGAGCTCTTGTCATTGCGCACGGACGCCAATAACTCCATAAAAGATGCAACCGCATCTTTCGTTATTTTGCGAGTGTCCTTGGAACGTCTTTCGGATTTCGTGAGTTAGATGCCATAGGAGGCATGATTATCGGAATCTACATACTGGGTGTAGCATACGTCGCGATAAAGGAGGCCTCACTGATATTGCTCGACGCCTGCGAGAACCCGGAAATAACGTCAGTGCTGGCCACTGCCTTGAAGACCGTGCCAGGAATTAAGGAGGTTGCTAGCATAAAATTGCGGCCTTCAGGACGTTATCTGACGGGAGTTGTTGTTGTAGTGGTTGATGGGTCAGAGACGGTCGCAAGCACCGAGAGAATGCGCAAGAAAGTCCATGATTTCGTATCCACGATTCTAGAACCTGTTGACGAGATTACTGTGGTGTTCAGATCAGGACTCGAAATTTAGGCTTCAATCTTCTGTACTAGTAACATCTTACCCAGTGTTGTCAGTCGTACTTTGGTTTTCCCGCGTGAGTGTCTGATCGCGTCAGCTAAACCCAAGTCGATTAGTCCCCTAGCATCCTCCGATCCATGGATATGGTAACTAAGCAGAGGCTTTCCATAATTCGTGAGTTTGCTGAGTTCATCTAGGCTGTCCACTTCGCCGTCGGCCTTATCGAGTGCCTTCAAAATGCTGAGTTTGACCTCAGAGACCAGCTCAGTGTAACTAAGTTTCATCGGGGGAAGCATAACACATTCATCGCCTTTGCAGAAGAACGCTTTGAAACCGAGAATGAATGATGTAACCGCCGCGGCGATGCAGATCATCTTATCGCCGCTACTGACATTGAGCAGGAAGTCGTCGTACTGATCTCGGTTCTTCTCTACAATTTGGGAGAAGACTTGCATTATGTCTTTGTAGGATTGCTCAACTCTGATGTTATCGTAAATGTCCACATCTGTCTTCAACGTCTCCGTTATGCTTGTCGCTAAATGTTTGGCGATCTCCTTATCGTGCTGATAACAGATAAGTACCAACTTGTTAGATGGAGCGTTTCTTACGCCAGCTAGTACCCCGCTCGATTCTTCGCCTACGGTGGCGATTTGGACAGTCTTTCGAAATGATCGTTGCGAGGGTTCCTCGTTTGCACCCCTTCCGTGACGACTCGCTTCAACTGTCGAGGTTCTTGTGACTTCTTAACCCTCCCAATTGCGCGGACGCCTTGAACTAGTACCAGCGCAGGGTCGGAGAATATAAACAGTGTAATCTCTCTTAAATCCGAGTCAGGTCAGATACCGATCGAATATTAGGCGTCTCGCGATGAGCACCCGAATAGGATGTAGCGGGTGGTCCTACAGTGATTGGGTTGGGCCATTTTATTCCACTGGCACAAAGCCGAATGAATATCTCAAACTCTACTCAAGAATCTTCGATACTGTTGAAATAGATTCAACGTTTTATCGTGTTCCTTCAGCCGAGATGGTAAAGCAATGGTATAGTACGACTCCAGAGGGCTTCCTTTTTTGCCCGAAACTCCCAAAACGAATTACTCATGACCTTCATCTTGAAAACGCTTCACCTTACCTTGATCATTTCACAAAGCGGCTGAGCACTCTCCAAGAGAAACTGGGACCGTTCATCATTCAAATGCCGCCATCGTTCAAGCTCCAGAAGCATCTGCAACAACTCACGCGTTTTCTTAAGGAACTCGATAGCCACTCTAGGTACGCAATAGAATTCAGACATGAATCCTGGTTCAATCCAGAAGTGGAAAAGCTCCTGCGTGATAACAACGTCTGCCAAGTCTGGTCCATTAATCAGTACCTAACCACTCCTTCCACCTTGACTTCTGACTTCGTCTATCTGCGTTTCGTTGGTGACCGTGTCATCAATCAGTTCGGAAAGCTCCAGAAAGACCAATCTGATGCAATGAAAACGTGGAACAAGTCCATCTCGCAGGCCCCGGACTCTGCTAAAGACAGGTTTGTGCTCTTCAATAATCACTTCGCAGGATTCGGCCCAGGATCCGTCAATGAGTTCAGACGTTTGATGGGATTGGCGGAATTGGACTGGTCGAATCTTACAATGGATTCGGCGCAGAAGAGTATGCTTGACTTCTAGGGAGTAGCGGGAATTGCCACGATACATCTTTCATGTGGACTTGGACTGTGTTCTATGCTTCTGTCGCACAAAGAGAAAATCCAACTCTGCTTGGAAAGCCGATCATAATTGGTGCTGATCCTAAGGATGGTAAGGGTCGCGGTGTAGTCGTAGCTTGCTCTTACGAGGCGCGGAAACAAGGTATACGTTCCGGACAACCAATCTCGATAGCATACCGACTCATGCCGAATGCAACATACTTGAGGCCTGATCTCGAAACCTATGTCGACGTATCTTCAGATATAATGTCGTTTCTCAGAAAATATGCTGGCAAATTCGAGCAAGCGAGCGTTGATGAAGCGTATATGGATGTCAGTCAAGTCTGTCTACTCTACGACGGCCCTGTCGAGCTTGCTAAACGAATCAAGAAGGAATTGAAGGACCTTTTTTGTCTAACTTGCTCAATCGGAATCGCACCGAACAAATCTGCAGCGAAAATTGCTTCTGATATGCAGAAGCCCGATGGTATGACCTTCTTTGATGAAGCTCACGTTCGAGAATTGCTTGCTCCACTTCCTGTCTCCAAGATTAGTGGTGTTGGAAGTAAGACAGAAAATGCTCTGAGGGACCTCGGAATCAATACTGTCGGGGATCTCGCGAAATTCCCTCCGCAACTGCTGCACGGCAAGTTTGGCAAATCTGCCGTGTGGCTGTGGGCGATTGCGAACGGTGAAGAGCGTGTTGAGGTTGAAGAGAATTTTGTCATGAGGTCAATCGGTGCGGAACATACCTTCGAAAAAGATACAGCCGAGTGGTCTGTAATCGACAGAGAAGTAATTGCATTGTCTGAAGGGGTCCAAAGAAGACTTGATGAGGAAAGCATGGCCTTTAGAACAGTAGTCCTTAAGATTCGATTTCGAGGCTTCGAAACTTACACGAGGAACAAGTCTTTAAAATTCGCTACAACCCAGAAGACTGTGATCTTAGAAACCATCCGTGAATTGTGTGCAGAGTTCATCGCATCGAAAAAGGAAGTGCGTCTAGTGGGAGTCCGCTTGACAGGATTGGAATCTAGACCCGCTTCCACCATCGATTCTTTCACAAGGTGAACTCAATCTCTGGTAGCGCTCTCCGGAGAAACTCGTAGAGAGTCTGCACCTCTTCCGTGGTCATCGACCGAAGAGGCGGTTTCACTTTTCCGCTTTTTAACCCTGCGCATTTTCAGAGTTTCGAGAAACGGAGCGATTTCTGGTTTGGTAAGTGCGGATCTTAACGAATGAATCTTGAGTTGGATCTGTTTTGCCTCAGTAAAGTTTTGCTTCTGATAGTTTTCGTAAAGTCGCACCATAATCTCTGGGAAAGCATTGGCCAATCCTGAGACGCCTCCGTGCGCTCCTGCACAAAGGGCAGAGAAAAGGAAGGATTCAGTTCCGCTGATTACGTTGAAACCTGGTGGTGCTATTGATAGGTAGTCGAGAAGCTGAGAAAAATCTCTGCTGCTGTCCTTTATGCCGACAATGCCAGGGATCTTTGATAGCCGTGCAACTGTCTCCGCGTTTAGGTTGTTGCCCGTGTTTCCCGGAATATTGTAGACAAGTACTGGCAGTGTCGTGGATTCTGCTAGTTTTCTGTAATGTTCAATGAATGCTTGTGGGTCGGGATGATAATAGAACGGTGTCACGCTTGCGATTGCAGTCGCGCCTATCTTCTGCGCGTGGACGGCTAGTTCGATTCCTGTTCTCGGATCTACGGCTCCAACATGCACTATGACTGGGACACGACCAGCAGTTTCACTTACGACGATTTCAGCAACCCTCTTTCGCTGTTGCGGTTCCATTGCAGGACCCATTCCATTTGTCCCGAGCGCGAAGATTCCATGAATTCCTGACTTCAGCTGAAAACGCACTAGTTCCCTAATCGAATCTTCTACGATCTCTCCCTCTGATGAAAATGGAGTTACAAGAGCGGTGATCACTCCTCGCAATGCTAAACTACGTATTAATGCCACGTGATTGCGATGCGATGTGCTGCTTAAAGACTTAACACGCTAGTTCTTGCCGCAGTCTTCGAGGATACAGTGAAGAGATAACGAGTGGAAATCCGTGTTAATTGAAGTCGCTCCAGCGCTTAGAGATCGCACTTGTATACTACCTCTTTCTCCAGTGGTTTCCCTTTTCTGTATCTCCAAACCTCGACTGATCCGCCAAAGGCTGCGCCCCAAACTTTCAGTATCTCCTTTTCAACGTGAGAGGCGCGAGCACTTCCGCTCTTTACCTGAACCATAAGCACTTGCCCGTTGCGACCAGCGAATATGTCCACGGGTCCATGTGAGGCCGCACTTCGACTGCAGAACCAACCTTCTGCGCGGAGTTTTCGGAGAACCTGATATTCGCGACTTCTGCCCCGAGTGTATGGTGTCGAAACCAACTTCATATCCTCTAGTACAGGCGCTACATATCTTTGATTGTATATCTTGGTTCTTGTAATGGTTAGGTCTCATGCACCACTACTTAGGCTTCGGGAATGGGAGAATCTGTTGTATTGAATCGAATCAACACGAGACCTTAGTGTTACCTAATCATAGCAGTTTGCGATTGTAAAATACTTAAGGGGTTGAGCGAACTCCTCCAGCAGGGACACTCGGACTTGCGCTGGACTATCGGAGTACTGTTCACATTCACATTCATGAGTCTGGCGATGATTCCAGCTGTTCTGGGTCAATTATCCTATAGCGTTACGGTTTCTGTGCAAGGGTTACCGTCTGGGATGACTACCAATCTGTATTTGGATGGTGCAGTGAACGGGACCTTTGGTGTGGGTGACATGCGCACTTTTTCCTTCGCTTCAACCGGATTGACACATGTTATCTCTGTCAATTATTATGTGCAAAGCAGTGGCGAAAATAGTGGGACCAGATACTATGACAGTAGTCCATCTTGGACTTTCAGTGGAGCTGGAAACCACGTCTTCACCTACTCAACGCAGTATCTCCTGACGGTTCAAACGGCCTGGGCCTCCAACTCGACTGTTGGAGGAGGATGGTATGACGTGGAGTCTGTTGCGCAGGTGACTATGAAGGACGCGGAAGTTGATGAAGGTCAGGGTACTAGGTTAATCTTCACTGGCTGGAGCGGTGACGCTTCAGGCTCAAACCTGACATCCAACCCTATTTTGATGAATTCGCCCAAGAATGCGATCGCAGACTGGAAGACTCAGTTTTCACTGACGATTAATTCTGACCAGAGTGGCGTTGAGAATCTTCAGGGAGCAGGTTGGTATGATTCAGGCACTCAAGCCACATTCTCAGCATCCTCGGCCGTACAGGCGAACCAAGACTCCCGCCTTAGGTTTAGTTCGTGGAGTGGAGACTACTCTGGGTCATCATCTACAGGCAGCGTCGTCATGGACAGGCCAAAAGTGGTCACTGCGCATTATGTGGCGCAATATCTCGTCTCGATAGCGTACCATCCTCAAACCATACTCTCAAACTACAACGTAACAAGTTCTGGTTGGTATGATGCTGATTCCTTTGTTCAATTAGGTCCTGCTCCAACTCTAATCAGTGTCAGTTCTGTCGAACGGTTGAGGTTCACTAATTGGATCGATAACGGATTGTCAATTCAAAACGTCTCAATAAGCGTACTCGTGGACAAACCGCACAAAGTTGTTTTGACTTACGTCACGCAATACTACGTTGACGTTCAGACGTCCCACGGATCAGTTTCAGGTTCAGGATGGTATGATAAGGGATCAACTGCGAAAATAGCTGAGACCTCTGACAACAGTTGGCCCATCGCTTACTCCTTCACAGGATGGAGTCCAAATCCTCAGTCAGGTAAGCTCATGAAAACCGATGATTCATGGTCATTGGTCGTTGACGGGCCGTATACTGTGCAGGCAACTTGGACCGTGGATTACTTGCCCTTGATTGAGATTGCTGGGGCAGCAAGCGCCGGTGTAGTTCTACTAGTTGCCTCTGTCGTTCTGGTTCACAGGCGCCGACTGAGCGGGAAGGGGCCTCAATCTCGAAAAGGGAGAATCTGCATGACATGCGGCAACATTATTCCGGAGGGAGTTTCCATCTGCCAAAAGTGTGGAGCATCGCTCGACCTGCAACCCACGCAAGAGCCCGTTCTTCCGCCCATCGAGCAGAAGGTGTACGATTACATTGTCAAAAAGGAAGGAGTAATCTCAATGAGCAAAGCCGCAAGCGATCTAGGCTTGACCCTGGATCAGTTGAAAGAAATCACTGAGAAACTGAAGAAAGAGGGTCGACTAGCTTAGAAAAATGAACGCTGTGGTTGTTGTGGTTGCTGATAGCCGTACTGCTGTTGTGGTTGTTGATAGTACTGCTCTAGCATGTAACCGCCATGACCAATCTTAGGTGCTAGTCCCCAATAGCATTCTGAACAGAAAGTGAGCACACCATACTGCCTAGAACATCCAACACAAATTGATCTCCCGCACCTTGCACAAATGTATGCCGAGGGGAGGTCAGCGTGATAGTAGCAACTTCCAGGTCTAGGAACCTGTCTCGACGAATAGGCTGGCTGCATGGGCGGTCCCACGGGAGCCGTTGGATAAGTTAAAGGTGACTTAATGTCGACTTTTACGGGAGGCGCCTGTATGAGCGTTGCTCCGCAGCTGAAGCAGTATCTCGCGTCATCCGAGTTCGTTTTGCCGCATACCTGACACACCGCCATTGTAATATCCCAATATCCATTGATAGCCAGTGTTCTTTAACGCTTGCGCACCATAGCTTATGGTCAAGAGCGTTTAGTAGCCATAACAGATTGACTAGTTTAGGTATAGTAAACGCTAGCCTCTTGCTATGTTAGTCTACAAATCGACTCGTTCATGTCTGCTTCGCGATCTTCCACAAGGACCTTAATGTAATCCCCCTTTTGTAGTCGGTTCCTGCTTCTGCCGTCGATCCTTCGCTCACCGGCTGAAGTTTCTGAGAAGAGAGTCATTTTTTCACGTTGAAGACCAATTACATGTCTCACCGCTTTCTCCAAGTTATCTCCCCCGGGGATATTGCGCAACGGGAGGTCAAATCGACTCGCTGCAGATCTAGTCGTCCCTTCTTTGCCACATACGAAGCATGCCTGATTTTTTTTCAGGGGCATTGAAGTATATCTGTTGTTCTTAAGATCCATGAACAAAACAGGCATAAGTGGTTCTCCGCTCTTGTCAGACCATTTCTTCGTTTTCTTGTATTCTTCGAGACCTAGAATTATCTTGATGACTTCTTGTGCGATGATTGAAGACACCAAGGAGATAGAAGTGGAAAATGATGGGACAGTCTGCTCTTCTAAAGGGGCGTCACATGGATTGCGAAGGCCGACTATGTTGGAATATTGGCTAGGAGGGAAAATGCAAATCGGGCACGCAGCGTCGGAGGAGACGTATGATTGCACTCTTGCGGTCAGCCCCATGATTCCTCCGTCAATTAGTGGGATCGAATATTTCCGTGAAATCTGCGACAAGTAGATTCGTGAGACAATATTGTCGAGTCCGCTCACTATGACGTCTGAGTCCAGGTAGATCTTCAAAGGCATACTTTCAAGATCGCCGCGGTAGGCCGATGTCTCGACAAACGGGTATCTCTCGTGGACGTTCTGTGCAAGAATTTCTGCCTTGTTCTTACCTAGGTCCATGCGCTTGAAAAAAATCATGCGGCTTACATTTGATAGCTCGACGATATCTCGGTCAACGACGAATAGACGGCCTAGCCCAAGCATCGCAAGATTCTTCGAGACCTCGTTTCCTATGGCACCTGCCCCGGCCAATAGCACAGTGGCCATTTTGATCTTTCTCTGACCTTCTGTTCCCCACGCAATCAGGTGCCTAGCCCAAAGATAATCAACGACAATTGCACCCCCGAACGATTTCAGTTTAGAAATCCGTGATTTCTCAGGAATGATTTCTCCGTTCAGAAGCAATCTTGTTAGGCTTGGTTCGATGTCGAGTTCAGTGCAGAGCGCCATCTTCAGGTCTTTCACTGTCTTCTTGCTGTCCACTTCTTTCTCAATCTGCCTATATCCAGGCAGGGTTGCCTTGATCCGCATTAGCGTGACGCTCGGTTATCTCTTCCGGGCATTCTAAACCTGATTATGTCGCTTGGCATTGGTCGAGGAGTGACCAGCCTCGGGATAGGGACAATGTTGAATCGAACAGTATCATTGCTTGTACTCTCAGATTGCTTGACATTTGCCATCTTTGGGAATCCATGGGAACGGCAAACAGTTGCTGCCTTGAGTGCACGAGGATGGTCGAAAACGTTTTGCGGATTCGGGTCAGTTAACAAATAGTGTAAAGCGTTTACGACAGAGATCAACTTGAGACGTGGGTCCCATTTATCTCCTAAGATCGAAACGCAAACTGCGTTTGGGACATTAGGTACAATGTTTGGATGCGAGATTTCCGTCAGCCAGGTGGCTACGGGAGGTTTGAGCGGATATTCAGGTGGGACGTCTAGCCTGAAGCGATTCCAGTCTGCATACTCAGTGAATGGCCACACTCCTTGCTCCGCTAACCGTTTCACTTCTCCCTTCTCGCATCTGATGAGCCCCTCGAATCGGGTAGGAGGGTCATTGGTCGCCGTCACAGTCGGAAACTGGTGATTGAGAAGGGTCTTTTCTTTGTAGAGCGTCGAGATGTCCAATGGCGATCTGCCTTATCCGCCGATTATGTTGTATGGCATTAGTGCTAGCTGGGCATTCTCTGGAATTCCGAGTCTCGCGACAGTATTGTTCTCGTCAAGTATAGCGCCACCGTACATTAGCGCAACTGTGGATGGATCAACACCAAATGACTGGCAAACCTGTTGTTTGATTTCAGAGACCGTATGGTCAGGAATCACGTCTATTTCGGCTAAACCTGTCTGCGGGCCAATAGGAGCTTGGATGAACAGTTTCATTTTCGATGTTTCACCTCCATCCTTCCTGTTTGCCTTTCATGCAAGGGGCCTTAACTAACTTACTGTGAGTTGTATCTTCTGTGAGTGAATGACGTATCCACCCGCATGAAGAGACGCTCTGACAGTGAGAGTGATCGTATATGTACCTTGCCCAACGACCGCAGTCTGAATAGCAAGCGAAATCGTTCCAGGCACCGTTAGCAGAGTCGATTCGTCTGTAGGTATGAGTAGCATCTTGGCGCCCTGCGGCAGCCCCACGGCCGTGAGCGTAATTGGTGCCTCGAATCCTTGTCCGATTGTGACGTTAATGGTGAACGCTGCCTGCGAGCCGCCAATAACTGATAATGAGGAAGGAAACACATCGAAGGTGAAGTCGGTGACGGTAACCATCACCTCTGTGGTTCGTACCACTTGCGAGTTGGGCGGGGAATATGAAGCCGAGATGAGCAAAGGGAATGATCCCAGGGATGCATTTGGAGTCGCTGCAAAACTGACATTGACAGTTGTTCCAGGCGGCCCGTGATCCGGCGAGAATGACACAATTACTCCGTTTGGGGCACCTGACGCTGATATTGTGACTAGCTTGTTGAAGCCGTTGATTGATATGAGACTTAATTCGGTAAATGATGGGTTAGTTGCGTTCCTGTATACGGTAATGGTTTGATTCTGTGTAAACCAATTGAAGTCTGAAACCAAAACATGAAACACGCCTGTGGAGACTTTTGTTCCTGCGTCTGTCGCTCCTTGAAGATAGTAGGATAGATTTCCCGTAACTTGGGAACCCAGTATAATTGATTGAAATTCGCCCGGAGCAATCGAACTCATTTCAATGCCTGTGAATGATGTGCCATCCCTAGCGTAGAAGAGGGTTATGTTCTTGATGCCAGTGGAATTTGCTATTATGGAAATGGATGAGCCAACTATAGCATTTGTTATCGGAGTGTGATGTATAGTGGCCGGCGGTGGAGGTCCTCGAGAGAACGTTTGAATTCCCACAATGCTTAGCGAGATGGCTAATATTAACAGGACGACACCGAGTATGAGTTTAGCGGAAAGTGGGTTTCTTACAGTGGGAAGCGTACGTCTTCTTATCGGAGGCTGCCTGATAGCGGCAGCTTCAGATTCCTTGATGTACACTTTCACATTGTCTTCAGGAACTCTTACTGGTTTTCCTCTGTTATCGATTCTGAAAAACCCGGCATTGCCATTTTTCGCATCGACCACCATTCCAACCGTTAGAGAAGAGAACTGCTGGAGTTTCTTTTGTGTCTCCACGTCAGTTTGTGAAAAAAAAATTCCGCCTTCAGTGTGTGAATGATACCATCCTACTATGTTGCCCTTTAGACGCCCTTTTACTAGTTCGTCGGCAATTTTCGCGATAGTGGTTGGATGAAGGACGACTCGATGTGGTTCTCCGGAAAACTCTCCCGTGATGGAGTCTTCGATAACGAGTGTGTCGTTAACGAGACTGCCTATTAGTAGTCCGATAACTTCGTTGCTGTTTTCAGTTGATATTTTGGTGATTCGATCATTCACCGGTTTCCTGATACTAACGTAGGACAACCGTTACACCAAAAGCGTAAGGGAATAAAAAAGAGGGACCTTGTTCAGGCCGCTATCTTCCGAGCATGCCGAGTATTCCGCCTAATACACCCAGCACGAATCCGGCCACAAATCCTCCGCCGATTATCAAACTCAGCACTGCAAGCGGAAACACGACTATGCTACCAATAGTACCGTAGCCTAGTAGCATAAGTATGGATCCGATCACTAGAATGAGTCCGATAATTGCACCGATCGCGAATATGAGACCGTGTTGAGGAGATGTATCGATGACTGGAATCCAGAAGAACACGCCTACCCACATACTGTAGAACGAGTTTGACAGAAGAGCAGCTGCGTTCAATAAGACGAGAATCCCTGCGATCATTGAGAGGATGAATCCCCAGAGCGCTCTCGGTGAGGATGATTGCATTCCGAACATTGGATATGGATATGGTTGTGACATCATAGGTGGTTGTGACATCATAGGTGGTTGTGACATCATAGGTGGTTGTGACATCATAGGTGGTTGTGCATAGGATTGTTGTGGTGCGTAGGATGGTGCGGGTGGTTGAGGTTGAGGAGCCACCATTGGCACTACTCCTTGATAGCACTGAGGACACAGAACTAAGTCCATGTAAGTCTTGGAATCGTCGCGACAAATCGATCTTCCACACCGGTTGCAAACGTAGATGGCGGGAAGGCTCGGGTGGTAGAAGCATTGGCCTGGAGCTGGAACTCTGACTGGTCCGCCAGCGCTGACTGGAGTCACAACACGTACGGAAGGAACTGGCTTCAGGGTCGGTGACATCGTAGTAGTGCCGCCAATCGAACCGCCGCAACTAGAGCAGAATGTTGCGTCGTCCCGGTTATTGTAGCCGCATGATGGGCATCTTTTGACCATTTTCCTAAATTTCCTCCTTTAACTGATTTAACACGAAAAGGAAATGCCATTGTGAACGCTCTTAAGCATTTGGTAATGAATTGCGTGATATTGCTACGAATTTGACATTAATCTTGCAACTTTGGAGTTAGGATTGCAGCATTTTCGGTTTGGAGCAGGCAGACTCGTGGGATCTTGATCAAATCATAATTTGATTGGTTTTTGGTTCCTGTGGTGCCAATGAGGGCTCGGCGGCGGAATTATACCCGGTGTTACTCGCTCTTTGTATCCTTGATTCTGGTGGTTGACGGTACGTTGAGAAACAATCATCGATCCCGCCGGATAGTCAAAACCAGGTTTGAGTAGGTTTCGCCTCTTGACCGAAATGCTTCGAAACTCCGCTCGATTAGTGACGGTGTTCTGAGCTACAAGTTCAGAAATGCTACGATTTGCGACGTTACGAACATTAATCCGAGTCCGAGAATAATCGCGAAAGGTAGCCCTGGAAACATGTCTCTTCCTTCTAGCATTTTGAAGCCGAGGTAGGCGCCAATGATAATTCCCACGGCAGCGGCGAAATAGGGGAGTGTGCCGAAATTCATCATAGCGTTGCTCGCGAGCATAGAATAGAATACCATATCGCCCATGCCGACAGTTAGGTCACCGTAGGTGAAGACTGCTCCCGTGAACTCCTCTAGATCAGTACTCTGCGCAATTTTTCCGATCGGGCCTCTATAGACCGCGAAGAGGTCATATCCTGCAAGAGCCAGCAGGAGCGCAATTGCGGTAAGCGTTGGGATCGAGACTCCCAAGAAAGTTCCAGTGAGTCCTCCTATTACTATAATTCCGCCAAAGTGCGGCATCCCTTTTGACCTGAAGATCGCCAACGCTAGAACAACAGTTGCCGCTATGCTAATCAAAATCCAGGTGAAATCTGCAGTTAGAATTGGAGGCAAGTATGCAGCGTATAACGATCCGTACCAAATGAACAGAAACAATGTCAACGCTATGAGTGCCACGTTGATTAGGTATCTGACTATGCGCTTAAGACCGAATTTTATGAATAGATACATGAAAGTTCCTGCAGCCGCCATCATGGCTACAAAGATCGTCGCATTCAGAGTGATCCCGCCTGCCGTCTCAGGGAACATTGTGATCGGTTCAATTGGTGCGCTCGATGCGCGCAACACGTAGGTCAAGACACCTGCAAGCGAGATCGCCAAAACTTCGGGAATGAGTTGACTCGGTCTTGCTTTGAATTTTCCGCTCAACGATGAAGCTCCTTCAGAACAATCTCGCATCTATCACAGTAATCATCAGTCTTAGCATCCGTATCCTCCACATCTACTGACTGGTACATTACGCATCTCGGAGACGAGCAGTGTTCCAAGCCTACCATATGCCCGAGCTCATGAACAACCTCTTTCTTCACGCGGCTTTCAAATATTAGACTGCTCGGTGATGAAGCACCTAATCTGAACGTTGAAACTATTCCGGATCGCCCCGGAAGACGCGCCTCTCCAAAAACGAAGCCTTTGCCATCCGCTTTCGGACTCGGATTGTACAAATCCATTGATGTAACGCCGAGACTCTTATCAAATTCTGCAAGGCTCGGATGATTCTCTAGAATCGCCATAATCCGTGTTGAGTGATATTGTCCTCGTAATGTGTCTATGGCTTCCCCAATATTTGTGACGGGTGGAGTGATTCTCACATTCAGGTTCGGTACTCTATTCGATATCAAATTCGGGAGTTGATGCAGTTGGTAATCCAATGTTGGTCCTACCTGGAGTAGGGCCAATGCTTCAAACGTCGATCAACTCACCTGACTTCGGTACTGAGGTTTCCAAACCCAACTCGTGCGTGGCCCAGTCAGCTAGGAGTTTGCATTTATCCTCCTCTCCATGGACAACGAAAACGTGAGTTTTCTTGTCTACTTCTGCAAGGGTCTCATGCAGTTGAGTCTTCCCACCATGTGATGAGAAGTCGAATTTTTCGAGCGCGAGCATTAACCTTCTTTGCCTTTCCATGTAGTATGAATCGCCCTTCATCGAGTAGTATTCTCCCAGGCGAGCCTTGCACCTGATAGCTGACCAGAAAAATCCCGTTATGCTCATTACCCGCAATATTCTCCATGTAGAAGACAGAGGCTCCCCCCTTCAGCATTCCGGCAGGTGATATGATCACGCCGGCCGTACGGGCAGCTTTTCTCCTGTCATTCCAGTTGGAAATCTGATCAGCCTGCCTCATCGCCTTCTTGAACTGCTCTTGATCTCGCAGTGATTGCGGGTGCTGTTCTAGCATACGAATTGCGTCCAAGGCCATGCCGTCTACGAATACTGGATATGGAAAGTTGTGGTCCGATAGCATGCAGATTATTTCCTGAGATCTTCCCACTCCGAAAGCCGGGACCAGAACGGTTCCACCACTTTCGACCACTTCTCTGCAAGCGAGGACGAAATTACGTTCAGATTCCTCTCTGTCGGGGTGGTCTTCTCCAGCGTAAGTGCTCTCTATAATGATCGCGTCCAAGTTGTGGTATTCTCGGTCTGCTCCCGGGACGAGATGCGTGGGAATGAGGTTGAAGTCGCCTGTATAGAGGATTCTTCGACCATCAGATTGCACTATAATCTGGGCGCTGCCGGGAATGTGACCTGCATTGATCATCTTTACCGTTGCTTCACCAATTTTGAATTCTGAGTTGTAGTCCACGGGAACGACATGATTCAGCATCGTCTCTAGGTCGATGTATTCGAAGGGAAGGAAGTAGCCGCTGAGTTTGATCATATCTCTAACGAGTACTTTGGTAAGTTTGAAAGTTGGCTCAATACCGTACACAGGTAGCTTCGACGCGTGGAGGTAGAATAGGGGGATAAGTCCGCTATGATCAAGATGTGCATGAGTCAGGACCACAGCGTTCAAGTCCTTCGGGGAAACGTGAACGGGGAAGCTTACGTCATGGTTTATCATTACGCCGTAATCCATCAGAATCTGGCCATTCGCGGTTTTGACGGCATAGGCTGACCTTCCGACTTCTTGGCATGCACCCAGGAATCGTAACTGCATGGCAAATCAGCCAATTGCGGCTAACCGTACATTCCGCGAAGGGATCGAGCAGTCTGCTGCATCCTCTTGTCGAGTTCCTCTTCGATGTCTTTAGCGTCGTACATCAGATCCTTCACATCCACCTTCAAGCCGTATGCCTTTGAGACAGCCTTGATCGCTGTCGCTGCCGCTTTCGGATCCGCATGGTTCGCGGAGGCATAAGGCAATATTGCCACTGCGGGGAAATTCCTCTTCTCGAATTCACCCAACATTACAGCCAACGGTCCATAAACGAAGAGTCCGGCTTCAAGCATTGGGTACTTCATTTTCATCTTCGTTGTCGGGTAGTTATTGGTGGGAACAATCCTCACGCCATCAGAGCCAGATTGTAAGCTCCCGTCTAGTCCCCCTATCAGAACGGCGTCTCTAAACTTGCTATCCATGACCCAGTGGGCGACTGATTTGGCGAATTCAGCCTCCTCCGACCGATGGGGCGAGAACTCGAGTTTCACAAGGACTATCTTGCCTGCTTTGTAGATTTCAAACGGCGTCACTAACCCCGACTCCGAGGTTGCGATAAACGGAGGAGGATGAGCTACGTCCACGAACCCAATTCTCTGCGAGTTTAACGCATGAACAAGATAGGATACCGAAATGTAACCTGTTTCACCAACACCGTGGAAGCCGGTGATGAGCGTGGAGTTTCGTAGGTTGCTTGCTTTCACCATGAGATTTACGGGCAAATATTCTTCCTCAAAGCATTACGAAGTTAGCGGTCCTGTGTTTTCTCGTCGACCGATAGGGGGACAGATATAATAAGTTCGCTAGTTCCCGTTAGAGTGATTTTTGAAGGTTAGATTGTCCAATTAATCACCATCTAGAAAAATACTTATAGGCCGCAGATTCAACAGCACACAATTACTAGAGGTAACAAAAATGGCGTATCTCGCAGGTCAACAGGTTCTAATCCTGAAGGAAGGTTCAACACGTAACAGAGGACGAGATGCTCAGAAGAGCAATATCACTGCTGCAATCATCGTCTCCGAAGTCGTAAAGAGTACTCTTGGCCCTCGGGCATGGACAAAATGCTCGTTGACAGTATGGGTGACGTAACTGTCACAAACGACGGAGCAACCGTTCTCGATGAGGTGGATGTGCAGAACCCCGCTGCCAAGATGATGGTCGAAGTCGCCAAGGCTCAAGATGATGAGGTCGGCGATGGCACGACGACTGCTGTCATTCTCGCGGGCAACTTGCTAAAACGTGCGCAGGCCCTCTTAGATGATGGCGTCCACGCCACAATAATCGTGGCTGGTTACAAGAAGGCAGCAGATCGCGCCATTGAGATTCTAGATACGATCGGCGAACCGATCAAGCTCGAAGACAAGGTTTCCCTCAAGAAAGTTGCCATGACGGCAATGCACAGTAAAGGCCTCGGAGGAGCACGCGAACACTTCGCTGACATAGCCATCGAAGCCGTCAAGCAAATCGCGGAAAAGTGCGGGGACGCCATGTACGCTGATATCGACAACATCCAATTAGTCAAGAAAGAAGGCAAAGGCCTCCTCGACACCGAACTAGTGAACGGCGTCATTATCGACAAGGAAGTAGTTCACCCGGGAATGCCAAAGCAAGTGAAGAACGCGAAGTTGGCCCTCCTGGATTCTGCCTTGGAGATCGAGAAGACTGAGATTTCCGCAGAGATCCGAATCAACGATCCCACACAGATGAAGGCGTTCTTAGATGAAGAGAACCGTATGATGAAAGAGATGGTGGAGAAGATCAAGAAATCGGGGGCAAACGTAGTTCTCTGCCAAAAAGGAATTGACGACACAACGCAGCATTACCTGGCGAAAGAAGGAATCCTCGCTGCTAGGAGAATCAAAAAATCCGATATGGAGAAACTTGGAAGAGCAACAGGCGGCAAAATCGTAACAAACCTCGACGACTTGAAAGCAGCAGATCTCGGCAAGGCTGGTCTCGTTGAAGAGAAGAAGATCGGCGACGACAAAATGGTTTTCATACAAGAATGCAAGGATCCGCGATCCGTCAGCATACTCATCAGGGCTGGACTGGAGAGAGTCGTAGACGAGGCTGAGAGATCACTCAAGGATGCTCTATCCGTTGTCGCAGACGTCGTCCATAAACCGAAAGTCGTCACAGGAGCCGGCGCAGTTGAAGCCGAATTGGCTAAGCGCCTCCGCGACTACTCGACCAAAGTAGGCGGTAGAGAACAGCTCGCAATAGAAGCATTTGCAGAAACACTAGAGATGATACCGAAAACTCTCGCCGAGAACGGAGGACTAGACCCAATCGACATCATGGTATCCCTTCGCTCAGCTCACGAAAAGAAAGATGGCATGAATTACGGTGTTGACGTTCTGAAAGGCGGCGTGAAAGACATGAAGAAACAGGGCGTCATCGAGCCATTGCGCGTGAAGGAACAGGCAATACGATCCGCTGCGGAAGCAGCATCAATGATTCTCAGAGTAGATGATGTCATTGCAGCAGCCAAGCCACCGCCCACCCCGCCACCTAGGGGTGGAGAGATGCCCGAGTACTAGCCGTACTCCTCTCCCTTCGTCCATTTTTCGGTTTACACACGGTTAAAATACTGTAAAGTCTCGTTAGTCGGATTGCTCCGGGCACTGATGGGCTCCGGTAGAAGTATCAACTACCGAATATAGCCCGGTCAAGGCGCGTGACGCCGACAGTATGCTGGCCTCTCGACCTTGGAGAAAGTCAGCGACGCGGGTTCAAATGCGAGCAATCGCTGAAAATCCCGCCCGGAGCACCATTTCTGCAACCCCGACCAACTATTTCCAATCGAGGTGTCGCTTCGAGGTTTCATTATGATGACTACACAAACCAGAAAGGTGCTCCCGCGAGCGTCGAACGTTTCGCCATGCCAAGGCTCTCTAACCGTTCCAATTCAGCAGTGGCGTCGTTTGAAGGGAGGTCGAAGACACGTTCGACTTCTACAAGCGATGTCGGACCCTGTGTCTTGAGATAAGCGAGAACGTCAATAGGCTTAGCTTTTCTGAGTTGGCCATCCGTCAGGTAGTTGATCGCCCCTTCCACGGCGGAGGGTTGGAACTGTTGGTCCAGGTAGACGGAGCGACCATGCCCATCGGTCACCGCGATGTTGTAGAATCCGACATGAACAGGTGGCGCGCCCTCACCTTGTTTTTCAAGATCAGTTTTTAGGCTTGCCTGGTCGGCCCAATCGCTCTTGAACCTAGTGTCGTCTAGCCCCGCTTCTTTCACCGCCCCAAAGATCGTCGCTTCCTGTGTCACGTCCTGATCTTCAACGATGTTGCGCCGCAAGAGCGTCGGTAGAGGCGGTGGCCTTTCTCGTGGCCTTGGCGTTCTGCTGCTATGACCGCCAGCGTGGCAGGTAGCATATCCTTGGGCATGCGGTCGAAGCGATAGTTGAGGTGCATTGGAACACCCATGATCTCCTGCGCTTCCTTTGCCCACGCGGCCATTCCAGCGTCATCGAGTTCGTAGTTCTTCTTGTACTCCTCGATGTCTTCGTATACGGTGCCGTAGAAGGTCAGAACGTTGATTTGGTCCCCGTAGACCAGCTTCAAGCGGTTGAATACCGGCTCATATCCCCAAGACCACCAGCATGTAGGTGCAGTGAAGTGAACGACAGCGATACGTTGATCATGACTCATTGTAATCCCTCAAATCAGGCAGGTTTCGATGCAACTACGATTACGCATTCTGTCGGGATAGAGACCCCTTTCGCTGTTGCGTACCGTGAAATGTTACCTTTCGCTTTCGCGAACTGCTTTCTGAACTTCCTCAGTTTCTTCGCTCAACGAATGGCCAAGAGGTGTCCCCACGAGTACCATCGATAGGTAATCCTCGACACCGTCTGCGACGAAATTACCCACAGTCCTAACCTCAGTTGGATTTACGAATCCGATTTTCTTCAACATGTTCACGAGTTCCCCTGGTCCTCCGAGCTCGTAGGGGAAGGTAGATAACCGTCTTCGTCGGGCGTGGCATGCTCCATCATCGGCTCGATGAGCACGTCGATAGCTTGTGCGTGATCCCCTTACTCCAGACTGTAAATCCTGCTCGGCCTCCAGGCTTTAGGACACGAAATATCTCCTTGGCTGCTGCCTCGGGCTGGGTTACTATTTGGAAACCAAAACAGGATACGGCAACGTCGAAGGTGTTCACAGGGAATTCAAGTTTTTCGGCATCCATGGTCACGAATTCGACATTCCGCAACCCTCTCTTTGCGGCAGTCTTCGTAGCAATCTCCGTCATGTTCGAGGAGAGATCTACTCCAACCACTTGACCGCTGGGAGCGATTATTGATGCAATGCTCATTGCTGGTTCTCCTGGACCAGTGCAAACATCTAAGATTCTCTCGCCAGGACTCGGTCTAACAAGGTCCAGTAGTGATTTGTGGAAAGGGACTAGTTGTCTCGAGAGTGGAATGTACTTTTCGGCACATTCGTCCCACGTTTCACGAGTGTAATTCTTGTAGTATTCGTCAGTGTATTTCCACGACATAATTTCCATAACCCCAGAGGCATTCGAGGACTCAAAGAGCGCAAGTTTCGGTATCTTCTAGGAAGAAGACTGTGGGCTGGTCTAGAACTCCTGCTTTTTTCATTAGTTCCGCCAGGGCGGGATCGGAGAAAATTGGTTTGGCTTTGTCTAGATCTTCGCACTCGAAGATGATCACGAGTTCATTCTTGTCATGTTTGTTGCGCAGTTAGATGCCAACGAGTAAAACCTGCGTTACGTTGTCGTTCGGTATCACCCATGAAGTATGGTTTCCACGCGTCAAAGTCTCGGACTTTGTGGCGAACGATCACTTTTCCCTTGCTCATCCAAAGAACTCCTCGGCCAGCAGCAAATTCTACGACATATAACACTTTTCCAGTTGATGACTAGATGACTGAAATTAAATGACAATTGCTACCACACATTACGTTACTTGATAACACGACGATGCTTAGATGGCGTTGTCGTTGACTTCCAATGCTAGGCTACGCAAAACATCAAAGTAGTGAGTTTGAATGATAATACTTATCAGGGTTGATTATGAGGGCGACGATCTACAGAACGATTTGAAGAAGATGAATGCGATCCATGCGAAAATCGAGAAGGCAACCGGCGGCAAAATCGAGGGGACCATACTTCCCCCAGTTGAGCACCCTTCTGTGCATATTTCATGTTGACAAGTATGAAAGACTCAACGAGGCAGGCAGAGTGTTTTATTCGGAGATGTCGAGGGTTAAGCTGCCGTTCGTGGCTAACACCTACGAAGTTGCTGTGACTCCTGCCGAGTTCTTCGACAAGTAAATCGGAATTTGTCACTCACAAATTGGAATGTATTCGTATGTACTTCTAGACTTGCGCTTGTGAAACCCTACCTCAAACCTCGATGAATCAGTAACGCTTTCTTGTCAAATGTCGAATGCAAGGAACCCTGAGAAGACATCTCTAACCGAAAACAATCGAAGGCAAGTCACGGCTACCTACCAGTAAGCCAGAGAGGGAATTAGTCTGGTCTGACCGCTCGCCCGGAGTGTCAATTATTGCCGTAACGAAAAGCATATTCAACTAATCGATTCTGTAATGCTGGGCCCGGGCCCGTATGGATTAAGACCCACATCTAGTCCCGGGATGCTCAGCTAGGTTAGAGCGACAGAACATCTGTCGAAGCTCATAAGTCGAACGAAGAAACCTGCTGGTCGAGGGTTCGAATCCCTCCGGGCCCACCATCCGCTGAATCCGTCATATTCTATGCAGCCTTGGCATTGATTGGCCTTCCTGGGCGTGTTGATTGGTGCTCCGTATCGTTTTGATGCGGTGCCAAAGACTCTTAAGCTGCTCTTGAGCTAACAACCTGTGTTTTCAACGCTTGCAATTGAATACGACCTATCTTAACCGCCGTTTGCAGTTGGAATCTGTTCTTTGCGAACCATCGAAATCTTCACGAACGCCGGTTCAAATTTGACATTAATTCCTTGCCAATGTACCCATCGGGTCCCAGAAGGGCAGAACTACCGGCTCAGTATCAAGGACTTTGGTGAGTTCTGGAGGCAGATACTCTTTCCTCACAACAACCTCGTAGAGGTATTCGTCGAACCATTCATCCATCATGTACATGTATCCTTGATCCCCTATGGCGGCTCCCCAGCTGTTTTCAACTCGCCATTTCCTGGGGTTGCCTCGCTCATCGAGGTCGACCCCCGTAATCACCATTGCATGAGTCATCTCACTATCTCCATAATCCAATCTTGCAGCCTTATCGAGTTGGAACTTTGCACCATAGACTAATTCGTAGTCATAGATGCTTAGGTCCATTGCGCCCATCTCCGTCTCCAGCATTTTACCCACGTCACATCCGAACCATACTGCATGATTACCTTTGATCATGTCTACAGTTGCTTTCTTCAGCGTCTTCAAGTCGACATTCAGGTAACGAGTATCTTGCCCACCGATCACGTTACCGAGATACTTGACAGTGTACAATTTATTGAAGGGTTTGTCTTTTGTTGGGGCATTGATAAGACTCACGAAATCATCAAGATCTAATCCTACATATTCATTATAGAACTCAACTGGGGTAATATTCCCCCTTCTATGGAAAATGCCGTCCTTATCCCGCCACTCCCAGTAAAATGTCTCTGGAGGAACGCCAAGGTTGATGCACAGCAACTTGTAGAATTCTTCCATTAATTCTCCTTTTTTCTCTCTTAGCTCCGTCGTAGAAGCTCCCATGCTCGTTCATCTCTCGGAGTACCTTAGCGTATTCTCTTAGTTTCGTGACAAGTAGAGCATTCATCGGATCAGAATTGTTGCTGTTCTCTGTTTCTGGCATGAATGTTTTTGGTATAACTCCGTACTTCTTTATGAGATTCACAAACATGTTCCATTGACCGCCATCGGGTATTGGATCTGAAAGAAGCGAACTGACTAGTCTGCCATTCAAGGGCTCTTCCTTTGTTTCAATCATGTTTTCAAGGAAATAGTTGGCTTTCTCTAGTTTGTCCCAAAACATCTGGTATATTTCAGAAAGCTCAAACGTCTTCAGATTCAGCTTTTTCATGGCTTCAAGAGCCAGTGTACTTAGTCCAGAAAATAACCAGCATCTTCCTGATCTTTCTTGATTAGTGGCATCTGGAGATTCGATAAGATCGCTAAAGGTGAAGTTTTGTCTGTCCACCTCTTTTCTACTTAAGGCAACTGCGGCTATGCCATTTTCTGTGACGGCATTCAAGGCAAGTATGTTCTTTGGGTCCTTGTTGAAGGATCGTGAGAAACGTCTCAAATCTTCAATACTCAAACGTTTTTCCAAGAGTTTGCCTCTGAACGTGTATTTTCATCTATGGCTAAAATATGTTGTGCGCGTGGACGTCATCAAGCTGACTGCGGACGACGCGATGCACGAGGCTAAGAGCATCATGACGCTCTATAAATAATGATAGAATCGTTGCGGTGAAAGGTATACTTCAGACTGGCTTAGATTAGTATGTGGACGAACGGTGCCCAAACACAGACTACAATTGATAGAAACTCTCCAACACTTTAGTATCTAACTAGTGGTACACGGCGAATAGAGCGGACAGGTTTGAAGACTAGAGTGACTTTGAGAAGGCAATTGAATGCCTTTGATACTACAAACCTTGTGATTGGCGCAACTATTGGTGCCGACATCTATGTAGCCGCGGCTCTCTGTGCGAAGCTTCTAGGACCCGCCTCTATTCTAATCTGGTTTATTGGTGGTGTGATGGCGACTGTTGTCGCACTATCGTTCGGATATTGTGCCGCTATCTTCCCGAGAGTTGGAGGACCATATGTGTACGCGAAAGAAGCGGCTGGGCAGTTTAGCGGGTTTATGGTGGGGTGGGCTCTTGTGCTCGCTGAATGGTTCTCTCTAGCCGTCTTCCCTGTAGCTTTTACTCAGTATTTCCTTGCGTTCGTTCCGAACCTAGACTCAGTATCCCAAATCCTACTCAAGGGAGCATTCATGCTGATCATTTTCGTAACTAATGTGATTGGCGTGAGGAAGGCGAGTAAGTTCAATGACTCCTTGACCATCGCGAAAGTGACACCTCTGGTTCTACTCATGTGTTTGGGAAGTGTCTTTCTCGCGTTACAACCGCAGATGATATTCTCTCGTTTCCAACCTTTTCTTGACGGTAATTTACAGAATGTTGGCCAAGTGTTGGTGATAGTCTTCTGGGCGTATGCAGGTTTTGAGTTGTCCACTCTTCCGGCGGATGAAATTCAAGATCCAAAGAAGACGATTCCGCGAGCACTGACGGTTGGCATGCTCATTGCTGCATTGATCTACATGGTTACTAACTTTGTAGTGATTGGTGTCGTAGATCAACCTACTTTAGCCTCTTCACAAGCACCGTTGGTTGTTGCAGCTGCGAATATCCTCAGTTTCTCGCCTGTTCTGGCTTGGATTGGGAGCCTTGTAGTAGGTGTTGGTGCGATGATTTCGATTATGGGCGCTGATGAGTCCGGGACGATGGGGACGTCACGATTGACTTTTGCCATGTCTATTGACGGATATCTTCCTCGAGCTTTCAGCAGATTGCACAAATCATACCACACGCCTTACATTGGGTTAGCTGTACTATGTTCAACAGCCTTTATCGCGAGTCTCGTCAACACGCTATCTGCATTGGTGAACAGCTCTGTCTTCCTTTTGTCAATAGCATATCTCGCAACCGGCATCTCGGCTCTCCTTCTGGAGAGAAGGCATCTAAGATCCTCACCTAAGGGGATGTGGACAATACTCATTCCAGCGCTAGCCGTCATTTTCTCAATCGTACTGATGACACAAGTGACCAGGCAGCAGATCTTGATCTCACTCGCACTACTTGCTGTCGGCGTTCCAGTGTATACATTCTTCTCCCCGAAGAAAGAGTTGACTGAACTGAAGGGAGAGTTCCTATCGGAGGAAGCAATCCTCGAAAGAACCTACCATCAAGAAAAGACATTCATGGCATACGTGTTGCAACGCATCAAGTTGCTCATCTACAGAATCAGAGGAATCGAGAAGGCATGGAACATCCAAGAAGAACC
>CAWAOH010000010.1:0-167218 GCA_963783645.1 Candidatus Bathyarchaeota archaeon | reverse complement strand
CTCGTTGCAGCCTGCCCTTCAGGAGCTATTGAACAACAAAATTTCACTCATCGCCAGCTACTCGCGGAGGTTGAAGCAGTCTGTTAATTTTTGGATTACTAGGTGATATCAAATTGAATGCGCAATTTGAACCGAAAATCGTAGGCTTCCTATGCAAATGGTGCGCCTACACCGGAGCCGACCTAGCAGGAACAAGCAGAATCAAATACCCACCAAACGTCAACCCAATCAGAGTCAACTGCTCCGGCCGCGTCGACCCAACATTAGTCCTAAAGGCTTAACAACCGGCGCCGACGGAGTCCTAATTGCAGGCTGCCACCCCGGCGACTGCCACTACACCAGCGGCAACATCAAAACCCTAAGACGATTCAAACTCCTCCAGAGACTACTGGACAATTTGGAATCGAGAGAGAGCGCGTAAGACTGGAATGGGTTTCAGCATCGGAAGGAGAAAGATATGCGCGAATCGTTGAGCAGATGACAGAAGAGATCAGACGTCTTGGACCTCTCAAATGGAAAGAGACATTGGAGGTTCTCGCATGACGAAACCAAAGATCGCATTCAACTGGGCAAGCAGCTGCGGCGGCTGCGAAATAGCAATCCTCGAACTCGGAACAAAACTAGTCGAATTAACGAAGCAAGGTCGACATCGTCTTCTGGCCAGCAGCCTTAGACTTCAAGTACTCAGACCTAGAAGCGATGCCGGACAAAGAGCATTGACGGTCACATTCTTCAACGGCGCCATCCAGAACTCAGAAAATGAGGAAATCGCGAAACTTCTCAGAGCGAAATCCAAGATCACTGGTGGCCTTCGGAGCCTGCGCAACCGGAGGAGGCATACCCGCCCTAGCCAACACCACAAGCAGAGAACAAATCTTCAAACGCGTCTACAAAGAAACTCCAACAACCGACAACCCTGAATCAGTCTACCCTCAAGCCAAATTCCAAGTGAAAGAAGGAGAACTCACAAGTCCCAGAATTCTATAACACCGTCAAGACACTGGATCAAACGGTCGATGTCGACTACTATGTTCCAGGCTGCCCTCCAGTTGGAGAACAAGTATCCAAAGTAATCGACGCCTTCGTGACAGGCAACCTTCCACCAAAAGGCTCGGTGATGGGCGCATCAAACAAATCCCTCTGCCACGAATGCAAACGCACGAAGGGACGATAGAAAGATCGGGAAGATTCTACGAACCTACGAAACAATCCCTGACCCTGAAAAGTGTTTGCTGGAGCAAGGAGTCATCTGCATGGGCCCAGCGACACGAGGCGGCTGCGGAAGCATATGCCTCGACGCAAACATGCCCTGCCGTGGCTGCTACGGACCCTTACCCAACTCACTCGATCAAGGCGCCAAGATGCTGTCCGCTCTAGCATCAATGTTCGAAGCGGAGAACGAAGAGGACATTACGAAAATCGCGGAACGGGTACCAGACCCGATTGGCACCTTCTACCGCTTCGGCCTTTCACGATCATTGATGAGGAGAACGAAAAAATGAAGACCGTAACCATAAACCCAGTCACGAGGCTTGAAGGGACACGGAAAGATCTCAATATTCCTCAACGACGAAGGCAACGTTGAGAACGCCTACTTCCAAGTCCCAGAACTCAGAGGCTTCGAGAAGTTCTGCGAAGGCAGACCAGTAGAGGAACTACCAGACATCACCAGTAGAATATGCGGAGTCTGCCCAGAAGCCCACCACCTAGCCTCAACCAAAGCACTCGACCAAGTCTTCCACGTAGACCCACCACCAGCCGCCAAGAAGCTCCGAGAACTCCTCTACAGCGCCTTCTATCGTCGCCGATCACACAACCCACTTCTACATCCTCTCCGGCCCCGACTTCATAATGGGACCAACAAGCCCCGAAAGGAGACCGGAACATTCTCGCCGCCATAAGTAAAGTCGGCCTTGAGATCGGAACATCCGTAATCAAACACAGATCGGACGCGATGGACGCCATAGCCATTATTGGTGGAAAACGCATACACCCCACATGCGGCGTCCCAGGCGGCGTCAGCAAACCAATCACGGAAACCGAACGAGCCAAGATCGAGAAGATAGCGGAAGCTGAAATAGAGTTCGCGCAATTCACCCTGAAACTCTTCGATGACCTGGTTCTGAAGAACAAGGACTACGTGAACCTAATCACAGGAGACATATACTCCACCGAAACATACTACATGGGCACCGTGGACGAGAAGAATCACGTAAACTTCTACGACGGCAAGATCAGAGTCGTCGACCCTGAAGGAAACGAGTTCGCCAAGTTCCCGGATCCGAATATCAACAACACATCGCAGAACACGTAGAACCATGCACCTACCTCAAGTACCCATACCTGAAGAAGGTTGGGTGGAGAGGATTAGTGGGCGGAAAGAACAGCGGAATCTACAGAGCCACACCTCTCAGCTAGACTTAACGTTGCGGACGGAATGGCAACACCACTCGCCCAAGCCGAGTACGAGAAAATGTACCAAACCCTAGGCAAGAAACCCATCCACGCAACCCTCGCAACCCACTGGGCCAGACTCGTGGAATTAATGTACGCCGCCGAGAGGATGCTGGAGCTAAGCCGTGACCCCGAGATCACAAGCCCGAACGTCCGCGTAATCCCCACCGCAAAACCCGACGAAGGCGTCGGAGTCGTGGAGGCCCCTCGCGGAACACTGATACATCACTACAAGACCGACCCGAAAGGATTGGTCAAGCAGTCAACCTAATCGTGGAACCACCAACAATCACGCAGCCATCAGCATGTCCATCAAGCAAGCCGCAGAACGCCTGATCAAGAACGGCGACGTCTCCGACGGAATCCTGAACATGGTTGAGATGGCGTTCAGAGCATACGACCCATGCTACGCCTGCGCCACCCACACCCTACCAGGCCAAATGCCGCTCGAAGTAAAATCTACAACAAACAGGGCGAAGTACACCAAACCTTACGAAGACCATAACCTAATCAAGCCCCTACGCCGACGTGCAACCCACGATAACCCTACTCCTCGGCGTCGGCAACACCATAATGGGCGATGACGCGTCGGAATCCATGTACTCAGAACCCTGAAAGAAAAACTTGGAACCAGAACTGATCTGGAGTTCAAGGAGCTGAGTGTAGGTGGGTTACAGCTCGTCGAAGAAATGTTAGGATATGATCGAGTTTTCCTAGTAGATTCAATTGAATCGGACCAACGAGAAAGCAGGGCGAGTACGCGAATTCTCGCCAGAACAATTCAAAGCAACCGAACAGACCGGTCCGCCGCACATAACGGATTTCGCAACTGCCCTCGAACTTTACAGGAAACTCGACCATCCGCAATTCCATCCGTAGATCAGAATCTTCACAATCGACATCGAACCTACGCTAACATTCAGCGAAAGCATGAGCGAGCCGATCGTCATGGCGTTAAGCAAGCTTGTTGACCAAATCACTCGCGAGCTTCAACGAAATCCGATCCGATCCAAGTAATCGCAGAGCTCGATACAGAAGCAAGTGATTGAATGCGATTACGAATCGCTGTCAACGCCACTCGTTTACTCGAGAACTGAGTAGTACTCCGAGCTCCGCATTAGTTGCCAAAACGCTTCATTTTGAGCTCCAATGGCATTAGCAGCATTACGAGCCCGCCGCCGATGAACAACAACAAGTACTGGGAAACTGCTCATCCCAACCGATCAAGAGTCTGGGCCTAGGAGCTCTCGGAGGCCCATCGGAAACCCAATCGACTTTCCTATCCCAAATCCTACCCTGAACTCACCCTTCGAAATCATGCCAAAGACGTGGTATTCGGCTCAAAAATAAACCTGAAAGAAACAGAACGTCTAGAATCTAGGTGTCCGATATCATATGATCCCCTGGGAGGAATAGAGTTTCTTCATAGTAATACTAGCTCCAAGGTATGAAGAAACTCCATTCTTAGAGGACTCACGTTTTCGACAACCCTAGGACCATTTATGTTTACGCCAGGGAACAACAGCCATTCTAACCTGTTGCAATGTTCGTGAATCCAGGACCGACCCTATCAACCCAGTGAGAAGATGGGACATAGGGGTAGAAGCTGAAAGGCTTTGGTCTTACGTACTTTGGCATTGAACCTCTAAGATGCATCGCACTTCATCGCCGACGTAAGCGAGAGGCTGATTCGATCGTGTACATTCGTTGAACGCAGACAGAATCTTCTGTTGCTTCATCAACAGTGACGATTCATCAAAACTTAGCCGTCTGTGACTCAATGTCTCCCCTCTCCGATCAGTATGTGCTAATCTAGGGAAGCCCTATCCAGAAGTAGCACAGCAGAATTCTTCGGGGACATCTGCTTTCCTGGGAGGGATTGCGGTCGTTCCTAACCTTTCGTTCTTGTCAGTTATCCACCTTTTCAGTCCTCGGTCGCCATGTAGGCCACGTCTAATTATCAATTAGATTGCTCTCCCGATCCTCCGTAGTCTAATCGAATTGGCATTGTCATCCGTTCGGAAAATGCCAACACAATCACCATATTTCAGGCGACGAAGCACTCTGATCATGGATGGTGGTAGAGCGATTTTCGATCAATTTCCTAGAATCGTGGCTATCGGTATTCCATCACGAGTTTGAAAACCTCCGAACTCACCTACCAACTCATGACCCTCATCAAGGGTTTGAAGGGCATCATGTGGTACACGGAGGCGTTTCATGTTTGGCAACCCCCCCCTCAAAGGATGGATGGATACATTCACTACGCAATCGGAATATCCATGATTTCGAAGTCTTCTCGGCAGTCACTGATCCTTCCACTGCGAGTTCCATCAAAATTGCTTTCGCAGTCATCCAGTTGCCTATCTTCGCCTGTACTCGGATATTTTCTACATCTATCGGTATCGAGGTTTTCTTTAGGATCTTCAGGATGCGAACTCGATACTTCTTTTGTGTCGTTAACATAGTCTATACGACTCTCCTAACGAGGAATAACCAGAAGTCTATTTGAGCAATGAGGAAACACATGTAGTGTGAGAGTTAACCTTTGACGAAAAAGAAACGAGAAAGTTTGGCATTAACGAAACGAGAAAGAGCAATTAGAGTTGCACGAATTCTTGCATACATTTCTATGACGAAGGAGGGTCATGCAAATCTATCCGAGTTGTCAACGAGAGGAGATTGCGGTAGCAAGCCTGCTCTGAGGAAGCTACTTCCGTTTATCAAGGAACATGGTTTCGTCGAGAGGGTTGGTGCAGATGAAAACCCCAGAGGTGGAATGCCTTCACCATGGTACGCAATGACCGGGTTAGGGTTGATATTCTTAGTAGCCGCCATTGGAAAATATGGGTATGAACATTTTCGTTTCAAGCATCTAAATGAAAAATCCGAAACACAAGTTCAGATCTCCACGCTAGCACAGAAATACCTCGAGTATTTGCCACTAATTTTTGGTCTTTGGCAGAGATTTGAAACGCATCATGTGGATGACTTGGCCAAAAAACGGCTGATTACAGCAGCATCCTCTTTTATCGATACGGAATCAGAATTCGTGAGAGGCAGTAGACAGCGAATTCGAGATTATGTAACATATCTACAATCTGAACCCATGCCTATGCCAGCTCACATAATTCAAGCTCGCCTAACTGAGAAGCTCTTCTTCGACATTAGAATGCAATTACCGTTTGATAAGAAAGAGAAGGAAAGATGGCACAAAGTGCTACAGGCTGATGAAAAGCTTCGAGCACCATTCATCGATCGATTAAACAAGGAAAGAGAGTTTGCAAGATTATGATTCGAAACTGCGGGATGCATTTGTGAAAGACCTGACCAACGTTCAACCATTGGACGAAGCTACTGCTGAGGACCTTGCACATCAGATCAGACAGCATATGATTGACATGTGATTCAAGGATGGAATTCACAAATCGTCAGCAGTCAGATTCCTAGTTGCGGTACGAAAGCCAAGTATGCTCTGCGAAGTTCCTGCCGATCAATTCGATCGTAAATATCTATAGCCTCCCTCCTTCGATCGCCCCGCAAAGCCTTGATGAACTCCCTATCCATCCCTGCCCGTCTCAGGTGAGTTGTGAACCAGTGACGAAAACAATGAGGAGTAAAATGTTCCTCTGGCTTATCCGACTTTGAGTCATGAAGACCCACCTGTTCAGCGTATTTCACGACCATTGAATAGACACCGTTCCGCTTCAAACGACCACCCTTCTCCCCAAGGAACAGAGCAGAAGATTCCGGTTGCAGTTTCTCACGTTGACTCACCCACCGCTTCAACAATCTACTCGTCTCATCATCAAAGAAAACTATCCTCCCGCTACGTTTCTTGAACTTCTTCAAAGTTATCGACTGCTGCTCCCAATCAATATCCGTAACATCCATAGCAATCAACTCCCCACGCCGCACACCAGTCTTCGCAAGAACCGTCAATATCGCCTTATCACGAGTATCAATGACGGAGTTGATTAGCAGAATCATCTGTTCAACGGAGATTAGCTTCCTCGGTGATTCTGCGTCAACGTCCCTTTCATCCTTGTACCGTCGCAAGTATCGCTTCCTCACTCCCATCACAGGATTCTTACCAATAAGATCCTGAAAAACGAAGTACTCGAAAAGGCTTGAGATCACCGTGAAATTGTTCTCTAGAGTCTTCTGATCTACCCCATCCGCTCTTCTCTTCCTCAAATACTCTATCAGAACGAACTTGTCCGCTGAGAAGACCGACACGTTCTGGCTAGCCAGATAATCTAGGAACGCGGTTGCAACGGCCTTGTAGTGACGAATCGACTCCACAGTAAGCTGCCGATCCTCGCAATCCTCCACAAACATCTCAACAAGCCGTTCTTTGGAGAGAGATTCGGCTAGGACTTGCTCAGTCATTCGCTAAATCCACTTCCAACCTCTACGAGTCTTCTCAACCAGTCCGTAGGCTTCCAAGTTCTCCAATTGCCTACTCACAGCCCTAACCCGATCCGTTTCCCTAGGCGAAATCCTCAATTGGCGAAGTAATTCATCCGAATCGATTGCCGGTCCCTTTCTTTAGGAGTTCAATGAGCTTCAGGTCGTACTTTCTAATTCCTCGAAAGTTCTCTTGAAGAAACGGTTCAGACCGATATCTCCTAAGCTCAGATTCAACCCGTTCCAACGCTAAATTAGTGATCTCGTTCTCTCTAGTCAGCTTCTTCAACGCCTCGTCCTTATGGTGAAGCTCATCGATGAGTTCTGCTCTGGGCTTGTAGCTTTCCTCACCATCTTCCTGACGCAGCGAGTTCGTTACGTGTTCATAGACGAACTGTGAAATGGAGACCTTACTCTTCTTCGCCCTAGCCTTCCAATCCCTAACCATCTCTACCGATGGTAAGTAAGCGTAGACGTACCGCTCATTGATCGACTTGGTCTTACCCAAACAAACCCGCTGTAATACGGCTATGATGCGCCTATTTAGAGTTACTAGTAAAATGGTGCGGGGGAGGGGATTCGAACCCCTGAACCCCTGCGGGACAGGAGCCTATGGACACACTCGTTTGGAGTGTTCAGTCCTGCGCCTTAGACCTGGCTTGGCTGTGAGGAGAATCATCAATTCTTACCCCCGCTAGTCCAGGTCACGCGTCAGTCATCAGTCCCGCTGCAAACGAAAAGCTCGAGCTATCACTAAGTTAAACACATCGATTCAAGATAATCCAATTCACTTGGTCAGAGGAATTGGCTGTTTAAGATCGAACTCATTTCCATCAGGATCTGCAAACTCACAGAGCCATTCTCCCCACTCCATCATCTTCGGCGGATACAGAAATCGAACGCCTTTCTGCTTCAGTCTATCATATTCAGATCGGATATCGTCTGTGAGTAATGTGATCCCTGTCGGACCTGGCTCTACCTTGCCGTCTGGAAGCTCGCAAATATGGATTCTAGTAAACGGTCGGCTTGGTCCGACTTCAATCCAGTGGCCTGGCACGTCAGGAGACCCCTGAATATCGCTCAGGTACGTTAGCGTTCGACCTATACATTCCAACTACTCAGGAACCCCCGCGTAGCCAACCTATCCCAAATAGCACATGCTTGCGGGATTTGAGGTTGGTCGCCTATTGAAGACTAGGTAAACCGGCTGATTTGCCAAGCTTCAAAAAGCACTGACGTGTCACCAAGCTTCAAAAAGGTATGATGCATAGAGCGGGGAGCTAGTGAAATAGTTGAAGTTCACTTACGGTAAAAAGCAGAAGGTCGAAAGCGTCGATTTGGATAAGCTGTTCACTGATCTTCAGAGCGTTTTGCAGAAACATCCGCTGGTTCCAGCAGCAAATATTGATGCTCTCGTCTCTGAATGGATTAACGACCTTCTATTCCTGGCTGGCAAGATTACTGAAGAAGAGTTACAGGAGGCCATGCAAACCTTCGAAAAAAAGGGTGCAGAAACCGTTGTGGAAGCAGATGATGATGATAAAGACGATGAAGACGCATAAACAGCCCACTCGACCCCTTCTATCAGTCTAAAAGCGCTCGCGCACAAAGTATTTTAGAGCTCACACCGAACTGGGCCGAAGCAACACCACAAGTTGGCAGGGTAATTGGGTCACAGGAAAGTACATGCTCCTAAGCGCGGTTCACTTGCGTTCCTACCTAGAGGACGCGCTTCCCGTTGGGTTGGCAGGATTAGGCACTGGCCTGAGATTGAGGAAGGCCCCAGGCTTTTGGCGTTTGCAGGCTTCAAGGCGGGCATGACCTACGGTATTGCTATCGATAATCGTCAAGGTTCACTCACTTTCGGTAAAGAGGTTGTCATTCCTCTCACAATCCTCGAATCTCCTCCAATGCTGGCATGTGCGATTCGAGCTTACACGAAACCGTATGAGGGGTTACGCACTTTCGGTGAAGCATGGATTGAGAAACCCTCTAAGGACTTTGAGAGGCTCATATCAGTGCCCGAGAAGTTCATGACAGAAGAAGGATTGAAGAAGATTGAAGGCAACCTAGACAAGATTGCGGACGTACGCATGCTCATGGCGACTCAACCTCGACTTGCAAAGCGAGGGAAGAAAGCGCCTGACTTGATTGAAGTCAAGATTGGCGGCGGAGCGATTAAGGATCGGTTCGAGTATGCGAAGAAGTTGCTTGGATCTGAGGTGAAGGTTGGCGACTTCGTGAAAGAAGGCCAAGCCGTTGACACGATCGGAATTACGAAGGGAAAAGGAATCCAAGGTCCCGTGAAGAGATGGGGAATAAGGCGTAAGATTCACAAGGCCAACAAGACGGTCCGTCAGGTCGGCTCAATAGGCGGATGGACGCCGCACTACGTCATGTACTCGGTCCCGCGAGCTGGACAAATGGGGTTCCATCAGCGAACCGAATACAACAAGATTGTCATCAAAGTAGGAAACAACGGAAGTGAAGTGACACCGAAAGGAGGATTCCTTCGGTATGGACAGATTAATTCAGAATATGTCATGGTAAAAGGAAGCGTCCCAGGCACAACTAACCGACTGATCCTAATGCGAGTAGCAACCCGACCTCCCTCAGAAGCTAAAGCAACGTTACCCAAACTCGATTACCTCAGCATCATGTCACCCCAAGGCGACTAAGCACTCGTAAGAATCTACAACTTTCTCATGTACCGCTCAACTTCCCAAGGAGTAACCTGGGTGCGGTAAAGATCCCATTCGCGATGCTTTTCTTTGAGGTAATTTTCCCAAAGTTCCTGCCCAAGCGCGGCTTTCATGAATTCGCTGTTCTCGATCTCTAGCAAAGCTTCTGAAAGAGACTCAGGCAGGGAGATGATCTTTCTCTGCTTTCGTTCCTCGTAGGATAACTTGTAGACGTTTAACTCAGCTGGTTTTGGAGGATTCAATTTTCTTCTTATACCGTCTAATCCGCTCAAACATAGAACTGCGAACTGCAGATATGGGTTTCCTGCAGGGTCCGGACATCTTATCTCCATTCGTGCCGCGTTGTGTCTCTTTCCAAAGTTTGGCACGCGTATGAGTGGAGATCGGTTTCTGAAAGCCCATGCAACGTAGACTGGGGCTTCGAATCCTGGAACAAGGCGCTTGTATGAGTTAGGCCAGGAGGCGAGAACTCCACACATCTCCCGTGCATGCGCCAATTGTCCTCCGATGAAATGGAGCGCATGCTCGGACAGGTAGCCCGTTTCTTCATTGTCATCGTAGAATAGGTTCTTTGATTCTTTTGAGTTCCACAGGCTCTGATGAACATGCATACCTGACCCGTTCACGTTCGGAAATGGTTTGGGCATGTAAGTTGCAAGATATCCACGTCTTGCTGCCACTGCCTTTGTAACCATTTTCATAGTTGCGGTCCGGTCGGCAGTTTGGAGACCGCCGCCGTACTTGAAGTCGATCTCATTTTGACCAAGCGCGACTTCATGATGGGCTAGTTCTATTTCTATGCCGAACTCTTCTGCAGTATCTGCTATTTCGCGCCTGAGGTCGTCGGTAAGATCGCTTGGGTGTAAATCGAAGTAGCCTCCCATATCTATGGGCGTAGGCGTCGCGGTTGACTCTTGAACAAGAAAGAACTCGAGTTCAGGTGCACAATTGAATTTGAATCCGGCTTTGGCACACTGATCCATGGCTTTCTCAAGCACGAAACGGGGGTCTGCTTCAAATCGAAGGTTGTCTGGCGTGTAAATATCACATATGAATCTGCACGTGGCCTTCTCTTTGGGGCGCCAAGGGATAATTGCGAAAGTGGATGGGTCCGGATAGGCTACTAGGTCTGATTCCTCGATTGACCTGTACCCAGTAATGGACGAGCCGTCAAATGACCGCCCGTTCTCGAAAATCGATTCGAATTCCTTCGTCCGAACAGAAACACTCTTCAAGATGCCATTTATGTCAATGAATTGCAGCCGTGCGAATCTGATCTGTTTCTCGCGAATCGTTTTGGTAACGTTCGCAACTAGTTCCTTCCACTTCGAGTCCTTGAAGTTCTTCAAGAGTTATTGGTTCCTAGCTTCGACTAGCTTCAATCGCCAGACGCTTGCCCGCCTCATTAACTATTGTTATGTCACATGTCATGTATCCATAACTAAACTGCGATTGAATAGTCGTTATCACGCTGAGGAGGTACCAGTTCGGAGTTTGCGCTTGCAATCTCATCAGAGTGGGTAGATGCGCTTGCCAGTCTTTCTGTCGACAATTGAGATTGCCTGTGTTGGGCAGGATTGAGCTGCCATTCTGAGATTGTCGAAATCCTTGCCTCCCGTTTCGTCAAGCACATCGAGTTTGGCTCTACTTCGGAATACGCCTTGACCCGGCCGTTCGTCCAGGCGAAAGACGTCGGGGGAGACTATCACGCAGCTTCCAAACCCGAGACATCTGTCTCCGTCTACCTCCACTTTCCAACCACCTTCCCGCTCCTCTGTCGTTGCTTGACGCTCGGAGGGCATTTTGATGCCGAGGCCGTCGAAAATTCTGGTCAACGCATTGCCTACGCTAATTTTTGCTATATCGCCGGTCTCTGTGTATGAAACAGTCACATCTTCATCCAATGACTTGGATGGATGCTTCCTCACCGTCGCCTATGATCATCAGTAACCTATCGGTTCGCTTGTCGTATCTCATTCTCAAGCTGATCGTTCCAAGTAGTCTTGCGGATTGCAGAATAGCTATTCCTTTCGACTTGCTCCCAATGATGGGAAGATGGCTTGAAAGGAAATGCAAGCGCCTTATAATCCACATCAGTCCAGCCCTACGGCGTGTGATCTGTGTCTTCCAAACATTACGACGTGCTGATTATCGGTTCGGGGGTAATTGGCCTCTCAATAGGTTACCACATAAAGAACACCCATCCAGATCTTTCCGTCCTAATTGTCGACCGGAAGTCAGCGCCTGCGCAGGGCGACACTGCGAAGAGCATGGCGGCTATTCGTGACACCTTCACGTCCGACGTCAATCGGCTGTTAGCCGGGAGCACCATTGACTTCTACAAGCATGTCCAGAATGAGTTGGGATTCAGCCTCAACTTGGAGCTGATTGGGTATCTTTGGTTGCTAACTCAGTCGGAATTCAAGTTATTTGAATCTGTAGAGCCGGGAATGCTACAGCAAGGGATTCGACTCAAAGTCTTCGAGCGGGAGGAACTCGCCCAAATGATACTGGACCTTGTGTTGGACCCATCTTCTGAGCAAAGCAAACTCATGGACTTACAGCCCGTGCATAAAGCAGTTCAAGGATTGAATTGTGGCACGGTCGCTCCAGACATGATCGCTAAATTCTACGAGAACGAATATCGCAAGCTCGGCGGAGAATTCCAATTCGGAGTTGAAGCCAAATCGCTCCGACTGGCCGCAAAGAAGAGTCTAGATCTTCCTGGCGAACCTTACGTGTGGCAGGAGAAGAGCATCCCAGGAATCCAAACCGGGAAAGGCCCATTATCCGCCGACACTACCGTCGTTGCCATAGGGGCGCGAACCCCGTTGCTATTCGATCAGCTAGGTATTGACTGTCACGTGAGGTCTAAGAAGAGACAAGTGTTCCAATTGCACGGCAGCAACCTGGACCGATTGTTGAACTCAAAGGGCTTCAACGAGCAGAACACAGTACCCTTCACGATACTGCCGAAAGGCGGTGTCTGCGTTAGGCCGGTCAAGGGAGAGAAAGGATTCTGGGTTGAGGCTGCTGACTACATAGGCAGAGCCTTCTCGTTCGAAGAAGAGCCCTCTGCCGAAGAGAACTACTTTACAATGAACATCTATCCGATCCTAAGCGAATACTACCCCTGCTTTGCAAACTTACGACCCACCAGTTCATGGGCGGGATTCTACGACATCAACTCACTAGACGCAACACCCATCGTTGATAAAGTTGAAAATTGCATTCTCGCGACCGGCATGAGCGGAAGTGGTATTATGAAAGCTGATTCGATTGGACGCATTGCAGCGGCCCTCTACGACGACAAAACCGAAACCACACTTTACGGTAATCGTACAATCTCAACGTCCAGACTCGGCATCAAGAATCGAGATATCGGAAAAGAACAGTTCGTACTATAATCAGACTAAGAACATACTTTAAGTCTGGAAGGCTTTGCGTACAGATAATGCGCCTCGGTGGCTCAGCCTGGCAGATCCTCAGGTACCGGAAAGCGGCCGCCTCGTAATTATTCTTCGAGGCAGCGGCAGGTCGCGGGTTCAAACCCCGCCCGAGGCTCCATGTCTTGACTGAGCGTATCCTAAGATTGCGCATTCAATCGATAGGCCCGAGGGTTATGATTCAAGCCTTCTAGACAGAATCCTTACCTCAACGACGAGTACATTCGCCCCTCTCTCTCCGTTTTATGCTAGTGTGATGATCGAGGCTGTGAAACAAGTTGTCATTAGTGGCATTAGTCAATTCCGGAACACCTGCAGGTGTCAATCTTCGGCCTTATCGATCTCGTTCGCAACTAGCATCGAACGATCTTCTGGTTAGTTTGGGCAGAGTCTTTGGTCGTGTATCATTCTCGTCGAGGGATGTCTCCGATCGGTTGGGGCTGGACTTCCTGTACATGGCTAAAGTCTTCTCCCGTATGTCCAAACGCCCGTACTACTTGCTGTCCGTGACGTGAAGACCCGGGTTGTGGGTGGCTTCGAGAACTCGTACGCTATTTCAACCCGAGGTTGGAACCGGATTAACTACATACAAAACGCCCTACGGCTGCAAAGCAGAATCCCAGCTCAAACCTCGATGAAACAAGGTTGGGCAGCCCATTACCTGCTGAACGGATACGGGAAAGAGAACGAAATGGAGTCCGGTGTGAGTTTCAAGACGATCCAAGAGTCCAGTGTGTTCAAGTCGCAACCCATCGCGACCACCTTTGACGATCTAGGAATGTTGCTAGTCTTCCTCGACCCTCGACTTCTCCCAGTGGAAACGGTATGGAACGCGTCTGTGAAATCGCCCCTGGACGAACAGCTCCGAACGGTGAGGCGGGCATCGTACCTACAACAAATCGGCATAGTCCCTAAGGATATTGACCTCGGTCAATTTGTTCAAAACGCCTCGTTCAGAGGCAGTTCCGAATCCATGATCCTCTTCAGCCTCCTACTCCGTGGAGGAATCAAACTACGTGACGAGGCCATTGCCTCGGCAGTAACAAGTGGAATGCAAGCAACTCTCAGACGTGGCCCAAGCATCGTCTCCGGATCATTCAAACATGGAGTGCAGGAATTGTCACCATTACCAAACCCTGCTTCAGACGAGAAGCACAGAAACAGGTTCTCGAACTTGAAAATAATTTGCTCACGCAAAAATTGGAGAAGACATCCCTAGACGCTCTTATGGAGAATTTTCGACTAAGCAATCGAATCGAACAATTAATCAAGCATATTGTAAACATTAGTCGAATGGTTAGCATTGATACCGGAATACCTTGACCAACTCAGAGACCCGCCTCTTGCTCTAATTCCCATTAAATCGTTTGTTAGAACAACATTAAGGAGAATCGTTTTCATGAACTACTTGGTGGTATCGAACCAGTCACTGACGCTAACAGCCTTCGATTTAACCGAGAAGGGCCGCTTGCCTCTTCTCCATGAAACTAGCAATAGCCGGTAATTCCAACAATTCCCATTGCCACAAGATACATTTCAACTGAGAATCCGATTGTCTTGACGGATTGTAAGGGGCAAGCAGTTCGACCACGTCGATTGAGCAGCGCCAGATATCTTTGTCTCCGTCTTGCTGGAAGTTACGGTCGCGTTCGCAGAACAAGTTGTATGCCAGGGTACCATTCAATGAATGGAATCTGTGGGGGTAAGGTGACGGTGTCGCCGCTCGCGAACCTGCAGCCAGTTGCGAGTAGGTAGACGCCGTAGAGGTTGAGTGTTGACGGGTGAGAGGTTATGCCGCCTGAATACGCGGCTCGAGCAGGATACATGAGATCGTAAGATATGTTCGTGTGATCTAGCCCTAACATGTGTCCCAATTCATGCTCGACTGCTTGGAGTAGATCTTCTGGTGTGTGGAGTCGGCTGAGGACTATGGACACTGTTGCGTTGTGTATGGTTCCAGAAATAGAGGTTTGCGTGATTCCTGTCCACGACTGCCCCGTGTCCGTAACGTACTTGACTGCGACTTGTGACGCATTATCGTCCTCAGTCGTAGTCAACGTATACACCGCATTGTTCTGATTTGGAAAATAATTTGCAGTGAACCATATCTGTGCCATGTTCCAATCGTCTAATGCTCGAAGTATCGTATCTCGCGCCCATGCTGGCGAATCAGGCGTACTGAACTGGATTACATGCGTGCTCCAGTTCGTGCCGAGCATCGGTTGGCTAATGCTCTGTGCGTTAGCTAAGGGCAGGAAGCCGATCATGAATATTGTTATGCAGACTACGGGAACTCTCATTCAACCATTCAACTGGAATATGCGATCTTAAGGTCACCCTTGTCGGCGTGATTTACATATTGCTTTGTCCCGCCGGTTCTGTTAACTTGTCGTCTGTTGGGTTAACTGATCCGCATCGACTTTCCGGATTACAGCACATGCTGGTGCTGATTCCAGTACCATCGCTTCATTTGCGGACCCTTCAGGCCTGAACCTCAGGCCTAACGCAAGAATGTTCCTCGCCGTGGTTGACGTCATGGTCAACGCTCCGTTTGCAGGAGGGGCAGTGTAGCTGTCGGTTCTCTTCGGGAATCATTCTGTTCCCACATCTCGAACACTTCGCTGATGTCCCTCTTGCGCTCACGTGGATTACGGGTATGCCTTCCCCTGCACCATGCGGGGTAGGTAATGTGAATTCCAACCAACCCTCGAGACCCACGAAAGATTATGGATCAAGAAAACGCTGTCCGTCTGACGGCCAATTGCTGCCTCGACCGCTCCATCCGAAGATAAGTTAACAGAACAGTCCCGCCTAAGAGACGATTACCACGACCACACGCCCGCTCGTTTGTTTGGCAGGTGAGGTTTTAGCAAGTTGCGCTATTGCAACATTTCGTTCCCAGTTTGTTGAACTTCGATATTCGACTCCCCAAGGGTAAACTGAGACTATCAGATGGAGGTGGCCTGCTCGGATCAATCGTTGAATTGAAGAAAGTGCGATGTCTTGGTTCATCTCCGAGTTTGCGAGGCACTCGGTTATGGACATTTTTCGGCTATCAATAAATTTGAGAAGATTCCGATCCGGGTTGGAGAGACGTTTCTCTCGAGACCATACTTTGAGTGATCGTTTGGGTCACCTGTGTTATGTCTCCTTATGGGCGATCTTGAGGTAGAAGTTTGTGCCGGCGTAGGACGGGTATTCCACGCAGATTAGCATGCGTTCGAATTTGCTTTGCTCGCCTACGATCAGTACGTTGCGCGAAGTTGGATGGAAGCCAAGAATGAAATCTTCATCTGGAGTGTTTGCGTAGATACAAGTTGTCGAGCCTTTTACTCGTCCATTCGGCAGTGGCAAGTGGTCGCTTAGAAATTCGCGTTATTCTGCTGGTCTTAAGCCGAGATAAAGTCGGCCAATTTCCTCGTGTTCGAGCAAACCCTTCGCTGTTCCTTCGTAGTTATTTTTGCCGCTGACAAGGAGATATGCCCGGTCACCGATCTCTAATGCGCGTTTAGCGTTTTGTTCGACGAGTAGTAGAGTAAGGTTCATGGTATCTGCGAGTGAGGAGATAGTGGTCAGCACTTGGGTTGCAATTTTCGGCGCCAAGTTAGCGGTGGGTTCATCAAACATCATGACCGTGGGCTTGCGAAGCAATGCCATAGCCATCGCAAGCATCTGACGTTCCCCGCCGCTTAGATTCGTTGCCTTTGTGGACAGGTAGTTCTTCAATTGGGGAAAAATCTCCATGACGTCCTTAATTCGTTCTTCCGCCTCCTCCTTATGCAGCGTGTAAGCTGACAAAGTGATGTTCTCCTTCACGGATAGGTTAGTGAAAACGTTCTCTGTTTGCGGAAGGTATGCAATTCCCATCCTTGCAATAATATGTGGGTGAAGGCGGGAAAGATTCTGGTCATCAACCTGAATGGTTCCGCTGAAGATCGTTGTTAAGCCGGATATGCTCTTCAGTAGAGTACTTTTTCCTGACCCGTTAGGTCCAACAATTACAGTAACCTCCCTCGGTCGCGCTTCGATCGATACGCCATCGAGGATTTGGAGTTTTCCGTATCCGGCAACTAGATTTTGAACTTGAAGCATGCTACTTTCCCAGGTAGGCTTCTATGACTTTCGGATCGGCTACTACTTCGTCTGGTCGACCTGAGGCTATTATTCTTCCTAGTGCCATGGCGTTCATGTGGTCGACGTACTTCATGGCAATATCCAACCTGTGTTCGACGATGAGGAATGATACACCCTCCTCATCTCTTAGCTTGATTATCTTGGAGAAGATGTGATGAGCCAGGGTCGGGTTTACTCCTGATACTGGTTCGTCGAGGAGAAGCAGTTTTGCATCGCTCATAAGAGCCCGCCCCATTTCCAGGAGCTTCATCTGTCCACCACTGAGAAGGTAGGCGGGTTTGTTCCAATGCTCTGTCAGGCCCAGAATCTCTAGGATGCGCGTGGCTTTGTTGATCGCGTTCTCCTCGTTCCTTTCCCACAACCTTCGAAACATAGCTTTGCCGAAGGATTCTCCTGGATTATTCTTCTCTGCCACTAGCAAATTTTCCAAAACGGTCAGTTTCCAAAAGAGCGCGGGAATCTGAAATGTCCGCGCTATCCCACTGTTGTATAGTTTATGAGGTGACCATCCAGTTATGTCTGTTGAATTGAATTTTACGGTGCCGCCGTCTGGGTCATAAAATCCGGTTACTACATTGATGAGCGTTGTCTTCCCGGACCCATTCGGACCTATTAGTATGCTTACTGTTCTGTCCTCGACACCGAGGGATACGCCGTCTAATGCAATTAGTCTGCCGAATGATTTTCTCAGCTCGTTAACTTCGAGGATTGTGGTCAGGTAACATCACAAAAAGGAGGTGCGCTGGATGAAAGTCCAGCTTTCTTACGGAGTCTGACTATAGCTCACACCGTCGGAGCTTGCGCTCCAGCTACCAATGGTATTCCATTGTGCTGCCGTGGCGTTGACTGTGGTTACTTCGAAAATATCGTAGTCGCTAATGGTTCTGTCTCCGTTCGAGTTGAGGTCTGGCCAGCCCGCTACGCCGTAATAGTTGTTCGCAACATTAATCAGCACCTTCTGGACCGCGGCGCCATCATTCTTACCTACGGATATGATTGAAAGGGCCGCAACCCATGTTGCGTCGTATGCTGTATAGGAGTATGGATCCGGTTGACCACCAAACTTGGCGATGAATGCGCTGGTGAAAGCCGCGTACTTTTCACCTCTTGTAGGCGCATAAATAGTGCTCAAACACTTTACTTGCGCCGCAACAGGGCCGGAGGCCGCACCGCTTACTGTTGTATCTCCCGCTATTCCATCAGTACCGAACCAAACTGTTCCCAGCAGACTCTTGTAGCTACCGCTTGCTTGTTGCAACATGACTGAAAATTCATTGAACTCAACGGCAACAACGCCTACTTTGCTGGCACCGTATTTGGTGACAGCTGCGTCATAGTCACTTTTCATCTGGGTCAATTGTGGAGAGAAGTCTTGGGTTCCAGTTGTTGGTGTGTACGAGACGGTATCGATTACTGTTCCACCGAGCTGTTGGTATCGAGCTTCGAAAGCAGCGCTCAGACCATCACCCCAAGCGTCATGGCGTGCAACAACAACGACGTCCTGAATGCCGTACTGATAGACGACTCGTGCAACTGCTTTGCTCTGTGCAAAGTCGGTCGGAATCAGCCTGAACAGAAAGTCGTTGGGGATTGCGAGTTTTTCGGCTGTTGATGATTGGCTAATTAGCACCAAGTGGTTTGTGTTAGCGTACGCTAGAATATTGCTCGCCTCACCACTCGACAGAGGGCCGACGTAGACCTGGATTCCTTGAGCCGCGAGCGTTTGCAATTTCTGGAGTGCAGTAGCTGGATCGTTTCCAGTATCCTCGACGCGGGATTGGAATTGTACGCTAGACCCGCTTGCGGAAAGATATCCGTTGATGTCTGAAATTGCCATATCCATAGCTACCTTCTCTCGTTGACCGTAGGATGAGAGAGAGCCAGTTAGACCGAGCAGGCCGCCTATAGTGATCGTACCTGACATGCCTTGTTGTACTGTGGTTGTGACCATTGTCGAACTGGATGGAGCCAGTCCGAGCGATGGTGCTGCGCCGTACATTACGACGAGACCAATTAGTAGACCAATTACGAACGTACCGATTGCCATTCCCATTGGTTTTTTCTTTGTCTCTGACATAGAGAGAATGCGGGCCGAAAATCTATTTAAGCATTCCCAAAAAGTCACCTACTAGCTCGCTGCTAGTTAGGTTGCGTGAGATTAATGCCCGTTTTCGAGCCATTCATGGCAGACGCGTTGGTGTATGGGTCCCTGTTCGCTTTGATGAGCATGGGGCTAACGCTTACTTACATGACTACGAAGGTCCCGAATTTTGCGCATGGGTCTTTCGTGACAATAGGGGCATACTTGGCCTTCACCCTGTATCATTTCAACGGGTTATCTCCTTATGTCTCAGTCCCCTTTTCGTTTCTTCTCGTGGGAGCGACCGCGATTGCGATGTACCGCTTCGTTCTGAGGCCGTTATCTGCAAGAGGCTCCTCTCTCGTCTCTTTGATGGTTGCAACTCTGGCCATAGATATTGCATTCGTCGGAATCTTCGGCATATACTCTGACGTGCTGGGAAATGTTTACCGGGTCTATGACAGCAAGTTCTTTCTCCTTGGCAATACAGATATCACAATTTTCGATCTGAGAGGATTGACTTTCATTACTCCAATTTTATTGGGAGTGATAACGTTGCTCTTGTGGTTGGCGTTGACTCATACCAAATTCGGCATCGCCATGCGTGCTGCTGTTGAGAATCCAAGTCTCGCTGGGATACTTGGAATAGATATTGAGCGAGTGTATCTCGTCTCATGGTTTCTGGCTGGTGGGTTGGCAGGTCTCGCCGGCTCGTTGGTTGTACTCTGGCTGCCTGGGAGCGCACACATTGGTTCCGATTTCATCGTAAGTATCTTGCGGCAAGTATTCTGGGTGGTCTTTTCAGCGTTTACGGCGCAGTAATAGGAGGTTTGCTAGTGGGTGGTGGCGAGATACTCTTGACCGTATATGCAACGAGATTACTCGGATCATGGGTAAGTGAATGGCAACCAGCGATGCCCATGTTGATAATGGCGGCGTCGCTAATTATCGTGCCTCAAGGAGTTACATCAGTGAGATGGAGTCACGTGCTTGCTTCGCTAAGGAAGCGAAAATGACATGTCTCTTCCAGCATTCAATCTTTTTGGCATTAACATCATACTCTTCTCCCTGGACTTGGCGGCGTTCTTTGCTCTTTACCTTGCAATCAGCTTAAGCTTGAACCTGGAATTCGGTTTCGCAGGCATACCGAATTTCGGAAAAGTACTTTTTGTCGCTGGAGGAGCCTCGGTAGGAGGATCTTTCGCAGGTAGATTTGCCGCGTGGATCTTCGGTATTGAAACTCAGGGTGACTTCATAAAGCATAGTGTAACAGCAGTCCCGCAAATCGATGCTATATTAGCACATAGCATCCCGTTATCAATGGGGCTTCTGCTAATTTCCGTTCTGGTGGCTGGCGCGACCGGCGCACTTTTCGGGTTTCTCTTTTCATACCCAGCTATCCGGCTGAAGGAGGACTATCTTGCGATGACTCTGCTAGCTATGGCACAGTTCTTCCAAATCTTCCTCACTAATTATTATCCACTTATTGGGGGCAGCCTCGGACTTGAACTTCCTGATCCTTATGCGTGGGCGGGAGATTCGAGATTTGTTGTGGCTACTGGCATTCTGATATTGTTCGCTGCACTTGTTTACTTGTATTGTGAGAAGCTGGCTCGAGCTCCGATTGCAAGAACTCTCAGAGCAATCAGGGACAATGAGGCTTCCTCTGAGGCATTGGGGAAGGATGATGTAGGAATTAGGAGGAGAACTTTGATGACGGCCTCTGCTATTAGCGGAATTGCGGGTCTCCTTTACTCATTCTACACGGTTGATGTACTCCCCGCAACCTTTGGGAGAGTAGTCTGGACCTTTTGGCCTTGGGTTATAGTCATAATGGGAGGCGCCACGAACAACCTTGGCGTTGGGCTTGGGGTATTCGTCTTCTGGTTTATGATAAAGACGATTGACTCCGCCAAATTCTCGTTCTCAAGCATCATCCCATTTGACGTAACCTGGCTCGAGTACTTACTCGTTGGGGCAATCTTGATAGCAGTTCTAATGCTTAGGCCTGAAGGAATTCTCAAAGAGAAACCTACTCCAACGATGCCTACATCAAAGCTTCGGCGTATGCTTGCGAAGCCTGCTGAGAAGGATGAAGGACATAGTGGATAATGGTTTTCGAATGGTTAGACCTGAACTCCAAGCCCCTTCTCTCTCGCTCGATTGAAAGCTAAGCAACCAACGGTAGCGTCTTGGATTGCGATCCCAACAGATTTGAAGACAGTAACCTCTTGATCATTCATTCGCCCAGGACGTTTTCCGATCAATACCTCTCCAAGCTCTGCCCAAATATGGTTCGAGGCCACAATGCCCTCACGCATCGGAATAACCAAATCACCAGCCTCCGCCAAAGCAGCATTCCGAGAGTCAACCACAACCTTACTTCTCTGAATCGTAACCGAATCCAGTTCCCGTAAGTCAGGTGTGTGAGAGCCGACTCCATTTATGTGAGTCCCCGGATCTACAGACCGCCCATCAAAGACGGGCGACCGTGAAGTCGTGGCGCACATCCTCATCAGAGAGAAAGAGTAAGGCTAATCGAACCCCTAACTTGGGTATTCCAGCGTATAGGGCTAGTTGGTTGTCTTTGCCTTTCCCTGCGCAGCAACGGATTCGATGCTCTTTCTGATTTTCTCCTCGTCACCGAGGTAGTAGTGTTTGATGGATTTGAGGTCGTCGCTGAGTTCATAGACAAGTGGGATACCGGTTGGAATGTTGAGTTTCACTATATCTGTCTCGGAAACGTTGTCGAGGTATTTGACGAGTGCCCTTAAACTGTTACCGTGCGCTGCGATTAGCACTCGCATTCCCGATTTTATCGTTGGAGCGATGGTTTCATGCCAGTACGGAAGAAATCGGTTTACGGTGTCTTTGAGTGATTCGCAGACAGGGACGTCGTCCTTGCTCATGTCCCCGTAGCGCGGATCGGTTCCCGGGTAACGGTTATCACTCACCTCCAACGCTGGAGGTCGCACATCGTAGCCTCTTCTCCAGACGAGGACCTGCTGTTCGCCGTACTTGGCGGCCATCTCAGCCTTGTTGAGGCCCTGCAATGCGCCATAGTGACGTTCGTTCAGGCGCCAAGAATTGTGGACAGGCATCCACATCTGATCTAACTCATCTAGCATGATCCAGAGCGTGCGTATTGCACGCTTGAGCACCGATGTGTAGGCAACATCAAACACGTAACCCTCCTTCTGTAACGTTTGTCCTGCTTCATGAGCTTCTTTCACTCCCTTTTCGGAGAGGTCCACGTCAGTCCAACCGGTGAATCTGTTTTCTTTGTTCCAAGTGCTCTCTCCATGCCTGACTAATACTAGCTTATGCATAGCGCATCATGCCGCCACCGTCGGTTTCTTCGGACTGTGAATGCAGAGGCGGAATATGTTGGCTTCGGTCAAGCGTCAGCAATCGTTCTCAGCGTTCTCAAACTCCGTGAAAGTTCAACTTGAGTTAGCCGGTTCCGTTTGGAAACCGACTCGACCTTTCTAGTCCTATGCTTAATCATCTGTTCAGTTCTGTTTGGGTTTGGACTGCCTATAGTGCGGTAAGTGTAGAGGTGTTTTTTCAAGTCAAGCGCTTCATGAATGGCTCTAAGTGTTTCGCTTGAAAGTTGCCTACCGACGACTCGCTCCCAATCGGTTTGCTTCAAATCTCGCAACATGACCTTCCTTGCTAATGCCACTCTAACTGCCTGACCTATCGAGCGGTGTGCAATCCGAAAGGGAAAGTTCATTTTCCTAACGAGTATGTTTGCTATTTCCGTGGCCACTGTAAGATCCAGTTGACTTTCGGGATAGGTTCTGAGTTTCAGTTTTGGCACGAGTCCTTCGAGTATCCTCAAACATGACTTGAGAGTGTCTAATGATTGCCAGAGCAGGGGAGTAATTTCCTGAAAATCAAGGTTGTACCCAGAGGGCAGGGCATGGAGCATAATGCCTGAGGAGTTGTAGTTTCCGATGATCCCGCCGCATTTGGCTCGAAGTAATTCGAGTGGATCTGGGTTCTTCTTTTGTGGCATTATGCTGCTGGTTGAGCTGAATTCATCAGGGATCTCTAGTAAGTTGACGTTGGCTGAACTGTAAATTATTATGTCCTGTGCGAATCTCGAGAAATCGAGTGCTGTAATGCTGCAAGCGCTTAGAGCATCAAGGACAAAATCTCGGCTCCCAACGGCGTCGAGGGAATTCTCGACGAGGCCGTTGAACCCGAGCAACCGCGCCACTATGGTTCTGTCGATGTTGAAGCTGGTGCCTGCAAGTGCTCCTCCGCCCATTGGTGAATTGTTAATCCTGTTGAATGCTTCGCGCACTCGTTGTTCATCTCTTAGGATTGAGTCGCCAAATGCGATCAGGTAGTGCGCGAAAGTGATTGGCTGCGCCGGTTGAAGGTGGGTGTACCCGGGGAAAATCGACTTTGTATGCCTTTTCGCTAGTTGGAGGATCGAACGTTCGAACGCGAGAAGTTGATTTGAGAGATTAAGCATTTCCTCTCTGAGACTCAGTCGAATGGCTGTCGAAACTTGATCGTTTCTACTCTTCCCTAGATGCAACAGGCCGCCAGTTTCACGACCGCATTCGCGGGTTACATATTCTTCGATTAGGACGTGGACATCCTCCAACCCTTGTCGAAAAATCATTTTTCTTTCCAGTTTTCGGAGAGCCCTAAGGAGTCTTTTGGAGTCTTTCTGTTTGATCGCTTTCGCTTTAGCAAGCGCGATTACGTGGGCTTCGTTGACCTGTATTGATGATTGGGCGATTCTGCGGTCGGCTTCGGTTGAGGATATGAATTTTACAACTTCCTTGTCGGTGGCTGTTAACCTTCCACCTTTGAGAACCGAAGACAACAGTTAGCCTCACTGTGACATTGAAACCGGTTGGAGCCCACGATCTCGATAAAGATCGGCGAATCTCTCAATCGCCTTTGCATACACTTCTATGCTATCCAAGTATTCACGTATGCTGATTCTCTCATATTTTGTGTGGTCAAGGGTAGAATCGCCTGGCCCATACGCGATCATCGGAATATTGTGTGTTTGAGCGAAGACGTTCATATCGCTGGTCCCAGTCTTCTTCAATAAATCTACTTGACCTCGCAGAGTTCGCTTAATCGTCCAACGGAACACCTGCACAGCCAAGGAGTTTGAATTACCGACGAACCCCGGACACTGATCTCGGGTCTCCACAATGATACGAGTACCAGCATGACTACTTTCGTATTGTTTCGCAAGCTCCTCTATTTGACCTGAGACTTCGTCCGGTCTGATTTTGGGTGCGATTCTGATATCTATGTTTAGCACGGCTCTGGAAGGGATGCTGTTTTCTCCTTCACCGGCGCGGATTCCCGTGATGCAACCTGTGAGAAATGGGAATTTCTCGGCTGAATCGTTTCTTAGCATGGACGTTTTGAGCAGTTTCCAAAACTCGAAGGCTTCTTCGATGCTGTTCTTCGAGAGCCAGGGAGCTGCTGAGTGTCCTCCGCTTGTTTGGCATGTCACTTGGAGCTTCGTGCACCCCTTGTAACCTATGATTATCGCGTTTGCGCCGCTCGGTTCACCGAACACGGCCAAATCGTATGAAGCACCCTCATCAATGAGTGATTTTACTCCTGCACTGGTTGTTTCCTCTTCAACAACGCCCACTACGGTAACTCCAAGTGGCGACTTGGAGCGTCGTGTTGCCAGATAGCTACCGACTAACATCGCTGCCAAAGCTGACTTTGCGTCTACGGCACCCCTGCCGTAAAGATATGTTTCGTCGTGACGCACTGGGAGTTCGCCTGGTATAGTATCCATGTGCCCGCAGAGCAGAATTCGAGGTGATTCGTCTCCAGATTCGCCGATAACGTTTCCAACTTGGTCTCTCCGCACATTGAAGCCTAGCTTCGTCATGTGCTGGGCAAGCAATTTCGCGAGTTTCCCTTCGGAGCCGCTTGGGCTATAGGCCTCAAGCATCGTCTGCAGTAGTTTAACTGGGTAGTCTTGCAAGCTGTTCCTTACCTACTATTGATTGCAAAGTTCGTATGACTTTGTCAACCTCGACTTTTCGGATGCAAATTGGTGGGAGAAATCGGAGGACGTTTCTCCCTGCGTCTATCATTAGTACCCCTCTTTCTAGGGCGTCCAAAATGATCTGATGGACGTCAAATCTCATCTCCGCAGCAAGCATGAGTCCTAATCCTCGGATTTCGCGAATTATGCTGTATTCTCTTTGAAGACCCGAGAGTTGCTCCTTCAGGTAATTGCCTACTTCGACTGCGTTCTCGACCAGGTGCTCTTCAAGAAGCACGTCAATCGTGGCTGCGCCTGCGGCGCACACTACAGGGTTACCCCCAAAAGTGCCAGTGTGCTCGCCGACAGTTAATGTTCCCATCAACTGATCTGATGCTGCGGTTATTCCGACTGGCAGACCACTTGCTATTCCCTTTCCAATGCAGAGTATGTCAGGGGTAACATCGAAGTGTTCGCACGCAAACATCCTACCCGTCCTGCCAGAACCGGATTGAATCTCGTCAGCGATCAGCGACGCTCCCACGTCCCCAGTCAGATCCCTCAATAACCGTAACCATTCTACTGGTGAAACTACGGATGCCACCTTCTCCTTGGATTGGTTCAAAGATTACAGCGGCGGTGTCTGTTGTGATTGTCTGTTTAGCTGCCTCAATGTTCCCGAAAGGGATGTGTACGAAATCGGACACGAGCGGTTCGAAGCTTCTGCGATATTTACTGTCCCAAGTTGCAGAGAGCAGCGCCGTGTGTTTTCCCATGGTAGCCTCCCTTGATGGCTACGATTTTTCGTTTGCCGATTGCTTTTCTGGCGAGTTTAATTGCGCACTCAACCGCCTCTGCTCCGCTATTGCTGAGGAAGAAACGGCTCAGTTCGGGTGGAGTTATTTCGAGTAACTTTGCGAGAAAATCAGCTCTTGCGTCATTGTAAGTTGAGGAGTGGCATGAGATCAGCTTATGCGCTTGTGTTGTGATTGCTTCCACGACTTTTGGGTGCGCGTGCCCAACGATGCATGTTCCGTAACCACCAGTGCAATCGACATATTCCTTTCCCTCCTGCGTCGTACACTAACGTTCCTGACCCTCGGAGGATGCTGATTGGTTTTCTAGCGTAGAATTTGGCATTGTGCGCGTCTTCTATGCTCATGATCTCTCTCGAATTCATGGAGTGATCACAGTTCCAGTTCGTTCTCGGATGGCCGAAGTGAATGGAGCGTTTGGTGTTCCCTGCGAGATGACAACTTTGCCTACACCCATTGAAAGTGCTTCGAGTGCTGCGTAGACTTTCGTTATCATTCCAGGTCCGAGATCTTGTAGAGAGCGTTTAGCCTCTGCGGCGTCGAAGCGCGCTGATTTCTTTTCCGTTCACTGAAACGCCCTCCACGTCTGTCATCAGCAGTAACAAATCTGCTTTGACTGCGCCCGCAATATGGGCCGCCGTCCGATCTCCATCTAAGTTCAGCGGCTCATTCTCTGAGCCCAGGGCTATTGGAGCGATAACTGGAACGTAATGTGCGTTGAGAAGGGTTTGGAGGAGAGTTCCGTCGACATCAGTCACTCTCCCCGTATATCCACCTTCGATTACGCTTCGTCTGCCCTCGTCGTTTTTGACGATGAGTTTCTTTTTGCGTTCAGCCCTGATCAGTCCACCATCTAAACCAGAGAGGCCGATTGCAGGTATCTTTCGGCTTTGCAGGTGCAGAACTATTTCCTTGTTTATCTTGCCTGCCATGACCATTGTGAAGATTTTGATCGTTTCCAAGTCAGTGTATCTGCTTCTGAATCCCTCGGGCGAGATGACAAATCTCTGGTGGACGCCAAGTTTTTCCGCTATTCCTGTGACTGTGTTGCCGCCGCCGTGCACCAGCACGCTCGAGCTTTGTCTCGAAACCTGTTCGAGATCGTTCAAGCCAGCTGCGGAGAAGGCGCGTCCCATTGCTTTGTCACCTATCTTGATTACGATTGTCAATCAGTTCACAACGGGTGCAGTGCGAGGTTGTTGAGTCCAGTGCGTTCATCCATGGAGGTTATGATGTTGAAGCATTGTACAGCCTGCCCTGCGGCGCCTTTCATTAGGTTATCAAGTGCAGAAAAGATTGCAATTCGTTGTACGTGGGGGTCAAGTTCGAATCCAACGTCGCAGAAGTTTGTTCCAACGGTGACTTTTGGGTTTGGCAATCCATACAAGGTCTTCCTATCTGAGACCATCCTGATGAATGGTTCTTCGTGGTAGTATGAACGATAGGTCTTCCATATGTCTCGGTCTGTGAGATCTTGCAGCGTGAAAGCATGTATTGTTGTCAGTATTCCTCTGACCATGTCCACTGCATGAGGCGTGAATGCCACTTTGACTTGGCCTTTGCACACTGCGGATAGTTCTTGTTCGATTTCGGCAATGTGGCGATGTCCAGTGACCTTGTAGGGACGAACTCCGCCTGATCGTTCGGAATGGTGACTAGCGATTGTGGGGCTGATTCCAGCGCCAGAGGAACCGATTTTGGCATCAATCACGATCTTGGTTGTGTCAACCAAACCCCCGGCGACTATAGGTGCTATGCCTAGTATTGCTGAAGCAGCCATGCAGCCTGGGACTGCGACGAGATTCGCTTCCTTGATAGTGGATCTGTGAAGTTCAGGAAGCCCGTAAACTGCTTCTTGCAGTAAGTCGGGCCGCTTGTGGTCGAAACCGTAGTACTCCTTGTATGCAGCAGGGTCTTTCAAGCGGAAATCTGCAGTCATGTCTATGACACGTATCCCGCGTTCCAGTAGCTCGGGAACGATTTCAAGGGACTTTCCGTGTGGTAGTGCTGTGAAGACGATTTGACTTTTTGCGGCTACAGCTTCGAGGTTGAATTCCTCAAACCGATGCGTTCCCATGCCTCTTAGGTTGGGGTGAGCGCGATGGACTGGTTGACCTGCATATTGCCTTGAAGTTACGAGTTGAAGTTCACACGGCAGGGTGTGTGAGGATTAGACGGAGGAGTTCGCCTCCTACGTAGCCGGACCCGCCTAGAACAGAGACGCGAGTCATTGCTTCGCCTGCATAATTGTGTATTCTAGGAGTAGTCGTGGTACGTCTACCCCGGTCACCCGTACCATGTTTTTGAATTCAGTTGTGTGGTTAACTTCGTGAACGACTAGGCCAGAATCAGTTTCCATAAGGTCAACGCCGAAAGCCCCGCCGCCAACGGCCTGCGCAGCCCTCAGGCTAATCTCCTCAAGCTCAGGCGTGATTGGGAGTTTTTCGGCTATGCCACCGTGCGCCGTATTAGTTCGCCATTCATCGGGTGGTGAGCGGCGGTACATTGCTCCAACGACTTCGTCGCCGATTACGTAGCATCGAATATCTCGTTCTGGCCGTTTGATCTTCTCTTGGAAGTAGTACACCTGTTGGATTGGGTGCATGTACTCTCGCGCTTCGATCAGAGCCTTTGCGGAATCACTGTCCTTGACAAGCGCGACGAGTCGTCCCCAACTTCCCACTACGGGTTTCAGCACAGCAGGGTAGCCTAGCTGTTCCAGCGCTTTCAGCGATGCATCTTCGCTGAAGGTTAGGAATGTTCGTGGAGTTGGTATTTTGGATCGGCTGAGGATGATGGATGTAAGTAGTTTGTTTCCGCACACTGACGCCACTTTGTATGAATTAACGACCGCTTTGCCTCGCGACTCCAATACTGCAGTCACGTGGATGCTCCTGAAGTACGACATACATCTTTGTAGAAAAACGTCTGCTAGTCCGGCACCATCATTCTCATCGGTGACTCCGAAAGCAAGCTGATTTGTGTCGTACAGCTCGAGAGCTATTCCGTTACTCTTAGCTGCATCGATGATCATGCGTTCATCTGGTCTGAGTTGATCATAGACCAGCCCGACTGTGGGCGTTTTCTTATTCACCCCAGTCTTCCTTTTCCACGAGTAAGCGGTTTGATCGAGTGCCCTTGAGGAGTGAGCTTTACTTCCAAGTCTAGCCCGCAATCGGGGCAAGTGACGATTTCTCCATCAACTGCATTGTCGGGAACTTGAATCTCTGCTTCGCAGTCCAGACATTTTTCAACTGACATCAGCTCACCTCCTCTAAGGTAATGAATGGTCTAGAGAATGCGGTCACTGCAATTCAGCTCTGCTGTTTCCTACTTAGTTTTGCGTTGGACGCGAGTGACCTTCGGCGCGACGCCATTGTGGAGTATCTTGGATTGTTGCTGCCGTTTTCGTGCGTTGGCCACTACTGTCGGCATTGCCCAGATCTCAATGAAGCCGTTCGACCAAGTTTGGTCAAAGGTGGATGAGGCACTGTATGTTGCTAGCGCAGCGTCATACAACGACAAAGGTGATGTCCGGCCGACCACTTGAGCGGAGCCTTTGTATATCTTCAACCGAACAGTGCCAGTAACTCTTTCTTGTGATCTTTCGATAAATCCATCTAAATCCTCCCTTAACGGGTCATCCCAAAGTCCCGTGTAGACTAGCTTTGTCCATTCTGAGTCAACAAGTTGCTTGAACCAAACTTCGTGTCGTGTCATTACGAGTTTCTCCAATTCTCTATGCGCTTCAATCAGCAGAGTAGCGGCGGGGCATTCATACACTTCACGTGACTTTATACCAACAAGTCTGTCTTCGATGTGATCAATTCTGCCGACGCCATGGTGGCCTGCGATGTAGTTCAGTTTCTCAATGATGTCAATCGGTCCCAACTGTTTGCCATTTACACTTACCGGCACACCTTTGTCAAATTCTATGGTCACATATTCTGGACTATCAGGAGCCTTCTGTGGAGAGTTCGTCCATTCGTAAGCCTCAGAGGGCGGCTCATTGTTCGGTCCTTCGAGTATACCGCATTCAACCGATCGTCCCCATATGTTCTGGTCTACGCTGTAGGGATTTTCTAGATCAACTGGGATGCCATTCTTCTCTGCGTAGCGTATTTCTTCTTCTCTTGAAAGTTTCCATTCGCGAACCGGAGCAACAATCTTCAGAGAAGGATCCAAGGATTTGATTGTAACTTCAAAACGGACTTGGTCGTTTCCTTTCCCAGTGCAGCCATGAGCAACTGCTGTCGCTTTCTCCTTGTGAGCGATTTCCACGAGCTTCTTTGCGATCAATGGCCTGGCGAGAGCTGTACTTATGGGGTATTTCCATTCGTAGAGGGCGTTCGCTCTAATGGCCGGGTAAACGTAGTCCTCAACAAATTCACGTTTGGCATCGAGCGTGTAATGCTTCACTGCACCCACGAGTTTCGATTTGTTTTCAACCTCAGCCATATCATCTGCTTGGCCCACGTCAACCGTCAACGTGACTACGTCGTACCCATACTTTTCTTTCAGCCAATGGATCATAACGGAGGTATCGAGGCCTCCGGAATACGCAAGGACTAATTTGTCGCTCAATGAATTCACCGATTTCTTATGGAAACGTTATGAAATTCACCTAAAACATGCGTATTCCTTAATAAAAGTTCCTTTACACACATGGAACCATTTATCCCAGAGGCTATTAGCAAATTCAGGATTGTCGTTGCACATGGTACTACCAATAATCGAACTCGATGATGTCGATAAGAAAATTCTGCGGGAACTCCAGCGCAACGGACGCGTATCCTTCAAGACGGTAGCGAAGGAGATTGGTGTGAGCGAAGCAACAGTGTTCGTTCGGGTCAAGAAGCTTACCGAGAAGGGAGTTCTGAAAGGATTCAAGGCGATCGTTGAACCTAAGGCTGTTGGAAAAACGTTAACGGCGTTCATCCTCGTGCGTGCACAACCTAAAGCCTATCCAGCAATGCTAACCGCGCTTAAGAAATTGGACGACGTTTACGAAATTTATGACATCACGGGTCAATACTATTCAATCCTTAAAGTAAGGACGGACGGGACAGATGAGTTAAGCAAAATTATTGATGAAATCGGCGCCGTAGATGGGGTCGCTGGCACCGAGACAATGATCGTGTTTAGAACGGTGAAAGAAGACTTCAACATCAGAGTATAGCAAACAGGTAATCAAAGAAAAGTCACACGTGACTGGTCGACCGACTCTTAATACTAGAATTGTGATCTGTTGTTAGAGTGAACAAAAATGAGTGAAGTTGCGAATGCGATTGGGACAATTCAGGACATTCTAGCACCAGCAGTAATGATCACTGGAGTTGCTTTGTTGTTATTGACATTCAACGCAAGACATAGCGCGCTTGTGAACAGGATCCGACTCTTAGACGATGAAAAAAGACAACTTAGTAAGAAATCAGCTTCGAAGAGACTTGACAAGAGCGAAAGCGTCCGTCTGAGGAGCATCAAGAATCAATTGAATTTGCTGCTTCCACGGCTTGCCTATGTAAGGAACGGAATGCTTTGCCATCTGCTTGCAGTAATGCTCTTCGTTTTGACATCCTTCTCGATCGGACTTGAACGGCTTCCGACCCCCGCAGGTCTAACCCAAACTGCCATCAGCACTACCTTCACCTTAGGGATGGTTCTTGTTCTTGTCGGCGTTGCGTTTCTGGCATTGGAAATCTTTGTGTCCTACAAAGTAATCGTTGTCGAGGCCACTGAGGAACCTCTAGGAAGTTAGCACTTCGTCATGTTTATTGTTGAAAGTCGTTAAGCAGAGCTACTGTTTCTGCATCGAGGTTCTTCATCTTGCCGAGAATATCAGTTAGCGGAACTCTAGACATGACGTTTCCTCGCAAACATACCATTATGCCATAAGTCTGGTTCTTGATCGCTTCAATTGCGGCAACGCCTAGCCGCGTGGCAAGGATCCGATCGTATGCGCTAGGCGAACCCCCCCTAAGCACATGTCCAAGCACGACCGCGCGTGTTTCAATACCAACCCTCTTCTCTATCTCACGCGCCAAGATCTCACCTATCCCTCCGAGACGAACGTGACCAAACTCGTCCACCTTATTCTGATCTGCGGTGGGATAATTCTTCAGGCTACATCCTTCGCCAACGACAACTATGGAGGTCAGCCTCTTTGCATCGTGTCTTTTCTTCAGGAAATTGCAGATCTCCTCAATGTCGAGTGGTTTCTCAGGGACAAGTGTCAGATTGGCGCCGCTTGCAATTCCCGCGTAGGCAGCGATCCATCCTGCATGTCTGCCCATTACTTCGACGACCATTATTCTTTCGTGGGATTCCGCGGTTGTCTGAATTCTGTCGATCGCTTCGACAGTTACGTTTACCGCTGTATCAAATCCGAATGTCATATCCGCGATTACGATATCGTTGTCGATTGTTTTTGGGACGCCTACTACTTTCAGTCCTAGTTGCGAGAATTTCGCTGCGACACTGAGCGTGTCTTCTCCGCCGACTGCAACGAGTGCATCGAGCCCCAGCTGTTTGATGTTTCTGAGAACCTGTTCAGGGCCTTCTTTCGTCCTGAATGGGTTGGTTCTGGTTGTGTGTAGGATTGTGCCACCTTGGTTGATTATGTTTGAGACGTTATTCCAATTCAATGGAACGGTGTCTAGGTTGGTCAGCCCAGCCCAGCCATGTCTAATGCCGACAACCTCATACCCGTATTCGTCGCTTTTTCTAACTACTGCTCTTGTGACTGCGTTTAATCCAGCGCAGTCTCCACCGCCATTCAGAATCCCAATCTTCAATCTTTCATTGCGTCCTCAACGGATCGATTTTCGAGGACTAATCTCCTCAGATAACGAGCCATCTTTAAAGGATCTGAACTCTGCCAAACGTTACGACCGACAGCAAGACCCACGGCGCCCGCATCTAGGACTCCCCTAACCTGTTTTAGGAACTCAACGTCTGAGCGAGCCTTCGGGCCTCCTGACATGAAGACCTTCGTCTTCCCAGCACATTTCACAGCCCACTTGAACGTTTCTACGTCCCCAGTGTACTTGATCTTCACAGCATCCGCCCCAACTTCAAGACCCGCTCTGGCCGCGTAGGCCACGATTTCGGGGGCAATGTCGTTCTGTATGGCTTCCCCTCGGGGGTAGATCCAAGCTATAGCAGCCATATCGTGAGCGTGCGCTTCTTCTTGGATTTTGCCGAACTCCTCTAGCATAAGATGCTCGTGTGCGCTTCCTAAGTAGATGGTGTACCCTACTGCTTTCGCACCTATCTCTGCGGCACGCTTAACACTGCAGATCTGTCGTGCGATCGGTTCGCCCTTTGGAAGATTCGTCTTACCGTTAACTTTCAGAATCAACGGGACCTTTCCATTGTAGTATTTCTCAGCAAGTCCTTTTTGGAAAATGATGCCGTTAAAGCCTCCGTCTTCCGCCAGCTTCATTATGAAAGCTGGATCATAGTTGTGTTCGTTTAGATCAGTTGGTCCGTGTTCAAGTCCTTGGTCGAATGCAAGGAGGATACTTCGATTGTTAGAAAGCAAGACGTCTATTCCCAAGCTACTGCCCCTAGTGGCGTTGTAGATGAAGGACCGAGTTAAGAATTCTCTTCTTCACGTTATCAATGGACGCTCTAGGATGACCTGAAGAAGCAGCCACATTAGGAGTTACGAGAGTTCGAATCCTGTATCTAATGTGTCGAAACACGCCGCCATAGCTTAAGAGTCGCATTTTCTAGGACCATATGGTCATAGTCGAGACTCGCCAGCTCAAGCGACTATTCGATTCTAAGGGCAATTCTATAGTTGCCCTAGAGAGCGTTGACTTGCAGGTCAATGAAGGCGAAGTCTTCGGTTTACTTGGCCCGAACGGCGCGGGCAAGACCACGCTGATACGCATACTGTCTACGATTCTTCTCCCAACCTCAGGGACAGCAACTGTAGCCGGATACGACGTCGCCGACGAACCCGAAAAAGTGAGGCCGTCGAACCTCTATCCACAAGTCTGCATAACTCCATCTTCGTCGATACCTTACCTGGCAGGCAGATGTCTCGCATCGTTTGGAGTTGGGCCGAACATAGCGCTAGGAAGAGAGGTCTACTTGACAAGAAAGTAATGTAGTCTTCGCTCAAAGGAGCAGAGCGAGCAGTCGCCTCAAATCAAGCGGACGTGTCTTGTGGTAGGCACCGCGATCAAGCAGTTCCTCTAAGCCCTCGTAATCGTAAGTCAATGCCTATCACCTGCTCGTCTTTAGTCATTCTACATTATAGGCCCGTCAGGTAGATTCCCGATATAACGAAAACCGAACGATCATATTCCTAAGATAAGAAAATAAGGAAAGTGAGTAGGTTCGATGCGCGTGAGTCCGCTACTGGACTACTTCGCCGGTCGCGAATCTGGGGCCTACTGTGTTGATTTTTACCTTCACTTTGTCGCCAGGCTTAGTTTGGGGGACGAAGACTACGAAGCCTTCGATCCTTGCGACTCCGTCACCGCGGCGGCTGGTCTCTTTGATCTCAACTTCGTACTCCTTCCCTTCTTCGACTGGCTTATGGAAGGAACGTTCGCTCATGCGTTTCACCTCGACATTTCGTTCAGCTAGTTCTTCGGGTGAAAACGACACGTCGACACGAATGATTACGATAAGACGGTCGGCTTCAGCCCGTACACATAGCTTAAACGCTTAGCCTGCATTGAGCCTAATTAATCCTACTACAGTGATCATGGGCACGGTTCAGTGATGGCGGCGATTTCTTCCTTCTCTAGTCTCAGTTCTCTGCCAAGCCCTCTTGCTTGCAGTCTCAATTCTGGTTCTTCCTGATCTGAATCCTCCACCTGCATCATGCCGATATTCTTGAATTTGAGCGTAGAAACTCTGGTAGCCATTCTCATCTCCCGCAAGCGAAGTGATCAGCTCGTTCAACTTTAAGCGAACGGGGTCTGATGAATTAACATCCCAGGCTTTAGAATAGACATCATAAGCGAGGTGAAACTTGAATTCTTGTGGTCTGTCAATTTCCAGCTTGACTGGAGTCTTAGTGACCTCGGTGCTGTCTTCCATTTATGATATACACGCTGCAGGCGCAAATATCACGACATTATTTAAGGAGAACTGAACTCGCCCATGGACCGATTTTGGAAGGCCAAAGTTTGATGCATGGATAGATCATAGATCGACGCACGCAGGAAGCCTTTTATCGATTCGTCAAGCTCTCGCCCCTCTCCCAACTCCACCAGTGTATACTTTCCACCCGGAGGTGAACAATGCTTGACAGAAAACGTACAAAAGGCCCCAGAAAACGTGCAAAGACCCCCTATGAGAAGCAACATTCCACCCAACACTGTACTCGTTGGCCAAAAACCACTGATGAGCTACGCCACTGCCGTCGTTATGCAAATCAATAGCGGCACTAAGGAACTCTCAGTGAAAGCCCGAGGTCGCGTCATCTCAAAAGCTGTCGACGTAGTCGAAGTTTGCCGAAGACGCTTCTTCGAGGGAAAACTCGCAATCAAAGAAGTCAATATAGGAACTGAAGTACTTGGAGAAGAGGGCCAAACCAGAAACGTCTCCACGATCGAGATTAAACTCATCAAGAAAGACTAAGCTCGGATTTCGTGGATCCACATTAACACTTTTTTTCTAATCTTTTCTTCCTGACAACGTCATCCAGATACCTCAGAGATGTTCCTTATTTCATCAACCGCTTCAACAGATCCTCAAATGTTGCGATTCGGTAATTGTTCATGAACTGCTTCAGGTTTGTGTGAGCAATCTGATCCTGACTTGGACTCCAAACAATGGGGCCACTGAGGGGCGATTCAGAGTTCATCTGCAAAATCAGCCATAGAGGACTCTAGGTTGTCTCTTGACGTAGCTTCGATCTATGTAACCAACCTTTAAAAGGCACCCCGCATTGGTATTTTGAAAACCGCGTGCGGAAACCTACAAGGTCTGCACTGCGAAACTAGAACACGGTTTCGAACGTTAGACGTGGAAGCTGGACGGTTCTGATTTCTCGGAAGCGGTTTCAAAAAAGAGTGAAAACTACAATGAGTCAAAGTTTCGAACAACTCCCAGTAAAGGGAGAGATACTACGCGGTTTGCGTGATCTGGGATTCAAAGAAATGTTCCCAATTCAAACCGCTGCAATTAGCCCTCTTCTTGAAGGAAGAGATGTGATCGGTCAAGCGAAGACCGGTACGGGAAAGACGGCAGCTTTTGGCGTCCCCATGATTGAACGAATAGATCCACGTGAAGATTCGGTTCAAGCGATTATTCTCGTTCCGACAAGAGAACTTGCACAGCAAGTTGCCTCGGATTTGAAGACTTTCGGAAAATACCTTTCTGTGAAGGTCCTCGCTGTCTATGGCGGAGTCCCCATCTATTCGCAAATGGAAGCTCTTCAGAATACCATTCACATAGTTGTTGGCACGCCTGGAAGAATGATCGACCATATCACAAGGGGAACGATGTTGCTTGACAGGGTCAAATTCGTCGTCCTAGACGAAGCCGACCGAATGCTGGACATGGGATTCCGTGATGAAATGGATTTCATCCTCAGCAGAACATCAGAAAGCAGGCAAACTGCCATGTTTTCGGCAACGATGCCTGACGAAGTGCTCACTTTAGCGTCCCGTCATATGCATGCGCCGGAGCAAATCTTCGTAAGCAAGGACGAGATCGCAGTTGAAGACATAGATCAACTCTATCACATGGTCGATCCCGAACGAAAGTATCAAGCACTGTGCACCATCATGGAACAAAATGCGGTTACTCGTGCCCTCATATTCTGCTCCACGAAGATTGGAGCTGATAGGTTAGTGCAGAGACTGAGCCGCACCAGAAGAGACGTGGCAGTAATCCACGGAGATCTAACCCAACCTCAACGTGATAGAGCCTTGAATGATTTTCGGCGTGGCCGAATCCGATTCCTAGTTGCTACTGACGTAGCCTCGCGCGGATTGGATATAAACGGTGTTACTCACGTTGTGAATTATGACGTCCCCCGCGACCCCTTACTGTACTTCCATAGAATTGGAAGAACCGGCAGAGCTGGAGCAACCGGAATAGCAGTGACATTAGTGTCACGTCGCGAAATGGCTGATTTGAAACGAATACAGAACATGACAAGCATCCGCATGAGAGAATGGAGCAATCAACCATCTCTCGTCGATAGAAACCATCATACTGGGTTCTGATAGAAACCCAACGTTGAATAGTGACATCACGCAAAAACCGGAAATGAGAGTGGAATAGACGGGTCGCGGTAGACGAAAATACGGAAACAGAAACGTACGGTCTGAAATGAAGAGCTTAGAATGTGTGCGCTGCCACCGATTGATAAGATTGGATGAGTATCAAGCGCACCTTCCTAACTGCCAGGGCGATAACAAAGATACCACGAATATTCAGAAGCCTCAATGAATCATCTGAGATATTCTGACTTCCCTGTTTCGTGATCCAAGAACGTGTGTACGAGATCGTGGATACCCGTAATCTCCCCTTACACTTACCTTGTCACAAAATCAACGTCCAATCCCAGATTCGCTAATGAAATTGCAACGTTGGCTTCTCCGCCGCCGTAGGTTACTTCGAAAGTACGAGTCTGACTCAGTCTTTGAAAGCCGGCGGCGAGAGGCGCATCATGATTTCGCCGAAAGTCACTATCTTCTGGGCCAAATTGCACGACACGCCAACTATCAAGTTGTGAAATAGAAGAAAGTTAAGTCAGCTTAGCAGATGCAAATGCTGAAGTCTGAGCCACCAACGATTATTCCTTTGAAACCTGATTCTTCAGCACGCCTATGTCTCCGATTTCCACTTCAACCAAATCTCCGTCCTTTAAGAAAACTGGGGGTTTACGCGTGAACCCCACTCCTGATGGTGTGCCTGTCATAATCACCGTGCCAGGCAACAATGTCATGCATTTTGAGCTGTAACTAACTAACTGAGGGATATTGAAAATTAGGTCCCTGGTGTTGGATGATTGCATTGTCTTACCGTTCAATCTGCATTGGATGTTGCATTTGCCGCCGTCAAGATTAGTTTCTATCCAAGGACCTAGCGGTGCAAACGTGTCGAAGGATTTTCCCCTAGCCCATTGAACATCAAGTCTCAGCTGGCAATCTCTTGCGCTAACATCATTTCCGCATGTATAACCCAACACATGGTCGAGAGCGTTATCTTCTGACACGTTTCGGGCTTGTTTCCCAATAACGATCACAAGCTCAGCTTCATAGTCTACTTCGTTCGGGGCCATTCGGGAAGCATTATCGGCTGTCCAGGGTCTGCTACGGACGTAATGGCTTTGAAGAAAATGATTGGAGCCTTTGGTATCGGCTGGCCGCCTTCCATTGCGTGCCCTGTATAATTCAGTCCGATTGCAATTATCGTGGGGGGTCGGACTGGTGCGAGTAGGTGAATTCCAGTGAAGTCAACTTTCTCGTTGCGTCGAGTCCATCTTCCTAAGATATCTCCCTCTAGTGGCGTGACCGTGTTATCTGGCTCAAGGATACCGTAAGTGACTACCGAATTAAGTGAGTAGCGAATAAATCTCAAGGCAAGTCGAAGGCCACACCCACAGGCTAGTCATATTTCAAGCTGACTTATGGGACAGTGTCGGTAGCGCTTATCACATTGTTCAAAATACGCGATCTACAGATTGCATTACGGTTAGCTTGGCCTCTCTTGCGAGTTTGGGAGAAGTTCGGATTATTCAGATCATGGAACGCGCGTTTGGAGTAAACAATAGGACAGTAGTAGGTTTCGGAGACGATGTTTCAGCAGTTCGACTCTCTGGCAGTAAGATCGCTGTTTTGAAGACGGATATGTTTGTCGGGAGTACAGATCAGCCTCCAGGTATGACGATGCGTCAAGCCGCCTGGAAGGCGGTAGTTGCTAATGTGAGCGATCTAGCAGCGAAAGGAGTAAGACCCATGGCTGGACTCGTTGCGTTGGGGCTGCCGCGCTCCCTGAATAAGACGCATATTCAGGAGATCGCGAGTGGTCTCAGCGAAGCTGCGAAGAATTACGGTTTTCCACTGATCGGAGGAGATACCAATGAATCAGGGGATTTGACAATAACGATTGCTCTGTTTGCTCTCGCTGATAGAAAACAGTTGATACTCCGTACAGGCGCGAAAATCCACGACGTGGTTGCGGTCACTGGCGAGTTCGGTTCGACTTCGGCGGGACTCAGATCAGTACTCAAATACAGAGTACCACGGAGAAAATTGTCAACCAGTCTGTATAACGCCTTGTACCGTCCACGTGCTCACCTGGATCTAGGGTTGCGACTAGCAGCATCTCGAGCGGTCACATCATCAATCGATTCAAGTGACGGTTTAGCCTGGTCTCTCCATCAGCTTTCAGAATTAAGCAGAGTCGGTATCCTAATCGATTACATTCCAATCAGTAAGTCTGCTCGTGAGTTCGCCAAACGGCACAACCTGCGGGCGAATGATCTCGCTCTTTACGGTGGTGAGGAATACGAACTCGTTATGACGATTCCTCCTGGAAAATTCTCAAGGGCCTACCGAGCTGCTAAAGGGAACTTAACGAGAATCGGTTTCGTCACTGATAGGTTCCGAGGAGTACGGATGAAATTCGACGAAGGCATTGCGCCTGTCAAGAAGAAGGGATGGGAACACTTCAGAAGCTAGCGGTCATTGTGTCATTTACAGGTCAGTTTTCGGAACACGTAAGGGAGGATCCCACCGGAACGATAGTATTCGATCTCCATTTCGTTGTCTAAGCGAGCCACGACCTCGAAAGTCACGTCTTTGGATGCGGAGCGAGCATGTACAGTTAATCTCTCTTTGATTCCGCTTATTTTCCCAATTCCCGAAATGTCGTATGTTTCGCTACCATCTAATCCTAGGCCGGCTGCATTCTTGCCGTCAGTAAACTCCAACGGCAGAACGCCCATTGCGATCAGATTGCTTCTATGAATCCTTTCATAGCTCTCGGCGATCACGGCTTTTACTCCTAGCATTAGCGTGGCTTTTGCTGCCCAGTCCCTCGAACTTCCGGCTCCGTATTGTCTTCCTGCGATGATAATGAGTGGAACTTTTTCAGTTTGGTATCGCAACGCCGCATCGTACATTGACATTAGTACGCCTGATGGATAATGGGTTGTCCATCCCCCTTCCTTTCCCTGCGTGAGTATGTTCTTCAATCGTATGTTGCTGAATGCGCCTCTGACCATTACTTCGTGATTTCCTCTTCTGGCTCCGTACGAGCTGAACATTGCGGCAGGTACGCCGTGTAGTTTGAGGTAGGCTGCGGCGGGACTATCCTTTGCGATTGTCCCTGCTGGTGAGATGTGATCAGTTGTTACTTTGTCTCCAAACAGGGCGAGGGCTCTCGCGTTTCTGACTTCACGGTTTCCAGTCGCTGGGCCTTCGAACCATGGTGGCTCTCGGATGTATGTGGATTCTTCATCCCATACGTATACCTGCCCAGAGGGAGCCTTCAACGTCGTCCATTCATTATCGCCTTCTTGGGCATGGGCGTATGTTTCCTTGTACATTTCTGGTGAGAGGGCTTCCTTCTCGAGCTCCTTAATGTCGGATAGTCGCGGCCAAATATCTCTGAGGTATACTTTACTTCCGTCTTTAGCCAATCCAATCGGTTCATTGTAGAAATCGATGTCTATTCTCCCAGCTAATGCGTATGCGACGACAAGTGGTGGTGACATCAGAAATGCCCCTCTTACTAAGGGATGGATTCGTCCGTCGAAGTTTCGATTCCCGCTTAATACTGCAACGGAGTAGAGATCCTTATCTCGTATCTCCTTCTCAACTTCCGGTGGGAGAGGCCCACTGTTGCCGATACAGGTTGTGCATCCGTATCCTACTATGTTGAACCCGAGGCTTTCCAATGACGGTAGAAGTTCGGTTTTTGCAAGGTAATCTTTGACAACGTTCGATCCTGGAGCCATACTGCTCTTCACGTAGGGTTTTGTTTTGAGCCCTAGTTTGACGGCTTTCGACGCGAGTAATCCAGCACCCAACATTACTGTCGGGTTCGAAGTGTTGGTGCAACTTGTTATGGCGGCTATTACGACGGATCCATCACTCAAGTTCTCGTTAGGTTGAGTTGATGGTGAACCAGCGCGGTTTGATTTCTTCTCATATTCCTCAAGAAGCATGCGCACCGACTTGGTGACCAATTTGAGCGGTATCCGCTCGTCTGGATTTCGAGGTCCCGCGATTGAAGGTTCAACCTGCGACAGGTCGATCTCGACTATCTTAGAGTACTTGGGCTGCGGGGATCCACTACGGACGTACAAACCTTGTAGCTCGCAATACTTCCTAACGAAGCTGACATAGCTGGGATTTCTTCCTGTCCCGAGAAGGTATTCGATCGTTGAATCATCGACTGGTGAGAATCCGACGGTGGCTCCATATTCAGGCGACATGTTGCCAATAGTGGCTCTATCTGGGACACTCAGCTTACGATATGCGTCACCGAAATACTCAACGAATGCATCTACAACATTCTCCTTTCTCAAGGCTTCCGTCACGGTGAGCACAAAATCAGTGGGTGTTGCTCCTTCGGGAAGTTCTCCCGTAAGCTTCACTCCAACAACTCTAGGGATCGTGAATGAGTATGGTTCTCCCAGCATGACAGCTTCGGCTTCAATTCCACCGACACCCCACCCAAGGACACCGAGTCCATTCACCATCGTAGTGTGTGAATCGGTGCCCACTAGTGTGTCCGGAAAAGCAACCAGTTGTCCATCAATTTGATCGGTGGCCACAACACTCGCCAAGTATTCAAGGTTGAACTGGTGACAGATTCCTTTTCCTGGAGGAAAAACTCTCATTCGACCGAACGACTTTTGGGCCCATTTCAGTAATGAATAACGTTCAGAATTCCTCTCGAATTCTTTCTCCAAGTTAAGGAGAATTGAGGATTGATTTCCCCATGCATCCACTTGAATAGAGTGATCAATAACGAGGTCTACGGGTACTTTTGAGTTCACAGACTCAGGATCTATCCCGCGTCGTGCCCCAGCACTCCTCATCGCAGCAAGATCCACTATCAAGGGGACGCCAGTGTAGTCTTGCAGAAGCACCCTACTGGGCATGAATGGTAGGTCCTGACCGATGCTTTTTGGCCACTCCGCGAGAAGATTGACTGCGTCAGCTGACCCGGGAATGCGGTCTGAGTATCTTAACGCGTTTTCAAGTAGGATTCTGATAGAGTATGGTAGTGAGTCTAAGTCATATCCAAGTTTCTTGGGCGAGAGATCATAGTAGTAGGCTTTGCCTCTTGGTGTCTCTATCTCTGCTTTTGCGAAGTCGAACTTGCTTGACACGATTATCGGATAGATCAGCTCCCTGCTCTCTTTTTGTGTTTTCCTTTTGACTCTCGAGCATCGTCAGCTGTGAGCTGATGAAGGATAACAATATAAGAAGTTCAATCGGAAACGCCACAGTTCGATGGACATCTGACGCAGAATTGGCGACAAAAGAATGAAGTTCAATGTTCCATATTACCAACAGACCTCCGAGTTCACGTGCGGTCCCGCATGCATACTGATGGTGATGAAGCACTTTGGTGTAACAATGGAGCTGACTCGCCAACTCGAATTCGAAGTATGGCGACACTGCAACATGATAGGAACAAAAGGTGCTGATCCTTTCGGTCTAGCAGTTCCGTTGATTGACGCTGGGTTGGAAGTACGACTCATCACGCAACGAAAGACTATCATAGACTCTAAACACTGGAAACGTCGACTCATCCGAGCGGGTTTCACACTTCATGAATCCGAGTTGAGTCTATTCGGAATTCGACAAAACAAGCTAAGAGCATTAGCAAGAAACTTGTCAGTTCAATACAAGCGACCCGAAGTCTGGGATATTGTTGGTGCGGTGAGGGATGGATACGTCCCGATCCCACTAGTTCACATGGGAATCATCCACTCCTTGAACATACCCCATTGGGTCGTCGTCACCGATGCTGATGAGAAAACAGTTGTGTTCAACGACCCTTATCCGCCAAAGGGAAGGAAAGGCCTGAGACTCTCCAACGTCAGGTTCCAGAAGATACTAGACGACATTGGCACCAAGATTGGAATGAGCCCATCTGTGCTGTTTGTACGACGCGGATAGAGCCTATAGAGGTTCACCTAGGTAATACTCCTTCTACATGCGCGCTTCATTCTCACATGATGAAAAACAGCCACCATTGTTAATGCCGTTGACAGCGTCACGCATGCGGGTAACCTGGAATGCGTCAGTTCATCGACGGTGCTCAGGCGATAGCGCGAGGCGCTATTGCAGCTGGATGCAATTTCTTCGCAGGATACCCTATCACTCCTGCCACCCCTATCCTACACCACATGTTCCGAGAACTCCCCAAAATCGGAGGTGTTGCTATCCAGGGAGAGGACGAGATAGCTTCGATTGGAATGTGCATCGGAGCAGCCATGACCGGCGCAAAATGCATGACTGCAACAAGCGGCCCTGGCATGAGCCTATACAGCGAGAACATTGGGCTTGCAATTATGGGAGAAGTCCCACTTGTCATCGTAGATGTAATGCGACTTGGACCAGCAACGGGAGGAGCGACCACAGTGGGTCAAGGCGACATCCAATTCGCTCGTTGGGGTACATCCGGCGGCTATCCGATCATCGCTTTGTGCCCGACCAATCCATCTGAATGCTATTCTTTCACAATTCGCGCCTTCAAATTAGCAAAGAAGTTCCGTTGCCCTGTTTTCTTGCTGACAGACCGTGAAGTCGTGGCCACGATGAGCACAGTCGAAAGCGAACGTTATGAGGAAACTGATACTGGAACGGAAGATGAAGCACCGAAGGATTCTAACGAACCATATGTACCGTACGCGATTCACGATCTTAGCGACGTGCCGTATCTCTCTCCATACGGCGGAAAGAATATTGTCAGATTTACTGGATCGACTCACGATGAGCGGGGGTTTCTAACACAAGATCCGGTGAAGGTTGCGAGACTCAATGAGCATCTCGCTGCAAAGATCGAGAACCATAGTCAGGAAATCGAATCGATATCGGCAGACATAGAGAAAGGAGCTCGTACTCTATTGGTTAGTTATGGAATTACTGCTCGCAGTAATCTTGAGGCAACGCGTCTTCTTCGCGAAAAAGGAAGCAAGGTCTCTAATCTTATTATCCATTCGCTATGGCCAGTACCAGAAATGTCAATCACAAAGACATTGGAGGGGATAGAAAGAGTTGTCGTGTCCGAACTCAACCTAGGTCAGTACAAGATTGAGGTTGAACACATTGCACGACGAATTGACAATAGAATCGATGTAATGGGAATAAACAGGGTTGACGGCGAGTTGATCAGTCCACATCAGATCATGGAGGCAGCAATATGACCGAACAATATGTCTCCTATCGCAACTCACAACCTTATCCATTCTGCCCAGGTTGCAGTCACTCCACAGTAATGGACCACCTTAACGCCACGTTGGTCAAACTACAACTTGATCCGCACAAGGTGGTAATCGTCACAGACATCGGCTGCTCAGGTCTCTCCGACCAATATTTCAACACGAATGCGTTCCACGGCCTGCACGGCCGCGCGATTACCTATGGCACTGGTCTGAAATTAGCTAACCCCGACCTGAAAATCATTGTCATCATGGGTGATGGAGGATGCGGAATCGGAGGTCATCACCTGATAAACGCAGCCCGCCGAAACATCGGCCTCACAGTACTGGTTCTGAATAACTTCAATTACGGAATGACTGGTGGTCAACATTCGGTTACTACTCCTCACGGCGGTATCACATCTACTACGCGTTTCGGCAACCTAGAGCGCCCACTAGACATTGCTGGAATGGTCGCCATTAACGGTGCCACCTTCGTTGGTCGTACTACAACATTCGATAGCTCAATACCTCAGCTTATCGAACAGGCAATTCTGAACGATGGTTTCTCTCTTCTCGACATCTGGGAACTATGTGCAGCTTACTTCGTTCCCAACAACAAATTCAACCGAGCACAGCTGGAGGAATCGATATCCAAGTACGGCTTCCGAAAAGGCATACTCCATCAAGAGCCAAGAGCCGAATACAGCAGCGCCTACCGAGGACTGATCACCAAAGCGACGCCTGCTACAAAGCATGACGCGCTGAACGTTCTCTTCAAATCAAGTCTCAGCCGAACACTGCGCATCATCCTTGCAGGAGCCGCCGGACAGAAAATTGCATCAACCGGATCGATATTAGGGACAGCAGCAGTTCTATCGAACCTCTGGGCCACTAAGAGAGATGATTATCCAGTAACCGTGATGACAGGTCATTCTGTCTCAGAGATAATTCTGAGTCCTACGGAGATATTTTACACTGGTATCGACAAGCCGGAGGTCCTTCTAGCATTAGCTCCTGAAGGCATAGAAGCTTGCAAGAATCAGCTTGAAAGTCTGACAGATGCCAGTGTGCTTTATGCACGGAAGGAACTACTTCCAATACGAACAAAGGCACAGGTTTTCCCACTCGACCTCAAAGTGCCTCGGAAAGAGATTGCGCTGGTAGCGGTCGCAGAAATGCTGAGACAAACGAACTTCATCTCACAAGAGGCACTCAAAGAGGCCATTCGTCGAACTCAAAGACCACAAATAGCTAGCGAGAGCCTCAAAGCTCTCGACAGAACCGCCACTGCGCATGAAACTAGGTAGTTTCCAAGTTCTGATGCTGAGCTTGCATTTGTCTTAGATGCAGCTTAACCACCTAAAGTTAGTGAGGGTGGGCAGTGAGTACACGAGTCGCCTGGAGGCGAACCACAGATTGTGCAGACTGTACAGTCGTTGCCGTATGCATCACGGCATTCCGCACATCTTCCAAAGGTCATTCCACTTCACCTCCTTCATGATTATGAGATCGTCGATCAGTTCACTTCATGTATGCTATGTCATCCCAAGGATGCCTGTACAATGGTTGCTTGAGCCTGTTCTGATCCAAGTAATGTCCCATCAAGCCAATGCTTCTGCCAAGAACGAATAGACCGTTGATTGCTCCCATGTTGATGTATTCGCCCGCAAGCTCCTTTCCGAATTCCGCTCTCAATAGGTCTGCAAAGCAGATTCCGATGCAACCGTCTACGTTAAGGATTAGGTTGTCGCGTTTTGCGGTCGTAATCTTCTCAACTTCGAGCGCATAGTCCAGTAATGGCGTAGTTTTGAAGTGCGATTTCGCGTACTCCTTAATGATCGTGACCCGCATGTCCGGATTATGAATTGATTTGATCCTGTGTCCAATACCCTGGATGAGGACGCCTCGCGATTTCATATCGTCCACGAATTGTTGAGGCGTCAGTCCCCTGGTCAGTGCTTGGGAGAACTGTTGGGCAGCGCCGTCGAGTGCACCGCCAAATCTCGGCCCGATAGTTAACATTCCTGAAACAATTGATGAGATGAGATCTTTGCCGGCTCTTGCTGCAACTATAGTGTTGTGGGCTCCAGAGACGGCTGGGCCATGATCTGCAGTTACCATAATCGTCATTTCAATGAATCTTGTGGCATATTTGGGCAGTAGCTTCTTGAACCAGAGAACTGACAGTACACCGCCGATACCTATGTCCTTCGCAAACACGTCAGAGATCGTCATATTTCCGTAGAGCAGTTCCTCGCCTCGGTCATCAGATATTGTGGAAACGAAATTCGTTGATTTCCTTACGAGCCCCTTCTTAACTGCGGTAGCGTAATCCATTGGCATAGTCGGTACAGCGGGTTCTGGTCGTGGCACGATTATTCCTTTGTCAACTAGGTTCTTGTACACTCTGTTGATGGCTTCGGCGTAGTCGTCGAAGGAGTACGGCACGACTGCTCCTGCTTCTCTTAGAGCAGAATTCTTTGCGTAAGCACTTTCGGTTTCTGATTTGGCCCTAGCCCCTGCGTGGCCGAACTGGACATCAGTCTTGAAGGCTTTTGCAGATGTGCCTGTTACCCAGATCACTAATGGTTTTGTGATCTGTTTCTTTTTCAAAGCGCTAACTATTTGATATTCATCTGTTCCGCCAACCTCGCCTAGGCAGATCAGCATTTTGATCTCAGGATTCTTTTCGAATCTCAAGAGGTGCTCGAGCAGAGTGGTCCCTGGGTAAGTGTCCCCACCAATTGCAATACCTTCGTAGACACCATCAGTGTTTCGTGCGATGATATTGTAGGCTTCGTTGCTTAGACCGCCTGATTTTGAGACGAAACCGACAGACCCCGGCCGATGTAACTTTGATTCGACGATATTCTCAATTGTTCCGCCAGTGTTCCCGATCTTGAAGGCACCTGGTGCGATGCCGCCTACCGTTGCAGGGCCGATGATGATTTTGTTCATTTTCTTTGCTTTGATCGCAAGCACTCTCATTCTTCGTTCGGGGACGCCTTCAGCAATGATCACATAGGTTCTCAACGTGGAAATCATGAGAGCTTCATCAGTCGACTGTGCCGCAGATCTGAACGAGGCGAAATTGATTAGGACATCGACGTTGGGATGCTTTGCGGCCGCAGTTTTGACGGATTTGTAAATTGGGATCAGGACTTCTTTGGCGCCGAAGAAGAACTTCTGGAAACCATCAGCTCCTGTTGGATCGATCAGGGCAGCGACCGATGGCTTTTCTCTGCGCGCTACATAGTCGAAATCAAGCATCCTCTGTACAGCGTTCACTTGCATATTGTAAATGAATGCTTGAGTATTCTTGTCGAAGAGAATGTAGTCGGATTTCTTCGTCGGTGGTTTCATTTCTACAGTCACTGTGTCTACCATTCTATTCTATCTCCTTAACTGCCATCGTGACGATTTTTGTCATGTGAGTCTCTGGTCCATAGACTTCAATCGGAACGCCTAGTTCGCTTCCTAACTCTCTCATGGTCTTCAATCCCTCCTTGTAGTTTGGTCCGCCTCTACGGACGTAGATCTTTACCTGGTTTTCTCTCAGTTGCTCCTTGTATTCCCGAAGTGCACGGACTATTCCTCTGAATGTCTGGGCTACGTCGGTGAAATTGGCGATCCCTCCGCCTATCAACAGGACATTCCCTCGTGGGTTTTTCTTCCTACTCATGAGATCGATGACGGTTTTTGCGTATAGGTAAGTGAATTCCTCGTTAGGATCTCCAGAGTATTCCCCATAGTTTGCCATCTCGTCCATGAAACCTAAGTCAGTAATTGTATCGGCATAGATTACAGACGCCCCTCCGCCTGCAACTAATGTCCATATTCTTCCTTCAGGGTTGAGGACGGTTAGTTTCAGTGAAGCGCCAGTCTTCGAGTCAAGGTCTTCGACGTACGCCTCTTCCTTTGTCAGAGTTCTCCCGAAGGGTGGTGGAAACTCGATCGGTCCCCATTTGCGACCGCTCTCGACCTCAGCTGTGTCATCCAGTTCAGCTGCCATGTCCAATGGGAATGCGCAACAGTCTCCAGTACAGGATGCTAGATGTTCGCACATTGGTACGAAGGGATTGATTTCGAGGTATGTGAAGTTCAGGTCTGCGTAGAACTTGTACATTCCTTCGATGAAGCAAGACATGAAGGGTTTCCGTTCTTTCGGAATTTGGGATAAGAGCTTCGAGTCGATCTCTTGTCTAGATGGAGTTTCGCCTACTGGCACATCTAATGTTGAGGCTTTCTGATCGATATCGCCAATATCGATTCCCCCCTTGTGGTAGAACATTATCTGGTCTTCGTCTCTAGATGACGTGATAGCCAGATAGTATTCGTCGTCAGCCGAATGGGGAACAAAGGGTTCCACAATGAAGTCTGTTAACACGCCGGTAACGTTGCCTACGGCTATTGGTTTGCCGAGACGTTCTTGAATCCATTTTTTCGCATTTGGCCAGGTAGAGTCGAGAAGGATGAGATTGCTCTTGCCTCTTCTCTTAAATCCCTGATCAGGTTTTACGACGAGTTTCTTCTCGGTGAGCCATGGATATTGTTCGGGTAACGTTTTGAGATCCGTATCAGGGCCTACGGAAATGAATTGGTCTTTGACATTGCATTTCCTGGGTGTGTAGTCTTTTAGCAGACGCGCTATCATTCGCTTTCCGTCGGCTTCACGTATCGCCCTATGGGCCATAATTCAAATCACCTTAACCGATCTTGCTCCTGAGCTTCTCTGCTATCGCGTCCACAAACTCCTCAGTATACACCATCCTGTTGTTCGGGCTGGGGACTGCTACCTTCAGCAGATCTCCTGTCATGATGCCAGATTCTACAGTTTCCAACGCGGATGTTTCGAGTTTGTCAGCGAAATCGATGACGTCAGGTGTCTTGTCAAATTCTCCCCGTTTTCTTAATGCTCCAGTCCAAGCGAAAATAAGAGCCATCGGGTTACTCGACGTTTTTTCACCTTTCAAGTGTTTGTAGTAGTGTTTCTGAACGGTGCCGTGTGCTGCTTCATATTCAAATTGTCCGGATGGAGAGACTAGAACTGAAGACATCATTGCTAGGCTGCCGTAGGCTGACGCTAACATATCGGACATGACGTCTCCGTCGTAGTTCTTGCAAGCCCATAGAATCCCTCCGTCTGATCGCATGAGTCTTGCAACGGCGTCGTCAATGAGAGTGAAGAAATAGGTGATGTGAACCTGCTCGAACGCAGTCTTCCAATTCTCGTATTCTTCTTTGAAGATTTGGGTAAACCGACTATCGTAGATTTTTGAGATTGTATCTTTGTCAGAGAACCAGAGATCCACTTTTCGATCTAAGGCGTAGGTGAAGCAAGCTTTGGCAAACTTGCGAATTGAATCGTCAGTATTGTGAATTCCCTGGAGAATACCTGGACCTTTGAATTCGTGTACGAGACATCTGACAGGCGGGCCCCCGTCTGCGGGAGAGAACACTAACTCGCCCTTGCCAGGACCTTGAACCCGAATCTCCTGATTCTTGTATACGTCTCCGTATGCGTGTCTTCCAATGTGAATCGGCTTCTTCCAAACCTTAACAGTAGGCGAAATATTGCTGACCAAGATCGGACTACGAAATATCGTGCCGTCGAGTGCGGCCCTGAGGGTCCCATTCGGACTCGGCCACTCCTTCTTGAGATCATACTCCTTTATTCTGTCCTTGTTTGGCGTTATTGTTGCGCATTTCACGCCGACCCCATACTCCTTAATGGCTTCAGCCGCCTCGAGGGTTACCTTATCATCGGTCTTGTCTCTATTCGGCAATCCGAGATCAAAATAGTCGATATTCATGTCGAGGTATGGAAGAAGGAGCTTCTCTTTCACCATATTCCACATGACACGGGTCATCTCATCTCCGTCAAGCTCTACGACAGTACCTTTCACCTGCACTTTCTTGTTGGGCATCGAGTGTCATCTCAGCATATTGCGTTCCGTGTCTTAACGAAGATGGAATATAGAAGCGACGGAATATCCATATTCTCATTACAGTATCGAGAAATTCCTTCTCTATAGACTTCCTTGGAACTTGACGTTTGAGCGGATATGTCTGGAGCCATTGCCATCTGCACGTCAATTCCGAGGCATCGTTACAGTATCCTTCTAAATGGATCTTCAAAGCAATTCGTCAAATTGCGTAATCGTTCTCAGACACAGGCATCCGCCTGAAATCTCGTGTAGAACCCCTCGGGAGAAGAGAAAGATCGAAGAGACTTATTTTCATTGCAAGTGCAGATCAAGCACACGCGCATAGGAAATCTGGTTCATACGGCTTAAACAGAGCGGCTACACAATACGACCGGATTATTCTCATGGATAGAAGAAAACCATTTGAACTCAGTTCTTCGTCTGAAATCGAAATTCTTCGAGGACGCAAAGCCTGATAGTCTCTGGCAGATCGCTATATTGGCATGTGAAAATGGAAGCCCATTGCTCTCCTATCAGGTGCCAACCTACTATGATATGATGTGCTGGTTTCGCACGGTTGTGATCGCGGCTGCGCAGCCTGCATCCCATCGATGAAAAACGACCACAAGCCATTTTCATTATGCTTTTCGAACCGCAACACAAGGAAGCAGTCAATGTTGCTGGAAAAACCGCGTCTGTTTGGCAATCTAATGTCGCAAGTCATTCGGCAGGATATGTGTAGCTTCTGCGGAGCTTGCATGGCAGCATGCCCTATGAACATACTATGGCCGGTCGGTGAACAACCAACCATGGTGGGCACATGTGCACTCTGCGAAATCTGCTACTATCAATGCCCGAACGTTGAGTTCTCCAACGACGACGTTGAAACCTTCTTACATGGGCGGATTAGAAAGCTAGATGAACCAATCGGCATTTACCGTCAAGCATTCGTTGGCCGCGCATCAAATTCTGATATCAAGAATCGGGCACAAGATGGAGGTGTTGTAACTGCTCTACTAGCTTATGCCCTCGAAAACAAGCTGATTGAAGCAGCCGTAGTCGCCGGAAGAGATGAGAAATGGGTCGCTCGTCCGAAAGTCGCGACGAAATACGATGACCTAGTGCGAAATGCAGGAACCAAGTACACTCCGAGCCCAACACTACTAGGTGTCAGATCGGCAATCGACGAGTATGGAAAGTCAAAAGTCGGGCTGGTGGGCACACCATGCCAGATTCGAGCAGTAAGGCGAATCCAAACGTCACCTATGGGGAACCGGCGGCTGGCACACGCAATGACGTTATCCATCGGATTGTTCTGTATGGAGAGCTATCGATACGATGCCCTAATCGAGAATTATCTCATCAGCAAGGAGGTTAACCCATCCACGTTAACTAAGGTTGGCATTAAGAAGGGTCAATTCATCGCAACCAGCGGAGAGACTGAGGTGTTGCGTGTTCCTCTGAAAGACATCAATCAATATGTGCGAGGAAGTTGTCACCGTTGCGACGATTTTACCGCTGAATATGCAGATATTTCCGTAGGTGGAGTCGGTTGCCCGGAGGGGTACTCCACAGTAATAGCAAGAACGCAAAACGGGTTCGATATCCTCACGGGAGCCTCTCGTGCTGGTTTCATAGAATTGCGTGAACTGAAGCAAGAGGACAAGGGATTTCAAACAATCCTGAAAATGTCAGGGATTAAGAAAACAAAGAAGATTGCGTTAACATCCTCGCAAGCAGCAACGCCATAACAGCCGGACGAGCGGAGCCCTTAACTCATAAGTACGAGTTTCGCTGTTCACGGAGTGATCGCCACGATGTCCCAGTCGGATTTTGCAATGGATCCGAAGATGACGATAGGATCAGTGGCCCTACGAGTTAGGGACTTCGATTCAGCCATCAAGTTCTATACCGAAGATCTAGGTTTACGAGTAGTCCGACAACACGGAAATATTAGTGAACTTGCACCGACCAAGTTCTCTCAAACCCTAATTGTTCTCAAGAACGATCCCGAGGCCAACATTCCCCCACGAAACTCGGCAGGTCTCTATCATTACGCAATACTCCTCCCAAGCAGGTTAGAATTGGCGAAAGCGTACCTTGCACTTGGAAACTCTGGTTTAGCATTTGATGGATACGCGGACCACCTGGTCAGCGAAGCACTCTACTTAACCGACTCAGAAGGGAACGGAATTGAAATTTATGCGGATAGACCGAGGAGCGAATGGAGAGTCGACGATGACGGAAAACCGCAAATGGGCACCTATCCACTCGATATTGATTCGCTTTTGCTGGAAGTGAAAGAAAGACCAGTCGATGAGCTGAAAGCTATTGATGAGAGAGCGGCCATCGGTCATGTGCATCTGAAAGTAACGGAGATCAGGCGATCAACTGACTTCTACCATTACCGCTTAGGTTTGGATTTGATGAATTATTGGGAAAGTGCGGCATTCCTATCCGCCGGCGGATATCATCACCATGTCGGAATCAACACTTGGGAAAGTTCGTTAGGATCATCCTTCGAGGATGGAGGTGCGGGATTGGAGTACTTCACAATCCGCGTCCCAGACACGAAAGTCGCAGCAGAGCTTTATTCAAGACTCGGAGGCACAACTGAGGATCAAACGATCTTTCATGACCCGGATGGAATCAAAATCATGATCAAAACGGATTAAGATTCAGAAATCTCGATTCTTCCTGATTAAGTAGCAGGATTGCCTACACCCGAATATTCGGTATCTTCTACCTGCTAACCAGGCGTACAGTTCTTGAAAACCGGTTGTTCTGAAAACTCGGCATAGGAAACCAATTGGGGAAAGAGATGTGCAAATCTTTGAAATCGCGGTTGCTCCGCTAACTAACGTACCATCCGCTAGAACGAGATGCATTTGTCCTTGCAGGCCCTCCGCAGTGAAGTTGTACCTGGATTTTTCTTGATCCGAAATGGTCTGATACGGTACAAACCTGAACAATGCATGTCGATCCAGCATATGGAGTAACTTCACGGCGGCAACACACAGGTTGCATACACCGTCGAAGATTAGGAATTGCTTAATTGACAACGAAAATGCCGTTCTATTTCGCTTTCTCCAGGTTGGCCGCTATTGAGTCGGATGTGTTCATTGGTTGTGGTTGGTATATGTGGGTGAATTGGCATTCGCTGCAGTAGTTCATCCCGCATTCGATACAGTAGCCTGAAGCTCTCTTGCCGCTCCCACATCTGCATAACTCACTACTCATAAGCTCTCACTGTTGACGTTGGTTTGGGTATGATCATTTTCTGAATAAGTACGTTTTCTTCTCAAGAGTGACGGTACGATGACTTTCTCCTACGGTGCCTGCTCTTCGCGGCTTTTCGCTTTTTCCGCGGATTCAAAGTTGAGGTTACGTTTGCAAATGTTTTATCATCAATCAAATGCAAAAAGAATAGCAGTGTCAGAATTGCAATTAATGCCCGGTTATCGGTTCTCTCGGATTCAATCTGGCGAGCTTTCTTCTTTCGCTTAGCCGTCGACTGCGTCCTTCGTGTCACTCGCTTCTTTTGTGGCATGCTCTCGGTTCTTGTCCTCACCGTGATTAATACTTGCGTTCTTCGAGCTCTACTAGAATGGGAAATGAATTATATACGAACGAGCCTGCCTTCGACGCATGTCCAAGAATCCGGTAATCCATCAGGTTCTTGAAAGTTACAAGCCGATTTGGGCTCTGAATCATGCTGGAGGTCTACTTGAGTGGGATTTGGAGACGTACATGCCTGTTGATGCAGCCAAATCAAGGGGTTTTGCTCAGGCGCAGCTTGCGTTGATACGGCAACAAAAAGTCCTAAACCTGACAGAAACTGTGTCAAAAGCTGAGAAGCTGGACGGTCTTAGCGATTACGAGAGGGGAGTCATAAGGAACATTAAACGAGAATTGAAGTACTTCACAAAGATTCCTCCCGAACTTGTCGAAGAACTGCAGAGAACGACAACCGAGGCGACAGTTGTTTGGAGGGAAGCGAGAAAGAAATCGGATTTTGCGCTTTTCGAACCTTATCTTGAGAAAATAGTGCAGTTGAAGAGGAAAGAAGCAGACAAACTTGGTTACGAGGGTCATCCGTACAATGCATTGATGGATCTATTCGAAGAGGACCTTACGATCCAAGACGTTGACAAAGTGTTCTCCCCACTTGTGTCAAATTTGAAGAGAATACTCGGCAAGATAATATCTTCACGATCTTTCCCAAGCAGCCACAAGCTCGAGGATGTCGCTTACGATGAAGAAGCTATGAAAAATGTGAACCAAGAGGTTCTTCGAATTCTCGGAATGCCTGATAAAACTTTCCGAATGGATGTTTCGACGCATCCGTTCACTGCTGGAATGTCGTTGGACGACGTGCGCATTACTACGAGGTATGAAGGAAAAAGCTTCAGAGAAACCATTTTCTCAGTAATTCATGAATGCGGTCACGCATTATATGATCTCCAAGTCGACCACTCGTTGGAATATACTCCCCTAGCAGGCGGACCCTCACTTGGCATCCATGAATCGCAGTCAAGATTTTGGGAAAACTTTGTTGGAAGAAGCAGAGAGTTCACGAACCTCCTCTACCCTATCCTGAAGAAGAACCTCACATTCATCTCACAGTATTCGGAAGATGACATTTACAAGTACTTCAATCTTGTAGGACCGAGTCTCATCCGAGTAGCTGCAGATGAGGTAACTTATAATTTCCACATAATCGTCCGTTACGAAGTTGAAAAGAAGCTCATTGGCGGAGAAGCAAAGGTTTCTGAGATACCAGCAATCTGGGACGATATGATGGAGGAGTACGTTGGCGTAAGGCCAAAGAATCTAGCTGAAGGTGTTCTTCAAGATGTCCATTGGAGTGGAGGGCTGATAGGTTATTTCCCCACTTACTCACTGGGCAACGTCATAGCGGGGATGGTAACCAACCGTATGAAACGTGACCTGAACGTCCAGGACGTCATCAAACGAGGAGACATGGACCCCATCAAAGTGTGGTTAAGAGAGAACATTCACAAATGGGGATCAATATACTCGCCTAAAGATTTGCAGAAGAAAGTTCTTGGAGACGTATACAACCCAGAGTATCTAGTGAAGTATTTGGAAGAGAAGTATCTAGTGTAAATTTATCCAAAGACTGATAAGCGGTCAGGAAAACGTACTAGCTTGAAAGAGAGTGGAGTGTTTATGCCGAAGAAACGAAATCGAAATCCAGTGACTGCCGGCATTCTTTCTCTGCTAGTCCCTGGCCTTGGTCAGATGTATATCGGAAAAAGCGAGCGAGGAGCAGCAATACTGGTTGCAGGAATCGTAATTGGTACCTTGGCATTGATCTGGCAAACTCTCTATGCTGCCTACGCTTCGAATTTGATGGTATACCCATATCCACTTTACAGAATCAGTCTCGTTGTTTATGCTGCGGTATTCTGGATTTGGCAGATCGTGGATGCGTATAGGCTCGCAGAGCAATAGCTTCAGCCAAGTCGGTCCTGCTCAAAGAAAATATCCATACGCGAAAATCGTTGGTAACCAAATCGACAGCGCTGAGGTTGAGACAGGATCAGAGGGTTCTGGAATGGCTGCTGGAACCAAATCAACCTGCTATCCGTTACTATACACTATTGGATTTGCTGGACTATTCGAAGGATAACCAGGAGGTCCAGAAGGCCCATTCAAATATTCCAAGATTCGGATGGGCGTGTAATATCCTAATGGCGCAAAAGCCGGGAGGATTCTGGGAATCGCGAAGGGATCTGTATCTACCAAAATACTCTGCAACTATTTGGAGACTTATCGTTCTCGCGGACCTAGGTTTAACTGCTAAGGACAATCGAATCAGAAAACCATGCGAGTTTTTCCTGAACGAGTACTCTCGACCTGACGGAGGTTTCGATCCCCCGAGTAGTACGTGGTCGAGGAGCGAACTCTGTCTTACAGGTAACCTTGCAAGAACTCTCCTTCGCTGCGGGTATGGCGACGATCCACGCGTCTGCTCAGCCCTGGACTGGTTGGTGGACAACCAGATGGACGACGGAGGATGGCATTGTTTCTACGAGCGAGCTTTCGGAAGGGGAACTCTTGACTGTTGGGAAGGGCTCAGCGCATTCGCCGTTCTGCCCACGAGGAAGTGGACACGACGGATCAAACGTTCGGTTGAGAGAGGAGCTGAATTCTATCTCGAGCGTAACCTATTCAAACAGGGGCATCGACGCTATGCACCCTGGTTTAGGTTCCACTATCCAGTCCATTACTACTATGACATACTCGTAGGGCTAGACGTCATCACTAGCCTCGGATATGCGGGAGATAAACGGCTCAAAGCGGCTCAGCGAATATTAGAAGAGAAACGTCGACCAGATGGCACTTGGACTGTTGATGGTATTCATCCTGATTTGGGGTCAGGAGCCGGGTATCGAATCAAGAGGCGACCAAAACGCTTTGCCTTAGAAAGGAAGGGCCCGCCGAGCAAGTGGATCACGCTAACTGCACTCCGTGTTCTGAGCAGAATCGGGACCACTTGAAGTACTGGTTGCATTTTCGCCTGGATCATTAGCGAAGGGCAATTACGCGTGGAACGTGGCGGGCCCGCGGGATTCGAACCCCGGACCCCAGGCTTCTCCCGCATTAAGCGTTTAGAGGGCCTGTGCTTTTGACGCTTAACGATTAAGCGCTATCCAGACTGAGCTACGGACCCGGCTCACACACTACGCCCTCTCATCGTGCTTAAAGTTGTCCATTACTCGATGAAAATAGCTGGCCGGTACGGTTCAGCGAGTCTGGACCTCATCTTGGGATCGTACAAGCCAGAGTCGTCCTCAGTGTGAATTTCAACAGGCACTCTCAGTTCTCTTGATAGGAAAGCTTTGGATTCAGCGAGGACGCCCTTCTCATCAAGCTCGCCCACTGAAATCCTGCGTTTCCTCAAATCTGTAGGCATCGTCCTTACCTGTTTTACTATTTTCGCAGCGAATTTGGGCAGATCCTTCTGTGCTGCAACCTTTGCAGATATCATGTCTCGAATGAGGCCGTCCAAAGTTTCAGGTTGCCTATCCGCGCGTTGCAATGCTTCAGTCAACACTCGCCATTTCCATTTCGCTGCTGAGTAATAGTGGATCTTCTTCGGAACAATCTTCGTAGTTGTGATTATCTCTTGCGTGTCCTCGAGAATTTGTTTCACGATACCTTCTAGCTCGTCCGCCTGGAAGTCTATCCCGACTTCCCCGAAATCAGGCCATTTAGCGGTTGAGACATAGCCATCTTGACCCATCATTTGCCAACATTCTTCTGCCAAGTGCGGGGCGAACGGTGCCATTAGTCTCGTCCAGACAGAGAGAGCATTCTTGATGACGGTTGCATCGGCCTTCTCTGCTCTTCTTTCATACCAACGTAAATCATTCCATACATCGTAAATGGCTGAGGAAAGTGCCGTTCGAGTTTTCAGTTTTTGCAAGGATTCGGAAACAGTTCTGGACCTTGCTTGTACTTTGCTGGTTAACCATTTCTCGAGATGACCATACTCTGCGTGTTCAGTATACTTCGATTTCTCTTCGATTAGACGAAGGAATGATTCTAATCTACTTTGTAGATCTCTAGCATTATCCCTGCGCCAATCTGGATCATCCATTCCCTCTGCCGCCAGCAATATGGTGCACCGGACTGCGTCGGCTCCGAACTCGGCACAGGCTTTCCACAATGGCATGAAGTTACCTTGAGATTTGTGCATTGGGCGGCCTTCTGCCAGCATGAAACCATTTACTCCGATCGCCCGAGGCCAATACTTTTGTTCGAAGAGCGCTACGTGGTGTAGGATGAAGAAGCAGAGATGGTTTCCGACTAGATCCTTGCCTGAATTCCTCAAATCGACTGGGTACCAGTATAGGAACTCTTGCCTCACTTGTTCCAGTACGGTCTTTTCGATTCCGAGTTTCGTTGCGAGCTGCTGCGGTTCTCCATTGCCGTAGTAGACGTAATCGAATACTTCAGGTTCCAGCTGTTCAGGTTTGATTAGGCCAGCATTTACGAATTTGCTGACCATGTAGTATGCCATGTAAATCGTTGAATCGCTTAAGGTCTCGACAATCCAGTCTGGGCTCCATGGTAGAGGGGTGCCCAAGCCAGTTTTGCGGGCGCATGGCCAGTCCTGAAGCCAGTCGATTACTCCGTCGAACCAGCTTCGAGCTTCCTCCGGATAGAACGTCATCCTAGAGATCGCTTCGTGAGCCATCGACTTCCAGTTTGCATCAGAGTACTTCAGAAACCACTGGTCCTCTAGAACCTTGGCAACACACTCTGTAGTGCATCGACAAATCACCTTCTGCGGTAATTCGTACATTACGTCTGCAATTCCCTTCTTCCGGAAATCTGCGACGAGTGACTGTTTCACGTTAGCTATCTTCAGTTTAGCGTAAGGACCGCAGTTGTCTCTGAGGATGCCGCTATGGAATTCTGCTTTGTAGATTTCTTTGGTTGCTTCTTCAGCCATCATATCGTTCTGATCGCGGATGCGCATGCGGTCAACAATTTCAATTGCTGGGAAGTCACCGTAACCTTCTACTGAAATGACTGAAATTGGCTGGATAGTTTGTACATCTTGCGTTGGGATTGAGAATCTGCTAAGGGTTGTAGTGTTGCGTTGTAGGTCCCTTAACGCAAGCCAATCGTATGGTGCGTGAGCGGGAACGCTGTATACTAAGCCCGTTGCGTTGTTAGTATTAACGAATTCTCCGGGCAGAATTAGTAGCTTTCTTCCCAGTATAGGATCTTCGCACTGCTTCCCCGCGAGCTCAGCACCTTTCAGACTTCGAACAACTCTGACGCTGCTTAAGCTGGTTCTGCAATTTTCCGGAGGCATACTGGCTTATGATCCAGCGCTCCGAGTCAACTATGAGCCTCCACATATTCCCCATCAGGGTTCACCCAAAGGTTTGTGACGCCATAGATTGTTTCTGGCCGGAATGTTGCACAAGGAAGAAATACGTCTCCCAGCTTGAACTTCATGAGAATGAATTCTTCAGGTCGAACGCCCTCTCCCTCCAGTCGGTCATGATCTCCAGTTGGGCTCTCGTCTTTGGGGCACCACACTACTGGGTGAGTTCCTTTGATTACGTATCCGCGATCTCTTAACCGAAGATACTGCCACACTACGAATTTGTTGAATGCAGGATTCAATGAACTTGTGTGGAATTCCCTCCGCCAATCTATTGCCAAACCTAATTTCTTTACCGCGTCACGATTAGCGTCAGTGTAATATCTAGCCATATAGACCGGATCGACGAATTTTCTCAGATGCTCTTCGGGGACGCCGTCAATTTCTCTGATGGGTCGAATGAATTCTTCGTCTCCCATCTTGATACGTTCTGCGGCTCCTGCAACCGTTTTGCCTGTCCAATGCCATGCCCATGGATAGAGAACGTTGTATCCGCGCATTCGCATGTATCGGGCGTAGGCGTCTATCCTGGCCGCGGTGTATCCGCTTCCGACATGCAGTGGACCGCTCATGTATGCGAACGGGAACGTGACGAAGCATTTTGCACGACTTGGTTCTGGGTCTGCATCGAATAATCTAGAATTGGCCCATTCTGTTTGCCATTTCTTATCTATCTTACCCCAATCAACAGGCATCCTGATCACTTGGTCAACATTGTTTTCAGCATTAGCTCAGAATTCTTGGTAACTGACTCAACGTTTGCTTTTTTACCGCCGCCCTGACCGAAGTAGTCTCTTCCGCCGCCCCCTCCACCCAGTAGCGCTGCGAGTTTTGTTGCTAACTGTCCAGCATTTACTCCACTTTGTATGGCATTCTTTCCAGCACCAACGAAGATTCTTGCTGAGTCCTGAACGAGCAGAAGCACAGTTACGGCGTTGGGGTCTTTTTCGACGATCAGGTTATTGACCAAGATTACGTCGTCTTCGGTACCGCGTGTAAAGGTTGATTCGCATAGTTTCACTTGCCCAATAGTCTTAGCGGATTGGAGAAGACGATCTGCCTCGTGGTTCGCCCATTCTCTTGTTAGTTCGGTCAGTCTTTGGGAAAGCTTCGATTTTTCGTCTACGATGGCTTGAACGTAGTGATCTACTTTGTCGATGGGTGCTTCAATTATGTTGGCTATTCCTCTGAGCTTCATTTCTTGCTCTTGGAATGCTCGCAGTGCCTGCGTCCCTGCAGCGAATTCGATCCGTTCGACTCCATCCTGAATGCGTTCAGTGTGCAGGATCTTTATGGTTCCGATTTGGCCTGTTCTTGTGCAGTGTGTTCCTCCGCATGCTTCAACGTCCCAATCATCGATCTTTATGATTCGGAGTTCTCTTCCTGGTACTACTCCTCCTTGGTAGAGTACATATCCGTAAGTCTGTTCGGCTTTCTCTCGAGGTAACCATTCTGATTGCACTGGTATGTCTTGCAAAGCGACCTCAGTCGCTAAACGTTCTATTTCTCTGACTTGGCCCTCTGTTAGTCGTTCGTAGTGTGATATGTCGATTCGACTAGATTGGACACCCTTCTGCGCTCCCGCCTGCCATGCATGCTGTCCGAGAACACGACGCGCTGCCCCTAGTACCAGGTGGGTACCCGTGTGATGTCGCATTAGGCTCACACGCCTATTCCATTCAATTGCTCCACGAACGGTGCTGCCGACTGCGGGTGGCTTTCCTTCGATATGGTGGAGGATAACGCGTCCTACCTTCTGCGTGTCCACAACTTCGATTGTGCCGTGAGTAGTATCTAGGACTCCGATGTCGCCCGGTTGACCTCCACCTTCTGGATAGAAGCAGGTTCTGTCCAAGACTATGTACTGGTTATCCACTACTCCAATTACTTTCCCTTTGAACTCTTTTTGGAACGGATCATTGTAGTACAGGGTTTCGGTTTCTGGCATCTTCTCGACTTTGTCCTTTAGACTTGAAACGCCGATTGGTTCTTCCACTGCCGTGCTCTTGCGGGCGAGGTGCCGTTGGGCTACCATGGCGTAGAAGTTGGATGGCGGATTCACTTCCAAACCCAGAGGTTCAACCAGTTCCTTCACTATATCAGGAACTAGCCCATGTGAATCATATAATTCAACTAGCGTTTCATCTGGCATTACCGACTGATTTTTGCGTTTCAAGTCGCCTGAAATTTTCTTGACTAATTCTGAACCACGCTCTAATGTTCGTTTGTACTTTTGTTCCTCTGATTTGATTGCCTCAGCCACTTCATTCCTCATAGTGATGAGTTGTGGAAAGTCTCCGCCCCAGTAATCTATTTGCGAATTGAGAATCTCAATCATTCGATCTTCGATTCCTAGTCGGCGGAGCATTCGGTACGTTCGGCGGATCAACAACCTTGCCAGATATCCTTCCTCAACGTTTGAAGGCACTACTCCTTCGGATAGCAGAAATGCGATAGTCTTTGTGTGATCTGCTACTGTGAATGCACTCTCGATCGGCGAAAGGGCTGCGTCAAGTTCTTGCCAATTCATTCCAACGAGTTCAGCGACCTTCTTCCTGGCATCAATACGGTTCCCAAGCTCTGTGTTCATGTAGCTAGAATAGGGGACCACCTTGGCGACGAGGGCCTCATCGTATTTTACTGATGCTAGTTGGAAAATCTTGTCCAGAACTGTTCCATAAATTACTTGGAACGCACTTGGTTTCCCTTGACTGAGCCATGCCCAGCGTTCGATCCCGTAACCAGTGTCAACAGTTCTAATGGGTAGTTTACTGAGCTTATCTCCTTGGACTTTGTACTGCATGAAGACCAGTGTCGAAATTTCTAAGCCGCTGCAAAGGCACTCGACATCAGGTCCCGCATTCCCTCCCCCTGACCAGAAATGCTCCTTATATGAGACATCTTCAGACCGCAAACCGAATTCTTCAGTAGCGAGTTGATGGTGGTACCTAATCGTCTGGTCCATCCAGTAAATTTCCTTATCTGGATAATTGAAAGCGTGAGCGCCTCCCATTTCAAACATCAGATCATGTCTCCCCAATGTCGGTCCGACATTGTCGATGTCAGTGAATCTGATGCTCGGCTGGCTTACGACAAGGGGGTTTGCTGGTGGAGGAATCATTCCCTCTGTAACATAGGGCTGGAAGTCGTAGATGGATGCCCCTACGAGGAAGACGTCATTGCGCCATCTCGCCACAATTGGGTACGGCCTTATTCGAGTATGACCATTCTTTTCGAAGAAGGATAGGAACAACTCTCGCATGTCATGAACAGAATATGCACGTTTAGCTGGGGATTTATTAATGAAAGAATACTCGACGCAGGGACTGTCTCCGCACAGAGTCTGATCAGGCTGCTGGGTCCAGAAATGGCTGCCGCAGCGTACACACTTTTTGCGAATGAAGCCGTTCTCTTTGAAGAATGGAACTGCAAATTCCTTCTCTGTAATCTCCACTAATCTATTCCTCCAGCCAACGAAGCAAACTAAGTTAGAAAGCTATTTGCTTCTACGTAAGCAGAGAGCGAGCGCAAGGGGCCTGAAATTATAGAAAAGATGCCATGCCCCATCGAAGATAGCACCGCGTGTCGCTTACATATGTATTGCTCAGACCTTGGAGATACAAATTCAATCCTCTGAACGCCTCCCAGCTCGTCTTCCTGTTCTATTTGCTCCTTGATTGATGATCATTCCTTGCTTTCCACACCAAGCCTGATGTCGATCATACAACTGTTTGCCTCCATCATTGTTGGTGAAACGGGCTCCGCAACGGCAGACAATGTAATCCTCTGACAACTGTTACGCCACGGAGCATTCAGTAGCCATCTACTGTTAAAGTCAACTATCTTTCAGAAGCTGCGCTGACGAGGAATTATACAAGTAGATAGAGGTAAAAAGAAGAAGAAAGCAGAAATCTAGCCGAATAGAGCTCCGAGACCAGCTAGTGCCTCTTCGCTCTTCTTCTTGTCGTCTTCAGGCTTCTTCTCTTCTTTCTTAGCTTCTGTAGCTGCAGGTGCTGCTGCAACTGGTATTGCCTGTGCTGCCTTCAGAGCATCATCTATCTTGATCTCCGATAGAGCTGCAACAAGTGCCTTGACTCGTGGTTCTTCTGCTTTGACTCCGGCTGCGGTTAGAACTTTCTTCACGTTGTCTTCTGAGACTTCTCCGCCTGCCGAATGGAGCAGGAGCGCTGCGTATACGTATTCCATTATTTACACCGATCTTGATGCGGGTTCCTCTGCTTACCCGATGTCCCTCTTTTCAACCTTTTCCTTCAGCGGCTGGTACCGGCGGGGGCGTAAGTGCTTCGGGTTTAACAGCAGAGATTGCTTGAGACAAGGCGTTCATGTTAGAATACGCCTTCTGAATAATCTTCGGCGTAGTTTCTTTCGTGAAGAATCCTGCTTCAACGCTGACTGCAACTGCTTGTCGATACGCCTTACCAAGGATGGCTGGAGCTGTTTCGGGTAGCATGATGTTGGCTTCGACTGCAAGGCCGAATGCTAACCTTGCGGCAGTTGAGAATTGTGATCTCATCTGGTCTAGATCAAAGGTGAGATCATTTGGTCCAATAACGAGACCGTTATCATAAGCATAGGATAGTGTGAGCCCCGCTTCCATAGGTTTCATTCCCAACTTCGAAAGAAGCGAAGCGGTCTTGGTTGAGAGCACATCACCCTTCTCAGCCACCACGGTATCTTTCGCCACGAAGATACTTCCGCCCTCTATTCTTGTCTGAACTTTCGCCTCGTTGAATTCGCTAATTACTGGGCCAGGCTGCAGACCAGTGTTTCCAGCAGGAATCATGATCTCGCCCGTGGCGACGTCACCACCCTTTGCAGGAACTCTGACCTTATTCTTGTTCAGGAAGACAATTAATTCGAACGGATTCATCTGAGTGAATATCAGAACTTTAGATCCGGATAGAGACTTAGCGAATTTATCCACGTTCGCTTTCTCACTCGCAAGTTCCTCCGATGCCTTCTGGAGAATTGTGTTCTTTGCAACTACGAGTTCTGCTTTTCCTCGTAGTTTCTTCCTTATTTCCTGGATCTGTGATGAACGTACCTTTTGCAGATCCGCAACAGCCACGACAGAGTATTCCCTTAGTAGGGTCTGAAGGTCGGAGAAGATTTCCTTCTTCCAGACGGCAACTTGTCGAGTTAGCATGTTAGTCACTTTGTAATGTTGATCTTCACTGGCTTACTCATTGTTGTCTTGACCAGAATCTCCCCAACGTTCTTAACGCCGCGTTCAAGTTTCTCCTCGATTCGGGTAAACACCGCCTGAATATTCTCAGCAAGTTTGTCGTCCGGCATACTCTCCGTTCCCACTCGGCACTGTAGGACGGGTTGTTCTCTCATTCGAACTCTAACCATCTTACGGTGACCAGACACGATCTGTTCGATAGGAGCTGTCGGAGGAACCGGAGTGGGCATCTTGCCTCTAGGACCGAGAAATGAACCTAAAGCTCTACCGACAAGTGGCATGAGTGGAGCTTCAGCAATGAAGAAGTCGTACTCTTGGGCTAATTTCCGGGCGGCTTTCTTATCCTTACCCAAATTTTCAATATCGTTTCTGCTAACGAGCAGGTCTGCGCCGGCTGTTTTAGCTCTGGTACCCAAGTCTCCAGAAGCGATTACGCAGATCTTGAGAGGTTTCTCTGGTGGATTAGGGAGCGGAATCGTTTCATTTATTCTGTTTTCAGGTCTCTTCAGATCAACTTCCCGTAGCTTCACAACAAGCTCGATTGACTGAGAAAATTTCCGCTTCACTAGATTCTGTCGTAACTCACCTAGTGCCCTAGCAACTTCATCCTTAGCAAGTGGCAATCAAGAGCACAGCCTAATCTAGTCAAATTTCAAACGGGTCATCCCCGCTGCCTAATAAAAACGTTTTCAGACAGCCTATTACCGCTCCTTCAGATTAATAGCAGACTCTGATGTCATATGGCACGGTTGTAGTGTTCGTTGTCTGAAGTTAGGATGTTCAAAATTGCGGGCGAGATCAAGAAAGGAAAGACTCGCATTCCATTCGCCGTCAAGATAAGTGCACTCAAACAAGAGCACGCTATTCAGAGACTTTACGCCGACATGGGAAGTAGACACCGTGCTCGTAGATTCGAGATCACCATAAACTCAGTGGAACAAATCAACTCGGAAGCGCAGGCGGTAGAGAATGTCAACCCCTCAAGTAAGTGAAGAGGACATCGTTAGGCGGTTAGCAGCAGAAATTCGGATCTTGGAAGGCTCCGTTAACGCATTACAATCCAGGCTCGAAATCGTAGCGCGGCAATAAGCGAAATCACTGTTGCGCATGATACCATCGACGGCTTGAAAAAACTTCAAGATGGTGATCCCGTTTTGGTCCCCGTAGGCGCAGGATCCTATATTCGAATGTCAATTGCTGATTCCAAGAAACTAGTGATGGGTATTGGCGCAGGCGCTGCTATGGAGAAGAATATTGAAAGCTCCGTGGACGATTTGAAGAGTAGACTTCAAGATCTGGAGAAAGCAAGAACGGCAATTCAGCAACAACTCGAGCAGACTCTTGGTCGCTATCAACAAGACCGTGACGCACTAGAGGAGATTCTACAGCAACGCAAACAGGCGCACGAAAAACAGGCTGATTTACCTAATCCCTCTACGCTGACCTCTCGTTCTTCCTTAGGAAATTGCGGAGACGTTAAGCATGTTTGAGAAACTGAAGTCTGGGCTAACCGGATTCACAAACAAAATCTCCCAGAAAGAACTGTCAGACAAGGACGTCACGCAACTCCTAGACGAGTTCTTGCTCGTGCTCGTTGAGAGCGACGTAGCCTACTCTGTTGCAAAACGGATCTGCGATAACCTGCAAATAAAACTAAAACAAATCCAGGTTAAACGTTTCAGCGACTCTACCGGAGCTGCAAAAAGCGTGCTCCGTGACGTTCTCGGTGAACTACTTCAGGGGAGCGGAGACGCGAAATTCTTTGAGACGCTTAATCGTTGCAAGAATGAGCACAGGCCTGCGATCGTTCTGTTCGTCGGAGTAAATGGCACAGGGAAAACTAGCTCAATCGCGAAAATTGGACACCTCCTCCTTGCCAACGGTTTCTCCGTTATATTGGCGGCTGCAGACACATACAGAACAGGCTCCATAGAGCAGATCGAGGAACATGCACGTCGTATCGGAATAAGAACAATCAAACACGATTACGGCGGAGACGCAGCGGCCGTCGCATTTGACGCGGCGAATTACGCGAAGGCTCATAGCATTAACGTGGTCTTGATCGATTCAGCGGGCAGAATGCAAACGAACAAGAATTTACTGGAAGAAATGAAAAAAATAGCACGAGTTGCCAGGCCTGATCTTACAGTACTTGTCGTCGATGCCTTAACGGGAAACGATGCTGTAGAACAAGGACGAATCTTCTCTGAAGCTGTTACGATAGACGGCGTGATTTTAACAAAACTTGACGCTGATGCAAAGGGCGGGAGTGCAATATCGATGGCCACTATTATAGGCAAGCCGATCTTCTTCGCAGCGGTTGGTCAAAATTACGAGGATCTCATCCCATTCAATCCAGATCAAATGGTATCAAAGATAGTCGGTTAAGGTTGGCTGTTCTCGTAATTGCGTCACGTCGCGACATCGCAGCACAGAATATCGCCAAAGAACTTGTTAGGACACGTGAATTCAATCCGGTTCCGGGAGAAGTTGACCTCTTACAGCACGAGAACGTTTTCCTGAAGCATGTTGAGTCGGATGGAATCTACACTAACATAGTCAGATCACCTTCTAACGTTGATTGCGTAATATTCGCTTCACGGCACAGGAGCGAGAGTGATGAGCCAGCGCTCACGACTCACTGGACTGGTAATTGCACTTCCCGTGCTGATTTCGGTGGCACACCCAAGACCCTATCGTATACGGCCCCCCCAAGGTTACGCGCCGCACTGCTCACCCTGGACAAGCTCCGTGAAGAATACAAGTTGAATTACGCGGTAAGCCTAGAAGCAACACACCATGGCCCAACGGAACTGGAGGCACCGATTTTGTTTGTTGAAGTTGGGAGCACTGAACGAGAGTGGAACGATCCGCTTGCAGTTTCAGCTGCGAGTCAAGCTATTTGGAAAGCAGCAACCGCACCCCTGCCAGGCATTCCAGCAGTAGGATTCGGAGGCGGCCACTACTGCAACAAGCAAGGTTCCGCACTCAGGATAAACGGATATGCATTCAGCCACATTCTCTCCAAGTATTTCTTCGATGAATACGATGAACAAGTCGTGTGGATGGCGTTCGAGAGAACGTTAGGAGAACAATGCCACACTGCAGTTCTGGACTGGAAAGGAATCAGGGGTCCGGACAGAAGAAGACTCCTTGACACACTGAAACAGAAGAAGATAGAGATCGTTCGAGTCTAGTTGATTCCGTTAACTTCGTGACTAAGATCTCCGTTGACATGAGTCGACGCCTTGCCAAAACAGGAAGATGCATTGGTTGTTTTCCTAACTCATCCTGAAAGAGAATCAATCCTGAGCCTATCGAACTATCTACAGGTTAAGGATGGAATGTGGGCGTGCTGACATACTTAGTATGACATTTGAGTTGACAGAACTCAGAACCAAGTTAAAATAACGCGCTCTTTATGTCGAAGAATTAACGGAGAGAAGAACAGAAGGATTAGCACATGAACACGAGAGAATTCATCGATTCTACCAAGCGTTTGATTCACGTAACCACTAAACCATCGCGTGACGAGATTTCATTAATGGTAAAGATCAGTTTCCTTGGTGTTGTGATTGCGGGATCTCTCGGGTATGTAATTCGGATTCTATTCTTGTTCCTCAACTTACTGCCACCGTCGTCCGCTACTACCGGGGCTTCCCCATAATGAGTACCGAGCGCAAGATGCTGATTTACGCGGTCAGAACTACCAGCGGCCAGGAGAGAACTGTGGTAGATCTTATCGCATCTCGAATAGCCCTGAAGAAGCTCCCCATTGTTAGCGTCTTGGCGCCAGACGTTGTGAAAGGTTACATTTTCGTTGAATCAGCGGGTCCGCATTATGTTGATGATTTGATAGCGGGAGTAAGGCACGCGAGGGCTCGCACTAAAGGAGTTATTTCGGCGGAAGCACTTGATCGTTTCATAGTAACCAAGCCAGTTATTGAGGATCTACAGGCAGGAGACTCGGTAGAAGTGATTAGCGGACCATTCAGAGGACTTAAGGCAAGAATTACAGACGTTGATAAACTGAAAGAGGAAGTGACCATCGAACTGCTTGAGGAAGGATTTGCAACACTTCCAATCACGGTTCACGCAGATTACGTGAAATTAGTGAGTAGAGGAGGAACGTCAGGTAATGGGCGAAAAGAAGCAAGTTGAAGCGTTACTTAACGGAGGCGAAGCTAATGCTGGTCCTCCATTGGGACCTGCACTTGGCCCTCTAGGGGTTAACTTACTTCAGATTGTAAACAAGATCAACGATTTGACGAAAGCGTACGCTGGGATGAAGGTCCCCGTTCGAGTCGTTGTGGACGTAGATACGAAAGAGTTCGAAGTTGAAATTGGCACGCCTACAACTTCCGCGCTTGTTGTGAAGGAGCTGGGCATTCAGAAGGGATCCGGCAATCCGAAAACTGAGAAAGTAGGCAATTTGACGATGGAACAGGTTGCCAAGATTGCAGGCATGAAGATGCCGAGTAGCTATTCAAAATCGACTAAGACGGCGGCGAAGGAAGTAATGGGCACCTGCGTGAGCTTGGGCATAACGATTGAAGGCAAGGATCCCCGAGAAGTTCAGAAAGAACTAGATCAAGGAAAATGGGATCAAGTCTTCCAAAGCTAGAGAACTAAACGTCTGCAAGTTGACGAGAAAAGGCATTTAAACGCTAGTTAACTGCATCTTTTGGATTTGCATGAATTCGAAAACAAAATCCTACCTTGCAATATTGATGGGCATTATAATCGTCATCTTAGATTTATGGTGGACCTACGCAAGCTATCCCTATGAACCTTGGGTAGCCGTGGGGATAATAATATTCGTAGCCAGCGGGATCTGGATATACCTTGACTACGACCTCATGCAAAAGTAGCGTAGTTTTGATCGCCTAGACGCCTAGAACTTTTGTGATCTGCATCAATTCAGCTCCACGCGTCAGGGAACCGACTACAGCACCCTTGGAGTTCGCCAGGATACCTGACTTGACAAAGGGCACACCACCATTCGTTGTACTCAGTTCGGTGCCTACTTTCAGCGCAGCTTCAATGACGGACTGTTCTTCCTTCAACGTGTTAGGGCTGAGAAGTGCGCCTTGGTTGGTCGCAATCGCCAAAGCGCCGACAAACGGCAATGCCCCAATATTGCCGTGGGCTGGTTGAACGCCAAGATCATCCATACTTTTCGTGATCTCTCGTGGCGCATCGGGGTGCAATATTACGCCGAAATCGTTTGCTAATACAACGTTGCCAAGTGCGGTCCATTTGGATTCAACTATGACAACTTTGGAGAACTCCTCAATTCGGTGTAGTTCGTAGTCCTGAATCGTATGAGGGACAAGCAGTCCTTTGGAGTTTCCAGTAACCAACGCTCCAACTAGCGTTGATCCGCCAACGGTGGTACTACAGACATTAACGTCCAAAGTTTCCGCGAATTGCTTCAGTTTACGGTTGGTTAGACCTGGTGGTACTACGGCCAACTCTTCATTGCAGAAACAGTAAACTCCAATGTTTGGACTTCCAAACACATCAGCAAGTATCACAGCCATCCTAAGTTCCCAGCGACCTGTTAAGCTCTGAGACCAAAATACCGCCTAAGCAGTCTTCGATGGGTATACTACGACTTTGCCTTCCTTGTCCTTGACTGCACGTACAGTAATCTTTCGCGGAGGTTTGTTTATGCCTCTTCTCCAAATAGCTTGGTTGATTTCGTTGCTGATTGACACTTCATCTGCTCTCATATGCCGCGCCACATAAGCTCTAACATCCCTCACAGCCTTCGGAGATCTGTGACCTCTATCGGTTGCATATCCAAGCCTTCCGATAGGAATAGTGTAGATCTTCTCCTCAACTACTTCGATCTCTTCCTCGCCTGGCTCCTTCTCGGCTTCCGCAGCAGCTGGAACTGACTTTGCAGTCTCTTTCTCTTCTTCTACAGGTTCGACAGCCAACGTCTCAGCCTCCGCTACAGGCTCTTGGTCAGTCGTTTCCTCAGCAGGCGGGGGTGCGGTCGTTTCTTCTTCTTTCTCTGGCTTGCTCATCATGATTCCACTTCTATGCTTTCAGCTTCGTTCGTCGCCAATGCCTCTTCTTAGGGTGCGTTCTCGTATGGCCCTGAGTTCTAGCGATCACCCAAGTGGGCACGGCTTTCCTAGACTTAAGGGCAGCGCCGAGTCTACGTTTGCGAGCGGTCGGTTTGTTTCTGGCCAATTCAAGCTCTCCTTATTCGGATTTCCTTCCTGTTAGATTGAAGTTTAGCCAACGCGTCTTTCAACTGCTCATCTGATATCGGAACTTTAATCCTCCCAGTCTGGGCGAGTTGGATGAGTTGAAGTTCTATCTGATCAGCGAATTCTGGTTTCACCATTCTAATGTTTGTCAACCTTTGTCTTGCCTCCGGAGTGAGAATCTGCTTTAGCACAGCTTGCTTCTGTGCTTCAAACTGTTTTCGTGATTCAGATTGCCTCTGCTCATCCACTGCAGCACGTTGTAGCTCCGAATACCTCCTTTGTCTTATCGCGTTTAGTTCTTCGTCTGAATAATCGTCCTCTTCATTCATCATTACTGGCTTTCCGCCTTCTTGGCATTCTTCAGAATGTCGGCAGTCATTCTATTCAACAAGCTGACACCTTCAGCGGTCAGTTTCCTACCCTTCTTACCTTCGACGGAAACAAAACCAGCCTTCTGAAGCTGCTGCAGTGGCTCTCTTATCGCGGAACCACCGGCGACTCTCGAATGCTCAATATGCGTACCATGACGTAGGCGGCCTCCATATTCGACTCTCAAACGCGCGATTCCGACTGGGCCGTGAAGGTACAATTTCCTCAATAGGGATGCGCATCGACCGTACCACCAATCTGGATTAGATGGAGGACGTTCAGTGTGCGACCCTGTCTTCGCCGTCGAAGCCCAATTTGGCGGAGAGACTTCACCAACATTCTCCTTCAGAAACTTCGATAACCTATCTAAGAGTTGATCTGAAGGAACATCCATTGGCGTTGGCATTTGAATTTTCCATCCGGTAACAGAGTCACGTTACAATCGGAGAGCACGATATAAGTTTAGTTTAATGCAAAACCTTGACTATCGAGCTGACCTCTGTTTGATTTTTGCGCTTTCACTTTTTTTCTTGTATAGCGTAAACGTGTGACCCATTACATCTACGAGAGTGGAACCAGTCGAGGCAGCAATCTTTTCCGCAACGCTGTCCGTTTTCGAATTGGTCAAGAAAGATTTCTGGAGTTTGAGCTTGACGAGTCCGCGAACTCCGAGTTGGTTTTCTATGTGTTGGACTAGTTCTTGAGAGAGACCTTCTTTTCCAATCCAAATCGTGGGTTCAATTACTCTCGACTTGGTCTTCAATCTTCTCGTACGGTTCTTTTCGAACGTCGTTCCCTCACAGTTGGATATCGTTTCTTGCTTCCACACTGTAGGCACGTAATTAATACAGTTGTTCCAGTTTCTGATCTTATTCTAATTCGACAGTTGCGCCCTGGAACAAGAAGGCTTCCGCATTTCTTACAGATGGACGCTTTCGTATCGCGCGTCAGGCGGACGCCAGATTTCATTCCGATTAAGCGAGCGAGTTCCACGTATCTCTTAGAGAGAGAAGGGTCGTCTGAAAAGGTCTGTCTTGCTAGGCGAAGCAATATCTCTATTCGTTCACGAGCAATCTGCCGAATAGTTCCGCTCCGCCACGTCAAATGCTTACCCTGACTTGGAAGCGTAGATCAGCTTGTAACCTTTTTCTCGTGATCCAATGCTAGTGGGTCTTACTCATGTCGCTAACATTGGTTCTTGTAGAGGCAGCAATGCAGCGAGTACCTGATGAGATAAGATCACATCCTCAGATCAAACTTTACGCTAGTAAGAGACGGAAGTTACCTGAAGAGGTTCTGCTGGATAGGGCGTTCCATCATTCAGCAATGAAACAGTTGCCACGAACTAGTCATGATATATTACCGGAGAAAATGGGGCGACCAGACATTATTCACAATACACTCTTACAGGTTTTGGAGACACCGCTAAACTGGGAAAACTATCTCAAAGTATTCATCCATACTCAGGAAGACCAATTGATTACTATCAATCCCAGAATCAGGCTGCCGAAAAATTACACGCGATTCGTTGGGTTGATCGAACAACTATTCATCGAGAAAAGGGTGCCACTAGATGGTGAACCGTTGCTGAGTGTCGAACGAATAACCCTAGAGCGATTTATCGAAAGACATGCACCTTCTAGGACTATAGGATTCAGTCGAATCGGGAAACCTGAACTTCTCCGCAACGTGGCAGATACTACTGCGAAACTCGATAACCCAATGATATTCATCGGCGCGTTTCCCCGCGGACACTTCACAGCAGACACCAAGCGATTGTTGAACGAGACTTACAGCATCGACAAGCATTCATTAGATGCATGGATAGTTGCGGGGCGTTTCGTTTATGACTTCGAATGGTCCATAGGGGTCGCCAAGGAAAGACTCGAAAGAAGTGAACAGGATTGAGTGACAGTGAACTGGAACGAATCAAGCGCAAGCGATTAGCGGAGATGCAACGAGTGTTGGACGCGAAAAAGCAAGTGACCCAACCCAAGCAGAGACCTACTACAGAGCAGACCTTACAGCGGGTCTTTGTGGGACGCGCTTGGGAAGTCTATGAAGCCACAAAACAGCAGTATCCTTCGATCGTAGGCAGACTGTTCCAGGAACTTGCTCAACTCGTCGAAAGTGGCCAGCTTACGGGTCAAATCACGGGCGAGCAGCTATACGGTTTGCTTCGCCAGATCGGTCTGGACGTACGATTAGATACGAAGATACAGGTCCTAGACCACGGGAAGCTGAAGTCGCTTGGTGACAAATTCCGCGGTGGCTAAGCCAAGGCGCCCTTTGGCAATTGCTCCGTCTCGTGCGGTCGCCCGTCGCCTGGGTCAACATAGAGTTTGCCACATTTTTCAGCGCCACGCCTCAAAATCTTTCAAATGGGAGGGGGCAGCGCTCTCAAGCCTCACATCAAGGATGTATCTTCCCACAAAATCCATAGGAAGGCTACAGTTCGGGCATTTGATTGAAAGTCACCAAAACGAGTATTACGATTCGGCTATTAAGTTCTAAACAGGCGGGATTCTTCTTGTCCGAATATTCCCATGCTGGGTGCAACCCGCTTGTAGCCTGATATACCCGTTCTTGTGTGTGTGCGGTTAGTTACATCAGCAGACTATTGGTTGGAAGTCTCTTTATACGACCATCACCAAACACCTTCCTTGCTAGTGATATCCTGCCAAACTCGGACGAATTAGCTGACAGGTTCGCTCGTTTGGTTTTTGAGATGTCTAAGTTGAGGTGTAGAATCGCAGAATGTAACCATGCGGCTCAGAATGATGGTTTCTGCGTAGAACATCAACTATCTGACCATAGTAATTCAATGTATTACACTAAGGCCTAGCTGGGCGTTCTATCTACTATTCGAATCGACTCTTACTGGTTTGTAGACGCATATATTGGACAGGAGAGTACGCGCACAACTCATTAGAAGCATCAGCGTGAAGGTTGTACTGCAACCTTGACCCGGTGGATCGCACGGGTACTTATGGAACGTTGCGAGTTATGCGGGCACGTGATGTCACATCACAACATAAGGTCCAACGGTTTAGGTGAATGCAACATCTGCCGCAGGGTTAGCGGTCAGTGCCAACTAGAACCTTACAGGCATTTGCAAGCTCTCGAAGTCAATCAGCCAGACAGTAAGCGACGCTTGATCAATCAACTCGACAAACGCCTTAAGTTGAAAATGAGAAATATCCGCCTCGGCTGAATCGTCACTACTAAACATACAATCCTTGGATATTGCTAAATGCCCCGAACGTTGTTGTGTCTAGTGCAAGCTGAGACTATCTGATTTGCGAGAACACATGCACAAGGTCTTCGACGACATATGGAGGGTTTACCCTGAAAACATGCTTGCAAACCGCACTTGGCACTGGTGGTGGTGGATTCACTTCTTCGAGAACCCAGATCACCCAGAATTCCCCAGGCAACTCATGATCCTATGGGGCTCCAGAAACTGCAAGAAAGTTCGCATAAATGATTATCGCTGGGAACCAACAATCCCAATGGAGATCAACGAAGGTCGCGCCACTTTCGAATCAATAGTAGCATCTTGGTATTTTGACGGAAACAAGATGCATGACCCATTCATCCTAGACCACGGCAAGACTGAAACCGTGTGGGGTGACCGCTCTGGACAAATCAAAATGGAAGGTGCTGATGGTGTCTATTCCTTCGGTGGCAGCCCTGCTGATCTATGGCTAAGAGTTGACAGCGAGAACGTAGGAATCGAGCTCTCGATGCAGCAGTGGAAAAGCGTAATGGCGGAACTAATGTCAACGGGAAAAAACTTCTTCAGAAACATGGGGTATTCTATGCTGAAATACAGAGCACTTTCGTCGTTGGGGAAGATCCGAGTGGGCACTACAGAGACCCCAGTAGAGGGCAGATCCTATTTTCAGAAAGTGCGGATATCTTCGATAACTCCCTGCTGGTATTGGGGTACAATACAATGGGAAAATGGCGGTTATCTGCAATACTTCTTGCCGCACATCGGGATACCAATGCTCAGGCAATCGACGTCACACGAAAGCACGATAGATTGGGGAGAAAAAATGGTTTCAAAGACGCTAAACTTCTACGAACCCACAGAGGGAAAGGAACATTTCATGGAAGACATTAGAATAAGCAAGCGTTACGAGAAAGACCTGCCGATATTCAGTGTCAATGCATTCTCCGATGATAGCGAGCTCAGAATCGAAATGGCAACATACGCGAGATGTTGTTGGAACATATCTCAACCCCTCATAGGACCATTATGGCATGGGATATTATACAACGAGTACCCTGCTAGGGTCATAGATTTCGAATTCAAAAGCGGCACCCGCACGGTAAGCATTAGTGACTTAGGCAAGAGTTATTGCAACTGCGAACACACCTGGGGAACTGTCTAAGGGGCCCCCACGACCTCATAGACAACTGAAGCATTACAGGTTTCGAGATAGCTGATTGCTGTCCGTTTTCATCAGGAGCAACGAGGAAGCGGTTACGGATTGGCTGAATGCGAACAGGTCGAAGGCTAAGGTTCAAGCCTGAACTGTAGTATGTTGAATTTGGAGGAAATTCGGAACTACTGGGCGAGTCCGCAGATGAGTTACTGGTAAAATGGTGCGGGGGAGGGGATTTGAACCCCTGAACCCCTGCGGGACGAGGTCTCTTAACATTCGTCATGTTCCTGAGCTTCGCGCACATGGTGTCTCGCGCCTTTGACCTGGCTTCGCCCTCGTTGAGTTTGGCGCTGGAGGGATACGCATCTTTGCCTACCCCCGCTAAAGCCAGGGTCTTACCCCGCACGCGAACTCAGCTAGGCTTCGGCGTGCACATAAAGCTAATGCAGGAATGGTGGAGATAGAATAGAGTTACGGACGTTTTCTCGCGTTTCGCATCGTGACGGCTCCCATAGCGAGTGTGAGTATCAGGATTAGGAATCCGTTTGCCTCGTGCGACATGATCATTGCGTCTGCTCCTTGGAGGAGCTGGAACCCTAGACCAACTTGGAGAAGAACGATTACAGTTAGAATCGTGATGATGAGTTTGGAGTAGATGGTTGCGGTTTTCACACGAAATGCAGTAATAGCGAGGATTATCACGAGGACTAATCCGAGTACGCCAAGCAGAATATGTGGACCTATGAAACTGTCGACTCCTGCACCAGTTATCTGGAGCCCAAGAATAATCTGCACGATAACTCCAACGAGTACAACTGTTCCAAGAGCAGGAACAAGCTTCATAATTGTTCGCCAATCATGTGAGGCGTCCTGCTTGTGTTTTAAGCTTGACGGATACCGATGAGAGTTGCGAGCCGCCTAATTTCTACATGTTCGTTACGCCTGCAAAGAACATTTAATATTGCTAATTGTGCGTGCGCTACATGGGAGACTGGTATGTCATCCTCTCAGGGAGAGTAAATGTAGGTTTAATGACAGTGCTCTCCCAGGGTTCAGCACTTTTCCGAATTCAATGACATTTGAATGACTTTGTCATCACCATGAAGATGGCATCGCCAAAATCCTCAGGTGCCTTAGGGGAGAGCATTGTGTAGATGACAAAGTATCGTGATGATTTATCGCAGTGCAAATGTACTGAATAAGCGTCGTGAGGAACAGTTCTTTTTCCCGGGAACAGGCCTCCAGATTGTTCGTCGAGCCTAACGCGGTTGTAAGCTGCCTTGTGGGAGTTCAGCGTCAGTGAATCGCTCGACAATTTTTCCATTTTCTTGACGTTACCGCTCTTCTTCACAACTTGGAGGCTGTGTTCTGCTTGTTTCTCGGCAGTCTCAAACTTTTTCTCGGCTTTTTCCAGATTCCCCCAAGAAAGAAATACTTTCTCTCGGTCCGGGAAGTGAAATACGATGTCTCCGCCTTCACGTCTGGTCTTTGGGTTGAATTCAACGCGGCACACAGGCGGGTAGTCTATCGAGAAATTATAGACACTAAACGTTTCAAAATCCTCGTTTGCCAAGAATCGTCTCTCGCTGGATTCGCTAGCCGTTAACCGAGTAACTTAACGTTTCCGTACGAGTTACGAGCGCAGATAATTGGTCGCGGAGGGAGTGTCTAAGCACTGATTTGTGATCGATGCAAGAGTGAGTAGTTGAGTCAGAAAAAAAGGTAATCACGCGAAGGGCCCTATGCCTTCGGTGATCTTGATCGCTTGGACGGGACACTGTATCTCACAGGCTCTGCAGAATATACAATCCCGTTCTCGAGCCGGGTCTGCTTTCCAAGTGTCCAGCAGCGATTTTCCGCTATCGTTCGGCGTTTGCTTGTCCATTCTCTCTTTTTCACTTGGAATGTCCATTTTGTCAAAAACGTTGACTGGACAAACGGAGATACATATTCCGTCAGCGATACAAATGTCGAAGTCTACTGCAACAGCGACACCGTGCACGCCGAGCTCTTTGCTGACGCCTTCCTTCTTCCGAACCTCATGACCTTCATGGTCGCCTACCTTGGGCCATTCATTCGGAAAGGTGGCGTCGTCAATAATCCGTCTCTCTGACATTAAATACACCTAATAGGAACGCCATCGCGAAGACCAATTAAGAAGATTTGCGTGTCACTTCTGAATCTGACAATACGCGGCCTCCCAAGATCCACCTAAAACATGCTCTCTCCATACGCAGAATCGAGGACGTGATCACATTTTACCAGTCTTTTCTGATGATAATCTGAAGAGTCAATTGGCCACGGCTTGACTATTATGAGATTGAACTATTTCCTCAGTTGCCTTGCTAATGTGTTCGAAAAGCTGGTAAGCCGCAGCGATTCTTGGGGTCTCTGCGAGAGCTCCTGTCGATCCGATACCTATTGTTATCTTTCCCTTAGTTACGTGTGCCTGCAATTGCATTTGGCCATCTTCGCTGATCCAACTCATAGATAGTTCTTGGCCGTCATGGGAGTGACCCAACCAGCGAAAGTTGCTGAACCATCTGCCTTTCAACCTCTCATAAAGAAAGGTGACATCAATCTCTGCAGGGAGATACGCATCGATCACTTGCTTAAACGACTGATTCGTTCTTACGCAGAATGAGAACGAATCGTTTGAGCCCGCTCTTATCCTGTATCCTTCACTTGATCGCTCGATTGCATTTGCCTCTTCAAGTCGCTTGAGAGTTCTTGTAAGAGTCTCCTGATGTAAACCCAATCTTCTTCTCAAACCCTGAAAAGTAAAATACGCATTCTGTTCACTCGATAGGAAATTCAGAACCTCTAATTCACGATCGTCAAAGTCCACTTCGTCGAACTGATGGTTGAAGTTCATCCCAGTGATCATTTCGAGTCCCGCTCGAGTTCGACGGGCCGCAATATATTGACTAGGTCTATTCATTTCAGGATTTGATTATTTTTTAAGCATAAACAGCGCATACGTCTAGATTCAGGGCTAACTAGCTGAAAACGCTTTGAGGTGAGACGTCTGGTGGCAAAAGCCCACAAAAAGAAGAAAGTGAAGAAATAAGGGGCTGAATGTAGCCAAGTAACGTTTTTCTACGTTTTTTTCCTCACCATTTTCCAACTATGCCTGAATATTAACATCCATGAAAATTCTGATGCCTTGCATCATCTTCTCCTAGTCATCTTGGTTTCAGGTAGTTCGGAAAGAGTCGCCGTTATCGAAGCGACGGCGTCGCCCTCATCTAATTTGATTAATCTGTTACCGGCTGCAGTTCTACGTTGGAGTGCGATGGAGCCGGAATTAATTCGTAAAGTTTGTCCTCTTTCCGATATCAAGAGCACGTCGAACTGCTCAGTCAAAGGAAGAACTCCGATCAAGTTGCCAGACTTGCTGTTCACGTTGAATCCTACGATTCCGGAACCTCCACGCTTCTGAAGGCGAAACGCTTCAACCGGTGTTCTCTTTCCATAACCCCTCTTTGAAACAGCCAAGATTGCCAATCCTTTCTGACCGTGAGGAAGAAAACACGCCCCTGCAACTTCACTACCCTCCTCAAGTCTGATTCCTGTCACACCTTTCGCAGTCCTCCCCATCACTGAGATGTCAGCTTCCTCAAAACGAATTATTAGGCCATCAGAAGTGGTAACGGCGACTTGCCCGTCGCCTGTCGTTACGATTGCCTTTGCGAGGCTGTCTGTGTTGTCAAGTTGCGTGGCGATAATACCAGTCGAACGAACATTTGAAAACGCATCTAGAGGTGTCCGCTTTACAGTACCTTTTCGCGTTATCAGTGTTAGATACTGTGTCGGAGAGAAAGTATCTACCGCAACAATCTCGACTATTTTCTCTTCGTCAGCCAGTTGTAATCGGTTGACTGCGGGTGTACCGCGTGCTGATCTTGTGCCTTCTGGAATCTCATGTGCTTTCAACGTGTATGCTTTTCCTTGATTAGTAACGAAAACCATCGTCTGGAGAGTCCGTGCGGAAATCACTCTTAGAACCTTGTCTTGTTCTTTCAAATCAATCGACGGGATTCCCGGAGCTCCTCGTTCTAAGACTTGGAAGGACTTCGATCCCACGCGTTTGATGTAGCCATCGTTTGATAGGAATACGAGTACTAGTTCATCTCGGATTACGAGTTCAACGTCAAAGTTGATGCTTTCTGGTCTGATTTCGGTTCGTCTTGTATCTCCATATTCCTTCTTAACTTGCAGAAGTTCATTCTTTAGAACTGCAAGTAACTTGGAGCGTTCACTGAGGACTTCCTGGAAATCCGCTATCTCAGAGCGTTTCTCGTCAGATTCCTTCTGTATTTTGTTTGCTTCCAGTTTTGTTAGCTGGTGGAGTTTCATTTCTAAGATGGCGTCAATTTGATGATCGTCAAAGTGCAGCTCCTTGAGGGTTATCGAGGCTTCTTTTGGCTCGGTGGCATTGCGAAGTATGGAGATCACTTTGTCGATGTTCTTCAGTGCTATGGTGTAGCCTTCCAGTATGTTGAGTCGCTCTTGTGCCTGTTGTAGATCATGCTTTGATCGGCGTTCTATTACGCTGATTCGATGATCAATGAAGGCTTGGAGTGTCTGTCTCAGATCGAGAATTTGGGGTCTTCCGCCAACGAGAACGAGGTTGATGTAACTGAAGGTTGTGTGCAATTGAGTAAGCTTGTAAAGTTGTCCCTTGACAACTTCTGGCTGAGATCCCGACTTGAGATCAATGGTTACTCTGATACCCTCGCGACTCGATTCATCTCTTATGTTCGAGATTCCATCAATCTCGCCTTCCCTAACGAGATTGGCAATGTCCTCAACGATTTTTGACTTGTTTACTTGGAAAGGAACCTCGGTGATCACGAGCCGCTTTCGATCACCTTTTGCAATTTCTTCCTCAATTCGCCCGAGTATTCTTATCGAGCCTCGACCTTGTTTGTAGGTTTGCAGCAATGACGTAGCTTCGTATACAATCCCTCCAGTTGGAAAATCTGGACCTTTGATGAACCCTAGAAGATCTTCGATATTAGCCGCAGGATGGTCGATCAAATATGCAAGAGCATCTATGACCTCACTCATATTGTGTGGGGGAATGCTGCAACTCATTCCCACAGCTATGCCGGAAGCGCCATTCACAAGCAGACTGGGAAATCTTACTGGGAGAACAACTGGTTCTTGGAGGGAGTCATCGAAGTTGGGCATCCAGTCCACTGGGCTCTTTTCGAGCTCGTCAAGCATTTCCTCCGCAAGCCTCGTGAGTCTAGTCTCTGTATATCGGATTGCGGCAGGGGAATCACCATCTATGCTTCCGAAATTTCCCTGGCCGTCAATGAGAGGGTAGCGCATCGTGAAGTCTTGTGCCATTCTAACTAATGCGTCGTAAACCGCGATCTCGCCGTGAGGATGGTACTTCCCTAGTACCTCTCCTACAACTCTTGCTGACTTTTTGTGCTGGCTTTTCGATGATAGACCGAGACCATGTATCGCGTACAAGATTCGTCGCTGGACTGGTTTCAGCCCATCTCTCACATCAGGAAGTGCACGGCCGACGATAACGCTCATAGCATATTTGATGTAGGATCTTCGCATCTCTGTCTCGATAGCGACTGGTTTGATACGTTCTCCTGGATTGCTCAACGTTCATCCTCAAATATCGAGCCAATCTACTTCGTCAGCGTTCTCTTGGATGAATTGGCGCCTTGGTTCGACAACATCTCCCATTAACGTGGAGAACACCTTGTCTGCTTCCGCAGCATCGTCGACTGTGACATTGAGCAAGGAGCGAGAGAGAGGGTTCATGGTTGTTTCCCATAACTCGCTGGGGTTCATCTCGCCCAACCCTTTGAATCTCTGCACGAGGTCTGGTTTACCCTTGAGTTCCTGTTCGATAATCCGTTTCCGCTCTTTCTCGCTCATAGCATTGAAAATCTTGTCACCTTTTCGTATACGGTAGAGAGGAGGCTGCGCGATGAAGACTTTACCAGCTTCAATAAGTTGCGGCATGTGGCGATAGAGAAAAGTCAGAAGAAGTGTCCGGATATGTGCACCATCGACATCCGCGTCAGTAAGGAGAACGATTTTGGCGTACCGCAGACCGTTCAGGTCGAAAGCGTCTCCGATCCCTGATCCAATTGCGGTTACTAGTGCACGTATCTCATTGTTATCGAGAATACGACTGAATCCGTGTTTCTCCACATTCAGAATCTTACCGCGCAAGGGCAAAATTGCTTGTATTCGTCGATCTCGTGCTTGTTTGGCGCTTCCACCTGCTGAATCTCCTTCTACTATGAAGAGTTCAGTTTTTTCTGGATCATGAATCTGGCAGTCAGCCAATTTTCCTGGAAGCGTTACACCTTCCAGTGAAGTTTTCTTGCGGACGAGTTCTTTGGCCTCTCTGGCTGCAACTCTTGCTCTTGCTGTCTCTGCTGTCCGTTGCACGATAGTTTTGGCGACGGTTGGTTTCTCTGAAAAGTAGGTTTTCAACCCGTCATATAGAACTGATTCAACGATTCCTCTGATCTCGCTGTTGCCGAGTCTTCCTTTTGTCTGACCTTCAAATTGCGGATTCGGTAATCTCACACTCAAGACAGCAGTTAGTCCCTCACGGACATCGTCGCCTTGAATCTTCAGTTTCTCTTCATCGATAAGCTCGTGTCCAGAGGCATAATCGGTGATCGCGCGCGTCAACGCGGCCTTCAAACCGACAAGATGCGATCCGCCTTCACGTGTGTTGATGTTGTTTGCGAACGTGTGGATACTCCATGAATAATCGTCTGTGTATTGAAATGCACAATCTACTCGGACGTCTGTCCTGCTTCCTGAAACGTGAACCACGTCGTCATGAAGGGTATTCTTCGATTCGTTGAGATACGTTATGAACTCTCTGATACCACCTTGATATTTGAAACTTCGAGACTTAGGTGGAGTTACTCTCTGATCCGTGAAGGTGATAGCGAGTCCATCCGTAAGGAAGGCAAGTTCTCTGAGTCTGCCTAGAATGATTTTGTTGTCGAACTTTATGTCTTCGAATATTTGAGCGTCGGGTTTGAAACTGACTATTGTTCCGTGATCATCGCTCGCACCGATTTCTTGGACTGGAGTCACTGGTACTCCTCGCTCATATCGCTGTTTGAAGGAATGCCCCTTCAGGTGCACCTCAGTCTCAAGCCATTCGCTGAGAGCGTTGACCGCTGACACACCGATTCCATGAAGACCTCCTGAAACTTGGTACGTCTTGTGGTCGAACTTTCCTCCGGCATGTAGCATAGTCATGACAACTTCTAATGCCGGTCTGCCAGTTTGAACATGTGTCTCGACCGGAATGCCTCGCCCATCGTCCGCACTGTTACTGATCCATCCTGGATCAGTGTTACTTTGATATTCTTACAGAATCCTCCAAGCGCCTCGTCGATTGAGTTGTCAACAACTTCAAATACAAGGTGATGAAGGCCACGAATGTCGGTGCTGCCAATGTACATCGCAGGCCTTTTTCGAACAGCCTCCAAGTCATCCAATACTTGGATTTGATCAGCTGAATAATGTTCGGACATGTCCAGTCGCTCCAGCAGGCTCGTGAAACATCTAGGTAGCTGGTTATTTTAGAGATCAACACAAAAACGTTGACGGTTCTATCAACCGTCCGCGACAGTTGAACAGCAAATGGTTGGAAAGAGATTCCAGGTCATCATTGAAGGTTTCGTATTGAGCGAGCGCATCCGGGGCATCTCGATTGCAACATATGGTTGATGAAATAGGTAGAGAACGATTTGAAACGATCAGGCGACTTGAAAGACCTCATATACTGGAATCATAGTCATAGACCACGAGCGATTTATGTCTGAACGTGTTACGGTGGACCGAAAGGAGTTCGAAGCCTTCTTATCAGACAACCAAGCGCTTCTCGAAAGGTCACAAAAACTCATTGAAAAAATCGACTCCCTTGAGAAGATGGATAGGCAGCTGCGCGAAGAACTCAAAGCATCAAAGGAGAAGTTGGAATCTCTAGAGGCAAGCGTGAACATTAGCAAGAGTCAATCAGATGAATCTCTCCGTAGAGCCAGGGAAACTATGGCGCGTCTCGCTAGAGAAACGGAGAAACGGATTTCAAAATAGGCATCTAAGAAAGTCATGTTGTGCGTCCGCACTGATCGCAGAACTTGTCATCAGGGGACACGCCCCGACCACAAGGACAGACGAACGCACCAAAGTCCGCACCACAGCCTACACAAAATCTACTCGCCCGCTTGATTACATAGCCACACCTCCGACACGATGCGTATGTAATTGTCTGTGGCCTTCGAGTTAATCGGAATAGTCCGATCCGAGAAAAGAATTCCAGAAAACCAGGCTTAGTCTTAACGGTGTGTTCAGCTTCGTTGGGGTTCTTTGCCGATTGGTCTTGTTTGATTTCATCTAGTTCATCCTCGAGTTGCCTGTTTTTCTTGCGTTGAACCTCAATCTGAGCGAGAGCCAGATCTAGCTTACCGAGAATGAGTTCGTAGTTCTTTGCCAGCTTTGAGAACCCTGAGAGAAAGGTTTCCCACTCATCCTTGTCGACCTGTAGAACGGGATTCATAGGGTACTCTCGAGGGGTTGTACGCTGCCTAGTACAAAACAATCGCGCGCATAATATCGGCACAGCAAGCAAATCATCCTTAATTGATGAACGTTAAGTTATTGAACGTTAATGAATATACTTGTTGTTGAACGTTAATCCATATATCTTGGCGCGTCGTATATTCGATACGATCCCTTAATGAATGCAAGAGAGTTGAGAAGGTGCGGGGTTGCAGTGCTGCTCATTCTGGCAGCAGTTACATTGATCGCTTCGCAATCCGTTTTTGCATCAACCAACTACGGGGATACAGCCATTGAACCAATAACGAGTACGCTTGTGCAACAGTATGTTGTCGCGCTTACTAAAATCACTGTGAGTCATCCAACCGTTATGCAGTCAGTTTCGTTGTACATGAGTTATACTGGATCTGACGGGAGCCAGTGCATTAAGTTCGGGATATACGCAGACAACGGTGATGGAAGTCCTTACGGTCAGAAACTTGTTGCTGCTACGCAGAACGGATATTGCCTTCAGGTTAGGGAAACCTACGGACCTGCTTGGGAAACATGGCAGCTCGCACCATCCGATTATCTTACGATCAGCACTCCAGGAGTCTATTGGCTATGCACATTAGCCAGTCAAGGATACGGTACGATTTACCATTATAGCTACACTGGCTCATGGGGCGGTCAATATCTCTACAATTACGGGTACTACAGCTACTCCTATCCGGCGTCTTATTCACTTGGATTTCCTCAGGTCAACTTTCCTGGGGTCACCTATCCTCCGGCCAACTTTCCCATGGGGGCCAACTTTACAATAGTAGATAACAATGCGCCTTTTAGTTTCTACATGACAGGTACGTAAGCGCAACCCACACCCACTTCGAATTATCCAATCGAGCCGCTAGCTAGAGCTGATTCGTTTCATGACTACCTACACTATGAGCGCGAATAACCTGTAACATGACTCCAAACTGAGACATAAGAAAGATATAGCGCCCTCGGATGTGGCCGACATGGTGACACACATTCCGACTACCAGGGAGTAGACTGCGTCTTCTCCTCCAACTATTGCTCATGGTCGCCATACTTGGAGCACTGGTCTGGTATGCAGGAGTCAATACTTTGCTTCTAGTCATTGCCAAAACCAACCCGTTCTATCTACTATTCGCGTTCCTCGCTTATTTCCTGATTAATGTACTGTTCACGATAAGAATCATCAGAGTGCTCGAACGACAAGACATCAAAGCGACGTTCAGGAAAACGATCCTGCCTCAATATGCTGGGATGCTAACTAGCGATGTTACACCAGGAAGATCCGGCTACATGCTCACCCCAGTCTATCTGATGAATCAGAACATTGACCCTTCAGCGAGTCTTTCATGCATTCTTGGTATACAATCAATCGAATTCCTAGTAAAGGTCCTTGGCGGGGCAAGCGCACTGGTATTTCTCTTGTACCGCACAAACTTGACTCGGGAAATATTCACACTGGCTATAATCGGCATCGGACTCATGCTACTCGGCGGATTTGTGTTAGCAGCAATAATCTGGTCTCCGCGAGCGGCTGACTTGTTCAGAAAAATCGCAACTTCAAGATTTTTCGCACGATTCACGGGTCGCATTATTGCGAAACTGGACGAGTTCGGAAAGAACGCAATGAAGACACGGCGCGCGATACCTGAAATTTTCCTGATTACTTTACTTTCCTGGGTACTGAAAGGGTTTGAATGGTTCTTCTTAGGACTATCTCTGGGAATAACCAATATCGGATGGTTTGGATTCTTCCTCCTTCATCCACTCATCACAGCTTTCGGGTTTGTCCCACTTACACCTTCAGGAATAGGTTTCCAGGAAGGAGCCATTGTCGGGATCTTCCTCCTCTTAGGAGTAGATATCAGACTGGCCCTAGCGTTTGCAATTCTTTCGCGGGTTCTGGTGATATTCGAAGATCTGATTGGTATCCCCCAGATCGCAAAATCTGCCCAGCGCGGTCTCTTGGCTACAACGCGATTGATACCAAAGAACTGAAAACTGGCATTCAGTAAGATTTGGACGCTAAAGAACAACACTCTGAAGAGCATCTGACCAAAATGAAACTCCGCACGATGAGACTTTTCCTATTTGACATGGATGGCGTACTTTCGGTCGGCAAGGAGAACCAGCGCTATCTGGCAGGCCGAGAGGTCATTGCACGCATCAAGTCATCCGGACGGCAAGCATTCGTTTTGACGAATGATTCGACACGCACCCGGGAAAAAGTTCATCGCAATCTCGTGCATCTTGGATTCGATTTCGATATTGAAGATATTCTGACTTCAAGCTACCTTACAGCCCTCTACCTGACCCAAAAATATCGGAGACAAGTTACCTTCTTCCTCGTGGGCGAAAACGGGTTGCTACATGAACTAGAAGCTGCGGGTCATCAGTATACAGAGTCGAATCCTGACGTTGTAGTTGTTGGATTCGACAGAGGTTTGAATTATAACAAGTTAGACCTCGCTCTTCGCCTCCTTAGAAATCGTTCAGTCTTGATTGGCAGTTACGGCGGAGCAGTTTACATGAGCGATAATGGGCCCGCACTTTCTGCAGGTCCGATAATCAAGGCACTGGAGTACGGGTCGCATAGGAAAGCAACAATGATTGGTAAGCCATCGCCGCGGATGTTCAAGCTTGCATTGAAACGCGCCAACGAGAAAGCAGAATACGCAGTTATGGTAGGCGATCAAATCGAAACAGATTTGGTGGGCGCAAAGAAAGCAGGAATTCACACAGTACTAGTGCTCACTGGAGTAGAGACCAGAGACTCAATCAACCATTCACGTACGAAGCCTGAGCTCGTAATTGAAAATGTTGACTTGCTCGCCCCTTATCTTTAGCATAGCAGCATATACATAGAATATCGTTTTCGACCCTTACCTGTAGAATAGCTCCGATAAGGATACAGCAGCTCAGATACGGCATATCTCTCTTGAGTTTATCATAACCCTTAAGACTCCGCTTCATCGTTGTTGGCTTACCGTTTGAAAAGAAGTAGACTTGAAAATGTCAGAGGAAGAAAGACAGCCTAGTGGTGCCCCGGCACCTATCGTGAAAGTCAGCGACCTCCAACCATACTCGAAACAGGTGAACACGACCGTAAAAGTCGTGCAAAAGGGTGAAGCTCGGGAGACAGTTTCCCGACAGGATGGTACAACGCACCGCGTGTTGGACGCTCTCGTCGGAGACGAAACCGGCGCAATCTACATGACGCTTTGGGATGAGAACATCGACAAAGTGAACGAAGGCGACAGCGTGATGGTCAAGAATGGATATGTCCGCCCGTTCAAAGGATCCATGCGACTGAACATCGGCCGCTATGGTAGCCTTGAACCAGCAGAACCCGCTCTTGGCGATGTCAATACTCAGAACAACCTTTCCGACAAAATCGTCGAAGAACGTCCATACCGACCCTACGGAGGCGGAGGCGGCTATGGTGGCGGCCGAGGCGGCGGCTATGGTGGCGGCCGAGGCGGCGGCTATGGTGGCGGCCGAGGCGGCGGCTACGGCGGTGGCGGCGGTGGCGGAGGCTACGGTAGAGGCCGCGGAAGAGGATACGGTGGCGGCAGAGACCGCGGACGCGACCAGTACTAAACGTGAATATCAGCCATCGGTTGCGAATATCTCCTAATTTTTTTTGTTACCATTTCTTGGCCGCTTATGCATAACCAGCAGAAGCTACTCTTAATTATCGGCCGAAGCGTGTCGGCTTGGCCTTACACCCATGGAAGACAAAGCACGTCTTGCTGTTGAACAGGCTCTGAGGTCCGGTGCAGATTACGCTGAAGCAAGGGTTCAGCGCGACGTCGGGCACACACTCACATTAAAGAATGGTACAGCAGAACCTGTTACATCCACAAGAAAACTTGGCATTGGCATCCGGATCATAGTAGACGGATCTATGGGCTTTGCATCCACAAACAGCCTTGAATCATCCCAAATTCGTGCATCAGCAGAAACAGCTGTCAAGACAGCGAAGGCGGCTGCCAGACTCATCTCAACACCAACGAAACTCGCCCCTGAGAAAAGCTGGGAAGACAAATGGGAGGCGCGGATGAGAATTGATACTCAGCAAGTATCGATCCAGGAGAAATTTGACGTACTCTCCTCTATTGAGAAGGCTCTAAGTCCAGAACAGGTTAATGTTTCTTTACCGTCGCGGATTTTACTTCTGGACGACGAGTTAACGGAGAAATTCTACTTTAACAGTGAAGGGTCTAAGATTCGAGGACTTGTGCCAAGAATCAGCTTGTTATTCATGCTTACGGGGGAAGAGAAAGGAAAAGGAACAATCCAACGTATGCACCACGAGGCGCAGAGCCGTGGATGGGAGGCAGTGAAAGAGTGGAATCCACCTGCCATTGCTGCTGATCAGGCTAGAATGCTTGGGAGAGTTCTCCGGGAGGGTGTTCAACCCCCTAGGGGTGAAATCGACTTGGTTCTAGGGTCAGAGGTAACTGGCATAATTTGCCATGAATCCTGTGGGCATCCGCAGGAGGCGGACAGGATACTTGGACGCGAGGGTGCTCAGGCAGGTGAGTCCTATGTCAAACGTGATATGCTTGGTCAGAGAATAGGGTCGGAACACGTGACGATTATTGATGATCCAACCTTGCCAAATTCATACGGATTCTACAAGTATGATGATGAGGGAGTGAAAGCAAGGCCGAGGACACTCATTAAAGAGGGAATAATCGCTGAACTATTGCATAATCGCGAGACAGCGGCAGAATTCGGTGTATCGAGTAATGCCGCCGCACGATCGGTGGCGTATGATCGAGAGCCAATAATCCGAATGGGCAACACGTTCATGAAACCGGAAGATTACGCGCTTGACGAGTTGCTTGGGGACATTAAGCATGGAGTATACATGAAGAGTTTCATGGAATGGAATATTGACGACCGCCGCTACAATCAACGATACGTAGGCCTCGAAGCCTACATTATTGAAGACGGCAAAATCGGAACACCGGTCAGAAATCCAATCCTTGAGGTCACGACGCCAGGGCTGTACGGAAGCGTTGATGCGGTTGGCAAAGAAGTAGAATACTCAGCAGCTACCTGTGGAAAGGGTGATCCGCAACAAGGGGCCCCTGTCTGGACCGGTGGACCCCCTATTAGAATCCGCAGGATTCGTCTTGGAGGATGAATACTTGGATCCACACGAGACTATGAACAGAATCCTGTCGGCATCGAAGAAACTTGGCGTGAAGTCCGCTGCCGTGGGATTCACGCGTTCCCGAGATCAGATGGTCAGATTTAGCAACAATTCGATCACGGTTGTCAATAGCTGGCAGACCGAAGTACCAACGGTTTACTTAGTATCTAATGGAAAACGAGCTGCATGCAGAATTGAGGAACAGGACGGCGCAGAATTCGAAAGCGTCGTAAAGGAGCTGGCTGATTCGATGAAGGTGATGCCACGCGGCGACGTGGATTTTGGACTTCCCAAAGGGCCGTTCACATATTCAGATGTAGAAGGAACATACGACAAGAGATTGGCAGAAATCGACACGGGATTGATTGACGCCGCGGAGAATGCAATAAACTCCGCTAGGAAAGAAGGCGCACAGCGAGTCTCGGGCGTTGTCGTTTCAGGCAGCTGGGAACATTTCGTAATCACTTCCGCAGGAGCAGAAGGCTCGAGTAAAGGCACCGGGATCGAAATCACCGTCCGTGCCTTCGCCACGGATGATGCCACCGGACAGGGAATCTCAATAGCAACTAACCTCAGCCGATTTGACCCCGGAGGAGCGGGCGCGACGGCTGGAACTATTGCTAAGAGAGCTCGAGGAGCTACCGCAGGTAAGTCCGGAAAGTACAGTATAGTGTTAGGCCCAGCAATATTCGCTGACTTAATCGACCGCGCAGCAGACTCCGCATCTGCTTATACCGTTGACCTCGGCTTCTCATTTTTCCAGGATAGCCTGGGTAAGAAAGTTGCTTCAGAGAAACTTACTCTCCATGACAACGGAAGACTACCAAACGGTCCTGGATCAATAGCACTCGATGATGAAGGCTACCCAACAGGAGAAACGCACCTGATTACAAAGGGGACGTTGGAGAACTATCTTCATACCTCCTATACGGCAGCGAAGTATAATGCTCGACTTACAGGAAGCGCCCAGTTCGAGGCAGGAGTAGCAGGAATGATACCTGCTCCTAGAAATCTGATTGTCGAGCCTGGTGAGCAACGATTCGAAAATCTGCTCGACAAAGCACAGACGGGACTCTACATAACGAACAATTGGTACACGAGATTTCAGAACTACCAGACAGGCGACTTCTCAACAATATGCCGCGACGGCGTATTTGAGATCAAAAATGGAAAACTTGGAAATCCCGTGAAAGGACTGAGAGTGAGCGACAACATGATCAGGATACTCCAATCTATCGAAGCACTCTCAAACGAGAGACACTGGATTAGATGGTGGGAGGTACCTACTCCAACTCTCACACCCTATGTGCTCGTTAGAGACGTAGGAATAACAACAGCAAGCAAGTAACTAAATAAGTCAAGTTGGTTGAACGAAGCTGCTTGAAATTGGCATACTGTAAAGGCTTGCCACGATACAGAGCAAATCAGTAGGTTTGTGCCACCTATGGAAAACCGAGCCGATCATGGTCAGCAAATTACTGAAAAACATAACCCAATCATATACCCCAACGTTCTGCTATTGATTCCGACCGTGAATGAAGAAGAAGCGATCCAACAACTAATACAGGAAGCCGGGGCATCGGGGTTTACTGATATTCTAGTCGTTGATGGATTCAGCTCTGACAGAACCAGAGATATCGCCATTTCCATGGGAGCGAGGGTGGTTTTGCAGGAATTTGGCAAAGGAAAAGGTTGCGGGGTCCGAACGGGAATGAAACTATTTCTGGAGGGAAATTCAGAGTTCCTCTCTATAATTGATGGAGACGAAACCAACATCCCCTCCGACCTTGCGAAGATGGTGCCTGCTGCGCAATCTGGCAAGGCGGACGTCGTTCTAGGCTCACGCATTCGGGGAGTGAGAGAAAAAGGCGCAATGCCTGCGTTGAGCTTTGCATCGAACCTGACAGTATCGTTTTTGCTCGGAGCGAAATTCCTTCGCCTGTTTACAGACGTTCAAACAGGATATTGGTTATTTACGCGAGAAGCCGTGAGACGGATTTATCCTAAGATTCAGTCCATGGGCTTTGAGATTGAATTAGAGCTGTTCGTGAATATTCTGAAAGAAGGATTTCACGTTGTTGAAATCCCCGTAGGGTTTAGGATGCGCAAAGGAAAAACCAAGTTCAGTTTCATGCTTCGTATGAGAAATCTCTACTACACATTCAAATATCTTGCATCATAATTCCCAGTGAGCTAACGCCTCGAAACGTATGGGTTGGATTTGATGTAGAACCGCCATAATCGTTCATTTCCCAACGTTATACCTATTCTAGGTGATCGTTCGATCACAAACGTTGACTCACTCCTCGGCTGGCCGATGAACAAGTGACCAAGTCTTGTCAAATCTATTTCGTTAAGCGGCTTGTCAATGGCAAACGCTTTGGTCAGCTTTCCTGGACCATTAGTTAACTGCAAATCTGGCACCCCTGGACGCAACCGCCTCATCAAACTCAAACCATTCAATGGTTCGACGGCGCGAATAAGGACTGCCCCGGCTACGCCAGGTCGCTGCGTTGTAACGTTTAGGCAGTAGTGGTTTCCGTAAGTGAAGTAGATGTATGCGTGACCTGGCTCACCGAACATTGGCATGTTCCTCGGCGTCTTGCCGCGATAAGCATGACTTGCAGGATCATCTCGCCCCCTGTACGCTTCGACTTCGACTATTCTCCCAATCAATTCGACACGCCCTCTCACTCTAACCAAACGTTTGCCCAGAAGCTTTCTTGCAACAGTCACGGTTCCCTTATCGTAGAAGGAGCGAGGCAGTGGTCTAACTAATTCTTCTATAACTGACACCTTGGCGCTCTTCATCACGCTTCTACGAGGCAATGACTTATTGCTCACGAGCATACCGCACGATCCATTGTTTACCATTTCGGATTGTATGAATCATGGATAAGAATCGAATGCGGACGCTGACTAGAGAGTTTCTTGAGGTAATGGGTGAGGATCCGAAACGGGAAGGTCTCCTCGACACGCCTCGACGCGTCGCGGACATGTATGAGGAGCTCACCGAAGGCTATGCGATGAAACCGAAGGAGATTCTGTCAAGAGAATGGAATGAGATTACTGGGATGGTCATTGCTAAGGAGATCGATTTCTTTAGCCTCTGCGAACACCATCTCCTTCCGTTTTACGGTAAAGTACACATTGGATATATTCCGTCAAAGGCCGTGGTTGGCCTTTCAAAGCTCGCGAGACTCGTTGATTGTTTCAGTAAAAGGCTTCAACTCCAGGAGCGAATGACCAAGCAGATTGCGGATGCTCTGAACGAGAATTTGCATCCTCTCGGCGTAGCGGTAGTGATCCAAGCTAGGCACCTGTGTATGCAGATGAGAGGTGTCAAGAGTGCGGCTGACATTGTGACGTCTGAGCTTCGAGGTCAGTTTGAAAAACCGGAAACTCGAAACGAATTCTTTGACATGCTGCGGAAGCCGGTATAAGAATGACAGAACCTGATGTTGCGAGATTGTACAAGCGTGAATTTGCCGCCGCGCACATTATCGCTGGTCATCCGAAATGCGGCCGGATGCATGGACACAACTACCTACTGTTAGCGAGAGTGTACGGCGTGAGCAGCGAATGGCTCGATTTTGAGGAGATCAAGAAAACCGTGGACGGACTCATCGACGAGAAGTACGACCACCGTGACATTGGAAATATGACATGTGAACGTCTAGCAAGGCAGATACGAGATCAGTTGGCCAATAGTTTCAAGTCTCCTGTCGAGATTGAACTCTGGGAAACAGGAAAATTCGGGGTTCAAACCGTATAGGATGATCTGAGAGCCTCAGATCTCAAACAAACTCACTACCATGGCCTCTGGCCCCTAACACAACACCGAAAAAAAAGCTACAGGATTTCGATACATACCGTGTAGACTGATTGCCATGTCGTTTCATGAGGTTTGTTATGGGTATCGCGAGGTCATTTGCGAGTATTTTCGATCGATTGGTGGAAGCGGCAGTATCAGTCGCTTGCATTCGATGTTTAACAAGTTGACTTGTACGATCTATTCAGCAATCCCAACTCATCCTTCACTCCGCACGAGCGGCTTCCCACATTTACCGCAACGATCACTTCCGAGGAAGTTGTCGTGGCCGCAATGCAGGCATCGGATGATTGGTGGGCGCGGTAACCGCAAATGGCGTGTCATCTGTCCCTCATATTTCTGCGGGTACCAGTAACTGGTTGCCTTTGCGATGAGGGCACCTACATGAACACATCAGTAATAGCCATGTCAGTGGGCTGAAAATTGAGTTGTCACAGCCTGAAAAGCTGGGCGGTGAAAGGCTGAAAATAGGCTACAAACACTGCAATGTCTGATGGTTCACCCTAGTACTTCTCTACTTCTCCGCGTATGTGCCCTGCCTTCAGGAGGGCGAAGTGGTGTACGCCGCTGGGGACTCGAAGTTTACCGGTGTTGTGGATCCGTTCAATCTTCGAGAACGCCTCACGATCAACATCCTTGTCGAATGTGAGGTCGCCGCTGTTCTCCAAGTGGAAGTTTCCAAGCTCCTGGTGAAGACCTAAGATGTCCGATTTGGATAACAGCACGGAACCGGCGATAATCAGCTTCTTCGTGTCAAATACGTCATGACTTTCCGATGGAGATGCACTCACAAATTGTCTTAGGGCGTCGTTTACCAAGTCACCCACGTTCTTACCCTGCTGCTTGGCTCTTGAAATCACGGTGTTGTAGAGGTCCCGGTCCAACCCGCGAATCAAGACCGCATTGTTAGTCATGTTATTCAACACACAAAGATACGTGGCTTAACTTGATATCAAGATTACATTGATTACATAAGTTTCTTATAAACCTTGTTAATTCTTTTTACATTCCTTAACTTGTATTATTGATTGCCTTGTTTGCGAAGCAAACAAGGCAACCCATGAAATGAGATGAATCAAGTTTGGTTGAAGACCTCGAAAAGTTACTGTTTGAAGAGATCCCGGAGATGGAAACGCCTAAGATTCGAAGGTGTGAGTGGTGCCACCAGTCGTTGCCTAACGACCGCTACCACCTGAAGATCTGCCCTCAATGTAGGACGGAATCAATCACTTCCTTCATGAAGACGCGTTAACCTTGCGGCTGGTCTTGTAACCCAGCCCCACCCGTCCCTTCTCCTGTATCTATTCATTCGGCTTATTCGCATCGTTTCAGAATGTGTTCCGAAACAGCAAGATGTTACTTCATTTCGAAACGTTCCGGAACGAAATTCAAAACAACGTTCCCAGTCTCAATAAGGAACGATTCCGGTCTGCGTTGTCTGTAAAGAGCGCGTGGGCATAGCTGCTTATTGCATCGTGGCAGGTACTGACGATTGGATGAGTTTGAAGAGTGCAATCGTCCTATTATCTGGCGGAATTGACTCTGCCACGGCTCTCTACTGGGCAGAACAACAAACACCAAGCATCTACTCAATCAACATACTGTACGCACAAGCCAGCTACCAGGAGGCTAAGGCATCAAAATCACTGGCCAACGCAGCCAAGGTGAAGGAGCATTTCACCGTATCTCTTCCCTTCTACAAGGACATCCAAACCCGATATCATCCTATACAACCAAGCAACGTAACCTCAGCTTACGTGCCCGCAAGGAACACCATCTTCTACGGAATCGCAGCCGCCTACGCCGAAACGCTTGGCATCGACACGATAATTTTCGGTTCCAACGCCGACGACACAAGAGAACTGCCCGACGCAACACCCACCTTCATTCAGAGAATGAATGAGCTGTTGAAGATCGGAACTCGAACAGGTGCAGATGGAACATCAACCCAAATCGTCAACCCTCTAATCAACCACAGCAAAGTTGAGGTGCTTAAGCTAGCCTTGGAACTCAAGGTTCCTCTCGGGCTCACATGGAGCTGCTACGAAGACGTTGAAATTCCGTGCAGGAAATGTCGAGGCTGCCGCAATCGTCTCGACGCATTCAAACAGATAGGAATGGTTGATCCCTTAAAGTACCAGTAACCCTAGATCTATCTACTTGCTGTTGCGTAGAAGGTACCGTTAAACTTCTGTTCTCCCTAAATCTAGACAAACAACTAGACTTGCATTGTCCGTCTCTTGCTCTTACGGTCTAGAATATGGTGATGTTCACTACGGTGTGCTTTGCTAGAAGCATGCGATTGTCAATGCTGCCGCTTTTTACTTAGACAAATGGCATAGTATAAAATTCTCGACTTAGCGGTACACGATCGTAGACTTAATAACATAAGACAGATCTAGGTTCGGTTCCGTGCTATTCTAGGTGATTGGTTCATGACTCATAGTGAAGCCTCGACGCTGAAACCTACACAGATAAGAAAACGTGATGGGCGAATCGTCCCATTTGACAAGGAGAAAATAACTAACGCGATCTACAGAGCAATAACCGCGACAGGTGGAAGAGATCACACCCTGGCCGAATCTCTTTCTAATCGCGTGGTCGAAATTCTCAACGAGAAATATGGCACTGAAGCAATACCTGCCGTCGAGGACGTGCAAGATTTTGTTGAACGGGTTCTGGTTGAGAACGAACAGGCGAAGGTTGCAAAGCACTACATAATTTACCGACAGAAGCGAGCGGAGATCCGAAAGGAGAAGCAACGTATTCTCGAGAAGGAGGCAATAGACGAAGTTGACAAGATGTTCGATCTCAATGCTCTAAAGGTTCTCAAAGCAAGATACCTAAAGAAAGATGAAACAGGAAAATTAATCGAGACACCGAAACAACTGTTCACACGAATAGCAGTCCACGCTTCTCTGCCGGACTTGCTTTACGATTCTGAGATTTACGATATCAACGAGAAACAAACCGCTCATGAATTAGAGAACTTTGACCCAACACAACATCACGAGAAGGTATCCGTAGGAAATTACAGACTGAACCAATATCACCTCAGCGCGCTGAAGCGCATGTATGACCGTTTCAATAGAGAAGGAGCGATGAAGATTAGTTGGTCACAGTTCTTCGAAATGCTCAAGACAGGCCATTTTAGCAAGTTTGCCAATAACATTGACGCATTTTACACGCTGCTGGTCTCGAAAAAGTTCATGCCCAACACACCAGCGATAGCAAACTTCGGAAACGTTCTCGGAATGGGTTCAGCATGCTTCGTTTTGGATATAGACGATTCCATCGAGAGCATCATGGAGACCCTCAAGCAGACAGCCGTCGTATTCAAAGCGGGCGGAGGAATGGGATACAACTTCTCCAAGTTGAGACCCGAAGGCGACTACGTAAGCTCAACGTCAGGCATTGCCTCTGGACCAATCAGTTTCATGATGCTATTCGACACGATGACAGACGTCATCAAACAAGGCGGCATCAGACGTGGGGCAAACATGGGCATCCTAAACAGCAACCATCCTGATGTCGAGAGGTTCATCACAGCAAAGAAAGGAAACAAGGCACTCCGAAACTTCAACATATCAGTCCTGATAATGTCAGACTTCTGGGACTGCTACAACAAGAACAAACCGTACCCACTCATTAATCCAAGAACAGGTAAAGTTGTGCGCGAAGTCAACCCTCGACTACTATTCGACATGATCGTATACCAAGCATGGGAAAGCGCTGAACCAGGCGTCATCTTTTTTGATCACGTAAACGAATACAACCCCTTCTACAAGCATCTTGGTCCAATCGTGACCACCAATCCTTGCGGCGAAGTTCTACTTTATCCCAATGAATCCTGTAATCTCGGCAGCATTAACGTGTGGGCCTTCCTGAAAAGAGACGGAAGAGGCAAAGTTACCTACGACTGGGACGGACTAAGAGAGGCGGTTTTCTCAGCTTCAAGATTCCTCGATAATGTAATAGACGTGAATAACTTTCCGCTCAAATCAATTGAAGATATGACCCTTGCCACTCGCAAAATAGGTTTGGGCGTGATGGGCCTAGCGGACCTCCTGTACGAACTCAGGATGGGATACAACACCGACGAAGGCAGAAAATTCATGGAGGAACTCATCGAGTTCATCAATTATCATTCGAAAGTTGCATCCATAGAATTGGCGAAACAAAGAGGACCATTGCCCTACTACAACAAGAGCTTCTACCCTGAAGGACAACTTCCTTTTGCTGGATTCAGAGACCGCAAATCATGGCATTTCGAGTGGGATAAGATTAGCGAGATGGTCAAGCAGTATGGACTACGAAACGGCTACACAACCGTCATAGCACCTACTGGCAGCATATCAATGATTGCAGGCTGCAGCAGCGGAATTGAACCAGTCTACTCGCTGGTCTTCGAGAAACACGTCAAAGTGGGCAGCTTCTACTACATTGACCCCGTCTTTGAGAGAGTAATGACTGAAGAGGGACTCTTTGGAGACGATTTGCTGCGTGATGTGAACGATCATGGAGGATCTATTCAGAGAATAAGCTACATACCCAATGATCTCAAACGAGTGTACATTACCGCGATGGACATCCGACCGGAAGACCACATTAGAGCCCTCGCCGCTTTTCAGAAATGGACTGACTCATCCATTTCAAAGACGAATAACTTTCCAGCAAACGCTACAGTTGAAGATATGCGGGCCTCATATCTCCTCGCATACAGACTAGGCTGCAAAGACGTAACCGTGTTCAGGGACACCTCCATTAAAGAACAAGTACTCGTTGCTCCGACCAAGAAACACGAAAGTTCCGCCACGAACTCAGAAACTGAGGATCCTCAACGGCTGCGCGGTCCCCAAATCCTCACCATCGTCGGAGCATCTCAACGCGCCACAGAAGAAGTCAAACTTTGCCCGCAATGCCAGACTCAGGTTGTTTACCAAGAGGGTTGTCATACATGTCCCGAATGTGGATGGGGCGCATGCGCCTGACGCGCCTCATAAGCATGGGTTGATTCGATTGTTTTGGCCCACCTTAGAGTTTTAGATACAAGCGAACACAACGATTCAGGGCTTCAACTTGCTGCTTGGATTTTAGAGGCTCCGCTCATGTAAGGTTGCAACACTTCAGGGATCAAGACCGCTCCGTCTTCAGTTTGATAATTTTCCATGATCGCGATTAGTGCTCTCTCAGAAGCGACGAGTGTGCTATTGAGAGTGTGAACCCACTTAGTAGGTTCATCAGGCTTGTCCCTGAATCGAATCTTAGACCTTACAGCTTGGTACGTTGTGCAATTGCTGCAAGAAACGAGTTCCCTATACTTACCTTGTCCTGGAAGCCAAACCTCAAGATCATACTTCTTTGCCGCAACAGTTCCCAAGTCTCCCGTACACACGTTGACTACTCGGTAAGGTAGATTAAGAAACTGGAACAGTTCTTCGGCGTTTTGAATCATCCTCTCATGTTCAGCCCAAGATTCTTCGGGCTTTGAGAATACGAACTGCTCGACTTTTTCAAACTGATGTATACGGAAGATCCCCTTCGTGTCTCTGCCGTGAGCCCCAGCTTCTTTTCTGAAACAAGGACTTATTCCGCTGTATCTCAGCGGGAGTGTCTTTCCATCGAGGATTTCCCCCATGTGTTGGGCAAGGAGCGCGTGTTCTGCCGTTGGAAGCAAATAGAGATCTTCGTCTTGAATCTTGTAAATCACATCTTCGAAATCTGATAATGCAACCGCTCCTCCGATTGCGTCTCGTTTTAGGAAGTATGGTGGCTGGATGAGAGTGTATCCTTTCTTTTCAATGAAGTCAAGAGCAAACTTAAGCAACGCATAATTCAGCTTGACCAGATCGCCTCTCAGATAGTAGAATCGAGCACCTGCCACTTTGGCTGCTCGTTCGAGGTCGATTAACTTCAGTTTCATTGCCAAGTCAATGTGGTCTTTTGGAGCGAAGGTAAATTGTGGCTCCTTTCCCCACTTCTTTACTTCAACGTTGCCACTTTCATCAGTGCCGAATGGGACGGTTTCATGCATCATGTTCGGCAGTCGCATTAGAATATCCGTGACTCTGCGCTCAAATTGTGCTGTCTCCGTCTCTAACTTCTTGATTTGGTCAGGTATCGGTTCTGCTTCCTTCACTTGGTCAGAAGTATCCGCACCGGTCTTGCGACGTCTGCCAATTTCTTCGGTGAGTCGATTTCTCTTGTTGCGCAGATTATTTGCTTCGGTCTGAGTGTTGCGCCAGTTCTTGTCGTCCTTGATCAGTTCATCTATCCACGCTATTTTGTCGAGATCTCCTCTTCGTTTGAGATTCTCTTTGACTTCGTCTTTGTGCTCGCGGACGAATTTTACGTCAAGCATTTTCCTCACTCCGACACTGGTTGCAACTCTTGCTGGATATATTTGTGTGGTAAGGTTGTTCTTCAGAACCGATCTTCTGTATACGAATTGAGTTGACAGTCCAATTATCGTGATAGTCGGAAGATCAAAATCCCTCTATCCTTTGCTTGCGGCAATCGTATACTTAAGCGCACTATCAACTTCTGACATAGAACTTTGATTGGAGGTCATGACAATTACTACTGCGAATAGGATTAGGAAGTAACCTATCAGCTGAGTGAGAGTCGGTATCTCTCCGAAGAGCGGCACTGCGAATGCTGAAGACAGGATCGGCTCCAATAAAGGAAAGAGGTTAGCCGTGACTGCTTTTACAGATCCGAGAGAGTAGTTGTATAATGAATGTCCAAGCAGGGTTGGAACTAGGGCAAGGCCGAGTATTGCAAACGCGTTAGTCGCATCATATGCTCTAAAAGTATTGGACCCTAACATCTCAGCAAGCGAAAACGTGACTATTGTCGCAATCGAATAAACATATGCAGTATAGCAAGCGGTACTTACGCCGTGGGTGCGAAGAAACCGACCTATTATCGAATAGAATGAGACAAACAGAGCTGCGAGTAAAGCTGAAAAGTCCGCCAGTCCGAAAGAGCGAAAACCGTTACCTGCATTGGCGACGAGTAATATTCCAAGAGTCGCAATAATGACGCCTACACCCTCACGCGATGTGGTTCTTTCCCTAATTAGAATGGGTGAGAGCACCGCGAGCATCACAGGGCTCGTGCTAACTAAAAAGGTCGCATTTGCAACAGTCGTAAACTTGACTGCCACAATAAACGTTGCGAAGTGAAGACTCAACATTACACCTGATACGGTAACAAGTAAGAGATCAGTTCTGGTTAAGGTCGTCAACTTTCGTGTCGAGTAAGCAAACACTAACATCGCGATGGCTGCGATTGACAAGCGAAAGAACGTCAAGGACAGCGCTGCAGCCTCCGTAGCAAATCTGATGAAAATTGCGCTTGTGCCGAAAGCGATTGCTGCGATCGTTAAAGACGATATACCTTTGGACAATTCAAATCTCCCACACGCAAATGGCCTCAGTAAACTCCAATTTCTCGGTGCCAACGATTACGAGTTATTTGTTCTTTGTCAACGGTTAGCTGAGAATAGCTATTTAGAGTTCCGTGAGGTTCGTGAAAGGTGTTGGTCAGATATTGATGGCGGCTTGGCATTGAAGAACCAGCTTCGTGGTGCTCTTTTGGTTATGGGAGCAGGTTTCCTATGGGGGTTCATGGGAATTCTTGCAAAATTGGCGTACGCCCAATCAATCGGCCCAATCTCCTTGGCGTGGTTCAGACTAGTAGTAGCTATACCTCTTCTCGGACTGTTTTTGGTGATTAAACGCTACTCCATAACAGTCAGTCGACACGAAATGTTGCTCTTCATCGGGTTTGGTTTCTGCAGCCTTACTGTTTTCGAAGCGTTGTACTTTACTGCATATGCATACACGACTGTTCAACACGCCGCGGCGTTGCTGTACACAGCCCCTGCGTTTGTCGCAGTACTCTCTTGGGTGATTCTGAAAGAGAAATTCTCACGGGCGAAAGTTGCCGCAGTAACGCTCTCGGTCACCGGTGCATTCCTAATCGTGGGGATCGCTAGGGGGCAACCGTTGTTTGGCTCCATAACCCAGCTTGGTGACTGGTTGGCAATTGCTTCTGGACTTGCTTATTCCTCATGGTACATCTTCGGAAAAATCCTCGGACAGAACAGGGAACCAGCTGTAACCACCTTCTTGGCGATGATCTTTGGCGCTCTCCTGCTATTTCCGATCATGTTCGCTTTGGAGGGGGTTCATCCACCTGCGAATCTCTATGGTTGGGGATTGATCGTCGTTGTGGGTCTAGTGCCCACTGCAGTTGCTTATGTGTTGTATCTAACCGGACTGAAATTGATTGAACCAACCCAGGCTAGCGTTTTCGCCATCGTCGAACCCCTTACAGCCGCAGTTGTCGGTTTCCTGTTCCTCCAAGAGAGACTTTCCTACGATTCAATTGTGGGATTCGTACTGATTATCAGCAGTATCGTTCTACTTTCATTGCGGGAATAATCGGGCGTGTAAGTCTTATACGATCTGTCGTGTTTATTCCGAAAAGGTGTCTGATTTGTTCAAACTTATGGTTTTGCTGATCAAGAATGATAACCTGACTGATGAGGAATTTACTCGGTATTGGCTGCGTATTCACGCTCCGCTGGTAAAGAAGATGCCGGGTGTAAGAAAGTACGTAGTAAATGTCGTGAAGAAACCACTAAACCGCGAGCCCGACTATCACGGAGTACTCGAACTGTGGTTTGACAACGTTGAAAGCATGAAGATGGCTTTTGCATCACCCGAAGGGCGGATTACCCAAGAAGACACATACAAATTCGCCAGCAGTATGACGAGTCTGTACATAGATGAATACGATATGCCTCTCTAACATTTTCTTGACTTTTACCCAATTCGACGAGACCAGTTCACTTTGAGACATAGAGATTGTTAGATTAGACACCTTGCCCGTTTCATGCCCTTTTATGGGCACCTCGATATTAGACTCGTAGGATTACGTCGGGGCCGGTCTGAATTGCGATTGAAGGTAACTCGTTCCTTGATTCAAGGTTCAGGAATGGAGGAGTAGCTGCATCTCTTATCGATTCAGCAGTGGGATTGGCATTATGTACCTTGATCGAACGCCGACTTGCAGTTGGCGAGGCCGTCGTGTTTGAAGAGAATAAGACAGTGGCAAAGGGACTTGTTACTTACATGATACTGGATGGCAGAGTCGGAGCTTAGATTGAAGTTAGCTGATTGCCGACTATGTCAGCCAAAGCGGCTATGAACTTGGGACTGGTGTTCAAGGACTCGGTACGATGCAGGATGATTTTATGAGATTCTGCTAATGCCTGAGCTTCCACATCGATATCGTAGAGAATCTCGAGATGATCAGTAACAAATCCAATAGGGACCACAAGCACGTTCGACTTGGCGGCAATCTTTCCCAATACCTCTAGAATATCAGGTCCTAACCATTTTTCTCCTGTTTGACCAGCACTTTGGTATGCGAATGACCATCTTTCGATATTAGTGAGTCTCGCAACTGCCTTGCAGGACTCAAGAAGCTGGATAGGATAAGGATCACCCTCGGCGATTATTCGCTCCGGTAGACTATGTGCAGTAAAAAGGACGTAGATATCCGCGTCTGGTGGGAACTTCTCAAATGCATTACTCACTTTCTCCGCCACGGCATCTTGAAAGAGTGAATTATCGTACCAGCTTTCCACGAAGTCGACCCGAATATTCTTCGAATTCATAAGAGCCATTTGAAGTGACTCTCTGTACCCACCAATACTCATGCGCGAATAATGAGGCGCAAGTACCAAACCCACAATCCTGTGAACTCCAACCTTCAAAATCTCCTGCACCGTCTCTGAGATGTATGGGTGCCAATGCTTCATTCCGTGGTAAACCTGCACTCGAATCCTCTTCGAGTGAAGTTGCTGCTCCAGTTCGAATGCTTGAGCTTTTGTGATTTCCAGAAGTGGCGAATACCCTCCAATTTCCCTATAGCGTCTCTTCAGATCCTCGACTTGCCCTAAGGTAGGTTTTCGACCTCGCCGGATATCAGCAAGATAGGGTTCTATTTCGTCCTCTGACAACGGTGTTCCATATGCCATTAGAAGAATCGCAGCATGATCAAAATCTGATGACATGTCCTAAGCTCTCGCTTTAGTCTGTTCATGAACAAACTCCACGACTTGTCTGACATTGTCTTGTGGCGTGTCCGGCAGTATCCCGTGGCCTAGGTTGAAGATATGTCCTGGCTTGTTTCCGACTCTCATCAAGATGTCAGCAACTTGAGCTTTGACTAAGTTGCTATCCGCCAAAAGCACAGCTGGGTCCAGGTTCCCTTGAATGGCTACATCATATCCTAGCTTTTGCCATGCAACATCTATTGGAATCCGCCAATCAATGCTGAAAACATCGCCTCCAGCCTGTTTCATATCGTCCAGTATGGCAGCGGTTCCGGTCCCAAAATGAATACAAGGAGTCGTCAGGTCCTTAAGATAACTGAATACTCTACGTGAATAGGGTAGTGCATACTTGTGATAATCCGAGGGGCTTAGGCAGCCAACCCAACTGTCAAATAACTGAACGGCATCGACGCCTGCGTTCACTTGGGCTCTCAAGTAAAGCCCCATCGAAGTTGAAAGCTTGTCCATCAATAGATGCCAAGTCTTGGGGTCCTTGTACATTAGTTTCTTAGTTTCGACATAATCCCTTGTTGCATGTCCTTCGATCAGGTAACTCGCTAGTGTGAATGGTGCTCCACAGAATCCGATCAATGGTACGCGCGAGTCGAGCTTCTTCTTTGTTGCAGAAATTGCTTCCATGACAAAAGGTACATCAGAATCAGGATCCAGATTGGTTAATGAGTTCACGCTTTGAAAGTCGTTCAGTGAACTCAGGATAACTGGGCCAACTCCATCAGTGATTTCGAATTTGACACCCATGCCTTCCAATGGGAGCATGATATCAGCAAACAGTATGGCTGCATCGACGTCTAGGACGTCAACTGGTAGCGTTGAGACTTCCGCGCATAAATCAGGGTCCTTGCAAATGTCCATCAGACTGTGCTTTTCTCGTATCTTCCTATATTCCGGTAGAAAGCGTCCAGCTTGACGCATGAACCAGACAGGAGTACCGTCAGATCTCTCTCTGCGACATGCCTTGATGAATCGGTCATTCAACTGTTAGCGCCTTTAGTCCTTACCATTCGAAATCCGCCTTTCGCAGCCTTAGCGCACAGCTTAGGATGAGCCGAGCCGAGAATTACCGCTCCCCATGAACAAACGAAATCAATGTAAGAGTTTCCGTCTTCGTCTTCAATCTTTGACCCGTGAGCTCTTCGAATAAATAGAGGAGTTCCCCCAACGGCTCTGAAGACGCTGACTGGACTGTCAGCTCCTCCGACGAGAGTATTTGACGCCCTCTCGTAGAGCTCCTTGGAATTCTTGATCTTCAAGTTAAATCACAAATGGAGGTTAACCGAGCAGATCCAGAATCTCTCTAACCTTCATCTGTACACATGTGAATATTGGCGTTTCAAGCGCCGTGTATCGACTAGCTTCGCTGCCTCTCAACTCCATTACAAGTTCTGAGAAATCTGTAGGTTCGTCCGTCTCGAAAGCTAGTACAAATTCTTGGTCATCGAGTCCGAAGGAGTATCCGGTGTGGATTCTTACTGACGGATATTTGTGTCCAATCTTGAAATGATGCGTCATCATCAATGTTCTTTCTTCATGAGGCAAGAAATACCACTTGCGTTTCTTTATGAAAGGATAAACGAAGAGGTATCTAGAACCTCCTGGAAGCTGTAAAGTTACTCCATCTTGTCCAGCGTGCTCATGGCTCCCCAAATACTCTGACTTCCGAGTAATGGCGAGATACGAATAGGGCAGAGTCAGATATTTCCCGAGTTCTGATTTCAGAAGTTTAGAGATGAATGATCGAAGTTCTTCCAGACCTCTGCTGATGTTCCAAAGGAGAAAGTCAGCATCGCCACGGATACCTACGAGAGAATATGGTTTAACAAGATTGTTTTTCCCGAAATCCTCCACGAGTAGAGCAAATTGCTCTTTGCTCGCCTTCCTTTGGCTTTCGTCTAGCCGTCTCCATTGCGGATCGACCTTGAAGAAGGTGTATTTCAGGAATTCCCGCTCAGTAGCTTGAACCTGATTTGGCAATGATGATACCTGGGTTTTCATCATGTTCGTTCCTGCAATTGGCGGGCAGTCGTTTTCGCGAAATACGTTATTATGATGTCTGCACCAGCACGCTTGATTGAAGTTAGTACTTCCATCGCGACTGCTCTTTCATCTATCCATCCTCTCCCTCCTGCAGCTTTGATCATGGCATATTCTCCGCTCACATTGAACGCTGCGAGTGGTGTATTGAATTGGCTTCTGGCTTGACTTAGTATGTCAAGATATCCTAGAGCAGGCTTTACCATCACGATATCCGCACCCTCCTCAATATCCAAACCGATTTCACGAATGGCTTCCTTTTTGTTCGCGGGATCCATTTGGTATGTGCGCCTGTCTCCCCAGAGAGGGGTTGACTCTGCTGCTTCTCTGAAAGGTCCGTAAAACGACGAAGCGAATTTAGCTGAATATGCCATGATTGCTGTGTCACTCAGCTCACTTTCATCTAATCCATTTCGGATCGCTTTGACCTGGCCATCCATCATCGCGCTTGGTCCCACAATGTCAGCGCCTGCCTTTGCATGTGAGACAGCGATTTTCGAGAGAAGTTCTAAAGACTCATCATTGTCTATTGTCCCGTCTCTCACAAGTCCGCAATGACCATGGTCAGTGTACTGACAAAGACAAACATCAGATATTACCACCAGTTCAGGCGCGGATTTCTTTATGAGGTGTATCGCTTGTTGCACGATCCCATTGGCTGCGTAGGCTTCGCTTGCCATCGGGTCCTTGTTCTCTGGTAGTCCGAAAAGTAGAATTGCAGGTATCTTCAACGATGCGATTTCGGATGCCTCTTCCTCTAATTCGGAGAGAGCAAATTTGTAGATACCTGGCATTGGAGGAATCGGTTCTCGCGAGCTAATCCTAGCGTCAACAAACATTGGATACACCAGATCAGAACTTGACAACCTCGTTTCTCTTACAAGACGACGCAGAGCCTCTAATCGTCGTAGTCGACGCGGTCTCTGCGTGAATGTGAACCTGTTCGAGGTTTCATAGATTTCTGATGTCACTTACAATTGCCTCCACCAATGCATCTATTGTGTGAGGTCTCGCAACGACATTCACATTTATACCTAGATCTCTCGCTGCTTCAGCTGTAACGGGTCCAATGCAAACTACCCTTGCGTTACTCAAAAATCTCCCGACATCTGTATGTCCGACTGCATTTGCAAAATTACGTACTGTCGAGGGGCTCGTGAAAGTCACTATATCTACACCTGAATTGAGGACTACCCTCAATCTATCGAAGTTCAATTTTGCGGTGGGACAGTCTCGTAGGCCACGATCTCATCTACAGATGCCCCTTTGTCACGCAATAGAAGCGGTAAATTCTTAGAGGCAATATCAGCCCGAGGCAGCAGAACACGCTTCCCCCGTAACTCACCGAGACCTATGGCGATACGCTCAGAGAGAAAGTCTGAAGGAACATAGTCAGGCTTTCTACCAGCCCGCTCTATTGCGGATGAGGTTGCCGAACCTATTGCAGCGATTCTAAGAAGACCTAGAGCAGAGACAGGAACTTGTAGAATACCCATTCGTCGGAAAAAGAAATCAACCGCATGGACACTCGTGAATATTATCCAATCATACCCGCTGAGATTTCTTATAGAATCGTCAATTGGATCAAAATCTGGAGGAGGCCTAATTTCGATAGTTGGAATTTCGATTGTTATCGCTCCTAAATACCGAAGCTTCTTCGAGAGACTCATTGCCTGACCTGCAGATCGCGTAACTAGTATTCGCTTACCCGAAAGCGGCATTGTGGTTGCTTGCATCACAAATCCTCCAACAGTGCCTCAGCTCCCTTGTCTAGAAGGTTTTTTGCCAGTTCTTCTCCAATCTGGCTAGAATCTGGATTATTCGAAGTTAATCGACCTCGAATAAGCATTCGTCCGTTTGGAGACGAAACCATTCCTTCAATGGTCAGCTTCGATGAATCAGATCTTGCGTACGCCGCTATAGGCGTTCTACAATTTGCTCCCAACTTCTTAGCAAAAGCTCTCTCCGCCTCGATCTCGCTTCTTGTGATGGGATGATCAATCTTGATGACCAACTCCGTAATCTCCTGATTTCCCTTTCTGCTCTGGACTGCGAGTGCACCTTGCCCAACTGCTGGGAGCATCAAATTAGTTGGTAGAACCTCTGTGGCATTACGATCCAGGTGAAGTCGTTCCAGACCCGCCGCCGCCACTACGATCGCGTCATAAGCTCCGCTCGCAAGTTTCCTGAAACGTGTATCTACATTCCCATGAATATCGACAATTTCAAGGTCTCCGCGAGCAGCCAATAGCTGCGCCTTCCTTCTCGGACTACTCGTTCCGACTCGCGCTCCGGATGGCAACTGTGAAAATCTCCTCTTCTCACGCGAGACCAGAACATCATGTGGGTTTCCTCTCTTTGGGACAGCTGCAATGGTAACGTTAGCTGACAGGTCTACGGAGAGGTCCTTCATGCTGTGAACCGCAATGTCGACCCGGCCTTGGATCAACGCCTCTTCGATTTCCTTGGTAAAGATGCCTTTTCCTTCGACGGACGTGTCAAGTTCATGCATATTGTCGCCCTTAGTTCGAATGGGTACGACTTCACACTTCAGCCTCGGTACTGCCCGTTTCAATTCCTCGATGACTTGATTAGTTTGCGCGAGTGCAAGTTGGCTTCCTCTAGTGCCTACAAGTATGCGAGTTTTCAGCATAATGGCTACCTCTTAATTCTCCTTTGCTTTCATCGCCCTGAGAAAGAAATCCGACAAATACGACGCCGCTTCAACTGCCCTATAATTTCGTCTGAAGTGAATCCTTTGAAAGATGAATCGGTTCATCATTCCAAGGAGGCATCCTGAAGCCATTTGCGAGTCAGTTTCGCAAAATCCCCGCTGCTTATTCCGTCGCGAATAATTCGCACCAGCAGTGATTCAACATGTGCTAGCTCTTTGAGCAGAGTTTGTGCGCCTACAGCATCAAGCTGAGTTGAACCCCGAAGGTAAAGTCCTGTGTTAATCAGTTTACTCGGGAAAGAGAAAAGATAAACGCGAACAAAAGTTCGAATTTGCGAGCTCGGATCTTTCGCCTTCTTACATTCACTGCTGAGGAGAGTTGTGAATCTCTGCATGGTTATCGTTTCGCGAACAACCGCCTCAAAAAGGGCCTCTTTGTTTTTGAAATAATAATAGACAGTAGGAGCCGTCACACGCGCCTCTCGACAAATATCACGTATTGAAACATTTGAGAATCCTTTCCTCGTAAAGAGTGCCTTTGCTACATCTAGAATATGTTGCTGAGAAGAGGGGTGTGAGGCCGTGATATCTCATCTCTTCCTTGGTGGTGGCTGAAAGTTGGTGTATTTAACGTTCGTTATATGAGTATTTATTCGAATATTTTGTCCGAGGCAAATATAGCGAAAATTGCAGATTCAGGAAGACGATTCAAACGAGCTATTTACATGATCTGATCTACCAATCTCGGGGGTTTGGCGATGTCAAGGTCTGACAAGTTCAGCGACGCCGCGGTCACGCATAAATTCATCCGTGGTTTGACGGCTCTTACCTTGAGTATCGCTCTCATGATTTCCATGTTTCCGCCCTTTGAGCTCATCGACTATCTTTACTGGGCATTGACGGCAAACTTCAACGTGGCGCCGGAAGTCTTCATCATGTTTTCTGACCTGCTGCTCCTGTTGGCTGGCGTCCTGGCGGCTTATTCGCTTCAGGAATTACTATCAGTTGAAGTGATCTCTGACTTTGGTTCACTAAACAGCAGGTTAAACAAGGGAGGAGTTCCCAGCTTGACTGTGGCTGCATTGATAATTGTTTACTGGCACGTTCCCACAGTTCTTGATTCTGCTTTGCTTAATTTCGGATTACATGTGATTATGCACATGTCGCTTCTTTTCGCTGGGATTCTGATTTTCATTGGAGCGGGTTTTCTCAGCGGAAGGACGCGTAAGATGGCGGCGATATTGGGTTGTAAAGCTATGGGGATCTTTGGAGTTGTTCTGCTTGTCACATCTGGGGCAGGGTACAATCGTTTCTATTCTATCTATCCGATTACCCAACAGGCCCAATTTGGTTTAGCGATGATGATAATGATGTTCGTTTTCGAAGGTTTTCTAGTCCCGTACTGGCTTTTCAAATACTTCACTTCACCCATACCACGTTGAATGTCCCGTAACATCGATTCATTTGATGTGCTGCCAGTTTGCTTGGCATGCTTCGGTACTAGTAGTCCCTATTCGATCAGCCTGATACAATTAGCTGACCACGCATGAAAACGTGAATCGTACAGAAGATGTTGCAGAATATATCAAAGGTACCTGTCTCAGTTGCCGGGAAGACCATCTGATATGCGTCACCAGGAGCCATCGCTATTCCAGCATCTAGGTAATACCTTATCGCAAAACCATGAGGTTGCGTCGTGTCATGGTTGCACACCACAAACCGGACCATTTGTCCCCTCTGTATGCGAATAACTGGCCATGGATGAAGAGGTGCCCCGTGACCTATGCTGTCATTGAAGCCTGAAAGGTCAGCAATTATGAGAATGAACCCAGGTGGCCGATCGCAAGTTGATTTTGTGACCACGATTGACGGAGGGGCATTGGAAGCCTGACTAGTCAAGTTGAAAATGCCGCCAGTCGCAATAACGATAAGGGAAACAACCAGCAATATCACAACACTCACTACGATCATTTTCTTCGAGCGAATCATTGAAAAGACACTTGAACAATCGTCTAATGTGGATGCAAACAGAAGAACGTTTACATGTTCCGCCTGGCCAAAGTGTCCGAGAAGACCAGATAGTCAGTCTAAAATTCTTGCAATACTCATTTGACTGTACCAAAAAGGCTATCATTTACCTGACGTCGTCAGCGCGACGGCGAGAAACATGATAGAGTTCAGCGTATCTTTCATTGAATTCGTGCTAGCGACATTTATCCCAATCTACATTGGGATGTTTTCCGTGGTCGCTCTCAGTAATATCACCCAAGTTAACACTCGCTATTTCTCTGCCTATGCTCTTGGATTGCTGTTCTGGTTCTTCTTCGATACGATGAATGATGCAGTACAGCTGGGTGTCAATGACGGATATGCCTTCGGCTTCCATCAGACAGGTCTCGTTGTGCTCTTCATCACGGGTTTCCTTTTGGTTGCTCTGCTTGGTGGACGAAGCCCAAGAAAACAAAGCATGGCGAAAGCCAGCATCTTCCATCTTCTCCTAGCAATGCTCGTCGGCCTCGGAATGAGTATTCATGGAATCGGTGAAGGATTGGAGTTCGGAGGAACAGCGGCGGGTACGCAGGCAACTAGCGTGCTAGATGCAATTGGCGGAGTTGGTGGAGGCCTATCCTACGTCCTACACAAGCTGCTTGAATCAACAATAGTGATCGTAGTCTTTGTTGCTTTGGCAAGAACTCAGGACTTGTCGATTCGTAAGCAACTGTGGCAGACCGTAATTGTGGGGCTGGCATTTGGTATTCCGTCGGTAATTGGTGAAGCTGTAGCCTATTACGTTCCGATAGATTCCTCCTACTTCTTTGCGATGGGAGGCGGAGCAGCACTCTCCGTGATACTGCAAGTAATAAGACCAATATTCGAAGGGAACAATGGGAAGGAAGTAACCTATTCGCAATGGATTCGAATATCTCTCGCAGTTCTACTCGGCTTTTTCCTGCTTTACGGAGCAGCTCTCTTCCATTCATGACATTTCTCAGAAACGGAGACCGAAGAAGAATACTCGATGGCAACCTAGTCGATGCACCATGTAGGACTACTCATTGGGTATACTTTTGATTGCCCCAGACGTCTGAGTGGAGCAAGTCTGATCTTGTTGGGCACCGTGACCTGCAGGAAGGTATGGGCAGATAGGATCTTCCTGGAACGGGTCATTCATCTCAGCGAAAGCTCGCGACCTCGAACCGCCACACACAGACTTGTATTCACAAATCCCACACCTTCCTTTGAGGCTAGCTGGATCTCGCAATGCCCTGAAAAATAGGTGAGAACGATAGATCTCAAGCAAATTATCTTTTGGAACACGGCCACAGTCAACCGGCAAAAAGCCGCTCGGATACACTTCGCCCCTGTGACCGACAAACAATATCCCTCGCCCATCCGCTGTGTGAGATAATTTGAACATGGGTGAACCCCCCGGTATTCCTTCAAGCATTCGCAATCTGCCAATTAGCCTGCGATAGATCTCTCCTGAAGGTTCTTTGACGGTCTTTTCTCGTTCAATACGCACTCGTCTGAAGCTTGGACCCTCAGCTGTTCTCACGGGAATCCCATAGAGCGCAGCATCGTAGAGAAAGTTCATGACTTCTTCACATTCACATGCATCGAGGCTTTCCATAGACGCGCCTCGCCCGGTTCGGATTAAGAAGAAAACCTCCCAGGCAACTGCCCCGTTGTCTTTCGCGATGTGAAAGATGTCGGCCAGTTCGTTGATGTTACTCCGCATCACCGTCGTGTTGGTCTGAGTCCGCAAGCCTAACTCTCTCGCCATTCTAAGTGCATCAATAGTGGCCTTCCAGGTCCCTTTTATCCCTCTGAGTCGATCATGAGTTTCAGGTAATGCTCCGTCAAGACTCACTGACATAATGTCTACTCCTAGATCTCTCATGCGTGAGATTGAGGTCTCGTTCAACCTCGGTGTAACGCTGGCGGCTACCGCCACGTAAATCCCAAGGCTCTTTGCATATTCGATAAGTTCAAAGAAATCATGACGCATCAGCGGATCTCCACCAGTGAGTAAGAGTGCTGGATATGGTTCTCCAAACTCAACGAGCTGGTCGATGAGTTTCAAACCTTGCGCGTGGGTAAGCTCTCCGCTCTGCCTGATTCGAATCGCTTTGGCCCTGCAATGTCTGCAAGCCAGAAGACAAGCTTTGGTAGTTTCCCAACAAACGAAAATGGGCGCTTCCGAATAATCTGTGCGCATTGTCCATGGCGGTCGCGTCAAACCTAATTGTCACACCTGTCTTCGTTGATGCTGAAGCCGTAGGAACTATTCTTTAACGTTCGTTATATAGACTAGATACTTAATGGTTTCATATTATTTTGACATTCGCCTCGAATGACTTCTGCTCGATTCGTACTCTAAAGAACTTTTTGAAATCATATCTGCTTTTGCCTCCAAAGCCTCCTTGCCTCCTGATATAGAAAATTCATTTGTTCATCTTCGGTTTTCTTGATGGGCGATTTCTCGAATTCTACTCGCTTCCACTATCTGCTCTCGGGTCAGTCGGTCTTATTTGGTAACCTCTAGTGAGACTAACTTCGACATCCCCTTCAATCACGGTGCTATGTGGCGCTTGACCCAAAGGGGTAGATCGAAGTTTATAGTCAAGGCATAATATTTCTTGGTTCTGTCAAAGCGTGGAAGTCCGCAGTTATGAGCGTGGAGGTGCGTAACGATGGTGGAAGTCGGACATTGATATTGCTTTGCGGTGGTTATATCACTGCTAATGGTATTCAGATGCTGCCACTCGATCAGCATGACGATTATCAGCAATATTCAACAGGCAATTTCCGCCAATTGGAGAATTGTTGCTATTAGCGGTACAGAATTTCCAGACTATTATGAGATGATGATCTCGTACAATGCCAAAAAGTACGCAACGCAAGACGGTAGGAAACCTACGCTTCTCGGGCATTCAGCTGGAGGAACGGTGGGGCTGTGCTATGCGAAGGATTGTTCAGCAGAGCATTTCTTCGATCGAATCCTGTTGTTCAATGCGCCACTGATCTGCCCTGACACTAGAGTCATATTTGCATTGCAAGAGGCCTACGTAGGCGCCCAAAGGATTACATCTAATGTTACTCTAACTATGAGTAAGTTTGACGATGTCATCATGGACTGGAAGATTGGAAATTTCACAATGACGGATGCCATCGAAGCTGTCCAAAAACTCGGCAAAGATCATGTCAGGGTCATTGTCAATACGACTGATCCGAACTACAAACACTCACCATTTGACCATGTCACAGTCGCATGGGATACCCTAAACTCTTCCGTAGCAGACGAAAAGTAACTAACGAGAGGTACTTCAATAACTGGAAGATTCTAGGTCTTGATTGAAGATCTAAGTCAACCAGCGACAGCTCTGAAACGCCCTTAATAAATTACTAACAAAAATCAACTATCGGACGAACGAGTCCTTCCTGCTCAGGAAAGGCGAATCTAAGGATAGGATGACGATAACGGCAGATGGAAAACGACCATGCTTCCATCCAGACCAATGGTCTGATGAGTTCAGAAAATTGTACGAGGCTTTCACGAATGAATGCGCGAAACTCGATCCTCCGCCCATGATTACGCCAGATTTCAAGATACTCGCCCATGACAGAGAATGTTCGCCGGAGATTCGAGGAATGTGCAAGGATTTGATGCCAGAAGCGGGTACGATCCTCAGTGAGTGAAGAGCGAATGTGGATGGCGGGAGGAGCCGAGAGACTTAATTGGCTTCGCGATTTAAGTGCGCAAGAGTCGGGTAGGTCGAATGAATGGGTAGCCTAACTCAGTTGAAGGGAACGATGTTCTTTACGATCCTGATCACTCTCGTAATCTTCGTCGGTTTCATAGTTGTAGTCTCGTTCTTCTTCAGTTATGCTACAAATCTTCAACTCGACCCAGCCTCAATACTAATCGGCGCTTTCATCCTCGCCCTAATCTTCATGCTCATTCAGTTCGCAATCAGCCCTGCTATCGTTCGGTGGAGCACCAGGCTGCGCTACCTCCAACCCGGCGAGAACGCTTGGTTAGAGGGCACCGCATCAAAGCTAGCTCAACAAGCCGGTGTTAAAGCACCCCGCCTCGCAATCGTTCCAGATCGGACACCGAACGCGTTCGTATTCGGCAACTCCTCTAACAATATGACCCTCGCTGTAAACCAAGGCCTGCTTGATCAGCTGAATGAGGATGAGATTCAAGGTGTACTCGGTCATGAGATCGGTCACATTCGCCACAAGGATTCAATTATTATGACATTCATGTCAGCCGTCCCGCTCGTCGCTTACGTAATTGTTCGAATGGCCTTCGGGTTCGGGTATTATGGAGGGATGGGTGGAAACCGGAAGGGGAACAGGGATAATGGTGCAGTCTACATCATACTCGCCGGAATAGTCGCGCTCATTGTCTATTTCATTGCTCAACTGCTCGTACTGCGATTAAGCCGTTTGAGAGAGTCCTACGCAGACGTCTTCTCAGCGTACCTTACAGGCGCTCCGAGGGAATTGGAAAGTGCGCTTGCACGCATAACTTATGGGCTCTCACTCAGCTCCGAAGAACCGCACGGGGCCCGGGCGCTTTACATTTCCGACCCTGCTCTCGCGAAGCAAGAGATGAATCAGGTCATGGAACACGTCAACCGGTACGACCTGGACAAGGACGGAGTCTTGGATGAGCATGAACTTGAGCTGGCTATGGAGCAGGAGGCAAAGTCCCGGTGGGGCACTCTGAATCAAGCTTTCGCAACACATCCCCCCACCTACAAACGCCTACTCTTGCTCAGGCAGATCGACCAAGAAATTACGAGCCGCGGGCTGCAGACGTCAAACATTTACGAACATGCCTGAGATGTAACACTGAGTGAATAGCCCAATCACCCGCAAACATTCGAAACGCCTCAAACGGCTTGGAATAGACACCCTCAAGCTTGAAGCCGAATCAGCTCCTCCTAACGAACGCGTCAGAATCTCGGACTATTACACTCCATCTTTGGGATTGAAAGTAACCGACGCCGTATGCGCCAAATAATGGCCGGTAATAAATACCTAACATAAATCAATTATCTAGACTAGATACTAAGAAAGTCGCGGTCCGAAGAAGTATAGGCGGTCAAGCTTAAGTTCAGTGAGCACATTCACGAGACTGAATGTCTTTGAGCTACCAGAATCTCATCGTAACTAGGGAGAAGCCATTAGGAATTATCCAATTGAACCGTCCGAGTGTTCTTAACGCGCTTAACTCCGAACTAATGTCCGAATTGGTCAGAGCCCTAGAGGAATTAGACAATGATGAAACCGTCAATGTAATTATCGTGACTGGTGGAGAGAAAGCTTTCGCTGCTGGAGCAGATCTCAAGGAGATGTCTCAAGCGACCCCCGTAGAGCTTATTCTCAGCAGACGATTTGAGCTGTGGGATCGAATTCGGAAAACCGCTAAGCCAATCATAGCGGCAGTCAGCGGCTACTGCCTAGGAGGCGGAAATGAGTTGGCTATGAACTGCGACATTATAATCGCATCAGAAAGTGCAGTCTTCGGTCAACCAGAAGTGAATGTTGGCATCATGCCTGGAGCAGGTGGCACACAGAGACTGACTAGGACAGTTGGGAAGCCGAAGGCGATGGAGATGATTCTCACCGGGAACCCCATCTCAGCAGAGGAGGCACATCGCAATGGAATAGTTAACAGAGTAGTTCCTGTGGAGAGTTTGATGGTAGAAACCAAGAAAATGGCCAACGAAATTGCATCAAAGCCTCCAATCTCAATTCGGGCAGCAAAAGAGGCAATTCTAAGAGCCCACGATACTACACTAGAGATCGGTTTAGAGTACGAACGTAAACTATTCTACACATTATTCGCCACAGAGGATGCACGTGAGGGAATGCATGCCTTTCTAGAGAAGCGAAAGCCTGTTTTCAAGGGCAAATAGCAGGAGACTGCGTGACAATTGTCCGGTCCTCGCTATGAAACAATTATCTATGATAAATCTCCAGATGAAGTGGCAGTCACCTTAAACAGGATACGAGTCCTGAACGAATGATCCTATCGATTTCTACTTACGATAACCATAGAATCTTCCCCATTTTGCATTACTTCAATGACGGTAAAACCCGCTTGTGTTATCGCATGAACTATACCCCCATGCTCCATCACGGGCGGACCGAACCTTCTTGACAGAAGACCATCAGCTCGAGTTCTCTCAACTATTGCCAATCTTCCAGAAGGTTTCAAAAGTCTAGAAAATTCGCGAAGAACCTTTTCTTTATCTCCAATTTCATGAAAGACATGCACCATCATAATTAGATTGACTGATTCATCTTGAAGATCTATTGATATGCCATCGCTTTGTATCAATTCGACTCTGACACCGTCCTTCTTGGAGTTATGACCTGCTCGCTCGAGCATTTTTGCGGAAATGTCTATACCGATAGTTCTTGCTGCTATACGTGCAAGCGGTATCGTGTAAAAGCCAGGGCCACACCCGAAGTCTATGACAGTGTCTTTGTCTCCTACCCCCAAGCGCGAGATAAGCCGCAGTTGGAGGATTGAGTCTTCGTCTGATCGGATTGTAGAGGAGAAAGCTCAGGCGTTCAGGGAAGCGTTTATGCATATGAATAGACTTGCTTAAGGATTCCACATCAGAAGGTTTCATGTAACTCGAAGTCTACCTTTCTCAGTGCAACACTGTGCCGCCGTCCAGCACTATAGTCTGACCAGTTATGAAAGATGAATCGTCAGAGCACAAGAAAACGAGCGCCTTTCCAACTTCCTCCTGTGATCCGAACCGTTTGATGAGATTCTCATTTCGAGCAGCTGATAATTCCTCGCTACTGAGTTCAAGAGTCCATGAGGTTTCCACATTTCCGAGCGCGACAGTGTTAACCCTAACAAAAGGGGCAAGTTCAAACGCGAGCGCCTTAGTAAGACCTATGACAGCAGCTTTGGCAACAGTAAATGCAAACCCTTTGTTATGACCAGCGAGTGCAGGAGTCGAACTCACGTTTACGATTACCCCTTTCTTTTGCCGCACCATATGCGGAGCTACGGCCCGCGCACAGAGGAAAGACCCAAGTAAATCGACATTAAGAGGCTTGAAGAAATCTTCCGAGGTCAATTCAAACAATTTCTTGTTCCATTCACCGCGAGCAGGGTAACCGGCTAGGTTCACTAGTATGTCAACTCTGCTGAACTCATTAATCGTGGAGTCCACCATCCTCTGAACTTCATCCTGCGCGTGTCTAACATCGGTAAAATCGACTTTGGCAAGCAAGGCTTTACGTCCGATTGCGTCAATCTTCTCGACTAATTCTCTGGCCTCCGACTCCTTAGATCGGTAGTGAATAACAACATCCGCCCCTTCTTTGGCAAAGATCATAGCAGCTGCTCTGCCGATTCCGCCACTTGAGCCAGTTATAATGGCTACTTTGCCTGATAATCGTGCCATACCCCACACTCTCCTATGAGAAAGCCCAACCTCAGCTAAAACATTGGCCAGCTAGTGGCGCCTTGTAGGTTCACGAAGCTGATATGGTTGTATTCCATTGCATGTCATATCAACTGAGCAGCTGTGTATAATAGGCAGGCGTCGGTTGCGAAGTCTGGAAGCGGGTAAATTGAGCCGATCGAGTATCACAGATCAAACGATGTTTGCTGCTGGTCTGTTATTACCCTTACGTGCGTTCATGGGAATCACATTCCTGTATGCTGGAATACAGCATCTGACTGATCCGACTTATTTCGACCCATCAAAACCTGGATACATTGGACACTTGATCACTCAATATGCCGTGGGTTCACCATTGCACGATTTTCTGCTGGGCACGGTGGGACCCAGCGCGGTTGCTTTTGGATATGTTGTTGCAATAGGCGAGGCGCTGATTGGAGTGGCAATCTTGCTAGGGTTTCTTTTCAGGGTCGCTGCATTAGCCGGGTCTACTGCTTAACTTCACTTTCTTTCTGTCCGCTACTTGGAATGCGTTTCCATTCTACTTCGGATCAGACATCGTATTCGTGATGTGTTGGTTGACATTGCTGCTTACTGGACCACAACCCCGTTTAAGCATCGATGGGGTACTAACTAACAGATTCGACTCTCTTGAATGGCTAGTAGGATCAAAATCAATTCAAACGGAAACCGCGAAACCGACTCTCGTGAAGACGGCCAAGATTCAAGAAGCTCCCATCCCGGAGGGCACTAACCTATACCCGAAACAAGTCTACGAAATAGACAAAGCATTTGAACGCATCAAGCTGCAGTTTGTCGCTCATCAAGAGACGCAAACCATCTTGGAATTCGTAAGGGCGTTTGTGCTCAGCTTGGGCGTTGAAAGAAAAGACGCAGCTAAAATCCTAGAAGGAATAAACAACATCATCACAAGAAACTCAACGGATAAATCAATTACATAGGAGACTAGAACTGTGTCTGACGAAGTAGAATTCTCAAAGAAACTGATTGAAAAATATCGAGTGAAAATTCCGGAAGACATTGTCGCCTCAGTATACACCACGCAGCCAAAAGTGCCGGTTCTCCTCTCCAGAGCTTCATTCAGAGCAGACACGATCAGAAGTTCTCCTGAAATTAGGAGACAACAAGAACGAAGAAATCTTCTTCGCAACGTCCTCGGCGTGATGGCTCTCTCGGTACCTATCGTCATGTGGCTTAAAGTTGCGTTCTTTTCGCCGCAAGTTCAGGTTCCCACTTATGTTACAAGTGGGCAGTCTGGTGGAAGGCTTCTTTCAAACGCTGCGAACATCCCTGTAAATCAATCACTCACGTTCAATGACCCGACTTATGGACCGTTCATTCTCATCCACTTGGATAACGGTGGATTTGTAGCCTACAGCGCGATCTGTACACATGCGGGATGCCAAGTCCAGTTTAATCCATACGCTGGAGAAATCACGTGCCCTTGTCATGGTGCAGTCTACAATCCATACAATAATGCGCAAGTTGTCGCCGGACCGGCCCCTTTTCCACTTCAGAAAGTTCCAATTCAGTATGACACCACGACTGGCAATATCTATTTGACCGGTTAACTGATCGTTCGGTAGTTTACTGCGCATTTTGTTCATATGCTAAGCCGTAGCATGCAGATTGTAGCAGCAGCCAGACGACTCCAATTATCCGAAATTCAGGGAATTGAGAATATCATCCGAGTGCCAGTGAATGACCATAGTAAGAAGTTGCAAAGGACGCTGATGACAATCATGAAGCAGCTTGCGTTTCCTTGTGCATACACATTAGCAGTATAACCTTACCACAATGAACGGAAAATATGGCGGAGATGGACAGTAAACTTATGACCATAGGTCGACACCATTGATGATTTAGGAGAGAGGAAAAACCTCGGCCACTTTAGAGCAGCTGGGGAAATTCTACAAACGTATGCCTGTATTAGTGTATGAGAAAGTTAGGAAATCACGACATCTGTATCTTATCGAAAGATATCGAAATGAGCTGCGTTTTGCGGGCAAACTGAACGTTCTAGGCATCCTGCTGATTGGATTATCTGGGTATTGGTATCTAGCTGGAACAAGATACGGCATGATTATCTCTAATGGGCTCATGGCAATCATGGCAGCTGCTAAGCTAGATGATGGCAAATACAGCGTGAGAGAATGGTTCCAGAAGAAAGGCCGACTAATAGTGTACGTGACGAAGACTTCTAGCAACTGAAGTTGTATTTCAATTACAGACGCAAACAGAATCTTCCATTCTTGCGATTCAAAATTGACCGAATACCAATATACCGGGGAAATCCAGAGAACCATGAACAATCATGAGATCAAACCCATTACGGCAGAAGCTGAAGGTAATCCTTGAGACCTTTGATAGCCTTTCAAGACAGAACGGTGTAGTCGAAAAGGATGTGTTATTGTCCGCGTTATATGGCAAGGTCGAGGTCGACGAGGCGGAAGATTTGATCAGCCACCTTATCACGGAAGGCATTCTCAAGGCTGCGCAGCCCGGTATCCTCGAGAAGCCATGATCCGCTAGTCATACGACAATCAGATCTGGGGGGGTCAAGTAGGCTGAGAAGACGTCAGCGAATTGTTCGCGGAGGTACCAAGAGTTGAGATATAAAATATTGCAAGCGCAACCAGTCCTGCCAGGATAACGAACACAGTTCCGTTTTTGCGCTCCCCTCTACGCCAGCTTCCACTATACACGCGAAACCCGAAAGCTGCACGCACAATGACGTATGCGATGAGAGGGACGGCTGACATGAATGTCATAATAATTGAATCCTTATGGCGAATGTGACCGATCTCATGACCGAGTACACCTTGAATCTCATCCTCATTCAGCTGATCAAGCAGGCCTTGGTTTACAGCGAGGGTCATATTGTTAGAGGAGTTGCCGAATACGAACGCGTTCGGTGTCCGATCTGGAACGATTGCGAGGCGAGGTGCTTTAACACCGGCTTGTTGAGCTAGCTTTGATGCGGTGCCCTCTAACCAAGCGTTCTCTCCCGGATTCAGATACTGCAAGTGGGTAGTAGCCGCAACGATGTAAGGGCTAATGGCAAACTGTATGAGCATGAAAATAATTGCAAGGCCCAAAGCGCCCAATATTATAGCAGTCGGTGAAATCTCAAGCCCGACAGCCTAACTTATGAAAAATGAGATGACTATAATGAAGCCCACGAAAATAACTAACGTAATTAGAACGGTAGTCCACATTGTTCCTTTGAGCTGCCCAAGATTAGCCATACTCAACACTACAGCAAAGTCCCTACTCAAGAAGAGATAGAGATCATTAAAGATTAGCGACAATAACCCATAGATGAATAAGCTTGGTCACAATCACACGGGAGATTAGCTGCTCACATTGTGGTGCACCGCTCCAAGTTCAGCCTGGCGAAATTCTTGCAACGTGCAGGTATTGCGGCTTCACCAGTGTAATTGAAACAGGAAAAGCCTTCGAGTTCGAGCATTCACTATTACTCAACACAGTGCAAGGCCCAGAGGTCCCCAAACTTATCCAAAGTTGGATGATAAGCAGCTTCATCGCGTCAAAGGATCTACAGAAAAAATCAACTATAGAAGAGCAATATCTAACTTATCTCCCAATTTGGGTAGTCAGTGCTGAAACCAAAACACACTACATAGGAATTCTAGAACGCATCTCACCACCTATTGAACTGCGAAGGCGATATTGAGAATCGTTACGATTGGCTTGTGCTGGCTCGAAGACAAAGCAACTTCCCTACGTGATCCTACCACTTGTCTTTGAGCGGAAAAATACCATTCGACTTCAGCAGAATCCAAGGAGATGCAAAGGTCCTCAATAGTGAAATGACTTCTGATGAAGCAGTTGCACAAGCTCGTGATGAAATAGAGAATCTACATGAGTACTTGACCAAAGAGAAGATAGATCGTGTTGTCGAGATCAAGACTCAATTCAACACTACGGGCAGCTTCTATCTTCACGCACCAGTATGGTTTGTTACATACGTCTACAGGAATTCGAGGTACCAAGTCATCTTGGACGGATCATCTGCCCAGGTCATAACGGGAGATCTACCTAGCACGGATTTCAAACTCCTGTGATCTCGCCTGAGACCCGGTTTAAACGCTTAATAGCGGACAACGGCGTCTGACCTTAGAGATTTGACTTTGTCGGGGAAGACTCCGCTGGAAAGAGTCCAAGAGAGCGAGAGACTTCTCGAACGTCTGATGATTGGGATTCCTGGCTTCCGCGGCTATCAGGTTCGAGAGCAGAGACGGAAGCAGATAGAATAGTTAGAAACCATGTGTACGGAGAGATTGAAAGATCGAGGGACAGCCTTATGCGATGTTTTCAGATGCTAAGCGATTCTAAAGTTGCAGAAGTAATGGACCTGATGAATCGGCTCATTGCAAAGCTTGACAGAGTTGCTGAGAAAGTAAATCGGGCAGCGTACGGATACGCAGGATTCTTTGACTCAGTTAGAATCGATGCTCCTCAGTTGGATCAGATGCTCATATACGACGCTCAGATGATGGATATGGCAAAAAAACTCGCGGAGTCGATATCTACTTTCGAGACAGATCTTTCACAGAATAAGTTTGAGGCCGCTCGGAATGTTGAACAGAGCTTGGACGATTCGATTAGTCAACTCGAAGTCGCTTTTGACAATAGGAAGACCATCATTGAAGGTGTGGAGGTTTAGTTGAATGCCCCAAGTAATCGAATGGACGTCGGCAGGACAAGATGATATCGTGTGGAGGTACCCCGAGGAGAATATTCTCTGGGGAGCACAGGTCATAGTCCATGAGTATGAGATGGCGGTCTTCTTCCGGGACGGCAAAAGCTACGATACACTAGGTCCAGGAAGACATACGCTGACAACACTAAACCTTCCCTTATTGACGAAAGTCATTTCTCGAATTGCAGGTTTCCAGCAGACACCGTTCAAGGCGAGCGTGATTTTCGCTTCGAACAAACAGTTTACAGGAAAATTCGGTAATCGCGCACAAACAACTGAACTTGCACCACTTTTGACCTTCGGATCCTTCTTCTTCAAGGTTGAGGACGCAGCAATATTCGTGAATGAGGTTGTAGGAGGTCAGAACGCATACACAACGCCCGACGTGAACAATTACCTGAGAGGATTCATAAATGAGAAAATGATTGACATTCTTTCAAAGTACGATCTTCAAACGGTCTTCACGAAACTTGACGAGACTTCTACCGAAGTAAAGGTGAATTTGGTCGATTATTTCAAGCGAATCGGAGTTCAAATGATTGATCTTAAGTTTGAAGGCATTGATACCACACCTGAATTCCGGGATCGATTATTCTGGTTGAAAACCGGCCAAGTCTCTTCCGAAGAAGTGATCAGAATGGAAACCGTCAAGGAAGCTGCAAAGGAACTAGGCAAATCGACTGGTGGCGGAGCAGCGTTCGGAGCAGGAATGGTTCTCGTGCCCCCCTTGTTCCAAACAACTCAAAGTGGGTCTGGTGTTGCAATTGCACTCATAGTATGCCCGAACTGTCAAGCACATATCCCGTCAACATCCAAGTTCTGTCCAAACTGTGGTCAGAACCTGAGCTCACAGGCTCAGCCTAGTCCCGCACCTGGTCGACAGTGTCCAAAATGCAACAGTATTGTTGCCGCAGGTGCCTCTTTCTGCCACAACTGTGGCGCGAAACTGGCTTAGAAATCTGTTCGCTTTGAATTAGGAAGAAAGTTTGCCACCTAACACATGGCGCAGAAAATGCCCTACATGCGGCAGCTGCTTAGAGGTATGGTATGGACGATGGTACTGCGCCTTTTGTAGAGTTTATCGATAGACCATTACCATAATTAGGAAGAGTAGTGACAAGAGCACGTCTGTTCAGTAACTCAGGACAAGTCTGTGAACAATAACATTCCTGACAAGATATTTCTCACCAAAGGGGTAGGCATTCACAGGGAGAGACTCGCAAGTTTCGAGCTAGCACTTCGACGCTGGGATAGCCTTCTGCAATCTCGTTTATGTCTCAAGCATCCTTCCACCCGGATGTACTGTCCTGTCAAAGGACAAAGGGTTAGCTCTTTGTGTTATGAGTCGAATTGATACTAATGAACCGAATAGACTCATCGCTGCAGCCATCGGAATGGCGCTTCCGCATGGCGGCGGCTATCTGTTAGATCTACGTCTACTGCTGATGTACTTTGATAGAGCAAAGCTTTAAGACGTTTGAGAAGTAATTTCGGGAGGGCTTCGTGGTAGAGGAGAAGGAAGTTAGAGAAGATATAGATGACGAGTATCTTCCAGCTTGCTGCCGTAACGGGAAACCTCACAGTCATCCTACCTAATCCTAATTGTTCTGAGGATTAGCGTAGACCCTAGTGTATGTTCTCCCCTTTTCTGGAACCATAACAAAGCGCACAGTCTTGCAAAGATTAGACTATACGGAGCCTGTTCTTTGAATGATGATGATATTTTAATCCTAGATGTAGATGAGTGCTGTATAATCATGCATCGGAATCGAGCACATTGATAGTCAACGAAGATCTAGCAAAGCAACGTATACTATCAGCCATGGCTGATCAGTACTCGCGTAAGATTCTGACCGCCACTGTGGCTGAGCCAGTCAGTGCACTAGATCTGAGCAAGACATACCAAATACCCATCACCACAGTCTACCGACGAATTGAGGAACTCGTTGAAGCAGGTCTAATCGCTGCCGTCAAATCCGGACGGACGACAGATGGAAAATGGTACGATTTGTATAGAAGCCTACTCAGACGCATAGACGTAGGTTTCGAGAATGGAGACGTACGGATAGAAGTACTCGTCAATGAACATGTGGCAGACAAATTTACGAGAATGTGGAATTCGATCCCGAAAGTTTAGAGGAAAATGAATCATGGTCAGAGTATTTTCAGAGACGGATTGGTTCGTAACTGTCATTAAACTTTTCGCGCTCGTTCTGGGAACATTTATCGTATATCTGGCTTACAAAGGCTATCGGAGAAATGCTAGCAAACCGCTGCTGTATGTTGCCCTAGGATTTGCCCTTATAACAGCAGCTACGATGGTTGAAGGAATTCTTTACGTGATCGTTCAGTCAGACTTGATAGTAGCATTACTCGCCAGCACTTTGGTAACCGTAATAGGATTTATCGCGATAATCTACTCAGTTTACTCAGTAAAATGAAGGGCTCACTCCTCTGGAGACACGGCCGTTCTCACACAAACACATTCATCTTGATAGTTTCCGCAGTTCGGGCATCTTGGCCGTCCTGTTAGGGCTTCGATTCGCGGATTCTGAACCAGTGTGCGTATTTCTTCTGGCAGACTCGGCTCATAGAAAATACGTAGGACCCATCGAGTCAGATCTTTCTCTGTAACCATTCCGACAAGCTTCTCATCGTCGACCACAGGAAGACGACGCACTCCCAGCTTTAGCATGATCTCGAAGGCCTTCCATACTTCCGTGTCTGGAGCTACAGATTGCACTGGCTTGGACATGAGTCCTCGAACAGGAATCCTAAGCAAGCTGTCTCCCCGAAGTGATACTCGTGTTATGTCGCGTTCAGTGATAATTCCAACGGGTCTTTGTTTATCCGTTACGATGACGCTGCCGACGTCGAACTTTATCATTAGACGAAGAGCTTCTTCAACACGCTCACTAATGTCCACCGTTATCACTTTAGTAGTCATTATTTCAGAAAGCGTAGTGGTGGTCTGTTTGATCATCTTCATCCGCAGCTACTGGTGTTCTGCTGTATAATAGCGACTTCAACAATTATCAACAGTGAGAACAAATCTGGAGTAGGTGGGGTCTCTACACGTAAGACCACGTACAGGCATAAGCAATTCATTCCGATATATCGAATAATCATGAAGAGAAGACGCTTGGGTTAGGCGTCAAAATAACCAAGATCCAAGCACTATCCGCGGATTAGCGACGAGTTCGCGAGTAAAACAGAAACCATATTGAAGCTGGTGAACTAACTAGAAACACGAGTAGAGAGCTTGCCGTTAAATCTTTACGAATCAATCGCCAGGCCTGCTCTATTTCTTACATCACCAGAAACCGCTCACGGGATCGCGAAGGTATTCTTCACACAACCACTGATTTGGCAAGTCGTCCGTAGCCACCTCACGGTTGATGACGAAAGCCTGCGTGTAAATGTAGGTCCGCTCTCATTGAAGACCCCTGTCGGTCTGGCAGCAGGTTTTGACAAGAATTGTGAGATGATGAGCTCCCTATTCTGTATGGGTTTCGGGTATCTGACCTTAGGAACTGTGACCGCGGAACGACGCGATGGCAACCCAAAACCTAGGATGTGGCGTTATCGCAATAGATCTTTGCTTAACTCAATGGGCTTACCGAACAATGGGTCAGAGAGCGTAGCAGAGAATATTCTGAAGGCGAGAAAGCGAAATGGCGCGCTCATTCTGAGCATCTCTGGACTAAGCATTGATGAATTTTCCTTATGTTACCGCAAATTAGACCCCCTCGCAGGATGGAATAGAATTGAACATTAGCACACCGAACACGATGGGAGTCAGAATCTTCCAAGATGCCGGAGTCCTCGATCAGCTGCTCAATTCAATAACCAAGATCCGATCAGAGAGACCACTTTGGGTGAAAATCCCTCCATACTTCAACGGAAAAGAAAGGGAAAATGTCCTTGGATTAGTAGATATCTGTCGAAAGAATTCGGTCGATGGAATAACAGCAATCAATACGAAACGTATACCTGAAGAACGATCTAGCATCGGAACTGCCGGCCTTAGCGGAAAAGAGATTTTCGAGGATATGCTCCGTATCGTGCGAGATGTTTACCGATATACAGGAGGAAAACTGCCTATCAATGCATGCGGAGGGATCTTTTCTGGGATTGACGCATGGCAGGCCTTTGAATCTGGCGCCTCATCTGTTCAGCTTTACACCGGATTGATCTACAGAGGTCCCGGAATAATCGCAGGCATTAACCGTGAACTCATTCAATTGGTTAGAAATGCTAACCTGAAGTCTATCGGCGAACTCACTGGAGCAAAGGTACGTTAGGAGTCAAAACGGGAAATAACTAACAAGACATAATTGATCAGCGAAGGGTTCAATTTCACATGAAACAACAAAGCGAGCGCCCAATGGATATCGCATCCCGATATGCGATGGAATTTGCAACACAGATGCAACTAGGAACGGAGATCGAACAGAAGTGCGAATGGTCCTGCATATTGTGGTCGAGAGATCACTGGGTGAAGGATGCTGAGCGAGCTCAGATAATACTTCAACAAACCAAGGACCAACTACCGACTTCATCAACCAAGCATGTTGAAGAACGAGCCCTCGACACAGACTTTCGGAACACTGTATCTCAAGTTTATTCGCGATTATTCAACGATGACAAGAAATCTTGCAACATTAAACAATATGCCGATTGTCCATATATCGACCAACGCGAGCAGCTGCTTAGAACGGGCGCGATTACTAGCATTTTCGTGACGATTCTCCATAAGGCAGTGTCATATTCGATGCTTGATCGACACCCTTTGGATAGCGGATTACTTGATGAGGAGTATGCAGATGCATACGGCGTCGACCTGACCAATTATGACGATCTCGAGAAATCATTGACCGATGGAAGATTCAAGAAACTGTTTGATAATGTCCTGAAGAAAGCCCTGCAACTCTCTGGGTTATATGGAAGATAATTCAAAAGCAGACTCCGAAATGCGGCCACATCCCTTCAGATATGGAGAAGGCGGGAAAGAAATGGCACAATTGTTCGTCTGCTTTAGAACAGAAGAAAGTATTCATATCTGAGCTTTTCTCGTTCTAGTGGAATTCGGGTGTGCATCATCATGACTGATGGCTGGTCTCCTCCGAAAAATGCGAAGATATGGGGGCATCTCTTCAACGAAGTGGTGCGTGCAAATCACTGCATGATGTGCGGTGCTTGTGTTGCATCATGCCCCATCAATGTGCTCAATGTGAATGTGAATGAGGAACCAGTGATAAAGGGTCCATGTGCTGCTTGCCAGGTCTGCTACTATAGCTGTCCGAGACTCGAATTACCAATAGATGAGATTGAATACTTCTTGTTTGGAAGGACCAGAAGACCTGAGGAAGAATCCCTTGGAATCTATAAGAACATCTATTCCGCGAGGGCATTAGATGAGGAAATTTGGCACGCTGGTCAGGACGGCGGCACAGTCATTGCGCTTATGACACACGCACTCCAGATCGGATTGATCAACTGCTTCGCGACCTCTGACTTCACCAAGTCGAACTCAGTATTCGTTTTGGGCAGCGGCATGGCTCTTAAGACTGTACCAGTTGTCGGGGATACTGCCGCTGATCTGGTTAGGACTGCCGGATCAAAGTATACACACGGAGGAGTCTTGGGCGTTCTTTCGGATGCGGCCGCATCATATCCTGATGCGCACGTCGGTATGGTTGCGTTACCTTGCGAACTCCAAGGAGTCTGGAGAATGCATACGGCAACTCAAGCCACTGTCAAGTTCGGTGGTTCTTGGATAAGAGGAGGTCGACCCGTTTTGACAATAGGACTCTTCTGTTCCAAGGTTTACACTCACGATAAGTTGGTGACAGAGTTCATTCAGAAGCAGCACGGCATAGACCCATCAAAGATCACTAGGACGGTAATCAAGCGAAATCGCTTCAAGGTCTACGTCGGAGCAGACGTGGTTCTCGATGTGTCTACCAAAGATCTAGAGCCGTATATGAGCCCCCCATGTCATTACTGTATCGACTATGTTGCAGAACTCGCGGACATCTCGGTTGGCGCTGTTGGCTCACCTGATGGTTGGACGACGGTCATTGTCCGTTCCGAGCTTGGTCAGAAACTCTTTGACAGCGCTGTTAAAGCGAGAGCGATAGAGGCGGCGCCTATTGATCAGGCGAAACCTGGCCTTCCGTTTGTGGTCAAGTTGTGTAATAAGAAGAAGCGGGAAAGGAACCCATACTACTTGAGGCGGGGGTTACGGGAAGGGTTCCTCGAGCATAGAAGAAATGACTTGATACAAATAGCTCCAGCTCCCGAGGCAAAGTAGCCTCTAGGAGATGGGCGTTGCTTTATGCCGATATAGTTGAGCCAGCAATATTCTTCTCAGCATTTGCCATAATAATCATCCACATCGCTGAATGGATCGATATTGTTGATTTGACTCGGCAGCAACATTTCACGAATTCGAAGATCCTCCTCAAAGGGGGATTGGGAATTGAGATATTCTACTACTTTTCGCTTCTGATCGTTTGGATGATTTTCTTTCCAAAAAGATTGGTTTTCCTTACTCTGATTGCATTCCTTGGAATTGTTCACCTAGCAGTGTTTCAAGCTGCTTTGAGCCGAAAGTTCGAGAAGTGGCTGAGTCACATTAGGAACAGAAGTATCGAAGGCGTTATAGGATTCGACATAATTGAGCTGATGATATTAGTTGCGCTGGCTCTTCAATTTCATCCGTCAACTCTACGACTCGTTTGAATCCAATATAGTACTAGTCATCCGTGCTATTAATCAGGTAATTTCGAGTTAATCTGAGAGACTAGTTCAGCGACTCCAGTTTCTTTGCAGAGTTCTGGTGGTAGACCTGACACGCACATAAGCGCAGATATGATGTTGGCCTCATCATCGATTGTCTTTCTTATCTCAGATTCGATCTTCTTGAGTTCAGTTTCTGTTTGTCTGAATGTATGACCAATGAAGATCTTTGGTGAGAATCCAGCTTCGAGTTGCATGAATCTTCCTCCTATCAGCAGAAAGGGAATATTCTTCTGCGGATTATACTTACGGACTGTCTTCTCTTCAGTCTTCAATAGCTTCTGAAGAGGCTTGAAGTCTCTATCCTTAGTCTCGCGAGAAACAAATTCAACATGAGGGCTTGTGTAGGTCGCTTCAGTCAAATCGTAAGTCGGCAGATTGAGAAAAGGCTCGTCTCGGGCGGCGCTCATGGTTTGTTTCAGACCGCTCCATTGGCCGTATTTGGATAGAGCTCTGACGATAGCCCAACGCTCTGCCGCACAGTAAGGACAGTGTTCAGCACCCATGAAGAAGACGAACAATTTTCCATTTCGTCTTGTCGTCTCCTTCGAGACTTCAACAAACTTGCCGATGATTTTCGAGTGCTTGCTGCTTGGCATCGGTTTACTGCGCCGCCGCTGCCAAGGCTTAGGAATTGTGACCATTTATTACTACCTGTATGCCTCTGGAGAAGCTGTCTCGCTCTTCCGCTTCTCAACGTTTCGCGTGACAAAAAAACGCACAGGTAACCTATAGGTTCATGTACGCGGGAATGCGCGCAATCAGGTAGTCGATCGAAGTGGTTTCGATCACATGTAGAGCATGCTGGGGGGGGTTCCTAACCTGCTCTCGATTATGGGCAGCTAAAATTCCAATAGAAGACTCTTTTGGCAATTTAGCAATAACTTTCGCTTTCACACGCTGGTCAATAGCCATGCTTGTCAAGTCATGAATGAAAGCGAGGACGATACCTTAACGATCCGTTCTTAGCCGTTCGGATACCCAAGGAATTGCTTGCGTGATGAAACTTGGGCCATGATGAGCAAGAAAATCGTATGGCCGCGGTGCCAAGAATAAGCGTCCGCTTCTGACTGCTCTAATATTGTTCCAGCTTCTGGATTGAATCAGTCTAGCTAGATCGCTTTCCGTGAAAGGTTTGAACATTTTGGCCTCGTAGAGAATTACATCGGGATCGATCTGGGCTACTCGGTTGAAGTCCGGCCTGAGCCATTCTGAAGGTTCCGTTCCGTATATGTTATGGCCTCCAAGCAGCGCGATTGCGTCGGTAATATAGCTGTATGCGCCGAACGTCACAGGTTCCGCGAAGTCAATCTCCACATACACATTAGGGGTACCAATTGTTTTCGGCGTTCTTGCAAGTATTGACAGAAGATCTTGTACTATCTGTCGCACGCGTTTCAGCCATACCCGCTACGAGTCCTATTTTCGTGATAAAGTCAAGAATTCCGGCGACACTCACGGGTAATTCTACCGTATATACTGGGAGACCACGCTTCATGAGTTCTAAGGCCAAAGCTCGCTGGTAACCTGTTACTGTGAAGATCAGATCCGGTTTCAGTTCACTGAGTTTCGAAAAGTCTACTGTACTGTAGCTCCCGAGCACCTGTCTTAACCTAGCCTCTGCTGGGTGAACACAGAAAGCCGACACGCCAACGATATTTTCACTGAGCCCCAGTTCGAACAATGTCTCTGTCGCAGCTGGGCTGAGGCTAATTATGCGACGAGGAATTCCCGCAAGCTTCAGCTCGGCACCCAAGACTTCGCAGAATACACTTCTCAAGAATCACGCGCCTCAATAGGCCTTGCCATAAGTACCAGTAGTATCCTATGGCTGCGTTTAACCCGTACGCATGTATGGAATTACTTTCTCACTCTGCGGATTAATAGGTAGCCGGCTATGCCGAGCAGGATGAGCAGAACGGCATATATGGAGAGTTTCTCAATCAGAAGAATGCACCAGCCGATTATTGGGGTAAGGTAGCAGGTTCCTCCCGGTTCACATGAACCGTAGACCGCGAAATTGTAGAAAGAGTACGCCGTGTAACCCAGTGAGATGAAGAATGATAATGTGAAGATCCAAGCGAATATTCTGAAATTCCAGTAGAAGAACTTAGCCAACGCTGGCCATACCTTGAGCAGCTTAGCAGTCACCTTCGCTTTAACACGCTGCTCGAACTCCATATCGCAAGGACTCAGTGTTAACGTCTTCATTACACACTTGAAGGCCTGCTTCGCAAGTGGACGATACTTGGCTGATCCCAAGCTCATAACGGAGAAAACAAGGAGAGCAACTAGACAGAGGGGCATTCGCGGACACTCTGAAATTCGCGCATCTGAACTCGTGATGCTAGATAAAGCTGGTTGGTGAATATTAGTGTGTGATCTCAGTGGACAATCTGTCACACACGCAAAATTGACGGTTCAAATGCAGCAATCGCACTTTGCTCTCTTGATTATAAGTGAAGCAATCGAGCCTTATTCGAAGTAGAGCAGGACAGAGCCTGCCAAAACCATCAGACCTGGCAACCAAGAGAAAGTTAGCAACAAAAATACGCCACCAATCGACCCGATGAATGACACATTCTTAGTGTGCTCCTGTCTTAGTTTCAGTCCACAGAATATGGACAACAACGCACCAGCTAGTCCAAGTAGACTCCACACAACCATCACACTGGACATCACAGCTAATCCAAATTGCGGGTATCCGAAAATGCCATATGTGCCCATCATCATGCCACCGAACTGCCACATTATTCCGTAGCTGTAGCCCAGGACACCGGCCATGAACGGAACCATGGTCAACGAGACGAGCGCGATGACCAGCCCAAGAATTCCTCCGAGCAGAATCAATACTTCCGCAAGCCGTGTATAAGAACTCAATACCAGAACCTCTTCACTCTTTTTTTACGCGAACTTAGTCTCGTCATCAATATTACTCGTAGATGAAAATAGGTGACATTCTTTTAAGCGATCTTAAAGGTCACTTGTCTAGATTAAAATGTCTACCAAGTGCGACATGCTAGAACACGTGATGAGTGTTCCAGTAATAACAATCAATGTCATTGACACCCTACGTGTAGCGGCAGAGTGCATGGTCAAGAACAATATTGGTGCCATAGTCGTAGTGGAAGGCAACAAGCCTGTGGGAATCGTTACTGAACGAGATGTGACGAAACAAGTCATTACAGGAGATGATGCTCTCACGAAGCTTGTAAGTCAGGTAATGTCCCACCCTCTGAGGGTATCAACGAAGGAGACAACGATTCAGGAAGCATTCGAAATCATGCTTGAGCACAGGATTCGGCGACTCCCTATTGTCGAGAATAACGAGCTCGTTGGAATCGTTACAGAAAAGGATTTGATGCGCTGGGTGCTTCGCGTTTCCTACGAACCGAACATACCTAAACACATCAAAGCAGTCTTGGATTCACACTGAGTGCCGCGATATTGCGCCTCGGAGACGATCGCAGTCCATGTCATCGCTAAAATTCTATTTTGATCTAGACTGAGTGGATATATTTACTTCGTTGGCAATTGACTGGAACCGGACGTTAGACCGTTGAGAGTTGTGATTTTCGGCGCAGGCCTTATGGGTTCAACCATCGCACGTGATCTAGTAAGATCAAGAGACGTCGAAGAAGTTTCACTCTGTGATGTGGACGAATCGCGTCTGAAGGAAGTGAGACGAGTAGAACGCTCTACGAAACTGAAACTAAAGAAACATGATGTTCGACGACGGACTCAAACCATTGAGTTTCTCAAACGATTTGATGTGGGTATAGGAGCATTACCGCATGAACTTTGCGAATACCCAATTAGGGCTACGCTTGCAGCAGGAGTGCACTATGTTGATCTGATCTTCGGTTGGCACTACGAACGTAGTGCCATAGACCGCGCGGCGAAGAGAAGAGAGATAACAATCATACCTGCTTGCGGTCTAGCTCCCGGTCTATCGAATGTTCTTGTGATGGCAGGCGTTGACCGACTTGATAAAGTGAATGAAGTTCACATAAAAACTGGGGGAATACCGGAACGGCCAAAGCCACCCCTGAATTACCGAATTGTCTTTTCGTTCGAAGCCGTTCTTGAAGAATATCTCCGGAAAGCCAGAATCGTGAAGAACGGTCGAATCATCGATGTCGAGGCTCTGTCAGGGTTGGAAACAATCACGTTCCCGCGACCGATAGGACGCTGTGAATGCTTCTATACAGATGGACTGTCCACCCTCATTAGAACAGTTCGCGGCGTGAGGGAAATGGACGAGAAGACAATACGTTGGCCCGGACACGTTGCACAGATACGAACTTTGATCGAGTGCGGAATGCTGGAACTAAGACCGGTAACACTTAACAGCCAGAAGATTGTGCCACGCAAATTCACTGCACAAATTCTCTCAGATCGTCTCGCGCTACGAAACGAAAAAGACCTCACACTTCTACGAGTCGATGTGATTGGAAAGAAAAGCGGCAAAGTCGTCCAGAATAGGTATGACATGATTGACCATTATGATTCAACGAACAATACCACTTCAATGGCCCGGACAACGTCATACCCGTGCGCTGCTGCCGCGCAATTGCTGGGAACTAGTAGAATCACCCCTACCGGACTCGTTCCCCCAGAGATCGCCTTTGATGCGGAACACCGCAATTGGTTGCTATCATACCTCGCCAGTCGAGGAATCAACATAAAATCGATTTGAATGTGTACTCAAGAATCAACGATCCATTAAGTTCCAGAAAGTGCTTTGAACGATATTGCTTACCAGAAGAGAAAGTATCGATCTGCGTTTATATCGTCAACCGTGCAAAACCGTCTCGGTTGAAACAAAGTAGGCTAGAAATGATGGTCGACTTGCAAGCTGTATCACAGACAGATACTGTGAGTAGTATCATGACTGGATGGGTTGTGATCATTCCTCAGTCAGATTCTCTCCTGCAAGCTCGAAACATCATGTCCCAACGCGGAGTCTCACAACTTGTTGTCGTTGACGAGAAAAAGCGCCCTATCAGGTTCATATCCAAGAGAGACCTAGCACGCTTTCTAATGGAAGATTCTACAAATCGAGGCCTTGAGGACATATTTGTTTCAGAAGCTTCATCCAAATCGATGCCGGAAATCCGCGAAGATTTGCCTGTCTTCAATGCCGCACGGCTGTTCGACATAGAGAACCTTACGTGCGCAATTGTGACAAACGAACACCCATTCATAGGCATAATCACCGAAACAGATCTCTGCAATTACTTCTCGCGGAGGATCCCGAACACGTTCAAGGTCAGCGAGTTCATGACAAGAGATTTCATTTTTGCCAAGAGCAGTTACCCAGTCGTGCATGTTGCACAAGCAATAGTGTTCAAACAACCTAGCGTACCAGTAATTGACGAAGGGTTGGTCGGCATTCTAACGCTATCGGACCTTCTTTCGATTGGACAAAAAAGGCATGACTCTATGGAACATCGTCTGGTCTTCAGTTCAGGAAACGGAAAAGAAGTTGCTATGCTCACGACACGGGATTTGATGACCCGCGATCCTATCTTTGCAAAGCAAGATGATGACTTGGCCCAAGCAGCACAGACAATCGTGCGGAAGGGAATTGGGAGTTTGCCAGTTCTCGACAATGAAGGAACGGTTGTAGGGCTGCTTAGCAAACATGATATCGTTAGGGCATTAGGCAGAGTAGGAAAACCTCTTGGCCTAGAGTGATATGTCATCGACTGAACAGATCATCGCTCTCGCGGAAGCAAGGTCTAGATAACGAAGGGACTCGTAGCACGTGAACTTGATTGATTTTATTGTGACAGTCGTAATCGTAACAGCATCAGGTGCTCTCGCACCCGGACCGCTCACTTTCGCAATCCTTATGCACGGCTCAAAAGAGGGAGCTTGGTCAGGCTTCTCCTGTGCAGTTGGACACACCCTCGTAGAGTTTCCTCTAGTGCTTGCATTGGCTCTTGGCCTACTGGCTGCCGTGGGTCAACCTTTTGTCAAATCTGTGATTGGAATAGCGGGAGGAACCGGACTGATCGTTATTGGAGCTTTCCAAATATATGTAACTGTGACGCATGGTCGCCCTGAGCAAACTCCACAGAGAAAAGGTCTCCCAGCTAGCTCGCTGATGCTAGGTTTCGCTTTAACAGGACTGAACCCATACTTCATACTATGGTGGCTAACGATCGGATCAGTACTCATACTCCAAGCACTAGCTTTCGCGGCCCTGCTTGGTGTAATATTGATGTACGTTTCACACGTTTGGATGGACTATGCGTTTCTTACGGCATTAGCTCATTTCGGTAAGAAAGGGATGAAAATCGTTGGATCAAAGTACTACAGAAGTGTTCTCATCGCGTTTGGCATCATTTTGATTTATTATGGAAGCACATTTGTGTTGGCTGCTTTCTGACCCGCTTCAGAGTCCAGTATATCGATTAATTTCTGGAGGTCATTTATCGATCCGAGAACGTAGTCAGGTTCGGTTTGCAATAAGCGGTCGATGCCAGAGGGACCGGTAGCGACTGCTACCGAACGCAAGCCTGCAGCCTTTGCTGCTATTATGTCCATCACCCCGTCTCCGACGAGAATTGCTTCTTCAGCTCGCAAATTCAATTCCGCGAGCACCTGTCTGACTGGTGCTGCATCAGGTTTCATTTCCTTACAATCATCTCGCGTCACAACAGCGTCAAAGAGCGCTTTCAGTCTGAAGCGATTCAAGGTAAGGTTTGTACCTGCACGACCGTTATTCGTGACCAAGCCGATCTTGATATCTCGATTCCGTAGTTCACGTAGCGTCTCTTCTACGCCTGGATAAAGCATCACTTCTTGAGCGGCTTTAATCTCCATATTTTCTAGACGCGCGTAGAGCCTTTCCCGCAACTTCTCGTAAGTCTGAGCATCAAGACCTATTCTGACCGTCTGTAGAATAATATAGAGATTCAATTGCTCGGTCAATTCTGGCGTGCGCAAATTCATATTGTCAAGTTCAGCAAGAGCCGCTCGCCTCATTCCAAGGTAGTCAATGTTGAAACGCGTTATTGTCCCGTCCATATCAATGATGACGGCTCTTAGTTTCAAAGCGAACTCTTCCAATTATTCTTGAGCAGTCACAAATAGTTTGAGGTGCCTCATTGGATGACACATCCAATGTTACGTTAACGTCTCCAAGGGATCAACAATAATCATTTGGGATTACCAAGTTGGGTTTACCATGTTGAAACATGCAACGAGGTACTATGGATTATGTTCACAAGACCGGAATTGCAGTTCCTAGACGCAAACGAGCTAGGCAGACTGGCCACTATAACACCTGATGGTGTTCCTCACGTTGTTCCCGTGTGCTATGTTTACGATTCGGCAGACGATTATGGAACTGGAAAACTGCGTAACTTGCGTGCACACCATGTGGCGGCATTAGTAGTGGATACTTTGAATCCGAATCGAGGTTTGATGGTTCAGAGCACTACAGAGGTAATTGAGAGTGGAAAAGAGTTCCATGCAATATACGATCTTTTCTACAGGAGATTCAGCTGGGTCAGGTCCGAGCCATGGGGAGTAGGAGAGGCTCATTCGTTAAGATATCTCCCACAGCCAAATACAGCTGGGGACTGGAATGAACCTGGATTCGCGTAATGAGCGCAAATACAGCAGCTTTGGATGTCATTATTCTGCATGTTAATTGACACGTGCACGCTGAGTTTAGAACACACTTAATTTGGAGGCTAACGGCTGTTTCAAAATGGCGCAAAACCATGTGTCAATGTGGATGCGGTTACCCGCAGTACCCGTACTATTCTCCCTATCCCTACTACTATCCAACATATGCGTATCCGCTAACGGCGTACAATTATGCATACTACGGACTTCCGGTGGGTTATGTATACACTAGTCCAACCCCATTAGTTGCGACAAGTCTCCAATACCCACGCGGAGAACACCATGTCGGCAATTGTCTAATGATATGTCAGTGACTACGATAGGTTTCGACTCTTCCCCATTTTCCATTTGTTTTTGACTTTCGTTCGCTTATTCTATATCTTTAGTTAAGTTGTGTATAGTCGAAGCGAGATTGCCTATCAGAAACCAGCCGCGGAGTTCACTGAACGTTAGACTCTTGTTAGCTGGGATGGCACTAAATTCTCTGCCACTCGGATTCACTCTCGTTGTGTTGCCAATTTACTTAAGTGACATCGGTTTTTCGGCGGAGGTGATTGGCGCCATCACTTCAGCATCATCAATCGCCAACACGTTGGCCTTGGTGCCATTCGCGGTTGCGGCCGACCGATATGGACGGAAAATTTTCGTCGTGTCCGGATTCTCTATTTCAGCATTAGCTTATGTCCTCTTTGGGTTTACCCGTGACCTCAACCTACTCCTTCTAGCCAGTGCTATCGGCGGAGTAATGTATGCTGGCGGATTCAGTGCTGCAGTCTGGACACCAGCCTGGACTGCATTACTAGCAGAGAAGGCAGGGACGGAGGGCAGGACCGAGATATTCGCTTGGTCACAGGGTATGTGGACAATTGCATTAGCCACTGGCTCTGTGCTAAGTGTTCTTCCAATGCTGCTTCAAAATGGTTTCAAGATTAGTATGGAACTATCATTTCAGTACACGTTCATAATCTTCGCAGGCGTGTCGATCATCTCTGGGATATTGGTTCTGCCCGTATCTCAACACGCCAACGACTTCGTTCAGGTACAGACGGAAAGACAGCGGAACTTGCTTTCCATGAGAGCAGTCAAACACATTTCTAAATTTTCGATTACTCTTGGACTAGTTGGATTTGCCTCGGGTCTTTCGGTGCAACTTCTGTCTTTGTGGTTCAACAAAATGTATGGAGTTGATGAGAGCACATTGGGATCATGGTTCGCGGGCTGCGGAAGTTACGTCACTTGTGGTAGTTCCAATAATACCAAAACTGACGAGAGCTCTTGGTAGTTCGAAAAGTGTTTTCGCTGCTCAGGGTCTGTCCGCAGTTTTTCTAGGCTCAATGGTCCTCTCACCCACCTATCAGATCGCGGGTATTCTCTACATTCTTAGAAACTTCTTCATGAATATCTCATGGCCAGTCCAGCAATCATATCTCATGGGAACGGTACCATCGAACGAAAGAGCATCCGCTTCCGCTATAACCTCAATGATATGGGGTATAGGAAACTCCTTCGGCCCCTTTCTGGCAGGGATATTCTTGACTAGTGAAAACTATCTCTCAATTTCTATACCGCTGACGTTGGGCGCAGGGGTCTATCTCGCATCTGCAGTTGCGTTTTACGTGTTTTTCCGTAGGATCCAGCCACCTGAAGAGGTGGCAGGCTAGGGTTTAGATGGGACGAGCCTTTTGCCGTTCCACTCGAATCCCATTTCTTTCAATTCCTGGAAGAACCAGTCTAGATTCTCCTTAGGCTCATGAAATCGATCAAGCACTTCTTTAGTAACATAACCCAGGAAGGAAGCAAAGAGTGCTCTGTCTTCAGTGTATAACCGGTTTAGGAAAAGGCAGAGTCGGTCTAGTTCATAGTCTCCTGTGATGACATCCGCGTAGACTTTGTCCCATACTGCTTCAAGATTGAATTTGCGAACCGCTTCTCGCATGTATGGAAAAAGATCAGTGAAGTATTCACGGAGCATACCTTGTGACCGAAAGATCGCTTGCACTACTCTCCGTATTCCGATGTCGACTTCCGGAATACCACTCAAGCATGATACCCCAAGGCAGATTCGAACTTAGGTGACGCAGCTAAGTATAAAGTTCCCTTACCAAGCTCTTGGTTTGATGCCAGGCGTCGCTGGGTTTCATTTCTCCTTGCTCGGTTATGATTGATGAAATACAATCGCTTGGAGTCAGATCGAATGTCCCATCGATCTGAAGAGGCTGACCCAGAAATTGCATAACATTGAGTTTAGACCTCTCGGCCGCTACGAAAACTGGGATCATGGATTCTTGAGCAGTTCGGGCAATGTCTTTGGTCCCGGCCTTGTTAACAACAGAACCATCTGCAAGTACACTGTCGGCTCCTACGATGACTGCGTCGAATTCTATTGGGAAAGCGCGAGTTATCGTATCGGGCAAGACCTTTGTAGGAAGACCAAACTCTGTCAACTCGTGAGCTAGAATTCTACCTTCAAACGTCGGTCTTGATTCTGTCACGTAGACCTGCAGGTTGCTATTCACGCACAACTCAAGCGCTCTTTTCACCGTGCTGCTGAAGCTGTGAGTGAGAATGCACCTTTTTTGAATTAGGATGTTGCATAGATTTCTAGACACTAGTTCCGCTGCTTTTTCGCTATCCGCTAGGGTTTCCCGAGCGGACTGTTCAACCGCTTTTCTGAATTCTGTAATGGATTTTGAGGATTGACGTTTCGGATCAATTTCGTGAAGCAGTCTTCCAACAGTATTTCTAATCGACGCCATGCTTGGCTGTATGGTTCGCATTCTTGTCGCGATTGTCAGTATGTCCTTGAAGAGATCGTTCTTGGATTCCGCTGCAGAAAGATGGACTGCTACTTGTATTGCCTCTATGGATTTCCTTCCGAGATAGCTGGCTCCATTGGTTCTATCTTGAGCTATTTCATCCACTATTTCAATGGCTTTTGATAGGTTCGTCGGAACAGTAGAAAGGTCCCAACGGACTCTATCAAATGTCTGTTTTAACCTCGGAACAGTCTCGTAATTTGCAAGCTCATCAGGATCTACCCATTTGTGCTGGGAGGTTTCCCTATCAACTCTGATTGTGGATTGACATGCATTAAACAGGAATGGATTCACAATCCATACTGTATCATTCTCTGGGTCGTAGACCCGCAGGGGTTCGCCTGTTCTAACTAGCCTGATGTCCGCTGAAGTCAGACCAACTTCTTCATTTATCTCAGTCTTTGCTCGTTCGATTGGACTCTCATTTTCTTCCAAGAAACCGCTTACTGCTGCCCATTTTCCTTGGTATGTTCCAACTTGGTTGCTCCTACGCAAGAGTAAAATGAGTGGTCCTTGTTGCAGAAATGAAGTTACAACTTCTCTGTATTCCAACGTTTGTTTGTCATCTTATGGATTACGTACTCGGTCTACTTGAGGAGTAGCTGTCTTCATTCGTGTCCAGAGATTGGCAGCCGCTTTCTGAGATATCTGCTGAGCTTTCTGTTCATCAAACGATAGGAGGCGTTTGTTCCTAACTATTTGCTTTCCTTCAACGAAGACATGCTCTATATCGTCGCCATCCACGGTGTTGATTAGGTGACCAACGACTGTCTCTATGGTTAACGGTGTTGGGAGAATATTCGGTCTGATCAGTATTATGTCAGCTTTCTTACCGATTTCTATCGAGCCAACATCCTTCTCCATTCCGTAGAGTTTCGCCCCATTGATAGTTGCCATTTCGAGAACGCTATACGGATCAATGGCATTGGGATCTCTACTGTTTACACGATGAAGTAAGAAAGCGGCTCGCATGTTTTCAAACATATCGAAAATGTAACCGTCATTTCCCAAACCAACTGTCACCTTGTGCGCGAGCATTTGCTGGACTGGCGAGACACCGACAGCGTTCAACATGTTACTCATTGGATTATGTGCAACACCTGTCTTGGTTTCTGCGATGAGATCAATTTCCTTAGAGTTCAGATGCACACAATGCGCCAAGACAACGTTCGGTCCAAGTAACCCTACGTCTGACAATCGCTCTATTGTTCTTTTTCCGTAATTCTCTAGATTGTGATGTAGATCACCTAATCCCTCCGAAGCATGTATTGTAATCGGTGAATGGAATCTTTCTGCGGATTTCTTCACTTCACGGATTAGTTCATCAGATACTGTGAACGAAGCGTGAATGCTAAAAAGTGGTCTCGTTTTGCTGTCAGGTTTCACTGACATCATCTCGGCAAAGCGTACGTTCTCCTTAACGCCAGTGAACCCCTCATCCCGCGAATGCCGTTCGGTTGCTTCGAAAGCGACGAATCCTCTGATTCCAACGCTCTCGACAGCTTCTGAAATCTTGTCAAGGACTCCGGAAATAGAGTTCGGACCCGAGAAAGTATCTGCGAACATTGTTACTCCGGATTTCGCGAACTCCACTGCGGCTATGAGCGCACTCGCGTATGCATCTTCGTAGTTTAGTGCCTCGTCTACAGGCCACCATATTCGCTGCAGAATTTGCGTGAAATCTGACGGTGGTGTAACCGTCATGGAAGCTCCTCTCAGGAGCATTCCATAAAGATGCGAGTGACTGCACACCAACCCAGGCATTACAATTTGACCTGTTGCATCTACAGACGTCACGTCCGGATGTTGCTTTTCAAGATCCTCGGTCTTTCCTATTTCGACTACTCGACCTTGCTCAATCGCCAGTGAGTGTCGATCGAAAATACGCCGGTTATGATCCATTGTTACTATGATGCCGTTCTTAATTAGCAGATCAGCCAATCTTATCCCACGCCACGTCCGCGTCATAGGATAATCAAATTATCGGAATGTGGCTGAATCTGACTCAGTTATAGCTTACAAGCACCTAGGCAAGTATCAAATCTGATCGCCTAGGATCTTGTGCGGTATGAGTCGCCGGGAACTGCGCATAGTCGGTTTGGGCGATTCTACTACTGCAGGAACACCAGAATTCCTGTCACCTTTAGAGTCGCCTCCTGACGGTAAGGGTAACCGTGAGAGTAAGTACGCGTACTGGATCATGAAGACTCATCCAGAATGGGAAGTGTTCAATCGAGGAGTCAACGGACAGAGGTCCGATGAGATTTTGTCTCGATTCAAACGTGACGTTGTCAAAGAAAAGCCGAATTATGCAATAATCCTCGCAGGTGTAAACGACGTGTATCAAGGAGTGCCATTGGATTCCATCAAGACAAATCTCAAACCGATGTACATGGAGGCTATTGAAAAGAACATAGTACCAGTGGCCGCCACAGTACTCCCGTACAATTCGTCTAAAATGGAGGCAATGGAGATTCACAAGCTCAATAGATGGATTAAGGCAGCTGCCAATCGACTTCATATTCCATTCGCTGACACAAATCTTGCTGTGGCAGACCCTAGCAATATGGACCGCTTACTGGCTTCCACAGATGGACTCCACCCTGACGTCTCTGGATATCGCTCAATGGCAATCGTTCTTGTTCTAGCAATCGAACAACATCTCAAAAGCATGCACGCGCAGAATGGCTCCTAGCGATGTCAACTCTTATTGAAAATGCAAGGATTCTCCTCGACGGACATCTCGTCAGGGTGAACCTAGTCGTCGAATCAGGAAAAATAAAATCAGTAGGCAAAAGAAAGTTGAATCGATTCGACGAGAAGATTGACGTCAAGAACAACTTTGTTTTACCCGGACTTGTCGATGCCCACGCACACTTATATGATCCGAACTTCATGAACCGTGAAGACTTCACAAGTGGCACGGCTGCAGCTGCAGCCGGCGGCGTTACGACCGTAGTCGAAATGGTTCTCTCCACGCCCGTTGACACCGCTGAAAGAGTGAGGAGGAAAATCCGCTTGGGTGAGGAAAAGTCTCTGATCGATTTCTCACTTCACGCTGGAATGATGAATCCAGAGAATTTAACGCATATAGGAGAGATAGCTCGAATCGGCGTTCGATCCTTCAAGACATTCACGTGTAAACCCTACTACGTTAATGACCATACTCTGATGTCCCTGATGCGTGAAACAACCATGCACGATTCCATTCTTAACGTGCACGCTGAAGATGAAGAATCTGCTAACGAGAATTTCCAGAGGCTCATGCTCGAGAAAAGGAAGGACCCGATGGCGCATCTGGAATGGAAATCCAACGCGGTGGAAGAGCGCGCTATCAAGAAAATCATCGGTTTTGCACGTGATCTGAAGGCCCGCCTTCACATCTCACACATGTCAACGGCTCAAGCGGTTAGCTTGGTCAGGAAAGCGAAGAGAAAACGTGTCAACGTAACAGTCGAGACTTGTCCTCACTATCTCACTTTTACTGGGAAGGATATGAAGAAGCTTGGTCCCTATTTGAAAATGAATCCGTCACTCAAGACGGTGCATGACTTGCAGGCTCTTTGGAAAGGTTTGGAGGATGGAACGGTTGACTTAGTTACCTCTGAGCACGCTCCAGGAGAACGTTCCGAGAAAGAGATCGGCTGGGAGGATATTTGGAAAGCGTGGGGAGGTGTACCGGCGATTGAAACGATGCTACCCGTTCTCCTAAGTGAGGGTGTGAACAAAAGACGGATCAGCATGACTAGACTTCAAAAAGTCTGTTGTGAGAATCCCGCAAGAGTCTTCGGGCTTTTTCCGAAGAAGGGTACCCTCCGAAAGGGATCAGACGCTGGACCTAGTCATAGTTGATCTGAAAGCTAAGCGAAAAGTCCGAGGCAGCGATCTTCACTACAAAGTTGGCTGGACACCATACGAAGGCTGGATGTTGCAAGGATGGCCTCTAATGACAATATGCAGAGGGAAAGTGGTTTTCAGAGACGATCAGATCGTCGCGACGCCTGGTGATGCGCGGTTCATGTCGATGTTTCAATGATTGGTGCAGGAAGATGATATCGCTCATCGTCTTGGCAGCTGGGAAATCTGCTCGAATGAAAGGACACAACAAACTCCTTGCAACAGTCCAAGGAAAGCCAATGATTAGACACGTAGTCGAGGCCGCGTTGAATTCGAAAGTGGATGAGACCATCGTCGTATTAGGATGGGAAGAGAATGAGGTAAGAGAAGTGTTAGCTGACTTACATTGCCGCCTTATTGTGAATAGAGAGTTTGAGAATGGTCAAAGTTCATCGCTAAAAGCAGGACTCAAGGGAATCGACCAGGAAACACGTGCAGTGTTAATTTTGCCAGGAGACATGGCGAAGATAGACTCACTCTCGATAAACAAGGTTGTTGATTCGTACATCCTGAATGGCGGAACAATAATAGTTGCAGCTCATAATGGGAAACATGGTCACCCAATTCTCTTGGATAGGAAATTGTTCGGAGACATCGCTCAAGTTACTGAAGAGACCTATGGACTGAAATCGATTGTCAAGAAACATGAGGATGAGGTTAGGCTGGTTGAGGTCGGTACTGATAACGTCTTGAGAGATGTGGATACTCCAGATGACCTAGAGCACCTCACTTCCTCGTAGCTAGAGCGATTGCCGCGAAACAGTAGACCCGCCCCGACAAGAGTGAAAATGGTGATACTCTCTCCAAGGATGAGCATTCCTCCAACTAAGCTGACAATCGGAACTAGGTAGAGTTGAACAGAAAGTGTAGAGACCCTGCGGCCACTAATCAATGTATAAAGGATAATGTTCGCTACCACTGTGCTCAGTATTGAAAGGTAGAGAACTGATAACCACCCTGCAAGTGACAGGTTCTCCACTTGCACGAAGAACCCTCCCGATAGCAGAGGAAGAATGAGAACTGTCCCACCGACTCCGGCCCACACTGCCGTCGGAAGAGCCCCGTATTCAGTCACCAAGGGCTTCGACCCTACGGCGTAAAGGCTGTACATGAGCGCTGCCAATACCACAGTGAGAGATCCACTTACCTCGACGAAATCCAGATGAGTATCGGCAGATAGCACAAATGCACCAATTGTAGCCACAACAAGGGCCAACACTAATTCTCTCCTAATCCGTTCCTTCAGGAAAATTGCTGAGAGTAGCACCACGAAAATAGGACCGAAGGATATCAGCAAACCCGCCAGTCCAGAGGATATAATCGTCTCTCCATAGTTGAGAGACAGATGGTATCCCCCAACACTCGCTATCGCAACTAGAAGAAGACGAGGGAGATTTTTTCTCTTGAATGCGACTTTTGGTTTCGCGATTTTCGGTGATAGGATCAGGAATGCGACTGATGCAATAATCCATCTTACCAACGTTAGGTTAACCGGTGCAAGTTCCACAACTGCTCTCCTGATGGCGACGAACGCAAGGCCCCAAATTATGCCGAGGATTACCACGAGTCCATAGTTTACAAAAATCTCTCTGAGACTTCTTGACATGCTAGTATACTGATCCCAGAAAAAACGGGTTGATTCAGAGGTCGTTAATCAACTTTGGGCGGGCATCGGACGCAATTTCCAAAATCCCTTGAGTAATTCAATGCTTATCGTCGCCACAACGGCTGCGCCGATGATCCAAGCTAGATCAATTGTCGAAGGTTGCACCATTCCAAGGGCGGCTCTGGTTGATGGTATTATCATTAGTACAATTATCAGTGCGCACTCCCAAATCACAGTTAGAAGCAACCACTTGTGCGGCCTAACTTCCAAGAGCGAGCGAGACAGAGATCGACAGTTTAAAGCAATACCCAATTCCATTGCAACGAACATTAGAAATAGTCTGGACCGAGCTGCCAGGAGACCTCCATTTAGGCCTGATGCGAATCCTAAGATCAGAAGTGGCATTTGCACCAATAACGCCATAACAATTAATCGTGTGACATCTCGGGTAAAGACTGGTTCGTTTCTAGGCCTTGGAAGTCTACTCATTAGGTCAGGGTCAGGAGGACTGAAACCTAAGGCTATGGCTGGGAGACCATCTGTGGCCAAATTGATGTAAAGAATCTGGACTGCGAGCAAAGGGATTACATTTTCTCCGAATAGGCCTCGCCATGGCAGAACAATAAGTGCCGCTAGTGTCATGACGGCAATTTCAACGAAATTGGTTTGCAGTACATATGCTAGATATTTCTTGATATTATCATAAATCCATCTTCCTAACTCAATGGCTTCGACAATTGTCGCGAAATTGTCGTCTGCAAGAATTAGATCAGCTGCGTCTTTTGCCACGTCGCTTCCTGTAAGACCCATGGCAACGCCGATGTCAGCTTTCTTCAGTGCTGGAGCATCATTCACGCCATCACCCGTCATTGCCACAACTTTGCCCTTCTTCTGCCACGCATTGACTATTCGCATTTTATGAATTGGAGAAACACGAGCATAGACGCTTATTTTCTCCACACTCTCTTCAAGATCTCTCTCACTGAGCTTCTCAAGCTCTTCTCCCGTAATTGCAGTGTCTTCATCGTCATAGATGCCCGTCTCCCTAGCTATGGCAAGCGCAGTGAGTTTATGATCTCCCGTAATCATGACGGGCTTCATACCAACTCTCTTGGCAGCCTTCACAGCTTCTATTGCATCAGGTCGTGGCGGATCATTTATTCCAACAAGACCAAGCAGGGTAAACCCTGTTTCGATCGTATCTTCGGAGTATTGTTCGGGCACGACATCTAGGGGTTTCTCTGCGATAGCCAAGACCCTGAGAGCGTTCTGAGCCATTTGATCGCTAAGTTTCAGAACCACAGTTTTCTCCTCTTGGGTTAGTTGCACGATTTCCTCTTTCCGAATCGAGTCGCAGAATGCCAGGATTCTTTCAGGGGCGCCTTTCGTGTAAGCTACTGCTTTTTCATGATGGTCTAAGTGAATTGTTGTTAGCCTCTTCCTTTCTGACGAAAACGGAAGCTCGCCAACCCTGGGAAAAATTCTTCGCAGTTCACTTGTAGCAACTCCCATTTTTTCTGAGAATGCAACAAGCGCTCCTTCAGTGGCATCTCCAATAACGATCCACTTCTCGTCCTCAAGATCAAGCACAGCATCACTGCATAGGACGACAGCTTTCGATAATTCATGTAGGACCTCTCGAGCTTTAGCTCCGTTTGAGCCAGCTTTCGCAACCAATTCTCCCTTGGGCTCGTAACCTGTACCTGTAACTTCAAATCGGGAATCTGCCACGCAGACTTCCCTTACAGTCATTTCGCCTTTCGTGAGAGTACCAGTTTTGTCGGTACAAATCACCTGAGTCGATCCCAGAGTTTCAACCGCTGGCAGGTTTCTTACGATTGCATTTCTCTTTGCCATGACTCGTGTACCAATTGCTAGACTACCAGTGACTATCGCCGGCAGGGCTTCAGGAACGGCGGCCACGGCAAGTGCGACAGCAAAAGTGAAGAGGTCTACAACATAGTCAATACCAATCATGTCTCCTCGAGAATATGTCTCAATTAGCGCTCCAACTGCAATTGCAGCAACCACAAGAAGCGTAATTCTTCCAAGTTTCCTGCCAATCTCATCCATCTGTCGCTCCAGAGGCGTTTCTTCTATCTCTATTGATGCAACTGCTTCTACGATCTTGCCAAACTGAGTATGCAAACCAGTACTGACAACTACTGCTTTCCCTCGACCGTATACGACGGTAGTTCCTGCGAAGGACATGTTTGCTTGCTCTGCGATGGGAGCATCGTCATTCACAACTCCAATTGACTTCTCAATCGGACCAGATTCTCCCGTTAGCGATGCTTCATTGATTTTTAGATTGAACGCTTCGATAATCCTAGCATCGCCATCGACCGTTTCGCCATTATCAAGTAACAACACGTCTCCAGGCACTAGATCCTCTGTGGGAATTTGGGTCCTTTTAGCGTCCCTTAGAACAGTGCACTCTGGTTTCAGCATTCTCTTGAGTGAAGCAAGCGATCTCTCTGCACTGAACTCCTGCGCAAATCCTAGTAGCACAGCAAAGAACACTATTACGAAGATTGCTACGGCTTCGAAAACTTGACCTAAGAAGGCAGAAATTACCGTAGCCACAAGCAGAATGCCGATTAGGAGATTCTGGAATTGCTTCAGCAGAATCTTGAGTGGTGAAATCTTCTGTTCAGCCCTGAAAGCGTTAGGTCCATAGGCGACGCGACGCGAGCTTGCCTCGGCAGTGGTCAGTCCGCTTCTTGGGTCGCTTCCCAGAGATGAGAGAACCGATTTGACATCTAATGAATGCCAGTGAACCTTATCCGATGGCAGATGGTTCATGGCATCTCTCATCCTTGAGAACACCAGCACAGCCTATTTGTTCTTTGACATTGCAACACTCGAACATCAAGTTGAAAAGCCCGGATTATTAGATGGACTCGAATGTCTTCTGCGGCAATTTGGAGAGATAGAAAATCGCAGATTTGCTTCTGTTACTATTGCTGGCTGTGGCGCCCGCAACATTACTGCTGAAATATGTTCTGGTGAGAGACAAGTACAAGCATGAACCAATGCGGCTGATCGCGATTACTTTCCTCCTTGGCGGTCTAGGAATAATTCCGGCGACGATCATCGAATTGTTACTGGGCTCTGGCAACATACTCGTGACTGCATTTCTTTCTGTCGCCGTTGTGGAGGAGACAGTGAAATACCTGGCCGTTAGGGTGAAAGCGTATCGTTCTTCGAACTTCAACGAAGTAATGGATGGAATAGTATACGGCGTCGCAGCTGGTTTGGGTTTTGCAACGGTAGAGAACATTTTCTACGTGCTAGGCTTCGGCACAATTTCGACAGCGATCATCCGTGCATTTATGTCGGTTCCGAGTCATGCCGCTTATGGGGGGATCATGGGATTCTATCTTGGTATGGCCAAGCCTTTCAGTCAACGTTCGAAGCAACATGAAAGAAAGCTGATCATTACGGGATTGGCGATTGCAGTCCTACTCCACGGATTCTACGACACAATCGCATTTACTCTAGAGGGATTGGCAGGCATCGTCGGTCTACTCGCGATGACAGCAATCAGTTGGATCATACTCTTACGACTGATCAAGAAAGCATTGTCGTTATCGCCCATTCGCTGGGGGACAGCCAATCTCTCTCCAGCAGCGTATCAAACATATCCGAATCGGTTCTGCACACAATGCGGATCTCAACGCGAATCTGGCTCGCGATTCTGCATAAATTGTGGTTATGCTCTTGAGCAGGCGGTGTAGCATAAGATTGCTTGCTTGTCTATGGTGATTCAGCTACTTTACAGACAGCTGATCGTCTGTACCCGGTTACGACTCTGATGTAACCGATCAGGGTCTCATCGAGTTCATGATCTCCGGTATCAACTAAGAGAGATCTGCCATGTAGTGAAAGAATTTTCTGTTCTGTTGCCACGACGATTAGATTATCTCTACCGATTTTTCGTATTATGTTGGGACTGATTTGTTGGTTACCCCTACCCAACAGAAATCCTTGGCCGCCAACGATGCCTATCACTATTTTCGACGGGAAACGTTCGGCTACGTCTAGCAACTGCTTTTCGTTCGCGTCTCGTATGAAAAGGTGTTTGTTTCTGATCACATCCACGCCAAGCAGCGTATAAGGAAGCCCAAGACTCTCTGGAACTGATTTGGCCGTCATGCCCGGACCAATAATGTAAGCATATTCGTCCGAAATATCTTCGATTATCCCCGCAGCGATAGCTTGTTCATCGCCTTCCTCCGACGGAACGTAGCTTTTTGTACCCTGGATGATGTTTTGATCGTACGGCACCAGCATATATCCGAAGAGCCTCAGGTTTCCTTTCATATCGTAATCTACAACTTCCATTTTCTGTGTCGAAGTTTGTCCCTTCAGAAACTTGACGCAGAGTCGCCCCGCCAATTTCGTGTTGATCGCGAAGATACCTGATTGCATTTTGACACCTGCCGGAATTCCGAGGACAGGAAATCTATCCCCCGCAATTTCCATTATGTCGCATGCTGTGCCGTCGCCGCCTGCGAATAGAATCAACTCAGCTCCGTGTTTCATCATTTCTCTTACGGCACGCTTCGTATCTTCCGCAGTAGTTTCTTCTCCAATGTGACCGAACACCGTAGGGCGGTAACCACACTCGGCCGCTTCATTTTCCCCCATCGCCGACGGATATGTCAGAATTTCAAATTCGATGTTCGCGTACGAGATCTCTTGAAGTGATTCAACTGTCCGGCGAGGCGCAGGAGATACTTCGCCGAACTCCATTGCTCGTCGGCTTAATTCACCATCTGATCCTTTGAGTGCTACACGGCCGCCTATTCCTGCAATTGGATTCACGACGAGCCCTATTTTCTTCATGATTTCATTTCACGGAAGAATATGCAGACTTCGTAATCAGTTTACCAGAGGTCGTGTGCGGGCGACAGAATTCCCCAAGAAGGAAAGAAGACGTAGGCCCCTTCAAGAGCTAGGTTAGCAATAATGCAGAGTTTGCACATGTATTGCAACCCTTGCTACGATGCAAGAACAAAAGAAGCGCAGTAGTCTACTTATGCATCTCTAACTTGGAACGGTTCTTACCCAGCCAATCTTTCACGGCCTCTTCTATCGCGCCGCTAAGATCGCCCTTCTTGCCGCCAAGTATCATAACAACAGCTAAACGCAATTTTCGCTCTGTATCATCTGAAAGAACTACGTATATTCTGCCCAAGTATCCTCAGAGAGGATATATGCGCAGCGTGCTTTAAGGTTTTATGCTTTTAGACATATCGATAGACATATCGATGTAATGCATCAACGCTTTTTCTTTGAGTTACCCAGCTGCTGTTTTAGCCATTTGCTTATGTTCTGCTCGCTCGCGTTTTTTTCGAGCCAATCTTTCACAGCTTCTTCGATAGCGCCGCTGAGGTCTCCTTTCTTTCCGCCAAATACGGTGACGACTGCAATTCGCAGTCTTCGTTCTGTTTCATCGCTGAGAACTATGTACATCCTTCCCATGGTTTGTCATCGCGACGCTGGAAATTGTTTTTCCTTATTATGTTTTCGCAAAAAATGGTAATCGGTGCCTTCAGTTGAGCACTTAGGACTTTAGCTTGGCTCAAAACATCCTTGCATAAGACATTTCAGTTGAAAATCCAGAACAGTTCACCACACACTGGGCACACGTTAACCGCCTGCTAGAGTTGATTTCTTGAAAGTCTTAAATTATCGTGGAAACCCAGCCGACATGTGTAATCCAATTGGTTCTTGAGCAAGAGATTCTTGACGAGTTGAAGAAAATAAGGGAGTTAATGTCACCGAAAACTCCTCCTCCACCTCCGAAGGGGACCTGGCAGGAATTCATGAACTTCATCGGTAAGGCGGGCGTACTCGGATTAGCGGTCGGCTTCATCATGGGCACTTACATTGGCAAAATAGTGTCAGCACTAGTCACCGATCTTATCATGCCTATACCAGGCGCGTTTATCGGCAACGGAGACTGGCGGAAAGCAACACTTTCACTCCCAATAGGCAGCGGCATGAACTTCGCACTTGGCGATTTCATCGGTGTAATCATAGACTTCCTGATCGTATCATTAGTTATCTTCATGATTGTCAAATATGCCAAAAAGGTTGGCTTGAAGTAAACTCTTCTGGAAAAGTACCAGACAGCCTCGATCAGTTGCCACGACGATCGTTAGAAGATTTGCGCAATTTTGGGCTCTCCAACCCCGCCACGAATACTTCTAAACTTGGCTAGCGCTTACGTTTATGATCCGTTCCAGGTCCGATTAATTCAATCCATATTCCATCAGGATCTTTCACGTAAGCCAAAGTTTCATTCTCATCACCGAAAGGTTCAGCAGCAGGCTTGGCTCCGCGCTTCAGCAATAAATCGAACCACATCACCGCATCATCTACAATGAACCCTATGTGATCAAGTTCACTTCCATTCCGATATTTCTCATAGAATCTACTGCCCTTCGGATACCAGTTGAGTTCCAGCATTTGACCAGTCTGCCGATCGATTAGATGCACCCACTTGCCTCGATGCGACATGGTACCCCGGCGCTTGACTCGGAGACCAAGGAAACGATAGAACTTCAAAGAGCGGAAAGGTTACGAACTTGGATTCCTGAATAGTACAACCGGATTCGTTTCTTTATCATACTGCATACACTGTAGTAAAACGAGATATGGATTTTCTGATACTGCTTTCTCTCATGACGAGATCTACGCGTGAATCAGTACAAGATAGATTCTTGCATTCCGGGAGGAATATTTTGAATACGATTTATCGAGAATACGAGTCACCTGAATCGATGACTGTGACTCTAAAACTCCCTCAGACTCAGTAGTCTGCTTAAGCCGATAGGAGAACAAAATGCTTTGCGTCTTTTACAAGTGACTTAAGTTGGCACTTTGGGCACACGAAACCGATAGTGCTCCCGCCAGAATCATACACTTCCAAGACAGGCTCTCGACAAACGGCGCAAAGCAACGCTTCGTTTCGTTCTACAGGCATCGAAACGGCCTGCCCTAGGTAGTTTACTGAAAACGCCGTATTAAGGGATTGCGAATTTGTACAATATAGTACACGAATTTTGACTTATTCATGTCAATGCCACTTTAGAAATACAACTCGCAGGAATCGCAACGCTAGAAAATCACTCAAAATCTCCACATCAAGCGGATTGACCACGTGCTGCATGCGGAACTCATATACAGGTGAGGCTTCAGCTGGACGAAAGGATGCCTGTTGAACTACAAGACTGCAATATGCTCGAGTCTAATTCTTGGACTGCTAGTGCTTCTTGTCAGTTCCGTAGGGTCGGCAGCTCGTTGTCAGATTAGTAGCGTCTCATACGTCTATCCCAGCCAAGCTTTGCCCAGTCAGCAAATTCAAGTAGACACCATCGTGGCGGGTTCCTGCGTCTCAAACGGAGAAGACTACTATGCAGTCAGAGTTGACTTGGTAGATACGCTATCAAGTTCTATCATATCTTCAGACACGCCGATTGGTCACAACGCGACTCACTTTAACGTAACGGCTGTGAATCCCGTAACGACACCATCGTCTAATATGACGTGGCCTTTGCAAATCCACGTTTACGTAATACGAGCTGGCGGAACAAACGGGATGTATCTGCTTGATTACCAGACAGTCGGTAATGCGACAATCCAAGTGGGCGCTACAGCTGTCCCGGAATTTCATCTCAGCCCAGGAGTTACAATCATCTTCACATTAGGCGCCTCGAGCTTGATCATTTATCGACGCAGATCTCGTGAACGAAGTTGATGTTGAATCATCCGCGAGTTGTAGTAATTGCGCTGATTCTTGTCGCCGTCAGCACTTTCAACTATCTCACAACTGCTGCGAATGCCGTTAGAATCCAGCAATCTGGTCCCATCATAGCCGTCAATCCATCCTCTGTAGTCATTAAGGTCGGAGATAGCACTAGCGTGAATCTGACGCTCACAAATTCGCCTGCTAGTTTAGGCAAAGTCTGTTTCGGAGTCGAGGACTTTCCAACATCAGGATTCGTTACGACTATCGTTCCTCCATGTGCGACTGTTCAATCATCTATACCAGTAGCAGTGCTAACTGTGGAAGCTACTCCTGCAGCGGCACCTCAGAGTTTCACCGCATACGTGGTAGCAACGAGTGGAAACTGGACCGGGAGAGTTCCGATTAGCATAACCGTTGAACCTGCAATGCCAGCATGGATTCCCTGGTCAATCATCCTCGTATTCGTTCTCATATTACTAATCCCGCTGATGATTAAGAAGAAACGGCGATAATCCTCCTACTTCCGAGGCACAACGTCAACGAACTGAAATCCATCTCTCATTACTCTCTCCCCTACGGTTATTTCTATGCGCCTCCTGAAAATTGGCCCATCAAAAACGAAGGTGTGAAACTCCCCATTCTCGCCACAAGGATCAACCCTCGGCGGAATCTCGTTTAGGAACGCCTCGTCAAAATATTGCCCAGCGAACTTCGGATCAAGCTTTTTTGGATCAACGCATGTGATAACAGCCCTGAAACCGACTCTCAATATTGCTTTCGCTAATTCTCCCGTATTCTCCTTCCAGAGAGGAAAGACAGGAGTGATCTCAACTTTAGCTAGTTTTTCCTCACGGTATCTCCGTATATCTTCAAGAAATAGGTCCCCAAAAACCGCGTGAGTTAGTCCCTTTGATTTGTAACGCAGTAGTATATCACTCATTTTCTGCTCGTAAACTTCATTGGGACAAGGATATGGGATCCTAACCTTCTCTATAGCGAACCCCAGGGAGGCGGCTTGCTGATCTAACAGTTCCTCCCTGACGCCGTGCATTGAGACTCTCTGAAATTCATCCGACACTGTTGTGAGAATTGCGACGATCTCGAACTCATTCGATTCGAGTATTTTGTAGAGTGACATCGCGCTATCTTTGCCAGAAGACCAGGACACGATGGCTTTGGGCTGGTCCCGCGACAATCTATGTATGACCCTCACAAGCAGACCTTTAAACTGCCTAGAGTAAATCGAGTGAGTTCAGAAAGTTTTTCCCTTTTTGCTGATAGAATTAAGGATGCTCTCCTTGTTTGAACATCTTCATCGCTTCTTGGCGTTTACGCTCCATATCTTTAGGCGACATTCGAATTCGCATCGATAACGACCACGAATGTCCAAACGGGTCAGTGATTTGCCCGTATCTTTCTCCCCAGAACATATCGTCTAGCTGCATGTCAACTTTGGCATCTGCTTCAACAGCGCGTTTCCACAGCTCGTCCACATTCTTCGAATAAACGTGAAGAGTAACCGGCGACCGCCCAGGCTCTAACGGATTCTTCACTGCGCTGCCTGGGAATATGTCTGATAGCATTATGATCGAGTCGCCGACCTTGAGGCGTGCATGGATGACCTTGCCGTCAGGTGTTTGCTCTCGTTCCATTTCTTTGCGCCGAACACATTCTTGTACCAATCAACAGCTTGGACAGCTCCGTTGATAGCAAGGTAAGGCGTCACCGTGTGGAACCCGGTAGGAATGGGCCCAAACTTATTCGGATTCTTCTTCTTGCGAGCTTTCTTAGCCATAATCATCCACTCTGCTTAGAGCAGTAAGTGACAAAATATAAGGTCGACCTGGAGTCCCGTATTCTTACAGCGTCTCGAGTCATGAGTCTAGCTACGAAGTCTATAAAAGGAACATGGATTCCGCCTACAGCGAAGTGATTTCAATTGCAATGTCCGTCGTGCAGAAAAGACGTTTCACCCGACGCTAGGTTCTGTACGAACTGCGGGGCGAAGATTGATTCCATGCAAACGAATGAATCATCTGGCATCTTAGCCTTCTCAGGAAAGGAGTACGTTATTGAACAGAAGATTGTCGCCTTACGCAATACATTCGGAATAAAGGACAGAAACGGAAACCTCCTAGCATACGTCAAGAAGAAAATCGTTAGCTGGGGACCCCAATTCTGGTTTGAATCCCCAGCGGGATTGAGGTTGGGCGAGATGAGGGGAAAAATGTTGACTGTCAGACCCACCTTCGAGATTTATGATTCACAAGGTCTCCTTGCGGTCGTCAAGAAGAAGATGCTGAAGCTTCTAGGCTCAGAATGGTGGCTTGAAGACAACTCTGGAAATGAAATTGCTAGAATCAAAGGAAATATAACTGAACACAACTTCGTAGTTCAATCACCATCAGGATCCGAGATAGCGCAAGTTCACAAGAGATGGGTCAGCATCAGGGATTCCTACGGAATCGAAATACTCGGCCAAGATATCACGCCATACATTATTGTCGCCTACGTCATAGCGATGGATCACGCAGAGTGGAAGCTTGGAAAGGGTTTTGCAATTGGACTCGGAGTAGGGCTGGGAGGTGTGATGAATGACTTCGGAGCGAAAACTTGAGGACCTCAGGACTTCGGTTTGCATACCTATTCGAATTACACGATAATATCTCTGCAGATACTGCCTTACACGGCGGCAGTGGTTGGACATAGAAACAATGCGTTGACTGTTCAGGTCTGCTGAGTGGATCCTGCAGGCCTAGACTCTCATTTTATTTGAAGAGACCCATCTGGGTCGATCTTGACTCTGATCGTCGCTATCAAATGATGACCTCGAATTCTTCCTTTGCGTTTAGCTCGAAGAGTGGCAAGGATTGAGTCAGCGCTCATCTTCACTTTGATACGCAAAACGTCAGCTCTGCGAAGTATCAGTGATGTGGCTTCAAAGATGCTTGTTCCGCTTGGGATAATGAGTTCTCTAGATTCCGATAATGGCTCTATGGCTTCGAGGGTTGCTCTGGCTGCTTTCAAATTCTCGTGAGATCGGTGCTCGATTATGCTTATGTTCTCTCTGGTAGTGTGCAATTTCCTCGCTACTTGCATCTGAGTTAATCCCGTCGCCCGTAGCCGTAGAACTTGCCACTGCCTCTTGGTTAGGAAGGTGCCCAGCGATCTCGATCTGGACAATGTAATCCGCCAACTTCTTTACTGATTCACCTCACCTACATAATGTAATCGTTAATGCTTACCAAGACTTATAGAACGCCTGTTCATGCACGTCCTCAAAGTGGCTTCCGTGAAACGAACTCAACTACTCATAACCGCTTTTGTACTCACATTGGCCCTGGGAAGCTTGTACTATGCAAACTCAAGTCTCGCAGACTCACAGCCTAAAGGAACGGTAAGTGTCCTGTACGCTGGATCCCTCGTTAACACGATGGAAGGTGGAATAGGTCCAACCTTTGTGACAATGGGATACGAATACAAAGGTGAAGGACATGGCTCAGTCCAAAATGCAAACTTTGTAATTGACGGCCAGAGATCTCCCGACGTCTTCATCAGCGCGGGCATTCCACCAATCCAGATGTTGCTAAACAATAATCCTCCTCTCGCGAAATGGTATGTGGTTTTCGCGTCCGATGAAATCGTCATCGCTTACAGCAACAAAAGCCAATTCGTGGATCTTTTCAACAAAGCAAGCAAAGGAATACTCCCATGGTATGAAATACTGGCGGAACCCCAGGTCAAGTTTCTTCGAACAGACCCCGAGCAGGATCCTAAAGGCTACTACATGATTATGGTTGCCAAGCTTGCAAATTCATATTACGGGAATTCTTCGATCAGTTCCCTAATTCTTCGTGGAGATAGAAACCCGAATCAAATCAGACCTGAAGAAATCCTGAGCACTCTCTTGGAGAGCGGTGAATGCGACGCGATACCCTTATACAAACATGAAGCGGTTGAAAGAGGTCTACCCTTCATAACGTTACCACAGGAAATTAACCTGGGAAATCCAGCCTACTCCAATTCTTACGAACAGGCAAGCTATACATTACTTGAAAACAAAACGATCCACGGTCAGCCTATAGTGTTCGCAGTCACAATTCCAACCACCGCCAAAGACATGAACGGCGCTGTGGATTTTGTGAAGTTCCTTCTCTCTAGCACAGGCCAACAGATCCTGAGTAAACATGGATTTTCTTCGGTCCACTACACTGCTGGTGGCGACGTCAGTGCGGTTCCGCCAGAGATCGCAGCAATCGTAAACTCTCAAACATGATAGGATTAGCTGGGAATTGAGTCTGACATATCGAGCGATCATTGTGATATTGTCAAGTATTCTTGTCCTCTTCGTGATTCTTCCTCTTCTGGGAGTTCTGGCCAGAGTAGGCTCATTGGATTTCATTAAGGCGCTAGAACGACATGAACTACTCTCGTCTCTAATACTAAGCTTGGAAACGGCAACGATTTCGACAATAATCTGCACCGTTACTGGTATTCCACTCGGATATGTGATCTCCAGAAGTACGCCGGAGCTTATCTGCTCTGCTGCTCATAATCATGACAGTCCCGTTAACGATTCCGCCACTCATTGATGGAGCACTCCTCCTGAACGTCTACGGTGCTGCATCGCTGTTCGGAAGAGCTGGGCTCGTCCTTACGCAAAATCTGGCTGGAATTGTTCTGGCTCAAGTATTTGTCGCGTCACCGTTCGTAGTTCTAACGGCTGCGAGTGCATTCGAAAGGCTTGATCCTAATTACGAATATGTGTCAAGAACCTTGGGCAAAGGTCCCGGAGAGACTTTCCTCAAAGTGACTCTACCCCTAACTAAGACAGGGATTGCTCCTGGAATCGTGTTGGCTTGGGTCAGGTCGCTAGGCGAATTCGGGGCGACGGTAATGATGGCCTACAACCCGAAAACCATCTCAATTCAGTTATGGGAAGATAACGCCATTGGAGGTTTGGCTATGATGCTTCCTGGCGTTCTGCTAGTCTTACTTGTCTCATGCTTAGCACTAGGGATGTGGTTTTGGCTGTCGGGATTAAAGGACGCAAGAAAACATTGGCTGATATGAAATGCTAACAGTAAATGGACTCACTAAACAACTCGGCACATTTCATCTCGGTCCAATTGATTTCACTTTGAATAACGAGGTTCTGGTAGTGCTCGGCGATAACGGCAGCGGAAAAACTACTCTATTGAACTTAATCGCTGGTATTCTAAAGCCAGATGAAGGCACGATAATCAAGAACAATTCCGTGATTGATTCATTACCGACAGAGCGGAGGAGGATTGGCTACGTTTTCCAGAACACATGCCTATTCCCGCATATGCGAGTACGCGACAACATAACCTATGGCCTTCGTGATTCATCGAACAAGGGCAGCCTGCAACATGTCGATTATCTTGTGGAAATTCTCCGCATTTCGCGATCTGCTAGATCAGAGGAGTATTTGGGCTTAGCGGTGGGGAACAGCAAAGGGTTGCCATCGCTCGAACACTGGCAACACAACCCGAGGTGCTATTGATGGATGAGCCTATGAAGAACCTGGACTTCAGGACAAAGAGACGACTCATCTCAGAGCTGAAGCAACTGTTCAACCTACTCCACGAACCCACAATCTACGTTACTCACGACCCTGAAGAAGCATTAGCTCTAGGTGACTCCGTGCTAATCCTAAATAAGGGAAGAACAGTCGCATTAGGAAACCGAGACCAACTTGAGACCCTACTGAGAGACGAATATGACGTGGAGCCCAGAAGGAATTCGTCAATCGCTAGGCACCCGCGAATCTTGGTGGCAGGCCCTGATGATGATGCTCGACACGCGCACCTTCCTGAATGATTGATAGTCCCCCCAGGCGGTCACTTGTCCATGGTTCATATTGGCGATTTAGTCAGGTTCGACATACGACTTCTAGGTTAGCGTGGAGCTGCTAAGTTCTGGAGTGAATGAATAGAGTCGCAAGCGTCATCAATGCACCCGCAACAATCGGCATTGTGAGGTTATCGTCTGGTACATCGAGAAGCTCCGTGAGCATAGCCCCGACCGCGCCTACCAAAGCTATGAATGGAGAGACGAGGAGAGAGGCTAGAAGTAATGAAGCAATCAACCCTGCTGCAAAGCCTTCCACCGTTTTCCGCCTAATGATGTGCCAGCGACCGAATTTTCCTCCAACTACGGCAGCGACAGGATCGCCGATCGCGCCAATCCATATTGACGCATAGGCGATCGCGCTAGGATAGAGGACCAATGTCAGAATGATTCCAGTCGCGAGATAGATCGGTCTGATGATGAAACTTGTCCTTTCTTCTGACCGGCTCATCCTCAAAGTGAATTGTGTGATGAAAGGCAAAGGTAACCCTTTGAGCCGGAGTACTTCCTCCAGAGTATATGCAATCGTGATAATGGAGAGTACAGTTAGCACTACGGATTTCGATGTCAGTTCGGAAAGGATTGGGACAAGTAAGGCTGAGAGATGAACTACTTTTCGCATGTTTTCAGTCAATGTGATTGCCTCACAGCGTCAAACCTCTCAGAGGATTGAGATGTAGATTATCAGCTGTATCCACGTCGCAGTTATAGTCACCAACGCACCAGCTAACATCTGCCATGGCGTATGAGCTTTCAATCGTAATCTTGCCCATCCAACAGGGAAAAGGAGGGCGAAGAAAACGGCAGTCCATATACCTACACCATAAACGAGAGCAGTCGTGGGACCTGCAATGCCCGAGGCATGAACACTGATCTTCCAACGAAGTGTTATGAGCATCATTATCACGGTGTTGCCCACATAGCAGAGCATCAATGCCGTAACTATGGTAGGCGCCCTCACTAACAATAGTGCGATGCTACCAACAACGTAACTGGCTATTGCTCCAGCAAAGGGTCTTGCTCGCTCCTCTTTCTCTGAAACATAGAAATCCGATATCAGACCCCGTCTTGATAATTGACACATCATCACAAGCGGAACCAAGGTTCCGAATGTAATACAGATTCCCACTAGCGAGAGAAATGCCTGAATGTCTCGCAGAGGATATAGCAGAATTAGGAACGTAAACGCTGCAATTACGGCCGGGTTGAACACAAGAGAGATCATTGAGGCCGACTCTTCGGAGGTCATCAGATTCTTGATCCCAATGACAGAACCTGCTTAGAAAGACCGTGGTAGAATTGGCCCATTGACATTCAGCTGAGTGTGAGGTAATAAGATGCTCCCTCTTTCTCGACGAACTGTAATCGCCTCAGCGACCACGACAATATTTCGTTGAAGATGTTTTCTACTACTGCGTATGTGATACTCGACTATGCGTTGTGTAGTGACAGTGAGCGGGAAGCGTTTGTCAATAGCGACGAGCATCATAGCATTGCTAATTACGTACTTTTTCACTTCTGAGACTAACTTCGAGCTCGTAGTGAGATAACAGAGTGTATGATATGCTAGGCTCGTCTTTTCCTGTATGATTGATAGTCCTTCTCGAGCGCGGCCACGTACTTGTCCCATACTTCATTGATGTTCTTCAGAAAAACCAACCTTGCTGGTAACTTAGGATCCTTGTTCTTGACCTTGAAAGTGATAGTAAGTCGTGTCTTATGAGACCCGAAACTTGTTAGTTTGTAGTCCCCGGTCTCGTCATGTTCGTCTCCGATCCAATCCAGATGCCACGCATTAGGCGGTTTGAAGGTGACAATTCTAGCTGCCGTCATGATTCGGCCATGACTCGTGTATCTGACAGACATGATAATTCGTTGAGCATTTCGTTCCAGGATTGAAATTCGTCGCTTCTGACCCGTGATCTTTGGATCGTTTTCCCTAAAGTCCGTGCACCAAGCATAGACGAAGGAAAGAGGAGCACTGATTACTCGTGAGACAGAAAACTGAAACGGCAAGGACACCACCATGCTACATTCCGAGACAGAGAAGAAAAAACCTTTTCCCCTAAGTCGCAATTCACGAACTAGGTGCGCACACACACAGAAAACGTTCGGCAAAAAAATGGAGAATTCGTCATTACTGGTCCTAGAATGTTCGCCTAGAATTTTCGATGCTTTTGGTAGCACTCTCTACAGTAGACCGGTTTACCCGAGGTTGGCACAAACGGTACTTGCGTATCTGCACCGCAGTCAGAGCATTTCACTTGCGTCATTTGCCTCGGGGCTCTATTCTCATAACCCATTTCGTTTTCCACCGTCCCTATTTTTTAGTTATACGAAAGATAATACTCGCCGCGATAATCGGCACGAGCTTGACGGTTCTCCCATCATGCACGCAGGTAAGATCTCCAGTATACTACCTACGCAACAGACAAGACTACCATAAAAACTGATATGTCCATCCTTTGTGACATTGAGGATGAAAGATCAGAAGAAGAAACGTGCTTCATTCCCTGGTCCGAGATAGGATTGCTACTACGTTTTCTTAGAGGTGGGTATGGTTCTTTGACCAAATCTCACGAAGCAAAGAAGGAATGGTTAAATGCGTCTCTGGCTGCAGGGCGCAACTCGGTCGTAATCTAGAATGCAGTTCTGCCCGAAATGTAGTCTCGCGCTTATTCCAATGAAGAAGGAAAAGATTGTTGTGCTAACATGCCCTAAGTGCGGGGAAGAAACTAGACGTTCGAATCCGATTATACAGAAACTCGAAACGGCCAAGGAATCCGTCGTAGTAATCGGTAAGGCTGAGAAGAATTTACAAACTCTCCCGACAATGAAAGTTAGCTGCCAAAAATGCGGGCATAGAGAAGCCTTCTATTGGATGGTACAAACGCGCGGGGGCGATGAAGCCTCGACCCAGTTCTTCAGATGTGCGAAATGCGGACGGACATGGCGAGAGTATTCATGAAATCACAATGATTAGAGGTGTATGCGCACCATTGTACCCACGCACACAAAACTAATGGCCGCAATAGCACATAGCGAGATTCATGGATAAGCTCTCTGTTTCGCGTCTCCGAAGTCGCATTTCTAACTAAACTGCAAGTGGAATTCTACAACATGATTGGGATGGAAGATCTTCCATCGGAGCCGAAATGCATTAACTTCGCCGATTTAGGCGAACAACTCTTCCGCTTTTGCGGCGAAACGCCGAGCTTTATTGACGGTTACGGAGGGTATACGAAGGCTGTATTGCACGTTGCATTTGAAGCTCCAAGTGACATGCGATGAGTGCATCGCCTTTCTGAATGCGAAGGGGACTAAGACTAGTCCGAAGAACGCATTTTCTGATTGGCATGGAACTGCCAAGTCGACAAGTGTTTACTTTACAGCCCCAGCATGGAATATAATCGAACTTTGGGCCCAAAAGAGAGCGCGTCAGGAACCATAATCTGCCGTTTCGTGTGTGTGCGGGCAGAGGAAACTAAACTCTGGGACAATTCTTCTTGTGTAAAGGGAAGATTTCTGAACTGTTCGTTTCGAAACCACACTTATCGCACACAAATCGTTGTCCTTCCTTTTCGAACTTAGACATCATGGTTAAACAACGCCATCAATTATTCAAACATACACTAATACCTTATTGATTCTGCTACACTCACCTCAATTAGGCCCCGACCCAGACTTGAGATGAGTTGATGCACTGGTCTCAGAATTGGTTAGCGAAAGAGGAGTAGTTAGGGGGCACTCCACTAAGAATCAGACAAGATTTTGGTGTGTGAGTCTAGTGGTGCGGCGTAATTTGAACTATTATTCCTTCGTCCAGTCGTAGAATCCTCGGCCAGTTTTCCTTCCGAGGAGATTTGCGCGTACCATTTGTCTGAGAAGATTACTTGGGCGGAATTTTTGGTCGCCTGTTTCGTTCACCATGACTTCGGTTATGAATAGGTCAGTGTCGATGCCCATGTAATCCAGCAGCTTGAGTGGGCCCATTGGCCAGTTCAATCCTAATTCGCAGGCCTTGTCGATGTCCTGAGGATCCGCGATTCCTTCCGCAACTAGGTATACGGCCTCGTTGAGTGCTTGAACTAGTATTCTATTTACAATGAAGCCAGGCGTGTCTTTCTTCACTATCACCGGGTCTTTGCCCAACCGAAATGAGACTTGTCTAACAAGTTCCACAGTCTCGTCAGACGTTTTCAAGCCCCGGATGATCTCGATCAGTTTCATCAACTGGGGCGGGTTGAAGAAGTGCATTCCGCAGACCTGTTCCGGTCTCCCTGTTGCTGCTCCGATTTCTGTGATGCTTATTGACGACGTGTTCGAGGTAATGATGGCATTTGGAGGCGCACATCTTCCCACGTCTGCAAGAACACCTTTCTTCAGTGTCGGGTTCTCTGTTACAGCCTCGATAACCAGGTCCGCATCCTGCACAGCCTCTTTGAGATCCAGGGTAGGATGAATTCGACTCAAAACATCTTTAGTGTCCTTTTCACTCAAAATTCCTTTCTTGACAAAACGTGCTAGGCTGTCATCAATCATCTTCATCCCGTTATCCACGAAGGGTTGCTCAATATCACGCATGTTAACTTCATACTTGCCGACTTGAGCGCAGACCTGTGCTATTCCGTGCCCCATGAGGCCGGCTCCTAGAACTGCTACTCGCTTAACTTCCATAATCATCACTACCCATAGCGGTTCGTGCCGAAATATAATTTGTCCTAGGATTTGCGATGGTTACTTGAGTTGCGCTGACACTTCCTTTACTGCCCCCTCGAAAACGTCGAGACCGGCATCAATCAATTCCTTAGTGATGATTAACGGTGGAGCGAATCTCATGGTCGATTTGCCTGCGGTTATGATGGCGAGTCCTCGTTTGAAACATTTGATCATCACTTCTATCACTTCGTCCGATGCCGCTTCCTTTGTTTCCTGATCCTTCACAAACTCTACTCCAATCATTAGCCCTTTTCCGCGAACGTCGCCTATGATGGGGTATTTCTGCTGCATTTCCTTGAGTCGTTTCATCATGTAAGCTCCTTGTCGTGTCGCGTTCTCCAACAGTTTCTCTTCTTTTATTATGTTAATAACCTGTAAGCCCGCCGCGCATGCAACCGGATTACCACCGAACGTATTCGCGTGGGAACCGCCTTCCCAGTCCATGATTTCTGCTTTGGAAACGGTGGCGCCAATCGGCATACCAGATGCCAGCGCCTTCGATGCGGTTATGATGTCAGGGGTAACCCCCCAGTGCTCTATCGCGAACCATTTCCCTGAGCGTCCCATGCCGGATTGAATTTCGTCGTCCACCATCAGAATGTTGTATTTGTCAAGAATTTTCTTCAAACGTTGGAAGTAGTCTTCTGGGGGTACGACATACCCTCCTTCTCCTTGAATTGGTTCTAGGAACATTGCTGCGGTGTCTTCTGGTGGATGGAACTTCTTTAGTACCTCTTCTTCGATGAAGTCCACGCACCACATGTTACATTCAGGATATTTCAGGCCGAATGGGCATCTGTAGCAGTAGGGATAGGGTACGTGTGTGACTTCTGGGAGTAATGGAAAGAAGTGGCGTCGTTGAACTAGCTTGCTAGCCGTTAGACTCATTGTGGCGAATGATCTGCCATGGAATGATCCAGTGTATGCCAGGAATAATGGTTTCCGTGTGTGCCATCGGGCGGCTTTCATTGCTGCTTCGTTCGCTTCCGAGCCGCTATTGGAAAAGAATACTTTCTTCGAGTGTGTTCCTGGCGTGATTTCAGTAAGGCGCGTACCGAAATCGATGATCGGTTTGTAATAGAAATCGGTCCAAGAGTAGTGAATCAACTTCTCTGCTTGCTCTTTGATGGCCTTCACAACTCGAGGATGTGAATGGCCAACAGCTAAGACAACCAATCCCGAATTGAAGTCGATAAACTCGTTTCCGTCAACATCTTTTACGATGCAACCTGAGCCTGATTCCGCGACTAAGGGATACCATCGGACAACCGAGCTGGAAATAACATCTGCATCTTTCTTGAGAAGTTCACGTGCTTTCGGACCGGGTGGAGTTACAACAATTTTCGGTTGCGTTGCTTTTGCAGCCAACCACGATACCTCGAGTGAGGCGCGCTTGCATCGGCATTTGTAAAAGGGTTATGCTCTTGTGCCCAAGGTGTAAATTGAAGTAAATGGCCAGCGCATTAACCAGTTATGAGTTCACGATAGTTAGGGTACTTTTTCAGTCTTTTCTAGTTCTTCCTCGTCTTCGTCTTCTTCCGTTAATTCGCCGCTTTCTCGCGACAGAGTGATCTCGATGATTGAAATGTTGCCGCGAGTTCCGTCGAGGCGAGTTACATCTTCTGATCCTAAGTTGATGCTCTGAATGTTGACATTTTTTAGGAATCCGCGCCTTAGCATTTGAACGGTATCGATGGCCGTCTCTATTGCTTGGCCGCGAGCTCTCACCATGACTTCCTCGTTCCCTGAGTTGAAGAGAGTAACGCACGCAGTGACATAGTTCATGATGGGTTTCTTGCCTATCCGAACGAGGTTTGGTACATCCATCGGCTATCCTTCTGTTATGTTGACTTGACTATGAGAGATGTTGTTTTACTGCAGATTTTGTGGAAAGTATCTTGGCGCTCCTATTAAACTCTCTAAGGCTATATCCGGGCGGATACACCGTTTATCATTTCTCTCGATCTACCCGCCGATCGTATGCATTGGTCTCACATGTTGAAGTGTCTTGTACTTTTTGAGGAGGGTCTCCACGCCGGGAGCTTTGTGATGCACTGCTGACACAATGAAATCTTTCAATTCCTCATCTGAACTTCCACTTCGCAGCAATGGTCTGAGATCGAACCCTGACTTATCGAACAGGCAAGGAACAATCTTTCCATCTGCAGAGAGACGAATCCTATCGCAATCGCTGCAGAATGGTTCGGTTATTGATGTGATAATTCCGATTCTCCCTCCGCCTTCCGTAATTTTGTAGACCTGAGAAGTGCTCCCACTCTCGCGTGGCATCAATTCAAGTTCATAGCGCTCACGAACACGGTTGACAATTTCTTTTCCACTGACGACCTTTTCCATGCCCCACATATGCTGCCCGTCGAATGGCATGTATTCAATGAAACGGACAGTGACATCTCCAGATGAAGCTAGAGAGGCCAGGTCCGGGATCTCATCCTCGTTGCACCCGCGGATAATCACTGCGTTAATTTTCAGTGTTTTAAACCCGTTCGCTTTCGCTGCCTTTATTCCAGCGAGAACGCGATCCAAGGGTCCACCGCCTGTGATTTCTTTGAATCTTTCCACTCTGAGACTGTGAAGGCTTACGGTCAAACCACTCAGCCCTGCCTCCTTCAACGCCGCCGCCTTCTCTGCAAGTACAAAACCGTTCGTCGTCATGCTGACCGAATGAATCTCAGGAATCTTCGAGAGTATCTCGACGAGTTTCTCAATATCGCGCCGCATCAAAGGCTCGCCACCGCTAAGTCGAATCTTGTTGATGCCCATCTTTGCGAGCTGGGCTGTGACGCGATGAATCTCTTCATACGTCAAGATATCGCTGCGAGGAAGCCATACCGGTGTTTTCGGCATGCAGAATTGGCATCGAAAGTTACAGCGATCAGTGACAGAGATGCGCAGTTTCCGCGCTGTACGTGAGAAAGAATCAGTTAGAGCTGCCACTGGGCTATACGCGCCAAATCAAACTACGATAGTGGTCCATTTAAACGGTATACCTAATGTTCACAGCTCTGCTCTGAATCGGAATGTGAAGAGCCTGTGTGCTTCTGAAGTAAGTCTCTGATATTGGTGTTTGCCGGTATCGTTATATTTGTTACAATACGTTGCTCGTGTCATGAACTCTCTCTCAAGGGCGGCTATAACGAAACTTCACGCTTCGATCATCATCGTTGTGGTGGTGGGGGTAATCGCGTTAGGCGCATATTCCTATTTGTCCGTGAGTACTCCGCCGAAGGCTCGTCTGATTGTATCTACAACTACCAGTCTCTATGAGACGGGTGTTCTCGACGTCATCAAGACTAGCTTCGAAGCCAAATATCCCGACATGAATGTCTCCTTCATCTCCCAGGGGACCGGACTCGCAATACAGACAGCTATGCGAGGCGACGCGGACATGGTCCTCGTGCATGCCCCAACTAGCGAATACCAATTCCTAAATGGAAGCTATGGAGTCAATCGCAAGATTATGGCTTATAATTTCTTCATTATCGTTGGGCCATCTAATGACCCCGCTGGAATCGCTGGCAAGTCTCCTATTGTTGCATTAAGTCTGATTAGAAATGCTGGTTTGAATGGGACGGCAGTCTGGGTCTCAAGAGGGGACAATTCTGGAACATACTCAAAAGAGGTGAGCCTTTGGAAGTCCGTTGGCCTGGATGTGAAGCAGCTTCGGACAGAAAAATGGTATGTGGAAGCGGGCAGTGGAATGACGGCCACCCTTCAATTGGCCAATGAGAAACGTGCATATACTCTCTCTGACATGGGCACATACCTTCAGAATTTCGATAACCACAACATCGACTTAGTGAAGCTTATCGGCGCGAGCAAGAGCCTGCTTAATGTGTACAGCGCCATCGCGGACAATCCGAACAACGCGAACATGACTAAAACGAACTTTGAAGGTGCAATGCAATTCATCAAGTATCTCGTCTCAGACGACGGCCAGAACCTTTTCGCCAACTACGGAGTGAGCCAGTATAATCAGTCCCTGTTCAACCC
>CAWAOH010000009.1:0-76506 GCA_963783645.1 Candidatus Bathyarchaeota archaeon | reverse complement strand
CCACCACTTTAGTGAATGGGGGAGTAACTATTTTTATTTGGTTGCACGATCAGATCGGAGCCATGGTCCCTACTTCATTCCAGGAATTCGTCGCTGAGGGTGTTAAGATCGTAAACGGTGCAGAAGAGCGTAAGATTACTCTTCGTCTCATGGGTGCTCTTGCAGTTAGTCAACATTGTCCCAAATATCGGCACTTGCATGAGAAGATGGATCGGGTCCCGACGGACATTGATTTTGCGTCATTATCAAAGCAGAAGGAGAAGCTGACCGCATTCTGAGAGGACCTCGGCTATAATGTCGATCAGCAGCTAATGAGTTACCCGACCTATGCGGAAGGAAAGAGGTACATGTACACTGGAGAGGTGCATGTTGATGTATTCTTCGACGAACTCAAAATGTGTCATCGGATAGATTGGAGTAAGCGGCTGGAAGTTGACACTCCGACCATTCCATTAGCCGATATTGTTCTCGAGAAGCTCCAAATAGTCGAAATCAACCCCAAAGACATCAAGGATCTAATCATACTCTTTCTTGAGCACGACGTAGGTGGCATAGATAACGAGACGATAAACGGGAAATACATCTCGGAATTGCTTTCGAAGGATTGGGGGTTCTGGTACACCTCCACGATGAATCTTAACAAACTCCTGAATCTCATGAACGAGTACATTCAACTGCCAGAAGATGAGAGCAGATTAGTGAAAGAACGAGTTAACAAGCTTCTTGCGATGATCGAGAATCAACCCAAGACGATGGGCTGGAAAATGCGCAGCCGAGTGGGAACAAAACAGAAATGGTATACTGAAGTTGAAGAGGATAGAGGCGTTCTAAAAATCGAGTAGACAAGCTACTCATGATGTGGATTCAGGCACGGTGTGGCAATAGAATCTGGCCAACAGTCAACAGGCAATCATAATTAATGTAAATAGGTCGAAAGTATTGCAAGTATTGTAAATAGCGGCACGCGTGCAAGTGTTAAATGCGCACTGAGCGATCATGTCGGCTGATGAATAATGGCTGGAACAGATGTATTTCTTAGGAGATCATCCGGCGTAATCAGATCACTATCGCCAAGAGACGCCATGTTCTACGGATATCTGGTCATCGCAGGCCTGTACGGTGTTTCGTTCTACTTCTTCTCCGGAATCGCGCTGTTTCCGGGAGCTAACGTGTATCTGGCAATGGGCATACTGTTAATCCTTTTCGCCATTCGTTGGGTAACTTACGGCGGCTTGATCAGTGCTATGCCCCGTAGTGGAGGAGATTACGTCTTCTCAAGTCGTTTGGTCGCTGGGATCGTGGGATTCACTGTCACCAATGCTGGAATGGTCTGGTGGCAGGTATTCTGGGACTATCTTGCTGGCAATGCTATCGCTCTGACCATTATCCCCGCCATGTGTGACTTCGTGGGGCGCGCCACAGGAAACGATTCGTTGGTTAATTTTGGTATAGCAGTTGCCAATCCATGGGTTGGATGCGCAATCGCGATAGTTCTTCTCTGGGTCGCCTGCTACGTGATGCTGACCGGGATGAGAGCATACGTCGTCTTCCAGAACTACTTCATAATGATATTCGGCTTCCTATCAGTAGTCATCATAGCAGCGCTGTTCCTCGTAATCCCACAATCTGGTTTCATAAGCAATTTCAACACCTATGTGAACCTCTTCCAGAAAGATCCTGACTGGTATCATTCGATTATAACTCAGGCCAAAGATCTCGGCTTCAATCCAGACGTGGGATTCAGCTGGAGCGACACCATCGGCCTCACAGCCCTGTACTATGGTCTATGGTCGGCAGTCTCCTTCGGAATGGAGCTTGTAGGAGAAATCAAGGGTGTACAATCATTCAAGACAGCATGGTGGACGCAGATGGGAGCAATCCTCATACAATTCTTGACGTGGCTAGTGGCAATGGCATGGGCATATGACTACATGGGAATACAGTTCGTACGGTCGCTTGGGTTCTTGGTCATATCAGGGAAATCGCCTCCCGGCTTCTCCCTCCTAGGATCCTATCAGTTATTCGCTGCAGTCAGCTTGAATCCTGTGATCGCTATCATCATTGGGTTAGGATTTGCGGGCGCTATGGCTAACAGCTTATTCAACGGCTTCCTGGGCGGTTCAAGAATACTGCTCGCTCAATCATTTGACCGGCTTCTGCCAAGCTGGATGGGGCACGTTAACAAGCGTGGTGCTCCTGACAATATCCTGATCCTCCTCACAGTGCTGGCGTCAATAGCTGCTGTCATCCTAACTGATTACCCAAATCTACTGGGACTTCTTCAACTTGCACTCATGTGCCAGTTCATCGGATTCGCTGCTTCAGTCCTAGGGGGAATCGTCTTCCCATGGAAAGCAAAGAAGCTCTATGAATCATCGCCAGTGAGCAAATACAAGATCGCGGGCTTCCCAGCGATAACTATATGCGGAATAGTCGGTTTAGGCACTGACATCTACGTGCTCTATCTATACTTCGTCAATCCAAACTTTGGTATCTGGCCGGGGTCAACCATGGCACTAACTTTCGCAGCTCTGCTCTACATAGTGCCGTTCGTCTGGTACTTGGTCAACAAGAAACTACGTGCTAACGAAGGAATCAACATAGAACTGGCTTTCAAAGAGGTCCCACCTGCTTAAGGCATGTAAGTTCCTGGACCTCTCCCGTTTCTTTTTTTCTTGAGATCTCAGTCGTCATATCGGAGACGATGCCTCTCTCGTTAGAATAGAACTCCACTCGCAAAATTCTTAACGCATTCGAGGCTTCTTCCACTCTAATCTACCAAAAGAGTTTAAGCCTCCGATTTCCAATCTGGCGCGCTACGAGGGCACAAGCAATGCCTGATAAAAAGAAAGAGAAGAAATTCTACAAAATTTTCTTCACTACGGACGTTCACGGTAGTGAAAGAACATTCCGCAAACTCCTAACCGCCGGCAAACTGTATGAGGCTGATGCTGTCATGCTCTGTGGTGATATAACCGGTAAGATGCTGGTTCCGATCGTCAAGTCACCTGACGGCACATATACCGGCAGGCTCTTCGGGCTTGAAGAGAAAGTCGCTACGGAAGAGGAATTGAAGAAACTCGAAGAGAAAATCTGCAACATGGGATTCTACCCCTATCATACCGATCCCGACGGTATGAAGGAAATGCAGGCAGAACCCGCGAAGGTAAGTGAAATTTTCAAGAAACTAATGCTCGAGAGACTGGCGGTCTGGGTCAAGGAAGTCGAACAACACTATCGAGATTCAGGCATCAAGTGCATAATGACTGGAGGAAACGACGACCTTCCTGAAGTGGACTCCGTGTTGGATTCATCAAACTATGTAATCAACGCCGACCGTAAAATAATCAGATTGACCGATGAATATGAGATGATGACCGTGGGTGAGGCCAACATGACACCTTGGAAATGCCCTCGTGACGTCACTGAGGAGAAACTCAAAGAACTCATCGAGAACTTGGCTGGCAAGGTAGAGAACATGCAGAACTGCGTATTCAACCTGCACGCTCCTCCAATAGGCTCCACGCTCGATACAGCGATGATGCTGGACTCCAGCGTTGATCCACCGAAAATTCTCATGAAGGGAGGGCAACCCGTCTCGGCAGGCGTTGGGAGCACAGCAGTACGCGAATCCATAGAAAAATATCAACCTCTCTTGGGCCTGCATGGTCACATCCACGAGTCCAGAGGAATCGTCAAGATAGGGAGAACCGTGTGCGTCAATCCTGGAAGCGAGTACGGCGAAGGCATACTTCGTGGTGTCATAGTCAACCTGGCAAAAGACAAGGTTCTGAGTTACCAGTTGACTTCAGGTTGACACTCAGCTACCGTCTGCCAGTCGGGTAACTCACTTTGAGTCTGATTGGAATAGACGTAGGTTCCACAGGCACTAAACTGACTGCATACAATCAGGAAGGGAACGCCCTTGGTAACGTCTACGTTCCACACACTCCTCATCACCCTTTTCCAGGGACATGGGAGCTCGACCCAGAAGAAATCTGGAACAACACAGCGAACGGACTACGTCAATTAGCGGGAGAAGAGCCAATCAAAGATGACCCACCAAGAGTCATAGCTGTTTGCGCTTCTACTCGGGAAGGGTTCCCCGTGGACGATGAGGGCAAAGCTCTTGGACCATGCATTATGGCCGCTGATACTCGAGAAAGTGGCCTAGAGGAGTCCATCGTAAGTCATTACACTCCAGACACCTGGTTCAGCTTCTGTGGACACATGCCAGAGCGTATGGACCCGGTCTGCCGTATGCTTTGGTGGGAGAAGAATCATCCGAGTATCATGAGCAAGGCCAGGCACTTCCTTGGATGGGGCGAATTCTTCTGTTTGCGTCTCACTGGTCATGCTGTCGTCGATAACAGTCATGCTGGCAGATTCTTCGTATATGATTTCAAAACGCACCAATGGTCAAGCGAACGCCTTTCTGAATTTAGAATCAATCGGGACATCCTGCCCGAAATTAGGCCGTGGGGTACGATTGTCGGGGCGCTTCGCAGCGATGTCGCTGCCGCATTGGGACTAAAGAATGATGTGGAGCTCGCGGTAGGAGCAAACGACCTAGTATGTTCTGTACTGGGGGCTGGTGTGTCTCAAGTCGGAACGGGTTGCATGATCAGTGGCTCATGGGAAAACCTACTTCTTCCCGTTAGTTCACCTCCTCAAGCATCAGACTTGATCAATGGCGGCGTCTCAATTGGACCATATCCTGGTAAAGCAAGTTGGATGATCTACTGCCTAAGTCCGACAGGCAACGCTGCACTCAACTGGGTTAGAGGCTTGGTTAACGCGAAGTTGGACGAAATGGAGACTTCGCTGCGCAGTTCAACCAAAGGACCAGGTCACGTAATTGCAGTTCCACATCTATCCGGAGCAATCACTCCTTGGATTGGAGGCAGTAAACTTCGAGGAGCATTGCTAGGAATGACCTTGGCAACGTCGCCGGCTGACGTTGTGAAGGCTTTCATGGAGAGCATCGTCTACGACACACACTATCTTATCGGTGCACTAAGAGCCGCTGGTGCGAAAATCGATTTGTTAAGAGGAGTCGGCGGAGGAATTCGCTCAGAGTGGTGGACGCAACTCAAAGCAGATTTGACCAATACTCCAATTGAAACGGTTGACCAAGCTGAGCTAGGTACCCTTGGTGCCGCACTGCTTGCTGGACAAGCAGTACGATTCTGGGATGACGTGGAGAAGAAAGCAGGAGAATTCACGAGAGCAAGTAATCACTATGAACCTGACATTCAGCGTGCAAATCTGTACAGAGAGCGAATGGAATTCTATCGGTCACTGATCACTAAATGGCTTGACTGTGACTGGAGCAACTTGTCCCGTAGCTTACCAAAGCGGTCTGAACAGTGATTTCGAAATTCACTAGTTATGAATATTGCCGTAATGTTTTGAGAGGGTGAAACCCACTTTGGATTCCTGCCGAAAGACATAAGATTCAAACGACGTCCGAACTTTCACAGTGACTTGTTTGGCGAAGATGGAGATTTCAATAAACCTTGGAGAAAACGATTATGATCCGCGGTCATTTGTTGACGCGGCAGTCTATGCAGAACGGATGGGTTTCCGAACAGTATGGTTCGGCGATCACATCTTTCCCTGGTACCATTCAGGGAAGAGATCTTCATTTGTCTGGTCGATGATGGGAGTTGCACTAGAGAAGACCAAACGAATCAAAGTAGGACCTTGGGTTACAGTTCCCACTGGTGCACGATATCACCCTGCGATCATCGCGCAGGCGGCCGCTACTCTGGACAACATGTATCCGGGTAGACTCATTCTTGGAGTTGGCACGGGTGAAGCATTGAACGAGCGCCCGTTCTGGAACGGAAAGTGGCCAAAGTGGGAGGAGAGAATGGACAGGCTCTCGGAAGGCATCCGACTGATACGACAGATGTGGCAGGCCAAGGAACCCTTCAAGTTCGAAGGCAAATTCTTCTCATCAGACTTCTACTACCTCTACACGAAGCCTAGGCGCAAGATACCGATCTATTCATCCGCAATAGGCAAGAAAGCTGCGCATGCTGCCGGACTACATGCTGATGGTCTGATTACTATAAGCCCCAGAAATGACCTTCAGAAGTTGAAAGAGGTGATCCTTCCCGCCTACAAGCAGGGCAGAAGCGAGGCCAACAGGGAGGGATTAGGCAAGGTCGCTATCGAACTGGTCTTTAGTTTCGCGGAGCCCAATGATCTTCTTAAGAATGCATGGAAGACCCTTGGAATCTGTCGGAAGGATTCTTGGAGCATCCCCAACCCAGTCTCAGTTGAGCAGGAAGGCGGGAAAGTAACTGTGGAAGATCTTCAAAGGAACATGCATTTCTGCAAGAAATGGAAGGACGTAGTGAAAGTAATCGAAGCGTATCAAGGGGTCGGCGTCAACGAAGTAACCACCTACACCGGCTGTGACAAGAAGATGATCCGTGCGTTCGCAAAGAACGTCCACGACGTCTTCTGATAGTGGATCAGAGGTCCGTGCCGCCAACTTTCCATCGAGAAATGATCTCGCTGCTTTTCAGGCCTCCGCTTTCAGCCTATGCTTTTTTCAAGACATTTCCTGGCAGCGACCAGCTCGCTCTTCGCATAGCGACCCAGAGTTGACTCGAGCGTCACAAATCCGTTGTAGCCCACCTTCTTCAAGGCACTAAACACAGGACGAAAATCGAAGTGACCTTTCCCCGGGATCTTCCGATTACAATCGGAAACATGAACCGCAACAAGCCGTTTGCCAGCGAGGAATATGGGCTCAGTAAGCGATTCTTCCTCTAGACTTGCGTGAAAGATATCGTACACTATACCAACGCTCTTATGGTTCACCAACTTCGAAAGAGAAAGAGCCTGCTTTGCATTATGAATTATAGTACTCTCAAAACGGTTTATCGGTTCAATCGCAATTGATACTCCTCTTCGATCAGCTAAGGTTCCGGAGGATCTCAGTAACTCAACCAGCCATCTGTACCCTTTTTCATACGGAACCCCTAATGGAATGTTCCTTGAGCGGGGGCTTCCCCATACTAGCGTCATCCCATTTAGGTCGTGAGCCCGCTCGATCAGTCGTTTAGTATATGTGATGCTCCTTCTTCTGGCGGTTGTAGACGGCGCGGCCAATATCATCTCTGGAGGGTAAATTGATGTGAACCCAGAGAACTCTAGACCTTTTTTCAGCAGTAGCGTCTTTAGCCTGCTGATGTCAGTATCGCTCAATCTTCTGGGTAGCCAAGGCGACACTTCTAATCCACAGAAACCCGCCTCGGCCGCAAGATTCACAGCCTTTGGATAATCGAGACGTGCAAAATGCAGCGCGCAAGCCAATTTCAAGACCAGACCACCAATCACATTATCAATATACCACGTGTATTTAGCAGCAATCGTCCTTCATGATGGAAGTGTCAAACTGAATGAGAACCGCCATGAGACACAAGCTGAGAGAAAGAGAAGAAAGTGGCAACCGAATCAAAGTGGGTGTGATCGGGGCAGGCCTCTTCGCTTGTCAAGCCATAGGACAATTATCGAGAATCCCTGGAATCACGACTTCCATAATTGCAGATATCTATAGAGAAAAAGCTATTCGCGGCTTCGTAAGGTTCGCCCGCCGAAAGCCTGGAGAGATAGTGGAAGTTAACGATGCTGAGGCCGCGAACCGATACATACACGAGAACATTCCCGTAATCACGACGAACAGCCGCGTGTTGATAGAAAGTGATGTTGACGTAATCCTTGAGGCAACGGGCGTAACCGAAGCCGACGGCCAAACACGCATATGAGGCGATAAACATGAAGAAAAATGTAGTCATGGCTACGGTCGAAGCTGAATGCGTAGTTGGACCGCTCTTGTCAAAAATGGCGCAAGAAAGAGGCGCCGTTTATAGTCAAGCTTACGGAGACCAGCCGTCTGTTATCTGCGAGCTGTACGACTGGGCAATATCATCAGGGTTCGAAGTTGTGGCCGCCGGCGAGGGAACGGCCGCTAGATTGGAATGGCGACATAAGACTCCTGATGATGCCCTGCAAAGATTCGGATTTACCCAGGAGGAAATCGAACGCCTGAAACTGAATCCGAAAATGTACAATTCTTTCATCGACACGACAAAATGCTCTGTGGAGATGGTTGCTGTCTGTAACTCGACAGGATTGAAACCCGATGTCAGAGGGATGCATTTCCCCTTGGGGTCCATAAAAGAGGTGCCTGAACTCCTCAGCTTGAAGAAGGATGGGGGCATATTAGAGAACAAAGGCGTTGTAGATGTTATCACACGCGTAGGTCCCGACGGAACGCAGATCAAGAACGATATACGATGGGGCGTTTTCGTTGTAGTCACGACCGATAGCGAAGACGTCAAAGGATTCTTCAAAACCCTTGAGGTTCCAAGAGGCGAGAGGCGAGAGTGCCCTCATATACAGGCCTCACCATTGGGCGGGACTTGAAGCGTCAAATTCCCTAATACGAGCCGTTCTCGACCATGAGCCCACAGGTGCACCATTAGCGGCCGCGCCCTCAGCAGAAGTCCTAGCTGCAGCCAAGAAGACTCTGGAACCTGGAGACGTTCTGGATGGCGGAGGGGGCTATGCAGTTTACGGACTTGCAGAAAGAGCAGATATTGCTAGAAAGGAGAATCTTTTGCCCCTAGGGCTTGCTGAAGGTATTCGTGTTACCAAGAAAATTCCTCCTGACGGAGTAATCGGTTATGACGATGTTGAATTGGATGAAGCCTCCTTCCTCTTGAAGCTAAGACAAGAACAAGATCGCGTCTTCTACTGAACTTCGTACATCTTAGTAATTGATCTCTGTTTGTGAATTTAGGATGTATCGATGTGAGAAACTGCTCTCTTGAGTAGCTCCATGCAAGTGTTCTCTCCTGCAGGTATCAGAAAGATCGTGCCTGGGGGTCGCAGAGAAACTAAGTCCACGAGGTAAAGAGTATCATTGAAGCTTTCCTCTGCATGCAATCTCTAAGTTCGTTTCAACTTCTTCTCGGCGCACAATTACGTAGTTGCTATGAAGACAGACAGTAGTATCCACATGCGTCGGGAGAAGCTCAATGGGTTGGCCCACGTTCATGTTGCATTGTCTTATGAGCTTGAAGTGGCCATGCTCAGCGTTTAGTGCTGTGCATTCCAACTCAGGTTTCCCTTTGACTGTAGGTAAACCAAAATCGGTACTTATCGCCTTTAGCCCAGCGTCTACAATAATCTTCTCTGGTCTAGGCTTACTTACTACTCTCGTTAGCACAGAAAGAGCGAAGTCAAAATCGATACCATATTTCTGGTAAGTCGTGTCCATGAATACGTATGAGCCTGCTTGAATCTCGGTGACTCCTGGAATATCACTCGATATGTTGTATGACATTGTGCCACCACAACTAACCTCGCCAACATTCAATCCAGCATCTTCGACCATGTCTTTCGTTTCAACGAGCCGTCCCAGGGCGTTCCTGACGGCGGACTTTTTCGACTCAAAATCAGTAAACTTGCGGAGTGCCCCTTCATAACCCATCAGGCCTCTGAGCTCGATATTCTCCAATTTACTGATCTCCTGAGCAAGCTGGACTGCGGGTTTGCCGGGTGTAACTCCACATCTGTCTAGGATCCCATCCAGGTCAGTGCTTAGATTCAATTCCACGAGCACGCCAATCTTCGAACCTATCTGTGAAGCGATCTTAGACATCTGATTCGCATTCGCAAGGTGGTCCACAGCTACGGCAATGCGACAGCGTTTCGCCAGGTTTGCTAATCGCATCAGCTTGTCGACACCAACTATCTCATTCGCGACCAGAATATCATCGATACCAGAATTCACCATCACTTCAGCCTCGCTGATCTTGGCGCAGGTTATTCCTTTGGCACCTGCGGCAATCTGCTTGTGGGCCAGAAATGGGGACTTGTGAACTTTCACGTGAGGCCTCAGGTGGGCTTTCTTTCCGTGGAAAAATTCACCCATGCGTTTGATATTGCGCTCGACGGCTTCGATATCCATAACAAGTGCAGGGGTATCATATTCGCCTATTTTCAAGGATTATTCGCCAAAGCTAATTCAGAAGTGTGCGCGACGTGCGTTTCTGGTCCGAAAGCAGTGAAGAGTGAATGCACTTCGTCCAGATGTTCATCGCTTCGCCTTTTGCATATCTCATTCTACGTTCAGCAGTTGTCTCTGATATCAAGAGCTAGTCTCTCAGTGCATGCCTCTTCCGCCGGCGACGATGAGGAGTTCGCCAGTTATGAATTCAGCCTCGCTCGAAGCCAGGAATACTGCAGCACTCGCAACTTCTTCAGGTGTACCGAACCGCCTCAGAGCAGTCTCCTCGATTAGTTTTCTCTCACTTTCCGGATCGTTATGTGCAACCATCTCAGTCTTAATGTACCCGGGACAGATGGCATTGACCGTAATGTACGGCCCTAATCTCAGTGCTAGGGCTTTTGTCAGGCCATTCATTCCTGCCTTTGACGTGACGTATTCAACGAAGCGCATTGCCGAGGGATGATACAGACCCGAGTTTGATGACATCATGATGATCTTTCCGCGCTTCTGCTTCAACATTATGGGCGCGACCTCCTTTGAGCACAAGTATGCTCCTTTCAGGTTGATGTCCATCGTCTTGTCCCACGTGTCTTCAGTGGCTTCAAGAAAATCGTCCACGAACATGACGCCAGCATTGTTCACTAGGATATCAATTCTGCCGAAATTATCTACGGTTGTCTTAACCAAGCGCTTGACATCCTCTACTTTGGAGACGTCTGCTTTGACATGGATTGCTTGCCCGGTCTTTTTCCGGATCTCGTTAACCACTGCTAATGCTCCACTTTCAGACGCCTTGTAGTTGATTACGAGCTTAGCGCCTTCCTGAGCAAAGACTTCTGCCACTGATTTGCCGATCCCTCGCGATGCTCCCGTGACTATTGCAACTTGGTCTTTCAATCTCATCAAGATGATCTCCCACGAGGATTGCGAATGTGGTTTATAACTTGCCGACCTATTTTGCATAGACAGAAACCGAGCGAAACTGGGACGGGATTTGGGAAATGCTCGATCTGCGAGGTAGAGTTGGCCTAGTGACCGGTGGCGGGCGGGAATTGGCAGGACAATAGTTCGTGTGCTGGCCCAGAAAGGTATGCTCGTCGGCTTGAATGACATCAGTCTCGCGCTTGCGGAAAGCGCAACCCAAGAGCTCCGCGCTGAAGGGCTGCAAGTTCTGGCATTGCCTGGAGACGTCTCGCGTAGGGCTGACGTGTTAGCCATGATAGATCGGGTCGAAGCGGAGTTGGGCCCTCTCTGGTTGTTAGTGAACAATGCGGGCGTTATCAATTCGGGGCCCGCGGCAGAGTTGAGCGAGAAAGCTTGGGATAACGCATTCGAGGTAGACGCCAAGGGCGTTTTCCTTTGTTCGCAAGCCGCGATTAACAAGATGATTCCGCGTCACGCAGGGCGGATCGTCAATATTGCATCGATTGCTGGGTTGATTGTGCGCACTGACGAAATAGCCTATTGCTCGGCCAAGGCGGCAGTGGTCCATTTCACGCGCTGCTTAGCTGTGGAAATGGCCCCACATGGGATCACTGTCAATTGCGTGTGCCCGGGCATGACGAAAACTGAAATGCTTACTGGAACGGCAAAAGAACGCGGTCTTGAGCTCGATGCCATGGTGAAACTCATTCCAGCAGGCCACATGGCCGAAGAATCAGATCATGCACATCTTGTCACCTTTTTTGCGTCGGACGAGTCAGGTCACGTGACCGGGCAAGTTGTCGCAGTTGACGGTGCTCAGAGTCTTTATCATCCTTTCACGAAATGATGAAGGATTCTACAGTCCTCTTTGCGTGTGCGTACCGTTGATGCCGCACAAATGAAGAGTCATACGTAACCAGACTTGTAGCCGCTGCAGGCAGATGGCCTTCGTGAGCTCTAGGATGACAGTTTGGACGCTTGTTCTCCTCTCGTCCCCCAGTTGGTTTTCGGCACATCGTGTAATACTATGTGAAGTGACTCGGGCTTTGTACCGATATCTTCGAAAGCTTTCGTTATCCCTTTGATCAGCTTCTCCTTCTGTTCTGTTGTTCTCCCTTCCCACATTTCAACAATGACTACGGGCATACACTCTCACCTCCATTCCATACCACGAACGCATTTCTTCAAGTAGTTTTTTTCGTTTACGGTTGCTAGGGAGCGAATGATCCCAATTTACCGAGAGATCGTGCGAAAGCTATTGTTATTGGTTTGCTGGGCTCTGGGCTAGAAGATTGCGATGGGATTGAATAGTGAGCCTGTACCTTGTGGGAGGCGTAGTGGAGTGGCCACGACCATGAACTCCCAGCGGTGCTCTTCTTCGCAGACTTTGACGAGTTCTTCGAACTGTAGGCTGTCGGCGCAAGCCATACCCATAGCGCTAATCTGCAGCGCGTGGATAGGATAACCAACCCCTTCGATGTTGCTTGGCACCGTTTCCCCGTCGCCGTCCGGTAGGAATGCTGCCACTTTGCGTTCGTGGAGTAACGGAATAGTGTTCGTGTGAAGCCCCGCTTTCCCCTCTCCATCATATCCGTTGTTCCATGGTCCCAATTCTAATCGCCGTCGATGATGTCCCGTCCGGAAGACGAAGATGTCCCCCTCGCCGAGTCGGACGCCTTCAGCCTTTTCCGCTGCTTCTAATTCATCACGGGTCACTGCCTCGCCAGGTTCAAGCCATTTCACTCCTCTTAGACGTGGAATATCCAGTAGGACTCCGCGTCCCACGATTCCATGGGCGTAAGCTGTGATGTCCATGATGCTTGCGCCTTGGGAGGTTACTGCGCTCGTTGGTTTGTCATTGTAGAGCTTGCCCTTGTATGCTATGTGGCAAAGAGCATCAATGTGAGTATGGCAGTCGCCATGGCAGCCGGCCCCAAAATAGTCGAGGGCGAACTGTGGTTCGCCGTGTGGGAGGTGGGTGTCATATGTCATGATCATGTGGTGGGCAGGTGGTTGTGGGTTCTCTGGTCCAGCTACTTTGTTGATGGGAATGGTCATTGAAACGGTGCGTCCGGAGCGAACGAGTCCAGCCGCTGCGCGAACGTGTGCAGGGGTTATGTAGTTTAGAGTCCCTCGATCGTCGTTCGGTCCCCAACGTCCCCAGTTGGTAACTTTCTTGAAAAGCTCATCAAACTCTTGTGCGGTCATTCGATTTGTATGCTTCAAATTCTGCCACCCTGATCATCCAACTAATGATCTTTAAATGCATTCAGAAGCCCACCATGCTCGGGGCCTCGCGGGAGGACCGGCCAGACGTCGATGACTCTGCCCTTTTCGACGACATGGTAGACATCGAAGTAGCTGACGGCGAACGGCGTGTAGCCTGGGAGCAATTCCACCGTGTCGCCCACTTTCAGTGGACAGGAATCGTCGGTGTTGAAGATCCCGTGTTCCTCATCGTAGCGAGAAATTTGGTAGTTGTAATTCTTGATTACGGCTTGGGTTGACGCCAACCGTCTTCGCGCCGACATCTGTCACGATGTGGTCGGACCTGCGACTGAGAATCGTCGCAAGTACGGTCGTGGTCTGTTTGAACCGCGGCTCCAGGCCAGCGTGGTATCCGTCCATGGTTACGTATGAGCCGGGTTGAATTTCCGTAATCCCCGGGTGGGCAGCGGTAAACTCCCACGTAGCAGTTCCGGCCGCGGACACGATGGAACATGGCAGCCCCTCACGGCGCAGCCGTTCCGCGACCGACGAAATAGTCCATGGCTTCGCGTGTCATGCGCTCGCGCTTCACTTTGTCGAACTCGCGCGAGCAGTGTCCCTCGTAGCCGGTGATGCCGTCAAGGCGCAGGCCTGGAAGTTCGGTAATACGACGCGCCAGATTCAATGCTTCTTCGGGCGAGTTGACGCCACAACGGTACATGCCCGTTTCGACCTCGATCACGCAGCCTATCACGCTGCCCTGTCTTTAGCGGCGTTGGATAATGCCTTCACATTCACCGCGTCGTCAACTGCGACCTTCAAGGGAACTTCGCATGCGAGTAACGCGGCTGCCCGGATCTTCTCAGGTCCGATCACTTGATTGATGACGAAAACATCTGGAATGCCAGCACGCGCGATCACGATTGCTTCCCAGAGAGTGGCCGTTCCGATGCCGATGGCGCCAGCCTCCACTTGCATTCGTGCGATATCAGGACTCTTGTGAACCTTGATATGCGGACGGAGTTTTACGGGCATTTTCTTCATGCGTTCAGCCATGAAGGCGAGGTTCTCTCGCACGGTCTCCAGGTCGAGAATGAGCGCGGGGGTAATCAGCTCGTTGCGTTTACGCCCGATCGGAACCGTACAGTAGGTGGGCTCTGTCATGAGCTTCGTCGATCAGGCTATGGCTCTTAGATTGAGACAAAGATGATGCCCAACTGATTCTTATTTGATGAGCCAGGTGGTCAGGTTAGCGTGGTTATATTTGTTGTCAACAAAAGACATGGGTGAAAATGGTGTCAGAAGAGGAACGCCAATCCTCTTCCACCGAGACGGGCTAGTGTAAGCTCTAAAGTCGTCACTGTTCGGTTCGGTTTTTGATTTTGCTACGCGGGCAACTTGCCCATTTGGTCAAGCTGTTCGGCGACAGTTTGTAGGCCAATCGTTTCGAGTTTATTTCTGGTTGGAATGCCAGCTTTTTTGTCCCATCCGGTAATTCGTAATAGTTGTCCAGCAATGAGTCGAGCATTTCTTGGGTGATTGGTTTTCCAGCAAAGGTTCCATCCGGCAATGGTTCCATCAATCTCTTCGGGAGAGTGTCATCTTTTCGTGTTAGTCCCTCTCTAGCGTTGAAGGCTCTACTGAGATCTAGCGCTCTCTCGCCGACTTGCATGTACTCTTTGATGGTCATGTCCCATCCAGTGGCCGCGTTTAGTATTCCGAGGAGTGTCTTGTGCTCAATTCCTCCGCCTGGGTATACGTCGAAGACGCAGACGACGAGGCTGTTGCAGGTCGACCAAAGGTCTCCCGCTATCTTCGCGATTCTTGCCTTACTTGGTCCATATTCAAGTAGACCTCGTTCTGGCACGTAGTCAGGTGTTAATCCGAGTTCAGGTCTCAGGTTAGTCTCAGGGTCCCACATGTCGTCATGTTCCCATTCCATGTGGTCGGCTCCGCGGTCTCCCACCGCGTACATCAGTGCTAGACCGCGTTTGCCGCGTGGTTCATGCATGGGTAACTCTCTGCCTTTCACGTGCAGCGCGAACTCTTCTGCTCCTCTTCCGAGCTTCCGGGCAGCTCTCATGACACCTTCACCCAGAAGATTGCCGATATCCTCGCGTTTTCCAATCTTCTCGACTAGTTTGATTACGACGTTGGGGTCTCCCCACTTTATCTCCAATCCTCCGGCATCTTGCTTCGTGATGAGGCCTTTCTCATAGGCTTCCATCGCGAAGCCTACTGCAACGCCTGTTGAGATCGTGTCGATGCCGTAGAGGTTGCACAGTTCATTCGCTTTGCCAATCGAGTACATATCGTCGTTCAAACACAATGATCCAAGGGCGGCGGTCGTTTCGTATTCCTGTCCTCCGAGTTCGCGGTCAATCTCGTACGGCGTCTTGGCTTCAACTACTCGTTTACAGTTTGTCGAGCACGCCCAGCAGGTGTCTCGCCCCACCAGGTAACCGCTGCTTACCATCGTTTCGCCAGTTATCTTGTCGGCTCCTTCGAAAGTTCCGCGCTGGAAGTTCTTCGTCGGCAGTCGGCCGGACCGACTGAGATCGTCTGTGTCTCCGACGGTTCCGAAGTCGTGCAGTCCTGCGATTCCTGGACCTTTCTTGACTTCAGTCACGCATTGTCTGATGTACACTTGCAGCTTTTTCTCGTCGTGAACCTTCGGCTTCATGGATCCCTTGCATACCCATGCCTTCAACTTCTTGGAACCCATCACAGCACCCATACCCGACCGTCCTGCTGCTTCACGTAGGTCATTTAGAATCGCGGCGAAGCGGACGAGTTTCTCTCCGGCAGGACCTATCGTTGCGACGCTGCTCTGTCGCCTGTCTTTATCGCCAAGTTCCTTCTTTATTCCGTTCTCGGTTTCTAAGGTTAATTTGCCCCAATACTTCGAAGCGTCTCGCAGCTCTGCATGTCCCTCGTTTATGTACAACCAGACGGGCGATTTTGATGCTCCCTCAATGATGAATGCATCGAAACCTGACTGCTTGAGTTTGGGCGCCATGTAGCCGCCACTTAGCGACTCGCCCCACGCATCATTCGATGGTGATTTGGCGCAGACAGAGAATCTGCTGTTGCCTGCGAAGGGAATTGAGCACAACGGACCTGCCGCAACAATCAGCTTGTTATCTGGTCCGAGTGGATCAATACCAGGCTTTAGCTCGTCAAAGAGAATCTTAGCGCTAAGCGCAGCGCCGCCCAAGTATTTCCTAGCTACGTCCTCGGACAGTTGCTCTTCGGTAATTTTGCCATTCGTAAGATTGACTCGTAGGATCTTGCCCATGTAACCGAACATATTGCGCACACCAATGAGTGGTGTATGCGCCTCTAAATGATTTTCCCTGCAAAATCAGCACTTATGCATCCTCCGCACTCAGTCTGCGAATATTGTCAAGTGAATGCGAAGACGTTCGGCAACCACCAAATCACTTGATGAGTCGACCGTATAGTTGTTGCAAGTCAGAAAACCAGCCGTCGCTCTAATTAACTGACCAGAAGTCCGCTTCATTCGATAGGCATTGATGGATAAGAAGGCAGATCTTGCGGGGCCGGGAATCGGCACATACGAGGAGATTGAGCGTGTACTTCCTAAAGACTATCATTCGCTTCTGAATCCTAAGGATACGCAGAAAGCTATTTTTGCGGTGAAGAATTACATCGAGGAAAACCTGTGCAAGGAACTCAACCTGATGATGGTTCAAGTTCCTCTCATAGTTGATGTTGGTAGCGGAGTGAACGACCTTCTAGATCGGGATGGATCCCGCACACCGATTCAATTCCACATATCGAATGATCATAACAAACACCCCATTGACGCACAAATAGTGCAGGCTGCTACGAAATGGAAGCGCGTAGCACTGAAACAGTTCGGACTGAAAGCAGGGGAGGGAATTTGCACCGACATGCGAGCCGTACGGAAAGATTACTTCCTGGATCACGATCACAGCGCATACGTAGATCAATGGGACTGGGAGAAAGCAATAACCGCAGACCAAAGAAATCTTGAGTATCTGAAAGATACTGTTAAGAAAATTTGGAAAGTAATCAAAGGCGCCGAAACATACGCCCAAGAGATGTTTCCACAACTCAAGTCAGACAAGTATCCAAGTTTACCTGACAAGCTAACGTTCTTGCATGCAGAAGAGATTCTTGACAAGTTCCCAGACATGCCACGAAAACAGCGTGAGACGGCGATTCTCCAAGAATCCCCAGCAATATTCATCATCGGAATCGGTTGGACCCTCAAGGATGGCTATCCACATGAGCTTAGGGCTGCAGACTACGATGACTGGGTTACCGAGACCAAATCAGAAGATGGGCGTCCTATGCATGGGCTCAACGGGGATATTCTCGTCTGGAACCATATCACGAAACGGAGACATGAGTTATCATCAATGGGTATTCGAGTCAACGCTGACACGCTCAGAAAGCAATTAGAGATTACGCATCAACTTGACTTCTTGAAGCTTCCATACCATCAAGGTATTATTCGCGGTATCCTGCCGCTAAGTATAGGCGGCGGAGTCGGTCAATCCCGCGTTCAAATGCTACTGCTGAAGAAAGCGCACCTTGGAGAAGTCAGTGTCACCGTGTGGCCGAAGATACTCAAGGAGATGTGTGCGAAAAAAGACATACACGTCCTTGAGTGAACTTCCTAAATCGTCATTCCAGTCAAGTATCTGATCACTGTACCCAACAGGTAGAGTGCAATAGTGGCGCCAAGCATAATGCTAGTGATTTCAGCAAAATCCTTGCGAAATCCTGATCCTTGGATTATCGATCCGTAGAAGGTAATGAACGCGATCAGGCAGATGGCTGCGATCAGGGATGAGAATAGAGCAGTCAACATGACTTTTGTAACGAAGTAGGGTGTCGCAAGAACTACCGCGGTCAGGAAATATGATAAGCCGGTATAGACTGCGGACAATCCAGCTGAGCCCTTGAATCCAGTCTTGGCCTGAGCGTAAGCCGCTGATGCCATTGCTATCGAGGCTGCAGCTCCCGCAATTATCCCAGCCAATCCTGCAAGTTCGGTCGAATTGTAGATTCCCAGTGACCCTGCATGAATGCCGGCGATTTCCACAAGCGCATCGGCGAGGCCGAGTACTATGAATGAGATGTACTTGATGTGCGGCTCATCGAACTGTTCCGCAAACTCCTGCTCATGTTCTTCTTCGTCTGCAATGATCTCTTGCAGCACTGACTGGTCTTCAGAAGGCACGAGGTGAGCGATCGCTTTGTATTTCCTGATTACATCTCCTTCAGTTCTTTCTAGGAATTTGAAGGCGAAGGTAACTCCTAGGAAGATGCGGACGAACACCATCAGATAGAGTTTGATCTTGTTGACCGTAACATTTCGGTCCGGACAGAACTTTTTCCAAAACTGATAATGTTTGTATTCCATTCCAGCGAGGCGCGCAAGAGTTTTCTTGAATTCAGGATTCTGCTTACCCACTTTAAGTTCGGAGAATTTTTTGTAGATAGCGTACTCATTCAGTTCGTCTACCGCACCAATGTATGCAGCGTCCGCCAACTCTCGGGGGATTCCTTTCGGATCAGACATAACCTGAACCTGGCCTATTGATGGTTCTGCGTTTGATAAACCTAAGGCAGCGTAGTCTGAATGTACTAAAGATTGATTAGTGTACGAAGTACCTGCCAACTCAAGTAGTGTAAATGAAAGCGAAGATTCTCATCGGAGCCGTTTTTGGTGGCATTGTGATAACTTTCGTAACGGGATGGATGCAGGGGTTTCTTCTGTATACCTTGGCTGGAGGTCTCCAGGTTCTAATGGGACCACTGTTGGGCGCAACGAATTACGGGCTCCCATTTGTCTGGCGTACCGTTATCGTATATCCTGGGTCTCCTACGGACTATCACGCGATTGGGCTAGTTGCTGACCTGGTGATGTGGGTATCAATTGTAGGGTTAGTGCAGTACGCGGTCAGCGGGCGGAAAAAGTAGCAGATTTCCATTAATAATTCAGTTTTAGCTCTGCCTTTACGCTATCCTGTTCTCTCCGGGTGGTAAATCCGAGTTTTTCGCAGAGACGAATCATCGCCATATTGCTGGACATAATGACCCCGTAGATGCTTTCAACCTCCTTTTCTCTAGCGACTTCAATCAGCATATCGACGAGTTTGGTTCCCAGTCCTTTCCCTTGGAATTTGTCCGCAATTACTACCGCAAACTCGCCATGTTTCTCGTTCGGGTCTAGGATCAATCGGCTTACTCCGATTTCGATTCTTCTGCGGTGCACGCTCGCTGTCCGTGTCCGTCGTTTCAGCAATAAACGCCATCTCTCTATCATAGTCGATATTGCAGAACCTGACGAGCGCATCATGAGGTAGATCCTTGATGATTTGAAAAAACCTGAAACGACTAGTCTCGGTTGAAAGTCCCTTGATAAATTCCAGTTCCATAGGTTCGTCTTCAGGTCTGATTGGACGCAAGATGACTTCGCGTGCCGTCCTTCAACCTCCATGGTGTCACATACTTTGATGGGTAGGGCATCATCACTAGATGCGGATAGTTTTCAGAACGTCTCGCTGTTACTGTCGGGTCGATGATGATTCTGGCGTCAAGTCGCCCAAAGTTTTCCCTCAGAAACTGCTAATGGATTGATGTCCATCTCAGCAATTTCAGGCAGGTCCACGATCATGTTGGAGAATCGAACCATGATCTCTTCGAAGGATCTCATGTCAATCGGCGGCTTGTTTCTCAGGCCCTTCGACGAGCGCCTGATAGATTCGTGTCTCCTCGATAATTCGTCTTGGAAAGGCTCTGGTTCAGTGGGGGCAAGCCCACTGAGAAGTCTTTGAAGAGTTCTACTCCAATTCCTCCCGAACCGAAGAGGATGACTGCACCAAAGTCCTGATCCTTCTTTGAACCTAGAATGAGTTCGTAGTCGATCTTCTTTAGCATCTTCTGAACGTAGACTCCCTCGATTCTTTAGCGTCAGGTTTGGCTTTCTTCATTTTGCCAGAAGCAATTTGTATTGTTCTCTGAGAGTTTCTGAGTTTTCTATTCCCGTGATGACTCCTCCCACGTCTGTCTTGTGCAGTATGTCTTGGGATGCTATCTTCAGAACAACTGGGTAACCTGACTTCGGCGGCGGTCATTAAGGCTTGATCAGCGTCTTTGGCCAATTTTCCTTTGGCTCTTGGGATATCGTAAGCATCTAGGAATCTGTCGACATCTGCTTGTGTTAGTGAATTCTGCCGCTTTCTCTTGGCTTTTCGAATTATTATTTTGAGGTGGTTCTTTGGTGGCGAGAGGTCCACTGGGAGTTCTTCTGGAGTTTGGTAGAGTAGGTCAAGATTTCGACGGTATCGATACATGTACATGTAGGTCCTGAGTGCTTCCTCTGGAGTGGGGTAAGTCGGAATATTATTCGTGTGGAAGATCTGTCGAGCTTCTCTAACGCTCTCTTCCCCCATCCAGACTGTGAGGAATGGCTTTTCGTCTATTCGCCGCCAGTTTCACCACCGCTTGAGCCACTTCAGTTGGTGGAGTCACTCCTTGGGGAGTATAAATCACCAAAAGCCGTCGACGTTCGGATCAGCCATACATGTTGTAACGGCGAACTCGTATCTTTTCACGTCAGCGTCCCCAAGTATGTCCACAGGGTTGCCATGGCTCCAGTATGGTGGAAGTTTGCATTCATCGTCTGTATCGACTCTTCCGATATTTCAGCAAGTTCTCCATTATGGCTCTGATAGCGTCTGCGGCAAGTACCGCCGGTCCCCCTGCATTTGTAACTACATCCAATCGTGGTCCGGCGGGGAGCAATCTCGAGTCTAGAACTCCTGCACAGTTGAATAGATCTGCGATCTCATCAACCATAACACACCCGCCCTTTTGAAGGCGGCATCGTAGACTGATTAATCGCCTGCCAAGGCGCCGGTGTGTGAGGATGCTGCTTTCGCTCCCGCAGGCATGCCTACCTGCCTTAATTACTATAATTGGTTTTGTTCGCGCGAAGCCTCTGGCTGCGCTCATGAATTTCCTTGCAGTGCGCACGTCTTCCATGTAGATTATGATACTACGCGTGTTCGGGTCTTCCCCTAGATAATCGATCATGTCTCCGTATCCGATGTCTAGTGTGGAGCCGAGCGACGCAAACATGCTGAATCCGATATGGTGCTCACTGCCCAGTTGAGAATTGCCGAACCTAACGCGCCGCTTTGCGAGATGAATGCTATTTGGCCGGGGACTGGGTTGTCACGCAGGAAGGTTGCATTTAGGCCAATGTGGGGTCGCATGATTCCAACACAGTTTGGTCCAATATTCGAATCTTATATTTCGACTGTATCCGCCCTGATCTCTTCCTCTAGTTTCACTCCTTCTGCCCCTATTTCCCGGAAACCAGCTGAAAGTATGACTACTCCATCGACCCCTGCCTTTGCACATTCCTCAACTATTGCGGGAACGGTTTTCGCTGGGGTTGCAATAACTGCAAGTCTACATGCACCGGAATCTTCGTTATATCCGGATAGCACTTTAGGCCCATTATGTGGTCCTGTTTGGGTTGACTGGGTAAATTTTCCTCTTCTCTTTGCCGAAGAGGATGTTTTTCATCAACGCTTGACCGACAGAACCCTCTGCTTCAGAAGCGCCTATCACTGCAACTGTCTTCGGACTCAGCATCTTCTCAATAGTGCCCATTGATATGCGATCCTTCTTCGCCAGCGAGGTGCGCAATTACCCAGATAATTGAGCGCGACATGAATTCCCTGTGCGGAAATCGAAGGGGCACAAAGATGTCACTGCGATAGGATCGCTGTGAAGGGATTGCGGTGACTTTTCTAGGGCGATGACGGTGGATCTGGATTATCAAGTCGAGTTGGCGTGATTGAACCGTTTCGTGGCAGTTTCAGCTGCAGTATTCCTGAATAATTCACGGCTTCACCATTGTCTATCCTAACGTAGTCTCCTTTCTGAACGGGTTTCGCTAGGTTCCTGTAGTTGTATCTAACAAATGTTCGACCTGATTCGTCATCTATAACAAGCATGAACTGGTTCATGTCCACGATTTTGCCCTCGATGTGGATGTTTCTCATCCCGTTCCGTATCTCGTCTATTCGCGTTCCATCACCCTGGTCATGGCCCAGGAAGTTGCTCCTCGCAGAACCGCTCAAACAGAATCTCCGCAGTGTTATGTAATCTTCTCGGTTTTTCGTCAAGACTTGTTTTTAAGTTGGAGAGTTGGATCCTGTAGTATATCTTTAATTACAATCCTACATGTCAGCAGCTTGGTACGCTGCGGATTCTACTTCTAGTATTATCTGGCGCGTAACTAATCTGTAAGTGTGGTGTTAGAGTATTATGAGTGAAGAAGGAATGGGCGGCCGAACTATGTACAAAGTAACCTGTTCTGAATGCGGCGCAGAAACTGAAGTACCGTTCAAGCCTACTCAAGGTCGCCCAGTCTATTGCAGAACTGCTACCAGAAACACCGACGATACTAAGTTTCGGTAGTCTAATTCCAGATAATCCCCTATTTTCCATTTTGTCTTGTTTTTCCGTGATTAACATGGAATTTGATCAAGTAGTAAGAAAGAGGCGAATGGTCCGAAATTTCCGACGTAACCCGGTAAGCATCGAAACTGTAAACCGGATTCTTGAGGTCGCCCAACATGCACCTAGCGCAGGCTTCAGCCAAGGGTGGGCGTATGTAGTGATTACTGACCCCGTTGTGAAGAAGAAGATTGGGCAGATCCAAGGCGAAGATGATTTCTATGCAGCAAAGCGCTTCCATAAGTTTGTTTCAGATGCTCCAGCTCTAATTGTGGCTTGCACAAACGAAGAGCTGTACCACGAGCGTTATCGCGAATCCGATAAACTGAAAGAAGACGGAACCGAGGTCGAATGGCCGGTTCCCTATTGGCACTTTGATATTGGCTGTGCCTGTATGCTGATTTTCCTCGCCGCAGTAAACCAGGGTTTAGCCACTGCCTTCACAGGTGTCTTCCGCACCAACGAAATGAGACAACTGCTTGGAATCCCTGCGAAGTTTCATCCCATAGGCGTAATTTCGATTGGTTATCCAGATATGGACATCAAATCGTCTTCGTTGAAGAGGGGAAGGCGAGCGATGAAAGAAGTTGTTCATTACGATCATTGGTAATTTCGCACTTCTGACTAGAGGAGGTTGTAGACTGGAGAGCAGAGGCACGTGACTCCTCCGTCACCCTTGTGGAATTCTGACACTTCAACTTCAACAGGTGTATATCCAGCCTCCTTGAGTTTTCTTGACGCATTCGGGTAGCCTGATGGAATTAGAACTCGACGCTCTCCGAGGTACAAGGCATCTGAAGCATACGCGTCTTCTTTTTTGAGTTTGACATATTTGAGGCCAGGGAAATTATCGGAGCTGACTATTTCAGGTGTTATGATCATCGTGGATTGGCTAAGGTAAGAGCAGCCACATAGAAGATGGAAGAGTTTCGTTCTCACTTTGGTTACCTTCATGTCATGAAGATAGTCTTGGAGTTGTAGGATGCCGGTTGGATTGGTGCGTGATGATTGGCCCACGAACAGTTGCTTTTGATCAGCGATCATTATGTCTCCTCCTTCGAGTGTGCCGGGTACGTCAATTTGGAGAGGGCTTGACTCTTTCATTAGTTCTATTTGATGCAGTTCGGTGACAAGTTCTTTCTCTTCTCCTCTCCGAGATAATTCTCCAAACCGTCCTATGATGGATCTTCTGACACCTAGGACTGCTGGGTCCTGCATGAAAACAGAGTCAGGATAATTTTCAAGAGGAGGTAGTTCCAACACGTTGATCCCATTCTCCTTTAGAATTGAAACATAGGACCGATGCTGTTCCTTTGCGAGTTGAATATCGATGTTGTCCTTGTCCGGATGTGAAGAGACACAGTGCTCATAGGAGGTTGACGGTGGTCGAACAAAAGCTGAGTCAAACAGTCTATCCATTCAGTAGTTCTCCTACTCTTGAATCCTCAGATACTCAGAGAGATACTCTGCACCTTTCTCTGTGTCCAGTATGTCATCCTCTATTCTGACGCCGCCGATCTTTGCTCCGTAGATTCCAGGTTCTACGCTGTGGACCATACCTGGCAACAGAATGTCTTTGGATTCAATATGCAGGGCTGGAATCGGTTCGTGAATGCCAACTCCTATGCCGTGGCCGAGACGATGCACCAAATAGGCTGATAATCCATGGCGGCGAATCACTTCGTTTGATATTTTGGCGATTTCAGAGGCATTGATTCCTGGTTTGATCGAGGAGATCGCTGTTGTTTCAGAATCGAGAATCGCTTCAAGGAGCATTTTTTGTCCCTTGTTGGGTTTGCCAACGACGAATGTCCTTGTGGTATCGGAGGAATAACCGTCCGCAACAACATCAAGTTCGAGCATGACTAGGTCACCTCGACGCAGCTTTCTTCGGCCCTGGCCAGGGACGTACTTGTACGCGTAAGCTGTATCAGGCCCCGAAGCGAGGAAGGCACAGGCAATAACCTTGTTCGCCTTATGTTTCAGAACACCTTCGCTCACGACCTGCTTTTCGATCTTAGTAGAGAGTTCTACCTCTGATAATCCAGGTCTCAAGCTATCGTGAAAAGTCTCTAGACCTACACGGGCTATTTGATTCGCCTTTCTAAGCATCTGAACCTCGTCGTGAGTCTTGATCGATCTAGCCTTGATGAGCAGTTGAGATGCATCCTTTAGGGTGAATGATGCCAGTTTCTGTCTGAGCATGTTTATCGTTCTCTCGCCCGCTACGTTCAGTTCATACCTGAGGGTGCTCCCAAAAACGAGCTCCCACCCTTGTTCGATACCAATTGCGCCCGAATGGAAGCCCATTTCTAAGATCGCTTTGAGAACGTAATTAGTCCCAAGATCAAGACAGTTGCCTAGATGCTCGAAGGTTTCCCACTTGTAGAATCTAACATCTGACACCCATGTCGGAGGAAGAGTCTCGCCCACAGGATGAATGAGAACCGGGTCTTTTTCAATGGGAAAAATCAGGTACGATAATCCTCTCCCACACCATGCGCCCGATAAGTATGTCACATTTTCCGGCACTCTCAACACAAGAGCTACGAGTCCTTCCTGACGCATAGTTTGACGGACACGATTGAGCTTGACCTGATCGCGTTTCAAAACTCGTAACCCCGAGGTATTTACCTTAGCAACAGGCGTTAAGACTTTGCTTACAGAGGAAGGATTATCTCCACATTCTCAGTAATCATCTGTTGGAAGTTCTTCTTTGGAAGATCGAGTAATCGAGATGCCTGACGAATGGAAGGGAATCATTCCAACCGAGATTTTCGTCGATGAAGGGAAAAGGCTCGTCGAAGAGGCGACTAAGAGAGACATCCCGATCAGGATGCTTGGAGGCGTAGCGATTCGAGCTCACTGCGCCGAATTCTTGGATTTCGCAAAGAGACTCCGAGAGACTCGGAGAAGGACAACAAGAGTACACAGACCTCGATTTCATGTCGTACGCCAAATACAGGAACAAGATGAAGGAATTCTTCAACGAGATGGGATACGAGAAAAGGCCTACAACCATGTCAAGCGCCGCCACGCAACGACAAATATACTTCCACCCGAAGGGATGGTTCGTGGTCGACGTTTTCTTTGACAAACTACTGGCCGCCAACCATCCGCTTGACTTTAAGAACCGGTTAGAGCTTGACACCCCAACCATAACACCAACTGATCTTCTACTGGAGAAGTTACAAATAGTGTTCCCAAGCGAGAAAGATGTTAAAGACTCCATACTGATCTTTCGCGACACGAACTCTCGCAAAGCGAAGAGAGCAACCGAATCAATGCCAAATCAGTCGCTGACAAGCTCGCTCTGATTGGGGATTCTGGTATACCGTCACAACCAATCTGAACGGTTTGAAGGGGTACGTGCGCGAATTCGAGTTAATTGATGATTCTGATAAGAAAGACGTTACTGCGAAGATTGATACGATGCTGACAGCCATAGAGAATGCTCCAAAAAGCTCGGGCTGGAAAATGCGCTCCATGATGGGGACGAAAAAGAAATGGTACAACCCAGTTGAAACGACTCAAACTGTTGGAGAATTCGGCCTGTGGAGGCTGCGGGAGAGAAAGCCGCAAGCTAAGTCATGACTGGATGCGCTCCGCAGAACGCAACAGGATATCTCTACCTTAAGCACGATGGGAACTGAATATACTTCGGCCGTCTACGTATATTGATGTTGAGAGAATACGGGATTGGTGGAAGATGAGCAAGACTCAACGTATAGGCCTTTTCGTAGTTGGAGACTACAATTGTCAGGAGGTTATCCGATACGCTAAGGTTGGGGAGGAGAATGGGTATGATTCCATTTGGTTAGCGGAAGACTTAGGCTTCAGAGACGCTATGGTTCCCCTTGCCTCGTTAGCTGTTTCAACGACTAGAATCAAATTGGCTACAGGAATACTTCCGGTATATTACAGAAGTCCTGCGCTGACAGCCATGACTGCGGCCACATTGGATGAACTATCAGGCGGCAGATTGATTTTAGGTCTCGGTAGTGGAGCACCCCGATTCCTTGCAGCGCAAGGCATTGATCCCAGCAAACCATTAGGCGCGTTACGAGAGTACGTTGAGATTATTCAGCAGATCCTGAATGGGGATTCAGCCAGCTACAAGGGCCGCTTTCACAACCTAAATGGCGTCAAGTTGTCTTTCAAACCGCCGAGACAGAAGATTCCAATATACATAGCTGCCAGAAGGAAGAAAATGTTACAGTTGGCCGGAGAAATCGGACGGCGTCTTTCTTAGTGACGGTTTCTGCTCCGAGAGTTACTTAAGATGGGCACATGAAAACGTGAGCCAGGGCATTGAGAAAACGAAGAGAAATCAGCGTGACGTAGATTTTTCTTGTGCGGTTCTCCTAGCAGTTTCACCTGACCACGATCAAGCGAAAGAAAACGTGAAACCTTCAGTCCTCAAAGTTCTATCAAGAGGTTACCTAGATCCCTTCTTCGAGATGTGGGGATTGACAGCTACTGATATAGCACCAGCACGCGATGCATGGCTTAATGGGAGTTTCACAGAAGCCTGCAGTAAAACGCCTGATGCGTTGTTAGATGGGTCCGCAATTTATGGGACTCCTGATGAGTGTAGGAAGAAGATGGCAGCACTCCGGGCTGCAGGTGTGGAATTGCCCGTGATAAGGCCTGTCGGCCCAAACCTTGAGTTCGCAATTGAAGTCGCCAAGAACTGGTGAAGCAGTTGAGTTTTGCATAGGATATTGTTCAAAACCCATTTGAAGGCTCTACAGGATGGATATGAGCGAAGCTTCTAATCCTCCTCCGAAGGATCACAGAATATTACGCCCCCTGAGCCGTTTCTGCTTCCTGAGTTCTAGGAAGATAGAATCACTCGTGGGGTCGATGGGATTTGAGGTCAACTGCAAAGGAGAATAGCGAAATGGATTACACAGAACTTCTTGGATACGTAGACGTGCATAAGGCGCAGTTCATTGAAGAATTCAAGGGTCTGGTACGAATTCCAAGCGTTTCCACTCGCAACGAAAGACTTGACAAAGCGGCTGATTATGTAATTCGTCAAACTCGTCCTAATGGGCCGCTTAGAAGACAGAAACAATTCGCATAGAAAACACCGCAGAATTCCCGATTTGAGCGTTCGCTAATATTGAAGATTCTTGCATTCGGTGGCTATCTGAATCGTTCCAAAGTCTTCTCGTTTTGAAGTCAAGACATTAGCACCGGGCGTTCCAGCACAAAACTCAGTTGATGATCTCTAGATTCACCAGACCGATAGTGCCATCGAAATACGACTCAGAGCCAACCTTAGATGACTCCAGCATCGGGTGCGGACCAAGGCCGATTCCAACATCGTCTTTCACAATACTGTTGTTGAGCATACACGGTTCTGCTGCAGAGTTTAGTCCAACATCATACAGGGTCCTTCCCTTGGAGGAGACAGGAATTTAATTGATCGCGAGTTCGGCGTGAAGCTTCAAGAGTTCAGATAATCTTCCAGGATTTGCAAGAAAGCATTTGACCCTTCGATTATTCCTAGCAGCAATCACGGTAAATCGGTTTGGTCTACTAACAAAGACCGCTCTCAGGATATTTGTGCCAAGGTTCATACGCCCATTCAACCAAGACTAGATTGCGTTGTCCATGAATAGACCAAGGCTTTCGATAGTCTACGGGAATCTAATTGAACTTGCTGGAACGTTTGTTGGATTTGCGCTGATTTATTATGCTCCGAGTTTAGGTGGAGTGTACATCAAATTCGCTCTCTATCTCCTCTCCTTGGGTTGCTTGATCTTTTTCCCCCACTGCCTTGCACATTTCATTGTTGGAACCATAGTTGGCGTAAAATTCGACTATTATTCAATAAGAGAATCATCAATATCTCGGCTGAACCTGCCGATTAGCGGTCCACGTATTCCTGTACTATCCCTGAAAGTGAATCGTGAATCTCTGAAACATACTAATCCCTTCGGTAGGGCAGCCATGTTCGCGTCGGGCGCTATCGTATCAGTACTACTCCCGTTCATCGTAGTTGCCAGCGCCTTACCGAATATTTCCCAACTGCTGGGCATGTTGCTATTCGTACTTGCGATTGCAAATGCGGCGTTCGATCTTTACTACAGTCCTAGGGCCGGCGACTTTTCGAGAATGCGAACACGTTGAAGTCAGTCAGATAACACTTAAACGTCTCAATGCATACGGCGGAGAGACCATCCTTTGGAAGCCTCCAACCTGGAAAAAGCAGACCTAAACAAGCTCCTCGAACGTGCTAGTTTCATTCGCACCGAGACAGTTCGCCTAATTCAGATTGCGAAGAGTGGGCATTACTCTTCAGTTTTCTCAGCAGCCGAAATCCTCGCTACTCTCTACTATCATACGATGCGTTTGTCTTCAGACCCCAAGTGGTCTGATAGAGACCGCCTCGTCCTCTCAAAAGGACATGTAGCTGTTGGCGTTTATCCTATTCTTGCCGATCTCGGTTATTTCCCCAAGCAGTGGCTTGAAACATACGCCAACCTCGGTTCCCCGCTGGGAGATCATCCAGACATGCGGAAAGTTCCAGGCGCTGACTTCAGCTCGGGCTCGTTGGGTCATGGGCTTTCAATTGGGCTGGGCATGGCGCTCTGGTTACGATTTCGAAAGTCTCCAGCAAGAGTCTTCGTGCTCCTGGGAGATGCTGAGTTGAATGAGGGGCAAATCTGGGAGGCGGCACAGGCAGCGTCTCACTACCACGCAGACAATTTGATCGGAATCTTAGACCGTAATCAAATGGGGCTTGACGGACATACCGAGGAAATAATGAGCGTCGAGCCACTGGCGGACAAATGGCGCGCTTTTGGGTGGCAGGTCCATGAGTGTGATGGTCACTCTGTCGAAGCACTTGTCAGAACATTCGATAACGTCCCAAGGACTAGCGGTCGACCTCAAGTAGTCATCGCGCATACGGTGAAGGGAAAGGGTGTAAAGTACATGGAAGATTCGAGGGTCTGGCACTTAGGTTATCTACATGGAAGTGACGCGGAAGCCGCTAGGAAGGAGATCGTTGCTCATGACAACTGACGTGGTTCTACGCGAAAAGGAATCTTGGCACCTTGGCATGATTCCTAAGCTAGCACCCGCGTTCATAGCAGGGAGAGTTCTAGCTGATCTCGCTGATGCTGATGATCGGATCGTTGTCTTGACAGCTGACTTAGGATTTAGCAATCGAACGATAGAGTTCGCTAAACGACATCCCGACCGTTTCTTCGACTTGGGAATTGCAGAACACAACATGGTTAGCGTTGCGGCAGGTCTCGCTGCTTGTGGCGCAGTCCCATATGCTGGAACCTTTGCGTCTTTCTTGGCCTTGATGTGTTGCGAACAGATCCGAACCGACTTGGCCTACCCGAACTTGCCAGTCCGACTATTATCACATCATGCAGGCATATCCCTCGGCTACTATGGAACATCTCATCACGCGACCGAGGACATCGGAATCATGCGATCTATTGCAAACATGAAAATCGTATGCCCATCCGACGCGTACAGTTGTGAGCAGGCCCTTCGGCAGACAGTGGACCTTGATGGCCCCATATACTTTCGGCTCGGGCGAGGGCGAGATCCCGACGTTTACCACTCGGGGGACAAGTGGGAGTTTGGCAAGATCAGTGTCCTCCGTGACGGAAAGGACGGACTGCTGTTATCGAACGGGATTATGGTTTCCGCTGCACGCGAAGCCGCAGATAGACTAGTAAAAGACGGTATCGAATTGACGGTTGTAGATCTGCACACTCTTCAACCGCTCGACACTGAAAGGCTATTGTCGCTTATCAAAGAGCATCGGAAAGTGTTCGTTGCAGAGGAACACAACACGGTCGGAGGAGTCGCCACGATAATTGCCGATGCCGTTATCGATGCTCGCATAAACGATGTACACCTCGTCCGCATCGGCCTACCGTCTGATGAATATGCGACTATTGGGCCACCTTACTACCTTTACCAGCATTACGGATTGGACGGAGTAGGAATAGCAGAACGCATTCGCAAGGTGCTGAAGTAAGCAGCTTCAGTTTAAGAATTCATTCTTTAATATGCGTAATTGATTCTACAATCGAGTGTTCGATAATTGAAGTATCGAAGGCTAGGCAGTGCAGGACTGAAGGTTAGCGAATTATCGCTTGGAGCATGGGTGACCTATGGCGGGCAAGTCGGCGAGGACGTAGCCCTCAAGTGCATGTCCACTGCGTATGATGCAGGCGTTAACTTCTTCGATAACGCGGAAGTGTATGCGCATGGAAACGCCGAAGTCGTCATGGGGAACGTGATCAAGAAATTAGGATTACGCAGAGAGAGCATAGTGGTATCGAGTAAGGTCTTCTGGGGAGGCGAGGGACCTAACGACAGCGGTCTGTCTCGCAAACACATCTACGAGGCCTACAGGGATTCCCTGAAACGTTTGCAGCTCGACTATCTTGATCTGTTCTTCTGTCATCGTCCCGATCCGAACACTCCAATTGAAGAGACAGTCCGATCCATGGACGACCTGATACATCAAGGAAAGATACTCTACTGGGGTACATCTGAATGGTCAGCAGCAGATATTATGCGGGCACATTCGATTGCACGAGAATACGGTCTCACTCCACCCCAGATGGAACAGCCCCAGTACAACATGCTTCACCGTGACCGAGTAGAGAAGGAGTATCTGCCACTTTATCGTGAAATTGGACTAGGCACAACAATTTGGAGTCCTCTTGCATCAGGCGTACTCACTGGCAAATACAACACAGGAATACCAACGGGTACGCGAGCGACTCTGCAAGGATACGAATGGCTAAAGGAGCACGTCATTACGCCGCAGAATATCGAGAAAGTGAAGCAGCTGCAGCCTATTGCTGCTGATTTGGGTTGCACAATGGCTCAGTTCGCACTTGCATGGTGTCTCAAGAACCCGTTTGTAAGCACAGTCATTACTGGAGCAAGCCGGCCGGAGCAAGTTACGGAAAACATGAAAGCTCTCGAGGTCGTAGAGAAGATTAATTCAGACGTGATGGAACGCACCGAGAAAGTTCTTGGAAACAAGCCTCAGCTAGAGGAAGATTAATCCAAGGAATCAAGCACGCCTCTCAGTTTCCTGAAGTCCTCCTCCATCACTTTGCGTAACGCAAACGTGTACAATGCTGCGGCAGGATGATACATCGGAAAATATGTGATATTATCCTTCTCGAACGGAACTCCATGAAGTTCGCTTACAGATTCTGTCGGGTTCAAAAGCGCTCGAATTGCGGAATTGCCCATTGGACATATGGCGCGAGGCCGCATGAGTTTGAGTTGTCTATCTAAGTAGTCTCTGCATGCCGCTAACTCGTCTTTTCTAGGTGGCCTGTTGTTTGGTGGCCTGCACTTCACGGTATTCGTAATGAATACCTCCTCTCGTCTAAGTCCTATCGATTGAAGAAGTTCAGTGAGAAGTTTCCCTGCTGCTCCAACGAAAGGGCGACCCTGATTATCCTCTTGTTCTCCAGGAGCTTCACCAACGAACATTACCTTCGCGGACAGCGATCCCTCACCAGGTACAGCGTTTCGTCTCGTCTCGCAGAGTCGACATTTCAAGCAAGAAATCACTTCACTCGAAATCATGTCTAGAGAATCGTCTGCCATGGAATCCCACCAAGAGCCGGACTCGCCAACGTATATATGCATCATTTTCAATGTCGTTGGCAGCTAATTCAGGTGTCGACTCAATGCCCATCACTGATGTCGCAAAGAAGCAACTCGCTCAACGCGTAAGACTACACTACAAAGTATGTCGCGATTGCGGCGCCCGTAATCCTGGCGCTTCAGATCGATGCCGAAAATGTCACGGTCACAATCTGCGTTGGAAGAAACGCGAACTCGGAGCCAAGTAGACCGCTAACCGAGTGCTTTCTGCAACTTGCTCATACGGTAGTAACCACTGAGAGGTGAGTTTCCTTCCTGAACTTGACGCGTAACCTTTACTACCGTAATTCCCGCCGGTAATCAATCAGTTGTTTCAAATGGGAAAGCTTCGGGTTGGAAAGTTCATCGTCGAATGTCTCATGAACGAGGATGTGAAGTATCTATTCGGAATTCCTGGGGGCGGAATCGCTCCATTCTACAACGAATTTTACGATTACCCTCAAATCAAGACTATACTAACGCAACATGAACAAGGCGCCGGCTTCATGGCCGACGGCTACTTCAGAGCTTGCGGAAAAGTTGCTGCATGTGCGGCAACCGTAGGTCCAGGAGGCGTGAACCTGGCTTCAGGACTTCACCCCGCATTCCAGGACAATCAAGCCGTTCTCGCATTTACAAATAACGTTCCGACCGATCAATTTGGCAGGGGAGGCATCCAAGATGCAAGCGGCTGGGGACCTCGATCAATCTCCCACGTAGGAATCTTCAAAGAAGTAACAAAATGGAGCGTACTCGTAACAAGGCCCGACACGGTTCCCGAAGTAATGAGACGGGCATTCAGAATCATGCTGACAGGCAGGAAGGGTCCAGTGCACATCGACCTTGCACAGGACGTGATAAGACAAGAGATCGAAGCTGAGGTTCGTCCTCCACAGAAGTATAGGCCGATGGGTATGATAAGAGGCGACACGGAGCTCATCAAGCAGGCTGCACAGCTTCTCGTAAAGGCAACTTCACCAGCGATAATGTCTGGAGGAGGAGTCATCGCATCCGGAGCTTCCCCAGAAGTGCTTGAACTCGCGACTTTACTCGGTACTCCAGTTGCCACGACCGCAATGGGCAAAAGCTCGTTCCCTGAGGACCATCCACTCGCGTTGGGTGTGGTTGGCCTGTTCGGACAGGACGTAGCCAACAAGGTTTTCCGGGGAGACAAGACAGACGTCCTGCTCGCAGTCGGTTCGATATTCCATCAAATGACCACAACAGGTTGGGTCAAAGATTTCGGAGGACAGAAGATAATTCAGATCGACACGGATCCGACAGAGATCGGGAAGAACTACCCGTTCGACGTGGGCATAGTCGGTGATGCAAAGGTCGTCCTGCAAGAACTGATAGAACATGTGAAGGCCATCCTCTCGAGACTTCCGCCAGCAGAACTCAAAGAACTTGAAGAGAGAAGGAAGACGAGACAGAAAGAGATACTGACATTGAAAGGAGAATTAGAGTACTACGAAGAAGCGGTGAGCTTCTCCGATGCAGTTCCCACGAAGCCGCAGAGAGCTGTGAGAGAACTTCGAAAATTCCTAGACAAGAATGCAATAGTCATGGCTGACTGCGGAAACAACCTTGCATGGGTTGAGAAATACTACCAGGTACTGATGCCGAAGGGATTCATCGCTGACGGCGGACACACAGCAATGGGCTTCAGCGTTGCAGCCTCCATCGGCGTCAAACTAGGAGCGCCGGAGCGCCAAGTAGTCGATGTTGTGGGAAATGCAAGCTTCACCATGCTAAGCAAGGAAGTCAACACCGCAACAGCGTACAACATTCCTGTTGTCTGGTGCATCCTCAATGACATGAATCTTGGAATGATCATCCAAGGCCAGAAGTTCGGTTACGGCATGTGGGAACCCGAAAGATACATTGTAACACAATCATACGTAATGGACTTCGTCAAATTCGCAGAAGCCTGTCACGCGTATGGACAACTGGTTGAGAGACCAACGGAAATCAAAGACGCTCTGAAGAGCGCCTTCGACTCTGGAAGGCCATCTATAATCGATATTCGAATCGATCCAGACGAAGTTCCACCCGGCGCACTGAAACGGTTTGAGCCACTCGTGAAGAAGCATCCAGAGCTAAAAGAGAAGAAGATGCCGACATCTACCTTTCCTAGAGCGTGATCCAATCAGCAGCAGTATCGGATATCAGGAAGCTACGCGGGCTTCCTGACTTCCACTTTGGCGAGATCCTCGAGCAGCGTGACGATTGCTGAGTGGTCTGTTTCACCGCGGCCGAGAACCTTCATCGCGCCCATCATTTCATGAATTAAACTAGTGACTGGTAGAGGTACCCCGTACTCTGAACCCGCAGCCAGAGCAATTCCCAAGTCTTTGTAATGTAACCTCGTCTTGAAACCAGGCTGGAAGTTTCTCTTCAGTAGGAGTGGTCCTCTGACGTCGAGAACTCTCATTGCATATCCTCCCGCAATCACCTTAAGCACAACCTCCGGGTCAACACCCGCTTTCGCGCCTAGAACAAGTGCCTCACTAGCTGTCTCCAACACACCTGCCACTAGGATCTGATTGCATGCCTTAACTACCTGGCCAGATCCCGCTTCACCGCAATACACGATATTCTTTCCCATCAACTGGAAAATTGGAAGGCAATCGTCAAAGACTGATTTGGCTCCGCCAACCATTATGGTGAGCGTTGCATCAATTGCGCCCTTCTCTCCACCACTAACCGGAGCATCAAGAACACGAACGCCTTTCGCTTTCGCAATCTCTGCAACCTTCTTTGTTGTTACCGGAGAAATTGTGCTCATGTCAATGAGTGTTGATCCTGATTTGATTCCCTCGAATATTCCATCTGGACCAAATGCAGCCTTCTCAACATCTGGAGAGTCAGGGAGCATTGTTATGATGAGATCTGTCTTGGCAGTAACCTCCTTCGATGAGCGGCGCGCTCTTTGCCCCCATCGATTCTAATTCCTTAACGGCTGACTCGACAATGTCGAAGACCGTGAGCTCATGACCCGCTTTAATCAAGTTCTTAGACATCGGCTTTCCCATGATCCCGAGTCCGATGAAACCAATTTTCAAATTAATAGCGCCTACCTGGTCGTCCGGTAATCATTCTCTTAAGAGTATTTAGTAGATACCTAGAATAAAATGGCACAGATTTGTGACGCTGTCTTCTAACTGCTAATTGGATAATGACAGGCGACGAAATGTCCGCTAGCTAACTCAGTTAGCTTTGGCTCTATTGATGCGCATTTTTCTTTGGCCATCGGGCATCGTGTACGGAACCTGCAGCCGGATGGTGGCTCTGCGGCACTGTACGAGAAGTCAACGTCAGCTCCTCCCGCCAGAGGCTGAGGGTTCTCCGATCCAGGAATTGATGATAGTAGAAGATTCGTGTAGTGATGCATCGGATGATTGATTAGCTCGTCGGTCTCAGCGATCTCAACAATCTGTCCAAAGTACATTACAGCAATTCTCGTACCTATGTATCTTGCAACTCCAAGATCGTGCGTTATTACCAGGTATGTTAGTTTGAGATCCTCCTTTAGCGTCTGTAAGAGATGGAGTATGCCTAGCCTGATGGAAACATCAAGCATTGATACCGGTTCGTCTGCAACTAGGAGTTCCGGTTCTAAGGAAAGAGCTCTTGCAATAGCGACTCTTTGTCTTTCTCCTCCACTCAGCTCGTGCGGGTACCTGTAGAATTTGGTTGATGCATCGAGACCTACTAAACCGAGTAGTCTCGAGGCCGTTGCCGCTTTCTCATCATTGCTCTTCGCTAGCCCGTGAATGATCCTCGGCTCTATCACTGTGTTGAAGACAGTTGACTGAGGATTCAGGGATTCGTACGGATCTTGAAAAATCATCTGTACTCGTCTTCGATATTCTTTTGATTGTTTCCTATTCTGCTTGAAAACGTCCTGGTTATGAAAAAGGATCGTTCCAGCTGAAGGTTCATTGAGCTTCACCACCGTTCGAGCAAGAGTAGATTTTCCGCTTCCGCTCTCCCCTACCAATGAGAGAGTTTCACCCTTAACCAGTTTCAGCGTAACGTCGTCAACAGCATGAATCACGGTCTTCCGTCCGATCAGGCGCTCTCTTCGTTGAAAATACACCTTCATGTTCTGGATGTCGAGTACTCCGTCTTCAGTTGCCATTCCGCATTCACTTTTGCATTGTCTTCCCTTTTCCGGGCTCCGTCGAGATCAAATGGCATGCCGCTAAAGTACCATTCGTCGCGAGTTGCAGTTCAGGTTCCTTTTGCCTGCACAGATCGAATGCGTATTGACATCTAGGATGAAATCTGCAACCCTGAGGCCAGATACCCGTAGGTGGACTTCCAGGAATCGAGTGTAGGACTTGGCGGCTTCCAAAAACCTTTGGAACTGAATTCACGAGAGCTTGTGTGTATGGATGAGAGGGATGCTTTAGAACCATGTCTTTCTCGCCGATCTCGACAATCTTGCCTGCGTACATCACGGCAACTCGATCAGCAATCTCCCCGATAACTGACAGATCGTGGCTAACGAAAAGGAAGGATATGCCCAAGTTCCTCTGTAGGCCCCTCAACACCAACAAGAGTTGTTTCTGAACAACCACATCTAGGGCTGTCGTGGGCTCATCTGCAATTACGAGCTGCGGGTTCAACGCAAGAGCCATGGCGGTTACTGCTCTCTGTTTCATCCCACCACTGAATTCATGCGGATAGTTCCTCGCTCTTGAGGGGTGGATTGATACGGATGAAAGCAATTTTTCGGCTGTCTTCCAGGCCTCATTCTTGGAGACTTTCTCATGCGCACGTATGGCTTCGATGATTTGTTTGCCAACCGGAATTACAGGGTCAAGCGAATTCATTGAGCCTTGTGGGATAAGTGAGACTCCTTTCCATCTGAAGTTGCGAAGTTCGTCATCAGACATCTGCAATACATCCTTGTTCTCAAATAGGATCTGGCCCTCCACGAGAGCATTTGCTGCGAGCAGACGCATTACTGACAAAGCCGTGGTTGTTTTGCCGCAGGCCGATTCGCCTGCAAGTCCCAGAATCTCCCCCTTGTTTATCGTAAATGAGACATCGTCAACCGCCTTGACGTATCCGGACTCCGTTCTGTATGATACTGACAGGTTCTTGATTTCGATGACCGTATTGCCAATATGGCCATCACTGACACTTGATGCATTTTGACTCAAGAACTTCTCAGCCTTGGGTTGAAGACGTTCTCAATTGAGACGCTGATAAGAACGAATGCCAGTCCAACTAGCACAATACAAACGCCAGGTGCCACGACCCACCACCAAGCGTTGTTGAAAAGTGCGTATGACTGAGCCCAGTAAAGCATCGTACCCCAACTAACGACACGTTATGTCTCCTAACCCTAAGAAGTCAAGGGCGGCTTCGCCGGCGATTGCGGTTGTCACCATCAACACAGCGTTAGCGGCAATGATGGATGCGAGGTTAGGGAAGAGAATCTTCGTTATTATTCGTAAATCACTTGCACCAGCGACTCTCGCCGAGTCCACAAAAGGACGCTCTCGCAGGGACAAAGTCTGCGACCTGACCACTCTTGCGACACTCGGCCACGCTGTAATTGTCAGAACAAGAATTACTGTTCGGATGCTAGGACCCAAGTATGCTGCGAGAATGATCATCAGCGGCAGTGCCGGCAGAATCAACACCATATCCGTTGCTCGCATCAGAATCTCATCTATAGTCTTCATGTAGTATCCAGCAAGAATTCCAATCAAGGTGCCGAGGCCAGTAGAGAGAAAAGCCACGATGAGGCCTACAGTGATTGATACTCGTCCTCCATAGATTATTTCGCTAAGTATGTCTTCCCCAAGATTATCGGTTCCGAGTAGAAATGTCCTATCGGGCGCAGAATAAGGACGTCCTGGTGCCGGAAACATGTATGGGGAAAAGGGTGCAATAATCGGGGCACCCAATGCAAGCACTACAAAGATGATGATTATCCCGAACCCGATTTGAGCTCGTCTACTATGCAAAATGCCTGAAAATGCTGATGCTCTTCGAAGGGAAAATCTCCTCTTAGCCTGGACGGCTGGTTCGTCTGTTTCCATATTGAGTCAGCTTAGTACTTTATTCGTGGGTCAAGGAATGCGTATGTTATGTCAGCGAGATAATTCGCTATGATTACTGTAAGTGAGATTGCGAAGAAGAGTCCCTGCAGGAGAGGATAATCGTGGGCGAGAACTGCTCTATATGTAAGGAGTCCCACGCCGGGATATGAAAAAACAATTTCCACTAGCAGGGCGCCGCTGACTACGTACCCAAGGTTGAGTCCGATGAGGGTTATCATTGGAAGCATCGCGTTTCTCGCAGCATGTCCGAAGAGAACTGCATTTTCTCGAAGTCCTTTTGCCCTAGCGAGTAGAATGTAATCCTGTGATAGTTCGTTAACCATCGTGTTTCGCATGATCAATGAGTATCCAGCGTATGTCGTAGTAACCAGAGTAATCATGGGTAAGAAAGCATGCCACAGGAGGTCAGCTGTATCATGTACTTCTAAAGGGCTATTCGCGGTTATTCCTGCGGATGTTGCTCCTGAAACTGGAAACCATTGAAGTGATATTGCGAAGATCCAGAGAAGGATGATTCCCAGCCAGAAAAACGGCATCGTCCAGAGAATCATGGAAATCGAGACGGACGCCGTATCCAGTTTACTTCCCGGACGACTGCCTGTCCAGACGCCAACCAGGATGCCTAAGATGGCAGTTATTACTGTTGAAACTCCTACCAGGAAGAGAGTCCAAGGAAGGTACTGCATGATTACGGAGAATACTGATGCAGGATAATACAGGTAAGAGACGCCGAAGTTAGGCGGCCAACTGAACAGGTTTACCCAGTATAATTGAAATTGCACCCAAAGGGGTTTGTCTAATCCGAATCTCTGCATTAATGCAGCTAATGCGCCGGGTGTAGCGATAATGCGCGGGTTAGCGAAGTAGTAGAGTGCGTTACCGGGCATTAAGCGAGGTATGGCGAAGTTAAGGCAGCTGACGGCAAATAAAGTCACGGTGGCGTAGATAGTTCGTCTAAGTATGTATTGGCCGCTGACTCTCAACTGGTGTCGCTCGCGCTGCGCTCAAGCGCGCTTCTTCCTCATGTACATGCCAACGGCCAGTAAGGCTATGACGACTATTACGCCGCCAATGATGTAGGGAGTGTAGTCGACGCCGCTAGGGGCTATTGAAGTAGTTGTGCTCGTTTGGGCACTCAGACTATAGATGGTTGCAAGAGCTGTCATGTTGAATTTCCGCCAGGCCACTCCATAGTGCCTGGAGGTGCGGGCCAACCGCCGAAATTCTGCGTATTGTAAACCCACACTGAGTCATCGTAGTATAGTGTTATGGATGGGAGGTTCTCCGCGATCATGGTTTCAAGCTGCTGCATTAACTGGTTTCTGCCGGACTCTGTTGGTTCAGCCAGCATCTGTGTCAAGGTCTGGTTGAACTGTGCTTCGACGCTCACTGGGCCAGAAGACTGGCTGCTTGAGTGGGGGGCCTGTCGCAAAGCCTGCAAATGAATAGTCGAAGAGCAGCGCAGGATTAGGATAACCGTAGTTCTGTAGGTACAGGTACATGTTTGTTCCTTTTTGCCAAATGTCCACCATCGACGCCAATGACAACGTTTGAACCTGCGCGTCTATTCCAACCGCTCGTAGGAACTGGACGATCCGATTTGCAGTGGCCACTTGTGGTTGCAGCTCCGCTGGAGCATAGACCGTTGGTGAAAACCTTGTCCCGTTAGGTAGATGGTAGAATCCATCACTTTGCTTTGTCCAGCCTATTCCGGACAACAATTGTTCTGCCATCTGCGGATTGTAATCGTATTGTGGCAAGTTAGGCATGTTCCGGGACGACGGCAAGTATCCTTCGCTTCCTGGAACCGCATAACCCGAATAGGCCACCTGTACTAAGTCCGTTCTATTAATCGCGTAAGCCATAGCTTTCCTGAAATCGGTCATGTTGTATGGGTAGTTGAAGATCGGGTATTCCAGAACCCATGTATCCGGAGTCGGACCGTAGGCTACCTTGAACCTTGGGTCACTTGTCAAGCCAGCCACGTCTGCTGCAGACACTGGAGCCGCATCTATCTCGCCGCCCTTCAGCATTAGAGATGTAGACGCGGAAGTTGGTACAAGTTTGACGATTATCTGGTCAAGGTACGGGATACCTTTTGCGTCGCCGCCAAAGGGAGATCCGTAGGGGTTTGGTAGCATGACCACTTGGGAGTCTCCCTGAGTGAAGTTCGAGATGTAGAACGCTCCTGCACCGACGAGTGTTCCGAAATTATTTCCAGGCATCGTTACATTATTGAGGTAGTCTTTCCAAATGTGGTAGGGGGTTAGGTTCGGAGTATTCTCGGCCCCAGCAATGTCGCCGAACGTACCCAACGGTTGGTTCAGATCAACTTCAACTACAGTTGAATTTACGGCGTGTACTGCAGTTGTAACGGGACCAGCAAGGTAGCTTTGGTATACGGATAGGCTTCCAATACCTCCCCAAGTGAACTTTGAGAACATCAGTCGAATCGAGTACTCGAGGTCGGTTGCGTTCACTGGAACTCCATCCGACCAAGTCATTCCTGGTCGAATACGGAAGTACCAAGTCGTTGCTTGGGCATTGGACCAGTAGTCTTGCAATGCCACGTGCATTATTCCGCTAGGTAGAGGAATGCCAAGGTTAGGGTAAGCCATTTGGAGGAAGTACCAGGCCTGGTATGATGATGTCATGAATTGAGTCCAATTGTCGAGCGTGTTTGCTAGAGCCAAACGTCAGTGTTCCACCATGCTGTATGGTTTGAGCATGTGCTGGAAGGAACCCTGACAAGACCAAGACGAGCAGAAGTAACGCAACTGGTAGCAGTTTGTTATTAGCAGTCAACTTAGTCGCCTGAGAAGGGTAGGGTTCGCGAGTTGCGATTTAAAGCTTGTGATTCTCAGCACACTATACTGTACTCAAAGTACGTCGAATAAAGGGTCGCTCTGGCTAATACACATCCAATATACACAGTTGTGGCGAAGCTCTCAAGACAGTATCTGCGCTAATCATAACTGTTCACGACTTCTAGCTGGCAATCCATTAGGGTCCGCCGCACATTCACGCAAGTTGCTTAGACTTGGACCACTTAGCGAAAGTTACGTTTGAAGACAGAAATGTTCATATTTTCAATTCTTGAGAGTTGATCTGACGGTTTTATACGGCGATTCCCGAAAAGTAAAATGCTGATGAAGATGAAGGCTGCTGTTCTAGAACTGGTTGGACCAATCGAAAATGACCCACTTGTGGTGAAAGACGTCCCGATTCCAAGCATTCGAAGACGTCAAGTTCTAGTTCGTGTTGCGGCTTGTGGAGTATGTAGATCCAACTTACACATGATTGAAGGAGACTGGGTGCAGTATGGCTTTCCAGCCAAGACCCCCATAATTCCAGGGCATGAAATTGTGGGCACAGTTGCGAAAATTGGCGAAGATGTAACATTGCTTCATGAAGGAGACAGGGTAGGCATCCAACCTCTTTGGAATTCGTGTGGTGTCTGCGAATTCTGCTTCACTGGCCGTGAGTACCTCTGCGAATCGTCTGTGTGGACAGGTGAAATGGTTGATGGGGGATATTCCGAATACGTGGTTGCTAACGCTGACTACGTAACACCAGTACCTAAGGGCTTGAAGGATTCAGAGGTCGCACCACTCTTCTGCCCTGGATTAACCGCCTATGGTGCCGTCAAGAAGGCTGAGCTGGGTCCAGGAAAGCGAGTCGCAGTGTTCGGGATCGGTGGTGTAGGTCACATGGTCATACAATTCGCGAATCTCTACGGGGCTGAAATAATAGCCGTTACTCGAAACAGACTTCACCACGTTCTCGCCAAGGAGCTTGGAGCATCTTCAATAGTGGACACATCTCAGGGAGATGAGCCAGGATGGTTGAAGGAAATTGGCAACGTCGACTCGAGCATAATCTTCGCTCCATCAAGTGCAGTTTTACAACTCGCTGTAAAGGCGACTAAGCGAGGAGGCACGATAGTCTACGGAGTTTGGGGGAACCTGGGGGTAGTGCCGTTCCACGATGAAAAGAAGGTTGTGGGTGCAGAAGTAGGGTCGAGGCAGGCTATGCGAGAAGTTCTGAAGATTGCTGAATCGGGCAGAATCAAATGCATCTGCGAAGAGTTCAGTCTTGACAGGGCAAATGAGGCTTTACAAGCTTTGAAAGCTGGAAATATCAAAGCTCGAGGAGTTCTCCTTCCTTAGAATCGCGTGCCAAATCTTATCCTAGAGAATGCATGTCACTTAAGCACGAGAGTAGGATAAACTCCGACCCAATACTTGCGATTCACGAACTCTGTTTATCTAGTCGGGTTTAGGCTTGATTACCAATAGTACTGCATCATTTCCTGATGATATGGCATCGCAAGTATGTCTCTCAACAGGTTCTCGCCTTGCTCTGGTGACTTAGTCCAAGGATCTAACAATATCAACTGTCGCAGCATCTCCTTACTTTGGAGTTGATACGCTTCAAGGCCCACTTCAACTTGCGCAACTCTCTCCCGCAGCATAATCGACTTCAATGGTTCAGGTAATCCGCCGGTCTTGATCCCTTGAACCCCGGCCTTGCTTACGAGGCCCGGGATCTCAACCTCGAAATCAGTAGGAACCCCTTCAACGAGGCTTCCCGAGATTGATGATCACGCGCCGGCCTTGATTCGCCGCGACTTCGTCCAGGAAGGATTCTATTTTAGATACTCTTTTGGAAATTTCGCGACTACGGTGTAGAGAGGGTCCACTATTTGCGCAATTCTCGCTCGTGCTGTCAGACTGAGCAGCATGTAAGCGTCGTACGTGGAGAACCCGTAATCCTCATGCAACCAGTTGATTAGCTCCCTGAAAGCTAGGCGTGCGGCATCTTCGAGAGGTCTGGCGCTGGCTGCTGTCATGATTTCTTGCTGTGATTCAATTCTAGGCCACTCGATCGTTTTATCTTTCATAACGTCAAATTTGAAAGTTAGCTTTGCTGGGATTTCCACTCCTGTCCCACAGATCTCACCATCACCTTGCGCTGCGTGTACGTCGCCCGCTGCGAAGAGAGCACCATCGACTCCTACTGGGAGATACAGTTTGTTACCTTCACAGACATCTGCAACATCCATGTTACCGCCGTGTTTGTAGGGAGAGATGGTAGAGATGGATTCAGTCGGAGGAGCAACACCTATTGTTCCAATGAATGGTTTCACGGGAAATGAAATCTCTCTTCCGTCATCGGTTTTGTAGTAGATTCTACCGTTACGTATGACGCTGAACTTCGTCAGAGTAGGCGACGTGCTTAACCAGCCTTCCAGTGCTCCGAAGCCCGGCATCACAGTTGTTAGCCCGCTGTCGGGGATTTCTATGTCGATTATGTCAACGACAAGGGTGTCTCCTTTTTTCGCTCCTTCAACATATATCGGGCCGGTAACAGGATTGTCATAGAGTTTCGCTCCGGACCGAAGAACCTGGGCAAGGTCATTATCCGGTCTCACGATATTAGCGAAGCAATCGTAAGTCTCTATTTTGACCTCTTCGCCAGGCTGCACTCTCATAGTAGGTTTGTTGTGTGGACTGAAGGTACAGTCGACGATTTCCGAGAGTTCCTTATTCTTTTCAACGATCTTCATGTGAAACATCTTCTCCATTAGCGCGATCTCTCCTCACTTCTTCCCGGGACCATTTTTGTTCCTCTTCTCCCATTTGTGGGTTTTGGACTGTCGGTCAATCAATCTTCTCAGTTCGTCTAACCTAGTCGAGACCATGGCCTGTTCTTTGCCGTCGATTAATCCCTCACTACAATATCTATCGAGAAACTGCCGGACCTTGTCAAGGTTGATCGTTGCCTCAAACCAGGATTTCCAGTCATCAGTTCAGGGAGAATACTGCACTGCCTGCGCCAATGATACTGATCTTTACATCTACCATATGCTTCGAGCTGCTATCTGGATACTTAACATCGAGCCCGATGGCATTCAAAATTCGTCACCTGGGCTACTGCAACTGACCGAGCCGTAGGGTTGCGAGGAATCTAATCTTCCTTATGCTGACTCAATTGCGAAATCTTATCCACGAGAATGCTTGTCACATAAGCAAGAGCGACGTGACCTTGTTGCACAAGTTTCAAAATGGTACCGAGCAGTCTGATTTATCTGCAAAATACCCAATGCAGGCTTGATAATCTTGGACAGACGAATCAAAATATCAACAAAAGCCACAGGAACCGTCGAAGCCGCGTTAAGCAACGAAAACCCACAAACTGCAGAACGAATTTGGGAAGCATTGCCTATTGAAGGGAGAGCAAATCGATGGGGCGATGAAATATACTTCTCAATCCCAGTAAGCGTAGAGGAAGAACATTCAAGAGCTGAGGTTGAGATAGGGGCAATCGCGTATTGGCCACCTGGCAGTGCACTATGCATCTTCTTCGGCAGAACGCCGGCAAGTAAAGACGACAAACCCCGAGCAGCAAGTCCTGTAAATGTTTTCGCGAAAGTCAACGCTGACACGAGCATCTTCCGCAAAGTCAGCGACGGCGATAAGGTCACAATCGAGAAGAGTTAAGCTTGATTCTGACCGGCTTTGCTAATTGCTAGGAGCGCCTGACTTGGTCCACACCGCAAGATCTCTGTTCATGGGACATGATCAGCTCATTAGAAACGGCACCAGTTCGAGGAACCAGAAAGCACGAAACATCAGCCTCCTCGCCCTTAACGCAGCGGTTAGCGCTGTTGATCCCTCCTTCTGCCTTCGATCAGCGCTTAAAATGTCCGACGATCGAATGTACGTGAACGATTTTTCACTTTCCCTGTCACGATTCAAACGAATAGTAGTAGTCTCGGTTGGCAAAGCAAGCAGCTCGATGATGAAAACTACTCTCGACATATTGGGCAATCATAACATCCAGGGTATACTGGTCGTGCCGAAGGGACAGAAAATTCCTCGATTCGACAAGAGGATAGAAGTATTCTTTGCAGGACACCCGTTGCCTGACGAGCAAGGCATGAGGGCGGGAGAACGAGTGATCTCGCTAGCTCAGAGTATGCGAGCGAACGAACTCATGGTTTGCCTGATCTCTGGGGGAGCGTCGGCCATGCTGCCCGCTCCGCCTTCAAGCATTCCTCTAAGAGACAAGACATTCGTCACTTCACGCTTGGTTAGGAGCAAGGCGACGATCCGTGAGATTAACACGGTACGGAGACACCTCTCGCAAATTAAGGGAGGCAGACTTGCGGAAATGTGCCATGCTTCAACCATCGTTTCCTTCATAATGTCCGATGTTACAGGGAATCCACTTTCCGACATCGCTTCAGGTCCTACGGCTCCCGATCCAACATCCTATCGTGATGCAGTCGAAGTTCTCCGTAAACACGGTTTATGGAAGAATACTCCGCGCAGTGTCAAATCCTATCTCAGTCGGGGTTTGGAAGGAAAGTTACCTGAGACCCCGAAAACTGGCAGTCACATTTTTGGTCGTGTTCACAATTTCATCATCGCAGACAGCCACATTGCATGTGCTGGAGCAAAGCGCGCCATAGAGAGCAGGAGAATCCCGGCAAGCATCGTGTCATCGACCATTGATATGGATGCAAAATGCATGGGCAAGCTTCTCGCATCCATTGCTGCTGACAAAAGACGCCTGGGTGAACACGGCGCTCTAATCTTTGGAGGCGAGACAACAGTCGATGTTCACGGGGATGGGTTAGGCGGAAGAAATCAAGAGACCGCGCTGTGGGCCCTCGAAGATGTTTCAGGCCTCGATGGAGTCGCGATCGCAACCATGGGTACAGATGGGATCGATGGCAATAGCAAGGCGGCTGGAGCAATCATAGACGGCCATTCCTCCGAACGAGCTGATCGAAAGAAGCTGGATTCGAAAAGATTCTTGGAGCGAAACGATTCTTTCCGATTCTTCAGGCGACTGAACGACAGTCTAATGACTGGACGCACAGGGACGAATGTCGGGGACATATACCTCGTAATTAGCGTCTGATTGTTCGATATCTAATCAAGATTTTACGATGAAAAATGGTTGGGCAGAGCCATCAGTGCTTCTGCCCCTATCGACCTTTCTTGAGAACTTCAGGGTTAACTGGGTTAGGGGGCATCTCTCCTTTCAACCCAGCTATCAGATTATCTGCAGCCATCAATCCCATCTTAGTTCGGGTTGCAACCGATGCGCTAGCTATGTGCGGGACCACGATGACGTTGTCAAGCTTTAGAAGAGGATGGTCGGCGGGCATAGGTTCAGGTTCGGTGACGTCCAGGGCCGCATAGGCTATTTTCTTGTCACGCAGCGCTTCGTACAATGCCATGTTATCGACTATTGGGCCACGAGAAGTATTGACTAGGATGCATGTTCTCTTCATCATCTCAAATTGTTTCGCGCCGATGAGGTGATGGGTTTCTTTAGTTAGATTCGTGTGTGTCGTGATGAAGTCTGACTCGGAAAGAACTTTGTCAAGTCCCGCGTACTGGATTCCCAATTCTTCCTCCGCTTTGTTTTGTCGCACAACATCATAGTACATTATCTTCATGCCAAATCCTTTAGCGCGTCGAGCAACGGCCGCGCCGATACGTCCCAGACCAACTATCCCTAGCGTGGCACCATGAATATCCTGTCCTAGTAGAGTCATGGGCCCCCAAGTTTTCCATTTACCCGCTCGCACTTCTTTGTCTCCTTCGACAACTCGCCTTGCAGCTGCCAAGAGGAGTGCGAAGGTGAGGTCAGCAGTAGTCTCCGTCAGTACGCCCGGCGTGTTTCCAACTATGATTCCGCGCTTAGTCGCCTCGGGTATCGCTATGTTATCGAAGCCTACGGCATAGTTGCTGATGACTTTCAGTTTGGGTGCCTTATCCATGAGTTCGGCGTCTATCTTATCGGTGAGGAGTGAGACGAGACCTTCAATGTCGACAACGTTCTCCATCAAAACCTGCCTTGGCGGAGGTAGGGGTCCATCCCACGTCTTGGCGTCACAATAGGAATTGATCTTGTCCATTGCCTCTTTGGGCAGAAGACGCGTAACGTATACTCTAGGTTTCATGGTTATCTATCCTCAGATAAGGCCCCAAGCTTTCTTCCAAGCCCTTTTACCATTTGCTATGACCATCTCGGACTTCTCACCTGGAACCGGCTTGAGTTCGAACCCAACGACTGGCGAGATCTCCTGCGGGGTTGATGGTATGTATCCGATGTCTAGCAAAGCTTTGAGGAAATATGCGAGCTGTGACACGTCATTTTCTCCTCCTCTCAATCCGAATCGAGGATGCTGATCTCCGTAGGCAGGCAGTCCAGGAGTCTTCACACAATTCCCTACGTGCACATGTACCAAGTGATCCTTCAAGAGGCGCAGAGCTTTTGCTGGGTCCTCGTTCAACAATGGTGCATGACCCATATCGTACATCAACCCGAAATCAGGAAACTTACTCCTGAGCTCCTTAGAAACCATCAACGATTCTTCTGAGGGTCCAAGCAGGCTCTTCTTGTCAACGCTCCGGTCGAATGTCTCAAGTGTAATGCTTACGCCACGGTCCTTTCCGTAGGAGCATAATGTCATCAGTGAATCAACGAGTAATCGCCTAGCTTCCTGACGTTTATCTCCCGGATCTGGACCACTCAGAACCGTGAATCACGTCGCACCTAATTCCTTGGCTTCGTCAATGAGAGGCAACAGCTTGTCAACGGCCTCTTTTCGCTTGGAAGGATCAAATGAGTTGAGATCCAATTTCTCCCTGAGAATCGATGGCTGGGCTCCGAAAGCAACTCGGGCATGGGCCGTGTCTATCAATCCTGCAACTTCCTTTCTGACCGTCGCATCATTGATGTGCGCGACTTCAATCATCGAAAAGAAGTCATCGGTTAATATTCGAGAGATCGTTTCTACGATCGGGCCCGAACCGCCCATAGTTTCGGGATAGATCATAAAGTGGACAATGCTCAAATCCACAACAGGTGCCCAATTATCCTTCAATCTCTGTTACCTCAATACCCCTATCCACGATAAGCTTACGTATTTATGCGCCTTGATTGAATTCCATCTAGAATTACTAAAGGGAACTGCACAGGTCGGGTATCACCCGGCGCAGAAGATGACTAGCGTAATTTGTAGTGAGACACGTAAGAGGTTTAGAAAAATAGATAGAGTACCAGGAAAACGAATTACTCAGTCTTATCCTAAGCGATTCCCATCTGTGCTTTTGCTTCTTCACTCATCTTGTCTGGTGACCAGGGTGGTTCCCACACAAGATCAACTTTCGCATCCTTGACGCCGTTCATGGCTTTGACCTTTGATTTGACTTCCTCAGCAATCATTCCGCCCATCATGCAGCCCGGAGCGGTGAGCGTCATCTTGATTCCCACGTTACCGTCATCTAGAACGCTAATGTCATACACTAACCCTAGGTCCCAGATGTTGATTGGGATTTCCGGGTCGTAGCACTCCTTCAGTACGGTTATGATTTCATCTTTAGTAACCATTCTTCAATTCACCTCCACGTTCGGGAGCGAGCAAGTCTTCCGTGACAACTCGGCATTTGCCTTCCCTATTAATCTTAGTCCGTTCCCTTAAACCCGTGAGGCAACCCTAAGCCTTCTGTTCAGACCAGGCTATTGGCATGGCGCCGGGAATCGGTTCGAGCAACCTAGTCAGCGTTCAGCCTCACAGCCCTCGTAACTTCTTCGAATAGTGGGTTGGCGTATTCCTCTATCTTTCCTTCGTCCGCTAGCCTGGCAATTTCAGGGTCGATTGGGACGGCGCCCAGGAATGGTATCCCCGCCTTCTTTGCAGCGTCCGGTGCTTTGCTCCGGCCGAAGATCTCGATCCTCTCACCGCAGTGCGGGCATATCATGTAGCTCATGTTTTCGATTAGGCCGAGAATCTTCACGGAAGCTAATTGCTCGCTGAGCGTCTTCGCCATATTGATCGCCTTACCTACGACCATTAGTGCGAGGTCCTGCGGCGTCGTAACCACCACTACCCCCTGCAATGGGAGCGATTGGAAGACCGTCAACGGGGCATCACTCGTGTTATGAACTACAATGCCATCCGCAATGAAGTTCTGATTGCCTTCAACTTTCAAATCATAGACTTGTTGTCTTCCTAGATGTGTTATCCTGGTTACCCTTTCGAATCCGACATAATCGGTTGACAATTGAAGTCCGATATTCCCACGAATTAATCCCGCGCCATACTTACTTGATCTGGATTCTCTCGCCGTCTCGAATCCATAGAAATCGGAAGTGTATGTTCGTCCTGACGGTGGGGTTAGTGTCCGCGTCCTTCTGTTGAGATTTGTGACTCTCAGTCCAACCATTATTGAAAGCGTTCTCAGGTCTTCTAGCAGCATTTTGTTAGGTGACTCGAAACTCATCCAACCTGCGCGTCTCCATAGTGGCTTGGTGCTTCGTCTGTATCCATCCGCGTCGCAGTATCCCTCTATGACGGCAAGCTTCTGTGATCTCGGAAGTTCGAAAACCCATTCTGGGACTCGTTTGTCGAGGGCGTGCTTGTAAAGGCCCAACTCACGGAACAGCTCAACAACCGGTCGTGAAATCACGCCAAATTGCGTATCGTCTTGGTAGACCTTGGCGACTCCAAAGATCGTCCTCAGCAATCTGATGTAGAACGATCTGTGTTTGCCGTGTCGTGGTTCCGCAAACAAGAGCTGGTAGGTTCTCGTTTTCGGTGTTATCCTAAGGTATCCATCTCCGAGAAAGTATCCAACCAAGCGGGCGAATTCATTGCTCGAGTGTTCGGGCAGCTTTACGGGAGAAGTGCCCTTTGCACTTATTCGCGGTAAAGCGTAGGGAACGCGTATGGTTTCGGGAAGGCCTTTTACTACTGCGATTATGTCTTTGGGCCGTAGATCTGCCAGTTTTCGCCATCCTAACGAATAATGCCAGAATCGAGAGCCTTCGATCCTAGTCTTACTTAGAGCCAGCACGGGGTGGTTGAATGTTGCTTTCACTGCTCGTGATTTAGTTCGAAGTTCAAATATCTCTGATTCGCCCTGTGGTATCACTTCCAAGATTCGGTTGCGTTCCAGCTCTGCTGTGAGCTTGTTACTTTTTCCAGCTCGAGAAATGCTGGCATTGACTGAGTAGACATGATCTCCGGCTTTCAATTCCGAAATTTTCATGGGTTTGCTATTTGCGTAGACGGTCGTATCAGCGGTTACGCAGCCGGGTGGTAAGTCAACCAGCAGGAAGTGTAGGTCTCCCCATTCGATGTCCTGAAACATTTGGCGGATCACGCTGTTGATGATAGGGCCTCGTACGATAACAGGCATCTGTGGTTCTTCGAGAATGAGGTTCATCGAGACGACTTTGATTCCTAGATGCGACGTTGCTGGCAGGACATGTTTGTCGGGTGTTACGAAGAGTGGGCCTTTCAGCCCGAACATTTTCGCTATGCTTGGGCCTGTGATGTCTGCGTCGAGTATGCCTACCTTGTAGCCCAGCCTTGTTAGTTGAACAGCCAAGAAGCCTGTTACGAAGGATTTTCCGACCCCGCCCTTGCCTGACATTATTGCGATGACGTTTCGAATTCCTTTCCTTTCCAATCGGTTAATTCCAGGAGGCATGCCGCCAGGCCCCGCCTTTTGCGCTTGGTTGCCGCGACATTTGGGACTTGATATCTGTTGCGCACGTCCTTCAAGTTCCTGCTTCGTCATCACACTTGTTTCAACTTCAACTGCCGTGACGCCCGCAATCTCGTTACTGCCTTTTCAATATCATTTGAGATTGTCTTGGACAGTGGACAACCGCCGACCGTAAGTGCAACTAATACTTTCACCCTGTCTCCTTCGATGTCAACTTTCTTGACCATTTGTAGGTTGACTATGGAAATGTGAAGTTCAGGGTCCATGACGTCTTTCAGAGAGGTCATCACGTCTTCTTTGGTTACCACGTTTCTGCTTCCTCAAGTTGAACGAATAGACCCGAGAGGCCTGCATATTAAGCGCGTGTCGAAGTTGCCAGAGTTGTCTATTGGAATGCTGACTGAAGATTCTTAGGGAATCAGACGTTCAGGCGTTCTAGGAAAGAGTACCGTCTCCCTAACGTTCTGTTTTCCAAGCAGAGACATCGTGAATCGTTCGATGCCCAGGCAGAAACCTCCGTGAGGAGGAACTGCATATTTGAATGGTTCAGTGAACCAAGCCATTCCTTCTGGGTTAACTTTCTTTTCCTTAAGTTGTTCCATTATCTTCTCGTAGCGGTTCTCCCGTTGTCCGCCAGAAGATTGTTCGAGGTCTCTGTAAACGAAATCGACGCTTCTTGCCCATTGTGGGTCGTCGTCAACCCGCATCACGTAGAATGGTTTCGTCTTGAACGGGAATCGATTTATGAAGAATGCTTCGCTCTTATGCTTCTCGCGAACGTATTGGGATAGAATTGTTTCCGCTTCCTTATCGAGGTCGCTTCCGAACGGCACTTCTTTGCCGTATTGTCTAACGATCTCGTAGATGTCGGGGAATCTTACCTCAGGGAAGGGAGTGTTAGGGATCTCTAGTGAAATCTGTAACAGTTCAAGTTCCCGTGCGCATTCCGCCTTGACTTTCCGGAGAGCAGCAACGACCGTCTCTTCTTCCAATCTCATCATGTCTCGCTCGTCCTGCATGAATCCGAATTCTACTGCTAATCCTCGATGCTCGCATAGATGTCGAGGGGTGTGGGAAATTTCTGCTCTCCAGTTTGGTCCCAGGTCGTAAATTTTGTCGAATCCGGCAGCAATACACAACTGCCTGTGCAATTGAGGGTCCTGTCTTAGGAAAGCCTCCTTTCCGAAATAATCTACTTTGAAGACTTCTGCTCCTCCTTCTGAAGTGCCTCCTAAGAGACAAGGGGTGAACACTTGGAGGTAATCATTTGCGCTGAGATATTCCACCATTCCTTCCACTAGTTTCGATTGGATTTGGAATAGCGCGAGGTTCTCTCTTCTTCTAAGATCGATGACGCGCCAGTCTAATCGAACATCCAAGTTCGATTCGATTTTGCCCGATACGGGCAATGGGACTGCGGCCTGGGCCTTGACAAGTAGTTCGATCTTTGCCGGTATGATCTCGGCGCCTACTTTGGCGATCCTTTCCTTGACAGGGGTTCCTTCGACTGCGATTACATCCTCATTTCCAAGAGCATCTGATGATTTGAGGACGGCGGGGTCAATTTTCGATTTGATTATTGTGATTTGTGCGATTCCATGTCTGTCTCTTAACCAGATGAAACGAGCTCGAGCTAAGTCTTTTATTTCGTGAACCCATCCCGCCAGTACAACTGGTCCGTCCGCAGTTTCCACTTGGTCGGTGTAGTGCGTTCGCTTAAGCAAAGAGCAGCGCCTGAGCTAGCACTATTACTTGGAGCTATTAATTCGATCTATCTTCAAACCCAATTATTGGAATTTCAGATGCCTTGCGACTTCGCCTGGCTTGAGGGCTATCTTGACTCCGGCTTTCCGGAGTGCATCTATTTTTGTTTCGGCTGTTCCGCTTTTTCCCATTATTATGGCACCCGCGTGGCCCATCCTCTTTCCGGGTGGCGCCGCTCGCCCAGCGATGTATGCGGCGACCGGTTTCGGATATTTCGTGTTCATTATGTATTCCGCGGCGTTTTCTTCTGCATTACCCCCGATTTCTCCTATCATAGCAATGGCCGAAGTTTGAGGATCTTCTCTGAACATTTCAAGCACATCAACAAAGGTCAACCCTACTACTGGGTCGCCTCCAATTCCGAGACATGTTGATTGTCCTAGACCTGCATTCGTTAGGCTTGCAGCAATCTCATAGGTCAATGTTCCACTCCTAGAGACTAGGCCGATTTTTCCCGGTTTGAATATGTGCCCGGGCATTATTCCAAGCTTACATTCAGTTGGGGTTATGATGCCGGGTGTGTTCGGGCCGATTATTGTCGTGTTTTTTCGTTTTGCGATCTCCATTAGTTGGATTTCATCCTTTACGGGAATCCCTTCTGTGATTATCACGACCGGATTGAGATCGGATGCAATAGCCTCAAGAGCTGCATCCTTAGCGAAGGGAGCTGGGACGAAGATTATTGAGGCGTCCACCTTGAACCGTCTCTTGGCTTCTTCTATAGTGTCCAAAACGGGGATTCCTTGAATCATCGTGCCTCCTTTACCGGGGGTTACTCCTGCAACTATCTTGCTTCCGTACTGGAGCATCAGTTGGGTATGGTAGCTTCCCTGTGATCCGGTTACACCTTGGACGATGGCGTGCGTCTCCTTCCCGACTAGAATTGGCATGCTACTTCACCTTTGATGCGATCTCTACGGCCTTTGCGGCGGCTTCTTCCATACTGTTCAGAGAGGGAATGTTCGCTGCGGTGAGGATCTTTTGTCCCTCCTCTTCGTTCGTGCCGACCAGGCGTATGACCATTGGCTTCGTGATTCCCATTTTCTTCTGAATGTCAAGAATTGCTCGAGCGACATCGTCACATCGGGTTATGCCGCCCATAATGTTGATCAAAAGCACTCTGACCTTTGAATTCGCCAGTACGATTTCCAAAGCCGATGCGATCCTCTCTTCGTTTGCTCCTCCGCCGACGTCACAGAAATTGGCGGCTTTTCCTTTGTAATCCAAGATCATGTCCAAGGTTGCCATTACGAGTCCTGCGCCATTGCCGATTATTCCGACATCACCATCGAGCTCTACGTAGGCGAGGTTCTTTTCGCGCGCTTTGATTTCGAGGGCAGTCATGTCGGGCTCGTAGGTTTTCATCCTTTCAAGGAATCTTGGATGTCTATAGAGTGCGTTATCGTCTAGTAGTATCCGCAAGTCAGCTGCGACGAATTCGCCGGAATCAGTCTCTATCAGGGGATTGGACTCGATCAGTTCAGCATCGTAGTCAAGTACAATCTGGAAAAGTTTGTTGATTATTGATGCAAGCTGATTCATTTGCTTGCCAGAATAGCCCAACTGCTTAGCAACAATCCTACTCTCAAAATCTTGAAGACCAATCAGTTGATCGATCTTGTGGCGGATGATTTTTTCAGGAGAGCGGTCAGCGACCTGTTCGATGTCAATCCCTCCATCTGTTGAACACAGGATTGTGTAGCAACGAGAAGAACGATCGACTACCATGCTTACGTATCGTTCGTGTTTGCTGGCGAGGCGTTGCTCCACAAGGACCTTCTCAACGTTTTCTCCTTTAATTGTCATTGAAAGGAGAGATCTCGAAACTTCGAATGCTTCTTCTGCATTTGTGGCCGGTTTGATACCGCCAGCTTTGCCTCGCCCAGCTACGAGAACCTGGGCTTTGATCATTGAAGGTTGATTTAGCTTCTCGAACGCAGCCTTTGCTTCCTGCGGAGTAGATACGAGTATGCCGTCAGGCACGGGAACGCCGTATTGTCTAGCAATCTCCTTCGCTTCGTATTCGAAGAGTTTCAATTGTGAACCTCGCCACGACTTTAGGCGCTCATAGACTTTCGCGTGGTATAAAATACCCTTTGAAGTTCGTCTGATCAGAATTCAGATCTGAAACGGTAATCGCATTCGGTGAGTTAAAAAAAGAAAAAGCTTTCAAGCAGCACAAGCGAATTAGGAAAATGCATCGCATACCTGGAACGCACTGAAGCTGGAAACACGAAAAAGAGCCGTCCTGCGATCTGTATGCGCAAAACATGGTCAATGGAAGTAAGCTAATGGTAAAGACAATTCTCGACGCATTTTGCGTAAAGTCTGGTATCCTCTGCAGACGATGTGAGGAGAAACTGCAGAAAGGACAGATTACTCAACTAGATCTCAAGGTGATACAGAGAATGGTGGAGCTAGAGAAGGAATACCCGGTGCTTTCAGACGTTACTTACCACAGATCCGTGGAAGCCGAGGACATGATGGCAGTCCTAGTCGACAAGAAGGATCTGCCGCGACTCCTCGGCGGAGGCGCAAGAATTGTCAAAGAGCTCGGAGAGAGCTTCGGCAAGCGGGTAAAGTTGATTAGTTTCGGTGGAGACGACCGAGCATTCCTTGAAGACCTGTTCAGCCCTCTCTCGATACTTGCGATAAATACCGTTTGGATCCCAGACGGGAGCACAGAAACTAAGGTAATACTGACGGGCAGGAGACCGAGGAATATGCCCGTCAACCTCGAGATGGTTCAGAACATCGCGAAAGACATGAAAGGCATGACATTGAGAGTTGAGTTCGACCGAGAATAAGCGGTCTTATCGTTCACGCGCAGCAACCATGCAAGGTAGTGAACTTGCGGAATGAGTCCGATTCGTTGCGTGCTTCTTGATCTTGGTGACACCCTAGTTCACTTGGATAACCCTTGGGAAGAAGTGTTTGAAGCAGAAGTTAGGGCTCTCTTCGCTTACTTGAATGACGCAGGTGTAAAAACGGATTTTCAGAAATTCTCTACCGTATTCGTGCGTGCCTTCGAAGACGCCACGTCAAGGGCGAATCTGTACAGGATTGAGATACCTATGGAAGAGATAATTGCCAGAGTAATTGGGAAGTTCGGCGTTCGAAATCCATACCAAGGGTTCATCCAGGGAGCGATAGAGGAGTATTACCGGCCCGAAATTGCATCATGGCAACTTTATCCAGATACTGTGGAAGCACTAACTAACCTCGAAAAGAACGGGTACTTGTTAGGTCTAATCTCGAATGCGAAAAGCGCTTGGCAAGTTAATTCAATCTTGAGAAAATTCAGCTTAAACAGGTTCTTCAAGGTTATTCTCATTTCAGCATCGTTGCGAATCAGGAAGCCTAGACCTGACATTTTTCTTAACGCACTAGACACGTTGGACATCACACCCAAGGAGACGGCTTTTATTGGAAATTCTATTGACGCAGATGTAATCGGGTCGAGAAGCGTAGGCATTCATGCAATACACTTGCGAAGGGAACCTCCCGACCATGACCTAATTGTGGATCCAGAAGCAACTGTGAGTAGCCTAAGCGAGGCAGTTAAAGTCGTGAATGATTGGGCGAAGATCACCTAACTTCGCTGAACCCATTCTAGTATACTCCTGTCTGTTCTGTTGACTTATCGTCGGATGGAGCGGTCGAGGCAGCAATTGGCCGTCAGACGAAGAGCGTTTTCTTGATCTAAGCCTTTCGTGGGCCTCGAGGGTTGGTTGGAATTCACATTACCTATCCAGCATGGTGCAGGGGAAGGTATACCCGTGATCCACGTGAACGCAAGAGGGACATCGGCGAAGTGTTCGACATGTGGGAACAGAATGATTCCCGAAGAGAACCGACAGCTACACTGCCCCTCATGCAAGCATAGCGTTGACCGAGACGTCAACGCGGCGAGGAATAGTGTACTCGAATGCCCACAGATCGGGGCCCTTCACAGCGGCAACGTCAACCCAACAATGCTTAGGGGACGGACAAAACACTTCAAGTGGGTGAGGCCTGAACCCACTCGACTCGAGAAATGCCAGCAGATCTCCTCTGGCTGAAGCATACGTTCGTACGCCTGTCATAAGCTGATTCTCGATTGCGGTTGGTTGAGAACGTTATCTATGATTCTGAGCATCATTTCCATCGTCACAAGAGTCGAATTTACAATCTACTGTTAAAACCAAGTAGCACATAACTTGAGGTGTGACAGGTGGGCCAGGTGAGCACGCTTCCACGTAACTTCAGCTGGATAGAATCATCAGTGCTTGCAGGGTGTGGGAGACCTGAAAGCGTGGCTGAACTTGAAGCAGCGAAGAGGGAAGGAGTTGGAGCGATCGTATCCTTAACGGGCACTCCACTTAGTCCCGAGGTTATCGACCGTCTAGGATTTGCATATTTGCACTCTCCTTTATCAGCCATCCCCTCGATTCAACAATTAACCCAAATCATACAATTCATCGAGTCCCAAAAATCGCAATCTCACCCGGTTCTCGTGCACTGTGGAGAGGGCATAGGACGGACGGGCACTGTCCTGGCGGCATACTTAGTTTACCATGGTATGCGTGCCGATGACGCGATTCGAGTCGTCAGGGAAAAACGCTCTGGGTCAGTTCAGACCGTAGAACAGGAGAACATCGTTCGTGAGTTCGAGAAAGTTGTAAGTAGTGAGAAGCACTAGTATAACTGCAGAGTGACACGATTGGTTGGTCGGAAGCTACCTTCATCTTACGTTCGCAAATTGAATGAGGAGCAGAAGATGAGGAAGACCATCGAGGAGAAACAACGCAGTCGCCAACAACAACGTCAGTCTGATCCAGACTCTGGAAGGTTGAAAGGATACACAATGATCTGCCAGACATGCGGAACCAATTCGAAGTTCACAGTCGACAAACTCGGCTACGCCACTTGCAGTAATTGCCGGGCAGTAGCACCATACAGGTTCGGCAATGTTGGCTAAACCTCCGATCGATAGCGGTGTGGAAACTAAACACGCACTGACTTTCGTTGTACATGAGCATTGGGCGTCACGTCATCATTTCGACTTCCGCCTCGAAATGGATGGCGTTCTCAAATCCTGGGCCGTGCCGAAGGGGCCACCTGAAACTAAGGGAACCAAACGTTTAGCGATCGCAGTAGAAGATCATGACCTTGAGTACGGAACATTCGAAGGCGATATTCCAGAAGGAGAATATGGCGCAGGAAAAGTGTCTATTTGGGATAGCGGAAACTACGACTTGAAGATACGTGAACCCAGAAAGATCACACTTGAATTGCACGGAAAAAGATTGCAGGGAGAATTTGAACTAATCCTAATGAAGGAAGAGCACGGCCGCCAACTATGGCTGCTGTTCAAACGAGAATGACGTCTACTTCATCTTCGGCGAACGTTTTCTCCACGTCATCAGAAAGGTCACGCCCAACGCGATTAGAATTAGCGCAGCAGCAATCCACTGAACGCTTTGTGTCTGCAGACCCTCCGACGGGGCTGTCGAACTCTGAGCTGTTACAAGCGTGCTCAAAGTTTGACTGTTCACATTAGTGATTGTGGTGGTTGCCGTTCCGTTGATCACGAGTGGTCTAGCCTGAAGTGAAGTCACAACCGCCGAGAGTAATACTCCTGCTGAAGCGGCTTGCAGATCGAATAGGAGAATGTAGTATTGTCCTGAATTTGGCGATGTCCAATCGAACGAATAAGTCGTCTGGTAGCTTGCGTGGTTTAAGTGCTGGAAAAAGTCGGAATAAAACCTAAACTGCACAGTGCAGTAGAAGAACCTATGCTAGTGTAATCAAACGCCTGTATAATATATTCGTATCAACCGCTAGCTACGTAACGCACGTACGCAAGTACTCGAGATCGTAACCAAAGGGAAGTAGGATATTCATCGCAGATGAGAGCAGCAACGTAACATACTTCTCTGAGTCATAGTGTGCTCTCTCATCGAGCAATTCGATTGGAATAGCCCTGTTATCGAATATTCTTGAAGCGCCGCTTGTTATTACATAACTTACGTTCTGACCACCGTGCACAGATCCGCCTTCCTTAGCAAGGTGACCCGCCGCGATAGCTTGCTCAACGTGATTAGTGTACTCCTCCGGGCTCTTACTCAATCTCTTCTCTAGGACCAAATCCTCAATCGACACTTTTCCCATCCTTAGCATCGTAACATACGTGCGCATAACTTTCAGCGTTTTAGGTATCAATGCAACAAATTCGGATGAGTTGTTGGCTTCCGAGAGTATGGACAACATGGCCTTCTGACAGTTTCTTACAATGTTAGGCGTATCGTGTCTTCTGAGGTCAATGCCTCTTACTTTCAGAGATCCGTCTTCAAAGACTCCATAATACCGATTCAGCACAGGGAGTTTCGGATTAATTCTAGAGTTCAAGAATACGATCCATTTGTACCGGCCTTCGAAGCTTATTGGAAGATCTAGTTCCCTCTCGATCTCATCACAGAGAAGATTGTATTCGTCAATCGTGGCGTCTTTTTTCTTCAGCCACATAGAATCAACAATTCCGTGCACTAACTTGAATCCTTTCGACTCTGCGATGGCTGTTGCTTTCTTGAGCGCTTCTCTTGAGAAGGCGCATGTAGCTATGTGGGCGTCTATTTTGCCAAAGCGGGCATTTTTGAATCCTAGATAACCGATTGCTCGCCGTTTCGCGGCTATGAGCACACTAGGATCCACTTTAATGCAGCTTGGCGTTGGTCGTACTTGAGTCGTGACGGTGGATCTGACGCTTCTTTCTTGAATTTCTTGTAGATCATTCTCTTTCTAAGTAAGATTTCAAGCGATCGTGGCACTATTCCTGTCCACCTTTCGCAGATGTTGAATGTGAGCTCAGGAACTCTACGCGATGAGTTTGAGCAACACTCACAGTTTACAGTCTCTCCGCTCAAGTTCTTTTTGAGCATGATTGTGGGATAAAGCGATGAAAAATCAAGTTCACCGATCTTGTCATGAATTCCAATCTCTGGTTCGAAAATGAATCCTCCACGATCTGCTACGACAAGCTCGTTTCCGTCCTTGAACTCCTCTGGCGAGCCCTTGTTCCATGGAATAAGTACGTCTTCCTTGAGCGCGTTATAGAGTTGCAGCGAAGTCATGCTTGTGCCGATAGTTGTTCGTGATGCTCTCTGAATCGGAATTATGCAAGTTCGTGCGACTTCGAATAATCCTTCGAGCCCGCAATCGTTAACGAAAAATGCGTTGGCTTCATCAATGTGCAGTCTGCCAAGCAGTCTGGCGGCTGTTTGACGATACAAGATTTTACCGTATGAGAAGTAGCTATGGCCCTGAGTCTCGTAAACTCTAAGCGGAACCCCTTCGCGGTCCAGAATCAGCTGATCATGAATTCCGTTGCGTTGAGCTCGTCTCGCAAGATAGGGGAATATGAACGAATCCCCATCTTCAGTTAAAACGATGTCCGGATCTGATTCGTGAAAAATGTCAACTAGTTTGAGAATTTTATCGCGCTCATCACCAGAATCTACCTCAAACGTTTCACCATCATTATGAATGACCTTCAATGAATCTAGTTCGTCGTCAAATCCTTGAATCCTATTGGTTTTAGTTGTTCGCACCTGTAGACGAATCTTACGAAACTTTGGAAGCTTGTAGTCAAAGGAGTCGCGTGAATCATTAAGCGTCCATTGAACGATTGAGCTCGTATTTTCTGCTTGAACAAATGCTAACGGGAAGAGATCCTTCTGGTAGAGGTACATTTGCGTGAATGGAACATCAACATTATACAATCGAAATTTGGAGTAGCCGCCGTATTGCTGAATTCTTTTAGCTAGAGATTTTGCATGAGCCTCACTTCTGACTTCGACCTCTAACACTGTCGATCGTTTCTGATCCCCTGGTCGAACAAACTTCTGCGTGAACGAACATGTAGAAATGAATGGTTGGCAAGAAAGGTCGAGTAGGTCTCCTACATTGCCGCTCACGTAACTTGTTGGCTTCCATTCGTCGACAATTCTGCTGCATGTTCCGTCAGGAGATTTGAGCCAGACTATCATCCGATCATTTTTCTGGTAAAGATCAATGATCCAACCTTGATGTTTCAATGTATCATGGAATCTTACGTGACGGAATTCAAGCGAAGAGAGAGATGAAAGATCGGGAGACCCATGAAACTATTAGATTGAACGTGCATACACAAATAGGCGTCAACATTGGCAAAGAATAGAGTCAAGAAGTCTCCCCGAAAGCGTAGCTCGCGAAGGAAAGCGCAGCGGCCTAAGAAGAAGTCTAAGAAGGAGCCTAAGAAGGCGGCTAAGAAAAGTTTCTGGCAACGGCTTTTCGGAAGTTAAACCTTCAGGTCAAACCGGCAGTGGCTACGGCCAGCCGTCTAGTTCAACCGCTGATTCATTAGACGTTCAAGCTGGCAAAGCGCTTTCCAGGATCCTTAACCAATTCCTCGCCAAGATTGCCTGTACGTCTTCCTTAGAGAATTCATTATGGGATAGTGCGAGTGCCAACTTACCAAGATCGGCAACCGTGTCAATCTCCATTGGCGTGTTTTCAACGCCGAAGCCTCCGTCAAGGTCCGAACCAATGGCAACATGAAGAGCGTCCCCTGCGATAGTGCAGATGTGCCGAATATGCTGCACGACATGGTCAAGTGTAACTTGCGACTTTATTTTGCCAGCTTCTGTCCAGCCCTTCACGAGGAAGGGGTTGTGGAAAACTGCCCCGATTACGCCACCGCGAGAAGTCACTTCGTGAATCATTTCATCACTCAACTGTCTGTCCGTCGGAACAAAAGCACGGCAATTGGAGTGACTCGCTATGACTGTGCCAGAAAAAAGTTTGAGAGCTTCGAAGAACCCCTCATCCGTCATATGCGACACATCAAGAATGAGTCGAGTCTTCTCTAACTGTCTCATCAACTCGCGTCCAGCATCGGTTAGAGGGCCGGGCATGTGTGTTCCACCAGCATAACGTGTGGCTTGCCAAGAAGGGGCGAGAATTCTGAGCCCTTCCGTGTACCAATCGTGTACGTTCTCCGGCGACAGGATGGGGTCAGCGCCCTCCATCAGAAGGAGGAGACCGATTTGGTTCTGGTTTTCTAATACGGATTTGAGGTCTCTTTGCGTGAGTATCAGTTTGACGTGGCCCTGTGAGGCCAGATGCTTGTAGTAGTTTAACTGCTGCATCCCCAAGTCGTAGGCTTCGGTTGGAGTACTATAGCAAGGGTGTATATTCAATCCCGGAAGGCAGGGAGGCACCCATATTGTCGCAAAAACGATTCGGACGTTTCCCCTAACGAGGTCGGGTAAACCGACAGTCGGGCTCCCATTCTTTTCGTCCATTGGTTTCAAACGTTTCTCGCGGGCGGAAAGAAGAAAGTCGCGATGAAGAAACAGCGAGTTGAAGGCAATATCTTCGTGGCCGTCAATTATCAGACCCGCAGGATCCATTCTTGATCACTTCGAAGACGCAATATATGTGAACATAATGAACCATCTAGACAAGAGAGTTTTGGTGATGACGAAGAAGCTCTACTGGGAACAGCCCTATGCCAAAGAATTCTCAGCCAAAGTTCTAAGCATTGAAGGAAACAAAGTCGTGTTAGATCAAACTCTCTTCTATCCTAGAGGAGGGGGTGTAGCTTGCGACACGGGTACGCTAAATGATATACCTGGTGACGGAAACGTCAAAGAATGCGGATCTCATCGTGCACACCCTCAGCTCGCCTCCAAGCTTCACGGTAGGGAGCACAGTGCAGGGTAAGATCGATTGGGACCGACGTTACCGCCTGATGCGTATGCACACTTCGGGACACCTGCTGAGCTCGATATTCTTTTCGAAAGCTAATTGCCGAATTACGGGTAATCAGATTGAAGTCGACAAGTCTCGAATGGACTTCAACTTGGATGCCTTCGACCGTTCGTTGATTGAAGGATTCGTTGCCGAAGCAAACAGGTTAGTTAGTCAGGACGCTGCTCTGAAGACTTACTTCCTGCCACGTGATGAAGCCCTCAAGTTGCCAGAAATGGTTAAGCTCGCTGAAGCTTCTCCGCCAGGTGAGGCACAGCTTCGCATCGTCGAAATTGAAGGAATCGACAAACAGGCGGATGGTGGGGCGCATGTCGTGAGGCTGAAGGAGGTAGGGGAAATTCGCCTCGTCAAATTGGAGAACAAGGGGAAGACTAATCGTAGACTCTACTACGACTTGAACCCCTAAACCATCCGGAGTTTTCCGTCTACCATTATCGCCTTCGCTGAGCCGTTCATGTAAGTAACTTTGATTGTGGGTCTATCAATAAGAAAATCAGTATGAGAACGGTAGCTACCAATTGCTACGTGACATGTTCCCTTTGCCTTCTCATCTTCCAAGAGATTTCCTGTCCCAATGCGTGCTCTATCATTGAAGCCTATTCCTAGTTCCTGCGTGTATGGTTGAACCTTCCATTTAGCGGCATCAGCTGTCCAGTTATCCTTGACCCTTTTGAATCGTACATCAGGGGAATCATATGATTCCAGCCACCCATCTGACTTCACAACGATTGTTATGGGTTGTTTGGGATCTACGGTCGCAGTAATGCCTCCAACACATATGTCAGAGACGATTCGACCGTGTGAGTCTATGCGGACCGGGACGCTTCCGACATGTTCCACCTTCTCGTATGACTCAACCCAGACTTCTCCGGGAGGCCAGTTGCCTGTTTTTCCCGGTGTCTCCACTCCGGGCGGAACTATGACTGCATCAGTCTCGAATTTCATGCGTGAGGCTAGTTCAAGGTGAAAGTCAGTTCCGCGGGAGAGGTAACGTGTATCAAATGTGCCCCGTCTAACGCTCTCAAAAATGCTTCCGCGTCTTCTGCCATTTTTTTGAAATCACATTGGAATGACCCGTTCGCCAGCATATCCGCGCTCAGGCCTGGTGCGTGCGCATAGCGAATCGGCATATTCTGCATGAGGTCAATGATATTCATGCGGAATTCCAGTTCGGACAGGGACCAGTCATCATGATCGCCGTAATTGTAGACACCTATCACGGCATCAACGTCCTTGACTTTTTTCGTAATCTCTTCAGGAATCGCTTTGTATGGCCTCTTGGAACCAAGAGCTAGGAACTCAACTCTGTAGTGTGATTGTGCGATAGCAGGTTTGATCATTTTCACAATAGCATCGCTGGTGCTATCGAATAAAATGAGAATTCTGCTGTTGTCGCTTAGTTGAAGGTTATACTTGCAGGCTTCAAGAAACTTAGATTGAATTCTAGCTTCACTCAAGTATGCTTCCCAGCAGCAGGCAACCGCCCATTATATACAGTTGATTAATTAACCTGAGATGATTCTGCCAGTTTTCACGAGAGAACCGCAATCGAAACAGAGAGATATCAGAAGTATCGTGTTAGTTCTGGGCGAATTTTGTGTCACTTGCCATGGTGTCTTCAGTAATTGATTTCATAGGTCGTACGCCGATTATGAAATTGAAGGTAACCTATGGAGGTTACACGTATTCTCCTTATGTGAAGCTTGAATTCCTGAACCCGAGCGGGAGTGTGAAGGACCGCATTGTGAAGTATATGGTGGAGACGGCTGAGGAGCGTGGTATTCTGAAACCCGATTCTGTAATAGTTGAGGCCACAAGCGGGAACACGGGTATCTCCCTTGCCATGGTTGCGGCTGCGAAGGGTTACAGGATGGTAATCTTCATGCCCGAACATATGAGTCGTGAGAGAATTCGACTCATGGAAGCTTGGGCGCGGAAGTTTGCCTCACTCCGAAGGAGGACGGATTTGAGGGGGCAGTTCGACGAACCGAGGAAGTGGCAGCAAAATCAAATCACGTCTACCTCACGCATCAGTTTAGCAACGTAGAGAATGTGTGCGCTCATTATCAAACAACAGGCCGAGAAGTTAGAGAGCAGGTGCCTGAGACGATTGATGCCTTTGTTGCGGGCGTCGGAACAGGGGGGACATTATTCGGCGTTGGTAGAGCTCTTCGTGATGGTATCCAGACATGAAACTCGTTGCCGTGGAACCTGCAGAGTCTGCAGTACTGTCCGGGGATATTGATTTGAGAGACCACAAGATTGCAGGGATCGGGGACGGTTTCATACCTGAAATCGTGAATTTGAATGAGGTCGATTTCGTGGTGAAAGTGAAAAGTGACGACGCCGTTCAAATGTCTCAGACCCTGTGCCGAAAATATGGGTTGATGGTTGGAATCTCGTCAGGCGCCAACATTTTGGGCGTGATTCAGACGCTTGATAAGATTGGAAGAGAGAAAGTAGCCGTCACCGTTCTTCCTGACAGGACTGAACGATACTTCAGCACTGACCTGCATATTTTCCATGAACATCTCGTGAGGAGATGCGAACCTGGTTGCGAATGTATCTTTGCGTAGACTCCTAGCCTTCGAATTGACTTCGAGTTACTGAGTGCTCTCATTCAATCGTTTCTCTAATTCTGTTAATTTCTTGTGATGAGCAAATAGGATGGACATGATCAACGGGATTTCTTTGATCGGTGACGTCAGCGAGCCTGCTGCTGACGCATACAATTTGCATTGATTCAAGAGGTCTTCAAAAATCATTTTATCATCCAAACGGAGTGCGTCTCGGAATTTTTTCATCTTCTCCACTTCGGCTTCGACAACCATTCGCCATGAAGGTATGGTGCGCCCCATCAAATGTAACTCTCCAATGTCTGTTTACTGAGGAAGATTGTGGCTTTGAGTTGAGGCATGAACGGGTGCCTAGTCAGTGTGAGTCGAGTGAAAGTGCCGTGGTCGTCCAGTTTTGCTGAGACAGGTGCCGTTTGAAGTAGAGCAGCATCCATTCTCCTATTCCTTAGCTGAAGATTGGTTGCAATTATCAGCGAATTCTTCTTTTCCGCCAGCGCAGTTAGCGATCTTACGTCGCGTCTGAAGATGTCCAGGGACTCCTGTTCTTGCTGTCTAGCCACGTCTGGATCACAGTAAAGCGCTGTAATGTCAGAGACGACTACCAGTCTGGCTTTGAATAGGTCGATTGCCTGAGATAGTTTTTCATTGATTAGTGTGCTGAGTTGATGATACGTGAACGCTCTGCTAAGGTGAATTCGAGCAAGCGTTATTTCAGCATTCAACTGATGGCGTATTGCGTGTTCTGAAATCGCGATGCGTCGAATACGTTGCCGCCGTCAAGGAAAATGACGTCGCTATCGATGCCCAGTGGCTCAGGGAGAGTAGCTCTGACGCAGATGAGAGATGAAAGTGATTTCGCCGCTTTGCCTTGAAATACGGCTAACTGTCCTAGTCTGAGTCTGATAGTTCTATCAAATTCGCTCAAGCCAGTCAGGTTCAGTTCTCTGCTTACCTGCAAAGCGTGAGCCGTACCAATTCTAGGCGTGTCTTTTTGGGAGGACGATCCGAATAAGCAGCTGGGATCGCTAATCTTAGGGTGCATCAGTTGACCTATTTCTGCTGAAACCTGTGCTATTTCACACCTCAAAACATTCTCTAACTGCGAACCCACACCCAGGACATTTTCCGTCAAAGACAAGAGTGATTTTACGCGGGTTTATTTTTCGTTTAGTCAAGGCGAGAATTTCTTCACAGAGCATGCAGTAGTAAGCATAGGTTTCCCTCATCCTTTCCGAGGATTGTAGTTGCGAGAGTTTTCGTTGCGTTGTGGATGTTTCGTTTAGCTGATGCGTCATGGTTGAAGGCTCTCCAGCTCCATGAGGATCTCTTTGGTCCTTTCACTGCGCAGTTCATCTAGGAAGTTTCTTGATCTATTTTGGAAGCCAAGTCGTGTTCTCGAGAATCCGAAGACGCCTAGAATTGATTCCGCTACATCCAGCAACATCTCAGCGTACTTTTCAACGTCGTAGGTTTCAGCGAACTCTGCCGGCGAAACACGATTAATCGGATTGACCTGCGTGGTATCCACGTACACGTAGTCTATGGAGTCCCCAGTTTTCACTGGTCTATGCTTCTGCCGCAACTGGACTGCGGCGGTTACATGTGGGAATAGCGACCTGTATCTCTCAACCGGCATCCGTAGAACCTTTGAGATAACCAGTTCGTTAAGGGGCACATTTCCTGAACGGAGTTCATCAAGTGTTTGAACCGTAAACTCGATTGCTTTTGGAAGCTGACGTTTCTGTACATCCTCAGCCTTCTCTGCGCTGAGGAGTATGCTTAGCAGTTGTTCTTGAAAGCGTTTCAGGAAGATAGGGTAATCATGCCGTCTGAGTTCAATGCCCCTATAGTACACTGTACCATTGATGAGTTTGCCATAGAATCTTCTGGCTGCTTCAATCTCCGGGTCTGCTTCCTGAGTTAGCAAGACTAAGTAGCGGTAGTGATTTGCGACAGAGATCTCGAACCCAAGAGTCTGCGTAATCTTCTCCGCCAGTTTCCTGAAATCCTCATGCGTTGCGTTTTGACGTTCTACAAAGATGGAGTCTGTATCAAGGTAGATGAGGCGGAAGCCTTCTTTCATTGCTATGTTCATTGCGCCGATTATGGTCTCTCGTCCGATTCGGTTGATTTCGCGGTACGTGAATACGTTTCCAAACCTGTTCAGATCGGACCCGCTGTATCCATAGAGGCTGACAAGGAGTTTCTTCAGTAAGAGTTCTCTCTGTCCATACTCCATCCGCTCGTGGGTACCTTCGCTGAGTTTTTCCTTCGTATGTTTGAAGGCGAGGCGTTTCTGGACGAATTTTTCAGTCAGATCAACTAGAAAGCCTCGTTTTGATCGGTCGATTCCGGTGGCTGTTGCCGTTTCGTAGCTTATGTTGTGTTTAACCAGTATGTTGGGAAAAAGTGATTCGAAATCAAGTTCGCCAACGTTTTCGTGCAAGCCGACTTGTGGCGAAAGGATGAGTGCTCCGCGATCCGTATACGAGATTTCTTTGGCTGTTAGAATGTTCTTTCCCGTTCCCGCCTCGTATTCGGGATCAGAATTCCTCTCTTCATCGCCTCGTAGCATTGTCGGGAGTCAATTGTTCTCGCTGGTCCCCAAGCGGCGACGACTCCGATTGGAAGAAATGCGAACTTGCTCTTCTCGTCTAGTCCAGCTACGCCAAGGCTGCGAAAGTTCTCTTGGTCAACAATCAGCTTTCCAGGAGCCAGGCGGGAGTACGAGCCGTTCCAGCTGATTTGCGAGCGCAACAGTTGATAGAGCAAAGGACGTTGATCTCTCTGTATGACTAGAATTTGGAATTCCCCGCTCATCAACTGTCTTGTGATTTCGTCTTTCTCCACTTCAGGTTTGAAGTGAAGCACGCTCAGGTCAGGAGTATCTGACTCGTTGACTCCGCTCAGTTCAATTATTCTGCACTTGTCGTCATGTTCTACGTGAAAGTTGCCGAAATTCTCGAAATGTTTGCTAAAGAAGTATCTCTGGACTGGGCTTAGGTCTGTGTTGTAGAGAATGCAGAGGTCGGATGATTGTAGATCCCAGATGAGTTTGCGGTATTGTTGAGGTTTTGCGATTACTTGGATAACTTCTGACTTTTCTGGATCAGTGATTTTCAGGTAGCGAAGGCAGATGGCTGTTGATTCTACGAGCGGATGGCTTGATATGATTTCGGCTAGTTCGTTTGGGCTGCGTTTCCGTGGGGTCGCGGTAGAATTCTGCTGGGAACTGGTCGTGAAGTTGGAGTATTCCGTCTCCTGTCTTTAGCCAGAGAGTTAGTTGCCCGTTTTCCATGTAAGCGTCGTAGATGCTTCCATTAGCTCTCAATCAGCGGCGCCAGGCAGCGTTTTGATGTTGATCTTCGTTTCTGATAGTTCAGCGCGGGTCTTTTCGAGTTGTGAGCGGAGGAGAGCAATTTCGTCTTGCATGTCTTCAATGTTCTTTCTGTTGTCAACAGCGGCCGCGAGGAGCATCACTTCTAGGACGGATGGCACCTTTGCGTAGCTCATAGCACCTTGCTCTGCGGTCCAGGCCCGTGTGAGGGAATCGAAGGCGTCTCTTCGGGCAGGTTCCATCAACGCTTCCTTGAAGCTACGTGTTAGGTTCTCCATCTCCTCTTGGAGTTGGCTTCTGAACGGGATTGTTAATCTTCCCATAACGGAATCACTTTGAGAATATTCGAATTCGACGGTGCCAGGTTGACGGTTAGGGTGTTTCAGCAGATGAGCTGCTAGTCTATTGCCGTCTCGCTTCTTGATGCAGAGAATTGCTTGAGCAAGATGTCTGAGGAAGATTCCGCCTTCAGGAGGCGATGGTCGGAACATGTTGGGTCGTCGAGGGCGACATGACATGACGAGAGTAATCTCCTTCTGCGAGCATGCCTGCCAGAGCGTCGCGATGAGATGTTGGAATCGTTGGAGTCTCTCTAAGTCTCCCTTTTCCCTGCTCATGTTCTCGATGAAGAGTTTCGCTAGGTTTCTGACAACGACGAGTTTGACTTGATTATGGTATTTGATGATGTTCAGAATGTCTTCGATGGATTGTTCGGCTTGGTCGGCGTTGAAGGTTGTGACCGTTATGATTTCCTCTAGGCCTCTTGCGGGGTCTATTCCACTACGTCTCAGAATTGATGATGCGAGTTTTAGGTCAACTAAGACTTGTTCCTGGCGATAATCGCCGCAGCTGAGCAACACGGATTTTCCATTCAACCCGTACCTTTCCATTGGAAGTTGACAGTATGAGAGAAGAGCATAGAGAAGCTGGTCGATAGTATGTTCATCGTCACCATAGATGACCGTGAATGATCCCTGTTCGATTCCTCCGGCCAAGAGGCTATCTAACTCTAGGATGCCCGTTGTGAGTTTTGGTTTTGCTTCATGCTCGCGTAGTACGTCGAGGCCGTTACGGAACTCTGTTGTCATCATTGTGTTTGTTCCACCGTTCGCGGTATGAAGTACCGTTTCTTGTCGGCCTCGATTACGGAGCCAGTGGCCTTCACTGACTTACCTAGCAATCGTTCACGGATGTCGGCGAGGAGAACTTCTCGAGCATCCGTGCCTCTCACCGAATCGGCTGCTTGAGTGAGCTTATGGGTGCCGATTGAGAAATCTCTCAGAGCCTCAACTATGAGTTCCTTTGCTTGAATCGCTGCATCTCGCCGTTTCCTGTCAATGAAGTTACGGACGCCGTAAGTGATTCTGATAGACTGCTTATCGAAGAATACGCATGAAGGCGGGAAGGTTAATTCGAGGTCGAGTCGGTAAGACTTCGTTACCGCCAAGGGTGTTTCATCGGAATCGACGTCGACGTCGTGTATCTTCTTCCAAAACTCTGGAAGCGTAAGCTCATAAAGCGGCACCTTGAACTCGCCGGCTTTCATGAATTTGAGGTTGACTATTGTGGCAAGTTCTCCGCTCGGTGCGAAGACGACATTTCGTCGATAGTTGAGGATGGAATTCTTGATGGCGGTCGATGATGCTCCTCGTTGTCTTCGGTAGTGTACGTAATCGAGTAGGCTTTCGTAAACTTCAGCTGACGGCAGCACTTGGACTACTAGTTCGTTTGATGGTGTAATGTTGATTTTGGTTCGGAAACCAACGTAGAGTTTCGCGTTCTCCGCATTGTAGAGGTTAATTGGCTTGGCTGTGAGGAGAATGCCGTTCACCTTTGGTAGTTGTGTTAGTTTTCGTAGTTTCATTTCCAGCAGTCTTTCAGCGAGCCTTGCTAGGTCTCGCCGGTCTTCCCTTTTAGCCTAGATCTAGTGTTCTTGTTTCGTTGCCGAAGGTTTCTCTTGGTTTCAGATCATTAGGGTAGATGATCCTGGAATCATTTAGATCGACTACGACAGGACTGTGAGCGGATCGATAGTCGTCAGGCGCATCCGCGTATGCCTCACAAATCTCAACTGGATTCGGGATGTGGAGGGCGTAGGATTCTGTTGCAAATTCGGACAAGTAAGGCGCTTGTCCTTCTGCTAACTGCAGAATTTCGCCAACCGTCCTCCCAACCAGTTTGCACGCCAGTTGTTGTGGAAAGACAACGTTGATGGATCCTGTAAGGTCGGAAAGTTTCCCGGATATTCTAACTGCCCAGAAAAGCTTGCTCTCATGACCATTAGGACATTTTCCCTCATAGGCCACACGTCCGCAGGTTTCACATCGTTGCACCAAACCGGAACTGGAACTAATCTGACTCAGCACACCTTGCAGTGTTACGCGGCATGTTCCCATGGGGCGGTTGATGTCGCCAATGTGTGGATTCCAAACATACTTCTTTGGGTCCTCATCGATCAAGTAGTCGATTGAAGAACGTTCATTCACGACCAGTAGCAGGCTGTTGTCTTCGAACTGGTGAACGTACACGTCCTCGAATTCGAAAACTCCATCATGAAAGAAGCTTGAGTAGGGTTTGTAGCAGATGAAGGGCGTGCGTGAGGTCTGGTCCTCGCAGATTCCAAATATGTACCTGCGTTTCCCTAATTCGTCTGACTTTTCTTTTGATTTAACGACTAAGACTCGCGCTTTGAGCGTCGTGTAGGTGTTGGGTATGAGTTGAGAAAGATTCTGGACCTTGACTTTCTGAGTTGGTTTTTTGTGGATATGGTCGATGGAGTGCAGGCTTGCAGTATCGGACATTGTGGGTGCGCCTAGTCGTCTCGTCGTGCCTTGGGTTGAGCGTCTTCGATTCCTTTCTCAGTTATCTGGAAGAATGTCTCCGACTCGGGTAAGAATGGTGAATCAATTACCTTCGCCGCACGTAATCCGCCGGCTGCTTTTCGTAGCATGATGCGGTGTGTTGAGGCGTGCGCCATGATGTGGCCGCCTGCAGGTCGTGTAGGGTCGCCGAAGAAGGCTTGCGGGTTCGCTTGGACTTGGTTTGTGACGACGACAGCTAGGTTGAGTGCTTGTGCGATGCGTGTGAGTTTGTGTAGGTGGGAGTTTAGTTTCTGTTGGCGTTCGCTGAGTGATTCGCGGCCGATGTATTCGCTTCTGAAGTGTGAGAGGACTGAGTCAACGATTAGGAGTTTAACTTTCTCCTCTTGGCAGAGTTTGAACGCACGGTCAATAATTAGGATTTGATGATCGCTGTTGAAGGCGCGGCTGTAGTAGATTCCTTCAAGGAGTTTTTCGGGTTCAAGTTTCATGGATGTTGCCATTTGGTGGATTCGCTGAGGCGCGAACGTGCCTTCAGTGTCGATGAATAGAACCTTCCCTTCCAAGCCGCCGTCTGCACTTGGCAGTTGAGCAGTAATACTCAGCTTCATGCAGATTTGGGAGTTGTGGGTTACGAAACCGTTGACGACGTAGTTGTGGTGGGGATTAACCTCGTAGTCAACCATCTCCACGGGTTCCTTCTTGACTTTCACATTCAGAACACGTTCCCATGCCAAGTCGCCTTCAGCGAGTACGGCTATCCTGTCGATGATCTGAAGTATCTCCGGTTCCACTTTGAATCCTGAGTCTTTCATTTGGGCTGTGAATTTGCGGATGTTGTGGACTAGTTGAGTGAGTGTGGTTCGTGTTGGATACGCAATGTGTGATTGGCCAAGATAATTGCGTACCCAGCTGCGCCACACTGGATTATCGGAGTTGAAGCCTAGAAGTTTTCCTAATCTGCTGAAGGTATGTGTGGAGACGGGTATGAGGTCGCTGGTCGTGTTTCGAGTGTCAAGTTTCCAGTTACGGAATTTGCTTTGGTTTACAGTTCTGTCAGAGCCCACTTCCTGTGCGAACTTGTAGGCGTATTCGCCGCTAATCGTTAGACTCCTCTTGCGTATCCTTGAGTAGATTCCTAGCTTGAGTAAGAGGAATCGCAGTTGCTCCAGGAGCGGCTTGTGGACCGAGTACATTTCAATGCTGGGTTGATCCTCTTTCGCCCAGCCGTCTCCGTCAAAGTAGGCGCGGAGTAGTGCTTTAGTTTCGTCAGCTCCGAGGCACATGGCCTGTTGTGGGAGAAGTTTCTTGCCTGTCTTGCCTTCACCGGTGCCCTTCAGTGTTGGCATGAGTTTTATGAGCCATTCAGCAATCTGGACGGAGCAGACGATGAAGTCCTTCTGGTGACTTGGTGGAGCATGCGGTCTTACGCCGAATGTTTTCTCAAATGAATCCGAATAAGCGGTTTGGAATTCGGGGTCGGTGTTGGAGAAGGATATAGTAGCTGACTTTTCACGCCACTGGATGTATCCTTCACTCGCTAGGCATCCTAACACTTTGGCGAAGTCAGCTGTAATCCTGTTCGGAAAGACGTACTGTCGTCCGTGATCAGGTGATGGTGTCGGTAGCGTGTATGGTTCCTCGACGCAGGTGATTCTGCGCACAACGGCTAGCCATCGTTTCTCTGTAAGGTCCTTTGCCTGAATTTCTTCCAGTTCCGTCGTCCGTGCTCAGCGTGAAGAAACGATGCTGAGGACTACACGTGACGTGTAAACCACCTGAAGCTTGAATCAGAACCTGCTCTTCAACGTTCGTTATGAATTTTCGAATAGCTTTACCATGAGACACCTGTTTACCGGAATCAATTTCGAAAGGTGAATTTAGCATGGAAAGTTCCGAAGCTAAGATTGGCCCACTCGTCGTGGCGATCAGTGAATCCTGGGAAACACACTTGCCCGATCCAAATTCGCCTACAAATTCAGTGATGGCTTGGGTTTCAACGCCGCCGCCGAGTAGTTTGTTGACGTTGTTTGAGCCGGTTGTGAGTTTGAGTAGTCCCTGTCTTCGTTCCCAGAGGAGTTTGGCGTTTATGAAATCGAACTGCATTGATTGGCGTGCGGCTTTAATGACCTTCAGGGCCACACTCGATTCTAGGTTTGCTTTGTCGGCGACTTCACGGACGGGTGCAACGGCTAATGCTTCAACTGAGTCGAAGCCTGCGTCCGTAAGTTTCCCAGCGGTGATTGGGCCGACGCCTTCAAGGTCTAGGATGCTCTCGACCTTTTCAATTTCCTCTACCTTGTCAGGCTTGCTGACCTTTTCTGCTTCTCGATTTTCACTTCTATGTCACCTTTCTCCGTTTTCTCTATTACCGTCTCAGAAGCTTTCTCGGTAACTTTTTCGGTTTTCTGCGCAGACTTGTCAACCTTATCCGACAACGATGATCAACAGAAGCTTCCAGTTTAATTAGTAAATAACAAGACAGGGCCACAAATAAGCCAAGAGAGACGCGACTGTAAGTAAACGCCACAGCAAAGCATGGTTCAAATTAGGTGCCCGCACCACCAGACCCACACACACACAAAAAAACGACGGTTCAAATTCGCTGCCCGCACCATCAGTGGCGACGACGACGACACGGTCGGAAACACGGACTACCTTCAGGTCGAAGCAAATCGAGAGCAGATCAGACATAATGATATTTGGAGTTATCAAAGCATAAAGCTGATGGATCCCTACAACATGCATACCAGTTCGTACGATTTGTTGATGTTATGTTGCAATTGGTCAATTACTCACGTGCGCTTTTCTGCTAATCGAAGGCTATCCAAGGCAACGTACATTATTGAACCATCAACGTGCTTTGAAAATGAACCGACCTGGATGCTCTGCTTGAAGTTGGGTCCATCCAGCGCTAAGGTATGATATTCTCCCTGTTCTCCGCAAATGTCGAGCCCAGTACGCTCACTCAGCTCACTAAGCTTTCCCACCAAACTCGGCGAGAGCTCCAATCCTAGCCAGTCATCTGTGAACCAGGGACTCTTGACACAAGAGAAAACTATCTTGAACCGGAGCTTGAGCAGTCTGTTTAGAAGCCCAATCCTGTCTTGATGCCACAGAGGTCTTACGACATCGATACCACAGCGCATTGCGCGGTCAACTATCCAGTTCGGGTTGTGACCAGCAACCTCTCCAATATCGCCTGTCGCTAGTGTATCAATGCCATGTTGTTCCTTGAGCGATGCGATTGCATTTTCGTAGCTAAGGTCGAACGGTTCCTCGACAGGGATTGCATAGTGTGGAATGTCCAAAGCTCGTGATTGGAAACCAATAAAGTCCAGTGGATGAGCAAGTAATCTCTCTCCTCTTGGAACGAAAGTAACCAAACAGCTGACCTCAGAGCCCAACTTCCCAATCTCATACAGAGTTAGAGAAGAGTCCTTACCACCAGTCCACGACACCGCCACGTTGGACATATTCGCAAAACGAATCATCTCACAATTTTAGGATATTGAAGCGGCCTCAAAAGTAGCCTGGGTGGCTCTAATGATGCACACACACTAGAATGATGGTTCAATTTCTGATGCTCGCACCCTAGGTACCACCACCACCGATAGCTAAGATTAGAACTTCAGCTTGGAAACAGATGTTGGATTCAATTTACTCCTATTGAACTCCACAAGAGACGGCGGCCAACTTCCAAATTCAAAGTACGTATTCGCAGGATGCGCCCTCTTTTATCCAACATCCAGTGTTTGGCGACTCTTCTGTCAATATCGATGAATGCTTGGTGAGTATGCCCAAATACTATGAACTCCTTTTCTCCAGAGATCCTTAGATGGACCTTCAGGCACTCAACGAATTCTGTTGGTAGTCCACCATGGCGGGAACGATCTACCCGACCTCCTTCTCCCTCATCAATCCGACGGTTGACTGGCTGATCCTCGTGGCCTGCTCCGCCTCGGTCCTGGCCATTCTGGCACTGAGTTTCCGTCGGCTCGGCCGTGCCAGGATGGTCGCCCTGATGCTTCCCGCGCTGCTGATCGCCCTCTTCAGCCTCTCCCCGGTCGTCCTCCTCTCGATCGGCGCGTTAGGAACGATCGCCGGGATCCTCTACCTAATACTTCACAGTTCCGAGTTGCTGAGAATCTCTCCCGGCAAGGATGTTGTCCTCGGTCCTGATCCTTCTGGCGGCCTCGACGGCCGTCGTCTTCTCTGTCTCGGCGGCGAGGTGGGTCCTCGATGCCTACGACGGCGCGCCGCCTCTGCAGGGCTCGACCTGGTCGGCCAGCATGCTCGGGCTGAAACTCCTGAATCAGGCGTATTGGTGGATGCCCGGATTAGTTCTTCTGCTCTTCCTGTCTTGGCCCCTCAGACTGTTCCTCGGGGTCTACTGGGGAGACCTGCGGGAGTACTTCTCGAGGCTTTCGTTGCGCTTCATGCAGGCCGGCAGCAGGACGACGACTGGCTGGAATCGAAGAGGCTTCCCCCATCCTGCTGGTAGCGAGTCTGGCCGGGTCGCTCTTCGTGGGGGCCTACCCCTACCTGCACGCGATCAACCCGAAACCCATCCTCGTCGGCCTCGATGTAGGGACTTTCTACTACCATACCTTGCAGCACATGCTCAATCAGAACCCTCTCAGTGCAGTCAGCTATTCGTTACAGAACGACCGCGCCGTGTATCTTCTCTTCCAGTACTTCCTGGCCCTGCTGACCGGCTCGGCATGGCTCGCCATCAGGATCGTCCCCGCCCTCCTCGCCGTGCTGCTGACCGTTTCGACCTACTTCTTCGTGAGGGCGGGCGTGAAGGACGGGCTGCTGGCTGCGACCGCTGCCCTCTTCGCGGCCTTCTCCCTTCTGGTGGTGTCGGGGGTCAACGCGGGGCTCTACGCGGACTGGCTCGCGATGTCCGAGGCCCTCGTGTTCTTCTCCCTGCTCCTCGTGGGCCTCGACAGGCCGGACAGGAGGTACGTAGCCCTCTCGGTCGCCGTTTCGGTCCTTATCCTCTTCACGCATCCCTGGACCTGGGTCATGACCCTGGGCGTGGTCGCGGCCTATTTCCTCCTGACCGCGGCGCGAGCCTTCATGGTCCGCGACTGGAAGAACCACCTCCGCTTCGAGCTCGCCTCGGTGGTGACGATATTCGTCGTCGACTTCGTGGTCGACGAGGCGAAGCACCTGCTGGGGGGCCTGAGCGGGGTGCAGGATGCCTACAGCAGCACCGCGAGCACCCTGAC
>CAWAOH010000008.1:0-33471 GCA_963783645.1 Candidatus Bathyarchaeota archaeon | reverse complement strand
CCCGGAGGGATTCACCGTTTCACCGCTGGGTGAAGAGCGAATTCTACGGGTTCGAGATCTTTGAACTGCAGATGCCTTCTTTCGCGGGGCCGTTGGGATTTGAACCCGTCTTAACGTGGGTTCAATAGAGCCACTAGGTCTGTTCAGGCTTCCCATTCGGGGACGTGGGCCGCTCACAAAATTCGACCTGATACCCGCGCTGAGTACAGCGCATTACGGGCAGGTCGGATACTGCTTTGCCGATCTTGCTAATGGCAAAGCAAAGAACTAAAGACTTAAAGCTTGACTTGGCTATATAGAATAGTGGCTTCTAGATTAGTTAGGTTCATCTAAATTTGCAGATCAGGCGATTCGTTAGCAAGTATCGTGCACTTTTCATCTTCGCGGGTCCAGCATTGATCACCAGCATGGCATACATGGACCCAGGGAACTACGGGACGGACATACAGGCGGGTGCGGCTTTCAACTACGGTTTGCTTTGGGTTGTCTGGATGGCGAATTTCATGGCGATGCTCCTCCAGTATCTCTCAGGAAAGCTAGGAATAGCAACGGGCAATGATTTGGCGGGACTCGTCAGAGAGTCTCTCAAAAATTCCAAGTTTGACATTTTTCTGAACTGGATTGGGGCCGAAGCTGCAGTCGCGGCCACCGACCTCGCGGAGTACCTGGGCACCGTTATCGCGTTGAACATACTGTTCAATGTGCCCCTCCTTTACGCGTCGCTATTCGGAGCCGCTGACATCCTGATTCTGCTAGCTCTAACATCGCGGCGTTTCAGGTCACTCGAATACTTCTTCATGTTGTTCGTATCGATCATAGCTTTCGGTTTCCTGTACGAAGTTACCGTTACCGGCCTAGACATACCTCAGCTTGTTCACTCCTTCGTCTCGCCAGCGTTTAGCCCCGACAGCATAGTCTTGATAGTTGGCATCATCGGCGCGACCGTGATGCCACATGCACTGTACGTACATTCCACGCTGACTAGGGACAAACTGGTGGACCGAACCGGTGAAGAAAAGAAACGATTGTTGAAGCTCCATACCGGCGAAAGCCTCTTTGCTTTCACGATCGCCGGAATGGTCAATGCGGCCATCCTGATCGTGAGCGCCCAAGCCTTCTACCCGAAGTTCAGCAACATATCAGCAGTAGACGAGGCGTATCGCATAATGATACCCATCTACGGATCGTTTGCCGCCATTATGTTCGCCGTGACGCTGCTATGCTCCGGCATTGCCTCCTCGACGACCGGAACATTAGCCGGCCAAGCGATCATGGACGGGTTACTGGGAACAAAAGTGAACAAGACCGTCAGGCGGGTTATTACGAGAGTTATCAACGTTTTCCCAACGACGATAGCGGTGCTCCTAGGTTTCGATCCGCTGTTCCTGTTGGTCTACAGTCAAGTACTCCTCAGCCTGATGATTGCGTTACCCATGATACCTTTGATAACATTCACTGCCAAGAAGGACCTCATGGGTCCGCTTGTTAACAAACGCTTAACCACATTCCTCGCTGTGTTAACCGGGACGGTAATTGTGGCGCTAAACACTTACCTGATTTACTATATTGTGGCCCCATTCAGCGTCTACCTGCAGGCTATGACTCTAGGCGCTTATGGCGCCTATCATCTGTACCTTGTCTACGCTACGCTGCGATAAACCCGCTTGCTAAGAACAAACTAACCAGTGACAATGATGGTGAAAGAAGAAGGCTGTCGAGGGATGAGAAAATGATGAAAGAATTCGTCAACAGAAGAATCACACTGGTCTCAGCTTTGATCTCAGCCGTCATAATCATTGAGCCTAATACCTACCTGCTTTTCTCATCAGTATGGGAAGTGCCAATGTGATGACTCAAGACTCGCGACTGAACCCTGTTTCCGACCTCACACGAGTTGAAGATTACCTTGAAGTCATATACGACCTAATCCAAAAGAAAGGTTACGCCAGATCAATCGACATCGCGGAAACTCTAGGCGTAAAATCCCCAAGCGTCACCACAATGCTCCGAAGGCTGAATGAGTTGGGATTCATAGTTTACACTCGTTACAGAGGCTTCGCTCTCACAGATAGTGGAGAACGGCTAGCAAAGTCTGTCCAGCAAAGACATCGCACAATTCTCAAATTCCTTAGAATTCTCGGCGTCGAAGAGAAAATCGCCAAATCTGACGCGGAAGGCATCGAGCATCACGTCCACAAGGATACTGTAAATCGTATGGAGCGCTTTGTTGACTACGCCGAGCAGCACCCGTCTTGGCTTCAACAACATGAACCTCCAACCCGGAAACAGCACAATTCCAGGCCGAAGCGCAATGAGTGAACAGCAGTTCAGGCTTCTACGTCGTGGACTGACGATCGAGTATGTCAGCCTCGCTTTGACTTCCCACATGGGTTTGCCAGTGGGACGCATTTCAAATCGTCAATGAATAAGTCGATTCAAGGCGATGTGATGTAGTATGCTGATGAAGATCATCTCGTTGTCAGGATACGCTGCTCGTCTTTTCGAGAATTTGACCACGGCGAGTGCTAGCAGCAGAGGAATCAAAGTAAGAATGCTATTTGGAAATTCGGGAATTGTCAGATTTTGCACGTAGATGTCTCCTGACACGCAGATCTTGGGAACGTAGAATGAGTTGCAGTTCCATGATGAAGGGGTAACCAGTATTCCTGTTACGCTGACCGCGTACGTGCCGTTCGGCGCGGTTGTCCAGAACGGGGTGCCGTCTGTGTTGAGCAGCCTGTAGTACCGTGGCCCGGGATAACAAGCCATAGAACCGGTGCAGCCGGTGCCAGGCGGAACGTAAAGGTATGTGAGGGTGAACGAAGGCGCACCGCATTGCGGATAACATTGCGGATTCTCCACCACCATGTAAACATAACCGCTGGTTGTGATCGGCATGCCAGTGATAGTATTCGACTGTTGCGTGGAGGCATTAATCACCGTGGCACTTGACCCGGTTACTGTACCGTAACTAATGGATATTGTCGTTGTGGGTTTCAATGTGGAAATCGAAACGACATGTATCGCTGCCTGTCCCTGCATGCAGTAGCTTGCAACGCCATTATCGAAGTAGCCCGTTACGGTGACTCTGGTTCCGGCATGAGGGTAATTAGACCAGCCAAGAAGGAGATATTGTGTTCCATCATCAGATCGAAGAATCACGCAACCGGCCTCGACACCGCTCTCTAGCGTTCCCGTCACCGTAAATAAGTTCGAATGGTTGCTGATCGAAGGCCAAGCGAAAATGAAATACGAACCTACCATTAGACATATGATGACAACGAGGAGGGAAACAATCCCGATTCGCTTGTTCAACGTCTACCAAGGTAGACAATGGGCGCAGCAACGATAAATCTAGAGATTAGAACAGGCAGACGCAAGAAAATTTAGAAGGCGTGAGAAAGTACGCCTAGAGAGCTGTCACTGGACCCTGTACGCTTGCGGTGGATACGAGTACATCTGGGTGGGTGGCTGATAGTTGTAGTATTGGGTAGGAGGCTGAGAGGAGGGGGCTTGATATGATCACGAAAGCATTAAGGGACGTATTGAAGTCTACTGAGCACTAATACAAATCCGTTCGGACCCTTTTTTCTTATCTTCCATACCAGTAGTCTACGCCGATCACTTGATCTCCGCTTACTGAACTATTTCGTAATAATTGATTTGAAGCGTCGTCCGTCATGAATTTTTTGTGTGTGTGCGCACCACTAGTACCACACACACAAAATCGACGGTTCAAATTCAACTTCCCGCAACATGAGTACGTGGATATAGGTAAGAACGGTTTTTGGACTGCCACGTGGTGGTTTTCTCGGTCGAAATTTCGTTTCTAGAGTCGACTGCAGACTTTCTTCGATACTATTGCTGAGGAGATGAAGAGTGTTGAAAGTACTATCGTGGCTGTGGATATTACGAGGGCTGGTTGTGATGAGAACAGCTCTCCGAACATGAGGGTTCCTAATCCGCCGAACAGCATGGCAGCGAGCACTCTCTCAACCATCCCCTGACCCTTCCAATCACGAAGACGCCTGACTCTAGCTCTTAGCACACCCAATGGTACTCCCAAGTAGAAAGCACCGATCAGGGAACTCGCTAGGAGGCCGGATATCAGTACAGCAACCTCGGGATAGGAAGAGGCTGCTGAGAACACGTTTGAAGTCAAGTATAGGATTCCTACAAGTGGATAGAGCACACCTTTCATCACTGTTCGTTCAACCCAGTGTGTGTTCAAGTAGCCCGCAACGTAGGGACTGAATGAATAGTACCAAGCATTGAAGACTAGCATGAAGTTGGAACCAGATTTAGTCTTCATAAGTGAATTATCACGGAAGTTGCGTAGAAGCTGAACCTCAGGTGCCACTTCAGACCCGTACGTTGAAGTCGCAATGAGACATTTAGGACCCACTCCAACTGCGCCGGTGGATGTACCGCTAGTCGATGTACCACTGGTAGATGTACCGCTGGTCGATGTAACCGTAGTTGTAGCGGACGTGACCTCATTAACCTGTACGGTAACATCAACGTAATGGGTTAGAGCTCCACTTGTAGCAGTAACCCGGAGGGTGTAAGTCCCTGCAGAAGTGCTCGAGGTGGGATTCACAGTTAGGGTCGACGTTGCCACAACTCCTGCTGGTGGAGTAATAGGGCCGGGAAGGTTCGTGTTTACGTTTGTTGGAGCGGCACCCACCCAAGAAGTCAAAAGTGCAACCGGCGAACTGAATCCGTTCACAGACAAAATACTGATAGTTGATGTTCCGCTGCCACCCTTCACGATTGAAAGTGCACTGGGACCAGAGGACATCGAAAAGTCAGGCGTGACCGCTATCGTCAACGAAAGACTCTGCGAACACGTGAGGCTTCCGCTCGTTCCCGTGATCAGTATTGTCGAAGCTGATGCGGATGTTCCTGCGTCAACGCTCACAGTGGCAGTGGAGGTGACTGTTCCCCCGGAAGCTGGCGTAACAGAACTTGGAGAGAGGTTCACGTGTACCCCACTTGGCAAAGGCCCTGTGGACAGGCTTACAGCCGAGTTGAACGAACCAATAGAAGTGATCGTCACGGTATCTGTAGCTGAACCGCCAGGTCCCACCGTAAGGCTACTCGAGCTCAACGAGATCGAGAAGTCATTGAGCGGAGTTATCGTCAGTGTGAACGTTGTGGTGTGAGTAAGCCCTGCATTTATGCCACTGACGGTGATTGCTACTGACCCTGTCGGCGAGTCTGAGGCCACGGTGATTCCCAAAGTAGCTGAACCTGAGCCGCCCGCAGGAATCGTGAACGGGTTAGGACTAAAGCTCGAGAATGTTACTCCAGTTGGAATCGACCCTGTAACCGAAAGCGTAACTGGACCCGAGAAAGATAGAATAGACGTGCCAATGATCGCAACGTTGCCTGAACCGCTTTGTGGAATTGAAATTGTTCCAGGCGACGCCACAAGACCGAAGTCTGGGGTGGAGAGCGTAAGCTTTGCGATCTTGTTTGTGCCGGGCTCCAATGTCCAATCGTTCCCTGAACTGTCGGCAATAACATCGTGCGGAGTACTTCCCGGCAAGGTCCATTCTGTGAACTGGTTAGTGGTCGATCCAATATTCGCGCTAGTCGACGGAGCCACGACGTTTGTGGCTACAGTCACCGGCCCTGCCATCGACGTGACAAGAGCTCCCAATACTGGCGTGAATGGTGTCGTAGTCGACAAGGCTGACGTAACGGAACCGCCGGCTGAAGGATCAAGCACCCCGATTTTGCTTGAACCTTGCTCTGCAACCCATGGGCTCTGCGATAATGGATTGATGTTGATAACTCTAAGATCGGCACCTGCGGTCGGTACCTGCCACTCCTTGAACGTGTTATCTCCACGCAAGACTCCAACGTAATTGTTGGTGCTTGAGGCGCCTGAGCTTCGTGAAGTGTACCAGATCTGTCCTACGTTATCAACGTCAAGAAAAGCAGCAGCCGTCGATGGGTGGGCTGGAATGGGCCATGTGGTAAACTGATTCGCAGCTCTATCCCATTTCACCAACCCGTTGAATCCAGCGAGCCATATCGAACCGGCGCTCGCGTGAATCCCATTCGCTCCGCCTCCAGCCCCGGCTGGAAGCGTCCATTCATACAAGGAAGCTGTACCTGAAACCACGTCGTAGACGATTTCACCCATACCATTCCTTGTTCCTGTCGTCCCGATTTCACTGAACCAAGCTCTGATGTAGGCGCCAGGTGGCTCCACGGATATGGAATCAGGCCCTGAATTCGCGGTGGGCAATGTGTACTCTTTGAAAGTACCCGTCGCGGGGAAGAACAGGAAGACCTTGTTCGTATTGAACTCCACACCAACGACGACTGTAGTTCCCGAGATTGTTGTCGTTGCCAGCCCGGTGGGCTGAGCGTTCAGCGTTGGAATAGTCCATTCCTTGAAGGTGTTAGATGACGGGTCGAATTGAGCAACCTTGTTGCCGGAATATTCTGCAAACCAAAAACCATTCCCAGACGGATCTAACGCCAGTCCAGTGGGAGTACTGCTCCCAGTGGGTATCGCCCACTCGCTAAGGTTTGCACTCGTCGTGAGACCATGGACCTGTCTCACAGATGGAGCAACTGACACCAGAACAATAAAGATCACAAAGATCGCTAAACTTCTCGGAACTATTATTTTCGATTTCATTTTCCGTCAATCCTTCGACTTCTATCACAATATACGGCGGCCTTGAAGTAGTCTAACTATTACTACGATGATGACGATCACAATCAAGATGTGAATTAGACTTCCGCCGAGACCGCCAAGAAATCCAAATAGCCAGAGAATAACGAGAATCACGATTATAGCAACTAACAGATCCATTAACGATTCCCCTTACCACGTAACATAGTTAAATTGCGTTTATAAGGTTATGTATCTATATCGTTAATGGTGAAGGGATAGTTGTACTCAACTTCCATGAGTGTTGGGCGCAAGCTGAAACGGACGTTCAAGGTCATAAGGCATTAAGCGGTGAGGAGCCTGTTCCTAACTTTCTCCCTGACCATAAATCCACGTTCGTTTGACGCGTTCTTTCTTAGGTAGTGCTACGATTCGTGAAAATCCTCTCCTGGTAACAGGCTTGGTTTTCGCGTTCGGGTTGCTAGTTGGCGTCTCGCTTTGTTTAGTTCGCAAATCTCGTTGAATTGACAGAGTCAAGAAGGTACTCTTTTATCCGCTGTTCGCCTCACTTTAGGCCGGCGTGTTGTTTTGTCAAAGGAGAAGGAAGAGAAAGAACTCAAGCAGATGCGAAAGGTAGAGGATTACGTGAAGGATCTGCGCAGTGACATCGATGAGCGCTTAAGTGATCTCAGAGAGCAGATGCGTCCGGTAAGACATAGGGCTGCGAAGACGATAACTGAAAGACCACTTTTGGCCGTGAGTGTTGCGTTCCTTGTCGGTATGGCGGTCGGCGTGGCGCTTTCGAAATCCAAAGATTAGGTACCAGTATTTGCCAGAGAAGGAAAAGCAGACTTCCGCAGAAAGGCTGGCTCTTAGAGTCATACGCTCGGTCCTAGGACAAACGATTGGAAACATTGGAAAATTCATTGAACGCACTGTGAAACGGGCACTTCGCACTGTCGCCCTGATAGTTTCAGGGGTTGTTGTTGCCTTTCTAGGTGTCGCCTTCCTGGCGGTGGGTGCGGTCAAATGGCTGGCAATCTTGGTGCCTAGCTGGCTGGCGTGGACGATTATCGGAATAATACTCTTGCTGCTAGGCGTGACTCTGGCGTCCCTAGCTAGCTCGCGTAGCTGAACTCAAATACCTGGATTCAACAAACCCAACAAGAAGAAATCAAAGACAGGCATCGATGAGAGAATCGGATATTTCGGATTCAAGATTGAGACCTCGACTTCTTTCACTAAGAATCGACCTATCCGGCCCATCGATGTTTCCGTTAGTCAACCTGTGATGACTGCTCTAGACACCTACGTCCTTTCGTCCTTTGTCATCTTGCTGACCAAAGTAGCATAATCGGGTTTAGGCTTCTGAGTCGGCTTATTTGATTTCAGCAGCGGCGCGCGACTCATCGGATTGAATTGGCAAAGTATCCACTCTCGCTCGTGCGCGTATTTGACCATAATCAGGCTCATTTCTTCCCGTTCTTTGATGTCGTAAGTTGTGGTTTAGGATTTCTTCGCATTAGTTTCGATATGAGGTAGAGGATAATGAGAGTGAAAATTGGTAATAATAAAAATGCGTTCCCTATGGAAAATCTAGCCGTACTATTCCACCATGTTTCTAGTTAGTACTATTGTATTTGGTTGTGTAACCTCTGCGTTTGGTGAAGTCGGAGCTGAATGGTGTAACAATCCGTTTGGTGCTCGCGTACTCTACCTAAGATCTGAGTTGTGCGTTCAGTGGGCTAAGATGAGCGAGAAAGACGTAGCCTAGCCTACGATTTGAGTTATCTTCTTTGCAATCGTGTTCTCGACATGAACCGTCCATAGCATTTCCGGAACATCAACCGCCAAGAACAACACCGACAATAGAACTGCCTCTGCCGCTGCAACAGCGATGTTCTGCACCCACTTACCTATGCCAATTTTGACTGTGAAGTCGTTGGAGGCTCCTGTGATCGAGATTGTGAAGCATCGCTCCGCTGTTATTATGTCTCGTAAGAATTCCTGCTTTTTGAGCTTGAATAATCGGCCCGGAAGTCGCTGTTGTAGATTGCACCTTGTATCCGTCGCCCTGCAAATATTCAGAAATTTGCTGGGATAATGCGCCTAGATCCTTATTCTTTCCCTGAAACCGCATTTCTTTAAACGTAACCAATGACTATTCTCTCCAATCCTACGTTAGATAACGCTCCCTCTCTAAGATAAGTATGATTCTGATAGGTTCTGTAACGTCTACGTAGGTCTAAAAGAAATCGTGTTGCTGTTAAATCGCGTCGGATGTTCAGGGTGTGTACGGTTCCTCTGATTGTTGATTCCCTTCACAAAACGGATTTAGCGTTTAGTACTAGGATCCCGACCCCGAAATGCTTCGTTGTCTGACTTTAGTCCTCTATTGTGACTTCGTACAGTACTTCTTTCGCGTTTATCTTCTCCCAAGGCCGTTTGTAGAGCATTCGAATCAGCGTTATTCCCTTCTCGCATGGTATGAAGGTAAAGGACTCTGTTCCACCACCTCTTGTTTTAATTAAATATATATAGCTATATCGTGTTATACGCATATAGAGTTCGGCCTTCTTCCTTCATCACATTGAGCATTTTCGGACGTGGATCATGCAGGTTATGAGCACTGTCTTCGTGGACCAGTCTTGGTAGATTATGTTGGATCTGCTAACGACTCTCATAATGTGCTTTTGTCCACTTTCAGAGGAATCAGCCTGTGCGCCGCCCAAACTGCAGCCGGTTATGCAGCACAATGCTTACATATGTGTACCGACATCTATATATCATGGAAGGAAGGTGAAAAGAAGACATGAACGGAAAAAACCAGCAGATAAGAGGAAAGTTTCGTGAACTAACAGGCAAAATGACCTGGAATGTGGGTCGGGTGATGAGGGGCAAGTATGATCAGCAAATAGGAAAAGTTCGCGAAAAATGGCAAAAGGCTAAGGCATCGATTTGAGTTGAGTTTGCTCTAATGTTAGCGGTCCGACTTGTGTTAGGTCGGCAATGCTACCCTTTCCGTCAATCTCTGCGTCCATTTGTTTCTTGAGTTCTGGTGGCACTGCAAACGCAAATTTGGGACGACTACAACCCTGTTTTCAGAATATATTCTGAATTTAAAGTACGAAGGGGACGACCGAGCTGTTTGTCCCCACAAAAATAAGCCCCCCAACCCTCACATACGCTTCCTCCACCTGTCTAGTAACAGGTCTCTGCCAAAGCCTTCCACAAGAATTACACTGGTAGTCCAAGATTACGTCGAATGCTTCACTCCAGCGTAACGACCTGCCTAAGAGTTCTGTAGGGCCGTGACAGTTCACGGAGGGCTTGCCCTTCCATAGCGTAATAAGGAAGAACAGAGGTGAAAACTTGAGTGGTGACCGAAATTGTTACCATCTCTCATAGGGGATGCTATTGATGAGAATATTCAGACTCTAGAGAAGAACGGTAAATTCGTCGGCAAAAGAGACGAGGACTTGAAGACGCTAAAGGAGGGTTGTAAGGAGACCATCAGGAAAAAGTTAGATGATTTGATAGAGGCCACTAAACGACTCTATGAGCCACCCTACAGTAAAGAAAAGCAAGAGGCCTTAGATGATGCTAATCGTACCATCAGGGATTGGGAAGCGGAGTTTAATCAAATAGATACGGTATTCAGGAATCATGGTGATGATATATTCAATCAAATTGAGTACGCTCGCAGTACCAAAGCAATGTAGCACATCCTCAAATCCTAAAGAAGCGGCCAGCAGGAATTGAAGGTGTGAGTTTTCATGTCTTCGAATAAAGAGGAAGATTACTGGTTTAAGGTCCTGAGACATCCGTTGTGGAGTCTTGTAGTTGCGTCAATAGAATCGTTTTCGTCCCATATTATTCTATTATGCCCTCTGCCATACTCTACTGGGGCATTGGTTAAGGAAAATAGGGGCTTGACAGTTTAGAAAACACTTGCACAATGCTTCTAAACTGTCTTCGCCATGCCGAGAACGTCGCTTCTTGACACGTCTTTCTGATGCGAGTTCTTAGCATGTTGCTGCACTATCGTTACGAGCTCGTCTTCCTTTTCGCTTCTGACTCTGAAGCTACAGGGAGAAGGACAAGTGACTTCTTTTGCCATGGTTCATCAAGATCATAGATTGCGGAATGTTCGTATTAAGACTTCAGATCAATCGTAAATTGGTTTTTGAGCTGTCTTGCGTTCGAGCCTTTCAGCGGAGTTATGGTCACCGTATTTTCCGGGTTGATGTCTTGCCATCTTAGATTGTAGCCCTCATTGAATCGACAACCTGTCTCCTTTAGGAGCAATGTGAACACAGACATCTTTGGCCCTAGGCAGGCTATCATGTCGGTAATCTCTTGAGTAGTTGGAACGAAGGGTAGGACGTCTATGCGGTCGTAATGTGGCTTAACCCATGAGAATTTCTTGTACTTGTAGAATCTGTCTAGGTCTTCGCATATCTTCCCCTTGCGGTTAATGGAGCATTCAGCCTTCGCCAAGCATCCTTTCGCTAATTCAGGTTCCAGAAGGTTGCATACGCTTGGATTCAGGCCCCTTTCGCGAAAAGACTGCTCAAGAACGTGTCAGACGACGAACGCCTAATCCTAATCGGCGTCGACGAAAACTACAACACGGAACAATTCTATTCTCAATCAAGGGGTCAGGAACTTCTTGCGTGCTCCGCAAATCGTATTCATATAGGCTTCCTTCACAAAGCGCACCTAAAGTATCACTCAGGTGCGCCCTCTGGCCGAACACAAAGCGTTCATCAACATAGAGAACGTGGTAGCGACAGCAACTATCCATCAGAATATTGACCTGAACTCTATCGTACGCGTATTCCCTGGCGTAGAATATAGGCCTGAGCAATTTCCAGGCTTAGTATATCGATTGAAGAAACCGAAGGCCACCACCTTGATCTTCAGCTCAGGTAAAATGGTTTGTACAGGAGCGAAGTCTGAACGTCAAGCTCGTAAGGCCGTCATGAAAGTCGTGGACGAGCTAAAACGAAACGGAATCGTCATCCTGGGCAAACCCGAGATTATGATCCAGAATATTGTTGCATCGGCAGGTCTTGGTGGTTATATTGATTTGGAAAAGTCGACCTACTCACTAAAGCGAACCATGTACGAACCTGAACAATTCCCAGGGCTCATTTATCGAATGGATGATCCCAAAGTAGTCATACTAATCTTCACAACCGGAAAGCTCGTTTGTACGGGCGCCAAGAAAGAGGCGGAGGTTCACAGATCCATCGCAAAACTGCAAGAAACGCTTGAAGAGAAAGAGCTCATAACCTACCCGTAGTCCCGAATCGGAGACGCACTGCTCCCTTCTATCCTTGACATGGCATTCAAGGGAAAATTGTAATCATCGACTCATGTTCCTTAACGCTTACACGTGGACATCCACGTCCCCCAAACCACATCCACATGGCCATCCAAAAACAGCCCTTACGTAATATCCCCGTACTATTGGTGCGCACACACACAAAATTATGTGCGCATCAGCTATACCACACACGAAAGGAATCAATAAGGTATTAGTGTACGTTTGAATACTGATGGTGTTGTTTAGCCATGATGTCTAAGTTCGAAAAGGAAGGACAACGATTTGTGTGCGATAAGTGTGGTTTCGAAACGAACAGTTCGGACATCTTCCCTTTACACAAGAAGAATTGTCCCAAAGTCTAGGTTCTCTGCCCGCACCATCAGAGACCCACACATGAAACTATCTTTCGGAAGCACAAATTTGTAGCTGGAACGGAAAATCAAAAGTCCGCGCTCAAGTTCCCGAGAAGGATAATGCTCGACCCGTTGGAATTTCACATCGGCAACGTGGAAGCTTCGCGGGCTCTAACTTACCTACCAATCAACTCCCTCGTCTCTGTAAAGGAAATCTTTGGTTCTTTGGTTACTTTTGTTTCTTCTCTTAATCACATAGAAGAGCATATCTCGAAACGGACCTAGGTTAGGATCACCAACCTAGACCACAACATCTTTCATGAGTGGGTCTAATGGTACGAGCGGACGAAATTGAACCATCAGTTTTTGGTGTGTCTGCCCTCGCCACGAAAGCCAGAACCACTATGACTTTTTCCCATGCCCACGGCAAGGCAACTGTCAGCTCAAGTCGTTAGGTCCCTTCCTGCATCCCCATTCCGCATTTTTTGGATCATCCACGATCTTATACCAGAAGGTGTAATCTCCATGTTTCCCGAGGTCATTATGGCCGTGTTCCACTTCGACAAGCCAAGTGTTCCCCATTTTCTTGCTTAACGGATTTGGATGTGGAGTGATGGCTTGAGGACACTGATGGCCCATTTTCAGAAGCGCATAGAAAACCGCATCATTTTTGTCCAAAAGAGACCACAATCATAACTACGTCTAAGCGCCCATTATTCCGCATGTCTCGCAATAAACGAACTTGAGCAACTCCAGTCTTCTTCCTCACAACTGTCATTATTATAGTTCCTCAGGCAGTCAAACCCCTGCAGAGAGTCTAAGGCTAAGTTTGTCTCTAGGTGGTCAGATCCCTCGGAGAAGAGATTCTATCGCATGCCGAAGCTATTCCTAAGCCCAGGAAGATGTACGAGAGTTCCCTCCCTCATCCTTTCGTCGCTCCACACCTGAAGTGCAAGCTTTGCTTCGCTAATTCATATCCTCAAAATTGAACATGGTTTCGTACGTCTTTAGCTCAGATCAGGTACTCGCTCTAATTCAATCTTTAAACATTAGAAGCTTCTTCTTCAAGGAATCATGTCCTCTTATGATGGTTTAGTGAAGAACGTTCTATCCACCACTCTCAGCATTCAGTCAGGTGACGATGTTATCGTCGAAACATGGGATCATGGTCTCCCAATCGCGGATGCTTTCATCTATCATTTGCGTGAGCTGGGTGCGCGTCCGATGCTTCTGTTTGAGCATGAGGAGGCATTCTGGAAACGTGCCGAGTCTCTTTCGGGTGATGTGCTGGGAAAGGTTGGTGAACATGAATGGGCTGCAATGGAGAAGGCGAAGGGATACGTATTCATCCCTGGGCCTGCGAACTTCACAAAAGTCTGGAAGAACTTTTCAAAGTTCCATGCCGCTGTCAGTTACAATCAGGAATGGTATGAAAGGGCTAAACGTTATCGCTTGAAGGCAGCGCGAATTACATTAGGTTATGCTTCTCGGGAACGTGCGCGAGGCTCCAATATTTCATTTACTGCTTGGCAGCGTATGCTACTCGCTGCTTCTAACATCGACTATGAAGCGCTTAAGGATAAGATGGTGAAGGTTGCTGGTTTGCTTCGTAATGGTCAAGTCCATATCACGGCGCCTAATGGGACGGATCTGAATCTACGATTGGCAGGTCGAGATGCTTACCCGGAAGATTGCATAGTTGACAACGATGACTTGGACCATGGACGAAACGTAGCTAACATTCCAGGGGGCAACCTGTTAGTGTGTCCTGATGAGAGTTATGCGGAGGGAACTATAGTCTTTGATAGGCCAACTCCCTACATGGGTAAATGGGTTAACGGAATCCGCTTTGACTTCAAGGACGGAACATTGAAGGAGTATCGAGCCCGCTTGAACGCGAATGTTCTGAAGGCGAGCTATGAGAAGGCTACAGGCGAAAAAGACAGAGTAGCAGTTCTAGGAATAGGATTGAATCCAAAGGCACGGATCGGATTCTTACAGGACAGCATTGCGCAGGAGCCATAACTGTTGCGATTGGTGGCAATGACGATGTCGGAGGCGCAAGCAAAACAAACTTCTACTTCCCAGGCGTGATAACGAAGGCGACACTGTCAGTCGATGGCAACACTATCGTCCAAAACGGTAAAGTCGCTCTAACTTCTTGACGAAGGACCGGGGAGCGTTCCAGTTAATGTGACCGTCGGTAATGAAATATCGTGCAAAGACGAACTCGGCGTTTTGTCTTGCGATAATCGAGTTTCTGTCAGTGTATACTTTCCTAGTTCATTAGATTAGAGGTTACGAGGAATAGATTTGGAAACCCATGTCGGACCTGAATTCAAGCGTCTACTAGTGGCTGTTGACGGTTCAGATAACGCGGCTCGAGCAGCAAAGGTTGCTGTGACTTTGGCTGAGAAGTTCGGAGCGGAGTTGATCGTTTGTCATGTTATTCCAACGCCAAGCTACTCGCTCGCGCAAGCTGGCGTGGCCGGCCCCGCAACGATACTAAGTGATTACTTCGTCGCTGCTCGCAAAGATGCAAAGAAGGTGGTTGACGAAGCTGTGAGGCTTGCAGAAATGGAGGGTGTGAAAGCCATCGGTGTAATACGCGACAACGTATTCTCGGTCGTGGAAGCTATAGTGAGCCTTGCAGAGGAAAGGAATGTCGATCTAATCGTAATCGGAACTCGAGGCCTGACCGGTTTTAGAAGACTATTGGTCGGAAGCGTGTCGTCAGGAGTAGTCAGCCACGCCCACTGTTCAGTATTCCTAGTTAGGTGAGGAGGAGCAGTAATCTTGGCTAGCATAGGCATGTTCCCGCCGTCATGGACTGATCCTGCCAAGCTGGATGAGGTCGTTAGTGAGAGCGGTTTGGCAACAAGCAACATATGCTTCAAGAACCCCTTCTGAGCTTACGAACTGTTTCTTCCGTGGGTTGGACTTCGAACATTTGACGCATCACCTTGAGCGAATTTTCGTGGAGCTCTTGGTTTCTGCTTCCAATAGCGTCCTCGACTATTACCGGATAGAAACCTAATTGACTTGCATTCCTGGCGGTACCTTCGATACCGGCTTCAGTTGCGACGCCGCACAGAATGACCGCTTCGATACCTCTGTTTCGCAGAAGCTGTTCTAGAGGCGTCCCGACGAAGAAGCTTGCTGTATGCTTTTGGAGCACAAGGTCCTTGCCCTGTAAGGGAACGAGCTCCTTCACTATTCTCCATTCTTGGCTTCCTTCAGTCATGAACGTTGAGCCTTCAGGTATGCCTCGCCTTTGAAGCGAGAGACGCATGTACTTGCTCTGGAACTCTGAGGGAAGACCTGTGTGCTGACTGTAAATAACTGGAATACTGTTTGTGTGGGAGGCGTCAATGAGCATTCTAACGTTTCGGAGCAGTTGGTCGAAATTTATTGCACTTCTTGCGATACCATTCTGCATATCCCATACTATCAGAGCGGATCTGCCGTAATCAACATCTTCCTTACCCATTACGCTCACAGCATACGTTTCTGCAGCACCCACAATTATTGGTTGTTTCTTTACAATGCGAATATCTTACTTGCAAGTTACTCTCCTGCTTGTTTGAGGCATGCACAATGAGAGTTGAGATTGGAGTTAAGACATCCCAGGGTAGGCTGCTTGGACGTTATGAGAATCTCAGGAATATTTGGGCTGAAGCTGATAAGCTAGGTTTCCATTCGGGGTGGCTGTTCGACCATCTTTTCGAACTCCCACTTTTTGGGCCGTCACGGGAGCCTTGTTTGGAGGCTTGGACTGTTCTGTCTGCGCTCTCAAAGGAAACAAAGCAATTGAAGCTAGGCGTAACGTGCCTCTGCGTTACGTATCGGAATCCCGCCATGTTGGCCAAGATGTCAAGCACATTAGATGTAATTAGTGGAGGAAGATTCGAACTCGGCATCGGAGCAGGCTGGGCTAAGACAGAGCACGAAAGCTATGGCATACCTTTCGGAAAGCCGCGAGAAAGAGTTCAGAGACTCGAAGAAGCGGTCACAATAGTAAAGAAGATGTGGACCGAAGACAGCGCATCGTTCCAAGGAAGATACTACAACATAAATGAAGCTGTCTGCGAACCAAAACCGGTACAGAAACCGAGGCCACTAATATGGATTGGTGGCGGCGGCGAGAAGTTGACGTTAAGGGCTGTTGCGAAACTTGCCGACGGATGCAATTTCATAGGCCTAAGTCCAGACGAGTACAAGCACAAGATCGAGATACTCGCCAAACACTGCGACTCCATTGGAAGAAGCCTCAGCGACGTCCGAAAATCTTGGCAGGGACCCGTTATAATTGGGAGAACCGCTGCCGAAGTGAAGAATAAGATGGAGCGAGCGGTTCGCAGCGGAGACATTAGAGGTGAAGACATAGAAGGGCACAGTATAGCGGGAACACCCGAACAATGCGTTCAACGGATTTGCGAATACGTTGACCTTGGGGTGGATAGGTTCATGCTGTCATTTCCGGAATCAGCTACTGATCTAAGTGGAATAAGATTGGTCGGAGAACAAGTATTACCTCGCTTCAAGTAGCGGTAAATCCAACTCGACTCACTGCTCTGTCTCCGTTTCGGTGATGCGCGAAAGCTGCAGACTAGCGAGGCGCTTCCCCTCCCTCTCTTTCTTTCTCGAGTATGCGGGCTTCTATTTCGAGTCCTCTCTCACTTTTTCTGACGAATCCAGAAATACGACCTCGACCACGTTTATGCATTATGCGACTCAGAGACCTCTTGAGGAACAACTTGTTCCTGATATGGTTCGGGGCGTTCGTGGGTGCTATCGCCTCTCGTATGTTGGATGACCTGCTGGTGCAGTGTAGTACTTCGTGGAAATTGATCCCGCCTGGGGATTGTCTGCCCGTCAGTTTGTTGGGTCTTGCGCTAACCATCGGTGCCTTCATGGCTTTTGCGCTTGTCTGCCTGGCGTATCTGCTCCAGTGGGGAAGGTACGCGAAGAAGCTACTGAGCAAGCGACGAGAATCTTTCGAGAAGTAGAGCAGAGGAAGGCCGAAGCCGCCTCGAAGAACTGAACGGAAACCTCGCGCTAAGAGCGGCAGGACGCCTAAAATCTCAGCGGAAACTCTCGGCGGGGCTTGTTTTCGGACTTGACGTCAAGGGTTGCCGTATATCTCGCCAGGGACCAGGATCCTCCCGAGGAGAGATTCGGGAAATGACGATGGCAGACTGGGTCGCCTTCTGGGGTCTCCTGGTAGATGATCATTTCGCTAGAAGCTAGGTGGATAGAGACTAGGCTTGCGTTGAAGTCGATTGTATCGGTAAACTCTCCATTTGTATCCTATCGAGAGTCCGAGAACAATACCTATGCAGAAGAATACCAAGAATTGACCCGCAAGACTTAGGTCTCCACTCGCGACAAAAACCAGAATAGAAATCACACCATTCCCCAATAGCGCGACGGCAACAGCTCGGGTAGTTCCAGGTTGACTTCATAGTCCTGTTAACAGTCCAACTACGATGCCCAACGATAGAGAGCCAGTTATCCACCAGAAATCCATGATCCTTACTTCCCTTTAGCCCCATATGCCGAATGAAGGATAGAATAATCTAGTTCAAATAGTAACCGAACCTCAAAGAAGCACACAAATAACCTACAGAACGCAGGCATCCGAGAGAGACCGCACCGAAACTAACCTCGGAGAAATATGCAACCCCGAACAGAACCCGAAAACCGAACAGAACCGCATCGTCAAAAATGTTTGCTCTACCCGGAGAAATGTTATTTACGAGAATAGAATTGCTAGGTCGTTCTAACAGGCGAAGTCGATGGATTTAGCCACCTCGTTGCTTCTGTTCACGTTGCCGATCTTCGCGATTCTCGTTCCACTAATCCAAGGGTTGGGAAAACGGATTCATGCTCGGATGCTCGTAGGTTGGTGGGCTGTAATCGGGCTCTTAATCTCGCTTTTCGGTGTGATGGCTCTCATTGTGCGAGGTGTGCCGGAGCCCAAGTTGATTCTTGGAGTGCTCTCAATCGACGGGTTCTCAGCATATTTTTCCGTCATTTTCCTTAGCATTACTCTGCTGATTAGTATCGCCTCGTTCGATTATATGCGCCAAAACCCGAATCTTGACACGTACTTCGGACTGCTTGTTGTTCGCAACTTTCGGAATGATTCTCATAGCCTTCTCAGTCGATTTGATCACACTCTTTCTTTCATGGGAATTGATGAACATACCGAGCTACATACTCACAGGTATTAAGAAAGATGATTCCATGTCAAACGAGGCGGCACTCAAATTCTTCATCCTCAGCGCACTATCATCTGCGCTGATAATTTACGCAATTTCCCTTACCTTTGGTATAACTGGATCAACCAACGTGTATGTTATCGCAAGCGGACTTGGCGCTGCGCTTCCCAAACTCGACCCATTAGCGTTACTGGCAATGATGCTCTTCATAGCGGGGTTTGGAATGAAAGTCGGCGGCCGTTCCCTTTCACATGTGGATCCCAGATGCGTATGAGGGAGCACCAATCACTGTCGGAGCTTTTCTGGCTGCAGGAACCAAGAACGGAGGTTTCGCTGCACTCTTTCGGGTATTTGTCGTGGCGTTAATTGCTCTCAGACTTGACTGGTCGGGTACATTAGCAATCATCGCAATCTTGACTATGACTCTCGGAAATGTGGCCGCCCTAATGCAGAAGAACTTCACTAGAATGTTGGCTTACTCCAGCATAGCCCAAGCTGGCTACATTCTGATCGGCTTAGCTGCCCCGAATCAACTGGGGATAGCTGGGGCGCTATTCCATGTGTTGAACCATGGCGTGATGAAAACCGCTGCCTTCTTAGCAGCCGCTGCTATATTCAGCAGGATTTCTACTACATCACTCGACTCGTATGCTGGTTTGGGCAAGAGGATGCCTATTACTGCTTTCACGCTTACCATCTCCCTATTTGCGCTTGCTGGTGTACCACCATTGAGCGGATTCATGAGCAAACTAGTATTGTTCACGGCGGCTGCTGATGGGCAGCTATGGTGGCTGGCCTTGGCAGGTGTCCTGAACAGTGCCTTTTCGATGTCGTATTACGGTTGGGTTGTGAAGCGAATGTATTTTGATGATCCACCCGTTCAGGGGAGATTGAGCGAATCAAAGCCAATTACCTTCGTTCTGATCGTAGCGACGATCACGATTATCGTATTGGGAGTATTCCCTGGCCCTGTGCTTAACTACCTATTCCAAGTGGCCAACTATCTGCTTCCTTCTGTGACAAGCACTGTTGGTTAGTGCATAACTGTTTTATTTTGCACAAGCTCGTCAGCGTGCTCACTATCATATGGTGCTATCATTGTCAACGGTTGATGTCGCAGTTGTTGGGGCTGGACCTGGTGGATTGTATGCCGCTATTGAATCCCTCAAACGTGGACTACGCGTTCATGTCTTCGACAAAAAGACCGTAATTGGTGCTCCTGTCAAGTGTGGTGAATATTTCCCCATTCGCAAAGAAATGGAGTACCTCCTTCCAAACGCGTGGGAATACATGCACGTCTTCGATGTTCCGGAGGAAGCAATAGATAATGTGTGCAAGACAATCCGTGTGATCTCTCCCAAAGGAGACGAGTATGAGTTCGAGTTTGTATCGTACGTGCTAGACCGAACTACGCTTGAACAGGGATTGGCGAAGCAAGTTGAAAGATTAGGTGGCACAATTGAGCTTCAATGTCCTGCAGACCTTTTCAGAGACAATGGCGACCTACTGTGTCGGAAAGAATAAGGCAACCAGCATTCGAAGCAAAGTGGTCATAGCTGCTGACGGTTTTCCTTCAAAGATTGCAAAGGCATCTGGCATTCTGACGGAGGATTATGTTACACCAAATAACGTGGCGATCAACTATGAATTTCTGATGAGAGAACTCGGAGTTGATCAAAGTGTTACCGAGATGTATCTTGGAACCGAGTTTGCTCCAGGAGGTTATGGATGGATAATTCCCAAAGGGAACAAGAGCGCCAATGTTGGAATTGGAATACGCACCTCTTACTCGAAGAAAAACGACGGGAGAGGCTACCTGCAATACTTCCTGCACGATTGTTCTCTCACAAAGAACAAACTGCAGGGAGGAAAACCTGGACCAATGATCGCCGACGTCCTCCCAGTGGACGGGCCAGTCAAGAAAACATATTCAGAACATGTAATGGCTGTTGGAGATGCGGCAGCAATGGTCATGCCAACAAACGGCGGTGGAATTGCTACAGCCATGATCACTGGTACAATAGCCGGTCAAGTCGCTGCAGATCATCTGCAAAGGAATGTGCCTCTTTCAGATTACGAGGTACGATGGAAGGAAGCAATGGGCAGCAGAAATGGTGGCATCAACTAAGATGAGGCGCTTAGCGGACCGTTTCATGGGCAATGATTTACTCTTTCATCTAATGCTGAAGATCCTTGGCACGCAAGGGCATTAAAGATGTAATAACCTGTCGAGTTCCACGCGGCCTAGGCCTGCTGGTCTCTTGACCTTCACAGAATATGCAGGAAGCTATCTATCATCATTGCAAGAAACAAAGCAAACAGAGTAGGGACTCGAAATTTTAAACGCCTCATATGCCATTTTATCGCCAGGATGAACAAACAACTTGAAGTTGATATAGAGTACAGCGATCCCGAAGATAACGGCAACTGCCAAGTAAACCAAACCGAAGCCTCCTTCAAAGAAAATCCATAACGAGAACGGAATCATGAGGGCTACAGTAGTTACGATGCACCTAAGTGCAGTACTCAGCTTAGTCACGACGGGCAACATTGGCACTCGAGCCCGTTCGTAATCGTCCTTCGTGAAAATAGCCAGGCTCCAAATGTGCCCGGGAATCCACAGGACCACGAGTGCTGCAAGAAGGATGGGCAGAAGACTCACACCGCCCGTAACCGCACTCCAGCCAAACATGACAGGAAGACCGCCACTGATGCCTCCTAGAATTATGTTCGAGGGCTCCTTCGCTTCAACAGACAAACTGTAAACGACTACGTTATCCAAAACCCCTAACGCTATCCACAAGAAAGCAAGAGAATTTATCGAAAATGCAAGAACGAGTCCAATTGCTGACAAGAACAGTCCCCACATCAGGGCGCTGCTTGCTCTCATACGACCGCTTGGGATAGGGCGATGTCTCGTCCTGTGCATGACCGCATCGATGTCACGATCAATGTAGGATGTCAGCATGTCGCACCCTGCACTCGCAGCCGTAATTGCAACTAACGCCTCAACAAACAGCACGGGACTGAATGGGTGTAGTGTCCTGATCCAAGCAACTACCATCGTCGCAACTGAAGTAAAGACCAAAAGAGAAACTATCGGAGGCTTCGTGACTTCAACATAATTCCTGATGGTCTGAGTAGTGGAAACTTGCACACCTTATGTCTCCGAGAGCGCGTGATTACTGCAGAACCTCGAGAAGACCATGCATATTTGGATGCCCTACACCACAGTAAATTGTGCAGATTATAGTATATTCACCTGGCTGTGTTGGCACAATGTTCACGGTGATATCATTTCCCTTGGCCACCGTTACTGGGACATCCATTAAACCCTGAATAAAGAATCCATGCTGAGAGAATGAAGGGTCTTGCTGCCAAATCCCCATGAACATGAAACGTCACGTTATCTCCCACGTGGACAACAATGGGGGTTGTCTGAGTGTTAATCGTGCCGTTAACCATGAAGGCCCACTGCTCCGCCACGATATAGATTGTAATATTCTGAGGCATATGTGGTGGTCCAATCTGTGCGGGAAGGATGTAGTATTGGTAGTAGAACATGCCAGTGCCTACCAATAAGACTAGGAGGATAGCGGTGGCTCCTACCCATGGTCCTCGAACTGTTGGTGGTTGTGACACTGATGGGTTACCTACTTCGAGTCTGCTCCAATCCGATATAAGTGGACTAGGATTCCGAATGCTATCAATCCCACTCCGATCTGCAACAGAAGCACGTTCTTGAAACCTTGCAAGAACGCTTGTGACGAATAAATGTCGAACAGGACCTGGAATCCAAGTAATGCGATGACCACCGCCCGCCATTCATTTGTGGTCATCTTGTAGATTGGGAACTGTTTGCGGGCATGAGAAGGTCTCGCTCCCGGCGGGGGAGCAGTTGATCTGAACCAGAGATATGTTCCGGCGTATGCTACTGCGCCGACGAATATCACGGCTCCGAAGAATATGTATGGGTTAATTTCGAGTTGTGGAATGCTATCTAAGCCGCTGAAGAGGTCGTTCGCTCGAAAGCCCCAGACTGTTGTTAGAGCGATTTGACCGAGTCCCGCAACGCCCATTGCTGTGTAGAATGGTCTATCTCTCACGGAGAGCTTCTTACTCGTATCCAAGAATGGAACGACGAGGAAGACGACCACGAAAATCATTGGGATGACCGCGCCCGCTATGAATTTGTCGATGCCCGTCCGGATTATGGCGTACATTCCTGTCAAGTACCATTCAGGCATCGTTATCCCTGCCTCAGCGGTCGGAATGAATTTCGCTCCTAACTCCACGGGGAACAATCCGCCTATCAGCATGATGATTCCTGAAACCATGGAAACTACGGGGATGTCCAAGACCAAATAGCGCGGAAAGTGTACCATCATTATCAGGATCATTATCATCGGAAAAATGAAGACGTGAATTGCGTAGAATCTAAGAATCAAATCTGCAAGCCCAGTTCCTGCCATTAAGCGAAATGCTTCAGGACCCATGAGTGGCGTGCTCCTTGCCAATGCTCTCCCAATGTTGATAGCCAACATTCCTCGTACGTTCAGGACTAGATCATATCCAGTATATGCCTCAATGATTGTTAGGATTCCTATAATTATTCCAGTAACCCAAAGAACTTCGTATCGGAGTTTGTATCTGCCTGAGAAGTACTGGTAGAACATGTGCGCAACGGCCAGCAGTACCATCGCATTCGATGCATGGTAGTGAATGTTCCGCAAAGCTTGGCCGAAAGCCAAAGAATTATTGATCGTGCTCACGCTGTCGTATGGAGATGTCACTGCGCCTGTGACAGTGTTGAAGATGACGATTGGGCTGTAGTAAAGCATGAGCAATGCGCCTGAAATTCCCAGCAGTGCAAATACCGAGAACGTTAGGAATCCAAGGAATCCCAGTGGGCTCACAAACTTCCTGGGCAGGGTGAATTTCAAGCCCATGAATATTGTGCGTTCTAACCGCTGATTCAACCAGTCGATCAAGAGCTGAATTGGGCTCTTGTCTTTACTCTGGGGGCGCTTGTGTTGCCATATCCTATATCATCCAAGTTGACGTTGACGGCGTAGATGTCGTCGCCCTCAATCTTCAATTCCACGTTTGGCAAGTATCGCCCTATCTCTGCGGCTGGGCCCCCGATGGGCCAACCATCAGTAGGTCTGTAGATGCTTCCATGACATGGGCAACCGATAATTTCTGATCCGGAGAGGAATGACACTAGGCACTGTAAGTGTATGCACGTTCGATTATAAGCGACAAATTCCTTCCCGGCCTTACTAGCCAAGTCGGGTGGAAGATGTATCAGGATATTCGTGTATGTCGGATCAGTAGTGAACGGAAACCAGAAGACGATTGATCCATTTACTGGGACATCCTGCTTCTTAGCAATTAGGACCGGTTTGAAGGTTGTAGGAACCTGAGGAATCAGATATTGCCCTGCTGCAGCAAAGGGTGCCGCCGCAGCACAGCTGAAACCCCGCCCATTATCTTGAGGAAATCTCTTCGTGACATTTTCGCTTTCTTGGTGGGAGAAGCGCCGTCAAATTCAGTGGCGGCTGAATTGCTTCCACAGCAGTTCGTAAGATCTTTGCAAGAGAGACAAGCACTCGAGTATCGATGTTCCCGGTACGCAAAGCTTGTCCTTTGTGGAGAAGAGTAACTTGCCACCTGATTCACCTTTTCACTGGGACAAAGTCAGGTTCGAGTAACAAAAGATGTTTGTACTTAAGTTTTTCAGAGTGACATTGAAGGGTTGGTGCTCCCAAATCGAACTGCATCCGAATAGTCTTAAGCGGAAGGGATTAACTTCTTCGATACATGGAACCGAACAAAGATGCAGCGCTAGCGACAGATCTATATGAGCTCACGATGGCGGCTGCGTATTTCGAAAACAAAGTTGAAGGCGAGGCAACCTTCGAGCTTTTTGTCCGGAATTATCCAAAGAATCGATCCTACCTCGTTGCCGCTGGGCTCCAACAGGCCGTCGACTATTTACTTCACCTCCGATTCGAAGACAAACACATCGAGTTCCTAAGGCAACACCCAATTTTCAAGGATGTGAGCAAGGATTTCTTCCAGTATTTGAAAACATTCAGGTTCAACGGAAATGTTTGGGCGATGCAAGAGGGCACCGTCTTCTTCACCAACGAGCCAATAGTACGAATTACCGCGCCCATAATTGAAGCTCAGATCGTGGAAACATATCTTCTCTCAATAATCAACTTCGAAACTCTAATCGCGTCGAAGGCAGCAAGGGTTGTAGCTGCTGCACGTGGACGTGGAGTAGTGGAGTTCGGAGCTAGAAGAGCACACGGACCAGAGTCCGCATTGCTGGCAGCAAGAGCCAGCTACGTTGGGGGCTGTATGGGCACGTCAAACGTGCTTGCTGGTTATAGATTCGGAATTCCGACTTACGGCACCATAGCACATTCATTTGTAATGGCCTTTGATTCTGAACGGGAAGCATTCGAACGGTTCTGCAAAGTATTCCCCTCAAATCCCGCATTTCTACTAGACACTTATGATACGCTTGAAGCCGCAAGGATCGTTGTGTCGATGCCGATAAGGCCCTCTCTCGTTAGACTCGACAGTGGAAACAGGGCTATGCTGAGCAAAAGGGTCAGAAAGCTTCTGAACCAGTCTAGGATGGATTACACGAAGATCTTCGTTAGTGGTGACTTGAACGAATATGTCCTCGATCGGTTGACAAAACAAAAGGCTCCTATCGACTATTTCGGTGTAGGAACAGAACTCGTCACATCACGAGATGATCCTGCTCTTCCAGGAATTTACAAGCTCGTAGCGCTAGAGCAAGGAGGAGAAACCATGTTTCGCGTAAAGACAACCAAGGGAAAGAAAACCATTCCTGGTGCGAAGCAAGTATATCGTCGTTATACTCGTCAAGGTAAGATCCAAGGCGACGTGATTGCGTTAGCGGATGAGACGCCGCCCCCTGGCATGAAGCCACTCCTTGAGAAGGTATTAGGGGACGGAAGACTCGTCACAACTCTTCCAAATCTAGGGGCGATCCGCGAAAGCGCAATGAATGAGGTAGAATCTCTTCCCACCAAATATCACCGGTTGCACGGATCTGTCAAGCCTCCAGTACACCTCAGTAACCGGCTTGAACTTCTAACCAAGTCGCTCTGGGAAAACGCGAACTGATTCTAGAGCAAACATCCAGGTGACGAACTGGACCATATCGCATTCGAAGTCACGGACATTGATACCACTGTCCGCGAACTGTGTGCGGCTGTAGAGATAAGACCAATTGGCCCACTGAAGGAATCTCCAAACTCAAAATGGACCTACAATAGATCCAGACGGTATCTGGATTGAGATGTTTCAGAACCGGTAGCTTCGTTTTGTATGTAATATACTTGATGTGCGCACAATCTTGTTGGAGCTACCGCGTCGTCGCAGTGAGGTACTTGCCGTGACGCTTGTACAGGATGGTGTATGCTTACCCCCAGGTTAACTCGTCCGAAAGTTGATAATTTCCTTGCGGAACTCTCTACTAGGCAAATATACTAGACAATTTTTCTAGAGGATATTTTCCTTCCGTCGGAATGCCCGGAATCGTACAGGATGACATGATGGCTGGTTCCGCACGAAAACGATGTTAATTAAGACAAATGTGTCTGTCTGGCCGACTCGCTTTGCTGGGAAGGATACGTGCAAAGTACCAGGCGTTGATGCGGCCAGTTGGAAAAGGACTCGGAAAATCTGGTATTACGCCTAACGCTCTGACGACGATCAGTCTGGTTGTTGCTATCGGTGCTGGCACCGCCTATGCGTTGAAGTTTCCAGTTCTTGGCGCGGTGGGGCTCGTCGTGTCTGGAGTAGTAGACATGCTAGACGGTGCCGTAGCAAGGGCTACGAAAAGTGCGAGTCGATTCGGCGCTGTGTATGACCATGTACTCGATAGGTACGTAGAGTTCTTCGTACTCGCTGGTATTGGATTGGGGGGTTTTAGTGACTGGATTTGGGTTCTCTTTTGCTTGTTCGGAATGGTCATGGCCAGCTTCACTCGTGCCAAAGCAGAGTCAGTAGGCGGATTGAAGCAGTGCACCGTAGGAATCGCTGAGAGACAGGAGAAATTGATCATATTACTGATCGGTTCATTTTTGCAACCGTTCGTTACCGGGGCTTTGATGGTTGCCGTCATAGTCGTGGGGGTGTTGTCGCATATTACTGTGGTACAGCGGCTTCATTATACGTTCAAAGAGACAAGGAAGGCTTGAAGTTTCATGTTCGATTTAGTGGGGATAGGCAACCCGGTATACGACAGCATCATCACGCCCTTTTCGAGAACAGACGGAAGAGTCCTTTCAGGTTGCAGCACGAACGGTTGTCTGGCTGCTAAAAGACTAGGCCTTGACCGGGTAGGCTTAATCGGGAGCATAGGGTCCGACTATGCTGATCGACTTCGTTCTGACTTGCACAACTATGGCCTGAGCGCGAGCTTGGATTCTGCGAATAGCGATACTGGCGGGTTTCACTTGGAATATGATCGCCGTGGCAACAGAACGCTTCAGGTGCTGGGTATAGCCGAAAGGATCAGTTCAAGGAACATTCCCGATGAGTTCCTCGACACTAAGTTCTTCCTAATCGGTCCAATTCTCGGCGAAGTTGATCTAGACCTTGTCAGATACATTAGGACCTCCTCGAAAGCTAAACTGTTTCTAGACCCGCAAGGACTGATCCGACTTGTCGGAGAGGACGGGAAAATAATTCACGAATGCGACAAGAATCAATTCAGCAAAGTCCTGGACCTTGTTGACTTTGTGAAGCCAAACGAACCGGAGAGTGTGACGATAACTGGCTTGAATGAAACTGTGCAGGCGCTGAAGCGATTACGGCAAATGGGTACTGCCTTTCCAATAATCACTCTTGCTGAACGCGGGTCCATGTTCATGCTCGACAACAGCGTGTATAGAATCTCTGCGTATCAGACGACTGCGATCGACCCGACGGGGGCAGGTGATGTCTATGGTGGTTCATTCATTGTGGAGTACTTGCGCACAGAGGACTACGTTGAATCAGCGCTATTTGCCTCAGCAGCATCCTCCATGATGGTTGAGCAAGTTGGTCCCGACTTTAAACTTCAGTTAAATGAAGTAAAGAGAAGAAAGGAGTCTATACGTGCGGCTCTTGTGAAGACTTCGTGTCCCCAATAGCGGCCCGTTTAATATCGTCGTTCGTCCTCGGATCTGACCTTCGTAATTCCGAAGTGAACAGCACAGGAGACACAGTAGAACTTGACGACTCTTTCGCGGGCGATGTATGTGCCGTGCGAGCGCAATTCCCGAGCCAGAGCTGGGTCCACCAGGGAGGTCCATCTTGTTTCACGTTTAGCCTTGTCTCTAGGAACAGGCCGTCCGCAATGGGAACACTGAATCATCGTGGACATACCTTTTCCACCCTTGCTACGTCCTCGTGACTTTCTCTTCTTCGTCAAAATATTTCCCACTGGCTTAGTGCAGCTGCCTGCTTAAATGTTGCGTAATTGCACCGTTTCAATATGATTTGGCGAAGTATGCAACCTCTTGCTGGGCATGCCGCATTTCACGCATGCCGCGAAGGTTGATTCATCTTGGAATGGGAGTGTGCGAATTGTTGCGCCAGTTTCGGCCTTTATAGCATCTTCGCATTCTGTCTTCCCACACCAGCAAGTGCGTACGAATCCGCCTTGCTTGTCAAGTATGATCTTGAATTGGTCGTAATTGTCGGCATTGCCGGATGCTGGCTGCCAAATTGGCTGAGGCTTTGCTGAAAAGATCGGTTTGGATTTCTTCAAAGCATTTCCGGGCTTGATCTAGAATAGCAGCATCTCCCACGCTTAACCTTCTGGAAGTTATCTCTTCTGACTAGGGTTACTTGATTTCGTTCAACGTCTCTCGGCCCTATTTCGATACGAAGCGGAACTCCCTTTAGTTCCCAATCATGGAATTTCCATCCTGGAGTATACTGTTCCCTATTATCTAGTCGGACTCTGAATCCGGCGGTTCTGAGTGTTTCGGCATACCTTCTGTGTCTTCGCATCAATCACCTCCTTGCCGCTCTCCTTGTAGTATATTGGCACAATCACTGTCTGTATTGGAGCAATTGTGGAGGAACGATCAACCCTCGGTCATCTCCATGCAGCATTATCATTGCACTGATCAGACGCCACGAGACACCCCATGAGGTTGTCCACGCGTAGTGCGTCTGCTCATCCTTACCTAGGTATTTTATCTCAAAGGGTTTCGAGAAGTTTTGTCCCAAGTTGTGCGATGTACCCATCTGAATTGCTTTTCCGTCAGGCATCATAGCCTCTAGAGTGGTTGTGTATAGGGCTCCAACGAACTTTTCTGATCACTCTTGTAGCCAGTCAAAACCGGGGCGGCGAGCTGTTTTTCAATCAGATCTCGGTAGAAGCCTAGAATCGTCATCACTTCCTTATCCGCATCCTCCTTGGTGGCATGGACTGTGTGTCCCTCTTGCCACAGGAACTCCGTTGTTCTTAGGAATGGACGAGTGGCCGTTATTTCAGCTCTCAGCACCGAGTTCCAGACGTTGATGAGTAGCGGTAGATCTCTCCAGCTTCGAACCCATTTCGAGTATGCGTCGTTGATGATCGTTTCAGAAGTGGGTCGGATGGCCAATCGTTCTGAGAGCTGATTCTCACCAGCGTGGGTAACCCAGAACACTTCGGGGTGAATCCTGCGAAGTGTGCTGCCTCTTTCTTCAAGAAGCTCTCGGGAATGAGTAACGGGAAGTAAGCGTTAGAGTGGCCTGACTCTTTGAGTCGACCATCAAGATAATCTCGTATACTTTCCCAAATTGAGTATCCGTAAGGTCGAAGGACCATGAACCCCTTCATCGGCGAGTAGTCGGCCAATTCAGCCTTTGTTACAACTTGAGTATACCATTCGGATAGATCTTCAGCCTTCTTTACAGTAATCCCGATTTCTTTGCTCACAATACCCACCTGGCTTTGAGGAACAGTGTCGATGATGCGTCGTTAGTTGATTGGCACTTGTGGAAGTGCAACACCGCACAAATCTGGTTCCTCAAGTTGTGCGACAGAGCTGCTGGATATTTAGCATTTACTCGTCTTCTACTGCTCTTTGTGATGCTCCAAGAAGAGGCAATCACAATCTTTGGCCGAAATCAGACTATTCTGATGTCTTCGACCCAGCTCTTCTTTTGCGACAGCAAACTCTGAGAGCATTGCTGTTCATCGTCATTCTGTTAATCAACTATTCCTTTAATTATCGTCGATGCTGAGTTGCGGGAGAGAACCGTTGTCGAGTAACGGAAAATTCAGAATTGAGAGGGACTCTTTAGGACCGGTGGAGGTCCCTGTTGAAGCATATTATGGTGCGGAAACCACTCGTGCTGTTGCGAATTTCAAAATTAGCGGAATCCGGCCTCATTTGGAATTTATTCGTGCGACAGCGCTAGTCAAGAAGGCTGCTGCACAGGCTAATACGACACTAGGGTTTCTCGACAAGAAGGCTTGGAGAGGCGATAGCTGAGCGCAGCTGACGAAGTTCTTCAAGGCAAATTAGTTGGACCAATTTGTTGTTGATGTTTTCCAAGCTGGCGCGGGCACATCACATAACATGAACGCAAACGAGGTTCTTGCGAATCGCGCCAACGAATTGTTGGGAGGAAAGAAGAGGTGAATACAAGCCAGTTAATCCCCATGACCACGTGAATATGGGCCAATCAACTAACGACATTTTCCCACGTTCATTCGAGTCGCATGCGCCCAAATGTCCACTCCCCTCATTAGAATCATTAAACTCACTAATTGAAGCGTTCAACTCGAAATCACAGGAGTTCGACCAAATCGTCAAGTCGGGCAGGACGCATCTGCAGGATGCATCTGCGATACGGCTTGGACAAGAGTTCAAGGCGTATGCGAGCATGCTTGAGTCTGATAAGTGCGCGGTTGGCGGCGGCCGTTGAGAGAATCCTTGAGTTGAACTTGGGAGGGACTGCTGTAGGCACCGGGATAAATGCAGATCCAAAATATGTCGAGTCTAAGCCGTCGATTGCCTGAGCAATTATACTGGATTAAGATTCCGGGTTGCCAGAGACTTTGCTGCCTTGATGCAATCTATGGCTGACTTCGCTGACTTGTCTGGTGCGCTTAGAATTGCTTGCAGTTGACCTGGGCAAGATCGCGAATGATCTAAGGCTGATGAGCTCCGGACCAGTCACGGGAATAGGCGAAATCACTCTTCCAGCAGTACAGCCTGGGTCTTCAATCATGCCAGGGAAAGTGAATCCATCGATCGCTGAGATGCTCAACATGGTCTGTTTTGAAGTGATGGGAAATGATCACACGGTATGCTGGCTGCTCAAGCGGGCCAACTTGAGTTGAACGTCATGATGCCGGTGATTGCCTATGATCTTACACAGTCGTCTGATGATCCTCAATAACGGAGTCCTAGCCTTCACTGAACGACTAGTCAGTGGGATTCAGGCCAATGAAGAAAGGTGTAGAAGTCTGTTGGAGAAAAGTGCGGGAGTTGCGTTGGCGTTGAATCCGTTCATAGGATACGAGAAGGCTGCTGAGGTCGCGAAGGAGGCGCTAGCTCGCGGCGTTACGTTGCGTCAGGTCATTTTGGAGAAGGGCTTGTTGAGTGAGAGTCAACTGAATGAACTCTTAGATCCTTATGCTATGACAACGCCGGGCGTGCATGGTAAGAAGGAAAATAATAGCGTAAAGGAAGAAGAGGAGATTAGGTTAGGGATTTGAAGAGTGAAGTAACGTCCCTGTCGTAGATGTCTCTGTTTGACGAGTGGAATTTGCTTGTAGGCGGGCATTCTGTTAGCGATCAAGTCTTCGAATGTGGGCTCTTCACATCTGTAGAAGATTCCGATAGGTATCTTGTCGCCCCATTCGAATGATCGGATTATTGCCTGTCCCTTCTTCTCGTTCACTTCTTTGTCGTCGCTCGAATTCTTTACGGTTCCATCGTATCCTGTGTCCTCGATCTTGTAAAGTCGTGGTGCCTTCGTTGGCAGATCTGAACCCTGCGTACCATTCTTTCGTGTTGATGTCATTGTATGTTGGGCAGGTTTGGAGTACGTCAACCAGGGCGCTTCCTTTGTGCAGTATGGCCGATTTGAGTACTTCTTTCAGGTGTCTGACGTCGAGTGCGTAGCTTCTAGCCACGAAAGTATAGCCAGCGCTGACTGCTGTGGCTAGTGGGTTGATTCCCTCGACTATGGATGGAAATGACATTGATTTGGTCTTCAGCCCTTGGGTAGCGTTGGCGATGCTTGGCCTTTGGTGAGGCCGTAAACGCCGTTGTCGTACACGACGTAGGTGAAGTCTAAGTTTCGTCTTCCAGCGCCGACGAAGTGGCCTGCGCCGATTCCGAAGCCGTCTCCGTCTCCTCCTACAGCTACGACGGTTAGGGCCGTGTTGGCTAGTTTTGCTCCAGTGGCGATGGGCAGTGAGCGTCCGTGTAAAGTGTGGAACCCGTAGGTGTTGACGAAGTGCGGCGTCTTCCCAGAGCATCCAATGCCAGAGAATATTGCCACGTCGTGGGGTTCAAGTTTAAGTTCGAACAGTGCCATTTGAATTGCGTTTAGTATGCCGAAGTCTCCGCATCCTGGGCACCAGTCGTTATGAACTTTTGTTCGGTAATCTTTGAGTTCAAGCATGTGCCATCACTACCTCTTTGGTTCCATTCTTGATTACATCCTTTACGCCTTCAAAGATTTCGTTCTGGGAGAATGGGCGACCGTTATACTTCAGGACTCGGTAATCCATCGCGATGCCTGTGTTTTGACGGATCAGGCGCCCAGTTGTCCAGTATAGTTATTCTCGACAAGAACCTTCCTCTTGGCTTCCGACAGGTATTTTGTTACGGCGTTGGTCGGGAAAGGACTCATGTATCTGACTTGAAGGAAGTTGCATCTGATTCCGTCGGCCTCGAGATCCTGCATCCCGTCTAGTATTGCACCTTTTGTTGATCCCCATCCGACCATTGTCACATCCGCCTTGGGTGGACCGAAAAAGTTGACTTTCTTTTCGTCAGGAATTAACTCGTTTGCAAGCTCAAGTTTATTCATTCGCTTCTGCATCATCTTTATCCTGTTTTCAGAGTTCTCCGTTATGTGCCCGAATTCGTCATGCTCGTCGCCTGTCGTGTGGAAGATGCCCCCGGCCATTCCGGGTATTGATCGGGGAGAGATGCCAGTGGGGGTGAAGGCGTATCGCTTGTACAATCCGGAATTAGATCCGTTGGTCAATTCTGATTCTTTCACCATTTGTCCTCGGTCAATTTTCAGGTTCATAGATTCGAAGATTGGCATCGTTCTGTAGCTTGACGCAAGGAACTTGTCGGTTAGCACGACTACGGGCATCTGGAATCTGTCAGCATAGTTGAAAGCGTCAAACGTGTCATAGAAACACTCAGCTACGTCGCCCGGAGCAATAGCCATTCTCGGGACGTCTCCGTGGCAGGCATGCAATACAAATTGCAGGTCGCCCTGCTCGGTGCGTGTTGGGAGGCCTGTGGATGGTCCAGCTCGCTGGTATAGAATTATGACGGGGCCCGGGGCTTCAGTGTGACTCGCCCATCCGAGCCCTTCAGCCATTAAGCAGAATCCTGGTCCCGAGGTTGATGTTGCAGCTCTGGCTCCAGCGTGTGCTGCTCCTGCGGCCATCAGGATGGCTGAAATTTCGTCCTCGGCTTGGACGACTACGATGTTGTACTGTTTCTCGTGGTGTTCGAGGTATTCGCTTTCATCGGTTGCTGGAGTGATTGGATAATAGGTTTGAAATGTGCAACCGGCTTTGAATTTCGCGATCCCTACTGATTGCACACCGCGGATTAACATTCGTTTTATGTCAGAATTTACTGGATGTAACTTGTACGCAACGGGAATGGACGAAGACCGTTCTCTGAGTTA
>CAWAOH010000007.1:0-227353 GCA_963783645.1 Candidatus Bathyarchaeota archaeon | reverse complement strand
TGTAGTCTTAGTCTTGGCGTTTACACAACCATTCTTCGGGCATCTTTCTGACAGGTATGGACGCGGTCGACTAATGATGCTCGGAATGCTTTCGTTAATTGGATTCTTCGCTACGGTGATTGCAATGTTCAGATGGCATATCAATACACTTTATCTGATGCCGTTTTTCGCTATCTTTGCCATAGGTAGCTTTGCCTTTGCGCCGGCAGCGCTTGCCTCACTTGGTGACATTGCGCCGGAACGGGGTCGCGGGACAACCATGGGGATTTACAGTGTAGTCATAAGCCTAGGCACAATAATCGGACCGCTGCTTGGAGGATATCTACTCGATCACTATGGATTGACAAGTCTATTCTACGCGGGGCTTCTAATACTAATTTCAGCATTGGGATTGGCAATTCTGATCGCAGGTCCTGGACTTGCAGAGCTTAAACCTCTTACAGTCAAACCTTAGTTTCTGTCCGTGTAGATCAAGACTTAGAAAGATGGGTGATTACGTCCATCTTCGTTAGAACTCCTATGGCCTGCCCGTTCTTGACCACAACTATTGCATTGCGACTCCCTGCAAGTCTCTTGTACAGCTCTGGAAATTCGGCATCTACTTCAATTGAGGATAGAAGAGCATCCACGATCGAGTCGTCATCGAGTTTGAAACGAAGAAAGGAAAGTTAGGATTAACTGACATGAACAAAGTATGAAAAAACGTTTTTAGTTGATGAAAATGTTTGAAGTTTGGTTTTTGTATGCGTTTTCTTCCGTTATCATTTTCGGATTCACAACAATAATTGACAAGCTCATGCTTGCAAAACGTCTCAGCTCATTCTCGTACTTTGTGACGTTTGTTCCTCCTGCATTTGTGTTTTCAATATGCGTGTTGCTCTTTTTCCCAGCAAATTTATTTTCTATCCCATCTTTGATCGCTTTCGCAGCGGGGCTGATAAGTTGTGGAGGATACTTTCTTTACGTAATTTCAATAAGGAAGGAAGAAGCTTCGCGAATATCAGCATTGACATCACTCTCGCCTGCCTTTGTGGCAGTCCTCGCCGTCTTTCTTGTCAATGAAATCTTCCCAGCAAAATCCTACATTGGCATATTTCTAATGATTTTGGGAGCTGCACTCATCTCATACAAAAGAAACAATGTGAAAAAAATAATTCCTATTTCGCTCATACTCATTTTAATCGCAACAAATTTCGCATACAGCTTAGACCAGACATTTTCGAAAATAAGCCTTGAAGCAATGTCCTTCTGGCCGTTCTTGATGATGTTTATGTTCGGAAGATTCGTTGCTGTCATTCCTGGCTTCGCAATCACTTCGGCGAGAAGAAAATGTTTCTCAGAAATCAAAAAACTCAAAAGAAATTTCGCTTTTGCACTCGCAGCCGGTTCGATTTCGTGGACCGTTGCCATAATATTTTTCTTTTATGCAGCCTCGCTGGGTCCAATCACCCTTGTCTCAACAATCAGCATAATCTCCCCATTATTCACGCTTGTCTTCGCAACTCTTCTGAGCAAATATTTCCAAAAATTCTGGAGGAAGAAATTGACAGAAAGACACTTGGGCTCAAATTATTTGCAGTGCTGCTGATTTTCCTAGGCACATATCTGATTATCGCCTGAAAATTACTTTAAGCGAGCATACTGTTACGGCAGTTAGCCTTACCTATTGAGCCAGAAAGTCCACGCCATTTATGGGTGGGATGATTGTGCTGCGGAACAGTTTCATTCATCTCCAATCTTAAACGCAACTTCTAGCGCTAATGGTGAGTGAGCGTGTCGCTTGATGATACGATGCCCGCAGATGGGCTCGTGAATCCGCATAAACGAGTTCAACAAGCCGAGTCCCACGATGTTAGATGAATGGGAAGCAGGGGGCTTATTGGCAATCCCCGGAACTCTAGCCGTGTGTAAACCATAAAGACGCCTCGAATGGTTAGAGAATCCCACAGGCTCCGGCCGTGGGAGTGTCAAAAGAGACGATTACCAAACCGATTAACGCCGACGCCTGCCGTCTAGCATACGTCTCGAAGTAGGAAGTCAACGTGAATGGCACATGAATCTGCTATAAAGTGGGCGGACTGGGCAGATGAAACGTTTCAACGAGCAAAGATGGAGAACAAACCAATCCTGCTTGATATTAGTGCAGTATGGTGCCACTGGTGCCATAGATTAGACCATGACACGTATTCAGTACCTGAGATTGCCGAATATATTGAATCACACTTCATTCCAATTCGCGTTGACACGGACAAGCGACCCGACATAAACAGACGCTACAACATGGGAGGATGGCCAACAACAGCCTTTCTCACCCCAGACGGCCTTGTCATAGGCGGGGGCACGTATTTTCCACCAGATCAGATGCGCCAAATACTCCGCGATGTCTATTCGATCTGGGAAAAGACGAAAGGCCAGCCGACGTCAAAAATTATCCTGCCTGAACCGGAAAACATTCCCATTGGGGATATTTCGATATCGATTGTTGACGAAGTGCTAGGAGAAGTGGCGAATAATTTCGATTCAATCTACGGGGGATTCGGCTCACAGCCAAAATTCCCAAGTACGGATGCACACGAACTAGCGCTTTTGAAGTATCATAACACCGGAAATCGTGAAATCCTGAAAATTGCCACGCTGACTCTACACAACGTTGGAAAAGGTGGATTATTCGATAGTGAGATGGGGGGATTCTTCAGATACTCCACTGTCAGAGACTGGAGTATTCCCCACTACGAAAAAATGAGTGAAGATAACGCAAAATGGCTCTCGCTATACCTGCACGCGTACCAGGCAACCGGCGAACAATTTTACATAGATATCGCAAGAGGGATAATCGAGTACGTTTTAGCGTGGCTGAGCGATCAAGAGAAAGGATGCTTCTACGGTAGCCAGGACGCAGACGAGGAGTACTACAAGCTCACCAAAAATGAACGTCTCAAGATGACACCACCTTACGTCGACAAACACATCTACACGAACTGGAACGCTCTCATGATTTCATCTCTCTTCGAAGCATCGCTTGTTCTAGGAGATGCCCCGATCAGAGACTTTGCCACGAAGAGTCTGCACAGACTAATGGCACTGAATTACAACGACGGCAAAGGCATGTATCACTTCTACGACGGTGAACCACACTTACTCAACCAACTCGCAGATCAAATGCAAACGACAAGAACGCTATGCCACGCTTACGAACTAACCGGCGAAGAGGAGTTCATACGAAAAGCCGAAGAGCTAATGCAAACTGCTGCCGACAAGTTATACGATAAAGAACATGGAGGGTTTTTCGATACTACCATTGACCCCAACGCTCCAGGATTTCTCAGCAAACCAGCAAAGCCTTTGGACGAAAACAGCGTCGCAGCCCGGGCACTCATTAAATTGCATTATTTGACGGGGAAAGAGAGTTATCGCAAGATGGCTGAAGGGACGCTCAAGCGATTCGTTGAGATATTTCCCCAGTTCGGTTTCATGGCGGCAGACTACGCCTTAGCAGTCGATGCTTTCCTCAACGAGCCGACCATAATCAGGATAATCGGATCTCCAGAAAAGGCACAAACCAAAGACCTCCTAACTGAAGCACACCGAATTTACGATCCTAGAAAAATCGTCCAAGTATTGAATCCAAACAGGGATGCGCAATATATCACTGAATTGGGCTACCCTAGGGCAGATCAGCCAACGGCTTTCGTATGCTTTGGGAAACTCTGCACTGCTCCTATAACGGAGGCCAGACATATCGCTTCAGAACTAGCGAAACTAAATCGGTCTGAATAACTCACATGCCGATTCCAAGATCACTGACGTGAAGCTTCTTACGGAGCTCAGCCATTTCCTCCGCTTGCACCAATTTTCTTGCCGTGAAGCCTGCACTGTCATTCAAGCTGCGAGGAATGATATGCACGTGAACATGAGGGATCAGCTGATTCGCAGCAGCACCATCATTAACCGAAATATGGGAAGCAGATGCATTCATTCTAGACGTGATAATTCGATTAAGAGCGTAAACACGTGCGTAAAGCGCACCGAATTCACGTGGCGAGAGATCGTTAACTCGTTCGAAGTGTTTCTTGGGCATCACGAGAGTATGGCCGAAAGCAATCGGATATTTGTCCAAGATTGCGATGTAATCCTCATCCTGATAGACAACATGTGAGGCAATGGCCCCCTTCACTATTTCGCAGAACACACAACCTACCAAATCGATGACAACCGGCTTCGCTGCAAAAGGACTCTAATCGCCTGAGAAGTTAACAATTGCTGACGACCCACCAGCGAACAGTGAAAACCAGTTACAGCCGACGAAAGAATTATCTCTGAAAATGGATGCACCTCATACCGCCAGTGCCATGTATCAAATGCGATACTATCTGAAAATTGAGGACTATCTAGAGATGAAATAGCTTCAAGACTCCAACAGAATTCTCTTAGGGAAGGGCATACCAGTTTCACTTAACTCTCTTACTTATCTCTACACGGGGTCTCTTATTCTCTGATTACCAATGCCGTTTAGACCTCTGCTTTTGAAAGTGTTAGGCAGCGAGGCACGGTTGAGGATTCTATTAGTTTTAGCCCGGAATCGAGGCGAGGACCTCACGATTTACAAAATTGCAAAGTTTAGTGGGTTAGATAGGAAGATTATACGAAAACATTTGAGCCAATTACTCGCAGCGAATCTTATTCACATGAAGAACTACGGACCTGTTTGTGTCTACAGTATAAACAGCGATAACGCCCCTGTCCAGCGAATCATCGACCTATTTAACGAAGCACGATTAATGGCGCAAGTACCAGTTCAGCTTCATTGGTACGACATACGTGCCTGAGAGCACAGTCAACGGAAGAGTCCATGAACGGAAAGTAACAAACACAGAAAAGCAATCGTGATAAACGTTTGACTACGTGACCTCAAGTATGACCGCTTTGCGTCCTGATCAAATTCTGAAAATTCTTGCGGTAACCGATTCCTTCAATCTCCATCGCGAAGCCATCCTGATCCCATTAACTACGACAGAGAAAGGTACCGTGGATCTGCTCTCCGATGGTAGACTGAAAATTACCTGCCCAACTGGTCCATCATTTGAAATGTGGCTTGATGAGCTCCGTGATCGATTACAGAAAATGGATCTCTCGAAGTTCAGAACACTCCAGTCCTAAACGGTCTAGTTTTCAGCCCAGCTTAGAATAGTTTCTTGTTCTGCATCGATCTTCTTCAGGTTAGCTACGCGTATTCCTAGAAGCCGTATCTTCTTCTTTGAACTTTCAAATTCGCGAAAGAGTAGATGAACACTTTCCTCCATGATAGATTTCTCATTTGTATGTCTCGAGTGAGATCGCGCGCGAGTAAATGTTGAAAAATCCTCAAACCGAACTTTAATTCCCACTGTTCGAAACAGCAGGTTACTCGTAATTGTGCGCTTGTGGACGTCTTCAATTAACGAAGAGAAGGCCGCCATGATCGTGCGTTTATCGTTGACGTCCTCCTCGAATGTTGTCTCAGAACTTACGGATTTCATCGAATAATCCGGTACGACTTCCTCGTCATCGAGACCGTGGGCGATTTGCCATAATCTTGTGCCATTTCTACCGAAGATTTCGAAAACGCGTAAAGGATCTGCTTTGGCGAGGTCGCCGATTGTTGAGATGCCGATTCGATTAAGTATTTCAGCTCCTTTCTTGCCGACACCACCTATCTTGCCGACTGGCAAGGGAGCTAGAAACTCAGCCGCCTCTTCCGTGGTTACCACCGTTAAGCCGTCCGGTTTCTTGAAGTCAGATGCTATTTTGGCAAGAGCTTTGTTGGGAGCTATCCCAACAGAGCAAGTAAGATGAGTATTCTCTTTCACATCTTGTTTTAGTCTGGTTGCTAATGATCTTGCTTCCTCGAAACTGTTCACCTTGCCTGAGACGTCGAGGAATGCTTCGTCGATGCTTGCCTGTTCAATTTTCTCCCCGAAAGGGCTTATGACCCGCTTCATCTGTTCTGAGGCGGATTCGTATGAATCAAAATGCGGCGAAACGTAGATTCCTTGGGGACAGAGCCTATATGCTTGGGAAATTGGCTGAGCTGAATGAACCCCGTATTGTCTGGCCTCGTAAGAGCATCCCATGACAACACCTCGTCCCTTCCCTCCCTTCGGATCCGCTCCAACTATGACAGGCTTGTCTTTCAACGCTGGATTCTCGCGCTGTTCTACAGAGGAATAGAACGCGTCCATGTCGACATGGATGATGACCCTCGACAATTCCCACCTTCACCGGCTGCTTCAGCTGACTAAGTAGCTACATTAGCGATATCAGTGCGTGAAAAAGATAGGTGTGACCTTTAAGATCAGAACAAAAAGACAATGTTCTTCGCAAACAATTTGCAGTGACGACACTGACCGGGTGAAGAGAAATAATCCGTAGTGGGGCTGAGAATTAGTTCATAATCTTCGGTACCTCAATTTTCGTAGGCTCGTAATCTTGCAGTTTACCATTCAGGTAAGCATCATACGCCTGCAGGTCCAGAAGTCCATGACCACAATTGTTGAATGCTATGACTTTCTTCTCTCCAGTCTTCTTGCACCGTAATGCTTCCTCTATAACGTACTTGACATTATGCGCAGTCTCTGGAGCCGTAATCATCCCCTCTGTCTTCGCAAGGATTAGGGCCGCCTCGAAGACTTCATTCTGCGAGTAGGCGACTGAAGAGATGTAGCCCTTGTTGATGAGCATGCTTAGTGATGGTGCTTTTCCATGATACCGTAATCCACCTGCGTGGATAGGAGGCGGTTGGTATTTGTGACCGATCGTGTACATTTTCAGTAGTGGAGTCATTTCAGCGGTGTCGCCGAAATCATATGTGTAGACTCCCCGGGTAGTTGATGGAACGGCTTTAGACTCGTTTGCGACGAATTTTGTGGCTGATTTGCCTTTCAACTTATCAGCCATGAATGGGTAGGAGAAGCCAGCGAAGTTGGATCCGCCACCAATACACCCACAGATAATGTCAGGTTGAACATCGATCATCTCGAACTGCTTCTTTGCTTCCTGTCCTACAATCGTCTGGTGCAGAAGCACATGGTTGAGTACGGAACCCAAGACAGTATCTCGTGTTTTCGTGCGTGACACAATCTTCGAGCGCCTCGCTAATGGCAATGCCCAATGATCCGGTGTTGTTGGGATCAGTTTCGAGAAGACTCTGTCCGAATTTGGTCTTCTTACTGGGCGACGCTACTACATCCGCGCCCATTGTTTCCATCATGACTCTACGTCCGGGTTTCTGATCGTAGCTTGCTCGTACCATGTATACACTGCATTGTAAACCAAAAATCGCAGCAGCCATTGCCAAAGCTGAACCCCATTGCCCCGCTCCTGTTTCGGTCACAACTCTCTCGCTTCCCTGTACCATATTGTAGTAGGCTTGAGCGATCGCGGAATTCGGTTTGTGGCTACCGGTAGGATTCACGTATTCGCATTTGTAGTAAATTTCAGCCGGAGTGTTGAGATATTTCTCAAGACGTCTGGCTCTGAGGAGCGGTGTTGGGCGAGGTAGGCGAAGATAGGCATCATAAACTTCGTCTGGTATCTTGATGAAACGTTCGGTCGAGACCTCCTGCATGATGAGTTCTTTCGCGAAGATTCTCAGCAAAGGTTCGGGTGGCATCGGTTCGAGTGTCTTAGGATCTAATGGTGGCGGTAGTGGCTCGGGAAGATCAGCGAGAATGTTGTACCAGTGAGTGGGCATCTCGTCTTGGGGAAGGTAGACGGCGTGTTCTTTATCCACTAGGCCTTTGACCATATGTGTCCGCCTGCGCGAGCCGCGAACGTCCAGAGCAGCATTTAAGACTTTGTTGCACATTTTTGTACGTTGGAGTCAATCAATGTGGCGGCATATTTCTGATAAGCTTAGAGACTATCCCGGCAGACAAAAGGTTGCAAGAGCACTCGTGGAACTTGGTCTTAGCATTAGGGATGGCACTACAATATACTGTGGTGGGATAGAATTATCAGATGTGAAGATCGCAAGATACTTGGGGGTAGATCGTAGAACCGTTCGTGAGACAGCTCAACTAATTTCCTCTGACCCTGTTCTCAAGTCCGTGTTTGAGAAGACTCGCCCGGCAGGTCCCTTCTTGGGTGACGTGGCGAAGTTTCTTGGATATAGCGTCATCGAGATCTACGCTGATCCGCACACTGTTGGAATTGTAGCGCAAGCTGCTGCTTTAATTTCTCAAGAAAACATTGCCATTAGACAGGCGGTTGCCGACGACCCAGATCTAACACCTGATCCAAAGCTGACATTGGTCGTGGAAAAGCAACCAAGTGGAACAATTCTTCAAAGAATGCTGAAGATCCCTGGCGTAATCAAAATATCTACGTACTGATCAGGTTTGCAGGTCTCATGCACTTAGCCACAAGAACCATGCCAATAAGGAAGTCAGCCCATGCGAAATTACGCTTTCTGTTGATGTTTGTCCATTATTTTCCAAAGCGTTTCTTCGAGTGTGGTACCCATTTGTGGTTTCTCAACGAACCTACCAATTTCCCGCCATGCCTTATCGTGGACGAGAATTGTCGGAATTCTCAGTACGTTCATTTCGTCTGCAATGTCACTGTTCTCATCGAAGTCAATGACCTTGATGTTGATTGCAGCATTGTTTGCAGCCGATAAGACCTTCATCAGGTTGGGTAATTGCGTTCTGCATTCCGCGTTCCATTCTGTTGCGAAAACCACAAGGAAGTATCGATCGGTTACTGCTGAGAGCTTGGCGATTATGTCTGCTTTCGGTTGATATTCCTGTACTCTTTTCTTGATTGTTTGTTTCACTGTCGGATTCTTTATGGCATTCACGTAATCCCACAAATTAGGATGGGGACCAATGACGTTTCGGAGAAGTGACAAAATTTCTACCTATGTACTTCATTCGTTCAGAGAAGGAAAAATTGGCAGCGTCATGTCGGCTGCATGTACTCCCTGATGTTTTGTGTTACCCTTATTCCCCGTATGAAACGAATATTAGAGTTTTGATTCAGTCCTCGATGAAAATGAGCTATTTAGCCGTGGTCAGAACCTTCGCTGCTCTGAATATGAGCTTGTTTTCGTCAATCTTCTCGGCGGTCCCGTAGATTTCTAACTCTTTGCCGACAACCTCTTCAAGAATACTCTTGATTTGAGCAAGAAGGCTCTCGTCCCATACCACGTCTGTCACGCCCGTTCCATCATCAATCTTGAATCTACGGTTCTCAGCTTCAACAACTTGACCTTTTATCCATGTTGTCAGCCCCGGTTCGAGGTTTATTATTTTTCGTATATCTTCCCACGCAGGTTTTTCGATCGGGGTATCCAGTATGCTAATCCTAGTAAGGGGAACAGAACTTAACTCCATTTGACCATTTAACCCTGGGCGTACTCTTACACCAGTTACTCGCAATCTACAATTGGGTCTCAACTCTTTTGCCAAACTAACCTGATCACGCCAGAGGGTAACTCGAGTCGACCCAGTTTCCTCCTTGAGGGTGAAAGAAGCGACGTCGATGGTCTCACCTTTCTCAGTTGTTACCTGTCGAGTTACAGGTTGATCAGCTACTGTACCTTCGACTGTCACTAGGCCTTTTGCCGGAGCAAGTACATTGACTCTTGTCGGTGGAGTCAATTTCTGAACTATATTCACTTTTTCTAGTTCTCCGGACCCACCGAGACTCAATCGGACCTGGCCAAGTCTTTCACGGACAGACACACCACGTAAGCGTAGCACATCACCTTCAAAGAGCTCACTCACCAGATCAGCCTTGTCGTCCCATAGTGATAACGTGAGCATCCCTGTTTCATCTCCCACAAGAATTGATGAAACTTTTATGGTCTCTCCGGTGGGTCGCTTGATCTCTCGACATTCTCCTCTTGCCACTATCGATATGGTCAAGTCAACAAGGGAACTCTCCGTGTTTAGATCTGCGATTTTGTAGGTTTGTTCCGTGGGCAAATTGAGGTAGGTTGGTGGATGTTGCAAAACACTAACCTGACTCCGTGTATCAACATGCAGCTCCGGCTTGGAGTTTTGGTTCAATCTTGTTCGAGCATTTACGATCTGCAGAATATCTCCCTTCTTGAGATCACGCAGATCATCCGTTCTCTCATTCCATGCGACGAGCGGCATTCTGCCAGATTGATCGGCTATTATCGTGTTAAGAACTGAGCCCACTCGATCCTCTTTTGCGAACGTATGGAGTCTCGGTTCAACTTGAATTACTCCAACCACATTTACTTGATTTGATTCATTCGGAATTTTATTTATAGATGTGAACAATTCGCCAAATTCAGGAAAATCAGTTGTGGGCATTTCCTGCGGATCTATTTCGATGGTGCTGCGATCACCCGCGTGTACTTCTGTGTCCCCCGCCAGACCTTGACGGGTGTAAGCATGTCCTATTCTGATAATTCCTCCTTGCAGTTTACCCTTGGAGGCTATCTCAACGTGTCTGTCCCAAAGTGCACAGCGGACCCTACCACTTCTATCCACGATAATTAGACGCATGACTTTTCCGAGGGCTCCATCTCGGCGCTGGAAAGACTGCGGTGCCCAAGCTGTCAGAACTCGGCCAGAAATGGTTACATCGTTCAAACCGTTGACTAGATCCTTAACTTGCATTCTGCCCAGTTGCGTGCCAGGAGTCTTGATGAGCAATTCTTCAGCCACCAGGCGAGCAGCCCCTTCGTCCGAAAGGAAGCCGGGCAGTTCTCTCTTTTTTTCCTCGATGAGAGAGCGAACTTGGTCCGGGGAGAGGTCTGCTCTCTTGGAAAGAATCTCATCTATGATTGCCAGAAACACTGACAGTGTACTCTCTCCTCACAGACTTCGGATGTAAGATGTTACGCTCACGAACCTAAGTCTTCTTCTCGAAACATTAGACATCCTTGTTGTCCTTAAAATACCACTAATATGGTCAGATCAAACTGATTCTTGTCGTGGAAGAGTATTAAGCGAAAACTACTTCAGACTAATCGACCGATCTAATCACGATCCAATTGGAACCTCCCTACGAAAAGGTTGGTCGAATCACCCACTTCTTCCCAAAGGCTGGGGTAGCCGTTATAGAGCTGAGTGCCACGGTGAATAATGGAGACAAGATCGTAATTCGTGGCAGCACGACGAACATTGAACAAACAATCGACTCAATGGAGATCGAACATGAACAGATTACGACCGCTGGAGCGGGACAATCAATCGGGTTTAAGGTCTCCGGCCGTGTTCGAGAGAACGATATAGTATACAGAGTTCGAGTACCCTAACCGGTTGAGGATTCCCACAAGCTTAGAATAGCGCTTCATGCCTAACGCCCTCGAGAGCGCTGTAGGATGCCAGACGTTACAATTGAAGGTACGGTGTTGGTCGTTACCCCTATTCAGTCAGGTCAAAGCCGACCTATGGTTCAGATTACACTTGGTGACCCGTTTAAGGGACCAGTAACATTTCCACTCGAAATGGACAAAGAAATGGCAGGAGTTACGATAGCAGTGCAAAGAACCTTGAGTCAACTTCCAGGTTTCGGCCAGCAGTTGGGCACTCCTAGACTTGTTGTAACATTAACCGAAGAAGAGTATCGTGAACTAGGAAGGCCGAGATATCCGGATCATCTCGCTATTACTCTGAGACTCCAAGCCTGAGTCTCAATCCCAGAAGAGCCTCGTTCTAGCGTATTCACGTTCCGCTTTGAGTATGTCAACGTAGAGATCCACTTCCTTATGGTGAACCTTCCGCAATATTCTCCTAGCTGTCGCAGGGCCCACGCCACGGCCACTCATTACGATGACAGCTTGCTTTCCCATATTCTGCACCAAACTCGCACTCAACGACGCTTGTCGCCAGACGTGATCCTCCTCAGCCAAGAGTTTCAACCCTCTTTTCTTCTTCTTCACAATAGAAGCAAGCAAGTCGTTCGACCGGTAAGTAGCAGCGATTAACGTCGAGCCGCATTTTGGACAACGGATTCTTTCCCCTAACTGGCCAACGATACGAACTGCGTCCCAGTCACCAGTGAACATGCAAACAAGCCTGACTGTGTCAGTTAGTAACCGTTCTTTGACGATATCAGTTACGGACGTTGACGGTATTGCTGGCCTAAGCAAATCGTGAGGGATTATTTTGTCGATTATCGGAGTAGCGAAAGGTGAACACGCGTCGACCTGACTCTGAACTACATCCACGACAATCTTTCTACTTTGTATATTACGTACCACTTCTTGCGTAGTCTCAAGATCAAACTTCTCCGCTAACACTTCTCTTTGAGTCTCCACATTCACAGGAGTACCCTTCAATGCTCGAACTATTGTGCGCGCTCGGAATGATCGATAGTCTGCTTTCCTCTCTACAATACCGAATCTTCGGGCAACATGCCAATGTTTCCACGCAAAAAGATCTGAGGTCTGAAGTGCTTCTACTAGAACACCCTCGACGTCCTCAGGTGTGAGCTTCGATAGTTCAATCGCGACTATCTCAGGTTCGATTTTGAATGATGAAATAAGAGCAATCCGGTATGGGTCTGTTTGCGTACCAATGTTTACACCGAATTTAGCGCTCAAGAGTGAGCTCATAATCATCGCAAGCGTATCATTCACTGTCGTGCCAAAACAGCAGTGTACGACAACGCAGTTTTCGAACTTTTCAATTATCACATGCGTATCCGTCGGGAGTAAAAAGTGCCCCAGATGAGTTCGTACAGTATCAGTGACTTTGGTCATTGCTTCGTCTGTAAGAAGGTACCGCTCCTGTATTCTCTTCAGAGCATCAGCGCTATCCAAACCTGAAGCGATATCCGACCGTAGTTTGCCGACTTCCTGCGCAGTTCCGAAGGTCACTGGTATGATTTCCCCTTCCCAGCTTGGAATTGCATCAAGCGTCGGAGAAGTGGGTTCAACTTCTACCGACAGTTTTTCCTCGTTTATGCTTATGATCTTCCAGGTTTGACCATGTATTATGAAAACTGTTCCGCCCTTGCACTTTCTAGCCACAAAACCTTGATCTAAAGTGCCTATTCGTCGCTTTCTGAAGAAATCAAAGACATCGAAACGTTTCACATCTGGTATGACTGACAGATTTTCGTAGTAGTAATGAAATGTTCTCGGAAATCGGGCCGAGACCACATCTTCAATGAACCTAATTGCTCTGATGGAATCCAAGAATTTCACTAGTTCATGTAGCTGATCGCCGGAGAGGGCCCTAAACGGATACGCTCGGCGTACGAGTTCGTATATTTCGGACAAGCGTGCTCTCTTCTGGTCAAGAGCTATGCCAGCAATCTGATGAGCCAGAACATCGAGGGCATTGTCATGCATCATTGTCCTCTCGATTCGTCCTTCTCGTGACTGGACTGCCAATACAGCCGCTTCTAGCAGATCGTCAGCCATGGTTCCAATGATGACACCTCTGGCGGATCCTTGCAGAGTGTGCCCGCTTCGTCCTATTCTTTGGATCAGCCGAGTAGATGTTCTTGGAGACATGTTTTGGACAATGAAATCTACTCTGCCAATATCCATCCCTAATTCAAGACTTGAAGTGCATATGACTGCCTTCACAGACCCTTCTTGGAATCCTTTTTCGACTTCTTCTCTTATTTCTCTCGAGAGCGAACCGTGATGGACACGCACAGAAAGGGCAGGCGTCAAGGCATGAAGTTGAGAGCCAATTGCTTCTGCCTGTTCTCGCGTATTTGTAAAAACTAATGTGGATTGTTTTTGTGAGATGATCTCGGCAATTCTCTTTGTTCTGGCTATTGTTGACTGAGGTAACCCAAGATTTTCGGAATCCTTTGCGTCCTCAACCCTTGGATTTACGTATTGCACTTGAACCTCGAAACGTCTAAGTTCTTCAGATTTCGCTATGGTAACCTGACGATCGGTTCCAGCCAGAAACTGTGCAACCTTACCTTCTTCACCGACGGTTGCAGAAAGTCCGATCCGTTGGAAACTTGTCCCAGTCAGATACTCCAACCTTTCCAGCGCTATGGACAATTGTACTCCTCGCTTATCAGTTGCGAGCTCATGAACCTCATCAACCACCACCCATCTGACACCTTTCAGATGTTCACGCATTCTTCGTCCAGGCAGAATGGCTTGGAGGGTTTCGGGGGTGGTCACAAGCATATCGGGAGGCGATTTCGCTTGCATTGCTCTGGCACTGGGTGGAGTATCTCCATGTCTAACCTGGACTTTGATATCCAACTCTCTTCCAATATCTGAGAGTCTTCTGAGTATGTCACGATTCAAGGCTCGAAGGGGTGTTATGTAAAGTATGGAAATACCTTTGATCTCTCCAGCGGATCGACAATCTAGAAAAGTATTGAAGATTGGTAGGATTGATGCGAGGGTTTTTCCTGTCCCCGTAGGAGCGATCACAAGAACATTTTTCCCGTCCAAGATTGGCTCAATTGCTATTCGTTGAATGTCACTTGGTTCTTCCAAGCCTATCTTTTCTAAGTGCACTCTGATAGCTCGATGTAATTGTGAGAATGTGTTCTCGAGCAATTCAGAATCCTCGCTGTACTCGTAAGACCAAATGAGATTGAAAAAAGGAATGCGTCTCTAAATATCTAAAGACGCTCTACGATGAGGGCTTCTCGTATGCCAAGTATACGAAGATTAGGACCACAGCTAGGAATGCCAAGAATGTGATCCCGATTTGAATGAGAGCCCAGAACTCGTCAGTGGTCAATACCCAAACGCTCGTTACTCCCTACAAAACGACCTAATTTAAACACTACTCAACCTCATTCGCTTCCTTTGCTCTCCAAGCATCGGTAATCGTTGAGTACTGTGAGTCTTTCTTGTGGAGTATCTTGAACTGATGTAATGCTTCAGCGATGCGCTGCGCAATGATATGATAGCACAATCCTCTCTTCCGGTCCATGACACGAAAGTAGTAATCGTCACAGTAACAGAATGGTAGATCAGGAATCACTTGATATTCGTTAGTACGACCTTCCACTACCCAGACAACTCGTCCGCTGGGTTTGAATTCGTACCTTCTGACCCTTTGTGAACTTGCGAGTTCCAATCCGTTGGTGAAACGCTCTCCAAACGCCTTGAGTAGCCTATCTCTAAGCTCGACGGAGAAGACGTGCCTGCGTCTTCAGTTCAGTAAATGTCTCATCCATTAGATTGTTCTCGTAGCGGTAGGCATTTTCCATGCGTATTCCAGCAGAGGCCAGCTGCACTGCATAACTCGTTGGCAAGCTTTCAAGACTGCGATATTTATTGACCAAGTGAGGGGGAGTTCGTTCAAGAAACATTTTTAAGTGGTCATGAAATGGTCTTATCTCACAGCGCTAGAACGTTCTCGAGCGCTCGTTCGTTATGCTCCGGATTTATTTTCGGAGGCAACTGAAATCATGTATCACCAGAACAGGAATGAAACACCGAAGTACGTGTTAACTGGCACAACGACTATGGGACTAGTCTGTCGTGACGGTATCGTTCTAGGAACAGATACTCGTGCAACGTTGGGAACATTTGTAGCACACAAGCACGCAAAGAAAGTCTACCAGATAGATGACCATGTAGCTATGACTATCGCTGGTGGAGTTGCTGACGCTCAGACAGTTGTAGAAGTGCTACGTGCCAACTCCAAACTATACAAGTTCGAGAAAGGCCTCCCGATACCCATACCGGCAGTTGCCAGGCTTGCAGCGAACATTCTATTCCAATCGAGATTCTATCCATTCATTTTGCAATCTATTATAGGCGGGATGGACGATCAGAGTCCTCACATTTTCGCGCTTGACCCACTGGGCAGCGTGACAGAGGAGAAGTGCGTTTCAACTGGTTCTGGATCACCCGTCGCCTATGGTGTACTGGAACCAGGATACAAAGAAGGCATGTCTGTGAAGGAAGCGATACCACTCGTCGTTAAGGCAGTAACTTCTGCCATGAAAAGAGATTCAGCGAGTGGAGACAGCTTCGACGTCGCGGTGATTTTGAAGGACGGGTATAGAGAGCTGAGCGAGGAGGAAAAAAAGGCAGTCCCCGCTTAGACAAGACACTCTCAGTCATGAGAATTCTCTAAAGTAGGACATTCACGAGGAAACCGGTAGTGGCAAGACTAGTAGATGACTCACAGGCGAGAATCCGCGAAACGATAATCACTCATATGCCGAAAGAAGCTGAGATCACTCGAATCGAATTCGAAGGACCGCGGCTCGCAATTTACGTGAAAAACGTCGGATTATTACTTGAACAAAGCTACATCGTTACGGAGATTGTCAATCTACTTCACAAGAGGGTTGTAATTAGATCTGATCCAACTATCAGATTGAAGGAACCTGAATCTGAACGACTCATCAAAGGGATAATTCCAGCTGAGGCGGAGATTACTGAGATAAACTTCGATCCAACTCTCGGTGAAGTTATAATTGAGGCCAAGAAGCCGGGTCTTGCGATCGGTAAAGATGGTACAACGCTACAAGAGATCATTAAGACCACGAGCTGGCGCCCTCGAGTTCTTAGAGCCCCTCCTCTTCCATCGAAGATTATCGCCAGCACGAGACACATCCTTCATTCGGAGAGTGAAGAGCGAAGCAGAATCTTTCGTGATGTTGGGGAACGTATATTCCGCCCTAGACTATCGAGAACTTCTAGTGTCTTTTTGACACCGCTCGGTGGCTTTCATGAAGTGGGAAGATCCTCAATCCTTGTGGAAACAGACGAAAGCTGCGTCTTGCTCGACTGTGGCATTAGTGCTGGAGCAGATCACCCTTACTACGCTTTCCCGCGGATTAATTCAGATGATTTCGAGATCCAAAAGTTGGATGCGGTGATAATATCACATGCTCACCTTGATCACTGCGGATTTGTGCCCTTCCTCTACAAGTACGGATACGACGGTCCAGTATATTGTTCTGAACCTACATCTGTTCTAATGACCCTTCTTCAACTCGACTATCTTGATATTTACAACAAAGAAGGCGGCTTTGCGCCGTACGACCAGAAAGACGTACGAGAAGCCGTCATGCACACGATCCCCGTAAAGTATGGTGTGGTCACCGACGTTGCTCCTGATATCAAGCTGACGCTCCACAACGCAGGTCACATAGTGGGAAGTTCAATTGTTCACTTACACATTGGAGAGGGCCTTCACAACATCGTCTACACGGGTGATTTCAAGTTCGGCCGCACGATGCTGCTTGAACCAGCCACGTGCTCATTCCCACGCGCTGAAACTCTGATAATGGAGAGCACATACGGCGGCCGTGACGATATCATGTCTGAGAGAGAGGTTGTAGAGGGAAAGCTAGCAAGAATAGTCAACGAGACAGCCGAGAAAGGCGGCAAGATACTCATACCCACTCTAGCAGTGGGACGAGCCCAAGAAATCATGCTCGTTCTGAACGCATACATGAAAAACAAAATGATTAAAGAACTTCCGATTTTCATCGAAGGAATGATCTCAGAAGCCACGGCGATTCATACTGCATATCCTGAATATTTATCCCGAGACCTCCGCGAGCAGATTCTGTATAAAGACGTAAATCCATTTCAGTCTGACTACTTCACTAACGTTGATCACCCCTCCGAACGCGAAAAGATTGCTCAGGGTGAACCCGCAATCATTCTTGCGACTTCCGGTATGATGGAAGGCGGACCTGCAATCGATTACTTCCGACATCTCGCCTCAGATGAGAAGAGTTCAATTGTGTTTGTGAGCTACCAAGTAGAAGGAACACTCGGCAATCGACTCAAGAACGGTGTGCGCGAAGTTTCTTTGATGGGAAGAAATGGAAAGCTCGAAGCCTACAAAGTGAACTTAAGGGTCGAAAGCGTTGAAGGCTTCTCCGGACATTCGGATAGGAATCAGTTATTCGGGTTCTTACGACGAGTCTCTCCGCGACCATCGAGAGTCATCATGGGTCATGGTGAAAGAAGAAAGACTGACGCATTTGCACACGAGGTTTCTAGAATTCTGAAACTGAGGACCGTCGCACCTGACATTCTCGAGAAGATTCGATTACGCTGATAGTGCTATTCTGTCTCCTCGTCCGCGCCGGCGCCTCCAGCCGTTACAGTAAGTCTTGATGACCTACTGCGCCAGACTTTAACGGTTGGCGGTGTCATCACTATCCGTTCCTCTCCAAGACGAGCGATGTCGCCTTGAATTGATTTTACAAATTCAACGAGTTCGCTGATTGCGGACTTAGTCTCTTCAATGCTCCGTTTAGCGATTGGAGTGATCTTGACAATGAGTATGTTACCTTCGATAATCTCGGCCTTTATTATGGGTACGTCAGTCGGATCGCGTAGAGGATACGCTTTCACGTAGATGGGATGTTGAATGGATGGATTGACTAGTGGGAATCTCTCGTAATCCGCATCCTGCGAACTTATCATCCTTGTCACTCTTACTGAGGAGCCTCGAGTTTTGGGAGTTTAAACGTTTGCACGGCATCGATGGGGTCGTGACATGGTTGTGTAAAGACTTAGGTGGGTTTTCGACTGGAACTTTGCGCGGTTTGTCACTTGCGCGTTAAAATTAGCCTATTTTAAGCCTCTTCGCTGTCTACTTCGATATAGCGAACGAATTCCATAGAGAGTCGCCAACGTAATGTATGTTAGTTATGACGCGGCCTTTGGTCATCGTACGCATGGTTTCTGAGTCAATCTCGGCAATACCTAGTGCGATGACCTTTCGATGCTTCTCGTCCAGTATGGTGACCAAGTCATCTTTGTTGAATTGTCCTTCTATTTGACGAATCCCTGGACGCATAATTTGGGCACCGTTTGCAACATGCGGAATGGCTCCCATATCAACCACTATCTTAGGCAGCATGTTGAGCACTGGCTCATTTTTGAGCGATGGAAACAATCGACCTTGAGTACGTACGATCCAAGGCTTCCCATCTGCGAAGAAGACTGCACCATCCTCGACAGTCTGTTCCTCGAGATGCTTCACAGAATTCAAGGATTCCATCGATGATGGAAAACGATTCACGAATTCCTTGATCATTTGCTTTGACTCTCGATCCTTTAGATGCCGCAATGCTGCCATGGGTTATACTCATTTGCTATCTAACTGATAACGTCATTCTCAACAGTCTAACGACACTATCCTAAGCTTTAATTTGGAGCGCTCCATTAACCGTCGCAATTTCCAAACCAGGTCAGAAGAACAATGTCCGCAGTTGCCGACAAGATCTTCCAAGAGAGCTTAAGCAAAACCGTTCTCGTGGAACTAAAAGGAAGTCGTACGATTCGAGGCAAGCTGTACAGCTACGATCAGCACATGAACTTGGTACTTGAGGATGCGGAAGACGTATCGAACCCAGAGAACGCTAAGAATATCGGTACTATCATTGTCAGAGGCGATAACGTTGTTCTCGTATCGCCCCCACCCAAGAGGTAAACAAAACTCAAGACCGAGTTGATGATGAGTGACGAAAGGTACTGCCTCATTTGGCCGACGAGGACGTTCCAAGACGCACATTCGATGTAGACGGTGCGGTCGTCATTCATATCACATAAGGTGGAAGAAGTGCGCAGCTTGCGGCTTTGGCGCTACTAAGAAGCTGCGAGGCTATTCGTGGCAGACTCACACCATGAACAGATACAGACGAATCAGGTAATACGCCAGTCTACCGACTAAGCAGTAACGATCTGCCTCATCAGTTTTCAAAGCAAGCTGCATTCAGCAGTTATCCGGCGCTTGCAAGTACTGGCTCGTTACGGAGCCTGCGTCACAGGCGTTGTTGCTGCCGGGGGTGCTTCCGCTATTGGCTTGGCTTCAGTTGGGGCGGCGGTTGCTGGTTTTTTGAAGATTTCAACGTAGGAAATCGTTTCGATCTTTGGAAGATACTTCTCTATGTCAGCGGTTAGTGTTTTCTTTTCTACCTGTAATCCTTCCAAGAAAAAGCCTTCTTCTGGAATCTCAACTTCGAGTTTATTGCTGTCAACCTTCACCTGGAACTTCTGTTGATCTACCGTCGGAAGTCTCTTGTGAAGCAAGCCTCTGATTTTATCTTCGTCGGTCTCGATGATTTTCTGGACCGTGACATCGTAGATTAATGTCCTGCCCGCGAAGGGATGGTTGTAATCGACTTGAACGCGGCCTGCTCCGACTGCCCTGATCTGTGCGGGTTTCCCGTCTATGTTGAGTTGAAGACCGGGTACGGGGGCTACTCCGTCAGACGTGAATTTTCTAAGGGGGACAAGTCGAACCTTCTTAGGGTCACGTGCGCCGTATGCCTTTTCGGGAGGGAGTTCAATCGTGCTCACCTTTCCTACATCAAGAGTCGTTAGGGCTTCATCCAAGCCTTTGGGAACCCAACCCTCTCCGATGATCACGAAGTAGGGCTCGTAATGTTCTTCTCCTCGATATAGTTTGGTCTCCTTAGCAACCTTCTCGTCTGTCGTGCCGACAGTCTCCCCTGTCTCTTTCACTTTCAGCGTGTAGTCGATAAACACGAAATCGCCGTTCTTTATCGGCAAACTATGGCACCTTATCTTTTGGAAGGCGAAGCTTAGTCCTGCTCGATCTAGATTAATCTTTCAGGCAGCTTGATATCCTAACAAACACTGGTCCACGATCATAAAGATGATATTACCTTTCCGAGGGCGCCCAGCATAAGATCAATGTCACCCATTTCGATGTATCCCATGTTCCCAATCCTGAAGGTTTTCTTCTTCAGCGGTCCGTAACCTTCAGCCAGTTCGAATCCTTTCTCACGCATCTTCTCGTAGATAGTCCCGCCCTCAACCTCCTCCGGAGCATTGATGCAATTCACGGTTGGACTTTCGCTCCCTTTTCTGGGGAATGTCGATAATCCATGTTTCTCTATCCCTCGTCTTATCTTCTGATTTCGTTCCTTGTATAAGTCAAAGTACCATTTCCTGCCTCCTTTACTCTCAATCATCTTAAGGGCAGCGTTGAGACCTGCGATTTGTGGGATGGCCGGTGTGACTGGAGTTCCTCGACCCTTCTTCTGATCTTCTTCCCAGACTTTGAAATCGAAGTACCACCCCTTGTTCGAGGCCGTCGCGGACAGGTTCATGGCTTTCTCACTCACGCTACCAATCCCCAAGCCAGGCGGCACTCCGAAGCACTTTTGTGAACTAGAGAAACAGACATCGATGGCTAACTCGTCCACTTTGATCTCTGTACCACCCATCGAGCTGACTGCGTCTACAAAGACCAATTTGCCGTGTCTTTTCGCAGTGGCGACGAGATCCTCTAAAGGATTGATGAGGCCCACGCTTGTTTCATTGTGCGTTATGGCCACAGCTTCCACATCAGGGTTTTTCGTCAACATTTCATTTAGATCTGAGGTGGATATTGGCTCACCGAGAGGTGGTGCCAACTTCACAACGGTTATGCCGTTAGCCTCAGCCACTTCAGCGAACCGCTCGCCGAAACTTCCGTTAATGCAACAGAGAATCTTCTTCCTGACGCAGTTCCTTACTGACGCCTCCATGAATCCCGTTCCAGTACTCGAGAAGAGGAAGATCTCGTTCTTAGTGGAAATGAAATCCTGTAACAGTCGGACAGTTTCGTAATGTAACGCGAAATATTCCTTGCTTCGGTGACTGTACATTTGATGCCCCATCGCCTCAAGCACTTCAGGGTAGCAAGCGACTGGGCCGACTGTGAAAAGCTTCAATACGAAACGCCTCTCAGTTAACGACGATTATCCCACAGATAAAGAGGTCGTGTGCATCCGCATCATGAGAAAAATCGTGTCAAGCAGGCTGCATGAGGTTGAGCTCGCTTTGGCGACGAACGGAAAAATACCAGCACTAAACTGGGGGGGCATGCTTTTGAAGCAGATAATATAACTGTCCTTCAGCAAAAGGCCTAGCGAAAATGTCAATCAAACTCGGAAAGATCATGGGAATACCAGTAAGGATTCACTACACTCTATGGTTAGTGTTCATCTTGATTGCGTGGTCTCTCGCGCATGGTTACATGCCCCGCCAGTATCCAGGCTTGAGCACTCTCACATATTGGGAGATTGGTATCGTGTCTGCGATTATTCTCTTTGCGTCAGTCTTAGTTCATGAATTGTCGCACTCTTACGTCGCGAAAAAGCATGGGCTTCCAATCGCACGCATCACCTTGTTCTTCTTCGGGGGAGTCTCTGAAATGACTGAAGAACCTCAGGATCCTAAGTTGGAGATCAAAATGGCGGCAGCTGGTCCGCTTATGAGTCTTCTGATCGGGGGCATTCTTGGGGGAGCGTGGTATCTTTGCGATATTACGAGGGCTTCTGTTCCGATTACAGCAATCCTTGGTTACGGAGCGCTAATCAACGCGATTCTAGCCGTTTTCAACTTAGTTCCAGCTTTTCCATTAGATGGGGGACGCGTCTTTCGAGGAAGTCTTTGGAAAAGATCAGGAAACTTGATTCGAGCCACGAAAACAGCTACGAGAATTAGCGAAGCGGTTTCACTATTGATGATGCTCGGAGGTTTTGTCCTAATCATTGTTGGCGACTTCGTGGATGGGATATGGATAGTGGTCCTAGGCTGGTTCATCAAATCCGGTGCAGAGACGAGCCTTCGTCAGACACTCATCGGTGAGACCTTAGGCGGTGTCACGGTCGGCGATATCATGACAAAGAACGTGTTAACTATATCGCCGGACCTTACGGTTGAACAACTTGTGTCGGACTATTTCCTTGTGAATAGACACGGTGGTTACCCAGTAGTCCGAGATGGGAAGATTTTGGGAATCGTTACGCTGCAGTCAGTTAGGGCGATTCCAAAGGACATGCGAATATCATCAAATGTTGAGCAGGCAATGAGTCATGGCGAAGCAATGGTTAGTGTCAAGTCAAACTTGAGTGCTCTTGACGCTATGCACAAGATGGCCAGGGAGAGAGTAGGGAGACTCCTGGTGGTAGAAGATGGCCAACTGGCTGGAATAGTCACAAGAGGTGATCTTATGAGAACAATTCAAACCAGACAAGAACTCGGTGCCGTTCGCCAAACGTGGACAGGTGCTCCTCCTATAACTGCACCCCTCGGTCTTCCTAGGGATCAGATAATGAAATGCGTGCAATGCGGTGGTCAGCTACCCACTGGGGTGCGGTTCTGTCCTCATTGCGGCGCAAGCCAAAACAAGTGAAACGAATCTACCAAGCATCGTGATGTACGAAGCTCTCGATAGGTTGTCTCTTAGGTTCACTGAATTTTGACACTGGATACCCGACGTAGATCAATATTCCAGGTTTGATGAAATCAGGAAGTTTAAGCAGCATCCGTAACTCCTCGATGCGGAATAATGGGAAGATCGAGATTGCCGTTCCCAACCCTAAGGCCCTTGCCGCAAGCATCAAGTTCTGAACCGCAGGGAAGACCGAGGCCCAATTAGCCTGCTCCTCCAGCCACGCCCATTCAGCTGTCAAACGCCTAGCACGCTTGGAGTTTAGGCACGCGAGAATCAAAACTGGCGCTTTGTCAGTGTTCCAAGCCATGTATGCGACTGGATTACTCGGATGAAGAAACCCTTCAACAGCGTCTTTTGGAATCAGCAAATTGGAATTGGCGTAAATTCTGAGTCCTTCGACCACCAAATCCTTCAATTTGGACTTGACTGCGGGATCGGTTATCACAATGAACTCCCACGGCTGAGAATTCCCACCAGATGGCGCCTTTCCCGCCGATTCCAATATGATGCGTAGCCTCTCAGCGTCAACCGGATCCGGTTTCAGCCTCCTCATACTTCGCAGGGTACGAATAACACCCAATGTGCTTGACAAGTCGAACTCATTCCTAGGCCAAGCACACGCTTTCACACTTATGCATTCCATCTCGGCACAAGATAGCTGTAGCATTGTATGTAGCATGTCGACATATGTTGGAATTTTGGAGCACCTTTATATTTGTGGCAATGTGCTACACCAATACTGTGGTACACTACTGTGCTGTCGATGAAACATCAAGGTGTCGAGCGGTTCGTTCCGCTTGTAGTCGCAGTTCTTTATGTCGTAACAGGCGACTACTTTTCGCTCCTGCGCCACCTACGAATCCTAATCTAAGAAATACACATGCTTATGGGAACACGCCTGAGTCTAGACTCTCGGGCAGTTTCTTTTATGGGCGGTGAAGATATCTTCACTGTTTGTTTCGAAGGAGCAACGTTTACAGACCTGTTTTGCTGGAACCTCATCAAGCGAAGGCAATGATTCTACCTCTACACCTGTTCTCCATATGAAATGACGATTATAACCCGCTCGGACGCCATGTATTCGGAGCAATCATTGTTGGAGCACACTGTTCCCCGAAATCTTACATGAAGAAATCAATGCCCATCTCCAATGATGATGTCTGAACAACACAGGATTCAATATGGCGGATCAAACGTTGAACTCATAAGGCGGCATTAGCTCGTCAGCGTGACTGTCGATGACGGATATCTATGGGCTCATTGGTCTTTTCGTGGCGGGTATCCTAGCAGGAGCGATTAACTCCGTAGCAGGAGGAGGAACGCTGATTTCATTTCCATCCCTTGTAGCCTTTGGGGAATCACAGATAGTTAGTAACGCAACTAATACTGCAGCCTTGTGGCCTGGCTCGCTCAGCAGCGCAATAGGCTATAGAAAGGACACCCCGCTGCAAGCAAGCTTACTTGCCACTCTTCTCATTCCGAGTTTTCTAGGCGGCATATTAGGTGCAGTGATTCTTGTAAGTACGCCACCGGGAATTTTCAACATGGTTGTTCCTTTCCTAGTCCTTTTTGCAACTCTACTATTCACGTTCAGGGATCACATAACCCGAACATTCAGACACAGCAATTCCAACGAGGAATACGTATCGACTGGGAGTCGCATCTGGGGCTTTTTCTTTCAACTCTTTGTGGCGACTTACGGGGGTTATTTTGGTGCGGGAATCGGCATCCTGATGCTTGGCTCGCTAAGTATTATGGGCTTGAGAGATATTCACAAGATGAATGCGATTAAGACACCTCTAACCGCTGTAATCAATTGCACTGCGTTCGTTCTCTTTGCGGTGAGGGGTTTAGTGGCTTGGGATTTGGCATTAGTTGTTGGCCTAGGCGCCATATTGGGAGGATATGCAGGAGCCCGATCGGCTAAGCACGTGAATACTCGGCTATTACAGGTTTTTGTGGTTGTGATTGGTTTGACTGTCTCGGCTTGGCTCCTCTTCAAAGTAATTCATTAACTGCCCTTGCATTGCGTGCCCCAATGATTTGCTAAGGCTCTTCATGCTACTGAGAAATAGATCCGGTTAAATGGTTAGTGAGTTTGAGAACGTCTGAAGTTCTCAGCTCTAGCAGTCGATCTCTCGCTCCTCCGCCACAAAAGATCGTCTCAGCAGTCAAGAGCTGCGTGTCAACCACTACCTGTAATGGGGTCTTATGGTAGATTGATGGCGTTCCTCCTGGCGGATAGCCACTAATCGACTCAGCCTCGTCGAAAGCTAGCAGTCGTATATTTCTAGCACCCAATAGTTGAGCCGCGCTCTGTAGGTTGACTTTTCGATCGCCCGGCACGACAAGCAGAGCAAACCGACCATCAGACGTTCTGCAAACTAGATTCTTCGTAATCCTATTCAGCTCGATTCCTGTCGCACGGGACGTGTCTGAGGTGTGCACAGTTTCAGGTTTCTCCAAGAACCGGTGCCAAACACCAGCCCCTTTCAAGTAAGTTTCTAAGTCCATTGAATTTCACATGTTTCCTGAGTGACCGTACCGTGCACTACATCAATGCTGACCATTTATAATCAGCTCGTTGAGTTTTAATCGATCCCACGAGAGATATCAAGATTCAGGGGCATTTGAGATGCAGCCAATCGAATCAAAGATTGTCAACTATCAAGGCGAAACGGGGAGTATCGAAGCGTACTTGGCAAAACCACAATCTAGTACTCCTCGACTGGCGATCATCGTAATCCATGAAATATTCGGACTTGTCGATCATACGAAAGATGTCGCAAACAGATTCGCGAACAAGGATATGTCGCTCTCGCCCCCAACCTGTACTCAGGTAGCGAAGCGCTACGATCAGTGCTCACGCAGACCAACATTGCAGCACTCATGCAGTTTATGCAAACGATTCCCGCAAGTAAGATGAGAGATCCCATAATTGTACAGCAGGAACTTGCGAAGCAACCTGAAAAGAATCGCCCATCATTACAGGAGACCATGGGACTCCTCTTTGGAGGACTCCCGAAGGATAAGTTGACGCAGGATCTTGTTAAGGCCTTGGACTACCTCAAATCTCAGCCAGCCGTCAAGAAAGGTATGATTGGGAGCGTAGGATTCTGTTTCGGCGGCGGCATGTCAATTAACCTTGCATGCCATGCTGAAACGGCTGCGTGTGTCATATTTTACGGTGAGAACCCGTCACCTATCGACCTCGTCAAGAACATAAGAGGCTCAGTTCTCGGAATCTACGGTGGCGAAGATGCTAGAATCAACTCGAACCTCGATCAACTCGTCAAAGCAATGGTGGAGTACAAGAAGGACTTCGAAATGCGAATATACCCAGGCGCCCCACACGCATTCTTCAACGACACAAGCAAAGCAACCTACAAGCCGGATGCTGCTAAGGATGCATGGGATATGGTTCTGAGGTTTTTCGCACGAACTCTGTCAGGCTGACTATTTCCTTCGGACTCCAGCCACGATCAGAACCAAGCCAGCAAGTAGGACCAATGTCCACTCCGTAATGTAAGCGGTAATGAAAGAGAAATCCGTAGCTCCTCGCGCCAACATTCCTTGTAGATTGATTCCGGCACCATAAACTACTCCCGTCAAACCCGCTAATACGAGTAGGATGCCACTTGAAACTATAACCTTGTCCAATTCTCATCAAGAAATTGCAGTCTGACGATAGATATTTACAGATTACTTCATTGAATTTCAATCGTTTTGAGTCAACGAAGCGACTCATATCAACAGGCGATTTGCTTTCAGTACTAGTTTACCGTCAAGCTCGACCCGAGGTCGTCTGAGGACGAGATCAACGTGTATGGGGGCTTTGTTCCGCCCACCGAGGAGCCTATTTTCGCCCAATGCTATGTGCACAGTTCCCATAACTGCCTCATCTTCGATTATGGATCCACAAAATCTGGCCAACGGATTCAATCCGAAGCCAAACTCACCTATCCGGAAAGAGTTCTTACTATTCGTATTGCGCAGCATTGCGAGAAGGCGCTTCGCCTGATCCCCCCCATAGATTCGACGTGCTTCTCCATGTTGAACATCTACTGTAATTGGAGTTCTGAGAAGGCCGGTGACGGATGTGCTTGCATCCACAACAAGCGTTCCGTTCGAGGAGTTCTCTATGGGAGCTACATAGGCTTCAATATCTGGAACGCCTTGCGCATCACCCGGTTTCTTGCACAAACCAGTAATCGCGTGACCTTCCCTGCCAGCAATACTCAACTCAATATCTGTTCCCTTATCGGTTGAAATGTGAACAAGTGACGCTTTCGTGAGGTGCTTCGCAATCCTCTCCACGAGTTTCTCCTGTTTTCTAAAGTCTACAAGCATAGCATTTGATGCGAGCGTAGAAGGTGTACCGCCTGCTATCGAGAGGAATCTAGCTCCTGCCTTGCAAGCAGCGATTCTTGCTTCAGTGTAGAACATTGTCATGCTGGTTGCACATATGACGACATCAGCCGCCTTCATTGCTGCCACGACAAATGACGGGGGCTCTTCACCGGGATACATTCTAGGTTTCATTATGACTGCGGCAAGATTCACGCTGAGCCTACTGGCTGCCTCCATCATGATCCTACTGAGTTCATAGCCATGGGCCGTGTCCAAGACTACGAGCACTCTCTCCCGGGGTGCGGCATTCGCACAAACTTTCAGTAGTCTTAGAGCTCCCCTCATCACTTTGGACAAGCATTCACTCTCAATTTCAGACAGTTACCGGTTCTCTTTCGTAAGATGAGAACGATGGAGTTAACGCTTTCCAGAATTCGGATAGGCATACGTTAGAATTTCCGATAGGACCCCGTGGGTTATCGTTCTGGCGCCGGGGTGGGATTTCAACCCCACTTTACCAGTAAATATAAGCGACTATTTGTCCCAAGTTGGTTCAGGCCCAACAAAACTGTATAGGTTTGGTTACTGATTCACGTGGAAAGTGTCGGTGGCATGAAAATCCTCTTTGTGTGTTCCGGCAATATGTGTCGAAGTCCTATGGCTGAAGGACTCGCTCGCAAAATGCTTGGAAAACAAGCTGATTCTGAGAGCGCAGGAACCCACGCTCTCGATGGCACTCCCGCTACTGTTGAAGCAATTGCGGTCATGCGTTCTATGTTCGGAATCGACATATCTTCACATCGATCACGAAACGTGAAAGACGTTCCTCTCGACGATTTCGACTACATAGTTCCCATGGATGCCACTGTAGCTGATGACCTGAGAAGGGATTACCCAAGCATCAGTGCGAGACTATTGAGCTCATGGAACATAGATGATCCATTTCACAGAGGCGCTGCAGTCTATGAAAGGACTGCCAGAGAAATCCAGAAGCATGTCGCGGAGCTTCCTATCATTCTTAACGATCTAGCGAAGAAGCTTCGCGTAGAGGATGGTAGTGGGTCCGGAGGGATTTGAACCGAAAAGGGTTCAAGTCCTATCATGTTCTCAGTATACCTGCCGAATCTTACTAGCAATCAAGTTCTGTTGCCCACACGACTAAGCAATTCAACTCACTTCCCGAGAACTGGTCGAACGCACTTTTTGCTTTAGCGAACAGTCTTGTTGATAATATGGTTAGGTGGAAGCCTCTGTTCAGAGTGAACCTAGCTAGGCTGTGCCCGATTTGTTGTTGCTGGCGGGTTTCCTCTTCAGCAGTACCAAGAGGACTCCAAGCCCTAAGCCCAGAATGATCGATTCTACGGGAAATCCTGGAATCGCAACGACAAGCAGTGTTCCCCTTCCTCCCGTGAGTATGAAGAGTAAAATTGCGACGACAACCAGAACCACGATGATGAGTACTGCAAATATCGGCCAAATTGGAGTTCTCTCGCCGACGACAACCACCAAAGCCTTAGCGCCTCCTCAAGAAATCCGTCATAATATTCCCACAACTATTTAGGTTGTTAGAGACGGAAATCAAAGTCAACCCTCAAAGCATTTTCAATGGTGCGGATTCTGACCCCAATTTACCGGCAAATGTAAACAGGCTCGTACTGCCACCTGAGAAATCTCTTCCATTGCATCAAGAAAACGACCCTATCCTGTTCAGAAGTTTGGAAGTGCTTCGTATGAAAATCGAAAGACTTGGGCATTACGAGAAGAAAAAAGCAACATGAAACTACAAATGACACTAAGGAGATTGAGAACCAAGATATCTGCTCTCTCCCTAACCCGCTCTCATTGTAACTAGCATATGAAAGTGCGAGAAAACTGAATAGTGAAAAATAGGCGAAAAGACGTCCAGTCTTTGAAAGCAATTATCATGCAGAAAAATCTACTTAGCTATGGAGTATGCGCATAAAGCTCAGTGTAACCACAATTCTTGCATATCTTAGTATAGAGTCTCATTTGTGCTGTTGTTCCAACTACTTCCCTTTCAAGAACTACGATACTGCCTGCACCCATGTTAGATTGGCACTTGGGGCAAGGTGTTTCTGACATTCGGATTTGCCAATATTAGAGAGCCCAGGCGCTATTCTTAATGCTTTGGCCTACTGGCGTTCTGAATGAACGTCAGCCATTTGTTCCGTCCCTCAACTCTGATGCCGGCAATTCGTTTGGTAAAGAAACCTAAGACGGCCGGGGAGTGGATGTGCATCGGAACACGGCAGGCGATATTTGGCTACTTCACCTGCCGTAAGTTTTGTTGGTCGATTGATTCCTTGAATCTTGGCGGAAACCTCGTGTCATGGTTCGTCGTGTCAATTGCAGGGCTCTGGGGTCTTCTGGTCTTGCGACATAAGAAAAGGGAGTGAAAGGATACTGCTCAAAAATAGACTTGGCCCATTGACCATAGCAATTATCATGCTAACCATTGCTGCTCTGGCAGTCGCAGCTACAGCTTGGGACTGGTACTCGACAAGTGGCCCTTATGGTTTCACTCCTTGTCCAGGACTAACAGTAACTTCCGCAGCAACGACAGGCATTTGGCATTGTCCTAATCAACCGGTACCGAGTGGCGCCTCCATCACCTTCACCAAAGGTCAAGCCGTGACCATTACAGGAACTTGGGCAACAGGATATGGAACTCTAGGTTGTGTGCCCCAAAGTGGGCAGTCATCATGTGTTGTTCCACAAATTGCTTCGGTTCAGGATTATCTGTACGCGAATATTGAAGGTGGGATGTGGTTTGTGGTTCAGTGGAAGCAGGGGGCAGAGGCTCAGCTGATGGATGGTCAGACAGTGACGGTAAACGGGATTTTGGAAGTAATCACCTATTCATCCAACCCCGGTACGACATATCCTATATTTCACCTAAACAATCAAACTGGAAAATCTGATTTACTGCAACCTCAACCGAGCTTCGAAATAACGAATGCAGTTCTCGATTAGAGTCGTCCGACTATCCTATGCACGACCCTCGACAAGCTTGAGTTTTAGATCCACGTAAGTTATTTATCCGGGTAAGCTAAGCCTTCTGTTGAGGGCTCGAGTATGTCTAGCGAAGGTCGCCCAACGGGCGTAGCTATACTTGCCATCTTAGAAGCTATCGCGGCAGTTTACTACCTAGTGACCGGATTCGGCGAATTCATTGCAACCTCAATTTTTCGAACACTCATGCGTTCCGGCATTCCGTCCGATATCATCCCCTTGATTCCTCGCTTTGTCGGCGCGGTACTAATCATCTTTGGCTTGGTTTCCCTCCTCTTGGCTTGGGGATTATGGACTGGCAAAGGATGGGCGAGGATGACCGCGTTAGTATTTGCAATCCTAAGCATTATCATGAGCTTAATTTCGTTTCACCTCATCGGACTCGTAATTGACGTAATAATCATCTACTACCTCACACGCCCCAACGTTAAGCAATTCTTTACAAAGTAGAGCGGTTCCCCCAATATTGCTAGCACGCCGGAAATTGAGTGCAAATCGCAAGTTATCTGAATTACATGATCTTCATACTAAATGCATGACTCAGGCGCAATGTTAAGCAATCCACAACGTCGTATGATTCATTCAACTCATGAATCACAGACCGTATGGAACCAGATTCTACCAGTAAACTGGCGCCGGGGGTGGGATTTGAACCCACGAGGCCCAGAGGACCAACAGCTTTCTTGGCCCAGTTTTGTAAACGATCTCGAGGTTCAACGTCCCTCAAGTTAATGCTGAGGGGCTCTGTCGCCTTACCTAGCTAGGCTACCCCGGCGTTCGCAATAATCGTCTTCGAAGAGCGTATTAAGCGTGGCAGATATTCGCTCAAATTCTCGGAAAGATGTGCTCCAGGAATCGTCTCCGGTATGGATTGACCTTACTTCTAAGCAGCTCAGTCAGTAGATAGAAACTCGTATCAAAGTTAGTTTGATTGTCATTTCGGAATTTCATAACAGGCATTGATGAGGGTGGTGGCTCCCAGATTTTATCCCAAGCTTCATTGACTCCCATCAAGTTTCGTTCTCGATTGCGCCTTTCCAATTCCCCTTTGCTCACGACTATCACCACAAGTAATCTCACAACGCTCTCAACCTTCGTTCTGAGCAAGAATTCGCGTGTAGAATTCCTAGGTGCTGTGCAGTCTAGAATTACATTATGACCTCTTCTTAGCGCGAGGTCACGTAGGGAAGCTAAGCAAGTATACACAAACTCTTCGTCGCCCGAGGGCTCACTAGTTCCATAGAACATGGTGCGAACATCATCTACGCTTAGCCTCAGGAAGGTCTGATTTTCAGATACCAGTCGCCTTGCCAGTACGGTCTTGCCTGAACCTGGATATCCGCTCAGCACAATATTCCAGAGCGGCATACTCACTCATTCATCCAGTAAATAAATGTGCGCTGACCGTATAATACGTTACAGTTGTGTGTTGATAGGTTTTTTTATTTCCAGCGGGTCTCGGATGGGACACCTGTTTTCGAGCCCTAACGAAGGAAAGAACTGGAAACTGTTAGCTCAGTGGCTGCCCCCAATATACTCCGTGTCCACGGTCGTACTCAATTAGCAGAATAGAGTCGAGTACTTCGAGCTATGCTCCTGCACGATTTCCTAAGACTCAGTCGCCCCATCTCCTGTAAAGAGCTGTTTCGATCCCAACAGAATCCATGATCTTACCAACCAGATGATTGACGAGATCATCAATTGACGCAGGCTTATGATAAAAGCCGGGACTCGCGGGCATAATCGTGACGCCGAGTCGAGCAAGCTTGATCATATTCCCCAGATGGATTTCACTGAGCGGTGTTTCACGAATTACAAGAACAACTTTCCGATGCTCTTTGATAGCAACATCTACGTTTCTACAGATCAGATTGTAGGCGAATCCATTGGCAATGGCTGAAAGGGATTTCATCGAACAGGGACAAATGATGGACGCATCGAATCTAGTGGAACCAGATGAGACGGCAGCGTCCAGATCATGCTCTGATAGAATCGTGCCTGTCCTCGCAAGCCTGTCTAAACCCGTGGGTACCTCTGTTTCGATTACTGTTTTGCGGCATCAGAAACGATTGTAGTTAATTGGGATCCGTTCTTGCTCAGCTCTTCGGCTAATCTTATTCCGTAAATGACTCCTGACGCTCCGGTTATTCCCAGTACTATTTTCAAAGGTGCTAACAGACCAGAATGGGTTTTTGAATAGTCTTAACCTGTAAGTTTGTTTGCCACCCGTGAAATCGAGATAAATCTCGTAACCTTATTATCATGCCGGAGAAGAAGCGTCGTCTCATTAGTGGGACATGGTCAAGTTGAGAAGCTTTCTACTGGTCAAGACTCAGCCTGGAATGGAGAGGGAGATCCTGGGGAGGTTTGAGTCGTTGCCCGAGATACGTGAGCTGCATTTGATTACAGGCAAATTTGATCTTCTTGTGGCTCTGGAATCGGAAGATGTTGATCTTGATCCACGACGTCAGGTCGTTGAGATGGTAGTGGAAAAGGTTAGGAAACTTGGCGGAATAGTGGATACCCGTACCATATTTCCAATTGAACAACAGGTACGACCAGCTCCTGCCAATCGACCGACGGTGAAAGGTTTCGTATTCATACAGAGCGAGTCCGGTAAAGGGAAAGAGCTCATGACCAGGTTGCTAACGCTTCCAGAAGTAGTCGGAGTTCATCTACTATTCGGAAAAGCTGATGTGTTAGCCGAAGTGGAAGTAGAAAAGAGCTTTGTGAATCCACCCCCGCAACGTATTGCAAATCTAGTTGAAAGCAAGATTGCGAAGTTCCCAGGAGTTCGCGACACTGACACTTACGTGCCAGTTGACTCAATAATCAAACCAAAATGATTCTCGAAGTCAAACATCACCCTTCGAGTGCTTGACTAACTTCATCAGATTCTCTCGAGCTCTCTGAATTCGTGCATATTCCTCTTTCACTTCTAGTGCCATAGGATCGAGTTGATCGAGATTCCATATTGCCTCCGTTAATTTCTGAATTGCGGCGCGAAGGTGATTTGAATTCGATGACATCGATCTTCCTCATCCATAGGAAATCAGGAATATTCCAGTCATCTCCCAGATTGCACCTAGAATTAACAGCACTGCTACAATTGTGAAGATCCTTGCCGCATCAACCCATGCTCGTTTGAACGCGATAACTCTGCTACTAGTTGAATACCTCTGCGGAAAGAGTGGAGCAACCGCGATATTGATCCCGGCAGCACCAGAGAAAACGTAAGCTCCAAGCTCGAGAATTAGAGTACCCATTCCGAGAACAAGAGTTACAGGTGAGGCTGCCAACACTTCCGGGTACGTCACGCCTATTGTGAATCCTCTGAACACAGTAACTGCAACTATAGCTAACGCTCCAACGAGTGGCAACATTCCAGGCAAAGTTGTTGTAAGAAAAGCTCCAACCGTGAGGTTCACCGCGAAAGTGGCAAGGATAGCCTGCAGTAGTTCGCCACGTTGAAGGAAACCTAACACAAAAGTGAAAGGTTCCTCGGTGAGGACAGCGTTGTGAATTCCCTGCTTGATTTGAACGGCTAATGGAATTTTGAGCGTGATAAGGTACCATCCTGCTACGTAAGAAAGAAGGTAGAGAATTGCTACCATAATGAGCAGCGGCTTCATTTTCTTGACTACCGTCAGACCGTCAGAGAACATTCTCATTGCATTGCACCCTAGTAGAACACGTCGAGTGAATTGTGTAGGTTAAAGTGGCGTGAGAGAAACAGTGCCGCCTGCGTAAACCCAATTTGCGTTGATTGTAATCTCATAGGCCTGAGTCTTGTAACCAGACGCGGAGAAACTTAACGTACCATCAGTTCCATACGGGAAGGTTAACTGCCATGACCCATCAGATCCCGTGGATATTGACTGACTGGACCCACAGTTATTCACAGTCACCATTGCTCCAGCAATTGGTCGACCGCTGATCGTGCTAATTACGGATCCATAAATCAACCTAGATTGAGTAGAAGAGAATACGTTTTGTGGGACAGCAACCAGCGTGGCTACTAAGAGTAAGCCTATACACAGCTTCAGAAGCGCACGCTGATACATCATATATCTACATGAAATTCGAGAGTCTAACTATTAACCGCTACGGATTTCAGGACACATCGACAGCAAACTCATTCTTGATTCGAAAACTCTGTTGCTACGTTTGAACGAGCTGGTAGCTACCCGGGTTCGTAGAGTCTTGTTTGTACTCCAAGAGAATTGGAGCAATCGGTTTAATCTCCCCAAAAGTCGTTCCGACGGAGGATGGAACGGTCGAATAATCGACTAGCTTGGTTACGTCACACCAAATCGTGAAGGAAGAGACCTGCGTTCTCAGAGTCAGATAGAATGTCACATAACGATATTCACCGTTAGCGAAGGCTACGATTAGGGTGCTTGCCATGTTGCTGTAAGGACCCCCATAGCTTGCCGAAACCAGCACATTTTCTGCATGCGCCGTGACTATTACGGAAATATCTGTGAGACCCCTATTTCGAATGAGAACGTTAAAGATATCAATGGTTCCTGGTTGAGTCTGGGTCATCGCGTTCAGACCATAGCTAAGACGAACATCTGAAGCGCCACCGAAAGTATAGTCAACTAAGGGCTTGTTAACTAAACCGTAACTGAGAAACCAGATTACCGGTGGGATTACGATCAGTAGGACGAGAACTAAGATGAGTTTCCTCTTGCGAGTTTTCCGTGATCTCTTCCTCGGCATAGCTTGCTCAGTACATGAAGTTGCACTTTTGATATAAGGTGTATTTTTCACGCTGACGTTCCGCAAAACGTGAAGATCTGACGGCTACGGCTTTCCTTTCCGATGAAGACTTGGACATTTTTCTAAAAACTACTACTGCTAAAGCCACGACCGCTAATCCAACGAAGACGAACCAAATCGAATAATCTGCTTGTCTGGCGCCGGCCCCGGGAACGCTCAGAAGAAACTGCCCATCTGCGCTTTGTTGCTGCCCCTGAGTAGTTGAGTATACTATCTGCACTAACAATTCGACTTGTGGAACTCCGTTCGTGATGTTCTGAGCCTGAATATTAGACGGCATCTGCAAATCGAATGTCCAAATTGCAGACTGTAGTTTGCGAGGTGAAAGTTACCGGTGTCCTCTGAACGGATGAGTTGCCAATTGCTGCTCAAGTTCGGGTCAAGAAACGCTTTACCTCGAACCAGAAAAACATCACTTGGGCCGAGGTTCAAGATCTCGATTTTCAACTGAGTAGTTTGACCTGCAGGAGCATAATATGGTCCAGCTCCGTTCCCAATCATCGATAGCTGCAGCTGAGCGTTAGGCTGAGCAAAGACTGCCGAGGTCTTAATGCAGAGAAGAAACGCTAACAGCATGAACAGCAATGACCGACGCCTAAGCATAAGCTTCAACGCACAGGCGATCGGCTTATGCTAATGTCAGGGTGATTATCTGACTGCTTAAAGTCGCTCATTGACTTATACTGTAACACCAGTTGCGTAGAAACTGTAAGGACCATTCGTTTCCCAGCCGGGACTAGAACTGAAGAATTGCGGAAAGTTGCTTGCAAAGGGAGCAATGAAGAAATAATCCGTGTAACCGTAAGTGTAGTCGTACGCACCGGCGTATGAGTAGTGGTAGATCGTTCCGTATGTCTGTTTAGCCAAGGTGCAGAGCCAGTAGGTTCCCGGAGTAGAAATCAGCAAGTAGTCAGACGGACGAAGCTTCCATGTTTGCCAAGCGGGGCCCCAAGTTGCTGCTGCCCTAAGACAATAGGCGTGTCCTGTAGCATTAACAAGCGGCTGACCGACAGGGCTCCCACTACCGTTATCTTGGTAGATTCCGAAATACATGCATTGACTCCCATCAGAACCAGAATACTGCAAATATAACGAAACCGATTGAATGAGTGTTGGCGCATTTATCGTCATCATCGTGTACGCTTGGACTAGATCACCGCCAATCGTGCCACTCCATTGTTCAACATTCGAATCCCCGTAAAATGCTAATGTGGCACCAAACGTTTGAGCAATAACCGGTTGAGCTACGACGAATAGGGCTAACAACATCAAGTAGACGCTGACACGTCTTTTCATGGCAAACCTGTGGGAAATATGCATCTATTCGTATTTTAACACTATTCCACAGATGATCATACCCAGTGTATTCTGTACAAGCAACGTTAACGATTAATCATCTGACCATTGTCTGGGTAAACGGTTACAATTAGAAAAAAGGGAAACTTTCGAAAACTCAGAAATGTGTTTTCGAAAGACGCCTGAATGCAAGCACTGAGTTCGCTAAGTTTGCGGATGGCAATTGTACGTATGTAAGTGCTCTCGTTCCAACTTGGCTGCCTAGAGAAAGCATTGAGAGAACCATGCTGGACGTACTGACGGCCAATAACTGTCCTGAATTTGTCGCGTAAGCTGTAACGCAGAGGACCACGCTAGCAGCGAACCAGGCAATGGAAGAGAAGGCAATCTGCTTTGATATGAGCAACCGACCATGCCGTCTGATCAATCGGGTGGCAAGATATGCGACCGGTGACAAGTATACTGCGCCCATAAGTGATGCAGCAACTATTCCTGCAATCTATCGCTCCTGCCTCAGTACTGATTGGTGCAATGGCAGCGTATGAGTAGTATGATGCGTAAAGGATACCGATGAGTGGATACACTCCGACCTGTACGGCGTTGAATACCCATGGATTGGTTGCGGCGGAGTATGATAGTGAAGGTGCCCAACTATAGTACCAAGTGTTGAAGGTTAGCAGAAACTCGTGTCCAGCTGTAGTATTCTGAATGGCGTTGTTGCGGAAGTTGCGGAGGAAGTTCGCGTAAGGCTCAAGACGGCTGCCTCCCGTAGCATACGATACTGGGCAGTAGGGTACCGCATTCCCTTTCACCGTAGCAATTGTGGTGTATGCTGACGTCGTCGTGGTAGTTGTCGGTTGGGTTATCCAGTTTGTGATCGAACTTGTTATTGTGCCAGTGATTGACGTCGAATAGGAAGTTGTGGTCGTGGTGGTGGACATGGCTACTAGTATAACTCCAGGATGTCGACGTAGTGGTTGCCGTCGTAGTCGTTGTTGAACTTGAAATGGAACTGGAAATTGTGGAACTGGTCGTTGTGAATTGAACTGTACTAGTGCCCGAGTATGAGTAGCTTGTTGATGAACTCAGAGGTGGCGTAGAAACACATCCGGAGACGCCACACGTGGCCACGCCTAGGGCGGCGCTTGCAGGAGTGTTAGAGGCAACGATGGCTCCTAAGATCGCCAGTGATAGCACAAGTGCCAACGCAATTTCGCGAAGATTCAACTTCAAGATAGTAACCTCCTCAAGAGCATAGGTATGATCAACAGCAACACCGCCAGCAGCCCAATATTATCAGCGAACGGTCCGAGATTTATACCCTGGGACCTATTGCGAATCCGCATGGTAGTGGACCACACGACACTGTCGTGAATGCCGTTGTTTGTGTAATCGATACCGTGGTTTGAGTCTGAGTTGTTGTTGTGGAGTGGCTTAGGGTTGTGGAGGTGGGTCCAGAGACCGTGGTTAATGTCGCATGGGTGTAAGTAGTGTAGGAGATGCCGGTGGTCTGGACTGTTGTGCTTGAGTAAGAGTAGGAGGTTGCTACAGATGTAGTCGTGGTCGTGAGAGATGTGGAAGTGGTCGACGTGGTTGATGTGGTGCTGAATGTGGTTACAGTGCTCTGCAGTTCTACGGCTAGGAAGTTCTGGGCAAAGTCACCGCCATTACCAGTGATCGTAATCAAATAGTATCCACCACTGGCGGTATTACTTACTGTGAATGAGCCGGAAGCATATCCGCCTGCGATTGAGCATGTCGGCGCAGTTCCTCCAGGACCCGTCCAAGGTGGTGTACCGCCTGCCGTTATAGTGCAAGTCGTGTCGTCTGGATTGAAGCCGGTTGCTGCAACTCCGACCGGTTGACTTTGTTGTACACTAGCCGGATTCAGCACTACCAAAGCTGACGGAGTGCCAACGGTGAAGAAGCCTGTCGCTGTTTTCCCAGTATTATCCGTTATAATTATGCCGTAAGTTCCTGACACCGCAGTCGCAGACGCAGTAACGGAACCTGCGACTTGACCAAGTCCTCCGGACATGAAGCAGGCTGGAGTCGCGCCTATGGCTGGGATTGTGGCCGCGGTACAACTGCTTGCTAAGGAACTGAATCCTGATCCAGTGTAGGTGAATACTGAGCCCTTGGTTCCGGTCGGCGGAGTCACGAAGATGCTGGCAGTCACATTGAACGCTGCCCAAGCGGGAATATCGTTTACAGGAGTTCCCCTCACAGTAATGTTGTATGGAATGTTCGTTGTCGCGTATGGACCAACAACGAAGCTGCCCTGTGCGGTTTGCGGCGACGTTATAGAGCAGGTTGAAGACGCCATCAAAGTATTGGCGGGTGTACCCGGGGACGGGACGCTATTGTACGCTAGAAGGTAGCATCCTGTGTCCGATGGTGAGAGCCCGTAAGCTATGACGGTGACCGTTGCTCCATTAGCAGCATTCGTTGGGAAGAGCTGTATGGATGGCAGTCCGCCTATGACGTTCAATACTGCTTGTGCAGAATCCCCTCCGTTACAGGTTACTTGCATCACATACTGGCCTGGTGGGACGTTTCCAATTATGAAGCTGCCATTCACTAATCCAGTTCCAACTGCTATGACAACGCCTCCTGAACCGGGCAGAATCGGGTTGAATGTGTTACTGGACCCGCTTATGAGTGTGCATGAAGTGTCCGTTGGTAGGAATCCTGTACCATTAACGTGGATATGATCCCCAATACGACCAGTACCTGGACTTAAGAAGAGTCTAGGGCCGGCTACAACAGTCACCACTGCTTGTGCAAAGTCTCCCTGATTTCCAGTGACCTGAATCACATACTGACCAGGAAGAACATTACCTATGGTGAAGCTTCCATTCACGGTTCCCTTTCCAGCGTGTATAACGCAAGCCTGAGTTCCAACCATAACTGCACCTGAACCTGGACTTGAAACTACGCATGACGTATCCGTCGGTAAGAATCCAGAACCAAGGAAACTAATGTCAGTTCCGGGGCGACCAATTGCGGGAGTCAATGTGATTGTAGCCCCCAGGGTTACGTTGAAGACAGCTTGTGCAAAGTCGCCTGTATTTCCAGTGACCTGAATCACATACTGACCCGGAACAATGTTCCCAACAGTAAAGCTACCGCCGGGATTCACCAGTTCCAGATTGGATGCTACAACCTGCAGCCATGCCGATTGCTGAACCTGGCCCTGATATAGTGCACGTATTGTCCGTCGGCAGGAAATCCTGTACCGTTAACCAGAACATGAACTCCGACTGGGCCAGTTGCGGGGCTCAGAGTAATCTTGGGCCCAACAGTTACGTTGAACACTGCTTGCGCAAAGTCTCCCTGATTACCAGTTAACCTGAATCACGTACTGGCCTGGAATAACGTTACCAACAGTGAAACTGCCACCGGGTCTCCCGTTCCCAGCTGGATGGCTGCACGCTGCGGTTCCACCTAGGATTAGGCTAGCCGGGGCCTGAAATTGTACACGTGCTATCTGTTGGTAGGAATCCTGTACCATTAACCAGCACATGAGTTCCGATTCGACCACTTGCCGGACTCAGTGAGATTTTGCCCCAACCGTTACGTTGAAAACGACTGAGCAAAGTCTCCTTGGTTACCGGTGACCTGAATCACATATTGGCCTGGAAGCACGTTTCCAATCGTGAAACTGCCAGTGACATTCTTGAAACCGTTAGCAGCGGTGAAAGTGGAGCAGGCCGCTCCGATAATTGTGCCACCCGAGACCATTGCGATTGTACACGAAGTATCACTGGGGAGGAAGTGGGATCCTTCAACAGCCACATGCGTACCGATGGGACCACTTGCTACTTGTCCAAGGCTCACGAATCCTCCTGGTGGACCAGAAGATAGTTGAATGAATGCTCCGCTGTTACATTGAAAACAGCCTGCGCGGAATCGCCTTGACTGCCACTTACCTGAATCACATATTGGCCTGGATTAACGTTGCCGACGATGAAGCTGCCAGTAACGTTAACGAAACCGGTCGGAGCTTTGAAGAAAGAGCAAGCCTGACTACCAGGCGCAATTACGTTTCCACTACTAGGACTTGAAAGCGAACACGTACCACTGTTAGCATCTTGAGGAAGGAACTGAGATCCCGTAACGCTGACATGTGTACCCGTTGGACCACTAGCTGCTTTTCCGAGCGACGCAAATCCACCATTAATACCTGAAAGCTGAATGAACGCTCCAGCCGTTACATTGAAAACAGCCTGCGCGGAGTCGCCTTGACTACCACTTACCTGAATCACATACTGACCCTCAGCAATATTACCCACAATGAAGCTGCCCGTAACGTTAACGAATCCGGTCGGAGCTTTGAAGAAAGAGCAAGCCTGACTACCAGGCGCAATTACGTTTCCACTACTAGGACTTGAAATCGAACACGTACCACTGTTAGCATCGCCAGGAAGGAATCTAGATCCCGTAACGCTGACATGTGTACCCGTTGGACCACTAGCTGCTTTTCCGAGCGACGCAAATCCACCATTAATACCTGAAAGCTGAATGAACGCTCCAGCCGTTACATTGAAAATAGCCTGCGCAGAGTCGCCTGCACTACCACTAACCTGAATCACATACTGACCTTCCTGAACGTTACCCACAACGAAGCTGCCCGTAACGTTAACGAACCCGCTCGGAGCCTTGAAGAAGGAACAGGCCCCGTTCTGAATTATAGCACCATTACTAGTACTTGAAAGCGAACATGTACCACGGTTAGCATCGCCAGGAAGGAATTGAGATCCCGTAACGCTGACATGTGTACCCGTTGGACCACTAGCTGCTTTTCCGAGCGACGCAAATCCACCATTAATACCTGAAAGCTGAATGAACGCGCCAGCAGTCACATTGAAGATTGCTTGCGCAAAGTCTCCTGTGTTCCCGGTAACCTGTATCACGTATTGGCCTTCGGGAACGTTGCCAACGACAAAACTACCAGTAACATTGTCGTAGCCAGTGAAGATACCGGTGCCCGCAAAGAACGCGCACGCGCCATTAACGATGAGGTTGCCGTTTGAGGGACTTGATAGTGAACATGTTGTGTCACTTGGGTTGAAGTATGAGCCTTCGATGTTCACGTGCGTTCCGACGGGACCACTCGCTGGTTGACCGACACTAAGTGGATCTGAGAGTTGAAGGAAAGGCGCGATAACACTGAAGATAATCGACTGAGACGCTGGAGCGCCTGTCCACCGAAGGTAACCGTAATCAGGTATGGTCCACGGCCCACGTTGCCGACAACAAAACTACCAGTGAAGCTTCCAGCCCAGTCAGTGAGCAGGATTGTTGCAGTGACCGGACTGCCTGAGATAGTAGCAAGTCATACTCGATGAGTAAGTCCGCATTGAATATTCCACTTACTCCAACAATTGTGCCGATCGGTCCTGAAGTTGGAATAGTTTGGATGTTTGAACTAGTAACAACGAAATTGGCAGAAGCAGAATCACCAGTACTACCCGTGACAGTAATCACGTATGTGCCAGGCGAGGCCCAGCAACTGTCCAAGTTACGGCAGGGCTCAAAACGCCGGAAGCTATAATCGCGCATGTGGGAGTGACCGTCCAGGGGCTCGCTGGACTACTCGTGACGGTGCAAGAAGCAATATCCTGCGGATTAAAGCCTTTGCCGGTAATCGTGACAGACGTACCGGATTTGGCTAGACTTGGGCTGACAGTAATTGTGGGTGCGAATTGCTCCACGACAAAAACAGCGGTAGCAAAGTCGCCTGTACTACCTGCAACTTTGATGGTGTGCGCACCCAACGTAGCAGTACTAAGAACTATAAATGTGGCTGAGGTAATCTTACCATTTGAAAGAGTACACGTTGCTAAAGTGACAATATCAGGCAATGGTGTACTAGTAACCAACAATGCGCAGGCAGCAAGATCAGCAGGATTGAATCCACTACCAGTAATCGTTACACCCGTTCCAGCCGTACCTGAACCAGGCGTGAGTGTTATTGAAGGTGCAAACGGCACCACTGTGAACGTGGCTTGAGCGAAGTCATTGCCAGGAGTACCAGTCACCTTGATTGTATGCGCACCAAGCGCGGCTGCAGGTATGACCGTGAAAGAGCCAGTTACTTTACCGTTAGTAATCGTACAAGATGACACGGGAGGACCAGTTGTAATATCTGTGCCTGGAGAACTCGAGATTGCGCACGTAGCATCAGCTGTGTTAAACCCACTACCAGTCACAGTCACAACAGTACCAACAGGACCAGAACTCGAAGAGAGTGTTATCGTTGGGGTAAGTGTAATGACAATGAATGTTGCTTGGGCAAAGTCACTGCCAGGAGTACCAGTCACTATGATTGTATGCGCACCCAACGCCGCTGGGTTAGTAACAGTGAACGAACCAGTTACTTGACCGTTAGTAATCGTACAAGATGACACAGGAGGACCAGTCGTAATATCTGGAATTGGAGAACTCGAAATTGTACACCCAGTATCGGCCGTATTGAAACCACTACCAGTAACCGTCACAACCACACTAACAGGACCAGAAATTGGACTAAGAGATATCGAAGGCGCAGTACTAGTAACAGTGAATGTTGCTTGGGCAAAGTCACTGCCAGGAGTACCAGTCACTATGATTGTATGCGCACCCAACGCCGCTGGGTTAGTAACAGTGAACGAACCAGTTACTTGACCGTTAGTAATCGTACAAGATGACACAGGAGGACCAGTCGTAATATCTGGAATTGGAGAACTCGAAATTGTACACCCAGTATCGGCCGTATTGAAACCACTACCAGTAACCGTCACAACCACACTAACAGGACCAGAACTAGGCGAAAGAATAATCGATGGCGTGGGACTGGTAACAATAAACGTAGCCTGAGCTGATTCACCTCCGGTGCCAGCGACAGTCACTGTATACGTGCCGGGCGTAGTGCCAGTGGCAACGGTAAACGTTGCCCCTGCATCAATCTTACCGGTACCGAGAGTCATAGTGCATGTTACGGCAGAGGGCATAGGAGGACCAGGTGGAACGCTCGAAAGTGTACATCCTACATCGGTTGTGAAGAATCCTGCCCCGCTAATTGCTACGACTGTGCCAACTGGGCCAGATGAAGGTGTGAAGGAAACACGGGGACCAGTGACGGTAAAAACGGCGGTCGCAAAATCAAGAGTGCTACCCTTAACCGTCAAAATGTACGTGCCCGGTGCGACTGTTGGATCCACCTGGAAAGATGTAGAACTAATTACTCCACTAGATAACGTACACGCCACAGAACTGGTAAGCGTTGCAGGAGTACTCGAATACGTGCATAGGGCAAGATCTGCAGTGTTGAAGCCACTACCAGTCACCGTCACGAGCGTCCCAGCAGGCCCCGAATTTGGAGTAAGCGTAATCGACGGCGAAGTAGTTGTCACAATGAACGTGGTCTGAGCGAAATCACTGCCAGGAGTACCAGTTACCTTGATCGTATATGTGCCAAGCGCGGCTGCAGGTATGACCTTGAAAGAGCCAGTTACTTGACCGTTAGTAATCGTACAAGATGACACAGGAGGCCCAATTGTAATATCTGGAGCCGGAGAACTCGAAATTGCACACGTAGCATCAGTCGTGACAAAGCCACTACCAGTCACCGATACAACAGTACTGACAGGACCAGAACTCACAGAGAGTGTAATGGTTGGTGTAGGATTGGTCACAGTGAATACTGCTTGAGCCGAGTCAAGAACAGGGGTACCAGTTACTTTGATTATATGCGCACCCAACGCCGCTGGGTTAGTAACCTTGAAAGAACCAGTCACCTGACCGTTAGTAATCGTACAAGATGACACAGGAGGCCCTATCGTAATATCTGGAGCCGGAGAACTCGAAATTGCACACGTAGTATCAGCCGGTGCGAAACCACTACCAGTCACAATCACAACAGTACCACTTGGACCTAAGTTCGAAGAGACCGTTATGGTCGGTGTTGGACTCGTAACAGTGAATGTAGCCTCAGCGAAGTCTCCACTACCCGTGCCCGTAACTGTGATCGTATATGTACCGGCAGATACACCAGTAGCAACGGCAAAATTCGAAGCAGTTAACGTACCGGAACCGCTCACAGTACATGCGGGAACGGGGAGCGCTGCAACCGGCGTGCCAGTAATAGTACAAGGAGCCCAAATAGTCACCTGGTACGAAGTTGCTACCAGTTACAGCGATTGTACTTCCTGCGAGACCGGAATTGGGTGTGAGAGTAATTTTTGGTCCGTTAACTATGAATGTGGCTTGAGCGAAATCTCCCGTGCAGTGCCAGTGACCGTAATCACGTAAGTGCCAGGAGGTGGAGGAGGGGCGGTGTTAACAGTGAAGCTAGCCGTATTCAGAGTCCCTGTAGCATCAATAACGCATGAGAGAGTAACTGCGACACTTGCAGGAGTTATAGTACAGGTTGCGTCAGTGGTTGAGAACCCGCTACCTGTTATGGCCACAATCGATCCGCTTAGTCCTGCTGAAGGATTAAGAGTAATGCTTGGGCCTTTGACTGTGAAACTTGCTTGGGCAACATCACCCGTGCTACCTTGCACCCTGATCGTGTAGGTGCCAGCGGCTACGTTGCCGACCGTGAAACTGGAACCAGTCAAAGAACCAGATGCAGTTACGGTACATCCTATTAGGATAGCAACGCTAGCAGGACTAAATGTACAAGCAGCAGCAGCATCGGCTGGAGCAAATCCGCTGCCACTCACAGTTACTGTGATTCCAGCCGGTCCGGAATTCGGAGTAAGTGTGATCGTAGGCGATGCAGTAGAAACTACAAACGTCGCTTGGCCGAAATCTCCCGAGTTACCAGTGACCGTGATGGTGTAGGCACCTGGGGCGACAGTGTCGACTGTGAAGCTTGAAGCAGTTAACGTACCGGAACCGCTCACAGTGCATGCGGGAACGGGGAGCGCTGCAACCGCCGTGCCTGCAATAGTACAACCAAGCCCATAGTCAGCGGGAGCGAAATTGTTGCCGTTCACAGTAACGACGAGCCCAGCAGGGCCTGAGGTTGGAGTGAGCACTATTGTTGGTCCAATTACTGTGAATGTCGCTTGCGCAAAGTCGCCTGAGCTACCAGTAACCGTAATCACGTAAGTGCTCGCAGGAACACTGCCAACGGTGAAGCTCGTACCAGTTAATGTACCAGACGGTCACAGCACATCCCTGTAAGAGTAGCAACGCTGACGGGACTAATCACACAAGTAGGCCCTACGTCAGATGTTGAAAAGCCACTGCCCGAAATTGACACGACTGTTCCGATAGGCCCCGATGTGGGATTGAGTATGATCTTCGGTCCGGTCACTGTGAATGTAGCAGACGCGAAGTCACCTGTGCTGCCCAGTACCGTTATAGTGTACGTACCGGCTGGAACGTTGCCGACAGTGAAACTCGTACCAGTTAATGCACCAGAAGCAGTCACAGCACACCCTGTAAGGTAGCAACGCTGCCAGGACTAATCACACAAGTAAGCCCTAAATCGGCAGGAGCGAAACCACTACCAGTTACAGCAACCGTTATGCCGGCAGCTCCTGAATTGGGACTGAGTGTGATTGTGGGGGTAGCGACTGTGACCTTGAAGTTGGCTGACGCGAAATCGCCAGTACTACCTTGAACAGTAATCGAGTAAGTACCTGGAGCAACGTTTTGAACCACAAAACTCGACCCAGCCAAAGAACCAGAAGCAGTAATTGTGCAAGATCCGACGGCCACACCAAGAGGCGTGATCGTACAAACACCCAAACATCAGCTGGATTGAATCCACTGCCAGTTATGGCTACGTTGATGCCGGCTGGCCCAGAGGTTGGGGAGAGCGTGATGGTCGGTCCTTTGACTGTGAAGGTGGCTGACGCTGAGTCACCAGTGCTACCTTGAACCTGAACAACGTACGTGCCGGGCGAGACGGATGCAACCGTGAATGAGTCGCTCATCGTGCCGCCTGAAATAGTACATGTCCCAGGAGGAGGAGCAACTGCAACTATGCCACCTGAAAGCGTGCAAGGTGCGGTGTCAGAGTAGGGAAAAGCCGGTGCCGGATATTGCTACAAAGGCTCCTATGAACCCTGAGGTGGGGTTCAATGTGATTGTTGCCGCGGCGAAGACTGGTGTGTTCACGAACGGTGATGAGATGAGTAATGCGGATAGAATCATGAGTAGAGTGACAGCTAGTCTAGTTCGGCGAATGAGACTCAATCTAAGCACACATCTCTGAATATGATTGATTAAGCCGTATCTGACAATATTTAACAAATCTAGACTGAATGCGGCAAATTATTGACAAACACGTGGCAAAATTTGCTAGATTTTGCTTCATTTGCGATTGTCGAGCCAACTTCAAGGTTGTCAAATTCAGCTAACCATCCGGATGGAAGACAATGATATGCGTGGATATTTAATTGTTGTTATGTGCAACACAACTACAGTAGATATGTAGGCAACTCCACCCGTGAACATTGTCAAGATCGTGTAAACTCCCGACTCAGACAGCGTAAATACTGACAAACTGAGCTTCTAGTTGGTGGGTTTGCGTTGAGTGTTGGAGTTGATTGTGCTCAACCTTTGATCAGTATATTGACGGATTTTGGGTTGGTTGATCCGTTTGTTGCTGAGATGAAGGCGGTGATTCTCTCAATCTGCCCTAGGGCCAGGATTGTTGATGTTAGTCATGGGGTGGCTGAGTTCGATGTTGGGATGGGTGCCTTCCTCTTGGCTGAAGCGGCTCCCAGCTTCCCGACGGCGACGATTCACGTTGCCGTTGTAGACCCTGGAGTGGGAAGCACTCGACGACCAATCGTAGTCAAAACCAAACGCAACACCTACGTTGGTCCCGATAACGGGTTACTGATCCCGTCTGCGACAATGGAAGGAATCGTGGGAGTTTTCGAGATCTCTAACAGGTCAATGATGCAACAGGAAGTATCCTCAACCTTCCACGGACGCGACATCTTCGCTCCAACGGCCGCTCACATCGCATGTGGATGTCATCCAGAAGAGTGTGGATCAAGAATCAGTGATTATGTTCCTTCACCCTTCCATGATCCCGTTATGGAAAACAAGAAAGCAACCTGCGAAGTACTCCATGTGGACCGGTTCGGGAATCTAGTAATCAACCTCACTCATACCCACCTCAAACGAATGCACCTAAGACTCGGCCAAGAAGTTGCACTGTCAATTCAGAGAAGAAGAATCTCCGCAAGAATTGTGAGAACATTCGCTGACCTGCACAAGAATGATGTAGGCATAATGCTAGGTAGCCATGGATTCCTGGAAGTGGTTTGCCGCGAATTGAATGCGGCAAAGCGTCTTAATGCTAAAAGGGGAAGCGTTGTTCGTGTCTCTGATTACTAGGCTTGTCGCTCAACGCTAATTCACGTAACCGTTCATCACCGAAAATCGTTCTAATGTATGCAGACGTTGATGGTGGAACAAGCTTCTCCCAACCCGACCCTTTCACAATTCGTTCACGAATCTCGGTCGCAGAAAACTGTTCCCGATCATAGAACGGGATCGGTTCAACTCGAAATCCTGACTCCTTGAAGAGCCTTGAAGTGACAGGTTCATTCGAGAACACGATTTCGAAGCGAGGAGTTTGTGAAACGAGATGTGGAACCCAGAGATCATGAATCCGCAAATCCCTGAATTGGTATAAGGAAATACTTCGACGCATCAATCTTCGCTTCATCCAACGCCATCCGCAACATCGTAACTCGCTCGCCTGCCGTGAAGGGATTATGTAGGGTATGACTGAATTGCGCGCTTCCAATTACAATGATGATCTCCGAGGCCTTTGTCAGAATATTACGGATACAATGCAAATGGCCCAGGTGGATGGGTTGAAATCTACCAATATACAGCCCACGGACTGCGTTTGGATCCAATCATTGCACCTTCAGGTCGGATACCACAAGAACTCCTTTGATACTCGTGCGCCCTGAAACTTGACGCCTTCTCGCTCCAGCAACGCACGTTTCATGTAGGCACCGTCAGACGGCTTTCTGCCCGGCATCCCGTAATTACCAACATGAAGCGAAGACGGCAACACTCTGTGGCAAGGTATCGCGAGCGGGAGCGGATTCATCGCATTAGCCGTTCCAACTGCACGTGAGTGAGTTATAGATCCCAGCACCTTTGCGATGGTTCCATATGTGGTGACTTTTCCTCGAGGAATTCGAGAGAGTTGAAGATATACTCGTTTCCTGAAGCTCGACACATGCGACAAGTCAAGTTCCTTCAGCTGCATCTTGCCCTTTCCTAAGAAGAGGCCATACAGTTCTTGCAACCTTCGATTAAGAAGGGAATCGTTTTGTGTTGAAAAATCGACACGTATTGTTTCTCTTCACAACGCGTTCCGAGGCTTCCTTGTCCCTATCCGAGAATGCGCAGGCTACTAATTGTCCCCTCTCATTCACTGCCGCGGTGAACCATACGCCGTCCTTGTTCTCGGAAGAGATTTGAATCACAATCTTTCGAAGCCCTTGTTCGTCGTATAACTTTGACGCTACATAAAGCCTGATCTGCGGAGTAGTTTCATATTGCTCTCTCACTGATTAGATAGATAGTTGACAGTAAACATGAACGGTGGGTCTTCTGCAGAGTCTTGACTGGATCCAGAAACGGACGGGCCTTGATCCAGCCAAGAACCTCGAATCACTCACTCTTGTAACCACGACTTCGTCCACAATCTGCATGCAATGCCGCGGAAGTCGCATGCTCTGCGGTAAGACACATTGTCCGATATTGTCAAAGGCTGAAGCACTCGTCAAGCATCTTCCGAGCCTAAACTCCGAACATATTGACGGTTCTAGTCCGCCAGGAGCCTTCGTGGGTCACGTCGGTTACCCAAAGGTCTACCTAGGCCCACTCATTCCAGCCACTAAAGGTGACACAGCTTTCCTCGACACACCCGAACTGTGGCTTGGAAAAGACATCGAAACAATCATCGACTATCGATTTAGTTTGGTCCGAGGAAAGTCGCTCGTGAACGTTCACGACGCCGCCGACCCAACAAAGTATCTCCTCGATCTCCACGACCTAGCGCTCTCTTCTCGATCAGTCGAAGTAGACGCTAACTTCACAAAGAAACCGCGAATGGCAGTAGTCTTAAGCGAAGAGACGCAACCCTTCGGACCTTCTGCGCTGATTAAAGACCTGAGAATTTCGCCAAGCACGGGGGAAAGAAAACTCGAGTCAGTCTACTATGACGACGATCAACTAGCAGTGGAAGGCATTGCCGAATTATACCGCGAAGGCATAGAAGTTTCACGCATTCAGAAGATCCTCAGCCTCGGAATGCTTGGAATCCAAAAGCAGCGGAAAATTGTTCCAACTAGATGGAGCATCACAGCAGTAGACGATACACTATCCAAACGACTACTCTCGACTGTGAAGCATTATCCACCAATCGACAAATACCAAGTCTATCTTTACAACTACCTAGACAATGTCTATGCAGCGATCCTGTCACCCCGTAATTGGGAGTTCGAATGGATTGAAGCCTGGTTCCCTGGAACAGCCTGGAATGAGACGGGCGCAGTTCCAGCAATGATGGGAGATCACGAACCCTACGAAGGTAGGACTACATATGCAGCAGTCGGCGGCTGCTACTACTCCTGTAGGCTTGCAGCTGCAGAAGCACTCCACAGACAGCAACGTCAAGCTGCGGCCTTGGTTTTGAGGGAAATCAGACCAGGCTACATCCTGCCCGTGGGAGTATGGAACGTAAGGGAAAGTGTAAGGGCCGCACTAAGAACTAAACCACAAATCTTCGACAGCTTCAATGAAGCATTCCAGTTCGCATGCAGAAACCTTTCCATACGACCTGAAGTTTGGATAAGGAACAGCCTTCTAACTCGCAACGAGATGTTTCAACGCAGACTGAACCAGTATTTCATGAACTAGATCCTACGCAAAAGGATACTAATCCAATCCACAAGTGTGCTCACTCAGAAGCGCTGACCAACCATGATTGAAATCCCAGGTGACATGCTCGAAGGCGGCGGCCAAATCATCAGAACCAGCATCTCACTCGCTGCCCTAACTGGCGAAGACGTTCACATTACAAAGATCAGACACAAACGCCCAAACCCTGGCCTTCAACCGCAACATGTGACAGCAGCCAAAGCAATGGCAACACTTTGCGACGCTCAAACCGAAGGATTAACGCAGGGATCAACAGAATTAAGTTTTCGACCACGTGGACACAAATCAGGCAAATTCAGATTCGATGTTGGAACTGCAGGCAGCGTACCTTTAGTTCTACAGGCACTGATGCCGTGCATTGCCTTCGCACCAGATCACATCGAACTGGAACTCACTGGCGGAACAGATGTAAAATGGAGTCCATCAATTGATTATGTGCGACTCGTCATCCTGCCGACACTTCACCTAATGGGATACGAAATCAATCTGATGGTGAAACGGCGTGGTCATTACCCCAAAGGTGGAGGCAGGGTCATCTTCTCAGCGATACCGCCTAAGAAGCTGCGAGCAGTCACCTTAACCAAACGTGATCAACTAACCTCCATTACGGGCGTAAGTCATTGCGTGAAACTCCCAAGCCATGTTGCCCAGCGACAATCAGACGCGGCGAAACAGATACTGACGAGAGCAGGATATAGAGAACTCAGAGTAACAGTCGAGACGTACCCAAGAGATCAAGATCCGCATATCGGATCCGGAAGCGGCATCACAGTGTTAGCCAACCACGAAAATGGATCAACCATCGGCGCAGACAGTCTAGGGGAGAGAGGAAAACCAGCTGAACAAGTAGGAGAAGAAGCCGCGAACAAGCTGCTTGAAGAATTGAACTCACAGGCTTCCCTCGATCGCCACATGGGTGACATACTCATTCCATACATGGCCGTCGCGGAAGGCCATTCAGAAATATCCGTCTCCCAAATCACAATGCACACTCTAACAAACATATACATTGCCGAAAAACTCCTCAACATCAAGTTTCAGGTCAGCGGCAACGTTGGAGAACCAGGGACGATTTCCGTCGATGGCACGAACCTGAAAACGTGAGTACGTTTCAACTGGAACGTGATTCGTAAGCCGATCTCAATCCGTAAATCGAGAAACTCACTTAGCTTGTCGACTTGCGACTCTTCCAAATTATCGTGCCCTCCGGAAGGTTGCGAATTTCTATGATTCTATGGAAAGGAATGACAGTCTCCTCTGAATCAGGTTCATCTGTTAACGTGAAGTAGGATTTGCCGAGTTTCCGTATGCTTGAGGCACGAATTTGCCTGATGTCGTCCGGCGCGCCGCGATGCCTGTATGTAATTAGATACTCGTCGGCTCGTTCACGTTGATCCCAACGCAGCTTATTCAGAACATTCTTGAGCGGATGAACCACAAGTCATCAGCATTTGCTATGGCTGAAACTTGAACCTCGATCCCTGATTGTGATCGTTTCCCAGTCTTGCTCTTACGGGTAAGTCCAATCTCGCTGTCTTACTTGCGTCTGCGTCGTAGTACGTACAGTGATGCTGCTAGTGCGGATACTGCCGCGATTGCTAAGCCGCTGAACTCTGGTACGGGGACGCCTCCACCGTTTACTGCGTACAGATCTGTTAAGGGTATGCCTCCACCGTACGTTAACTGGTAGAGGAGATTCCCGAAGGCATCGTACTTCAAAATGAAGAAATTAGCGCCCTTAGTATTCGGACCGAAACTGTACGTGTACCCTGTCACGAATACGTTCCCTACATTATCGACAGCGACGGCATACGCGTAATCACCCTTGTTGCCCCCCCACGTCTGTTGCGACAAGAGATTTCCTGAAGGATCATACTTCAGTAGGAAAGTGGTTGCAACCGCAGACGCGGGATGAGAACCGTATGTGTATCCGGTAACGTATGCGTTCCCAGCTCCATCAACGGTGACGCCGTAACCGAAGGTGTTCTGTGAGCCCCCCCAAGTTTCCTGGAAAAGTGGATTTCCGGAAGGATCATACTTTACCAGAATGGCGCTTGCGACTCCGGGAGTTGAACCAAAGCTGTAAGTGTACCCGGTCAAATACGCGTTGCCGCCAGCATCAACAGCTACTCCAGTCCCAAAGTCATTCTGTGCGCCTCCCCAAACCTTCTGGAACAACAAATTGCCAGAAGGATCATACTTCAACAGAACAAAATCAGATTGGCCGCCATAACTATTAGTCGAACCAGCAACGTATACGTTGCCTGCGCTATCAACAGTCACACCAGTACCGTAATCATTCTGCAATCCGCCCCAGGTCCTCGACCATTGCGATTCGCCTGAAGGCCCATACTTCAACAGAAAAATATCAGAGGTTGTGAATCCTTGTCCACTCCCATAACTGCTCGTGGAACCAGTCACGTACACGTTGTCAGAGGCATCAGTTGCGACAGCGCGACCAATATCGTTGCCCTGTGCTCCCCATCCCACCCAGTAAACCTGATTGCATGAAGAATCATACTTGACCAGAAATACATCATAGTCTTCATGGGTCTCAGCCATGGTGGTGCCCGTCCAGTACATGTTGTTTGAGCTATCGAAGGCAACGCCATAACCGAATGTATCATCCGACCCAGACCCCCCATTTGCGGGGTAGTTTTGAGGGCCCCAAGTCCGGAAGCATAACCGTCTGCCTGACGGGTCAAACTTGAACAAGAGCGCAAGCGACTGCCCATTACCAAAGCTAGCAGTATCTCCAGTTAGGGCGATATTTCCCGCGCTATCAAGAGCGATACTGGAGCCCCAGATTCTTCCGATAGTAACGGCTTGATCAGCGTTCACGAGTGTTGAAGAGAGGAGAAGGACTCCGGCGAACAGGATAAGGAATGTCACTGACAGAACTTTCAAATATTTTCGAGTTGTTGTCAAAGATTCACGGACCTCAACTTCAGAATGTACTAGAAAAATGCAAATCTTCAATATAGGATTTGTATGATTCTGATCGGTGTCAGTTTAATCTTCATTATACGAATCACAAAACTGGGTACAACAGATTTCACCAACCGCAAGGGTGACCAGGACGGATGCTGCTCACGCGTAGTGCCGCGCTAGGCTCAATTTACCGTGACTGGGTTTGGGGTTTCCAATACCTTATTAATGCCACCGCGACGGGACAGCTCCGCAAGAGGTTTCTCAATTGGCTCAAGAGTACTACATTCCCGGCGCGACAACCATCGGAGTAGTCTGCAAGGACGGCGTCATTCTAGCATCAGAACGCCGAGTTAACTATGGTTATTTCGTCATGAGCAAATCTGGAAAGAAAGTCTTCAAGATCGCAGACAAAATTGGAGCTGCCTGTGCGGGAATCGTTGCGGATATGCAGATTCTCACACGTGAAGTTACGGCTCACCTAAACATTTACTCCTTCGAACGAGAGCAAAGCGTTACGGTTCGTACCGCCGCGAAGTTGATGGGGAGTATGCTGTTTGAGAGACGCTACTATCCCTATTTGACACAGACGATCGTTGGTGGAATTGACGAAGGCGGTGCCAAGTTGTTTGTACTCGATCCGTTGGGTTCAGTAATCGAAGACAAGTTCACGTCTGTCGGTTCCGGTTCTGAAATTGCCATGGGCCTTCTCGAATCCGACTTCAAAGAAGACATGTCCATCGAGGACGCCAAAGGCTTAGTTCGCAAAGCGATCAAGGCTGCATCGGCAAGGGACATAGCGAGCGGAGAAGGCCTCGATATGCTGATAATTACTGACAAAGGCATTCGCGAAGAGCACGAACCGCCGACAAAGTAAAGCCACAATCCATACCAGACGAGAATTCTGAGAAAGTCTCTATGCTCTCGAAGAACGACATGGAGAAAATTCAGAATGAACTATTATCATATGATAAGGCTAGAGAACGCCTACAGGTCCTGACACGCAACGCCACTCGACTCTGCGGGTGGTCCATGGTTCAAATTCACCGAGGAAAACTCAGTCAGGCAAGCAAGACTCTGAGTGAGGCAAAGCAAGCTCTCGATGAAATTGAGAAATTACTTTCAGCCCATGTCGAGTTGCCACAATTCGGACAAGTACTCGTGGCTTTTCAAGAATATGCAGAAGGAAAACTGCTTCTTCAGATGAAGAAGAACGGCAAACTGGCCTCGCTAAATGAAATCGGAACAAGCAGCACCGCGTACCTGCTTGGAATGCTCGACTTCATAGGCGAAATGCGGAGGATGATCCTCGACTCTTTGAGAAACGGCAGCACAGATGAAGCTCAGCTTCTACTCTCAAAGATGGAAAAAGTATACGAGGACCTGTTTTCACTAGACAGAACCTCAATACTCCCGAACTTCAGAAGAAAGCTGGATGCTGCACGAAGGATATTAGAAACGACACGAGGCGACGTAGCCTCCGACATGCGACGCGTATCACTAGAAAAAGCAGTCCGCAGCCTCGAACGAAGACTAGGATCAAACCTCAGAGCTAAACGCGGTTAATTTGAAACTCAGAATCCCCGACTCCATTACTCCCAGAGAAGCAATCAAACTTCAAAAGAACCTAGCTCCCCTAGTAAGCGAAGAAAGCGTACTCCCCGCGAAAATTACCAATCTCGTTGGTTGCGACGCAACCTACATCAGAGGAACGACACTCGCAGCCGCCACACTCGTAGATTATGAAAAACTGAAACTCCTAGACAAACGCGCAGTAGAGGAAACTACGAGATTTCCATACATACCGGGACTCTTAGCTTTCCGAGAGGGCCCAGCTGTTCTGCATGCGATTCACGGCCTAAGACCAAAATCGTATGTGTGTTTGGTGGATGCGCACGGCATAGCTCATCCGAGAAGATTTGGGCTCGCATGCTTTGTAGGATTAGTGTTGAATAAACCAACGATTGGAGTGGCGAAGAGCCTCTTGTATGGGCGGGCAAAAGAAAGCATGGTTGTGGACAAGGAAGGGTATCCTCTCGCGGCGATGCTCAAGCTGCCCGAAAGTGAGAAAACAATCTATGTTAGTGTAGGCCATAAGATCTCCCTCAAGGATGCGGTTAGAATTGTCAAATACTGCCTCACGTCACATGGGCCAGTTCCGATCAGGTTAGCGCACGAAGAGGTAACCAAACGGAAATGTCTTCTGAAGAAATCAAGCCCAGCCTCCTGATAACCCTATATAAACTGATAGAGGTCGGAGCCTACCCTGATGAAGTAATATTCACCACTACAGAGTTAGCAAAACTAGTCGGAGCATCACAGCAGACAGCTTCCAGACATCTAATTGGGTTAGAAAAACTGGGTCTAATTCGTCGTGTGAGATTGGGCCGTCGCGAATCTATCAAGATCACTAACAACGGATTCAAGCACCTGGATAAAATGTTCATGACGCTCAAGCGCAGCGTTTGAAATGAAAAAGACCGAGACAGTATTCGAAGGAACGGTTTTCTCTGGTATGGGAGAAGGCGCCTATTACGTAAATCAAGGAACGTACAAGCAGCAATTCGTCGCCAAACTAGGGTTTGAACCGTATCCGGGAACACTGAACCTCCGCGTTCGAAAGGAACATCAAGAAGAGGTACGGCTCCTTGAAGCATCTCCCTTCACTCTGATTGAAGGTTTCACTGATGGAGCACGAAGCTTCGGCCCCGCGAAATGCTTTCTAAGCAAAATCGCGGATAAAGTAGACGGAGCACTCATTCTTCCCGTAAGAACTCATTACTCTGGCGACGTTGTTGAATTGATCTCTCCAAAATTCCTGAGAGAACAATTGCACTTGAAAGACGGAGACAGCTTAAGAGTTAGAGCGTTTAGCTCAACGTTTCAGAGAGCTTCTGCCTCACAGAAGTAGAGCTTATGTACTTTTCATTCTCGTATCTTGAGAGCTTAACCATCTGAATTCGCAGCTCGTGTCTGGTAATGATCTCTCTGACGCTTCTCTCCAGATGCTCTTGATCGTATCCGAATGCAACTATGTCAGGCATGACTTCCATCAATACTTCTTCGTAGCCCATTCCAACGTCCTCGTATCCTAGGATTGCCTTGTCAACTGGCTTCAAGCCTTCCACGAGTTTTCTCCTATCCTCTTGGGGGAAAATTGGTTTACGACCCTTCAACATCTCGACTGTGATGTCGGTCGCGACAACTGCAATCAATACATCTCCTAAGGTTTTCGCCTCAGTTAACGCGGCCAAGTGTCCCAGATGGAGAACATCGTACACCCCGCCACCTAAGACAACTTTGATCTTGGAACGGCCCGCACCCGAGAGAGAATATCGAGCCTCATTCTGGTGTTTGATGATGTATCCCTGATCGATTGCGTCTCTTAGGCCCTCTTGGTTAACGACTGAGAGGATTTCATGTTCAGTGAGCGGCCCATGCCGTGTTTGCATCAAGTAGGCGGCTTTAATGATAGACTTCAAATCCTTTGACGAGCTCAAACTGATTCAGCCGCTATTGCTACGTGAGAGGAATATCTTACTCTAAAGACATTACTCCAATGGTTTCGTGAGCCCCAGATACACCATCGCGTCCAGAAGACCCTCAGCGTATGCGATCGAGGCGAGGGAGGTTGTTGGTTTCTGATTCTCCAGGTAATATTTGGCGTCTTTCAAGTACCTTTGCAGTGCATCGAACACGGTTTTGATGCTTACAGTTTTGACAGAGGAGTCGACGATCAGGATGCGGTTCTTCTCTAGGGCGCTTTCGAAGGATTGTATGTATCGCTCAGCACGTTCAGCCGGATTCTCGCTAAGGCTCATTAACTCACCAAGTCCTTCGGTGCATGACAGATCAGCTGTAAAGCTTCTGCTTCAACGAAATGCAATTTTCCCGGAAAGATTAGGAGATAGGGGGGTTCACCAAATTCAGTACGCATCACATCCACCAGCCTTCCTGCTGTCACCTGCATATCCGGCGCTTCGAGGCGAGCCAAACCAACAACCAATGTGTCGTCACTAATTGATACTCCTGGAATGTTCTTTGAGTTCGCCAAAAGCAACTTGAGCGCAGTTGGAATGGAGACGAAATGCTTGTTTTCCACATCAATTTCCAATAGGACAAGAGAATGAAGACCTGACGCCAAATTGCTACCTATAGCTTGGATCACGCTGGTTGGAAATTTTCCCTCGTAGGAAACGGGTATAGTCGTTGTTCGGCCGAACTTGTACGATTGCAGACCAGTCGCTCCCGCTGCAGCGGAAACGACTGAAGCAGCATGAATAATCTTGGAACTGATTCCGGATCTCAGTGCACGTAGGCGCAAATCTACGTGAGTAGTCGCTACGAGAGGATCGCCTGGCACGAGAAAACCTACTCGTCCCGTCTTAGCCTTGGATAGAATTATCTCTTCAGCGCCTTCCTCAACGTCTTGACGGGAAAGCACGTGAACCTTCTTTCCCACAAGCCTCTCCAAGCTGTCCATATTGAGCCCGGGCATTCGGCTGGTGTAGAATTCTGCGAAAAGCACATCGCATGACCTTGCTTCCATCTGACCACGAAGCGACAAACCATACTCGTCATGCAAACCTAACCCAATGAAAATTAGTTCGTCCACGCTCACTCACTCTGACCATCACAGATGGGCGAAGAATACTTTAATGCCACTAAGGCAACTTCGATTTCAGCGGGTCCGTAGCTCAGCCAGGCATCAATAAGCATGCCCTGAAGAGGTAGAGCGGCGGACGAAGCTTCGGCCGAAGCTCTTAACCAGACGAGGGAGACCCGAAGGTCGAGAACCCAAACAGGGTCGACAAGGTTCAAATCCCTCCGGACCCGCCATCATTTGCTTCAAAGTGGTCAGTTTCTTATTCATTACAAACGAAACACACTTCTGGCACGGTAAGTGCCTGTCGGATTTTTCTTCGGAAAAATACTGTGTCCTTAGGTGGGAAATGGCCGCTGGATTAAATCGTTAGCTCCGCTCCATATCGAAATGATGTGATCTTGTGTGACATCTCTTACGATTGAAGACGTTATCTACGCGCTTGAGACCCCTTACCCGGATTTTGAGATCGCTTCTGGAAAAACTGCTCTAATTCTGATCGATATTCAGAAGATCGCTTCACCCGAACCGTTCGTTAAAGCCGCAATCAAGAAAGGCCTTCCGGAGAAGCAAGTGAAAGCCGCGATTGCAGATTATGAGAAGCGATTCTGGAAAGCAGTCAATAACTCAGCGAAAATACTGAAAGCGTGCAGAGCTAAGGGTATCGATGTAGTTCATGTCCATCTTGAGGCACCTACAAAGAACCCGCTCCACACCGCTAAGGTGAACCGCAAAATCGGCCTAATCGTTCCACCAGCTTCAGAGGAATGTGAATCCCTCCCCCAAGTAAAACCGCTCCCAGACGAGTTGATTGTCAACAAAACGAATGGCGGAGCGTTCAGCGGAACCAACCTCGACTTTATCCTCCGCAACATGGACATCCAAAGCCTGATCATTGTCGGTTTCCTGACCGATGAATGTGTAGCAGCAACCGCATACCACGCATCGGACATAGGTTACGATGTTCTACTGGTTCGAGATGCAACTGCAACACACAGAAGCGAAGCACACGAAGCCCTAATCTGGGCATTAGACGACATGTGCTTGAAGGTCTATACAACCGATGAGGTCCTCAAGAAACTGAATAAAAGCAAACCAGCCAAATAACCATCCCATCTTTTCCATTTCGTTCTCTTACTTTGTGAGCAGATGGCAAGCAGCCCAGTGATTGGAGCCCCATAGTTTGCTCAGGTCTGATTCGGCTGCACTTTTCGAATGCGTATGGACAACGCGGATGGAACCTGCAGCCTGAAGGAGGATTCACTGGACTCGGCTGCTCACCAGTTATTTCTGCGTTGGCTCTTCGCTGCGATGGGTCTACTCTCGGTACAGACGCGAGCAGGGTTTGAGTGTATGGATGTGAGGGTTGACTCAACAAATTCATGGTCGGTGCCATTTCCACAATTTTCCCCTGCATACATGACCGCGACAATTGAGAATGTTCCTGGCGGCATAGCAGCCTCACGGCTTTCGTTTCATAACCTTCAGATTAATACGTCCTGTTCCATTGACCTGGTTCGTTTGGAGTTTGATTTGGAGGTCACTCTTCTCCACAAGTGCAAAATTGCAACTACATGAAGCCAAGTTCTGTTCTGATATGATCTACGATTGATAGTGTGAAGAAAAAGACAGGGGGCGTGAAAGCCTCCAGAGGAAAAGTTACGAGGTGGTTAAGTAGATTGTGCTGAAGTCTAGGCTGTTGGCGGCCCCTAGCACGACGTTGTTGTATATGCCGTGAACGTTACTTCTGAAGACGAAGTAGCTTGTGAATTGGCCGAGCCATGCGTAGGGTGCGTCATTGTACATTATCTGCGTAATCTGCCTGTACATTGCGACTCGTTGGTTCGGGTCAAGGATGTACGGTGCCTCAGTGTAGAGTTTAGTCACGTTCACGTTGCTGTAGTACGCGGGGTTCCAACCGACTGGTGGGAATGACGGATTTGCGAATGGGACAACAAAGTCATCAGGGGACAAATAATCCATATACCATTCGGTCCAACCCATTTCGGGGACGCCTTTGGGTCCAGCCAGGCACTTGTCGATGTATGTTGAGAAGGAGACGCCCAGCAGATTCACGTTGATTCCGACGTTCGCCAGGTCCTGTTGAACTTCTTGCGCTATCAGTGCTACGGACGCATCCCTTGAATAGTACATGTACGTGATGGTAGGTAGTCCATTGCCTCCAGGGTATCCCGCTTGTGTTAGAAGTTGCTTGGCAAGGTCAGGGTCGTAAGCGTATGGTTGGATGTTTGGATCATAGCCTTCTAAGCCGTCGTCGAACGGTCCAGTATATCGGACGGTGAGGTTATGGTTGACTCCAGACATTATTGCGTCGTAGTTGATTGCATGCACGACTGCACGTCTTAGTAGGATATTGTTGAACGGGAAGATCTGGGTGTTGAAGTAAAGGAAGTCGATGTGCTGTGATAGGCCGAGACTTTGTAACTGAATTCCCTCTACGCCTGTCACGTCCTGCACGTGGTTTATGTCGATTGTCGCAATCTGGGCGAAACCGCTCTTCAGGTCGACTTCACGCGTTTGGACGCTGGTTTTGTAGTACATGATCACCCTGTCTAGCTTGGGCGGGTCTCCCCAGTAGTTCGGGTTTCGGGCTAAGGTCAAGTGATCTCCCTTGATCCATTCTTGGAGCATGAAGGGAGAAGTGCCGACAGCATTCGAGTCCATCCATGAGTTGGTGGCATTGGCTACTACGCCACCGTGCGCTTCAACCACGGCTGGGTCAACGATACTTCCAACCATAGTGGACAGAGTCGCTAGAAAGGCTGCGTATGGCCGAGTTAGATGCAATTCGATTGTGTACGGGTCGATGACTTTTGTGCTATCTAATGTGAGGCTCTGCGCCAGAATCCATGAGGGAGGTTGATTCATCTTTATGACCCTGTCGAAGGAGTACTTGACGGCGTTCGCGTCGAACGGGTCGCCGTTGCTGAAATTCACGCCTTGCCTAAGTTTGATTGTGTAGGTCAACTCGTCGGGGCTAACTGTCCAACTCTGAGCGAGCACACCAACGAATTTGGTTGAATTCGCATGATCGTAGGTGACTAAGGTTTGGTATACGTTTGCTATGACTTCCCAGCCCGCGTACTCGTAGTCAAACGCCGGATCAACGCTCTGTAACTCATTCGCTCTGTCAACCACTAATGTTGTTGGACCTGGAGCCGCGGTTACAGCACTTGTCGTTGATTGGGTTGGGCTGACTGCTGGTTGGTAGATTATGTATCCTGCAACTGCAATTAGCACGATCACAACTATTACGCCGACACCCGCGATCGTCTTAGAAACTGCTCTCCTAGATAATCTGGAGTTTGACATTCGATTTTCATCTGTAGAGAGATGGGGTGCCGGCGACGCTTATAAACCATTTAACGATGTTGACATAGCGAGAGAAGTAAATATGCATTGTAAATAGGAAAAACAAAATGAAGCGCCCCGCAAGTTTCTCTGTGGAGTTTGAATTTTGGGGCTCCTGAAATTCATCTTACGCCGAATCATATCAATGATTCCGGTCTTAATTGGAGTGACGATACTCACCTTCATGATCTCGAGGGTAGTTGTCCCGAATCCTGCGAGAGCGTGGGCCGGTTTGAAGGCTAGCCAGGCGACGGTTGAAGCTATTTCGATGAAGTATCATCTCAACGAGCCGTTGTACCTTCAGTACTACTACTACGTCCGTGACCTACTGTCGGGAGACTGGGGGATATCACCCGTCAGCGGTCAACCCGTTCTCGATAATCTGTTAGCGTTCTTCCCTGCCACGCTCGAACTGGCGTTGGTTTCGATAGTCATTGCCGCTATTCTTGGCATTCCTATGGGTGTTTACGCGGCTGTTCATCAAGACAAGAGTATCGACCACGGTGTCCGTCTCTTCTCGCTCGGCACCTATTGCGCTCCTCCATTCCTGATGGCGCTTCTACTGCAGTTGTTGTTCTGCTACTGGTTGAGACTTTTGCCTACGGGCGGCAGGTACGATCCGTTCATTCAGCAGCCTCCCAGGATCACCGGTTTACTAATTCTTGATAGCATTTTGACCGGTAATATTCAAGCGCTTTCAGCAGCGCTCACCCACTTAGCGTTGCCCGCGTTTTCGTTGGCGTTAATCACGTTCGGATTAATCACAAGGCTAACGCGGTCAAGCATGCTTGAAGTGCTTAGACAAGACTACGTGCGCACAGCTCGCTCGAAAGGTCTCTCTGAACGGATCGTCATCTTCAAGCATGCGCTCCGGAACGGAATGACATCAGTAGTGACCGTACTCGCCCTACTGTTCGCGTTCATGCTTTCCGGCGCGATCGTAATCGAGTACATTTTCAACTGGCCCGGGATTGGGCGTTACGCGGTCCAGTCGATTCTAGCTTTAGATTTGCCTTCAGTGATGGGAACGACACTGGTATTCACACTTTCAATCGTCTTAGTCAACCTCCTCGCGGATATTGCATATGCCGTTTTAGACCCAAGAATTCGACTGGAATGATGTAACTTGAGCCTGTTCGACAAGACTGAACTGAGACTGACTGGCCGCTTTCTGTTAAAGAATAAGCTCTCGCTCGCAGGCGGCGCTGTAGCAGCTACCTATCTGGCGCTGGCGTTAGTTGTTTCAATCTCGGGTGATCACCTCCTCCCGTACAATCCTTATGTTCAAGACTTTGCGCGAACCCTTCTGCCACCTAGCTCAGCACACCTCTTTGGAACGGACGATCTGGGCAGGGACATTTTCAGTCGCGTCATTGCAGGTGCGCCTCTTGATGCTCAGATTGCGTTCATAGTTGTGCTTGTATCCATGGCGCTTGGCGGTGGCTTGGGGGCTTTCGCAGGTTACTTAGGAGGATTCGTTGAAGAGGCTGTGATGCGCGTCACTGACGTTTTCCTTGCTTTCCCGGCGCTCATACTGGCAATGGCTGTTGCGATTGCAATAGGACCAGGGCTCACGCATTCTATGATGGCTCTGTTGGTGGTCTGGTGGCCATGGTATGCTAGAATCGCTCGAGGTGAAGCTCTCTCGATCAAGAACACTCAATACATGGAGGCTGCGGCGCTGCCGGTCTCAAGGACATTCAGATTATCGTCAGACATGTATTGCGTAACATTCTGATGCCGCTTCTCGTCTACGCGACGCTTGATATTAGTAACGTAGTCCTAACCGGTTCAGTGCTAAGTTTCATCGGCCTCGGAGCGCAGCCTCCGATGCCAGAATGGGGAAGGATGGTATTCGACGGCCAGGACTACTTGTCAGGTGCCTGGTGGATGTCAATTTTTCCAGCATTTGCAATATTCATCGTCGTCTTGGCCTTTAGTCTCTTCGGGGATGGCTTGCGGGACGCGTTTGACCCCAAGCTTCGAAGGAGGTAGCTGCATTGTCTAACGCCTCAGATTCGCTTCTGTCCATGCGGAACGTTCGTTTAGAATTCAACACTGAAGAGGGAACAATACATGCACTTAGAGGCGTCGACTTGAATGTTGGCAGAGACGAGGTCGTCGGTCTTGTCGGCGAATCCGGTTGTGGCAAAACGGTCCTCGGCCTCTCGATACTAGGTTTGAACCCTGTGCCTCCAGCAAAGTTGCTGGAAGGCAGTCAAATCCTGTTCAAGGGGAAAGATCTCGCAAAACTCGCGACGAATGAATTCGCCGCAGTACGCGGCACGGGTGTCTCAATGATATTTCAGGAACCGGCAACTTCATTGAACCCTGTCTTCACTATCGGTGACCAAATTACCGAATCGATAAGGCTCAGATACCGGCGAAGCGAAAACACGCATACTCCGTCATCATCGGTGATCAACGAGCAAGTACGGGAAGCATTGAAGCTAGTTAAGATCGCGGATCCGGAGCGGGTTGCGCACAGGTATCCACATGAGTTGAGCGGGGGGATGAAACAACGAGCAATGATTGCAATGGCACTGGCAGCCAAGCCATCCATGCTCATCGCAGATGAACCCACAACGGCATTAGACGTTACAATCCAAGCGCAGATACTTCGGCTAATGCGAGACTTGATGAACGAGGTCAAGACGTCGATTCTATTCATTACTCACGACTTGGGCGTCATCTCCGAAATCGCAGACCGCGTGGCAGTCATGTATGCAGGGCGCATCGTTGAGGAATCAAATGTTAGAGAGCTCTTCAAAGAACCTCTTCATCCATACACAGCGGGCCTTTTAGCGTCACTGCCGAGACTGTCAGAGCTAAGTAAAGAAATTCAGCCATTGGCTGGCTCAGTTCCTGATGCCATCAACCCCCCAAAGGGATGTAGCTTCCATCCCCGATGTAAGTTCGTCATGGATCAATGTCACACCATACAACCAGAACTAAAGGAGATCAAGCCAGGCCACAAGGTAGCTTGCCACTTGTACTAGGAGAATTTTCAGATGAGTTCACAGACACTCCTTTCGGTCAAGAATCTCGTAAAGCACTATAGCCTTGGAGGCGCTTCTTTTCTTAGCGGTCGAGCCGCCAAAATCGTTCGCGCCTTAGATGGCGTTAGCTTTGATGTCGCCAAGGATGAAACGCTCGGTGTGGTCGGCGAAAGTGGTTGTGGCAAAACCACATTGGCCCGAACAGTGCTTCTCCTCACACCGCCAACCTCAGGAAAAATCACCTTTGAAGAGAACGAGATTACAAGCCTCTCGAAATCTGACCTCCAAAAACTAAGGCCGAAGATGCAGATAGTCTTTCAAGATCCGATATCTTCACTCGATCCCAGGATGCGAGTTCGGGATATCGTTTCTGAACCATTGATTGGAGCGGGCGTCAAGGATCGTGTTCTGGTTCGTCAAAAGGTTGGAGCAATGCTTGAAAGAGTTGGAATGCCGAAGGATGCTATGAATCGTTTCCCACACCAATTCAGCGGTGGACAAAGGCAACGCATCGGAATAGCTAGGGCACTAGTTTGTGACCCCGAATTCCTTGTCTTGGATGAGCCAACTAGTGCGCTTGACGCCTCAATCCAAGCTCAGGTCCTCAACCTGCTCCGCGAACTCAAGAAGGATCTCCGATTGAGCTCGATGTTCATTAGCCACAACATAAACGTCGTATGCTATATGAGCCACCGAATCGCCGTGATGTATGCTGGTGAAATTGTCGAAACAGGCCTAACTATGGAAATCCTGAACAACCCCAAACATCCCTACACTCAAGTATTGCTGGCTTCTGTTCCCAAAGTGGATCCATCTCATAAGAGGACTGACGGAGAGATCATCGGTGAGCAGCCGAGTCCAGTGAATCCTCCTACAGGCTGCAGATTCCATCCGCGCTGTCCATATGCTTTTGAAAAATGCAAGACGACAAGGCCAGAACAAACGCCTCTGAGCTCAAACCATTGGGCTGCTTGTCATCTACTGACTTAATACAAACTCTTTTGCGTGATGGAATCAGAGAAAGAAGCCCTTATTTTGGCATCACGGACCAGCAAAACGTCGTAGCCAATGTCGGAAGCATGATAGGCAGTCGCAGCCACACACTCGTCAGTCAGAAAGTTCACGAGGATAAGTACGATCTAGCCTTCGAATTCTCAGAGTTCGGTGGATTCAACGCTGTCTATCCAGATTGATCGGAAGGAATCAATTGGTACGACACCTTGCGCACAGTAATTCTGTATGAAAATGGGAGTTTGTACGGGAACGCACGGAACGAACGCGGATATGTGTCCGCCTGACGCACCTCAAGGTGGACTTGAACCTTTTTCGGTTCAAATCCCTCCGAACCCGCCACCTTCCACGAGTGACAGTACCAGCTGATCCAGATGGCCACTGTAAGGAAATGGCGATTTTTTGACGTAAATTTACGTAAAATAACGCATTTCTTGACGTTTACGATTACGCTTACGACCGGAACATTGCCCCCGCCTTCTTCATCTCCTCCATCACTTGCCACGCTACACAATGTTTCGAAACATTAGTAACATCTTGCAGTTTCGAAACATGCGCACGTTTCGAATCACACTGAACTAGGAAGGCGGCTTTCCATTACCAGACCGCGACCTACCTCGTACTGCAAGTCTTCCAGAAACGATACCGAAGACAGGAGCGGCGTTTACTCAGGCCCCTAAGTCTCCAGCTTGCCACGAGTATTGTTTATGCACAAGATGCTCAAGTTCCAGATAGAATGAACACACCTATCCTGAGCAGACTGAATTGAATTTCTACATTACACTAACTACAGAATGCAATCTTCAATGTCTATACTGCTACGGGAAGTCATGTGAGGATTTTGGGAGCGACTTCAGTGATCTTGCTCTAGACTATTCGTTACCCTCTTCCGTCAGATACAACACAAAGGTTCTTCTTGAGTTTCTGGAAGCTGACCCGAATTCTACGCTCATATTCTATGGGGGTGAACCGTTGATGAGGCAAGACAATCTCGAAGAGATCATCGACGCCATACCTGACGGTAGGTTTGTTCTACAAACAAACGGTATCCTCCTCGATCAACTAGATTCAAGCTATGTGAAGCGGTTCGAGTCGATATTCGTGTCACTCGATGGAAACGAAGCATTAACTGATCACTATCGAGGCAATGGAACTTACCGCAAGGTCATGAATAATCTGGAGACCATACGCGAAAATGGTTACACAGGAGAGGTCGTTGCACGGATGACAGTAGGAGAGGCCACCGAGATCGACACGCAAGTCCTGGAATTGATCAGAAACCCGTTGATCTCGTCGGTTCATTGGCAGCTGGACGCATTGTTCTGGCAGAACGACTACCCAAGACGCCGGTTCGCAGGATGGGTACAGGAGAGCTACAATCCAAGAATTAGAAGTTTGATTGGAAGTTGGGTTGAGCACATGCGGAACGAAGGAGAAGTATGGGCCCTATACCCATTCACTGGAATATGCCACTCCCTGCTCACTGGAGAGCCAAGCAAATTGCGGTGTGGTGCAGGGTGGTGCGTCTGTAACATCCAGACCGAGGGTCACATAACACCCTGCCCCGTTATGGCGGGAATGAAAGACTACTACCTCGGTAATATCATGACGGATACTCCAGGAACGTTGAAAACGATCTCCGTTGGCGATCCTTGCACAGATTGCGACATTTTCACGCTGTGTGGAGGCCGATGTCTCTACGCCAACGTAACCAAACTGTGGGGTGCCGCCGGGTTCGAGGAGGTCTGCCGAACCGTTCGCAATTTGATAAACGGAATTACAGATGCCATGCCCGAGATCAAGAAACTCCTCCAAAACCAAACGGTAAGTCTGAAGGATTTCAGTGGTCCAGCTTACAATGGTTGCGAAGTAATCCCCTAATCACAAACGCCCTTCGCGTCTCTCCTAATCCGCATGCGGATATGACCCAAGAATTTTCAGCATAGCCGTTGAATTCTTGAGTGCAGTAATCGCCTCAGAGACCGTTGGATCCTTCTGGTGTCCTTCGAAGTCCACAAAGAAATTGTACTCCCAAGGCGTTCCTCGTATGGGTCTTGATTCAATCTTGGTGAGATTGATTCGACGTGACGCGAGTTCACCCAGCGCATTGTGAAGCGATCCCGGAGTGTGTTTTGTGGCGAACAATATGGAAGTCCTATCCTTTCCAGTTGGCTGAGCATCGGTTCGAGCAAGCACAAAGAAACGGGTGAAGTTCTCGGAGAAATCTTCAATGTCCCTTCTTAGCACTTCTAACCCATAGAGCTCGGCGGCGCGTTCGCTCGCGATGGCCCCCGCCTTCAATTGCTTCTCATTGAGCATTTTAGCGCTGCCTGCTGTGTCATAGGCTGGGATGGTTTCTACGCCAAGCCTCTCAAGATATCCGGCGCATTGTGCCAATGCTTGCGGATGCGAGTATACAACCCGAAGCTCCTCAATCTTGGTTCCTGGGATGGCCAGCAGGCAGTGTCTGACTCTAACTTTCACTTCGCTGGAGATCTTCAATGATGTTTCCAGTAGCAGGTCGTAGGTTTGGTTGATGCTTCCCTCCAGCGAGTTTTCAGCGGGAACTATGCCGTAATCCACCGACCTCTCTTCAACTGACTGGAAAACCTGTTTAAGTGTCCTGCAAGGTTTCGTAACAACGGCTTCCCCAAAGAACATGGTCGCGGCTTGCTCGCTGTATGCTCCACGCTCACCCTGGAAGGATACAATAGGCGCTGACAAATCTGGGAGACCCGCTATTATCGGACTCACTACTACGTTACCTATATTTGAGAAAGCATCCTTCTTGGAGTGTGACGTGAATTGCTGGATTCAGTATCGTTTGTTGGCGGCGGCGTTATGGGGGAAGCAATGATGCAGGGACTACTCTCGAAGAATCTGCTGAAGCCAAGCGACATAACGGTAGCCGAGCCCCGCAAGGATAGGAGTAAGGAGCTCCAGGAGCATTATGATATCAAAATCACGAGCGATAATCGTCGAGCTGCCCAAGCATCCAAGATCATCATCTTCTCAATTAAGCCGCAGGATTTGAGATCGGTTACCGAGGAATTGAGCGGCCTGCTCAAGCCGGACCAACTGGTGATTTCCATCGTTGCAGGAGCTCGAATCGACACTATTCGCGACGGATTACATCACGACCGCGTCATACGCGTCATGCCGAATACTCCTGCACAAATCGGTGAAGGAATCAGCGTATGGACCGCTACTCCAACTGTAGACAAAGACCAACTCAGCCAGACACGAACAATCCTACAAGCCTTCGGAAAGGAAATCTACATGAAAGAAGAAAAATTCCTCGACATGGCAACTGCAGTTAGCGGAACTGGTCCAACTTACGTGTTTCTGGTTATGGAAGCCATGATAGACGCGGCGGTTCACTTAGGTTTCCCACGACACGTGGCCTATGAACTCGTTACAGAGACGATAAAGGGCTCCATTCTGTTCGCTATGAAATCCGGACGCCACCCTTCCGAGCTTCGCAACATGGTGACCTCTCCAGGCGGTACAAGTGCTGAAGCTCTCTATCAACTCGAAAAGGGTAGCCTCCGCACGGTATTGAGTAAGGCCATTTGGGCTGCGTATGAACGAAGCAAATCGCTCGGCGAGGAAAATGGATCTTGGCGTCCAGAACACCAGACGTAATTTAGCTCGGCACCAAAGTTAAGGACGGTTCCGTCCTAACAGCCTACTCCCTGTTCTACGTTTTGCCTTCGAGGGACGCGCGCCGTTTGTGAGTTAAAGCCGTATAAGTTACGAAAAGCAACATCGAAAGAATTAGGGCTGCAGGAATCGTGTAATTAGCGTACCATCGAGCTTGTATCGAATGTGCCGCATTCATCTGAATTGAACTATTTCCTGACATGGCGATAAGTTGTTCATAATCGTACCATCCCTGAAATTCCCATCTTCCGCCAAGAAATCCTAGCATGCCATCCATTGGTTGAATGGTTGAGTTTACTGAGAAGGTTGCATTGGTTCCTTGATCGTACCAGCCATGTCCCGAAACTGGTCGGAGCTCGCGATCGTTAACAAGTATTGAGTGACGTAAATCGCTTTCAGATCTACGTAATGGTTAAGGAGAACTGTTCTGTTTGTCGTTGGCAAACCATCAGACCATTCTGCGAATTTCAGTCTAGTATCGTTGTTTAGTTGAACAATCTCTGGTACTGTAACATTGTGGGAGCCCACGATTAATTTCAAGCTAACGGTGCCTTGACTTCGATTGGTCCCGTCAACAGTAACTGTGACAGGATTTGGCGCTGTTATCTGCAATGTCAACGCTATGTCGACAGCAATAGTGAAAGTGTAGTCGCTCTCTGAATCGTAGAGTGTGCTAAGTGAACTGTTTGCTAGAACTGCAATGATGGCAAGATTCCACAATCTCTTGGGGCGAGAGCGGAGTAGGAAATTGAAATCTTCTGATCCCGAAGGCGACTTTACTGCTACTACGCAAGCAGCGTGTGTGTGAGTCGTACTCTGAATGCACTGTCCAGGATTCGTCGAACCGGAGCCTTCTGCGAGGCTCCCATCATCCAGCTGGAAGACTCCTACTTGAAGATAATATCCTGTTTGTGCTCCGGTGTATGATACTGTGGTAGTCACAATCACGGGAGGATCTGTGGAGTCTGCCTCCAAATCATATAGGACGTTTTTCGGAAAACTTACGTTAGTTATGCTGGTCTGCTGTGCGAGTACAGATGGAAGTGAGAAGCTGAATACCAGAGCGAGCATGATTAGAACTGAAACTGAACTCGAGCTTGGTCGCAATCATATCAGCTGAAGCGAGTAAGAGAGAACAGAAAAGGGTTACCACAAATGAATGATTAGCGGTGTCAACGCCTGCGTTTCCTACGTGAATGTTGTCGGTTCGCAAACGCCACAGCACCAATTGTAAGTGCGATAAGAATAGGTATCGTGTAGTCATCCCGCCAAACTGCGATCACAGTCTTTGGACTATTCATACTTACAGAGCAATTCGGTTGAGATGTTTCGCAGCTGTAATGTATGATAAAATAGTGCGGCTTAACCCGTGTGGTCAGCATGGCGCATAAACCAAACAGCCATTTGACCTTCGGTCGCTTCGGCCGTTAATCCCCCCTTTTTTGTTATCGTAAACGCCAATGTCAGTCCATGTTTATCTAGGTTCTTTGAGCAAATCGTTCCATACCTTCGCCGGCCGCCAATTGTAGACGATCGTCTTCAGACGGGTCATTTCCTCAATGCTGTACCCTATTCCTTCTCTACCTATGCCTGAGTCTTTGTTACCTCCGAATGGATAGTAGCCGACTCCATGTCTTGGCGCTGCATTGACAGTTACCTCACCTTCCTCGAGGCGTTTTGCAACTTTACGAGCCAAGTTGATGCTATTGGTGAAGACACATGAATCGAGACCATACCTAGATCTGTTAGCAAGCTCAATGGCTTCGTCAACATCCTTCACCCTGACAATTGGGATTACAGGCCCAAAAGTCTCTTCCCACACAATCTTCGCATCAAGCGGAACCTCGTCGAGCACAGTTGCAAAGTAGTAACCACCATCATGTCTGCCACCCTTCAGCAAACTCGCACCTTTTTCAATCGCATCAAGCACCAACCCGTGGACCCTTTCCGCAGCCGCGCGGTCTATGAGCGGCCCCATTTTGACTGACGGATCACGTGGGTCACCCAGTTTGTAGCCTTCAACCTCTTTCAGAACCTTACTGACGAAAGCGTCTGCGACCTTCTGCTCCACGAGCACGCGACTCACCGCGTCACAATTGTGAGAGACTACAGGCCCAATAAGATACGTATGATCCTTCGTCTCCAAATTGTGAACTGCGCCCTCATAATCACTCAGCTGCACTTCTCTGATGGGAACAAGCATGTGTTTCCTCGTGAACCTTGCTTTGATATTCCCGCGCAATGTTGCTGAAACCTTGTACTTCTCTTTTGGCGAGATTTTCCTGCCCATGATTGTCTGTGTCTTTGCCATTCTGCTGATTCTGAAGAATATTCCAAGTTTTGCTCCCAGTAGCTGGAGTTGAAATGCTAATAACCTGCTGACGGTTGTTGCTGCAACTCCATTCCATTTGCCAACACAATTGCGCTCTTTGTTGCCGTCTCCAGTCAAGTATCCGGTGAGGTATGCTCTTGCTATTGATCGTTTCCTGTGAAGAAGGATAAATTCAGGTATCTTCTTGTGAGAGGCGGTGTGCCCACACCAGTCATCCAGCGCTCTGGCTAATGCTGAATTATGTACTTTTACTTCTGCGGTGCTATTTCTGACATAAAGGCTGGGCTTGTAACCAAGCTTGGAAAGGATTGAAACCGTTCTTTTTATCAGACTTTTTTCGTGGCGCCCGAGATTAAACACTGCACTGGCCGATTTATCTCTCTCTTTTCTCTTAGTTCGAGAGCAGGAGCCTTCAGCAGTGTAAAGTCCTAGGAGCCACGAGGTGCTTTCAGTAAGCGGAAATGTCTCACGTATCGTTGGGCGTGCCGAGTCGTGATACGCTTTTAGCGAAAGGCGCTTATCACCGCTGCCGGAAAGCCTTGGTACTGCCAAATAGTCTCCGGGCTTGCTGCGATGTTTTTCCTTAAGGTGCGCTGCTTCGATAAATCCCAATTCAGTCAACTGGACCTTACGCCCCGGGCTTTCAAAAGCAAGAAGCGGGTGCTCTGGAGTCACTGTGAACGGGAGCATCCCAATTCCTTTAACAGTTACAACCTTCCCAGTGTATCTCCTGCTGTAAACATTCAACACCTCGACTTTTCCAGCATCCCCTAGCACATGATTTCCTGGCGCGTATTCTTCTACTGCTTTGTTGTCTCCAAGGATTGTTGTACCAGGGAGGACGCATCGCTGTCCGCTGTAGCTAAGTGATCCCTTCACGGTTTCGGCCGCAGCCAAGTCGAGGTCAGCGTCTGAAAGAACTATTGCTGAGCCTTTGCCGCCTAACTCCATGTGTAACCGTTTAAGTCCTGCTACTTGTGAAAGTCTCTTGCCGATTTCTGTGCTTCCGGTAAACGTGAGCATGCTAATTTTCTCGTTACTCGCCAAGTACTCCCCGATGACCCCTCGACCGGTGATTACGTTCAGGGTCCCCTTTGGAATTCCTGCAAGTTCAAGGACATGTGAGAAGAGTAGAAATGAAAGTGGGTCCTTGCTTGACGTCTTTACAACTACAGAATTACCTGCGAGAAGTGCGGGTATAACTTTGGTTGCTGTAATGTAAAGTGGGTAATTGAATGGAGCTATCGCTAGCACTACTCCTAGCGGTTCGCGAAGGACATCTGCCGATGTGCCAACTGTCTCTTCAGACCAATCGCCGGGTATGTGCTCGCCGCGAATCTTACCGTATTCATCGGGAGTTAATTTCAAACGTTCAGCAGTAGCTCTGACTTCTCCTTCAGCATTCGCTCTTGGTTTCCCTGCCTCGTGAATGAGCACGGTTGTGAATGATTCCATATTCTCAAGGAGGAGATCGCGGTGCGGTTCGGAAAATTTCAAGCTTTTCAACCGCAGGAATCGTTCTTATCGCGTTCCGATTACCGTAGGATGAATCAACTGCCAGTTTTGCTTCTTCCTTCGAAGAGCTCGGTATTGTTGCAATGACAGAATCATCAATCGGACTGTGCACGTCAATTCGTTGCTCAAGGAAGACCCAATTTCCGTCAAGAAACATTTTGAAATCTAAGATCCCGGAGTCCTTCACTGAATAGATTGGGTCAAAGATTGCTGAAAGTTTCCCAATTCTCGGTGGTGATTTCATATTAATTCCCTTTCCTATCTTTCTCGGGCGGACTAAGTATGGCTTCCACTTCAATTTCGAGAATCATTTCAGGGTTGATAAGACGTTTGACCTCTACCATAGTCGTCGCGGGCCTTATGTCTTTGAAATACTCTCCGTGTACTCTTCCTATCTCTTCCCATTTTGAAATGTCGGTTACGAAAATTCGCGTCCTTACGACATCATTGAGGCTCGCGCCGACTGACTCCAGTGCCCACTTAATGTTCTTGAAAGCCTGATGAGCCTGCGCCGTTGCATCTCCGATTCCGATGATGTTCCCTTCTGAATCAGTGGCGGTCGTGCCGGCGACATGCACGGTGTTCCCTACTCTTACCACTCTAGAGTAGCCCACTATTGGTTCCCATTTCGTGCCTGACGAGACTCGAATTCTATCTGTCAACTGTGTCCTGGAAGATCGGCTATGGGGAGACCAATAAATTCATTGACTCCAACTCATCACACTACAATGAAGCAGTGCTGAGTAGTCCTGTAACAAAGAATGGGGATTCTGTTGGAGAAAGTTTGGATCAAACATTGGCCTAAAGACGTCCCTCAGTCAATGGACTATCCTAACATTCCTCTTGGCGAGATGCTGAATAATTCAAGTATAAAGGCACGAGGCTCGTCAGCCATTTTTTTCCGGGGCAATCAAATTACTTACGAAGAACTTGACGATTTCGTTAACAGATTTGGAAAAGTACTACAAGAACTAGGAATCCGTGCAAAAGATCGCATCTCCATATATCTTCCGAACTCGCCTCAGTTCGTGATTGCGTATTACGCTGCGCTACGAATCGGCGCCGTCGTTGTAGCCTGCAGTGCACTCTACAAAGAGAGAGAGCTCGCTCACATTCTCAGCGATTCGGAATCCCGAGTCTTAGTCTACTTGGATAGACTCGAGCCGTATGTTCAGTCGGTCAAAGGAAAAACGAGGTTAGAACAACTCATCAGCACTAGCCTTGATGAGTTTGGAGTCCAAGAAACAACCGAAACGAAGGTCAAACCGGTTGCATCATCCAACCTGAATATGAAACAGCTTATTGAAAGCACAACCGGTAAACCAGTAATACCATTCCTGAATCCGACTGAAGACGTCGCTTTATTCCAGTATACGGGCGGAACCACTGGATCCCCGAAAGCGGCTATGCTGACTCACCGCAATCTTGTTGTGAACGCTGCCCAATTCGCAACTTGGCTCTACATGCGAGACCGAGAAGAAGTGAACTTGTCGGTCCTCCCCTTCTTTCACATCTATGGAATGACCGCCGCCTTGAATTCACCTATCTACACTTCATCAAAGATGATTTTGATCCCTGACCCACGAGATACGAATTCACTCGTAGAGGCGATAGACAAATACGAGCCCACAATCTTCTGTGGTGTTCCCGCTTCTTACATTGGTTTGATGAATATTCCGGACATTCAGCAACATAAAATCAGATCAATCCGAACATGCATCTCAGGGGCGTCCCCTCTCCCACAGGAAGTCCAGCGTCGGTTTGAGGAATTAACCGGCGGCCGATTAGTGGAAGGTTATGGTTTGACTGAAGCAAGCCCAGTGACTCATGTGAATCCTCTTGATGATCCCAAGAAAAATCGTCCCGGATCCATCGGTATTCCCATTTCGGATACGATTTGTAAGATCGTTGACGTCGAGAATGGAATTAGGGATCTACCGCCGTTTGAGGTTGGAGAACTCGTGATCAAGGGGCCACAGGTAATGTTAGGTTACTGGAATATGCCTGGAGAAACCAACCTTGTTCTGAAGAATGGCTGGCTCTTTACTGGAGACATCGCCGTTATGGACAACGACGGTTATTTCCGATTAATTGATCGAAAAAAAGACATGATCAACGTGTCAGGATTCAAAGTTTGGCCCCGTGAAGTTGAAGAGGTATTATACGAACACCCCGCAATCAAAGAAGCAGCTGCAGTAGCAACAGCAGACCCTGAAAGTGGAGAGAGAGTAAAGGCATTCGTCGCACTCAACGACAACTTCAGAGGAGAAATATCTGCTTCAGAGATTATTGCGTTTTGTAACGAAAGACTGGCTATCTACAAGGTTCCCAAAATCGTGGAAATTCGAGAATCATTACCAAAGACACAGGTGGGAAAGATTCTACGAAGAGAACTGAAGCAATCGTCCGATGCAAAATGAGCCCTTCAGAAAATTGCGCGACTTACAGAGAAAGAAAGTTGTGGAATTCGAACTAAACAGTTAAGAACTCGCCTCCGATGACGAAACGTCAAATATAATCGCGAGGCATCAACAAATGGCACTCAAAGATATCCTTCATACAAATGAGTATGTTTTTCCCGAGAATCGCAAGAACATTAAAGTCATCATGGAGACTCATGCTAAGAGTCTTCAAGATCCTAACGGTTTCTGGCGCAAAGTTGCAGATGATTTGTTTTGGTCTCAGAAGAACGATAGGGTCTTCGAACGAATGGACGACCCTCCATATGGACGTTGGTTCGCTGATTGGAAGACTAATCTTTCATACAATGCGCTAGATCGACATGTTTCAAAAAACGGCAAAAAGGTGGCGTTCTATTGGGAGGGTGAAAATGGGGATAAGAAGACGATCACATATGCTGACCTTTACGAGCAAGTGAACCGTTTTGCATCAGCATTGAAGAAGCTTGGAATAAAGAAAGGTGATAGGATAACAATCTACTTGCCGATGATTCCTGAGCTCCCTGTAAGTATGCTTGCCGCAGTGCGCTTAGGTGCAATACATACCATAATATTCGCAGGTTTCACCGCGAGCTCGATTGCAAATAGAATAAACGATTCGAAATCGAGATTTGTTATAACTGCTGATGGATTCTTCAGGAAAAATAAGACCGTCGAACTCAAGGCCATTGTGGATGATGCAGTCAAACAATCTCCAACTGTCGAGAAAATTATTGTTGTTAAGAGATCTGGAACTCCGGTTGCCATGACTACTGGCCGGGACCTGTGGTACGACGATCTTGTCCAATCTGGAGAGAAATTTGTTGAACCAGAACAAGTAGAAGGAACGCATCCATCCTTCATCCTCTACACGTCGGGTACAACCGGCAAGCCGAAGGGAACAACCCACAGCACTGGAGGTTACATGACCTATGCCTATTACACGCAGAAGGCAGTTTTTGATTTGAAAGAGAACGACATCTACTGGTGCACAGCAGACATCGGTTGGATCACTGGTCACACATACATAGTCTACGGTCCACTCGTCGCAGGCGCAACTTCGGTCATGTATGAAGGTGCTCCAGACTATCCACAACCAGACAGATGGTGGGACATAGTTGAAAGATATGGAGTAACGATCATCTACACAAGCCCCACCGCCATCCGAATGCACATGAAATTCGGAGAACAATGGGCGCAGAAACACAAACTAACGACCCTGAGAATACTTGGCAGCGTAGGCGAACCGATAAACCCCGAAGCTTGGAAATGGTACTTCAAGAATATCGGACGTGGAGAGTGCCCGATAGTTGACACATGGTGGCAGACTGAAACCGGAGGGATCTTGATTAGTTCCCAACCAGGAATCGCCCTAATCCCATTGAAAGCAGGATCAGCAACACTCCCAGTAGCTGGGGTGCAAGCAGATGTGCTAACAGAAAATGGAGAATCAGCCAAAGCGGGTGAGAGAGGGTACATTGTCATAAAGGGTCCCTGGCCGGGTGAATGCATGACACTTTGGAATGATCACGAAAAATTCAAGCAAACCTACTTCATGAGATTCCCAGGCGTATACTATGCGGGCGACTACGCAATGAAAGACGACGACGGTTACTTCTGGTTACTAGGGAGAGCAGACGAAGTCCTCAAAGTGGCAGGTCACAGATTAGGAACCATTGAATTGGAAGACAGCTTGATCTCACACCCAGCAGTAGCAGAATCTGCAGTAATCGGCAAGTCGGATCCAGTAAAAATGCAAGTGCCTGTGGCATTCGTTGTACTGAGACCTGGTTTCGAAGCGACAGATCAACTGAGGAAAGAACTTGCCAATCATGTGAGAACAACAATCGGCCCAATCGCCGTGCCCGAAGCAATCTACTTCGTCAACAAGCTACCGAAAACTCGAAGTGCAAAAATCATGAGAAGAGTAGTGAAGGCAGTTGTCGAAGGCAAACCGATTGGAGACATCACCACACTGGACGACGACACAAGCGTTGAAGAAATGAAGAACGCATACGGCGAACTTCAAGCACAGTTGAACAAAGGAAAGTGACGGACCTGAGCAAGATTACGGAACTCGCGAATCCAGCCCCTTTAGGACTAATGGGCTTTGGAATGACTACGATCCTGCTTAATCTGCACAACCTAGGACTGTTCAGATCAACAGCATGATACTAGCAATGGGAATTTTCTATGGTGGTGTCGCACAGATAATTGCAGGGATAATGGAATTCAGGAAAGGCAACACGTTCGGAACTACAGCGTTCACATCCTACGGACTATTCTGGCTGTCACTCGTATTCCTGATAGTCTTCCCAATGAGTGCCCCAGAATTGGCACCGGACAGCGTAGCGTGGGCTGCGTATCTTTTTCTATGGGGATTATTCACACTCATCATGTTCTTCGGAACACTCAAAACAAACAGGGCATTGCAGACGATTTTCTTGACCTTAGCAGTTCTCTTCTTTCTACTCGCTACGGCACGCTTCATCCCAGCAGTGCTCCCGATCGCGGCTGTTGAAGGCATCTTTTGTGGTTTCATGGCGTTCTACCTCTCCCTCGCAGAGGTCCTTAACGAAGCTCAGAAGAAAGCGGTACTACCTATCGGCCCCATGAATCCTGATCTATAGCGATCCTAGGATCCAGAAAGCTCGAGTATCCTTTTCCACATTGATTCTCCAACCGGGATTACGCTCAAGCGTGGAAGACGGACAAGATCAAAATTCTTGAATTCACGCATCGCCTTCATAGCTTCCAGTGAAACCGGTTTCACAAGACGCATTTCGCCGCGACATCTATGACGGCAAATCGCTGATTACCGACATTCGGATTCGGATAAGGACTCGTGATAACTTCTCCGATTTCCGTAATTTGCCTTTCTTTACCAGTGTGATATACGAACGAAGTTACCCTTTTTCACTGATCGAAGATACAAAAGCACCAGTTGTTAGTCACTCCGTCCCAGCAAGTTTTCATCATACGAATATGCATCTGGATTTGTCTTGAGGAGCCAATAAGACATAAGATCACACTACGACCGATGGTTCAACGGGTTATCGACAAGGACGAATTGGATTTGAGGATTATTCAGACTATAAAATGGCATCATAGGTAGCACTATGTGCAAAACGTGCGTCGTTAATAAAAGACAAGCAAAACTAGACCTTTCAAGAGCTGATAGACCTGCAAACGGTAACTAAAGAAGAACTACTTGAGAGGGCCAAGAAACCGTCTGTTGACGCCCTCAAACTACATCCATTCTACCGTGGCAAAATGGAGGTTGTTCCAAAATGCTGTATCCGTGACTTCAACGATTTTGCCATCTGGTACACTCCTGGAGTCGCAGAAGCCTGTCGCGCCATACTAAGAATGAACAGCTTGCTTACGACTATACTAACAAATGGAACATGGTTGCAATAGTAACTGACGGGACGCGAATTCTAGGGTTAGGAGACATAGGTCCTAAAGCGGGTCTTCCAGTGATGGAGGGAAAATCAATACTGTTCAAGTATCTAGGAGGCGTTGACGCTGTCCCCATCTGCCTGGGAACAAAAGATCCTGATGAAATAATATCTGCCGTCAAATGGCTGCAACCTTCATTCGGTGCAGTCAACCTTGAAGACATTGCCCAGCCCAAATGCTTCCGAATACTCGACACGTTGAAAGCAACAGCTGAAATTCCTGTCTGGCACGATGACCAGCAAGGCACCGCCACAGTTATTCTCAGCCGGATTGATCAATGCACTGGAGGTTGTGGGGAAGAAACCGAAAGACGTCACAGTATCATTGATTGGTGCGGGCGCTGCGAATGTCGCTTGTGCAAGGCTGATGTTTTCTTACGGCATAAAACCATTGAACACTATTGTCGTGGACTCCAAAGGTATTTTGAATCGCGAGCGAAAAGACATCGAAATGCGAAAATCAGAATATGTTGACAAATGGCGGCTCTGCGAAACCACAAATGGAGAACAGACGAACTGGCGGAATATCTGAGGCTATGAAGAATGTTGACGTCTGCATAGCACTTATCGACATCCGGACCGGATACCATCAAGAAGGAATGGGTTGCAAGGATGAACAAAGGATGCAGTTGTGTTCGCTTGCGCCAATCCTATTCCAGAAATATGGCCATGGGAAGCTAAGGAAGCAGGCGCCAAAGTTGTAGCTACAGGTCGATCAGACTTTCCGAACCAAATAAACAATTCGCTAGGTTTCCCGGGAATATTTCGAGGAACCCTTAGACGTTCAAGCGCGGACAATAACAGATGAAATGTGCATTGCAGCAGCTGAAGAACTGGCTAAATGCGCACGAGAGAGAGAGGAATCAACGAGAACAACATATGCCCCGACAATGGATGAATGGAAGTGTTTCCGAGAGAAGCAGTGGCTGTGGGTTGAAAGCTCAAGAACTAGGAATAGCCAGGAATCAAACTCACGAGAACTCAGCTATACGATCAAGCAACTACGATCATAAAGCGAGCTCGCGAAATGACACAAAAATCGATGGAGCTAGGCTATATTCGACTTCCTGAGGAGAGCTGATCGTGTATGAGCGTTGAAAACCTGAAAGAAGAATATGATCTGATTATAATCGGCGGAGGACCCGCAGGTCTTACGGCGGCAGCTTATGCGATTCGCAAGCGCATTGAAACCATGTTAATCAGTGAGGATCTTGGTGGCAAAACAAACTATCAATTCTATCTACCTGATATGGACACACACCTCATAATAGACGGCCAAGAACTGGTTAGCAAGTTCAAGAATCAAATTGAATATCTTGATTTTGCCAGGCACATTGGCAAGGTCATCAAATTCGAAAGAAAGAAATCCAAATTCATCGCGACAACGACAGATCATACATTCAAAGCTAGAGCAGCAATCATAGCGACAGGAGTCATGCCCAAACGCCTGAACGTGCCCGGAGAAATGGAATATTTGGGACATGGCGTTAGCTACTCTACAGTTAGCCACGCTCCAGTTTTTGTCGATGTGGAAGTTGCAGTAGTAGGTGACGGACTGCGCGCTCTACAGGCTGCGGCCGAGCTAACTCAAATCGCGAAAAAAGTGTTCGTCATAGGAGTTCCGAGCAAGTAAGCAAACTCGACGCTAGGCAAGAAAGTCAAGAAGTCCGGGAAATCCGAATTCCTAGGTGAATACCGCCTGAAAGCGATTCTAGGCGAGGAATCGCCAGATAGAATCGTACTATCGAAAAAGAACGGAGGCGAAACGGAAATTCCAGTGAAAGGCATTTTCATTGAAATGGGTTACACTCCAAATGCGCAACTGTTCTCCAAGATAGCGAGAACAACACGAGACGGTAGGATTATGATTAATGAGAATAACCAAACAAATATACCAGGGCTGTTCGCCGCCGGAGATGTAACAGATGTCCAGGCCCAGCAGGTGGTAATCGCAATGGGTGAAGGAGCCAACGCTGCCCTTAACGCATACGATTATCTGCTTGGATTGAAACGCCAGTAAGACGTAGACTTAACCACCGGCCCAGTCTGTATGGAACTGCCCGGCCTTGTCCACTCTCTCATAACCGTGCGCGCCGAAGTAATCTCTCAACGCCTGCACGAAATTGGCGGGTAATCTTTCGGTCCTGTAACCGTCGAAGTAATCCAAAGAGGCGTCAATCGCTGGAATTGGAATAGCTAGCTCTTTGGCTGTTTTTGTTACACCACGCCAATTCGATTCTAAATCGAGTAGGATTTTGCTGAAGTTGGGATCTATGATCAAGTTCTGCAGGTTGCCATTTCTCTCAAAGGCTTGTTTTATTGAATCGAGCAGTTTCGCTCTGATTATGCAACCGCCCTTCCATATTCGCGCTATTTCCACAAATGGAAGATTATATTCGTACTCCTTGGATGCAGCGCGCATTAGATGAAATCCTTGAGCATATGATATAATGATCGATGCTTGAACTGCACTCCGCAGATCCTCGACAAAGTTCGACTCGACCTTAGCATTTCTCAGTGGGATGTTGGACTTCTGAAACAACTTGGCGGCGGCGACTCGTTCAGCCTTAAGGCTCGACATGTTACGAGCGCTAACTGCTGCATCAATAGTAGGCGTCGGAATTCCCAGATCCATTGAGTTCTGGGAGGTCCACTTGCCTGTGCCCTTCTGTTTTGCACTATCCAGAATTAGAGAAACAAGGGGTGAGTTGGTTTCAGGATCGTAATGGTCCAATACTTTGGTGGCTATCTCCATCAGGAAAGAGCTCATATCAGAGTTGTTCCATGAGGCAAATACTCCGTGTATTTCTTTGACACTTAGCTGAGCTGCCCGGAAAAGTAGATCGTAGGCCTCGGCAAGTATTTGGATTGCGGCATATTCGATTCCGTTGTGAACCATCTTCACGTAATGGCCTGCTCCGCGTGGCCCCATTAGCTGACAACAGGAGCCATCGGCTTTAGAGGCGACGCCAGTCAACATTTTTGAAACTTGATCGTATCCCTCTCGTGATCCCCCAACCATTATGCATGGACCGTTAAGCGCTCCTTCCTCTCCACCGCTCACACCCACTCCTAGGTAGTGAATGCCGCGTCCCGAGACATCTCGATAACGGCGTTCAGTATCTTGGAAGAATGAATTTCCGCCATCCAGCAAGATATCCCCATTGGAGAGGTATTTCTCGAGTTCGAGGATGGTCGCGTCGACTGCAGGACCCGCAGTCACCATCAGCATGATGCGCCTAGGGCGACTCAGACTGTCAACGAACTCTTGAAGAGTGTATGAAGCCGAGATCTGCGGATGTTTCAAAACGAAATTCTTGGTTTTCTCTGCTGTTCTGTTGTAAACCACTACCGGATAGCCATTCCTTTGGAAGTTCAGAGCAAGATTTTGACCCATTACCCCGATCCCAAACAAGCCAAGATGGTTACTCCCCATTCGCTTCAGTTCTTCTTGGACCTATACCTACTTCTGGACCGTTTCACTTCGACCCGCCGACTTCTCGGCGTAGTCTTCCTAGTTTTTCGAGTTGGACGTTTAATCACGAAGTATGTTCCTAGGCCCACAGCAATCGCTACAGCGAAGATGATTATGGGAATCGTGTAATCCGTGGCCCATTGAGCAGTGATAGTGTGGGGGCGACTCATATCGATCGTGCCAGACGAAGAGGCAGTGATTTGATTCCCATTTTCAAACCATCCTTGAAAGGTTACTTTTGCGCCCAACAGATCGAGGACGCCGAGTGTTGGCAGTTGCGTTTCGGTTACCGAGAAGCTTGCGAGCGAGTCGCTATCATACCATCCGGCTCCTGACACATTTGCCTCAGCAGCGTTGCTGTTGATGGATAATCGATATTGAATATGATACACGGCTTTCAGTTCCATATCCGATGAAACAAACAAAGTTCGGTTGGGTTGAGTGAGCCCGTCGGACCAACTAGCGAAACTCAGGCGCTCAGTATCATTTATCGCAACAAACGTAGGAATTGATATGGAGTGGCGACCTATCGCAACGGGGATATTTCCTCCCGTTGTCGCAGTACCGTCAACCCAAACGGTTGCATTGTTAGGAACATCAATGATTAGTGATACAGGAGTCAAGTATATCGCGAAAGGCACGTCTGAGCGCGAAAGGATTGTGGAGTTAGAGTCAAGTAGCTCCGCCGTCATTTGCAGATTCCAAGTTCCCGGAGCACGTTGAGTATTGGCGAAGATTCCGCCAATCTTGAACTGTAGATTCTCAACCCCTGAGGTAGAGTGCAGCTGTGCTTGACATAATGCTTGAGCGGTTGGCTGATTAATGCAAAGCGATGGCGAACCTGCTGCACTTCCTGCGACGATCGTATTGTTAAGCTGGGGATCAACAATGCCGACCAGAAGCCAGTATCCTGGCGTCACATCATTGTACGGAATGGCAACGCTAACAGGTAGGGGTTCAAGATTTCCTGCATGGGCGCTTGATGGGAAGAGTAGCTGGGTAATGCTCGTTGTTTGAGCGTGAACTGATGAAAACGACAGGTATAGGAGAATGATTAGCAATGGTCCGAGATACTTCGCGAAATGCAATATTGCACCAGGAGAAGAGGGACAGCTGTCCTCACGTAATTATTGTTTCCCTGCCCGTCATTCTACATGTAGGTCCCCGCGTTGTTTCTGTCCATTAGTAACGAAACTAACAAATAGTTTGTCAAAGTAGACTTTATAGTCTATCAAAGATGATAGGGGATTGTTTTAGAACTAACTAATCGTCTGAAGAATTATGCGAAAGCGTTTGTGGTTATAGTACTATTCATGCTGCCAATAGCGTTGATTGGTGCCAGCACTCCTGCTTACGGTATAATACCAAATGCGAATCTCACCGAATGGATCGTTCCGACTGCGAACAGCACTCCGCTTGGACTTTCCCTTGATCCTTCAGGAAACTGCTGCTGGTTCGTTGAGTTCTCCGGCAACAAAGTTGGACATTTTGACCCCAATACTAACACTTTTCAGGAATGGGACATCCCCACTGGAGGAGCAGAACCCACCGGAATTGCTACAACCACCATCTCGGGATCCATGGTAATCTGGGGCACAGAATTCGCTAAAGACAAGGTTTTCGTCTTCTATCCCACCTCAGGTACATTTCTCGAATTTTCGCTACCGAACGCTAATTCTGGAGTCGAATACGTCTCAGTCGAGCCATCTGGAGCTCAGGTTGGAGTATGGTTCACTGAGATACAGAGAAATGCGAACGGCGAGCTGATCTACGATCCCCACACGGGGACGAGCACGCTTTACGAAGATACGTTCCCAGTTGCCGTCGGTGGTGGAGCGAACGGAGTATTTGCCGGACCGGGAGTAGTCTGGTATGCTGGCATCTCTGCGCTAGCGAGATGGGACAGACGAACAAACCAATACACAATCTGGCCTTTGCCCGCCCACGGTTCTGCAACGGGTCGCTTCCTAGCTTTTGATTCTCATGGTCAACCATGGTATACTCAAGGAGTAACTGCCGCTGGAGGAACTGACAACTATGTCGGAGTTTTGCGTGGCGATAATACCATAAAAGAATGGCGGATTCCAACCGCAGGCTCGGACCCTAGGTTGATCAGCATCAATCCCTTCACGCAGAACCCATGGATTGCGGAACAATCCTCGCAGGCGAATAACGGCCAAGTGGCAGCACTAGATCCGTCTGCTGGTGGAACTGTGGTTCCTTCCACCCCCACTACGGCACCTTCTGGCGGTGCTCCAGTAATGCTTACACCTGCAACTCCACCACCGGCTACAGTGTCCCCTAAAACTGTGACGCCCGTGACCACTCCAATGTTCGGCGCTCCCAATGGTCAATTTACCGAGTACCCATTTGGGAGTAGTCAGCCGAATGATGTAATTGTAGATTCATCTGGTAATACATGGGTCATTGAATCTGGCACAAACAAGATTGCAAGAATCACGGCCATAACTCCAGATTTTGGTCTAAGCACGCCTTCAGGTATCGTTTCCATAGCCGAAGGGAGTTCCGGAAGCGTAACTATCACGGGAACATCGATCACAGGATATTCTGGAGCGGTAACACTTGCAGTAACCAGCTCTCTTCCCGGAGCCAGCTTCTCAAGCTTCACCCCTAACCCAATCAACGTTCCATCCGGCGGAACTGCCTCAGCGTCGCTGGTAGTTAGCGTCGCAGCTGGTGCACTTGTAGGCCCTACGCTCATCACGATATCAGGAACAGATGGTTCCATAACTCACAACACTACCTTCACACTTTCAGTTACGCCAGCGGCCGATTTCTCGCTATCCTTGAGCGCTGGAGCGCTCACCATTGGTGCTGGCAGTTCGACCACGAATACAGTAACCATAACATCTCTTGAAGAGTTCAACTCTGCAGTGAGCCTAAGCACAGGAGTGTTACTAGCTGGAATTCACGTATCATTTTTCCCTCTAGCTGTTTCGCCACCAGCTGGCGGTACTGTAACTTCGACAGGAACAGTAATCGCTGATCCAGGAACTCCAGTTGCCATGCTTACAGTCACCATTATCGGCACAAGCGGCAACCTCACTCATTCACAATTCCTAGATCTCACTATAACGCCAGGTATCACGCCCGACTTCACATTATCAGCTAATCCAACATATATCTCGATTAGTCAAGGATCGAGTGGAACTTCAACGATCACTATGGGTTCAGTTAACGGGTTCAATTCTGCTGTTTCCTTGAACTATTCATGGATGGGTACCGCGCCATCCGGGATCCCCATTAGCTTGCCTGGCCCTGTAACCCCTCCGTCAGGATCTTCTGCAATCTCTACCCTTACGGTAAGCGCAGACTCAACATCTACAACTGGTTCATTCATGCTAATAGTAACGGGTACGAGTGGGTCGCTTACTCACTCCTCAAATGTTGGCCTCTTAGTCAGCGCTGCGGCAACCACTACAACCTCAACCCCAGGCGCTCCCCAATGTCTTATTGCAACTGCAACGTACGGCTCGCAATTGAGTCCTGAGGTTCAACTTCTACGCAATTTCCGAGACAATTCGATTCAAAGGACTAAAGCGGGATCCAGCTTTATGCTCGTCTTCAACGCATGGTACTACTCATTTAGCCCCTATGTAGCAAGTTACCTCACAACGCATGCGGCTTCTCGCACAGCAATGAAAGGCATCCTTTATCCCATAGTTGGAGTCCTGCTCCTTGCATCAAGCCTATTTTCAGCCACAGCAGCTTATCCTGAACTGGCTGTTTTGTTATCTGGATTGCTTGCTAGTTCTCTAATAGGTGCACTATACCTGGGACTACCGCTAACCTTGATGAGATCAAAACTTCGTTCGTAGTGAAACCGCCTCACGACAAGATTACTAGCCACTGCTCTTGTGAGTGGGATCGCGGTTCTGTGTGCTGGAGAGATTCTATTATCGAGTATCCTGCTGATAGTCTCAGGCCCGATGATAATACTTTCGACTCTGCTGCTCTCAGGACTTGCGACCTCCGCAATCATTTCAGAAAAGCTACTGAACCACAAATACTAGTTATTGAGACAGAGCTCTAGCAGCGCTCTCAGCTGTGGCTCCATATAGTAAGAGAAGAACACCTAGAAGAATCAAGGGAACTGCGAAGAGTACGTTTGGGTAGATTACGACACTGCGGGTTGGATTATGTAGTGCGGTTTCAAGCGGCATAGGTGCAGCGCCTACCGCGACGAGGAGCACTAGAACTCCTAATATCATTCCAAGCTTGTTCAATCGAGCACTCTCGTTTGAGTCACCATGCGAATTGGTATATCTCGATTATCTCAGAAACCAATTCGTGTGAGATTATCAGTTTTACGGTAGCCTGCTGACCCTTCGAGTTTTCAATCTCGACACGTGACAAACGAGTTTTGGGAGACCCGTAAGCAAAGCTTTCTAACGCACTCTGCAAGTGGTCTAATTGTGCCTTCTGAGTAGGGTAAACGATCTGCTGCTCAAAATCGTATCCCGTAAGTTCGTTCTTGAAGATCAGTCGACTGTTCTCACCCGCGGCTCCAAGAACATATTTGACCACAAACAGTCTTCGTGGTGAACTATTGAGTCCATCATCCCCGATGAGAATCGATTCCGAGTCTTGGTCCATCAGAAGAACATAGAAAGAATCTGATACGATGTATTTTGGTCGACCCAATAGCGCCATCTTCGACGACCAAAACACACGGGTGAAGGAAGCGATAAAGTATTTGTGTGACAAGTCACGCACATGGCTAGGGTTATTTGATCGTGACGTCCCGATTTGGGAAAGAAGGTCAACGATTAGTCTTCGAAAAATGCGGTTTCGAAACAAATAGCCAAGAAATCTTTCCACTCCATAAGAAGAATTGCCCCCGAACCTGACGCAAAAGCCGAGATCAAACAATCCTCCATGCCGGTGGTATACAGAATGAGAATCATTAACGGATTCACATTCTACGATTTCTGTCAGCCCTGCCAAAAGATAACAAAGCATCGAATCGCAGCAGACAACTCCTCTGTGCTTGGAGTCTGCGAATCCTGTCAACTTCAGCGGCCGTTAACCGAACTAGTTGAGGTTTTCTACAAAGAAACGGATTTATGGGTCACACGTTTCAAAATAAGCAACATGAGTAACGTTGTCGCAGGTAAGCTTCTCGTAGCAATTCACACGTGAAGCGTAAACTGTTTTCGGGTAATTTCGCTTCCACGCACTCAATTTCACTTCAGAAACTTCATCGACGTTCGATGATATGCCATCATGGAAAAAATGGTCCTCATCATCATCACTAACGGATTCCATGTAAATTTGTTTGGGACTCTGTGTAACATTCTGGTTCCCCGTGGGACTGCGAACCGAATTTAGTGATCATGCGGAAAAAATCGGTGAAGAAAATTTCTCATGCATTTCGAAAAATAACAGGGCAACACTTAAATGCGGATTATATAACTGTAGTGAAAAGTCGGGAATTTTAGCGGAGGGTCTTGAGTACAAAAATTGTCAACTAGACCTTACGCTTACAGACATGTAGTTGCGACATTCCATGGATGCCGATCAGATCTTCTTGACGACAAGCTGCTGTTGAGCACCGCCTTGAAAGGAATTCGAAATGCAAACATGCAACTTGCAAAAACCAAAACACAGAACCCTCTCGTCTATCACGTGAGTGACGACATTATGGGGGGAGGAGTAAGCATCAATGCTCTCATTACAACCAGCCACCTAACAGTCCACACTTCGGAGCTCCACCGAACTGTAGAATTCGATTGTGCAACGTGTGGTTGTGATAGTGATCCGTGGGCGGCGCTAGAGACTTTCAAGCGAGCATTGAAACCTACACATCTGACTATGCAATACGAACATGATGAGATGAAGACCATCTCATTGCCCGTGAAAGCTTAGATGACTTCATTTTCGACACTCATCCTTCTTTAGATTCTTCGTCAGAGCCGACAAGTTCTAGTTTTCTCACTGAGTCACCGATTCTATCCAACAGAACCTGTTCCACCTTAGGTTCAAGACTTAGTATAACCAGATGCGCAGCCGTCCGGTAGAAGACCAGAAGGACTCTATCGTATCGCACTGTCACCCGTCTAATCGTACCGCAGAACGGTTTCAGCTTTTCAGCAGCACCCACCATTATTGGTGCTGCAATAGTCATGAAATCTCGATCAGCCTGAGGAGGTGTCAATGATGGTGTGCCTTCGCGCATTCTTGAGTCAAGTAGAGCATATTGATGGTTCAAGATCGCAACGTACCGAATACACTTGTCGAGTTCGAAAATACTGTTTGTAACGTCTTTGGTCTCCAAGTATAACCAAAACGAATGAATTCCGTGAGCTTAATATGAACTCCTGATGTTAAGGTGGAAGGTTTAATTCCTCCAATTATTGAAAACCAGTAAGATGGATCGATCGTTGTTAGACTCCAACAGAATACGAGCAGAAATTGCACGCCTTTACGATAATGACCCACAGGGATGGCGAGTCCTGACAGGGAAAGATGGACATGGTTTCTATGACTTTCTTATCTCTCATGGAACTGAAGCTTGGCAACTGAAAGAATATCAGGTTAATCCGTACAAGATTATTGGACTTGGGTCAAGGCTCTCTAATATTCCTGAACCAGGCGTTTCTCAAGAATTGCATTTTGGTTTGAGACCAATCGGTCCAGATCTGATGAAGGAATTAGCTAACGTAATAGACGACCCAGTGACCATGTCGGATCTTGCGTCACGTCTCCTGACACAGAAACCTGTCACCTCGAATGAGGCAATGAATGTCCCCATGATTCTGCACGGCCCCATTCTGCAATCTGCACGACCGATCGAGACTATTTCTAAGGCGCACACTGAGCTAGATGAAAAACTTCGCAAAGAACTTCAACACATTGTTAACCGCGATTTCAGACACACGGTGACTCCATACATCTAAACTGGAAACAATCGAATCAACCGTTAAGGCATGTGTTAGCCAAAAAAGGAAAAATCGCAGACGATACATAGTAGAGAAAGGACTTCTTCGCATACTACTCTCAAAGCTTCGTGACCGACCACCAAGAAGTTCTCATCATCAGGTGGAGCACCGTAGAATCCAGCGTTGATGTCGCGGTCCGTTCAGTCAATACCTAATTTGAGTGTCCGAACGAGTGCCTCGTTCCTCCCCGGAATGAGTCCGGATCATCATTGAGTTGCACTCAATCCTTTGAAGCAGGATGAACAATCATGACTTTCATGGGATAGATGGCTGGGAGCGCAACGAGATAAGGATTCCATGAAGCTAATTAAGAACGTGGAGTGTGCATCGATGTTTTCAAGATCTGTCGATGCGCCATGGACCCCGTTGAAGTGAAAACATTATCGAAGAGATTTGAAACGAAAGAGGGCCCAATCCTTCGTAAGAAAAGAAAATCCCTGGTAGCAGTTGACGGCATTAGTTTTAGCGTACCTAGAGGAGAAATTTTTGGACTCCTCGGACCGAATGGTGCAGGCAAAACAACGATAATCAAGATGCTTTGTACTTTGATTACACCCAGCTCGGGCGACGCGTCCATCAACGGACATAGTGTAGTCAAGGAGCCTCAGAAAGTGCGCGAGAGCCTCGGAGTGATGCTGACTGGTGAAAGAACGCTTTACTGGAAGCTTACTGGTCGAGAGAACCTAGAGTACTTTGCTGCTCTCTATCATTTGCAACCTTCTGATACCAAAAAACGCATCAGTTATTTGCTTCAATTGATCGGACTTGCGGATCGAGAGGATACGGTTGTTGAGAATTATTCTACCGGGATGCGGATAAGACTCTCGTTTGCTAAGGCTCTTCTCAATGAAGCCCCCGTGCTTCTCTTCGATGAACCGACCGCCAGCCTAGACCCACAGACATCACGTCTACTTCGCGACATAATTCGAAATCTGAAGAAAGAGGGTCATGCGATAATTCTAACCACGCACAACATGGATGAGGCTGACATCCTAAGCGATCGAGTGGCGATTATCGATCATGGAAAAATCGTACGGTTAGGTTCTCCTTCAGAACTCAAGGAGAGGGTCAAGAGCAGTGATATCATTGAGATTGAAGCCCACAACCTCTCTGACCAAACCGCCAATGCTCTTCAATCGTTCAGCGAAATCTCAAAAGTGGCCGTCTCCGCGGTGGATCTCGATGATAACAAAGGGTTGCTTAGGATTCATGCGGAAAAGGGCAAAGAAGTTCTACCCAAACTTCTAGAGTTCTTAGTGCGCAAACAGGTCTCCATAACTAAAGTCAGCTTCATCGAACCAACGTTGGAAGACGTCTTCATAGCGGAAACCGGCAGGAGCCTGCGAGACTAATGCGAACAGTCACCGGCATCAGGGGCACAATAAATGCTCTTGCAGCTATCTTCTGGAAGGGAATGAAGCACTATACACGCTATCCAGGCGGTTTCCTCCTTTACCTTATACTTCCATTTCTTTTCACGATACTAATCTTCGGTATGGGACGCTTCATTGGCGGTGGGAATGCGACGTTGAACTTTGCGGCGCGGACCGGTACCACTAACGTCTTGGTATACGAAATGCTCGGGAGCGCCGTTTGGATGACAGGTTGGGTCGTCGTAGACGATGTAGCGGTTGCGCTGCGTGATGAGCAGATGAAAGGGACGCTAGAACAGAATTTCTTGGCGCCAGTGAACCGCTTCACGCTGCTAGTAGGAATAAGTCTAACAGACATCGCAATTACAACGAGCATTTTCTTCATAGTTGTTGGAGTGACTCTCGCACTCACCATGCCTGGAGCCTATCTCGGCCTCATCCAAGCCTTCCTGATGTTGTTGATTGGATTGATTCCATTATTCGGAATAGGTTTCCTCTTCGCTGGATTCGTTATCAAGTTCAAGGAACCATACGTATTTACTCAAATGGTCAACCTAATTTTCGGAGCATTAACGGGCACCTACTACCCTGTCACGATTCTACCGTACTGGGTGCAATTTCTATCCGGCGCACTGCCACAAACCTACGTCATCAGCAATATGCGACAGATCGTTCTTGCGAACCAAACCTTGGTGAGTCTCTACGGAAGCATCTTCATACTCCTAGCATTAGCATTGGTCTACCCGACCATCGGGTACGCTGTCTTCAAAAAACTGGAAAGGAACGCGAGTGTCACAGGTGAACTCTCTAAGTACTGACACACTCAGTCGGCTTACAGAGGAATTCAAAGCCGCATTCATGAAGGACTTACGATCGTATATTCGGCAACCTGCGTGGCTTCTAGGAGCTTAGTAAGCACACCACTTTGGTTTTTCTTCCTTGCCTTAGGTGTGACACTCTTCGCGACCACACAGACTTCGGAATACCAAGGTTTCAGTTTCTTCTTCTTCGGCTCCATCTTCATAGTTCTCTTTAGCACCGCAATCTGGGGGACAGGTCAGAGCGTGAGAAACGAGCAGATGGCTGGCACATTGGAACAATTCTTCCTCGCGCCCGCCAATCGATTAACGTTGATTATAGGTAGATGGGCGGGAATTTTCGTCACAGACGCACTAATCATTGGCTATACGACAATTCTCCTCTACGTTTTCGGGGGTGGACCACTCCCCCTCTATGAACCCGCACTATTCGTATTCGCGCTGGGCCTCTATGAAGTAGGCTCAATTGGTTTCGGTCTGTTATTCGCTGGTTTGACAATGAAATTGAAGTCTTACAACACACTATCCAATTTAGTGTTTTTCAGTTACATGATCCTCACGGGAGCCCTTTTCCCGGTTACTGTGATCCCGATGCCATTTCGGTATGTATCTCTAGCAATTCCATTCACATATTTCATCGATCTGATGCGACATGCCGCACTGCTTACGCCTACCATCCTTCCTGAATTTCTGGAATACATGGCAAGCATTCTGGTAGCTTTCGCAATGCTCCTAGTCGGATTCATCACGTTCAATTGGATCGAACAAGACGCGAGAGCGCGTGGTTCAATAGCAACGAATTAGAGTGATCAGGAAACTTGGAATACCGAGAACTGGGAAAATCAGGAATCAAAGTTTCCGCCGTAGGCTTAGGTACGTGGCAATGGGGAAGCCGTGAATGGGGATGGAATCGACTTTATGCAGAGAAAGACATCATAGCAGCTTTTCAAAAAGCGTTGGAACTTGGAATCAACTTCGTCGACACAGCCGAAGTGTATGGGCGCGGTAAGATCAGAGGAAATCCTTGGAAGAACGATCCACGGTTTTCGCGAACAGGTCGTGATCGCCACCAAAGTTTGGCCTTGGAATTTGAGTTATGGCAGGGTACTACGAGCCGCAGATAGGAGTCTGCGCAGACTTAGGGTTGATGTAATCGATCTTTACCAAATCCACTGGCCAAACCGATTGGTGCCTATTAGAAACACGATGAAGGCAATGAAGAACCTCGTGGAAGAGGGAAGATACGATGTATCGGAGTAAGCAACTTCAACATGACGCAAATGAAAGCAGCACAAGCCGCCCTTGAACCAATAGAGCTTGTCTCAAATCAGGTGAAATACAACCTGCTAGATAGAGAAATAGAGAGAGAACTTCTTCCTGCCGCACTCAACTCGAAGGTAACGATAATCGCTTACAGTCCGTTAGCCAAAGGTCTTCTCACGGGCAAGTACACTGCAGAGTCAAAGCCAAGCAACTTTGTCCAACGTGCCAGCCCTAGATTCTCTCAAAAAAATCTTGCCAAACTCGGAGAGACGCAGAAACTTTTGAAAGAAATAGGAGTCGCGCATGAAAAGAGTCCAGCACAAGTAGCGCTAAACTGGCTCCTAAGAAAGGAAGATATCATCGCGATACCAGGCGCCAAAAGGCCGCTGCGATGTGGCTGATAATGCGGGAGCAACAGACTGGCGGTTAACCAAAACCGAAATCGACAACCTGGAAACAGTTACAAACCAACTCCATTTTGACAGAATAAGCGGATTACCAAATTTAGTTCGGGGACTAATTCCGCATTAGGAGACAGGATATTCAGTAATGCTATATCGATTACATCTTAGAACATTTAAGCAGTAGAACACTATAGTGGTTTTCGTCTAAGGGCGCGTAGGATTGGCCACACTTCGGCTTGGATATTGGGCAGCTCAGGAGCAGTATGACCCGCAGAGGCTCCTTCAATATGCTGTCCATGCTGAAGTTGTAGGCTTTGACATTATTGTGACAAGCGACCATTTTCATCCGTGGGGAGACACTGGCGGTCAATCGGGTTTCCCTTGGATTTGGCTTGCATCTGCGGCTGAAAAAACTCGAAAGGTTGAGCTTGGAACCGCAGTCACTACACCACTCTTTCGCTATCATCCTGCGATAGTGGCACAAGCATTTGCCACTCTTGATAATCTCTATCCTGGAAGAATTTTCGTCACACTCGGAACTGGCCACGCAATGAATGAAATTCCTCTCGGATTCAAATGGCCGGGGTTTGAAGAGAAAATCGCAAGACTCCAAGAAGCATTAGAAATAATACAGAAACTATGGCAAGGAGATTTCCTAACATACGAAGGAAAGTACTATCAACTGAACAAGGCTAAGCTCTACACGAAACCCAAGACCAAAATTCCAGTCTATTTAGCCACGTCGAATGAACGCGTTGCAAGAATCGCAGGACAATTCTGCGACGGAATATTGACCAATCCTAGAGGTCTTGACCGATTCAACAAGATAGTACGCGCAATGGAGAAATCAGCAACAAGGTCGGTAGAGACCCAAGCAAATTGAGTAAGAGCATGGAGTTCAAAGTCGCTTACGACATTGACTACAATAGAGCACTAAAATCCGCAATGTTCTGGGCGACAACAGCTATCCCACGTGAAAAACGTGAACATGTTTGGGATCCGCGTGAATTACAGGCTCTTGTGGGACCAGAAGAGGAACGCAAGATCAAGGAATCCTGGCTGATCACAACCGACTCTGACGACATTATCAAACGACTGGGCGAGTTCCTGAAAATGGGATTCGACCGAGTCTACATCCACAGTGCAAGCCCCATCGAGGAAAGATTCCTGAATCTGCTTGGAAGAGAAATTCTTCCGTGGATGCGTGAATACTACGAAAACCTATTCCGTCCTGTGCGAACCGTCAGGTAGAATGATGTAAACACAGATCACAGGGATTGTCCTCAGATGCTCTAACGGTTATGTTAATTGCGGATTCCATTTGTGCACGACTCGACAAGGCAACTTCCGAATCTAAATCATTCCTCCAAGTAACGTAGGGAATTGCTTCTGTGAAAGAAGCTGAAAGATTCCTATGACGTTACTGAGTGATGCCATCGGAGGATGTATTCCGGAAGCCGAAGGCCTCGTTCTGCCACTTTCTCAACCAAGTATATCGGAAGTGGACTGAGGGCGAACGCCGTTTTTACATAGAAACTATTTGGTCTTCCCTGGAGCCCATCTCCCTTTATTGTGAAGCTAAGATCCGAGCTAGCGGCAATAGTACTATCTGGGTTTCCTACGATTGATGTCACTAATGCACCCATTCGCTTGAAGTTCTTACACCAGCCAGCAACAATCTCTGTTTCACCACTATGAGAAATCACAACCAAGACGTCTCCAGCTCGCGGTGCTGGTGTATTTGATTCTCCTGCAACATAAATCTGGTCGCCCATCGCACGTTTTACGTGTCCTACGCGGACTGCTGTCATGCGTGCGACTTCTCTTCCGCTACCTAATCCGACAAAGAAGCACGAGTGTCTCTGCTCAAGCGCATTTACAAGCCCTTTGAAGAAATCTGAAACTACTATTTGGTCAACGAGGGACCCTATCTCAGTGAACAGCTTTTTTGATCGAGTGACAACTCGATCCGCAGGAGCCTCCTCATAGAGCGCCTCCGCGATCGATTGAAAAAGAACCCCGGTGCCAAGAATGAATAAATCTTCCAGTATTCCAGTGCTCCTGAACTCTTTCGATTCCATGGGAGCTTCCTCTGGTTCGCGACCTTTCAAGACAAGAACATTTCCATATCGTGTTCCAAGCTTTCCGATTGGCGAATCACGCTCAGACGTGATGACATCTATTCGAAAGTCTCGCGGATTTCCTTTTTCAGCAATATACATTGCAAGCTGTTGTGCGTCGAGGAGTGGCATCAAAGATTTCCCGCTTCCGGAGTTAATGAGCAGACAGACTTGACCAAAGCGCTGCTTGAGAATTGGTGCGGCTTCGATAACGTTTCTTCCAGGAAAACCTATGTCTCCACGGTCCAAGACAAGCTTGCCTCCACGCATCTTTGCCATCTCACTGCACGCAATGCTTAGAGCTCCTTTCGATCTTCCTTCCCCAGAAGGCAGAACTACTCCCGCCCCCATAATATCGTGATATAGTGCTTCAATATCGACTGGGTTAGTCTGTTCCAGATTCTGAAATACTCGGTTTACGAAGGTCATACTGCTGATTTCGTTTGACATGTTTTTCTCACAGCGCGGGAGTTAAGCTGTCAATTCACTCCTGGTAGATATTCTCAGATAAGTGGTTTCGCTTCGATAATCGCCATGCACGTTGCGTTTCTACTGAATTCGATTACGACGCTGCTTTTCAGCCACGAGAACGACGCCGACCTCTTAAGTAGCGTCAGTCGAACTGACCATTCGAGGTCGTCGAGCATTGGTCTGTCCGGAAAACGCTGTAAAGCGGACAGCCTCGAGCATATCCGATTGGCAGCCCGAACTTAAGCGATTGTTGCAATCATCTTCGGTAGATACGATAGTGCTAATTGGAGTTGGTCATCCTCTTCGAGGAGACGACTACGTAGGAAGCTTCGTCGTCAAGAAACTCATCAAGCGAATTGGGCCCAAGCCAAGTAACGTATGCTTCTTTGACGCGGAAGATAGTGTGGAATCCATTATTACGAAGGCCATTGAAGCGACTCCCAAGCACGTCATATTCATTGATTCCTGCGAGATGAATGCTCAGCCAGGCGAAATACATTTAATCTCGGTATCTGAAACTGACTATCCATTCTTTACCACGCACGGAATCCCATTGAAGCTCTTGTCTGAACGATTACTTCCTCAGAGTGAAGCATGGGTTCTCGCAATTCAGCCCAAGCAGGTAGAGTTTAGCCAGAGAATGTCGCCAGAAATTAGTGAAGCAGGCGATTTGATTTCAGAGTTCATTCTCAAAGAGTTGGAGGTAAATTGATCCGTTGATAATCAGCTTTGATCTGGTTGGAGTGATCCTATCGGTCATAGTATTTGTGCTTGCATTTTACTTCTTGGTAGGTAGGCTTGGAAGAGTTAGCACGGGAAGAGGACCTAAGTTTGACGCCTTCTCTGGTGGTGAAGAGTTACCACCTGAGCGCGGTAAGTACCATTCTGAGCTCTTTGTTTACGCGGCACTGTTTGTAGCCTTCGAAGTCGTTGGCCTGTTGATTGCGAGCTCAATCGCTGCACGTGGATTAATCTGGCAACTTCTCTTCACGCTTGCTGGTGGGTTCTCGTTATTCGTGCTCATGATCTGGTTTGTGGGAACAGGAGGGGCTGAGCTTGCTTAAAGAACTCTCAACTTGGGCGAGAAAACGCTCACCATGGGTATACCACATTAATGCCTCCTCCTGCAATGGTTGTGATATCGAACTCGTAGCAAGCCTCACTCCTACATATGATATCGAGAGATTCGGCGCAGTTCTAGTCCCAAGCCCCAGACATGCTGATGTCCTAATCGTGACTGGGACAGTAAATGCTCAGACTAGAGATAGACTCAGAAAAGTGTACGAGCAAATGCCTGAGCCCAAGCACGTGATAGCGCTGGGGGCATGCAGTGCTACTGGCGGTGTTTTCAAAGGCTGTTACAATGCAGCTCAAGGAGTGGAGGACGTCATACCAGTAGACATGTTCGTTCCAGGATGCCCTCCGAGACCAGAAGCGATCATGTACGGTGTACTCAAATTGCTGGGAGAAGTGAAATGAAATGAGCGAAATATTCCTTCGAAGAATTGAATCGTGCGCAGCAGATGCCAAAACGAAAGTAACCCAACTGCGCGATCATGAAATCCTATCAGAAGTGGAACAAAACTACGTCAAGCAATTCATCTCAAAGCTCTGGTACGACGGCATTACTCGACGTCTATCTACAATAACAGGACTTGACTTAGGCCAGAAGATTGGGATAGTCTACCACTTCTGGCAGAACGAAGACAAACTACACGTAAGGACAGCAGTTCCAAAGACAAACCCAACGGCTGTATCAATAGTAGAGATCATTCCAGGCGCAATCCTGTACGAAATGGAAATTCATGACATGTTCGGGGTTACATTTGTCGGAAACCCATGGATGGACAAAAAACTACTCTTACCAGAAACATGGCCCGACGATTTACCACCACCTCTACTCAAGACATCAAAACCCGCTGAAATTCGTAAGCGATTGAAATTGGAGGTGGAAGGAAAATGAGTGAAACAACCAAGAAAGTAGAATCCGCAGGTCTAATGAAGTATTCCACCGAGAACCTGGTTCCGTTCGGACCAATCCATCCAGCTCTGAAAGAACCTGAATACTTCAAACTCGTCCTTGAGGGCGAAAAGATAGTAGAAGTCATTCCGAGGATCGGCTACGTTCACAGAGGACTAGAAAAAGCGGCAGAGATGAGACCATGGGTCCAGAACATGTACATGTTTGAACGAACCTGCGGCATCTGTAGTTTCGTACACAGCCTCTGTTACGGACAAGCTGTAGAAGAACTGACCATCTATGAGGTCCCAAGACGTGCCAAATACATTCGACTCATCGTGGCAGAGCTAGAAAGAATTCATAGTCATCTGCTCTGGGTCGGCTTGATGGGTCACTGGGCAGGCTTTGAAACCCTGTTTATGTGGGTGTGGCGTGACCGCGAAATCGTTCTCGATATCGTAGAAGCTATCTCAGGAAACCGAATTCACAAGTCAATGAACGCCTTCTGTGGAGTACAGGCGTGACATGCCTGAAAACATGGAAGAACAAATAGTCGAAAAAATGAAGTACCTAGCCGACCGAACACGTTACTACAGGGAAATAATTGACACAGAAGAGACGATGCTCGAACGGACTGAGAAAATCGGCAAAGTCAGTGCAGATACTGCGGAGAAGTTATGCGCAGTTGGACCAATGGCTCGCTACGTCGGAATACAACACGATATACGACTAAACGATCCTTACGCTGCATATGACGAGGTCCCATTCAGCATCGTGACGCGAAATGAGGGAGACGTTCACGGCCTCCTTCGGCTTCGTCTCGACGAACTGATAGTTTCAACTGAACTAGTCACCTATGCCGTGAAACATCTTCCGGAAGGCCAGATTAGAGTAAAGATACCTCCCATCATACCCGCAGGAGAACATTCTTCACACTGCGAAGCTCCGAGAGGCGAGATCTTCTACTACGTCAAGTCAACGGGTGGCAGAACACCCGACCGTGTGAAATCACGTCAGCCGACCATGGCAAATCTCCCTACAGCTCTTGAGATGCTGAAAGGGCAGACAATCGCAGACGTACCCATCGTTCTCACAGCAATCGATCCTTGTTTTGGATGCATGGATCGAATGTCATTCTTAGACACCGAAACTAACAGGCACTGGACATGGTCCGGAGAACAATTGCGACAGTACGGAATCAAATACTACAAACAAAGGAGGACGTAGAACTGCTTCTCCAGATTTTCGAAGCACTAGTCTTCCCAGGTGTGCTGTTCACAATTGGTGTTGGATTCCTTTTTGACTGGTTGGACAGGAAAACCGCTGCTCGAATGCAGGGACGAATCGGACCAAAGATCGCTGGTCCTTCTGGCATACTACAACCATTTGCAGATTTCTTGAAATTACTCTTCAAGGAAGAGATTATCCCATCCCACGCTGACAGAACTATCTTCCTCTTTGCGCCCGCCCTTTTTCTTCCTCGCACCCTTACTTTCGATGCTCTTCATTCCAATTCTTGCACTGAGTCCCATAGCTAGCTTTGATTATGATATCTTGGCAATACTGTTCCTACTTGCCTATGCTGCTTTCGTCGTTTCAGTCCTGAGCTATTCATCCGCCAGTAGCTTCACCACGATCGCCACGGGCAGATTGGTTCTTCAGTACGTGAGCTATGAGATTCCGTTGGTACTCGCTATCATTACTGCTGTGTTATACACACGGAGCCTTTCAGTCGAGGGAATCGTCGCTGCACAGAGCAAGTTATGGAACATCTTCGTAATGCCGTTCGCTTTCGCAGTGTACATAATTGCTCTGATGGCTGAGCTTGAGAAACCGCCCTTCGACATTCCTAGCGCAAAAACGGAGATAGTCGCAGGCTGGTTAACTGAATTCTCAGGACGAGCACTCGCATTCCTGAAGCTCACCAAAGAAGTGAGCTACGTCTTCGGATCAGCACTTGCAGTCTCACTCTTCCTCGGCGGCCCATTAGGACCAGAATTCTCAGGAGTGCCAATTTGGATACTTTATTTTTCGTACTTCATGGTCAAACTACTAGCGGTCGGATTTCTGATCTTCGTCCTCAAAACATCAATGGCCCGCATCAAGATTGGCCAAGCTACAGAACTTTTCTGGAAAATACTGACCCCGGTCAGCCTCGGTCAAATCATCCTTATTCTGGTGCTCATTCAAGGAGGGATCCTGGTTGTCTCGTAAACGTAGGAAAAGGGGACCTGGCGTAGCAATACCCCAGATGTTCCGAACCATGCTGGAAAAGCCAAACACTCGTACATATCCATACCAGAAAGTGGACCTCCCACTCCGTTTTCGAGGAAAGCTGGACATCGATCCCGACAAATGTACGGGCTGTCAGGTCTGCTCAATGGTCTGTCCAGCCGGAGTAATCACCATGGTAGATCTCGGAACAAGAAAGGTTGGTGACCGAGAGCTTCCAGTGAAACGGCCGCTCTTCGACTTAGCAAGCTGCATATTCTGCGGTGAATGCGTTGACAACTGCGCCTTCAAAGCTCTTGAAATGACCAAACAGTTCGAACTCGCCACGCCCCACAAGGAAGACCTGATAATGAAAAAGGCGACCGTACGATGACATATGAACTCACCTTATTCTTCGGAGTAATGTTGGTCGGCGTAACACTAGTCGCGCTTATGGTCCGTAAGCTAGTCTGGTCATTGATTTTGCTATTCTATTCGAGCATAATCTTCGGTCTGATGCTCATGACCTATGGCGCCACTTTCGCTGGGTTATTTCACATAATCACTTTCGCGGGAGCTGTCTCGGTTCTGTTCATGGTCATACTAATGATCGTCGGCGGTCAAGCAACAAGTTACACTGAGAAACTCGGAAAGGAGAATTTCGTCGGCATCGTGCTAGCAGTTATGGCTGCGATCCCTCTCGTACTACTCCTGTCCAACTTTACCCCATTATCGAACAGAATCGACGAACAATCTCAACTTGCCGAGTTGACATTCCAAATTAATGGTCCGCTTGGATTCTTGTGGAATATACGATCATGGGACATTCTGCTTGTGGTTATTCTAGTTGCCGCAGCAATGCTCGGCGTTATGAACTTATTCTCACGTGGAGGAACTGTTGAAAAATGAACGAACAACAACTGTTGCAAGTATTTGCAGCCATACTCTTCTTCTCTGGTTTCGGAACTATCGCATCCACAAAGAACCTTGTCAAGATGATCATGGGATTCCAAGTGATGATTTGGGGTGCAAATCTAGCGCTATTTGCTGGAGGACTAGTCAATGGTCAGGCTAGCTACTTCTCATCGTCCCTTGTTGTCCTCTCTATCTCCATAGGTGCAAGTGTTGAAGCATTAGCCTTGTCACTCGTGATTCTAACCTACCGAAAGTATGGTACCCTGAACCCATGGGAGATCAGGAGACTTGCACATTGACAGGATTCTATGCAGAATGGTTAGTTTGGGCATTGCCATTCATCTCAATCCCAATCGTGTTGCTTCTTTCACGTTGGCCAAAAGTGCGAAATTGGTTCGCGGCTGGAGTTGTTGGTGCCACATTTCTATTGGCAGTAAGTTTGATCTTAGAAGTTCAGACCAATGGACCGATTACATCATCCGTCCCATGGCTTTCAGCGTACGGCTTTCAATTAACCGCACACGTAGACGGCCTTGCAGCATTCCTAGCAGCAGTCGTTAATTCACTAGGATTCCTAATAGTAGTCTACTCACAAGGATACATGGGTCACGAGAAAGGACTACCAAGGTACTACGCGTTAGTTCTTCTATTCATTGGTGCAATGACAGGACTGGTGATCGCTGGCAACTTTCTGCAACTCTACATATTCTGGGAAATCGTTGGAATATGCTCAGCTTTTCTCATTTCTTTCTGGTACGACAGACCTGAAGCGGTACGAGCTGGGCTCAAGGCATTCTTGGTTACCCGCGTCGGCGACGCGGCATTGTTGATAGGTTTCGTATGGCTCTATGCAACCACCGGAACGATTGACTTTCAAAGATTAGCGTCCCTAGCATCACAGGGATTCGTTCCCATATCTATTCTCACAGCAACCGGAGTCCTCATCCTCATCGGCGCCATGGGCAAATCGGCCCAAGTGCCATTACATGTGTGGTTACCAGATGCGATGGAAGGCCCGACAACGGTAAGCGCCCTTATTCATGCAGCAACTATGGTTAACGCGGGTGTATACCTAATCGCAAGAACCTACCCGATTTTCTCGTCGAGTCAAACCTGGTTGACCGCGGTCGGATGGGTGGGAGTCATCTCAGCCCTCTTGGCGGCAAGCATAGCAACAGTCACTATGGACATAAAACGGGTTCTGGCGTACTCGACCATAAGTCAATTGGGATTAATGTTCGCAGCCTTAGGCACCGGGACATCTGGGGGATGGTTTGCATCCCAATTCCATCTTATGAGTCAAGGATTCTTCAAAGCTCTCGGATTCCTCGCTGCCGGCTCGATCATCCACATGCTTGGTACCAGGAACATGGGAGAAATGGGAGGCTTAAGGAAACGAATGCCGATTACCTTCATAGCGTTCCTATTCTCAACGCTAGCATTGGCAGGTGTCCCGCCATTCGTTGGATTCTGGAGCAAAGATCTGATCATTACAGAATTATCATTGGCGAACTTAAATCTGCAAGTCCTGCTCGTTCTCATTGTTTCTATGCTGACGACATTTTACATGTTCAGAGCACTTTTCAAAGTCTTCTTTGGCCCAGAAAGTAAACTAGCTAGAGAGAAAAATCTACACGAATCTCCCAAAATTATGACGATCCCTCTGCTCATTCTTTGTGCGTGTGTACTCGTACTTGGATTCACAGAAGAATGGTCAGCGAACCTTCTAGGCATTAGGGAAGGTATTGTATTCTCGCTGCCTATTATCAGCGCATCAATAGTGGCAATCCTTGTTGGGTTTGGCCCCTCATACATGATATTCTATTTGGGCAAACCGAATCCGAAAGAATTCCTACAGACACATTCCGGCCTAGGCGCTATCAGGAACGCTCTGCTCGCGGGTTACGGATTCGACGCATTCTACTTTGCAGTATTCGTTAAACCATTCGCAAGAATTTCAAACAGTGTGAGGAGCATTCAAACTGGGATTCTGGGTAAGAATCTGTGGCCAATGCTTGCAGTTCTATTCCTTTTGGTGCTATGGATCGTGATGAAGCTATGAGCTACGATTGGACTCTTCTCCTGACGACGTTCTTCCCTGGATTTGTTGGCGCTTTTGGTATTCTATTACTGGATCTAATGGTCAAGAATAAGAAATACCGATCAGCGGCAAGTGGGATAATTTCTCTAGCGACCTTCGCTTTCATTGCACTTAGCAACTGGCGGCAAGCCTCCCTTGTCCTAGACATGGGAAGTAACATTACAATTCGAGTAGAACCAATCCTACTGGCAACCACGTTCACTCTAACTGAACTGGGAATCTACATTTCAGCAATTGCGTTGATTCTCTCTATCCTTATCACCATCTATTCAATCGCATACCTATCCAAGGATAGAAACTGCGCACTCTTCCAATCCTTAATTCTTCTACTCTATCTGAGCATATACGCAGTAACAATCTCAGGCGATTTGCTAACCTTCTTCATTGGATGGGAAGGAATGAGCGTCGCCGCCTATGGCCTTGTCGCATTCCATAAAGATAGTTGGGAAGCCATCGAAGCAACTGTGAAATATCTACTAATGAGCGGCATTGGGAGCCTGACAGCACTTTACGGTATTGCCCTTGTCTACGGCTTGACTGGCTCACTCAACATAGAAGCGTTCGAGAAGGCATTCACAAGTCCAACACCAGTCGGAGTTCTGGCTGTGGTCCTGATCTTCATAGGTTTCGGTGTAGAGGCAGCGGTTGCCCCACTACACATGTGGTTACCTGATGCACATCCTGCAGCACCAAGTCCGATGAGCGCACTTCTCTCAGGGATTATCATCGAATTGGGCAGCTTTGCGTTCATCCGCTTGTTGGGCGGAATCCTAAGCTTACCATCCTACGCAGTCCTTGCGCAACCATTGCTAGCGGTGGCAGCGGTGGGAACGATGTTCATTGGTAATTTATCGGCGTTACAACAAGATGATCTGAAACGATTGTTGGCTTATTCCAGTATAGCTCAGGTCGGATACATCCTACTCGGGATAGCAACGCTGACTCCCGCAGGATTTTCAGCAAGCGTTTTCCATATCTGGAATCATGCTTTGTTGAAAGGAATGTTATTCCTCCTAGCCGGCATTGTCACATTTCAGATCGGGACGAGGAGTCTCAAGGAAATGTCCGGTTTGGGAAGAAAGAGCCCTATACTAGCAGTCCTCTTCACACTTAGCGCTCTTGCCATGACAGGCGTTCCTCCCTTCGGACTATTCTGGAGTGAGTTCCTTATCGTGCTCTCTAACCTCACTGTTGGTTCACCTGTACTCACAGGGGCTGTCGTCCTTATGCTCGTTAACGTTCTGATCTCTATAGCCTACTATTTCCGAATAATTCGGACAATTGTATTTGCGGAGCCCAGCAATACGTTGAACGCGAATAATGTTGGAAGGGTACCGAAACTACTGATAATTCCATGTGTGATAATGATTGCGTTAAGCTTGATAACTGGCCTCTACCCGAATCTGTTCTACCAACCAGCCGTGAATGCCGTGAAGAGTATCCTTGCGGGATTTTCATAGTGATCTGATATGAGTCAAAGTGGAAGAGAACGAATAATCAAAGACATCGAAACCGTTGACCAGGCTGTGAAAGCCGAGAAGGACGTTGAAAGCGGCTACCATGGCGTCATCGATGAGAGCATCACCTACTGGCTCGCCGTAGAGGAAGATATTGTCGAAAGTTACACTAAACTTGTGAGGAAAACGGACAACAAGAAAATCAAAACCACGCTAAATAGGATAATTGAAGATTCAAAGAATCACATAAGAATCCTCACGTCAATTAAGAAGAGTTTCACGAAGATAATGAACGACGAACAGCGACACGCAGAACTACTGGAATCCCTTCGAGAAGAATTTCACAAATAACTACACCAAAGCTCTCAAGTTGCATGCTAAATTCCGTCACTTAACTCATAGAGACTATTCATATTTCATGCTAGAATTCCACTTGTACCTCCTATACGATGCCAAATAAGTAGGGGAAATATTGGAGAGAGTGCATACTATGTTCCTCCCTCTTGAGTCGAAACCATTTTGATCGAAAAACGACGCTTTGGGCATAAGATGCTGAGCGAGATCCGTGAGCAACCTGCCGCATTGAGGAGGACTCTTGATCAAACGGGTAATGCAGTGAAGCGCATTGCAGAAAAGAACGCTCGCAACGTTAGGATGATCTATTTCACGGGGAGTGGAACGAGCTATCATGCCTGCATTGCTGCGAACTACATGGTTTCGAGTGTAACCGACTATCTGTCAAGCACGCTGCCTGCATCAGAATTCTCAGCGTGGACTGGCAGGACTAAACATCAGTCGGGCACTTGGCTGATTGCGATTTCACAATCTGGAGAAAGCCGAGACGTTATCGACGCGGTAAGATCAGCAAAGCTCTCTAGAATGCGAGTCTTGGCTGTAACTAACGACGCCCAAAGTAGACTCGCAAAACTTGCTGATTTCTCCATCGCGTCGCAAGCTGGAAAGGAAGAAGCAGTAACGGCAACCAAAAGCTTCACAGCGACACTACTTGCCACTTATGAGTTTATTACCGCTTTGACTAAGCGAGATGAGCTAAAGACCGAACTACAAGAATTACCCAACTTAGTCGATGAAACTTTGCGAAGCTGTGAGAAGAAATGCAGAAAGCTAGCATCCAAGTTCCGCAATAGAGAATTTTTCTTCCTCTTAGGAAGCGGAGCAAATTACGCTTCGGCTCTAGAAGGGGCGTTGAAGCTAAAGGAGAGTTGCAACCTTTATGCAGAGGGTTTCGCAACCAGAGAATTTCTGCATGGACCGATGCAACTTGTAGATAGAAGAACTCCAATCTTCATCCTGCAACGCGAATTTTCTGACGAATTATCGGAATTGACTGATCGGTTCAAACGACTTGGGGCACCCACTATAATAGTTGGGCCTCATACTGGAGTTAGTGAGAGTGACACTATCGAAATCGCTGGCGGTGTTAACGAAATGTTCCAACCTTTGACGTACGTCATTCCGCTCCAACTCTTCGCGTATTATTCCTCCATATCGCGAGGATTGAATCCTGATCAACCGACCAAACTCAAGAAGGTAGTCAGATGAGCTCGAAATTGAAAGCGATAATATTCGGAATCGATGATGTTCTCTATGATGCAACACTCCAGAGTTCAAGCGCACGCCTTAGCGCCGTTAAGGCCATGATCGAAGCTGGCCTTCCAGTGGATGTGGAGACAGGCTACCGTACCCTGGAAGAGATAGTCAAGACCGTCGGCCCAGACAACACAAAACACTTCGATATGCTCTTAGAAAAACTGGGATTAAACTGGACTCCATCTGTCGTAGCTGCAGGCGTCGTTGCTTATCGGAGCACCAGCCCGGTTTTTCTCAAGCCATATCCTGATACCGTTCCTACACTACTAACGTTGAGGGACCAGCGGTACAAACTTGGCGTTGCTTCAGAAGGCAAATCAGTAAAGCAGTGGCAAAAACTCTTAAGCCTAGGTCTACAGCACCTGTTTGATTCCGTTGTGACTTCGGAAGATCTCAAACTCGAGCACTTAACAGAAACAGTACTAAAAAGAGAACTTGACGAACTGGGAGCACAACCATCGAATACACTCTTCGTGACCGTCAACCTAGACAAAATAGACATCGCCAATCGAGTAGGCTTAATCACCGTTCGTTTGAGGAAAGGAGAAGCAAAGCTCGAAAAACCAAAAGGAAGTCAACCCAGATACGAAATTAAAACGTTAAGTGAAATTCTCCAAATACTTGCTAAACTATGATTTCTCTTTACCCAGCAGCAGGTTGATAATTCTAAACGTTAGTCCCCAAATTACAATTCTTCTGTAAATGTATGAGCTAACGGTGAGTTCTCCCCCCTCAACTCTAACCTGACTTTTTGTTACTGCACTGTTTGCTAGTTCGTTAACTGGCACCCAGAACACGTCTGCAACTTCCATGTTTGAACGAATCTCGACACTGGCCATCAACTGAAAGACGAACGGAGCAATCCTAACACGACGACCACGTGCATACACCAAAGGTAGAACTCCAAGCACGACATGTTTTTTCAGCGAAATCCCGACTTCTTCATTGGCCTCTCGTATCGCTGTCTCCAGAAACGAGCGATCACTAGGAGCCTTGTGTCCGCCTGGGAAAGCGATTTGACCAGACCAAGGGTCATCACTTCGTTCCGTCCTCCGAATTAGAAGAAGTGAGCTGCCTGTCTGAGACGAATCGATTATGACTGCTACGGCAGCGTGAGGGGGATGAGTTTCTTTTGATTTCAGATCCGTGTCCGTAGGAAGGAGACGACGACGCAACAAGTCTATGCTGAATGTACTGGTCAAACTCCCGCCTAAGCCCTGCCTTTGAAGTATTAATCCGATATTTACACTGAACCAGTCAAGTTTTATCTTTAGTACATCTTACGCTCAAATTGAGTGAAAGCACATGTCCGTATCGCTCGCGTTACAGAATATCGACAATTCGCGCCAAGACATGATCCAATTCATGGTTGACATGCTGAAGATTAAGGCCGTTAACCCTGATGGTGGAGGAAGAGGCGAATATGAACGCGCTCTTTTCGTGCAGAAATGGTTAGAGAACTTTGGAGCCAAAGTCTCGCGATACGATTTCGCAGATAGTCGCGTACCAGAAGGCATTCGAGTAAATCTCACTACTATCATCGACGGGAAAGACCAAAGCAAGACACTATGGTTTGCCGCCCATCTAGATACTGTACCAGAAGGTGCACGGGAACTTTGGAGCACAGATCCATATGATCCAGTGGTGAAAGACGGGAAAATATTCGGCAGAGGTTCGGAAGACAACGGACAAGCGGTTGCTTCCACACTCCTCGCATTCAAAGCACTGAAGACTCTAAATGCAAAACCGACCATCAATGTAGGTTTCGCCTTCGTATCTGATGAAGAGTCGGGAAGCAAATATGGCGTAATCCCAATGGTCGAGAAGAACGTGTTCAAACCTCAAGACATGGCAATAGTTCCCGACACAGGAAGTCCAGATGGTAAAGAGATAGAAGTTGCCGAGAAAAACATTCTTTGGCTAAAAATAACGACTAAAGGAAAGCAAGTCCACGGAGCCCTTCCATACAAAGGACTGAATGCTCACCGCGTCGGCATGAAGTTCGCATTGCAGATCGATGAACTCTTGCACACCAAGTATACAGGAGCCGATCAACTCTTCGACCCCCCAACCTCCACATTCGAACCTACTAAACATGAGTTGAACGTTGACAACATAAACACGGTTCCAGGTTTGGATGTGCTATATTTTGACTGTAGAATCCTCACACGGTACCATCTAAAGGAAGTCATGAAAGATATTGAATCTGTCAAAGCAAAGATGGAGAAAGATACTGGGGCGAGAATCGAACTAACACCAGTCCAATTCGAAGAGAATGTTGCGCCAACCCCGACTAATTGTGAAGTGGTTCAAAAACTGATAAACGCTTTGAAGGAACTGCGGGGCATAGAAGGCAAGCCAATTGGAATTGGTGGAGGAACAGTTGGCTTATACTTCAGGCGAAAAGGAATCAACACAGTCGTTTGGTCCACGCTCGATGACATGGCACATCAGCCGAACGAATACTGCAAGATAGACAATTTTGTCAACGACGCGAAAGTCTTCGTGCATGTTGCTCTGAACTGAGAACCTATGACAGAGGCTGACTTTTCGTTAGAGGTCAGCGTTGCTCGACCATCCGATCACAAGTCTATAGAACGCCTTTGCACAAGAGCAGTTGGTCCAGATGATTACGTTCTATGGGTGTTGCGCAGCGTTATCAAGGACAGAGGATTGTACCTGGCTTGGGTTGGTGACCTGCTAGTCGGAATGACCAACTTCGACGAATGCATCGATGGAAGCGGGTGGTTGAGCATGGCACGCACAGATCCCGACTGGCAAGGTCGAGGAGTAGCTAGATTTCTTCAGCGTGAATTAGCTAAACATGCAAAGAAGCACGAGATCAGAATATTGCGTCTATGGACCTTATCAAGTAACCATGCTTCCATACGCGCTTGCAAGAAAGGGGGATTCCGTCCAGTCTGCGAATCGGTGCATGTGTCACATAGTTTCAGATCCAAGATACGCCGTCAGTACTCGCATTCAACTAACAATGTGATTACGATGAGAACAATCCTCAAATCGTCCTATCTGTTGAAAATGCAAGGATACATTGCCTACAAATGGCATTTCGTTAAAGCTAACGACACACTAATTGAGAAGATTCGACGAAAGCGCGAACTACATTCTTTTGATGAGTTGACATTTATCCTGACCAAGCCCGAGAGAAGTTTCCACAGACTGTCCTGCAGTTTTTCGCTCTTGGAAGGTAAACCGATGCAGTCTATGCATCTTATCGTTTCTAAAGCGAAGAGTCTTGGAGTAGATTGGGTTGGAGGTTACTTGCCATATGATCGCCATCTCTTAGCTGTGGCATCGAAGATTGGTTTCAATGTCGACAGTTGGGGTGAACACTGCTTAGTTTTCGAGAAATCAATCTGAATATCATTGAAGCTATCGTGATTTCTTCCTGAGATGTTCTCCCAGTTCAATCCCATTTCCGTCAGGATCTTTCAAGTAAGCGAGAATCCAACTACCTTCTTTGAATGGTTCAATTGCCCTCTGACACTTCTTTGAGAGTTTCTTGTATTCCGCGGCTACGTCTTTGACCTCAATGCCAAGTGATCCAAGCCAGACTTCCCTCCATACCGATACTTCTTTGGATACCAGTTAAGTTCGAGAGTTTGCCGCGAACCTTTTGATCTAAGCCAAGCAACCTTGCCGCCAGTTTCTTTGATTTCAGTTTTAAAAAGCAGCTTCATACCTAATGATTTTGTATAGAAAGTGATGGATCTCTCTAGATTCGATACATGTATTCCAGTGTAGAAGAACTTGTTCAAACCATCACGCCAGATGGACTATTTTGTGGTGAATCCAATAGAGGATACTGGGACCTCTAAGGCTTTGCTCTCTCACGCAACAACAAGACTTTGAGACGCATCGACTTAAATCTCAAAATGTCATCGTACTTATGAGGAATTTGTAGTGAAATTCGGCATACAGCATCCGAACTTCTCCTATGACGGTAAAGGTGCTGAAATCGTTGATTCAATTTGTCGAGTTGCAATAGAAGCTGAACATAACAATTTTGATTCGTTCTGGGTTATGGATCACTTTCATCAGATTGGGAACGTTGGCGAAGTGCATGAACCCATGCTTGAAGGGTGGACTACGCTTGGAGTCATGGCGGGTGTCACATCGAAAATCAAGCTCGGGACAATGGTGACTGGAATCGTCTATCGGTATCCAGCTGTTCTGGCAAAAATAGGTGCCACTCTTGACGTTCTCAGCAAAGGAAGATTGTATATGGGGATCGGTGCTGCATGGAACGCGGAAGAATCTGCTGCTTATGGCATTCATTTTCCTTCCACGAAAGAACGTTTTCGTCGTTTAGAAGAAGCGGTCCAAATAATCCAGAAGATGTGGACCGAAGATCGGGCTACTTTCAAAGGAGAATTCTATCAGATCAAGGATGCCTACTGTAATCCTAAACCGATCCAGAAGCCTCACCCACCGATTCTTATCGGTGGCAGCGGCGAACGACAAACATTGAGACTTGTAGCCAAGTATGCGAATGCCTGCAATGTCTTCGGTTCGCCAGAGACGGTGAAGCGGAAGTTCAGGATACTACGTGAACATTGTAAGGCAGTTGGAAGAGACTACAATGACATTGTCAAGACCAAACTCGGAGTCGTGGCCATCGATAAGAATGCAGATACAGTGAAAAAACGGCTTGCCGAAACATTCAAGCAAGTACCTGAGGAAATGCGCGACGAATTCATTATTGCCGGTAATTCAGAAGAAGTTCGTCGAAAAATCGAAACGTTCAGAGAAGCTGGAGTCGATTACATGATAGTGAGTTTCGAACCGCAACGAGAATTAGAATCACTAAGACTCTTTGGAGAAGAAATCTCAAAGAAATTCTGATCACTAAGTGCTGAAGTGTCCTTTCCATCTCGTCCATAACAGAGCGACAATTGAGATCGACAGTGGGAACAAGACATATTCTCCAACAAAAACGAAGACAATTATTGACACTACGAGAGTCATGTACGGGAAGCTTCGGCGGACTCCCTGAAGCTTCAATAGTCTAACGGCAGACGCTGATCCAAGAATATACACTACCATGAACCCTGCTCCAGAGAGCAAGAAGAGTTGATCAAGTTTCGAGGCAATTACCAGTTCGGCTTTAGGCTACGAACGAGAAAAGAGGAAGTTTCATTTCTAAAAATCAATAGTTGTCCCAATATAACCTAACGACGGCTTCAGACAGTGATCCCCATGACAGATGCATGCGAAGAGGGCCGCCACAATCAGTGCAAGTGCGATGGCGAGAATTGTGCATGTTCTTGCCACGCCTGGTGGAACTGACACCAAAGTAACCTCTGGATTATCGACCTAGACTCTACCAACTTGCGGCATATGATAGCTAATCTCTGTTTGCTAGGTCTCTTATCTGATAGTGATTGTCAGTTTCCCCAATAGAATTATGGCAAGAAAGATTGTTAGAAAGATGGCCATCATAGCGACTTTGGCAATCTGAATGTATAATTCTAGCTTCTCCATCCATAGTCAACCCGGTTCAACAATCTTGCAACAACCATTCTTTAGTGTTGATATATCGTATTAACTCTGGCCTATTTGTGAATCGAAGAATTGAGAATGGGTCGATATGAAGAAGCTTTTCGGGACAGACGGTATTCGCGGCGCGGTTGACAAGGATCTAACAACGGAACTAGTCTTCAGGCTTGGGCGAGTTTTCGGGTTGATCATTGAGCAAAAATACCCTTCTGGTCCTTGGAACGTGGTTATCGGAAGAGATACTCGATTATCCTGCGAAGCGTTAGAGGGAGCTCTAAGCTCCGGGTTGAAGTCGCAAGGAGTCAACATGACTCTGGTGAACGTTATACCTACACCAGGACTCGCATTTCTCACAAGAACAGCTGGATTTAACGCAGGGGTGATGATTTCAGCGTCTCATAACCCAGCAGAATACAACGGGATAAAATTCGTATCACATAATGGATTCAAGCTTACCGATGAAGAAGAATCCGAAATCGAGAAGGCGATAGGAAATTATGACCAAATTCATTTTCCTGACAAACAGCACGGAATGATCGAACACGATACCACTCTCTCCACAAAGTACCTAGAGTATTTGAAACAGATCGACAAGATTTCTTTAAGTGACATGAAAGTGGTTGTGGATTTAGCGAACGGAGCAACATATTCAATCGCGCCTCAATTGTTTGCCGCCCTCGGAGCGAACGTTGTACCGATCTCTAACAAACCCGACGGTCTGAACATCAACCTAAACTGCGGCTCAACCCATTTGGATACTCTGCAGAAGGCAGTGGTTGCGCATCAAGCGGATGTAGGTCTGGCCTTCGATGGAGACGGGGACCGCATGCTAGCGGTTGATGAGAATGGCGAGATTGTTGATGGAGATCAGATAGTCTTGATCGAGGCTCTCGAGCTGGCTCGCAGTGGAAACTTACGTAACAACACGGTTGTGGCAACCGTAATGTCAAATTACGGGTTTGAGGAAGCACTTCAAAAACGAGCCATTACTTTGAAGCGTACCCCAGTTGGGGACAGATACGTTGTAGAGGAGATGGTGAGAAGCGGAGCAGCACTCGGTGGAGAACAGTCAGGGCACGTAGTCTTTCTTGATTACAATACCACAGGAGACGGTCTGATAACTGGGCTAAAGCTTCTCGCAACGCTGAAGAGAAGTGGCCGGAAGCTTTCTGTTCTCGCCGCGGAGATGGAACGTTTTCCACAGGTTCAACTGAACGTGAGTGTCAGAACTACGAAGGATTGGGACCGAAACCTCGCAATACAAACTGCCATTTCGACTGCAGAACGTCATATTCAAGGAAGGGGACGCGTTGTTGTACGTGCGTCAGGCACCGAACCGTTGATTCGCATAATGGTAGAGGGAAAAGACTATTCCCTGATCAATCAATTGGCAAGAGATATAGCAAATACTATTCAAACTGAAGTCAGCGCTAGTAGACTTTAAGAACAATTCATCGAATCTAGATAGATTAGGTTTCTCTAATGATCACAGCCTTTGTGATGATGAATGCGGAAAGGGAAAGGCTCTCTGCAATTCCAGACGAGATATTGAAAATTCCTGGCGTAACAGAGGTTTATTCCGTGGCAGGAGATTATGACATCATAGCAATAGTCCGGGTCAAAGAAGCAGAAGATCTCGCCAAGACAGTGACAGAGAACTTCGCCAAGATCAACGGCATAACCAAAACCAAGACTCAGATCGCATTCGCCTGTTTCAGCAACTACGATCTTGAACACATGTTTTCAGTCGGAATGACTAACAGTAGGAAATAAGAGAAATTCAATTTACTTCTCCTGTACTTTCCATTGATGCATATTAGATTCATGAGTTACGACATTAATCTTAATTCTATGGAGCTACTTGACCTGCAAAAGCCCCCTCATAGGCCGTAGCGCCAACTGCCTCCTCAAGAATTACTTGACATATCGCTGTACCTGGGTGTAAGGCGAGTGGGAGCGGCGAGACGTTGAGGATCTCCAAAACGACTTTTCCTGTGCTACCTGGTTGAATGAATCCGCTGCTGAGGTGTATGAGGAGGCCTACTCTCGCGAATCGTGATCTTCCTTCGATTCTCCCGCTTAGACTCGCAGGGAGAGATAGATTTTCCTCCGTAATACCTTGAACGAGTTCGTTCGGCATAATGAGGAAGTAATTGTCCTTTTCCACTCTTACGGTTCTGGTAAGCTGTTTGTAATCTGAGTCTTCGCGGATATGAAACACGTCTCGAGTCTTCTCGAAGACGCGAAATGTGTCTCCTAGATGGAGATTTATCGAAGCAGGACCGACCTGGTCTCTACTGAAAGGTTCGATTTTGATCAGCCCGTCTTCAATTAACTTGAAGATACGGTCTTTGCCCAGTGTTGCCAAACTTGTGCCCTTGTTAACTCTATTCTCCCGTCATATCTTGTTTTGCATAATCACTTCTCAAGAATGAAGATTCGAGATTTCTTAACCAGAACTCATTGCCGACTCATTATTGCTCGAAACATCTGTCTTCATTCTCCTCCCGATTCTCGTCATGATATTCTTGGGAATCAGACACACTCTGGCAATAGTTCGCTTCTAAAGCTACGAATCTCGTCTAGAGGACAGAATCATCGCGTGATTTGTTGTTTGCCGAGTCGGCTGTAACGGCTGTACCAATTCGACGTCCCTTTGGTCCAGTATCCAGGCGGTCTAGGTTTTGGTTTGGACCGCATCTGCTTTTACCTCACCCTGCCACTTTTACCCATCTTGCTCCCCATCTTTTTCCGCTTTTTCTGCCATTCCGGTTTCGTCAAATCAAACACTGATATTCATGTTGCAGTTTGATTACGCTAATATTTCGAAGTAGTGTCGTGTGCCTTTCGTATCTTCTTCGTAATCATATTTTTTCCTTGTTCGCCGATCGATGTAGAGACCTGAGCCTAAGTGTTCTATTTGCATGCCCATGATTCGTGCCGTTTGAGTATTGAGGATGTCAACATAATTCCTGCCTTCTTCGGCTTTCCACTCTAGAACGGGTTGTGGTTCACTCATGGTTATTACTTTCACGAAGTTTCGTGGAGAACCGTCTTGTACATGTCCACTTGGGCAAGTGTAAGTTCTCGAGTTCATGAATTCGTTAAACTTCTCATATGTTCCAACAAATGGAAACTCTTTACCGCATTTTTGGCAGTTGCACTGAAAAGTCCGATCTGACATGGGCTATAATAGCCTCCGCACCTAATATGTATCCCTGTAACCATGCATTAGTAGGAATCGATTGTTGAATGGCCTGCATGATGCCCAAAATACTTTCTCCGAAAACGCGCAACAGGAGAAATGTTCAACATTCAGTCTGTTTCAATGAGTAGCATCTTGGGATCTTCGAGATATTGCTTGATTGAATTCATGAACCTCGCCGCCATCACACCATCTAGCATGCGATGGTCGAAGGAGACTGAGAGATAGGTCATGTCTCGGATTACGATTTGATTTTCTTTGACGACCGGTCTCTTGGTTATCTTGTGAACTCCTAGAATGCCAACTTCCGGCCAGTTAATGATTGGAGTGGCGAAGACCCCTCCGATTCCACCAACATTTGTAATCGTGAAGGTCCCTCCTTGAACTTCTTCGAGGGATAGCTGACCCGCTCTAGCTTTTTCACTCAATTGGGAGATTTCTTCTGCCAACTGCTTGATGGATTTATGATCCGCATTCTTCACAACAGGTACAACAAGACCTTGTTCAGTGTCAGTAGCAATTCCTATGTTGTAATACTTCTTGAGCACAATCTCCTCTTTCTCGTCGTCAAGCGTGGCATTCAGAGATGGAAACTGCTTCAGTGCTGGGATTAGTGCTTTGATTATGAATGGCATGTATGTGAGTTTAATTCCTCGCTTCTCGGCTGCTTTGCCGAACTAATGCCTCCACGAAGAATTCTGCAGCTCTATAGGAGCTACGCACAAGTGGTCCAGACGCGACGTATAGGAATCCCATCTCTTCAGCAATCTCCTTATAATACTGAAACTGCGCAAGAGATACAAACTCAGCAACTGGAATGTGGCCCTTGGACGGGCTGAGGTACTGACCTAACGTTAGGATGTTAACACCAACTTCACGCAAATCCCTCATCGTTTTAACGAGGTCTCCTTCTGTCTCATCTAATCCGAGCATGATTGATGATTTTGAGTAAACTTCTGGGTCTTGTTCTTTAATTGTCTTAAGAACTTGGAGTGATTGTCTGTAGGTTGCACGAGGATCACGCACCTTCGAAGTAAGAGGCTCGGTTGTCTCAATGTTATGTGCAATCACCTCAGGTTTTGCATCAACAATCTTACAAATGCAATCTTCGTCAGCGCGGAAATCAGGTATCAAGACTTCCGTGATGACGTTTGGATCATGCTTCTTGATTGCTCTAATTGTGCACGCAAAGTGTTCGGCGCCGCCATCGGGGAGATCATCCCTATCAACGGAAGTTATCACGATATACCTCAGGCCTAGGTCAGCAATCGCGCTAGCAATCTTCACGGGTTCGAAGATGTCTAATTTGCGGTGAGGATTTCCACTTTTCACCATGCAAAAGCGGCAGCCACGAGTGCAAATATCTCCCATCAGCATGAATGTCGCTGTGCCACCACCCCAACATTCACCGACGTTTGGACAATGAGCTTCCTCGCACACTGTGTGAAGATTGTGCGTACGAAGAATTGTTCGTATTCTCTCGGGGTTCTCACCAGTCGGTGACCTCACACGTAACCATTCCGGCTTCCTAATCTGCTCTGTAATTTGCAGGACGGGTGAGTATCGTGGCATGCGAAGACCGGCTATTGATGTAGCATGATGGCTCCTGCTATTACTTTAATGCCACGTTGAGCTAGATTTTGAAGCCGAAGGCTCCTGCAAAGGCCTCCACTTTTCTGAAATTGTTGAGGAATTCGATGCCTTTCTGAGTAAGACTGTAAACCTTCTCGTCGGCTCCTGATTCTTGTATTACTCCTAAAGCTTTCAATTCGTCTAAGATACTTTACAAGTCTATCATGAGATAGATTTGCGCCATATAGAATTCGTGTGGGCTTCGCCTTGGTTTCCCTCTCGTTGTATAACCCTCATTATATCTACGTAAATTCTGAACTGTGATCTGTACTTTGGCCGACTTCGATGTCGGATGCTGTTTGCTCGGCATCATTGGGTTTGATTCACCTTTAAAAGCATTCCCAAGAGCAGAAGGAAGCCGAATAATTGCGAAATGTGAGCAAATGGGAAGAAAATTGGCGCAATCGTAAACAACAAGAAGAATACGTGGGCGATCAGCAAGAGATGTAAAAGCGCCAAAAACGAATAATGAATTCGTTGTTTTGCTGACATTATAATTGATCGCCGCTTTGTGCTGTAATATAGACTAATAGGAAAATCAGAACGAGTTCCGTTAACGGATTACTTTCAAGCAGCGCCAGCGGAAGAGCATGCTGCAGCAAGTTGGCTGTTCCAAGCGCTGCGTCTGTTGTAAGTATACGAATTACAAGAATAACGTAAGCGACAAGTTGTGCAAGGAAATCAATTGTATATCCGATACGAGAAAGAAAAAGAAAATTCCTGTGAAACTTGCTAAGAAGGACGATCAGATTAGCTAAACCATCAACAAGGAGACCTGCACCTAACAGAAGGAAACTGAAGTTTAGGTACAGGAGGGTCCGTTCTCTTGCTAGTCTGTAGCCTTTCATTGCCTGAAATGCGACCGCCATCGCGATTGCGAAAGCAATGAATTCCATCAAGGAATCGAAACCAAAGAACCAGATGGGTGACACCAATTCATTTCCCACAATTCACGAGAAACTCGACCTTTTCAGCATTATGTATGATTCATGCGAACGATCCGATGGTATGAAACGTTCGGTCGTTCATGGTCAATGAGAAAGGATGCATCAGAGAACCATTCGCTTAGCCTAGCCATTACTGGCGGATCATACTGATTCCGAATGACGAAGACTACAGGCTCATGCTGTCACGAGTTGAACTAGCCTTCCGTTCATGAAATAACCTTTAAGCCCACAGCTCTGACAACGGGCGCCCAACTGCAGGTCGCATCCTTCTTCGTAGTATATGTTAAGTGATTCCAGTCCGCATCGGGGGCAACGGTGCCCCGTTGTCTTATCCATAACCTACCAATTGAGATATTCCACGGGAACGATATAGATTCGAGAGATGAGTGAAAATATGATCAAAGCATTTTGTTAACGCTCTAATCTTCATATGACACGACCGCATAGCCACAGAGAGATAAATTTGGCATCTTCCGAGACAAATGCGATATCAGGCTTTCATTGCCCTTGCTGCGACTCGGAAAACATGATCACAAATCAGACTGAATACAACGTTGACCATTTTGGGTCTGTACTATTAAGCGTGACAATATGCCCGAAATGCGGTTACAGACACACCGACATATTGTCCCTTGAAAAGCGGGAACCGACTCTGATTCAAGCCAGAATAGATTCACTTGCAGATCTTGACATCAAGGTTATCAAGTCAGGTACCTCGACGGTCAAGCTCCCGGAATTCGGCGCTTCGATTACACCTGGTCCGAATAGTGAAGGTTTCATCACGAATGTTGAAGGCGTCTTGGAAAAAATGGAAGATGCGCTTACCTTCATGCTGAGTTCAGCAGAACCAGAACGTATCAGACATGGCGAGAACATACTGAAACAGATACGCCGGGCAAGAGAATCCGACCCTCATTTCACTATTATAATCGAAGACCCTCTTGGAAACAGCGGCCTTGTTTCGTCCGATCCTTCAAAGATTGAAAAGCGCAAACTCACCAAGGATGAACTGAAAGAGATCAGGTTCGGCCAGTATTCATTGGACTTTTCTGACCTAGTTCCCCACTGAGTGCGAAACAGTTGGACAAGATCGGCTGGGCCAATGGTATACTCATGGACACCGGAAAATCCCGTCTACTTTTTGACCCTACACCAGGGCGGCAGCTCCATCAGGAGTGGAACGTGTTCATCACACACGCCCATTCAGATCACACATACGGATTCAGTACGTCAGCGAGAAAGTTTTCCACATTCGAAACGCTCCAGATACATCAAGCGTTGAGAGACCGCGAAGTGAAAAGAGCGCAAACACTCCAGATTGGAGAATCTATCGAAATAGACGATACAAAGATAACAGTTCTGAACGCAGGACACATGTTAGGCTCATGCCAATTCGAAGTGCAAACGCCGAAGTTTAAGGCAATTTACACGGGCGACATCAACTGCGTTGACACGCTTACCACACAAGCGGCTGAAGGAAAATCATGCGACTACTTGATCATCGAGGGCACTTACGGTCATCCATCATATCTGTTTCCACGAAGAAACACGATGTATGCGGACATCATCAGGTGGACAATGACAGAGATCAAGAAGAAGAGAATCCCAACCTTTCAAGTGTACTCGTCTGGTAAACCGCAAGAAGTCGTTCGCCTCTTCAACGTATATGCTAAGATACCCGTCGTTTGCAGTCCAACAATTTCGAATGCAAACGAAGTGTACGCAAGAAACGGCATTAGCCTCGAATATCTTGACTCATCAACTCCTGAAGGAAAAAAGGCCTTGAAGAATGGAGACTGCGTATACGTTACTACAGGCCGTGGCGATCACTTACCTCACAATGCATCCCGCGCTGTCGCAACAGGCTGGGCACTTAGGCAAGCATTTCGCAGTTACACGGCCTTCCCGCTTAGCAGCCATGCTGACTTCGACCAGCTAATCGATTTCGTTAGCCGAGTCAATCCGCAAAGAGTCTACATATTTACTGGCTATACCGATGTACTAGCAAGCCAGATTGAATCGAAACTCGGCATTCAAGCGGGACCTCTTCCCGCTATAACACAGACCAAACTCTTGGATTTCAGTCAGATTTCTACTTGAAAACAATATGCAGGAAGAGACTTACTCCAACGAGGCCGATAGACATCATCAAAACAACCTCAGGACCAACCTTAAACCCGGGTGTGTCTTCTTCGAAAAATCTGAGTAGGCCTGCGCTCGCCGCCGGCATTGGAGATTCACGTTTGCGTCTTTTCTCTCTGGCTGATGACAAATCACGCACCCTATATCGGTTGAGGATTAGGTGAAGGAATTAAAGTTTCCCAGACACTTTTGCGTGAAAGCCGACATCCACGCCCGTGCCATGAATTCCTATCACCCTAGCGTGATTTGACTAGTATTGGTAACATTCGGGTTACTTCTGGTTCGAACGTTCCTTTCATTCTACGAGTGGTCTGCCCGTTAACTTGGTCTCTCATTAATTCGTCTAGATCTTGCTCATCATCAACGTCGAAGGCTACTCCATGAATCCGGAGGACCCTATACGCCACCCTACTTTTCTTAGCCAACATATCGTGCTTGCGGAAACTGCCCTTGCCAAACGCAAGTCTGATCATACTTGGCGATTGCATTAGGATCGCGTTTGTCCCAGTTCCGTCCTTCGAAGGAACAAGTGTAAGTGAGTAATTCCTTGTTCGCCTGACGAGATCGTCTACGTCATCTGACGTTAGAAGTGGCAAGTCCGCTGAATGATCAGAACCGCCGAATCAGATGTAACCTCTTTCATGGCGAGATTTAAAGCTGGATTCAACCCTCGACGCCTGCCTTCCCAAAGAAAAGTTGCGCCGCATCCCTCTACGAGCATCTGCAATCTTCGATCGGCACACACGACTGTAACTGAACTTACTGAATCGGATTTTTTCAACGCTATTAATACGTTTGTAAGCATGGCTATGGTTAAGCTAGCTCTCTGATTGGCGTCAAGCCGACATGAAAGTCGCTTCTTTGATTTGCTCGGTACATTAACTGGTACTATTGCGTGAAGATCTTTCGTAAAGGGAGACCGCTTCATCATGATAATTCACGTATAGCAATTCTTGCGAGTCTGACCTTGTCGGCGATGGTCCTCATGATGGTGTTAGTAACTACTGCTCTGACTCCTAGATCCTCAATCTTCTTTGCTAAGAGTTTGTCTTGTTTATCAAGAATCAGCGTATCAAGAAAATCTCGATAGACTTGGGCGACGCCGACTGCGGTTGGTTCGATTCCAACAGCTTTCATTAGCTTGTCTGCCGGACCCTTGATTGTTTTACCGCGAACAATCGGACTGATAGCCACGATTTTGCTTCGAGTCTTGCGGAGGGCCAGGTGGATACGCGGCACGTTCAGGATTGCCCCTATACTCACTATCGGGTTACTTGGACAGATGATTATGCCACGTGCTTCCCGTATAGATTGAAGGACGCCATGTGCTGGTGTCGCAGACTTCGCCCCATGAAATAATATTCGTTCCACGCGTGGTTTGGTTTGTAGTTTTACCATGTACTCTTGAAAATGCATCCGGTTTCCATTACAGATCACGTAAGTCTGAAAATTATCATCGGTGGCGGGGATGAGGTGAAATCGTAATCCCAGTCGATTCACGATATTTGCAGTGACTTCTGACAGACTTCGACCATTGCGAAGTTGTTCTGTGCGGAAGGTGTGTGTTGCAAGATCGTCGGTCGCCAATGTTAAACCATGTTTCATACCCGTATGTCCGCATTGTTGACAAAAATGAGAATGTGTCATTTCGGATCCCCCAGCCCTTGATCGGGTCAACAATCCCCGATAGGGTGTATGTGACTATGTCCAGATCCGGTGAAATGTGAAGCCCATAAATTTCCATGTCATCACCCACGTTTCCGATCACGGTTAATTCTCTCTGCGGAACAACACGAACGAGGCCTTCTAGGAACCTAGCTGCTCCGACCCCGCCAGCGAGTGTGACAATCATTTATCTTCTACGCCTAGTGTTTCATGAATTTGCTAATCCATGGATTTCCTGACGCAATCTCGGGAATCTTGACACTGAGTGGCATGAAGATGATGTACGGAATAATTATTGAAAAAACCGTTTGAAGAACGTTAAAGATGCTCGTGTACAACAACATCGCAACAACGACATCCCAAGGTCCAGCAAACTGCAATCCTAACGTTGCTTGAAGCGTCTTCTGACTGAAACTGAGGTAGTCGATTCCGAAAATCACTGGTCCAATGTAGGTGAAGACGTAATAGTTCACGATAAGTAAGATTCCTACTCGTGCGACCACTGCGAACACGAGCATACATGCGACCGCAAACCAAAGACCCTGATAGCGATTAGCCAACCGATGGTAAACTCTGCTCCCGATCCATAATCCAATAAGCGTAGCAATCACTGCAGCGAATTTCACGGCAGGACCAAGAGGGGTTCCCGATCCTGTTGCAGTTAGAAAAATCCAGTGAACAGTTGCAACGATGAAAGCTGGAACAGGACCGAAAATCAGGAATGCAAGAACTGAAAACAGCTCAGCAGGATCAAACCGCAAGAATGGGAGTATTGGAAAGGCAGGTTGGATTCTAGCAGAAATGATAACAGTTGAAAGAGCCGCTAGACTTCCAAAAACCGCTGCGCCTGCAAGACCGACGCTCTTCCGAGCGAACAATCCCTCCGCCATCTGAAACGCCAACGCTGCGCACAGAAGGTCACAACTACTTAACCCTTCCAATATGACATTCATATAAAAAATGCATATAATTATGTGCTACTCATCATAACGTCAGTGCTTTTTACTGAAGTTTTTCGCTTTTCCAATTAGATCCTTGATGGTTTCAGTATTTAGTGGAGACAGAACTCTCGATCTTCCGACTTCGTAAACTTGTATTAAACCAGCGTCTCGCAGTACCTCGACGTGTCGGTAGATCCCTCCGTAATCCATCTTCAGATTGCTCGCAACTGCGGTTATGTGAAGTGGCTTCTTACTCTCCATTAACATGACGAGAATTCGAAGTCGGACAACATTTCCTAGAGCTCCAAATATCTCCGAGGCGGTCCTAAGATCTTCAGAAGCAGACAATTAACTCGTCCAGCTAACTTAGCTTAACATGCTACTTCTGAGATGTTAATCCTTGCTTAACTGCATGCCTTTTCTCTGGGCAAATTGTGACATATGCTCCTTGGAGCAGAAGTGAAGCTTTTCAAGTGATTTTCCTCTTCTACAGCGAATGATTGGGATCCCATTAGGTCGAGTATCTTGCCACACTGGTTGCACATCACTTTCATGTTACTTACTTGGACCCCTAACTTACGTACGAAAGATCTCGATCGCGTCGTGTAAATTACCTCGAGAAAAATCTCTCGCCTTGTGTACTGCGTCAGAATTTTCACTGGCCTGTTTCTCAAGTGCGGAGTAATCCAATCTTATGTTGAGAAGTTTCGATGACATTTCCAATGCAGACTTTGCTGCATTGGCATCCAGTGAAAGAAAGCCGGGAGTCTCAGCCAGTAGGCATATAGCAGAAAGGTTCTTCGGTTTTGCCAACCCAAAAATTAGACCATTGGTTCCTGTTATCGCGCCGCCCGCGAGTTTGACGGCTCCAAACATCTCAAGCTCCTTGACTAGGTCCGCATCGGTTCCACCGACGTAGACTTTGGGATGATCAGTGAAATTGTCAGTAGCCATTCCGCCCATCGTTATGACCCGTTTTACTTGAAACTTCTGCGCCAAATCTAAGACTACATCGGCTAATTCGTACTGACCTTCGGGCGAATAGGGTTGCTCGTTGGCGCTAAACAGAAGGAGATCTGCGCCGCCGTTTGAATTCTTCCAGAAATAGAACTCACCTTTCATTAACTTGACAATTCCCTCTTCGGTCAGCCAGACCTTTGGAGAGAACGTAGGAGAATAAGCTTCAGCAAATAGTTCGGCTTTCAATTCCTTTTGAAGATGGTTTACTGCGAGCCATGCTACTGACCCTATTCCTGGAAGACCACAAACCATTACTGGTTTGTTTAGAGTGGGTTCAGTAAGATATTTGATCTCAGTATGCATCGTGTCTTACTCCAAAAGTGCGCAATTAGTTATGGTAAGGTGTCGCGTGTAATTAGCTGTTTGCAGATTTCAATCGGTAGGCAGTTTCTGTTGTCCGTATGGTGTTAGGCCCCACGTGAATGGCCTCGTTCTGGTCAAGCGTTCGACGAGTCGATCCTTTCTCAGCGACATGAGATGGTAGGCTACGCATTCATATGAGAGAGAGGTTTCCCGCGATATCTCAGTGGCAGATCTTCTGTTCTTGTCAAGTGTGCGGAGTATTTTGCTACGCGAGACCAATCCCGCTCTAACGTTTCTCTTAGATGTGAGGTACGCTTTAGGATGCAGAGCTTCACCGCGGTTCATATTTCCATCTCACACAAACTGCGCTAAGGAGGGCTGTTTTTTCTCTTCAGATTCATTGAACATTGAGTTGATCTCTTGTCTGAGCAATATCAGGCGTTGAGTGTGATATTTCCCTAAGTTGTATCTGTTAACCAAATCCTGTGCTACAGTGAGGTATTTCTCCACGCCCCCTTTGTACACGGTCAAGGAGAGTTTTCCTCCACACCGAAGACAAGCCCCCTTCAACGGTACACGTCTGAATTTCGCGTTACACTTAGTGCATCTGAATCGCTGTACTGCGAACGCTTTTAGGTTCCCAGTCAGATCCCGCATGAAGTGAGTGGATAGAACACGTCTTGCAACCTCCGCCGCATCAACTGCCTTAACGGCTTCTGCCACCTTCAACTGTGCGGTGACCTTGTCTAGCATGCTACCAAGCTTCTTGTACGCGCTCTCTAGATTTCCGTTATTGATATTACTTACCGGAAGCGTGCATCCCAACGAGTCCAACACCATAGTCGATCCCAGTCGTGCATTGACTGTTTCGATTATCGCGCTTAGTGGCTTGGGGTCGCCACGATGCTGCGTTTCCTGGTAAAATCGCAGCGGCAAACGTCCAGCGGTTTCGAGGTTGTAAGCTTGGCGTGCGATTTCAGTTGGCTTGATCGAGACGGTGAGGAGGATTGGTGCATCCATTATCCCGCCTATTCTCGATGGAAGGAAGCTCTTGGAGAAATTCAAGAGTATATCTAAAGCCAGACTAACCGAATCTTCATCACCATCACAATCTCTCCTCTTAGTTGCATGCCAGAATGGGTGAGCGAAACAAACACTAGCGCGGGTAAATCCCACAATTCTACCGATCACGCCCACAGAAGTATGAGGGGAAAGCCCTACAACCAAGTGACCGACGATGTCCTGCCTGTTCTTGACTCTGTAAAACGGTGGATCTCCGTAGAATGTTTGAAGCATTTCGTCGAGGAATTTGGCGACTCTGACGAAGTAGTCGCCGCACTGTTCAGGTACGATAATATCATGGACTCTTAGGCTCAAACATTGCGACTCAGATTCCAGCGGCTTTTCATCCACATCGTAGTTATAGCCTAGCTCTCTTAGCTTTTGGACGTCGACTCCTATCTCTGCAGGGTTGAAGTGAGTTAGAGGGGCGTTCGTTGCGTCAAATCTCACAGTACCATCCTTAAACACGGACACGTCATGTTTAGCTCTGATCAATCCTTTTTCGATTGGTTCCGGTGTTCGAGTGGCATTTGTTAGCCCTCTCACGCCTTTGACCGACTCTGGAACGACCGTGAGAGCCAATCTTCTTTCTGCCCGAGAGAGGTGTTCCCGAATAGGCAATGCTTCGTCTGGTGAAGAGTTCCGTTCGTCCCTTACAGGATGGACAATGACTCCCGCCGGTCTCGAATACCGCACTTTGGGACATATCGGCTTGAGCTCGGTCTTCTCTCCACATTTATCGCAGAGTAACGTGTGTGTGACGTTGCCACAGCTGCGACAATTGCGGTTCGCTATCTCAACTGAGATTAGTGAGTGGTTCGAGGCAGCTTCAACTATGCTTCGTCGGGGCCACCTGCCAAGCCTATTGGAAACAAACAATGAACCAGAGGGCGCATTTCCCTCCGTTTCGCTTTTTCGGGTCGGCCCATCCTCGCTCCCACGTATACCGGACCTTTCCTTACCAGGTGGATCCCCGAGACTTTGAGGACTTTTTCAAAAACATCCTTTCCCGCTGCCACCGTCGATTTAGATGCCAAACCCAGACAATCGTACAAAATCGGGGTTTGTTCCGTATCGAGGAGGAATTGTCCACTATCCACTCTGTGAGGCAAACAGAGGTTCTCGAAGATTTCTTTGGTCTTGTCGTCATTTCTAATCTTCATTTGAGTTCGCGATAGTTCGGAGACAACAGGATCGAGCAGTTTCGTCGAAGGTAATCGAATTGTTCTGGTCGAATATTCTCCCAGAACCAGGTGTACCGCGGATGCAAGGGAACGTTTGACTCCTTTGCAATAGCGACTGCCTGCTCGACGGTTGGGATGGTTCCCTTTTGGAAGCTTACAATATCTTGAGTGCCTACTCCTACCTGTTTGGCAAACTCTTCTATACTCGCTGAATTGGTGAGCTCAAGTGCGAGTAGCTCCTGCCACCATTCTTCCACGAATCCTGAAGGCAGAAGTGGTCGATTGTTCTCAAGGAACTCACCATATCCGACCAAGATGTCTCCTAGAAACAGCACTTTCTCTATACTATTCGAGTCAAGAAGCTTCTCTGCCTCTTTCGAATCAGAGAGTCTGAGAACTGATCCGTCTTTCAATCTTACAACGGGGGGTTCGATCGAATCAACCGAAGCCGCTATGCCAGCTTTCCCGGGCTTCTCTAGTCGAAGTTGCGTGCCAACGGCAATGAATCTCCCAAGAATGATCATTGTAGATGGGTGAATGCCAACGGCGGCCAAACCGGTGTTACGCGCTCTGCCATACCTTAGCCTGAATCCGCCCTGAGTCTGTGGGAATGAGAATATCGGCCTTCCACCCAAAACATCCTCCATAAACATGAATTCACGTGCTTCATCAGCCTCCGCTACGGGTGGTTTGATCTCCTTCAACCAATTCCATCCTTCTATTCCAAGGCTGTCAATCATTTTCAAAACCTTATGACTCCTCCCGATCAGGCCATCATGCACAACTCTAAGCGCCCCACCTCGAACTCGGTTAGTCTCCACTCTCGGAACGTTTCTGTACGAGGTAACTTCGAATGGATCCGTTTCTACACCGTTAACCTCAACGGGTAGACGCATTATAGCATTGAACAACTCTTCATCTGAGACTTTGAACTGAAATCGCGCAACCTCTCTCTCATAGAGCCTCAGTTCCTCCACGAACCTTTTTGCCTCTAGTTCTGTTGCTTTGTATCGGCCCAGACCAAGCTGATGTCTAACATAATCGGCGATAACGACAATTAACGCCATATCCGTGCCGCCGGCTGACCTAATGGGACCAGCGAAATAGACCGCCAGGTACTTGCTTCCATCCGAGTTGGATCTAACGCGTACGCTCGAGATACCCTCGATTGGCGCTGCCGTGACACCCTCGTCCAAAATAGCTGAAGCGGTGCGAACTGCTTGTTCAGCAGCGGTCTCTTCGTTATTTCCTTGGCCTCCAAGAGCTATCTCCTCAGCAATTTTTAGAGCGGTTAATTCACGGTACAGAGAGACTGACTCACGAGATTTCAGAAGTGTGGAGAGTTCACGAATCCTCTCCGCGATTCCGACAGGTCCTACGGCCTTCTCTACTCGTTCTGCCAAATCACGGGTCAGAAGAGGTTCCGGCTCAAGTGAGGGATCCAGACCTTTAGATCGTGCGAGTTTGGCTACTGTATGTATCCTGTCAAATTCCTCTTTAAGTCTCTGAAAGTATACGTCGTGTTCATTGAGAAGCCTCGTTGCCATTTCGCAGGGCCCGGTCTACAGAACCCTTTACCCTGATTTAACAATAAGAGATGTGTAACCCTATGAAGTGGGTGCCGGCTGAGCTGGCTTGCTACTTGCGTAGAAACTGTCAGTGAATTTGCAGTATATGTCCACGATCTGACTGGAGGGTGTGGCTTCGAATTCCCGCTTGAGTCCACACGAGCCGCATTGGACAATTGCAGGTCCCGAGCCTTGAGGCATTATTACTCGTATGGATTCTTCACCGCATGAGGGGCAACTGAATACGGATGGGAGTTTCTTCTTCACGACTTTGATGACCCTGCGACGTCGTCTTCCCATCTTGACCAACCCGTCATTCACTGTCACATGAGTAACGACTTATTTCAAGATTGCATGACCTTCGTCTGTTCGTGATTAGGAAGCATTAAGAGCGAATACGAAACCGTATCCACAGGGTGGTTCATCTGTCGGACCAGCAAGACGTGTTAGAAGTCCGAGAATCTGTTCGAAACCTAATCCGCGATCCAGTGACGAAGACTCTTCTAGCCAATAGTCAACTTACGACGAGCCAACTCGAGACTCTCCTAGCTGATTCTCTGTCGACAAGCGGCGAGCTAAAAAAGTCTCAGAAACGCATGTATAGACCTTCTAAGGCGCGAATTAGCCGCGGTGCGTATAACAGAACACTAATTCAAGCCCAGAATAACGTAATTCGATCAATTTACACGATTCTACTCCTCGGATATCTTGAACTGTTCGATAGTGCATCATTACAACCATTTCTTGAACTATCTGATACCGTTCATACCTACGTTCAGGAAGCGAAGAAAACGGCGGAACATGAAAACCCTGCCGTCGAGCACCTCACTGCAAGGCTTCTAGAGTTTGTATCTGCCTTGGCGAAACGGGAGAGTTTCAAGGACACATTCTAATTCAACGGTTATGTGATGTCACGTGATGTGGATCTTGCGGTGACGCGCCTGTGAGATGTTAGTTTCCACTCGAGAATTGAAATATTCCAAAATACAACGTTTATTTCATTTTATCATCATTTCAAGGGTTTCCTGTGACATCAATGTGACCCAAAGAGAAATCACATAGTACTCATTGTGATGTGAAAGAAGAGACGTGATATCACAGTTGGTGGAATTCTAGCTTGGATTCATGGACGCTCTATTCGGCGATGGTTTCTCTCCTCCTTCTTGGGGCGACTTTTCTGACAGCGAGATGGGCTTTGATCGGATTCAAGCAAAGTAAACAAGCTCTCAAAGAAGCCGCATCGTACGTCAGCGTTATCGTTGGAGCTCTATCTCCTCGGATCGAATCCCTAGAGGAAACCTTAGACCAACTACGCGATACGATAGTAATTGAGACAACAGAGTCTGCGACTTTTCGCAACACTCATCTGATGCTTCAATCCAAATACCATGGATTAGCCAACTCTATTGAAGAGCTGGTTGCCCAACACAAACAAACGCTCCAAGAGCTGGACCAACTCCGGTCACGATTGGTGGTTCCCCCAGCAGCGTCACCTGCACTCCCCGCTTCACCCCCGCAGCCACGCACGACTCTTCCCGAGGACGCAGTGTTAGACAGACTAACGCCGACGGAACGCCAGACCCTCGTGTTACTCACGGAAGGCCCGTTACCAGCTCCTGAATTAGGCAGGCGATTGAACAAATCGAGAGAACATATGGCACGCCTCATGAAGAGATTGTACTTAGAAGGGTATGTCGATCGCGAAGCGGATCGTCCGCCATTTCGGTACAAGTTGAATGATAAACTTCGGTCCAGTTTGGCAGGTCCGGTTAGCGTGTCACCGCCGGAGAAGACCTAAGCTTATACTGCCAGTGCGCCGCAGATCCAGATCTTTCCAGAGTGCCTCTGTCGGCTAAACGCGATAGATATGTTGAGACAGCACCCAAGCTAAAGTCATCACCCCAAGTCTCTCTATATTCCTTCCACAATTCTCCTGATTCGAAGGTGTGATCGAAGTGCCTTGTGTTTATCACGTCCAGTAGTCTGCTCATCTTGCTCTCCTGCGGTTCGGGGAGAATTGAACTAGATTCATGTCCTGAAACAATCTCAGCGTATTCCAGCAATCTGCGAACCTTATCTGGAGTAAGCTCGCCCTCCATAGCTACGCTATGCCTGACTCCGGTTCTATCATAGAATTCGAGCCGAATCTTCTTTTTCAAGACACTCAACAGAATATGTCTGTTAACATGTTATAAGTTGACTTGTGGTGTTAAGAGAATGGGATTGTGCTGTACAGTGGAAAATATGAGCGTACAGTGGAAATAGAGGGGTTAATTGCCTTGTCAACAGATGTCAACACGTAATCGTGGTGATATTTCTATGATCATACCCTAACCCCTTGATTTCGACTGGACTTTCCATTTCATCTCTCATCTCGTTCTTTCGAGGAAACGTAGTGATAAAATAGAGTGTACACTCACAATTTTTCGATATCGTGTAATTTATATGACGTCGGATAAACTAACCAACGGCTTCTTCTACGACAACAATAACATACATGAAAACCAACTCAAACATGTTCTCTAATGGAACTAGAGGGGTGTGGGGCTGTTTATTTGCTTTTTTTTCCAGATGCCACAACAATTTTCCAAACTGTCAAGCGTTGTTTATGAGTCTAGTTCCACTTGAACAAGTTGATTTTCGTGTACAAAAATAGTTAGCTATTCTTCGAACAGCAATGGCACAATTGCCATTGGAGGATTGAGCACGTCGGCACCAGATGTTCTTGAGAGTATTTTTGACAAATACCTATCTACGGCGAAGATTTTCGCGCAACGTGATGTCTTACGGCATGACTACATGCCCACTCATCTTCCTCATCGAGACGAACACATTCAGAGACTTGCTGGTATTCTAGCTCCGGCGCTTCATCAATCGAAGATATCAAACGTGTTCGTCTATGGTAAGACTGGAACTGGCAAGACAATAGTTACTAAATTTGTTTTGGACAAATTACAGAAAAAGGCTCAACAAATAGGAGCACCTGTTAAGATAACGTACATAAACTGCCGAATGGCTGGGACAAACTACCGAGTCTTGGCTGAAATATGCAGGGCGATCGGTGTAGACGTTCCTTTTACGGGGATCGCTGTGGGCGAGCTTCTTGATCGATTCTCGAATGGCATCAGCACGGACAGGACCGCGCTTTTGGTGGCACTTGACGAGATCGATGCTTTGATAAAACACAGCGCAAATGATTCGCTGTTGTACGAGCTCACTCGCATCAATGAAAAGCTGAATGCTTCTTGGATAAGTGTAGTTGGAATCTCTAACGATCTTCACTTCAAGGAATTCTTGGATCCTAGAGTGCTGAGTTCGCTGAGTGAGGAAGAAGTTGTATTCCGACCATATTTGGCGGATGAGTTGTTTGACATTCTTCTGGAAAGAACAAAGCTGGCGTTCCAGGAAGGTGCGCTACACGACAACTCGATTCGCCTCTGCGCGGCGCTGGCGGCAGGTGAACATGGGGATGCAAGACGCGCTCTGGATCTTCTCAGAGTCGCTGGCGAGCTTGCAGAACGCGAAGGAGTCGTGAATGTCGTTGAGCAACATGTGCGCCAGGCACAACAGAAGATTGAACACGACAGAGTTTCTGAAGTTCTCAAATCCCTTCCCGCCCACTCGAAGATCTTGCTGGTGGGCGCGTACCTGCTTAGCAATCATCTCTCTGGAGGAGCAATTACGGGAGACGTGTACGAAGTCTACCATGAGCTATGCGGGGCCAGTGATCTAGAACCCTTAACACAACGAAGGGTGAGCGGGTTGATCAACGAACTTGATGTGATGGGTATCCTGAACGCCAGAGTTGTTAGTTTTGGGAGGTATGGTAGAACTAAGAAAATCAGAATCGGCGTATCCCCACGAGTAATCGCCGACACGTATGCAGAAGACAACCTTGCTGGAAGACTATTTGGACACGTACCAAAAGCGCTTAGAAAGAACGGACCCTCTTGACCTGAAAATAGTGGGAGTAGATGACGGCGCCTTCTCCCCGATCAAAACTATTGGAGAACGAGCACTGCTATTGGCGGTCGTATATCGAATGTCACACATCCAAACAGTCAGGTTGGGGACCATTGAAGTAGATGGCACTGATGCCGGAGCCACACTCAAATCATTAGTCAGAAAGTTGCCTTTGGATCTTGTAATGCTTTCAGGCATATCCTATGCAGGCTTCAATATAATGGACATATCGAAACTAGCTCATGACTTGGAGAAACCGGTTATCGCAGTCAGCGGTGAGAGACCAGACAATAAAGCCGTGAGAAAAGCTCTCAAAGACCATTTTGCCGACTGGAAAAGGCGATGGGGTAATGTTCGGTCAGCGGGCAAGCTATATGCATGCAGACCTTTGAAAGACGAACCAAAGCTGTACTTTGAAGTGAAGGGAGCGACACCGGATTTTGCAAGACGCGTCATCTCGAGAACAGCTGTCATCTCTAGATTGCCAGAACCAATTAGAGTTGCAAGGATAATGGCTAAGGGGCTGAGTCCCCTAACAGCGACTATCCATTCATGAAATCCATCGGGTGGACTTGGAGGGTACGTAAATTGACCATTGTAAGGATCCCTGGTGTCGGAATCAGACCACCCCTCCGCTGATAGTCAGTTTGAGCCTGCCACGCGCCGGAATTCACTATCTGTGTGCCTCGATAATTCTCATACTTAACCACATGGATGTGGCCCGATTGGAAGACGTCTGGCACATCTTGTATCACGAGATGATCCACTCTTTCAGGAGCAATTGACGTTCTCTTTCCATATTCAGAAGCTAGGTGCCGACATTGTAATTGCAACCGCATAGCTTTTTCGGGTTGAGTGAAATCCATGCTGGGCACGCTCGCTATGATGTCGTCTAGACTGCGTCCATGATGGAGCAAAAATCGTACTCCATGTAAGGCAACCTCAGCGGGGTTGCCGATCGAAATCAATCTTCGCGCTTCGTACAAGGGCTCTCCGAAATCCTTTGGAATTGGGGGTTGAGGCAGAGCCTGTCGTACCGCGTCATGATTGCCTGGTAGCATTATAGTTTCAATATGGTCGGGGATTCTGCCAACGTACTTCGCGGCTTCCCTGTACTGCTCGTATAGGTCGACAACCGCCAGTTCCTGTTCTTGGCGAGGATATATTCCAATCCCGTCTACGATGTCACCGCAGATAACAACATACTTGGTGCGTGACGCAATTTCTCTCTGATTATGGTTGCCGACTTTCAAATTCAACCAATCAAAGACCCTGCCCATCTGCTCACTCAGGAACTTCTTGCTTCCAACATGCAGGTCTGACAGCAGAACTGCCCATACGTCCTCATCTGCGAAACGCGGCTTATGGTCTGGAATGTCAGGCAGCAGAATTTGCTTCGCAATTATCAGATCCCCCCGCGACCTGACGCCCTCCACGCATACAACTTGGTCGAGAGGGACCTTCTGGGCAACCTCGAAAGCTCCCCTCTCTTCAGGAGAGGCAAGAACTGTAACGGCATCTTCAAGATCATCCATTTGAAGGAATATCTTCCGTTGACGTTCCCGCTTCTCGCTAATCATGGCGAGGAACTTGACTTTTCCTTTTTGAGGTGCTTTCAGAGCTGCAGAGATGGTTGTCGCGTCTCGAACATCTTGGCGTATGCGAAAGGTTGAAGCAATCTTCTGAAATCTATCACGGAAATAATGCGAAAAATCGTCAATGTTTCCTCCAGTGCCAATTTCCTTTGAGGGGTCACGGATTACTTCTACTCGAGAAGACATTTGCTTCGATGGAATCTGGAGTGCTACGGGTACTGCGGTTGGACTGGTCGAGGCATGAGGAGATATCTCAAGCAGTTCTTTTTTGGTCAGAATGGTACTGGCTTTTGGCTTCTCGCCAATCGTCACAAGAACGCTCTTGGCCACGCTTGATACTTCGGGTTCTTCCATACTGCGTAAATAATCAAAGGCTGAGCGGTCCAGCTGATATCCTGCCGAGGCTAACTCCTGTATGAACCTTCGAAGGTGCTCCGACAGCGCAAACCCGTCCCTAACGAGTGAATGATACGGATGTGATCTTTATTCGTTAGGGAGCTGAACATCAAGACCAGTATGAAGTATATACGACGCGTGACTTTGCAAGGTTGCCGACCACAGTAGGGAAGATGCAATGACATTGCGAATATATGATTCATTGTCACGCAGGAAGGAAGTCTTCCCGCGACACATCTCAAACGTGAGAATGTTCGTCTGTGGACCTACAGTGTATGATTACGCGCATCTAGGACATGCACGGACCTACATTGCTTTCGATATAATCGCTCGTTACCTGAAATTCCTTGGCTATTCCTTGAACTATCTGATGAATATCACAGACGTAGCCGACAGAATTTTCGAACGCGCGAAAGCACTCAACAGAAATCCGAAGGATCTAGCTCACCAATACGAGCAGGCGTTCAAAGAAGACATGCAGGCACTCAACGTAAGCATCCAAACTTACGAGCGAGCTTCGGAACATATTCCTCAGATGATATCGCAAATCAGAGGCATGATTGAAAAAGGTGTCGCTTACGAAACCGATACGGGGGTCTACTTTGAAGTCAGCAAATTTCCAAAATTCGGCGCATTATCAAATCTAAATCAGCAGGAATTGTCTCTTCGACGATTTGAACTGTGCTCGACAAAGAAAAATCCGGAGGACTTTTCTGTTTGGCGAAAACAGGACAGTGGACCTGCTTGGGATTCTCCTTGGGGTCGCGGTCGCCCCGGATGGCACGTCGAGGACACAGCCATCTCCATGGAGGTCTTCGGTGACACTTATGACTTGCACGGTGGCGCCTCAGAACTCATGTTTCCACATCATGAAGCAGAAATCGCCCAAGCAGAAGCCTTGACTGGGAAGTCCCCTTTCGTAAGATATTGGTTGCACACAGGACTATTGACCGTTGGAGGACGGAAGATGAGCAAATCATTAGGTAACGTGGTACGGATCCGGGATGCCTTGAAAGAGTACTCGGCTCAGGAGTTGAGATGGTACTTCGCAACCTTTCATTACAGAGAACCCGTCGTTATGACGACATCGGCTCTCAGGAAAGCTAGAAATGATCTGCGATCACTATCTAAGGATATGGAAACCTTCAGGAAGAGCCCACAGGGGCTGAAGGCACCTGAGAATAAACGTTTGAATCAATTAACAATTAAATTCGACAAGGATTTTCGAAAACGGATGGATGACGATTTCGACACTCCCAACGCCTTGAAAACCTTAGTGAATTATGCTGCCCATTTATCGAAACTTGCGAAAAAACAGAAGATCGACGCACGTTCTAAGGCAAAGGCTGAAGCCACATTTCAACGAATATCCAAAGTAATCGGGATCACAGTCTAGTATAACCACGCCTCAATAGGGTGCTTCGCTTCCTTTAGCGCAAAAGTATAAGTTTCCTTGGCCGTGTCAAAATAGTACCATTCATCTTTCTGGCCGGCCACGTACTTTCTCAAGTTCTCATTCCAAAGCCTGTCGCAAATATTGATGCAATAACTTCCTCTGTAATAACCGACAAAAATGAAACCCCCACCAATATGATTGGCTAAGTTCCCTTCAACTCTGATTCCTTCATCCTCATCTAGCGCCTCAATAAAATCGAACAGATCTTGCCCGTTCCTAATCGGACGTTCTTCATACGTCTCTATGATTCGCCTTCTCGCCATTTTCCATCCCTACCATAGCGTAAGCTTGTCATAGGTGAGATGGACACAGTAAAGAGGCTTAAGCTGGATCTCTGCTCCATCCATAATTTCCAGCACGCTGGGTGTGTCAATGCCAACGATAGTAGTTTTGCATGAAAAGGGAGAGCTTGGTACAATAGAGCTGAAAGGGCACTTCCGAGGAATTGCATGTGATCCTAAGAACGACTATGCCACACTCCTTTATGACTCTGACAAGGAACAACTACGGGGAGTGAACGAGAGTCAAGCTGATTTCGTTGGAGTTGATTGGGAGCCAAACGGTGAATCTGCACTAGTTGCTGGATACGATGTGGTATGGCACACGGGCTTCATTGGACAATTTATTGGAACAGAACTGAGACCGCTTCAATTCGAGAATAAACAAGTTCACCCCGTGACGGTCGCGTGGGATCCAGCCGGGAAACTTGCCGCCATCTGCACTGCAATCGCCCAACCGGGAATGGGAACCGGATCCATAAGGCTGTGGAATGGTCAAGAATTCACAATGGTCTTTGAAAGTGGCCGATATTATTTCAGTGCCGCTTCATGGAATCACCACGGAACTCTACTGGCTCTAGCATCACCTGCCAACCGAGTATTCAATTGCTAGTCAAAGATCCACGAATCCCGTCGACTTCGAGAAGCGTGGCTTCCTTAACCTGAGTGGGTGGAAAGCCATTCCGCTTTATCCTCTTAACGAGCAGTTGCACTTGCGATCGAGCTTTTGTCGCTAAACTCCTTGAAATGAAACCCTGTCGAGTCGCATTTTCTAATTCATCTTCGTCGAGCACGTAAACTTCGCCGGAGGGAGTGATCCAAATATCTAGAAATAAATCTGTAAGAACGGCAGTCTTTGAGCTAGACATCAAACGTCTAACAGGTTTAACAATATCACAATAGTAGCCGACCCATTTCTTGGACCCATCATAGAACTTACCTACGTCAAACCATTTGTCTCTGAAGACAAACCAGATCGCCCAATATCCTGTTTCAGCGATTATTTGGCCCGCAATCTGACGAGGTTGCGAAACGGAAAGACGACTTTGAATTGTTAACGACTTCGCGGTAACATTACGGAGAAGGCCTGGGAATGTTAGGGCGGGTCCTGGTGGCCGACGGTAGATGATCGAAATAGGGCGAGGTAGCAGTGCCTTCAATCCTTCTCCAACAAAGGGCTTTCATGCATGTACGTTAGAAAAGAGTTGGGGTTCAATGACAGCATACCGAGCGGCCACTAAGTCTGACGTTCAGCGTATCAAGCTATTTCTGAAGGAGAATGAACTGCCTGTAGACGGTGTTGATGAGTGGGTTGAGCATTTCTTGATACTGACAAATCAGGAAGGGAAATGGATAGGTGTTGCAGGTTTCGAATTATATGGCGGCAGTTGTCTCCTTCGATCCGTAGCGGTGGATCAAAGCTTCAGAGGAAGGGGATTCGGCAAAGGACTAGTCGATGCAGTGCTTGCCAAACGCGAACAGAAAAGGCGCAAACAAATCATATTTGCTAACTGCAGACGCGGAGATTTACTTCAATAAGATGGGGTTCGAAATCATACGACGGGAAGATGTCGAGGAGGCTGTATTGGCGTCGGCGGAATTCAAGATAGATGCCTGTGAACGTTGCACTGTAATGCTCAAAAGAATTTACTAGCAACTAAACTTCCGCAGACAAATGATCTAAAGTTATATCTGCCAACCTCGAACTGTGCTCACGAGAGACGGATATAGGCGGCAACTACTGATGGCCTCAAAAGAGAATGACATCTTCTACCTCAAGCTCAAATGGATCTCATGCAACGATGAGGCTGAACGAAAGAAACTGGCTGAAAAAATCCGCCAAGCATTGTCTGAAAAGAAGGCTTAGTTACTTGTCTGAACGGAATAGGCCAAGAAGTATTACACTCCTCGCTATCATTGAAATTGTGCTTGGTGTGCTACTCTTATTGAGCGCATTCGGAAGGGGTTTCGATATCATGCGTCATATGCGTTGGAGTGTGGAATCAGCGGGCATGTTCTTGGTGATTTTCGCCGCGATAAGCTTCTGTCTTGCCTTAGGCCTATGGACTGGCAAAGCTTGGGCGTGGGTAGGAGGTATAGCTTTGGCAGTTTTCGGAATCATATTCTCGGTATTCACATTGTTCATAAGACCCACAATCGGCGAAGGCGTTTATCTGATTGTAAATACCGTGATGATTTACTTCTTGATCCAACCTCGCGTTCAGCGACACTTCGGAAGCGGCAGTGTATAACCTCTCTCTAAGACAGATATCTTGGTGGTAGGACAATGGGAAATCCTGTGAGTCTGAGCGACATTCAAGACGCCAGACAGCGAATATCCAAAGTCGCCTATCGAACTCCGCTTTACCTTTGCCCCCGTTTAAGCGCACTAACCGGAGTAGACGTGCATCTCAAACTCGAATCATTCCAGCCAATTCGAGTTTTCAAAATACGTGGAGCAACGAACAAGATTTTGAAAATCCCTTCTTCCGAACGAAGACGTGGCTTCGTTGCTGCGTCCTCAGGAAACCACGGTCTGGCAGTTTCCTACGTAGCACACTTAGTTGATTGCAAAGCAACCATAGTTGTGCCGACGAGCGCGGTTGAGGAGAAGGTGAATGCGATCGAGGACTACGGCGCTGTCGTGATCAAACACGGTCTCTTTCACGACGAACGCATGAGTAAGGCGATGGAAATTCAGAAGACCAGCGGCGCCATATTCGTCCATCCATTCGATGATCCTGACATAATCGCGGGCCAGGGTACCATTGGACTCGAAATTGTTGAAGATTTGCCAAACGTCGACACAGTCATAGTCCCCATAGGGGGAGGGGGCCTCATTTCAGGAATCTCGTTAGCCATCAAGAGTCTGAGGCCTGCAACGAAGATGATAGGCGTGGAACCCGAAAGAGCATCGTCCATGTACCAATCAATACAAACAGGAAAAATAACGCATCTGTCTGATACTAGATCAATCGCAGACGGCCTAGCAATGCGCGAACCTGGATCCATTACCTACTCTATTGCCAAGAAGAATGTAGATGAGATAGAGCTAGTGTCCGAGCAAGAAATTGAAAAAGCCGTCTTCACAGTCTTTCAGGAATGCCATCTCATCGTCGAACCCTCGGCTGCAGCTGCAGTAGCAGCGTTATTCAAGATGAAGCAGCGAAAAGTGAAAGAGCAGGTGGCCGTCGTCATCAGTGGTGGCAACATTTCCATGAAATTCTTGTCCGGAGTCCTTTCTAAGTACGATAAGGCACCTTAACCACTTTCACCCGATTTCATGTTACATATCCAATGATAGATACTCCGACGAGGATTGTCAGAAGTCCGACTGTTTGGTGTGCGACCAAACGCTCCTTCAATACTATAAACGCAAGAAGAACCGTGACTGCACTAAATAAGCCAGAGATGGTTGACACCACTGAAACTGCACCTCCGAGTATTCCCAAGTTGTATGTTATATTGCCGAGAGTATCTACAATCACAATTACGACTATCAGAACGAAGTAGCTTGGGAAATTTCCGCGAGACCGTGCTTTAGGAGTAAGTACAACTACTCCAGTTAGGATTATCGCGCTCATTAAGCGTACCAAGAACCTGCAAGAAGGCACCGAGCTCACCAACCACGAACTTCAACGCAAAAAACGTGAAACCTAATGCAAGAAACGCAACTATCGCGTATGCAACTCCGGCTGCAAGTCGTCTCCTATCCAGTGTCTTCGGATGTCGGCGTTGGACGGAGACTAGGACAACCCAACAAGTATCGCTTATCGCTGCGAAACGCGTTTGGGACACTGTTTCATTTAGCAACATTACCGCGACAACGGTAGAAAGGGCAGGATAACTGCTTGCAATCGGCGAAATGATGCTCAGCTGTCCTATTTCAAATCCCTTGAAGAGGGAAAACGCGGCTGCCGCGTTAATTGCTCCCAGGCCAAGTGTGAAGTAGGTTGCAGTTGGGAATTGCCAAACGCGAGGTATATCTTGAGCAACGACTAAGACAAAGGAATCAGTAGGAACGTTTCGGGAAGACGAGTGCCGTCTAACGATTATTGCAGAAATGCGAAAGATAGGTAATGCTCAGCATTATATGCAATCCGTTGCGAATAAGCCCAAAGTGATAGCGTATGGCTCAGAAAGCAGAAGCTGTCGTCATAGGCGGCGGTCCAGGTGGTTATGTCGCAGCGATCAGACTCGGCCAACTTGGAAAAGAACCGGTTCTGGTTGAGAAGGAAAATCTGGGAGGAGTCTGTCTAAACATTGGATGCATCCCCTCCAAGGCCCTTATCCGCGTCGCGAAGTTGAAGAACAGAGTTGAAGCAGCCAAGCAGATCGGCTTGGATGTCACTGGTATACAAGTTGACATGGTGAAGGTTCAATCGTGGAAAGAGAGCGTGGTTAGCCGCCTTGTTTCAGGGGTTGAGTATCTTTGCAAGAGCAATCATGTGAGAATCATCAAGGGAGAAGCAAGATTCAATGGACCTAACTCGATCGAAGTCAAGTCATCTGTTGGAACCGAGACGATCGAGACCAAGAACATTATTATAGCTACAGGAACTCGTCCAGTCGAAATTCCCGGCTTCAAGTTCGACGGCATTAACGTAATTACAACAACGGAAATGCTCGCGCTATGTGAGGTTCCGAAGAATCTCGTTGTCGTAGGTGCAGGAGTTTCCGGGTTGGAGATGGCAACTATGTACGCCCAGCTCGATAGCAAAGTAACTGTCATTGAACTGCTCGACCAATTGCTACCTGGTGTTGTTATGGACACTGAGATCATTAAAGTCGTTGAACGCGCATTTCGAAAACTTGGCATCGAGTATCATGTAAAGTCAAGAGCCAAGGAGTACCGCGAGGGGAAAGTGTACGCTACCCTCGCGGATGGAAAAGAGGTTGCGTTTTCATGTGACAAAGTACTCGTTTCCGTCGGGAGACGTCCTAACAGCGATCAACTCGACTTGGAGAAGACGGGTGTTAAGACTGACCAGCATGGTTGGATTCAAGTTGATAAGAAACTCCAAACCAACGTGCCAGGGATCTACGCGATAGGCGACGTAGTCGGTCCTCCCTTATTCGCACACAAGGCGTCAAAGGACGGAGTGGTAGCCGCAGAGGTAATTGCAGGCATGAATAGCGAAGCTGACTACCGAGGCATAGCTTGGGCGATCTTCACCGATCCTGAGATAGCGTCCGTTGGGTTAACAGAAGCGCAAGCCAAGGAGAAGGGGTATGATCCAATAGTTGGCAAATTCCCATTCACTGCCCTAGGTCGAGCTATGCTTGCCGGTGAAACCGAAGGTTTCGTCAAGATTGTTGCAGATAAAGAATCGGAACTAGTTCTCGGAGTGCATATAATTGGACCGGAGGCATCGGACTTGATTAGCGAAGCAGCACTCGCCGTCGAGATGGGCGCAACACTTGAGGACGTCGGATTCACGATTCACCCGCATCCGACGTTGCCCGAAGCAATTATGGAAGCTGCCGAAGCAGCGAAAGGAAAGGCAATCCACATACTGCAAAAGTGATAACGGGCAAAGTTAGGATGCGTAACTACCTTACTCGTTCTCCGAGAACTAGTTTAGGTGGAGGCTTCACTCTAATGTTACGGGCTAGCTTCCGCACTTCGTCCTCGCTCATCCAATCAACTTTCAAGTATTCGAAAATCTCAGGGTCAGACATGCCAAGTCTACGAGCTTCCTTAACCGCATGCGTGTAAGCCTCTAGTTCGGTTGGTCGATCATGATACTCAAACGTCTCATCGAATAATGCCTTTCCTTCTCTGTACTGTTTAACATGAACGAGTTCGTGAACAACGTCGAGATACTTGCTGATGGGGTCGCCATTCTTCAGGTAGTACGCGCTTACGATTAGGTGACCATCCTCATCGCTTACTCCCATATACCCAAACTTGGAACTGAAGAATTCAACCTTGAGATCGGAAAGAACCAGGGCCGTATTTTCGCCAAAAATTTCTATAACGGCGGGCACTTTCTCGAAACCCTTGAAGTATTGCATAAATGACTGCATTGCGATTGGCACCACTTCAGGAATCTGCACATCTGGCAAAGAGTGATTTTTCGCTGCTCCTTTCATATGTATCGTCTCTGATCATTGAGAGATTATGGGTGACGATTTTCGGCCTTATCGGGTATTGATTGACTATTAATGCATCGGTTTCTGGCTTATCGTTTCCTAATTTGGTGATTCTTCCTTGACCGGTGGGAGATCAGTTTCATTCATGATTGATTCGCCAATCCTGCTGATCATGAGCATAAATATAGTGATTTGCTCGTCGGTTCACAACAACGCATAAACTCATGATAGTTGATTCTCTTCTCGGAGCATAGCGAGCAATGGTTGAGATCAAAAGGTTGGCAGAGGAAATTCTTGGCTTCTTCCATGAAGCAGACAAACGGGGCCGACTCAATGTTCCGATGGCTTCTTTGTATAAGGCCTTCGAAAAGGAAGCCTCATACGATGTGGTTCAACGGGCCATAGAATTCCTAGTCGACAGGGACTTGATCGCATCTTTCAGCTACAGCCTGACAGCAAAGGGTAGACGAGAACACAACCTAAAACGAAGATCTTGACTCGTAGCCAGAATGATATCCCCTGTCTGATACGACAGGTGTTTAAGAGCAGAAAGAATCACACCATGATGCGGAATGATGACAGAAAGTCTTCTCGATTTGGGATTATGTGACTACAATGAAGTCTGGGAACTGCAGCGGAGGTTAGTTAGTCAACGTGCCATCGATCAAATTCCAGACACATTAATTCTAGTCGAGCATCCTCACGTGTTTACCGTTGGCAAAGCAGTTCCTGGTAGGATTCCTGCTAATGTAAACGGGGTTCCTGTCCTTCGAGTTGAGAGGGGAGGTCAGTGGACCTATCATGGCCCTGGACAGTTAGTTGGATACCCAATCCTTGACCTGAACATAACAGGGCGTGACATACACAGATTCTTGTGGAATGTTGAGGAAACACTCATTCTGACACTTGATGAGTTCGGCATCAAAGCGGGACGAGTGGAAGGTAAAGGCAAGACAGGTGCATGGGTCGGAAAAAGGAAAATTGGTTCCATCGGAGCCGCAGTAAGAAACTGGATCACGTTCCATGGATTCGCGCTCAACGTGAATACGGACATGAGCTACTTCTCAATGATAGAGCCCTGTGGGATGCCCAGCTCAACAATGACTTCCATGAAGACAGAACTTAGCGAAAATGTGGACTTTACCAGGGTCAAAGAAAGGTTATCGAGTAGATTTGAGGAGGTATTTCATTTCAAACTTACCGTTGAAAAATCAACAGACAAAAATACTCCAACTGCAAATCTTGCATAATCTCTATAGTACTGCCGCAAAAAAATCACAGTCACGAACGTCACGAGCATAAAGCCATTACGTCGGCCAGCGCCCAAGTTACCTTTCGTCAGCCCTGGAGAACGATTACTCTCCGTGTCGGCATACTGCTGAGATATTTTGGCCTAGCGTCATTGAGTTTCCTGTCCGGAGTTTAGAGCTCACAACGGATGTTCTTGGAGTTCGATCGCTGGCGAAGAGACAGGCTTAACCACGTGTAATAGTTACTGCCAATCTGAGTGCCATATGCCATTCTTCGACTCGGTCGATGTCGGTTTCGGTGATTGCACGATCCGGGATTTCCTTAGTTTAGCGGAAATCGTCGATAGCATGAATTTTCCGAGTTTGTGGATCCAAGAGGGAGATCAAAGAAGTGCATTGGCGCTGGCGGCTCTCGCCCTTCAGTCAACAGTGCGAGTTAAGGTGGGTGTTGGCGTGACAAGCCCCTTCAGACGACATCCACAGATTCTAGCTATTGAGTCGGCCACCCTAAGTCAAATTTCTGGTGACAGATTCATTCTAGGACTCGGAGTCGCTTCCGGTGCAATCCGAAACTATGGGTTGAGAACGAATCCACTTCATGCCATGCAAGACACGTTCGAGATAATCCGAGGCCTGCTCTCAGATGACGCATCAGAATTCTCGTACAATGGCAAAGTATTCTCAACCAAACGACCTCAGAAACGACTGAGGATCCCTAACCTTCCCATTTACATGGGTGCAATTGGTCCTCGAATGCTAGATCTTGCTGGAGAAATTGCCGATGGACTTATCATGATGCGACGAGGTTCATTCTCTTTCGAATATGCGAAATACGCCATTGAACGAGTCATCAACAGTGCGAACAAACACAAACGCGATCTGAACAAGATCAATTTCCTCGGATTCTTTGAGACATGCATCTCAGAAGATGGGACCTTAGCGCGGCAATTCGCCAAGAGAATACTCGGAACCTACACTATCCCTGAACTACCCGATTTCGTTTCTAATCTAGCTGGGATTAAGGAACATGAAATCCGGACTGTCAAGCAGAGATATCTGCAAGGCGACTTAGAGGGAGCGATTAGCGCTGTTTCTGATGAAATGGTCGACATGTTTGCAGTCGCCGGCACGCCATCTCAATGCTTAGAGAAGCTTGAACAGTTCGCCAAAACGGGTCTGAAGACACCGATATTATACATTCACGGGCCCGACAAGAAGAATGCTGCGAAATTGGCAGCCGAACAGATGATTCCAAAACTCACTCGCAAATCGAAAACGTATTGAATCCTCATTCTTAATACTCATCAGTTTTCGGAGATTCACTTGGAGCATTGGATTGAAGTTAATTTATCAACCAACCGGCGAGTGCAGGATGCAATCTTGTTTGATGTGCTGAAGCGGCATGTTGGACGTCTGAGGAAGAAAGGCGGAGCAGTGTCGAGGATGTCTCGCGTTAACTCAAGTTTCAAATACTCCGTAGTTGAATCTGCGGGGAATGTTCTATGAAGAAACTCAGCGCGGAGCACTTTGTCTACAAGATGAGTCGAGAGAATCAGCCAGTTCTGAGAGTCAAACCCGGAGAGACAATAGTCGTAGAGTCGATGGACGGCTTCGGAGGTTCGATAAAGAGTGATGACGACCCGTTCCCCGTAATCGACCTCGAACGGGTAAACCAAACGACCGGCCCGATATACGTCGAGGGTGCTAAGCCAGGCGACGCGCTCGTTGTTAGTGTGAAGAAGATTGTCTTGCCACGGCAAGGAGTTACGACGATTTTTCCAGGCTTTGGAGTGCTGAAGGATGACTTCAATGTTCAATGGAAGAAGGTATGCCCTATTCGAGGTGGGAAGGTTATCTTTCCAAAGGGAATTCGAATCCCAATTCACCCAGTTATAGGTACAGTGGGTGTGGCCCCAGCTGATGGAGCTGTGGGGAATCTGTTTCCTGGACCACACGGAGGGAACTTGGATATCCACGATATCACCGAAGGCTCAACGGTCTACCTCCCAGTTTTCGTTCCCGGGGCGCTCTTCTCTCTTGGCGACGGGAAGGCCGTTATGGGAGACGGAGAGGTAAATGGCGTCGGCATCGAAATTTCCATGAAGGTCACTGTGAAACTCGATCTGAAGAAAGGTAAAAGGTTGGAGAGACCGAGTCTAGAGAATTCAAGCTACGCGATGACGATCGCGTCAGCAAAGACTGTAGAAGAAGCATCTCGGCTTGCGCTCAAGGACATGGTAGAGCTGCTTGTTGAAGAGACGAACCTTTCGCGAGAAGAAGCTTACGCGCTGCTAGGAGCCGTCGCGGACGTTAAGATCGCTAACTTAGTTGACCCTGAAGTCACAGTGCGAGTAGCCGTTCCAAAATATGTGTTCAGACAGTCAAAGAGGAAGTAGGAGTGCCCATGTTGGATCTGGCCAGTCGATCTAGACTTGAAGGAACTGCTTAACAGTCTTAAGACAACTTTGACAGTATTCTAGTCTTTTGTAACCATCGATTCGCCTCTTCCTTGACGTTCAGCATCTCCATGACTGTAGTCCCATGAAAGGAGTTGATCTGGCCTGACCGTTATAACAACACGATCAGGTTGTTTCAGAGCTTCCCGCAACCACAGTTTTCCTTCGCGTTTACCATAACGAAAACCAATCTTGCGCAACCACTCGTCGCGTCCATCTCGAAGTAAGAGTGCCTTACCGAAAGCGCAAACTGCCCTGTATGGTCGTTTATCGCTGGCTACACTCAATGCGACGTGCGGATTCTGTTGTATATGTCGACCCTTCAGTCTCCCCATGCGAGTGGTAAAGTAGAAACTCCCATTTTCGTAGACGAACCAAATCGGATTGACTCGTGGCTTTCCGTCAATGGATGCAGTCGCAATGTGAGCGAGACGAGTTTCATTCAAGAATTGCTTCAATTGCGTCTTGGAGAGAGGCATCGGCTTCATCTAAGCCAGTGCGTGGTTAGTGAAATCGGTTAAACCTTTCGCAAAGTGCATTCCATGAACTTTGTTCATTGTTACGCTCAACGATCGTCAACAATAGGTCTTGATAATCGTATGAATTTTACAATGCATCAGGAAAAATTAAGACTGATACTTCACTATTCTCGGATTTGATGAATTGAACCTATATACAGCTATGTATCTTTAGGCTCAGGCCAAGAAACGAAAGCGGTTATCAAATGTGAAGGAACAGGTGGATAAGTTTTTTCAGGATTTAGTTACTATTCACACTTCTCTCTTCATCATTTACTTCTCAAGCGCTATCTACGCATGTCAGAAGCTGTACTACAAATACCACGCTCAATGAGGCAAACCGGTTTGTTTGGCAGGGTCTCCTAACCGTAACCTTCAGTTCATTCACTTTGTTCAGTTCCATTCAGCTTATTCACATCATTCGGCTGGAGGTCAAATTCAGGCGAAATCACCTCTAGTACGCCAATAAGTGGATGAAGTGAAGTCTTTACTCACCGCAGAAAGAAGCTGAATGTGGGACGATTCACTTCCATGGCTAGTGCAAGTTATTTTCTTTTGATCGTGCTAACGAATTCATTGAGAGGTAGTGCTGGAAGCGTTGTGAGCAAGATTGTGCCTCGTGAGCCTAATTCAACTGAAACCTTGGTTATCGCCTTATTATCAGGGGCTTCGACAATACTCACAAAGTCGTACGGGCCAAGCGTAGCGTACTGTGAGATCACTTTAGCCCCATAAACCTCAACTTCCTTATTCACTTCCTGAATACGCTTAGGATTCGACTTTATCGTCTTTCTACCCAACGAAGTCAATTTCGAGAGCAAAATGTAAACTGCCAAATCTCATCAGTTAGTATTAGCAGGGGATGAGGAATTAGGAGCTTTCCGTAGCAAGAAACTTATCCGAAAATTCTCTAGATACTAGTTCGTGGAGAATCATACCTAATTGATGCGGCACCTACGCCGAAGGATGATTTGGTTTTACGCTCTCTTACTCACCAAGATGAGGTGACCCTGTAGTAGGTAGAAACTCTCGGTGTCCTTTGATGGATTCACCCCTAGAAACACTGCGCCATTCTTCGCCAAGCTGATTCCCGTATTTTCAACGTCATCAGTTTTAATGGTCAGAACATCCGTCTTAACAGGCCCTTCGAGTGTCTGCTTCACCCTCACTTTCTCCTCACCCCTACTCAACGCGGTTTGATTCTATAAGACTTCGCACATGCCAGCAGCACGATGGTGGTCCGGCCAAGTAGTTGCCCTACCAACCTCTCCGACCCCCTAGAACCCGCAGTCAGGCGAGCGAAGTTGCCATAACGGCTCAATTACAAGCGCTTGCCTCAATATAAAGTGCCAGCGTAGGCTGGTACAAAGAACAAGCGCTCGTATGCCCTTACTCATTTTCGGAGGAAATGTGAATGAGCGTAACGAACCTAGTGTGTAATTAGGACTACTGCATGTAAAGCATGGGTTGCACGTCTCGAAGTTGTTAGCGATTAGAGGATTGAGCGGTAGGATTCACAGCGCGAGAGTTTGGGATGTCCCAGCTGAGGGTGACGTATTCCAAGGGAGGGACCGCATTATTCGAGCGTACGATGAAACGTTAGGGAGAATGCCGATAGCGCGATGATCCAATGTGTTCCATCTAGTGATGCGCGCATCTACACCACGAAAGCCCCAGTATCAGTGAGACTTTCGTTTTATAGTGTAATCCTTCTCGAGTGCTGCAGCATATTTGTCCCACACTTGGTGAATTTGTTTCAAATCTTGAGCTTTAGTCGGCGTGTTGCGTGTCTTGTAGTGTTCTGTAAAGGTCATGTCGAGTCTAGTTCTTTGGGGTCCAAGCTTCGTTAACACATAGTCGCCTACTTCGTCATCATCGTCCCCGATGAAGTCTAGGTGCCAAGTCTTTGGAGGATAAAGCGTAACCACATTCACAGCGCTTCTGGGTTTCCCGCCGCTTCTGTATGTCGAAGTGTAAATTACTCGATGCTCTGTTTTCAGCAGAATCTTTCGCTTCGCCTTTGAGCCCGTTATCTTCGTGTCGTTTTCCCTATAATCAGTACACCAACCATAAACAAATCGAGCTGGGACGTTTATGGTTTTTGAGGCGCGCAATGTGTGAATTCTAGTATAGGTTACACTCTTCAAGGCACGATCATTCCTACATGGAAATGCTTCTGTATATTTATCATTCCGTCGAAAGACTAGGGATTGAAGGTTTCATACCTGTAAAATGTGGCAGCAATTACACAAGATGTGCTTCCGCTGACTATTAGCGAACTCGGCTGAAATTCAATTGGAAGAAAGGCGCTTGAAGCGTTTATGGCAATCAATTACGCTTCTTCATTATGCGTTCTTTCATAAACATCGAAGCAAACTCCCTGCCAGAAGCTTACCGGGAATTGTACCTCCGAATGGGAGAAGAAGGCAGGTGGAGTCAGAAAGAAAGTTATGCCATCGGCAAAAGCTTCGATAAGATTCTGGAATGCGAATCGCGGGTGACAATTTCTAATGTTCTGCAAGAACCTATGATTAGTCGAGCCTTCCCAGGTCTGAAGGATCTGCCAACATATGTTAGTGATGTTTTGTTGGGGACAAAAGATTACATCATAGGAACAGGTTATGATTACACATATCATGATAGGATTTTTCACAGGGTAGGAGGTCCTGGAGGACAAATTGCTTATGTTATCAGAAAACTGAAACAAGCCCCCTACTCAAACAGGGCTCAAATAACGACTTGGATTCCAGAACTGGATTCAAAAATCGATGGCCCGCCATGCTTTCAGAGAGGCTGGTTCAAAGTAGAAGATGGGGCTCTTCATTTCGAGACTGATTGGAGAAGCAGAGAATTCGTGTATGCATGGTATGAAAACATCATAGGAATGGCCGGCCTAGCAATGCTCGTAAGAGATTGTCTCAGAGATTATTCTAGTTTGGAGTTGTCTGAAAGTATCAGGTACGTGGACAAATGCAATTCCCTACATGTCTATGAGAGAGATTACGAGGATTTCAAGAGAACTCTGTCAACTCTTAAACAAGAAAAGGGGACAGCATGGAATTCCACGGATCCTAAATCGCTGGCCATGTTCCAGAGAAGAGAGCTATTTTCGGCTGTCAAGGAAGCCAAGAGGAATGTTTTCGATCCTGTGTTCAAGAAGGCCGCATAATTCTGTAGTTCAAGGAGTTGGAGCAGTCGTCGTTAAAGAGAATGAAAGCTGAGGATTCATCGTTTTACATAACATGATCTCGGTTGAATAGCGTTACTCTAGTTTCGCTGAACAGGAACCTATTGTGGGAACCAGTCGCATATAACACAAGGCAATGGTGAGTAATCGTATTGCAGTCAGTCGGTTTGATCTTGTTCTGTTCACAATGCGGTGGTAGAATGCAGCGAGCAAGTCCAGCTGATCGCATCGAGGAATGTGTGAATTGTGGTCGACGAGCACTCCCGGTCAGAGTTGATCGAGATCATCTAGGATGGTGGGAAGATCAGCGTTCCGCTATGAGAAGTTGCATGCAGTGCAAAGTAGACATGCTTGCTAACGATACGTACTGTCGTGAATGTGGGTTTAAGAACCGAAAACTACTGCAAATTCAACTCTGACACATCATTGTGATTCGATTCATTTAGCAAAACTGAATCAAACCTGAAAGGCATACCGTGTCCAAACTCCTCGAAATCAAATCTTTTTGGACATGGTTATCGCGCAAACTCCAGTAGGTACTCAGCTCTGACTCGTAGAGCACTCATTCTAGGGAGTTAGTCGCAAATGCTGGCTTTCGAAGTGCGATCGGTTGCCGAGTTATCCTACCATTTCGTTCAGATACAGAAGAGTCATAATCGATCGAAGGCTAAGGCTTGGAGTAGAGAGATTGGTCTCGTTTAACACGCGCCATTGAAAATACTTCGGAAGTATCAACCCTCTTCAAATCCATCGGCGTACACGTCTTTAGTACTATCTGTATGCTTCACCGAACCTATGTTCGAGGTAGACTTCTTCGCGTTTCACCACGTAACTTTCCACGAGCAAGAACAAGAATGGAAATAGTGGAATAACGAGTCCTACAAATATCAAGGGTGCAGGAACGACCCTGGTGTGGTCATCTTCCACGTTCATGATTTAGACATCCGTGCATTCGATTTCAGGCTGACTGCTGGTCCTCTGATCTCTTATGTAGAAGAACTTGACTGCTTTACGAGTAGCGGTTTAGCTATGCGGTGGACATGCGCGTCATGTGGCTGGGTAGTGAAAACTAATCGAAGGAAATGCCGAAAGTGTGGAAGTATGTCCTGGAACCCTAGTCGCACAAAGGAACCAAATGAAGTATCAGGCCCGATGAAACGGATTGCTCCGAAAGGTCTCCTCTTAGCACATCCAGGAAAACAAGGCCCTGCGCCTGATTCTAACGTCGAATGCGGAAAGTGCCACACGATAATTTATCGTCCTGACAGGAAATTTGACGCCACAGCCCTCCAAGCAGCTATGAAAGCACATTACTCCACGTCCCCCAAATGCGCAGGTTCTAATTCTTGAGATACTTCCTCTGCATTGATTTGAGGAATTTTAGCCCATCGGACGCTATCGCATCTGCGCTTGGAGCTATTTGTCTCCATATCGCCGTGCTGGCTGCGACACTCTTGATATCTGGAGTGAAAGACTCGAGAGTTATCCATTTATCATAATCTATCTTTGAGAGTGCTCTGAAAACCGCGTCCCAGTTTACGTTTCCCGTACCAGCCACGCCTCTATCATTTTCGCAGCAATGCATGTGACAGAGAAGCTCCCCCGTGTTCACAATCGGGTCATAGTAATTCTTCTCTTCTATGTTCATATGAAAGGTGTCCAGGTGAACGCCAACATTTGGTTCATTCACTTCTTTCACCAATTTGATAGCATCAGCAGCAGTGTTGAGGAAATACGTCTCGAACCTATTCGCAGGTTCTACACCAATAATGACTCCACGATCTCTCACAAGTCGACACGCCTCGCGAAGACTCTGCACTGAATGCTTCCATTCCTCTTCCGTTCGTCCCGCCCCGGTGAGTTTTCCCCATGCTCCATAAGTGACTCCCGTAACGAGTGTTCCTCCCAACTCAGAAAAGAGTTCGGCAGCTTCCTTCAAATGGTTGATTCCCCTTTTCCTGACGGCTTCATTTGGACTGGTTACATCCGTTTCTCTATCTAGGCAGGTGCATCCGATGCAGCCGAGTCCGGAATCCATCAAAGCCCTCTCGACTCTCTGTTTGTCGAAAGTGTCAATCTGTGTTGGAGAAACATAGATCTCTACACCGTCGAAACCAAAAGCCTTCGCCTTCTTAGTAACCGGTTCAGGTTCAACATCGAAGCGTTCAGTCCAAAGAAGAGAGTGTATGGCATAATTCACCATAATTCTCAGGCTCTCAGCAAGCTTCGTTTCATCTGACTCATTACATTTGCGGGAAGTTCGAATACGAGGGAATCGGCTGCAAGCATCTGGCTTCAACTCTCAAATCCTCACCACAAGCCCCGAAGGTGAAAACCGAGAAGTTGGCTACGTCCTTGCGAGTATTCTGTCTGAAACTGTCCAGCATGACTGTCCTCTCAAGAAGCCTGCTGCCTATGTTCTCGCTGGCGAAACCCTCGTCAAGTGAGAGGGAAACACTTGGCATGACGCGAATCGGAGGACCGAGTCAAGAATTAACAGTTGCAGCAGTCGTTCGTCCGGCAGAGACTGGGCATACTGTGGGTGTATTCCTGGACACCGATGAGTCCGATGGACCAACTGAGTATGCAGGAGCGTTAATCGATTCAAAGACGCGTGAAGAAGCTCGGAAGTTAGGTATCGATTTGTATAGAAGCCTGAAGGAACACAATGTTACGAACGTTCTGAATCGACTTCGACGCAATTTTGACAGGTGCCACAATTACTAACGTGATGGATCTTGCAATCTTGGTTGCGAAGTAACATGAGATTTAGCGAATGTGATTCAGAAATGACTGCCTTCGCAAGTCGTAACACATGCTATTTAGCAAAGCAGTTGCATGGTTGACTTGGGATTTGTCAATGCCAGAGTTGAGCGAGTTTCAAATTATCCAGCAACTCCGCAGATTCGATACTGCGACTATCTGTAATGTTGTGGCTACCTATCCTGATAGTGATATCTGTCTGAAACTCTACGATGCATGGGAGGGAGAATACTACACAGATACATCCATTCGCTGCATCTATCCCGAACTTGGACCTCTATGCGGGTATGCAGCTACAGCGTGGTATTCTGATATGAAACCTGAACATACAAAGCTGGACCCTTGGATCCTCTACGAACATCTCGACGCTACACCCAAGCCTGTAATCCTAGTCGCGAAACAGACATATTCAAACGCTTTACTCAAGCAAGTCCGGTCTTTTCGGAGGGATGATGACGGCTGAATTCAAGGCCTTCGGAGTTGTCGGAGTCGTTACGGACGGTCCATTGAGAGATTACGTTGAAATTCGTGAAGAAGGCGTCCAGTACCTCGCGACAGGGTTCACTTCCGGTCACGGTGACACGCAACTCAGAGGAGCAAACATTCCCGTTACAGTGGGTGGAATGAGCGTAAAGCCAGGCGACATCATTCACTTGGATCAATGTGGTGCTTGCAAGTTCCCTGCAGACAAACTCGGCAAAGTCCTAGAATACGCTACTGAGTTACTGCGCCGCGAGACCAAAGAGAAGGCTTTCTTCCAAGACCCAAGCTTCAGTCTAAAGAAGTGGAAGTCGACAGTTCAGGCAAGCAAACAACTCCCATAAGCCTCTGACTAAGAGCACTCACATTCTGGATTCTCATCACCTTCGGGTTTGTAGACATTAAGAAAACGCGTGAACTCGTCGATTATCTTGCTGGCACGGGACTTCACGACTTGTTGTGGCGGGAACGTCTGGCGAAGTCTAAATTCAGCCAGGAAAAGAAATCACTGATTCGCGCAACCGTAGAACAAGCCAAGAACAGAATTGCAGTACTGGCAGGAGCGGGTGGAGCAGCCACCGAGATAGTCTTGATCGAGTTCTTTCCTCGACGATTTCATAAGTTCTACAAAAGAAGCCATGAAACTTTTGGGAATGCCAATAGGTAATTGCAGGAAACCTGCTCGACTGTAACGACAGATGATTCAAAGAAGATTAAAGAAGCGCTGTATCATTTAGGGATTCGTTTCGCTAGGCCTGTCAAAGTGTGATTGAAGTGATTTCATGGCGAATCCTGTGAAGGAGAAACTGAAAGCTGGGAAAGCTACTGTTGGGACATGGGTTGACATGGGCAACCCAGATGTGTCCGAGCAGTTATCGATGCTTGGATTTGACTGGTTGACTTTCGACCTCGAACATGGATCGATGACAATACCAGACCTGCAGAGGATGATGCAGGCAATGAATCGTGCTGATTGTATTCCGCTTGCAAGGGTCCCAGTCAATGAACCCGTGTACTTCAAGTGGGTGCTAGATGCGGGAGCACGAGGAGTCGTTATCCCCTACGTCAACACTAAGGAAGAAGCAACAAACGCCGTACGCGCCTGCATGTATCCGCCCAAAGGCATCAGAGGATGCGGACCGAGAAGAGCGTCTCGATACTATTCAGAGTTAACAGAGTATGTGAAGACAGCGAATGAAGACATACTTGTAGCGGTCATGATAGAAACCCAGACGGCTCTGGAGAACATAGATGAGATTCTCTCCGTCCCAGGCGTTGACGCCGTTTTCATAGGTCCAACTGACCTATCTCTCAACCTGGGCGTCTTCCAGCAAAGCGATCACCCGAAATTCAAATCCGCCATCAGTACAGTGCTGGACGCGTGTAAGAGACATGGAGTGGCTCCAGGGATGCATTGCAATGAGAATAACATCAACGAGGCGTTGTCGATGGGATTCAAGTTCTGCGCTCTGAATTACGATGACGCTTTTTTGATTATGGGAGCTAAATTAAGCCTGCAAAAAGTCAAAGGATGGACTCACTAGTCCCGTAATGTTCCCGATCATCAAAATCTATCGAATCTCCCACTGCGGCTTGGGTCCATTCTGGGAAGATCGGTTGCACAAGAGCGAGCTAACGGCCTATCAAAGCCTCAGCTCGTGGTGGAGTAATCCATGTGCGCGTAGCATCAAACAGAGTCTTTCTGAGAGGAAAAGCCGTCACAATTCTCAGTTCTGCACGTAGACAAGACAGGAAGCGTGTACGGACGTCGAGTATACTGCTGTCGGGGAACGTGTTCGACTGAACAAGACTTGCTCATACTCTTCCCACCAAAAAACGTATGATATCAGCTAAATTGACTGTAACATATATCTGACCCCTTTACGGGATTGAATATTAAACTGGAATCGAACAGGTAGGGTCAAGTCATGGCTTCACGGGAACTCAAGCAACTAATCCATAATGGAGTGCTGATTCCCGACCCGTACAAGCCACAAGGCTTCACCATAACCTTCCGCGGAAAACCGCTCGTCTTGAATCCTCTGCAAGAAGAAATGGCGGTAAAGTTTGCGCAGAAGTTCGGAACGCCATACGTGGAAGATGCGACTTTCCGCTCCAACTTCATGAAGGACTTCGCAACCGCCCTAGGTTTCAAAGAGAAGATTACGCTCGAAGACTTCGACTGGATCACCAATCACGAAATGGATTGAGGCTGAAAGAAATCGTAAAGCGAACATGTCAAAGGAAGAAAAGAAACAGCTGGCCGCGGAAAGAAAGAAAATTCGCGAAGAACGAAAGGAACGTTACGGATGGGCAACCGTTGACGGCGCAAGGATGGAAATTGCCAGCTACATGGTGGAGCCTCCGGGCATCTTCATGGGGAGGGGCAAACACCCGGACAGAGGAAAATGGAAACCTGCCATTGAAACAAAGGATGTTACACTGAACCTCAGCCCCAACGCCCCGACGCCACCGGGTGAATGGGCGGGACGCGAATGGAGACCCGGGGAGCTTTGGATTGCGAGATGGACTGACAAATTAAACGGCAAAGTGAAGTATGTTTGGTTCCATGACGCCACGCCGATGAAGCAGGAGCGTGTGCAGGAGAAATTCGATCTTGCCTTAGAACTTGAATCAAGAGTGGACCAAGTCCGGGCGCATATTCAACAAAACTTGACTGCAGATGATGTAAAGCGGCGAAAGCTGGCCACGGTTGCCTACCTGATTGACGTGTTCAAGATCCGTGTCGGTGACGAGCAGGAGACTGAAAGCGGAACCGTGGGTGCAACGAGCCTGAGGCGAGAGCACATTCGCCTGACGCACAATAGTCCGCCAAAAGTGAGGTTACATTTTCTCGGTAAGGACTCCGTACTCTTCGAGCGTGAGTATGAAGTTTCAGAGGCTGCCTACCGAAACTTGCAGGAATTCATTTCTGATGGAGACCGAGTGTTCAGCGGCATCACAACAGAACAAGTGCGCGAATTCCTATCCGAAGCCATGCCTCGTCTGAGCCCGAAAGTATTCCGCACCTTCTCCGCAACCCAACTCTACAGACAAGAATTGGAATCATCCAAAGTTGCACCCGAGAGCCATGATAATGAGAAGAAAATGGCATTGATGGAAGCGAACGCTGGCTGTCGCGCAATTGCTTAACCATCAGAAGGCCGTTCCGAAGAAGTGGCAGGAAACTTACCAGAAACGCCTCGAAATGCTCCACTCGTTGAAAGGGAAGAAGGGTAAGTCAGTAGACAAGCGTAAACAGTCGCTGAAGCTCCGGCTTACTCAAATGAAGCTGAGCAAGACAATGAACCTAGGCACTTCCCTCAAAAACTACATTGATCCGAGAGTTTCGGTGAAATTCTGCAGAAAAGTCAACTATGACTGGAAGAACTACTACCCGAAGACACTCGTAACCAAGTTCGCTTGGGCAGAAGCACAGTCAAGCTGAAAGAATTATGCTGATTGACATCCTGTGCCGATCGGTACTTCATTTCCACTTTGAGTATGCCCGCGTTACTCTTTGAGATAGGTACGGGAGTTTCGTTTTCCTTAGCTTCGGAATTACTGAAAGGTCAAGTCGTGCCATAGCGTAGCCCGGTGCTCACAGCAAATCTTACTGTCGATAGTTAGGGGTTATTCGTTCAACTAGTTGCCTGACTGGGAGCGACATCGAATGCGTAGATAAAGAAAGGGTGGAGAGGTTACTTCATTGTCTTTAGTGCTTCTTCGTACTTACCGGCGTGCGCTTTTTCGGCTTTGGTTAATGTCTCGAACCACCTTGCGATTTCTTCAAACCCTTCCTGGTGGGCTGTCTTTGCGAATTCCGGATACATTGAGGTGCATTCGTAGGATTCGCCTTTGACGCTTGATTCAAGCATCTCTTTGACATTTGATACCGGAGCTTTCGTGACTGGGTCGCCGACGGTCTTCATGAAATCGAAGTGTCTTAGAGCGTGTGCTGTTTCGCCCTCTGCTACTGAGCGGAAGAGCGAGGCAATTTCCGGATATCCCTCCTCGTCAGCTTTCCTGGAGAAATATACGTACCGGCGGTTTGCTTGTGACTCACCGGCAAATGCGGTTCTGAGGTTTTCTATAGTCTTGGATTTCGCGAGTTCTGGCATTATGATTCACGTGCGTTTCGTTCGCAAACCCACGTAAGAAGTTACTTCATGTTTCTCGACTTCGGAGATGTTGCACTGTGCGGTCTCATATCTCTAAGATGACAACGGGCCATTAGAAGAGGCAGCGAGGTTTCAAGCATTCTGAGATTACAAACTTTGAGCGATTCCGGTTTTTTTTGGTAATGTTTAATATGCGGTATAATATTTGCTGCAATTTCAATTCAGTCGGAGTCCAGGATCGATGATTCACTTTGGCACGTCTTTTAGCCTTCGTAAACATTTTTGTCGAGTCGCCCGCTCTGGACGACGTCGTACAAGCTCTATCTCAATTGTCTAACGTAGAAGAACTCTACGAGGTAACCGGCGAATTCGATATCGTCACGCTCGTGTCAGCAGCGGACATTGAAGAATTCCGGGATTTCGTAAAGCATAAGCTTCTGAAGATAAAGGGTGTAAAAAGCACAGTAACTTCTATCGTGCTGAACGCTCCTAAAGGGCCTAGAAACGGCGCGCACGGTCCCAAGTCGACCTCGCAGTAACAATTACCGACTTCATCGAGGTTGATTTCCTCAATCCATACTAGGAATTCTGGAAGATCCATGGTGCTAAATCAAATTGATCGATGCCATACAAACATCAGTCATAATCCTAATTCTTGCCTTAGTGATTACTATAGGCCGCCTCTTTGCACCATACGTCACACGAGTCTTCGCTCGTGCACCAAGCCGCATTGATAGAATCCTGAATCCTCTTGAAAACCTGATCTACAGGGTTGGAGGTGTGAATCCAATTCATTACATGGATTGGAAACAATACACCTTTTCGTTGATACTACTCAACGTTTTCCAAATGGCACTAGCCTTTCTAATATTCGTCTTCCAGGACCGACTGCCATTGAATCCACAAGGGTTCCCAGGCTTAACATGGGATCTTGCTTTCATGCAAGTCATCTCGTTCGCAACTAACACGAATCTTCAGCATTACAATGGCGAGATCACGTTATCGTACTTGAGTCAAATGTCCGCAGTTCAATTTCTACAGTTCACCTCGGCCGCGTCAGGATTATGCGCTGCGATAGCAATGGTACGGGGTTTCAAGGCTGGTTCCAAAGACCTAGGTAATTTCTACGTTGACTTCGTGAGGTCCCTGACAAGAATACTGTTCCCATTGTGCTTTGTCGCAGCTTTGATCTTCGTTTGGCTCGGGGTGCCTCAGACCCTTAGCGGCTATACTGCGGTGAAGACGGTGGAGGGTGCGACGCAACTTATTCTGGTCGGACCCGTCGCATCTCTCGTCTCGATAATGCAGATAGGCACTAACGGCGGAGGATATTATGGAGCTAACTCCGCCTATCCATTCCAGAATCCGAATCCCGCATCGGACATTTTTCAAATAATCTTAATGTTGCTTTTGCCTACAGTGTTGTGCTTCGTATATGGGGAGGTCCTCGGGAAAAGGAGAGAAAGCAGACCCATACTTTGGGCGTCGTACGGACTCTTCGCTATAGATTTGATAATTGCTTTCATTCCCACTCCGTCACTTGTACTTGGTCAGGGAATGGAGGTTAGGTTTGGCGGCTTTTTCTCGGCTTTCTGGACCGTAGTCACAACGGCCGTAACAACTGGTTCAATTAACGCTTCGCTTTACGGCATGCACCCACTTGTCATACTCGCGGCCTTCATGGGCATGTTGATTCAAGCAACTCCGGGTGGGAAAGGTGTGGGTATGATGTATATGGTCATGTATGTGATTATCACGGTATTCGTTGTAGGGCTTATGTCAGGTAGGACCCCGGAATACTTGGGGATAAAAATCGGCGGAAGAGACGTTCTACTAGTAATGTTCACTTTCTTGATCCACCCCATAATCATTCTGATTCCAACGATCCTCGCCTATTCAACAGGAGCTGCTAACGCGATAGGCGTGGGAGGCAATTCACTTGGGTTCACTCAAATCCTATACGAGTTCACAACAGCCGCGGCAAATAATGGGTCAGACTTCTTCGGTGCATCAGCAAATACACCATTCTTCAACATCTCAACAGGACTGGTAATGTTCGTAGGCAGGTTCGGCCCAATCGTCTTACTGCTAATGCTTGCAGGCTCGATGATCGGCAGGAAAAGACATGCCGATGTTGGATTGAGGACTGACAGCATAACGTTCTCCATTGTTCTTGTAGGAAGCACCTTGATCCTTGTTGTGTTAACCTTCTTTCCATTCCTTGCACTCGGACCAATTCTATCCTTCTTTCAAGGACACTTGAACGGATTCGGTTGAAACTGGAAGGTGAAAAGAGACGTCAGCAAAAGATCATCAGAGTCCTTGGGCAGGGGCAATGTCAAGCAAGACATTAAACGATTCAATAGTGAGACTTAATCCCATCTCACTGTTAGCGAACCCAGTCATGTTCATCGTCGAACTCACCTTCTTCGTCGTAGCAGCGATGGCCGTGAATCCACATTGGTTCATCCCAGTAGCAAGTCCCAATGAACGGATCTTCTACGTTGAAGTAGCAGCAATCCTATTCATTACAGTCTGGTTTAGCACTCTTTCAGACTCGATTGCTGAAACTCAAGCGAAGAATACTGCAAACAGCCTCAGGAAACTCGAAACGGAAGCGATGGCTAAGAAAATAGTTCCAGACCAAGGAACGCAGCAGGCACGGGAATTCGTTCTCACCCCCTCAACAAAGCTGCGCCTAGGAGACATGATTCTACTAGAGAAGGGAGACTTGATTCCAATAGATGCAGAGGTGACTGAAGGCATCGCGATGGTGGACGAGTCTCTTCTTACCGGTGAATCAACACCCGTCCGAAAAGCCCCCAGTGACCCCCTGATTGGAGGCTCCAAACTCCTTAGCGACACGCTAACGGCCAGAGTCACCGTAAATCCAGAAGACAGCTACATCAACCAAATGATCCGTTTAGTAGAATCATCAAAGAGACCAAAGACTCCAAACGAGCAAGCAGTTACAATCGTCCTGATCGGCCTCACAGCCATCTTCACTATAATCATATTCGCACTTCTCGGAATGTCAGTAGTGCTCAGCCTCGGCGCTGATCTTTCAGTTCTAATTGCGCTATACGTTTGCCTTCTTCCAACCACCATAGGAGCGCTTCTTCCTGCGATCGGCCTCTCCGGTATGTCTAGACTATATGCCAGGAAGATCGTCGCAAAATCAGGTAGAGCCATAGAAACTGCCGGCGATACAGACACAATCCTCCTCGATAAGACTGGGACAATAACAGTCGGAAGTAGACAAGCAATCGAATTCATACCGTTTGAAGGCCATTCAGAACAGGAAGTCGGCGAGGCCGCGTTCCTTTCGTCTTGGCACGATGACACCCCAGAAGGGCGAAGCATAATCAGGTTAGCATACAATCACAGATTGATCCCGAAGGAATTAAATGACCTAGCTCTCTCGGAAACATACGACTTCTCAGCAACGACTCGAACTAGCGGAGTAAAGTTCACCGGCGGAACTGGATTCATGTTGCCGAAGGGCCCTCTGGAGCGGGGAAGATCGCGGCGAAAATTCACGGATGTTCTCGAACCTTCCGTACCCGCAGGCGAAGTTGAGATAATCAAAGGAGCACCGGATGCGATAATGAAGATCACGGAATCGGCTCCTAATGACTTTGACACGGTGATCACCAAGATATCTAACGCAGGTGACAGCCCTGTCGCAATCACCAAGAATCGTGAAATAATCGGGATTATTCGGTTCAGAGACATTTTGAAACCGGGAATCAAAGAGAAAATACAGGCAGTCAAAGCGATGAAGATTCGGCCCGTGATGATAACGGGTGACTATCCACTTACCGCCAAAAGCATAGCGTCTGAGGTTGGGATCGATGAATATGTACCACAAGCGAAGCCTGAGGACAAACATGGAATAGTTCTGCGAGAACAAGCAAACACCAGAATTGTCGCCATGATCGGGGACGGAACAAATGATGCTCCCGCATTGGCCGTGGCTGACGTTGGACTAGCAATGAATTCAGGGACACAAGCAGCAAAAGAAGCCGCCAATATGGTGGATCTTGAATCTAATCCAGCAAAAATCATTGAAGTTGTCATGCTTGGGAAACAACTACTCATGACACGTGGTGCAGTAACTACTTTCAGCATTGCAAACGATGTTGCGAAATACTTCGCAATAGTTCCAGTGATGTTCGCAGTTGTACCCGAACTACAGGCCTTGAACATTCTACAGCTCGGATTGCATAGCGCAGTGTTATCAGCTCTGATCTTTAATGCGATCATAATTCCGCTACTGATTCCTTTGGCCATGAAGGGTGTGTCCTTCAAGCCTGCAGACACGATGACCCTATTCTTGAAGAATACAATGATCTACGGCGTCGGTGGAGTAATAGTGCCATTTGTAGGAATCAAACTAATAGACATCGCACTCTTGGCGATTCACATTTAGGAGACCATGATATGTCGAAAAACAAATCCGAATATGGACCCACAATAAGGCTCGCAGTTATTTCACTAGTACTGTGCGGGCTGGTCTTTCCGCTGGTTGTGACAGGAGTTGCGCAAGTTCTCATGCCAAATCAGGCAAACGGCGGGATAATCAGATTCAACGGACGTGACATTGGTACCAACCTTATTGCTCAAAATTTCACGTCACCCATGCTATTCCATTCCAGAAATGTGACCAGCTCAGCCTCAGGCGTCGACCCCGACATTACCCTTCAAGATGCTTACTCCCAAATTCCAAGAATACACGCGACAACTGGAATTCCATCAGACGTACTCAAGCAGTTAGTTGATGATAACGTCGAGAGGACGTTATGGATCGTTGGCGACCCATACGTTAACGTCCTCAAACTCAACCTAATACTGATAGAGAAATATCCCTCAATCTACGCGCCATTCAGCTGAGTGGCGACGGCGAAGCGCGATCGTGCGGAGTTTGTCTCTGCAGATACTGCGCCGACTATGCCCGAAGAGCCGAATACTAGGATAAAGAGAAGGATAGTGAGGATGAGACGCCGCATATTGATCATGTAGCCATTCAGCTTGACAAAAGGCCATATGAAGGAATCATCCACGCGCCTGGCATGAGTTATCACGACTTCGTTCGCATTTCTTCCGGAGGTTTGACCTTTCGAAAAGTCGCGTAAATGAGGAAATCGTAAGTTAATTTCAGAACGCCAGCCGCCACTAAGGGGGCGCCCACCCAGATCGCTCCCATCGCGTAACCTGCGATTGATGGGCTTATTGATGATGATACGGTTCGTGTTGTGCTCGTTAATCCGGCCGCTGCAGTTCTATCTGACTCGTCGACCACTGCCATAACATACGACTGCCTGGCTGGAACATCCATCTGGGACAATGAATGTCTGCACAAGAGAAGGATCACGGCGCTCAATGGAGTCTGTGCGAAGGCTACTGCGATTAGGAATACGTTTGAGGGAATATGACTGAACACCATGGTTCGTAGCAGACCTATCCTCCTCGCCATACGTTCGGCTAGAAGGAAGGACAACTCGGTCACAATTTGTGTTGCGAAGAATATTTCTCCTAGGGTTGATAGGTCGAGAGCGAAGCGGGTGTAGAAGTAGTATGATAGGATGCTCTGTCCAATGAAGCCGCCCCCAAACGCGTCTATTGAGAAAAGCGCAGACAGCTTGAAAACAATAGGCCTAGCCTTGGGGGAAAGCGCTGCGTGTTTCTTTCCCTGTGTTAAATGACCAAGCTCCACCTTCTTCGACAAAGTAGAGTAGAGGAAGGCTCCCAGAAGTCCAGACCCCATATATGCTAAGAATAAGGGCCGATATCCGGCCACGCCTGGACCGAAATATTGGGATAGGCCTGCGATGAGAGCGCCGAGAGAAGACGCGCCGTATCCAACCAAGTTGTAGACGCTGAAAGCGAGTGTGCGCCGTTTAGAGTCACAAGTCCTGGGAAGTATTGCCTGTTCAAGTGAAAGAAAGGGGCCTACTTCGCCCGAACCAACCGTCATATTGCCCACGATTCCTGCAAGAACCGGAGCCCACCACGCAGTTGACAGGAATAGTAATGACCCAGCAGCAAAATCAGTCAACGCAAAGAAAATCAGCGTACGTCTTCTGCCAATTCGATCCGCTATGAAGCTGACAACGAACGTGTAGAAGGCACTGCTAAGCACCGTAAACGTCAATACTACTCCAATTGCGAACGCGCTGAAACCGAGCTGCGCCAAATACACACCAAAAATGACGCCAAGGAAACCGTAAGGTACAGTGCGAACCGTCTTCTCCAAGAAAACTGTTTTGCCGTCTCGGTCAATCCAATTTCCGAAACTATTACTCAATTCATCCGACATTCACTGGGTCATCTACTGTAGAGTTCTTGAGCTCATTTGACTTGAAGGGGGTAATATCCGCCTAGCCAAAGATGTTTACGGAACTATCATACACTCACTAGCATGCCGGAGGGAATATCGTCTTGGTTGAATCGATGATTACTGCGAGGTTGCATATAATCGGCGCCAAGCTTAGCGTGGACCGCGTTGATGTCCCAACTATTGCTGAGAGGGACGTTCTCGTTGATGTGAAGGCCAGCGGAATCTGCCATTCGGACATAAACTACCGTGACGGCATCGCGCCTGTCGGGAAATTGCCAATCACTCTTGGACACGAGATCGCAGGGCTCGTCGCAAAAACGGGAGCCAAAGTGAGGGGAGTACGTGTGGGTGATCGGGTTTTGGTGCACTACATTGTTAGCTGCGGAAGATGCTCAATCTGTCGGAGTGGTTATGAGAATTACTGTGCTCACTACCAAATGATTGGGAAGGATGTTGATGGAGGCTTTGCCGAGTTCGCAAAAGTGCCTGCAAGAAACGTCGTGAAATTACCTAAAGAGTTACCTTTCGAGCAAGCCGCCATATTGGGTTGCGCTGTTCCAACCGCCTATCATGCACTCAAGAGAGGAAGAGTACAGCAGGGAGACGTTGTCGTTATCTTCGGAGTTGGCGGACTCGGAATGCATGCGATTCAACTTGCGACTAGAATTTTCAAGGCTGGAATGATTGTGGCAGTGGACGTTCTTGATTGGAAGTTGAGACTGGCTAAACATATGGGTGCGAAGGCTACTGTCAACGCGGCCAAGTACGATGTTTCCAAAGCAATTAGCAAAATCACGGACGGTGAATTTGGTGATGTTGTAGTGGATTTCGTCGGTCACAGAAGGACTATGGAACAGGCGATCGCTTCAACCGGAAAGGGTGGAAGGGTCGTATTAGTCGGCATAAGCAGAGATTCTCTACAAATCACTCCGTACAAGAGCATTATTGGAAGAGAGTTGGAAGTCATAGGCGTGGACGATCATCTGCACTCGGAACTGGTTGAGTTAGTTCGACTCGTCCGAGCGCGGAGAATCAGCCTTTCACGGTCAGTAACGCATAAGGTGACGCTCGACACTATCAACCGTGGATTCAAGATCTTGGAGTCAAAACGCGAAAAAGCCGTTCGAATAGTTATGGTCAAGGATATTGGGAGCTAATTTTCAACCAGCAAAGTGCCTTAATGGATGGCAATCGATTGTCTTCACTTCTTTTCGGGGGTAGGTGGTTTCCAAGTCAACGCCAGTATTCCACCGATAAGACCTAAAATTAGTCCGAATCCGAAGCCTGCCATTGTGCACTAGTTCCGTTCTTCGGACCAGGTGTCTATGACGTTCTCCCAAAATTGGCAGCTGGAGCTATGGCTACCTGTTCAGTCACAGTAGTGGGTAGTTCGCTGCTCCTCAACAGGTTCAAGCCTTAAAACAGACCCCGAAAAATCCATGTTGAACTATCGAGAAGTCAGAATTTCGGGAAAAATAGGATTATTAATGCACAGTAATTTTCTTGGACGCTTAGACTTGTTTAACGGCTGCTTTGACCTTGGCGACCATGTCCGGAGGCATGTTAGCCATATTGTGTGCTTCCTTTGCGTGCTGAGCACCCTTCATCAGTAGTTCATCCATAGTGTTGCCACTTCCTTCCCAAGAACAATTCATGCCGAGATCAGCGCACTTCAACTTATAACCCACAGTAACACCTCCGGTCGAATTTGTTAACTGAGAATATTGGCCGTCTCTCTTATTGTAGGTTTGCTTCCGGCTAAAACTGATGATTCGTATAGTGCTGAGATCCTTTCACGACTGAGTGCGTCATGAGTGCAATTAGTGAATGTGTCACGAGTGAGAAATGTCCGAAGTGTAGCAGGCCTATACTAGAATCAAGTCCAATTGATGGAGTTCTGTTGTTGTGTCAGGACTGTGATCGGGAAGAAACATTATGCAGTTGTAAGCCGCTTCAGAGCTAGTGAATAGTCCATTTAACCCAGAGGGCTGCCACCAGTCTAGTCCTCCCGCAAAGAATGCGAGATACAGTACTATGAATGCGAACCAGAAAACGACTACCAGAATAGTTGCAGCTATCCTCGATCCTAGCGAGACCTATGTCTTCTCCTCAAAATCGTAACGCATCGTGGAATACAAAAAGAATCCTTTGCTCTATTGCCGGAAATGGTTGGACTTGTTATCAGTCATGGCGAGTCCATATACGGTTCACTGCAAAAGCGCCAACGAATAATGTAATCCCAATAATGGTGCAAAGTACTGCAGTGAACAGCGCCTCAGCCGTAAACCTGTACAGAAGAAGCAGAAACAATGTCGCCGCGAACATCAACAAACCAATACCCAATGCATACAGCCATCGCACGATCCGATCTCTTTCCATATGGCTCAGACAGATCTATGCACTCGAACCATTTCAATCAATGATCCTTGGCTTTCCGCACATTGTTTCCATATGATTCGTTGCACTGGAATGATACATCCGTGTTTCACTGACGGAACGTTGATATATCGGCCTCCATGCCTGAGTGGGAAGAGGAGGAAAGTGGTTTGATGAAATCACAAATCAAGAACGTCGTTGATGAACAGTCCAGTATTCCAGAAGAGAATGTCAGAAAGACTAGGGATTCGAAATCCAGAAGCCTTGCATGGAAGAGCTACTATTCCGTGCAATCCTATCAGCCATTTCCAACAAGACCACTTAGGTAATCTCGGAGGAGACAAGGATGCGTGAAGGCTTCTGTGCAGCAATTCTTCAACTGGACCCTAACATCTGCTGCGTAACTCGGTCTACGGATAAGCTTCTAGAGAACGCTCAAAGATGCCAACCTGAGAATGACAATGCGTACGTCAGCGAAGAACCGAACGAAGTACGGTTCAAAGTGAGAGATCTTACCGATGGTTACCACTACGAACTGACGGGTAACCCGTCATACTACCAGCTCACATTCTTCATCAACGAGGAAATCCTATCTGTAGTAGTCGACAACACGGAGGTTGACATCGTTAACCTAGCTGAGAACATCGCAAAACTCGCAAGAATTCAACAGAACGCGAAAGTTTTGGCGCAACGCGAAGAGCAGTATCCTGTGAACCGCGTCACGGAAGCCCGAATCCGGTAATGCATCAAGCCGTAATCTCACAGTCGAAGTGAAATTGAATGACAGTGGAATTAGAAAAAGTCATCCTGCAGAGGCGTATTCAAGCAGCCCAAGTTCAAGAACATCGACGAGGCAGACACCTAGACATCTGGCTATGTCCGAATTGTCGAACTGTTCACCCGATCCACCGATGGCATCATGGAACTGTTGACGGTCGCGAATACTGCGACTACTGCGACGCGAAGCGAGTCATCCTCAACCACATGAAACCGACCAGCTGGCGGAGACAATCGCACTACTGCGGTAACTGTGGATGGCGAGGAGAACTTGGACAGATTAGGTGAAGACATAGTGGGAATGCACAGTCTGAATGCCAAATCACGGCTACACATGCCCTCTATGGCCGAGTACTATCTGCACGTGTCATGCAAGAATTCGCACTAGGTAGATTCAGGGAATATCTACCCCCCTTCCTTTTGTTTTGAAAGTATTGAGAATTTTCATGACGTCATAAACACCGATGTGTTTCAATCGAATGATTCACCCAAACCAAATTCATTTGGAATCATAATAGGGAAAGAAAGAAGAATCTACTGACCAGCCTGGATGAGAAGACGGCAGTGATGAGACTGATTCCAGCCGAGTACGCGGTTGGAAAAGATATTGAGGCTGCGAGAAAGCTTAGTGCAGTCACCGTTGATAATTACCGTTCATCTATGGGAAGTGCAACCGCTCTAATCGACATCAGTATTGAAAGCATGGCTGGCAAACATTACGGAAGGTCCACCTCTGTTTCAGAGAACTAGAACCACAATTCGTAGAGTTGCTGCGGGTCGGGTCTATGTTCGGAAAGAGAGAACCGAGGCGATGTCTTCTCTAATGCGCGCCGCACTATCCAAGTATTAAGCTTGGGGACGTCCGATCTTGCCGCCATTTCGTCCAACGTGAAATATCTGAGGTCAGAAATTTCCTCCCGGTCGGGTTTGAGTTCGCCACCCAAGACTTTCACTAAGAATGCAACGTATATGTCGCATCTTCCCTGATCCGTCTTACTTCGAGCAGCCAGAATCTGCGTGGGTTCAACATCAAGCCCTGTCTCTTCATGTACTTCACGTTTGACGGCTTTCCCTATGGTTTCTGTCGACTTCACGTACCCTCCAGGCAGAATCCATCCTTTGTGGCCGTAGGTGAGTTTTACGAGGAGAACTTTATTTCCGTCAATTACTACTCCTCCCACGCCTATTGTGAACGGACCTGTCGGATACTCTGGTTCTGGATTAGCGGTCAAGTCACTAGCCTTCGACTAATACCAGGGTTATGTTGGTAGTCACGCTAAGATAGTTTTCCTTGATGAAATCCTCTATCTGTGAGAATTGAAGCCTAAAGAACTATGCTGACAATTCCGTTATGTGTTCTTACTGATGACCGATGACTGGATGCGGCTTGTAACCTGCTTCTAATCGTACCACGTCATCTGCTCCAAGCTTTATTTCAACAGCGCTTGCAGCTTCTTCAATGTGCTCTACCTTAGTGGCACCGATGATGGGTGCTGTTACCCCTTTATTGAGTAGCCACGCAAGCGCGATTTGAACAGGTGCCACGTCTTTCTCTTTCGCCAACGAAATTAGTACATCGAGAACGTCAAAGTCTTCTGACGTGAAATAACGTTCCGACAGATATTTGTCATTTTCATAGCGTTTAGTCTTCGGCGTTTCTCCTCGTCTGTATTTTCCAGTTAGAAACCCTCTTGCCAGAGGACTCCAAGGGATCAAAGCGATTTCCTCTTCCTTACAAAGTGGGATCATTTCGCGTTCTTCTTCGCGGTAGAGAAGGTTGTAATGATTTTGCATGCTAGCGAATTTCTCCAGTCCCGACCGGTCGCTAGTGTCTAATGATTTCAAAAGTTGCCACGCGAACATGCTGGAAGCACCGATGTAATGTGCGAAGCCGACACGCACTACGTCGTTCAGTGCTCGCATGGTTTCTTCGATTGGTGTGTTGTAGTCCCAACGATGAATCTGGTAGAGATCGACATATTCCATCTGCAAACGTTTCAGGGAAGCTCTAATCTGTTGCATGATGTGTCGACGTGAAAGGCCTGAGTCGTTCTGGCCTTTGCCCATCGGAAAGTAGACTTTCGTCGCAAGGATGACATTTTCACGATAATCTTTCAGACATTCGCCTGTAATCTCTTCTGATCGTCCTAGCGAATACACGTTAGCCGTGTCGAAGAAATTTATCCCAAGATCAATTGCCTTCTTCACCAACTTGCGCGCTTGGTCAAGTTCAATTTTCCAGGCGGCGTCATTGCCGAATGACATGCATCCTAAGCATATTCGTGATACTTTGATGCCTGTTCTACCTAAATTCACATATTCCATGCGGCGCCCTACAGCAGCGAGAGATTTTAGGGTATCAATCCAAAGATCATGTTACGGGAGGCATGTGCGGCTAGATGGTTAGTCGATCGAAATTCGCCCTGAAGATACTGCCCTACGTTGCAGGAGTGATCTTCATTGGCATGTGGATCGCAGCAATGGATGTTTCATCAGAGTTATCGATGATGACCGACAGCGGATTCAATCTCTATCATGATCCAATTGATGTCCAAGTTTTCTGGCTTGAATCAAAAGCTTGTATGATGCTGCCTCCAGACGGATACCTCACAAACTGCGTCTACGTTGCCAGCATAAGCGCCATCGTAGCGCTGACTGTTCTACTCGTGATCGATCTTGTCGCGTACATGCTCCTTAGGCGACGTGAAGGACCAGCGAAAGCTAGCGCAACGCGGCTTCGAAATCTTCGATGATGTCCTCTGTCGCTTCTATCCCAACTGACATTCGGATAAGGCCATCAGTGATTCCGAGAGCTTGTCGTTCTTCGGGTTGCATTCCTGCATGTGATGTCGTTGAAGGTAGAGTAAGCAGCGTCTCTACGCCTCCGAGACTCGGTGCTTTTACTGGGAGCGTTGTTTTCTTCATGAAATCCTTGGCAGCCTGAACTCCGCCTCTCAGTTCAAAGCTCAGCATACCCCCAAATCCGTCGAACAATTCCCTTGCTCTCGTATGCTGGCGATGACTTGTCAGACCCGGGTAATTGACTTTCGTGACTGCTGAATGATTCTCGAGAAAACTGGCAATCTTCTGAGCACTTTCGTTCTGGAAGCGAACTCGCAGAGCCAATGTCTTCATGCCTCTATGAAGCAGGAAACAGGCGTGAGGATCAAGTGATCCTCCCAGGTGATCTAGTCTAAGCTTCACTTTCTCAATGAGTTTGGCGCGCCCTATTACGGCTCCCGCAACGATGTCAGAATGGCCGTTTAGGTACTTTGTGCAACTGTGCAGTGAAAGGTCATAATCGTGTTCTGGAGGCCTGAAATTAACTGGGCTTGCGAAGGTATTGTCGATTAGCGAGATCAAACCATTCTCCTTAGCAAATTCCACTACTGCCTTGTGATCAGCAACCACCAAGAGAGGATTCGTCATCGTTTCAACGTAGATCGCTTTAGTGTTCGGTCGCAATTTCTCCTTCCACGATCGTGGGTTGTCGCCATTGATGAAGTCGTATGAGATGCCGAATGTCTCAAGGTCGTGCGTAACAAATGTGTGAGTTCCACCATAGAGACAGTCTTGAGCTAGGAGATGGTCCCCGTTTGAGAGCACAGTCAAAAGTGTGGTAGATATGGCTGCCATGCCGCTTGATGTGACTAATGCGGTTTCAGCATTCTCTAAGGCAGCGAGTTTTTCGTGCAGCGCTACATGATTTGGTGTATTGTTTAAGCGAATATATTTAAGATCATGATAGCTTGTTTCTCCCGTGTACTCGAACATTGCAGACTGGAAGATTGGCATGCTGACAGAGCCGAGAATTCGTGGAGTCGGTTCGCCTGCGTGGATAAGTTTCGTATCAATATGCTTGAAGGTTTTGACCAAATATGTTCCTTATTTGTGTCCCACAGCATTGTTATTCATAACTTTTCGGATATAGCGGTTGCAGGTACATCTAATCTATATGCTTCCAAAATAACACACATCCTTAGTTGAGTTACATGGCGAAGGCAGACGATCTCGGATTCAACCCGCTCGAAGAACTCGATCGTAGTGAAGCTCGTGTCGTTGTCAGATTGGAGTTCAGGCGATTCAAGAAACCAGTTACTATAATTCAAGGGATTCCGGAAGCGAGATTAGCGGAAGTGGCTCGCGAACTAAAGCGGCGATTTGGTGCGGGAGGCACCACCAAGGGCGGAGAACTTCTGCTTCAAGGTGATCATCGGAGGCACGTCAAGGAAGAACTTGTTAAGCAAGGATTCTCCGCGGATCATATTGACGTAATCTAAATCTCAATCTAGCCTAGAAGGTTGTTCGTACCCTTAGTACTTTGAATCCCAGTTGAACAGCTGGCCCAATGGCGATCGCGGCAACCAGGGTTCCAAGCCACGCTGGTCCACCAAAAAGCCATCCTAACGCAACAACTGTGACTTCGAGGCATGTACGAGCAACGCGCAAACTAGTCTTCCCAAGCCTGGACAATGCCAGCATCAGAGTATCGCGTGGACCTGCTCCAGCGTCTACTCCTACGTATACTGCGGTGGCGAACCCCATGATTAGAGTTCCAAGGAGAAGATATCCGATTTGAATCACGAATAGGTGAGGGACTGACGGAACATACGGTCTGAGAATATCGACCCATACACCGATGAAAATCATATTTGCGATCGTCCCCCAGCCTAACGGTTCCTTGAGAATAATATCGACGAGCACAATTAGGAATGCGACACCAATACTCGATTGTCCAAGAGTAATTGGAAAATGATATGTTAATGCCATTTGAAGAACATCCCATGAATCTAGGCCTAGGCTCGCCTGAACAATGACGTCAATCGACAACCCGAACAGGAGAAAGCCAATCTGAATAACGAGAAAGTCGTATGCGAACCGTCTCCAGCCTTTCCATTGAAACTTGAAGAACTCCCTACTCACATTCTCACCTGGAGATATCTTCTCGGATTAGCTATGGGTCAAATATAACTGATGAAGGAATTAGAACTTTGGAGAGCAAGAAATTAGCGGCTGAAGGTCGCCGAAAATGCTCTGATGACGATGAGTGGGTACGTGATGTGCTGAAGAGATACTGGTACTCAACGAGAATTATCAGCAAAGGAAGAATCCATAACGCTCATCAGTTACCCGACTTCATTGTACAGCAAAGCGATGCGCAAATCGTGTCTCCCGCTTTCTACTGTACCCTCAGATATAGAATGGGTAAGAGCCTTCTCCTTATTCATCATTTTCTATGCAAAGTGACCTCGGGTAGGGTTAAGAAATTAGAAGTTGAGGATTTCAAAGGGATAGAGCCTAAACAATTTGATGATCGAGCATTGCTGCAACCCGACAGGACGGTTCTGCGAATGTTGTTGATTGATCTCTAAAAGCGTCGTCGATGTCTGGAAGCTTCAGACTACGAACAAGACTTTTTCGAAGTTGACTATCATTCCGTTCTTAACTTCGACGTTCTCTTTTCTCAGCAGCCGGACTTTCTCATTCACTGTCCTGCCTGAAGTTTTTCCTCCGAAGCCGCCAATAGCTCCATCAGACTTCACTACTCTGTGGCATGGGACTCTTGGCGCGTATGGATTGTTACGGCAGGCGTTCCCGACCGCTCTGTATGCTTTTGTTTTCAGCTTCTTCGCGATTAATCCGTAAGTAGTAACTTTTCCTTTTGGAATAGTCTCCATTATTTTCCAGACTTTTTCCTCGAACTTCAACTGTTAACCTTACTCAATTATGTTTCATTTGGAACCATAAAAGTTCTGAGTGTTACTTGACCGGGAGCATTACATAGGCGACCTGGCTACGTTACATCTAAAAGAGGTTGTTGCGGTGGTGAATCTAGTTGAAAAGTGCTTTCTGGTATTGGCGCCGCGAGGGCAACCCGGATAAAACAAAAGAAACGAAAGCGAAGCGTTAGGAATGACTCAGGAGGCTGCAGCCTCAAGAGTCCTTTCTTGTCTTGGGTTAGAGACAGTTACAGTAACTCTTGGTTCTATCGTAACCCTCACAGGTTTCGCTGTCATTGTCGATGCGGTTGGATTAGGAGGAGCTTAGACAACGAGAACCAGTCTTCGATGACTTCCTTGGATGCCTTCCCATAGTACTTCTCGTAGAGGGCTACTTTGGCTTCCCAGGCTTCCTCTGTGTTACTCTCTAACAACCGGGCTGTTCCGTTGAAGTTCTTTCCACTAATCTCAAAAGAGACTTGGTCATTTCTCTTGACGTTCTTCATCCAGTCAGTTTCTTTGCCTTCGTGACTAAGATACACTTTGTCACTGTTCAGCGCAAACCAGAGTTCCACGATATGTGGCTGCCCTGTCTTTCTACCCCGAGTCGTCACGTGAATGAGTTTCTCTACTCCAACTCTAGCTAGTTCTTCGCTCGACATATCTTTCGATCTCAATGGCCTGGTCGAGGTTGGTATAGTTGCTGTTTCCTTCCGGATCAGCGAAATGAATGTGGCTAAGAGATGGCGTTGGATACCAGCTTGAGAATTTTCGTTCCGCATTCGTAATTGTAATTGTCCATCATTGGATTGTACGCGGTTAGGTTGAAGACTTTCAGCTTTCCAGTATCACGCAATGACTTGACTATTGTAACGACTTCTTCCATGGTCAGCGCATCTCCTGGAGTTGGAAAGTTGACTGCCGGTATCGTTCGCGGGTCTATTACGTCCACGTCAAGATGGCATACTATCCAGTCACAGCGTTCTGCTAGATTGTGCGCAGCGATCTCAGCTATCTGTGGAGTTCCCACTTGGTGCAACTTAGATGTAGGATACAGCTCCAGCGCTGAATCCTCCATCGCCTTGGCTTCACTTGAGTCTAATGCTCTGCTTCCCACATGGATGACGTTCTCTTCTGTTACGAGAGGGCGTGATCTTTCGATTTCATCCGTCAAATGCGGTCCACGGCCGCAGGTTAGAGCTAAACACATTCCACCAATGAAACCTGAAGGCGAAGTATCTGGAGTATTGAAATCACCATGTGCATCCATCCATAAAATCCCTGGTCTGCCTTCAAACCGTTTCCTGAACGCCGCCATCGCACCTGTTACCAAAGCGCATTCGCCGCCGAGACAGAAAACGAAATCGTCTGGCTCCTCCCAGCCAGAAATAGCCCTGTACACGGTCTTAGTATCTTCAATGAACTGGGGGAAGTTTCTCAGATTTTGTGGACCAGAGTCCTCCATGATCGTGGACAGAGTGACATCACCACGATCTCTGAAACTCCGGCTTCGATTGCTGATCACGTCTGCAATTCCGAGTCTACGGAGGGCGGAAACGGCAAGACCCATTCCGTTGTATCTCGACATACTGTAGAACGGCAGGCCGACTAGTGAAACTGTTGCATCGATCAAACCATTAGCCTTGTGACCCAGTGTCGTTTAGGTTCGTATAATTGCTTTGCAACTACGAACCCAATCGCAGATCTTTCTTGCAAACTAAATAATGTCCAACCGCCGTCTCACATTACTTGACCAGTTTCTTGCTGAGAAGATTTACTGGTAATGCTGTGAAGATGAAGACGAAAACGAGTATCCAAGCTAGGTGGAGGAGAACTCCGTACTCGACCCTTCCAAGAACAAGTGGACGTACGACTTCCACAAGGTGATAGAGAGGACTTAGGAATGCTATCGTTTTTACAATTTGAGGGAGACCGTCAATAGGGAAGAATACGCCGGAGAATAGGAAGAGCGGTGTTTGGAAGAGTGTGAAATAGAAGTTGACCTGGTCGATGCTCTTCAGGAAGGAGGTGTATGTGAGACCTAGCATGGCGAACATCCATCCTCCCAAGGCACCCATGAATGGTACGAAAATGGCATACCATGATCGCGTTAGTCCGAGGGCCGTTACCACGCCGAGCATGACCGTTGCATAAATAGTACTCCTAGTCATCGCCCACATCATTTCACCTACCACTATATCTTCAACCGTCACTGGAGTGGCCATCATCGCTTCATAGACGTGATCAAAGTGAATTCTGACGAAGGTGTTGATTGTGGTCTCGAATGATGCAGCTGCCATAATCGACGATGAGATCAGTCCAGGGGCGATGAATTGGATATATGGCAGCCCCTGCATTCGGTTCACGTAAGCACCGAGACCGAACCCGAGCGCCATTAAGTAGATAAGCGGATCCATCAAGTTAGAGACTATCGTCGATTTGTAAACATACTTGTACACACTTACCTCACGTTGCCAGACTCGGAATGCCTGTCTTGGTGAGAAGCTAAAAGGTCTCAACGGGTTCATTCGGTTATTCTCCTTCCCGTTAACTTCAGGAATACATCTTCTAAGCCGCTCCTACGGACAATAGTATAATCAGTGTTGATTCCAGTGGTCTTTATTCTTTCTAGAACTTTGTCCGCGTCGTCACTGTATAATATCAGCAGATCTCTGTAACTGTCGTGACCTTTGATCAGCGTGGTATCCAGACTCAGGATTTGAGATTTCTCCGCATCAGAGACTCTTATCTCCACAACTTCCCTACCAATGTATTTCTGGATTAGATTCTGAGGAGTCTCCTTCTCTATAATATGACCCTGATCCATGATGGCCAATCGATCGCACAGTTGTTCCGCTTCATCCATGTAGTGTGTAGTAACGATTTGAGTTACCCCGCGCTTCTTCAATTCGAAGAGTTTGTCCCAAACCAAGTGCCTAGCTTGTGGATCTAATCCCGTCGTCGGCTCGTCTAAGATGAGTAACTCTGGTTTGTTCATCATAGCTCTTGATATGAGCAGACGTCTCCTCATCCCGCCCGATAGTTCGGAGACTCTCGCCGAACGTTTTTCCGTCAACTCCATGAATTCAAGCAGATCCTTAGTGCGATCAGATGCAATATTCGACGGAATGTTGAAGAACCGAGCGTAGACAGTAAGGTTTTCCACTACGGGTAGCTCTTCATCCAAATTCGCTTCCTGAGGAACTACACCGAGCCGCTGCTTGATTTTGCGACCCGATGACCGCGTGTCCAGACCGAAGACCTTCAACGAGCCTGAAGTGAAGGGTGACACGCAGCCAATCATCCGCATGGTGGTCGTTTTGCCTGCTCCATTAGGGCCTAAGAAACCAAAACACTCGCCCGCCGTGACGTCAAAATCTACTCCCCGAACTGCTTCTATGGTATCGAAAGCTTTCCTTAGCTCGCGGGCTTCCACAACCAGATTTTCCGAGGTCACATATCTATCCTTCATTCAGTTCAATACCTGTCCAAGAACAGGAGGATTAGTGTCGCTTGAAGAACTCCATTATTTCTTGGCTTGCGTCCAAATTGTGAGTTGTCTTTCCAATAATCTTCACAGGAAAATACTGCCATCCCCCTGGCCACGTGTGGCCGCCACCCTCAATAACGTACAATATAACCTCGGTATTCTCCTTGCCCGAACCGTATTTTTCCACCCTGACGCGAGTAGCGTCGTCAACTTTGTTCGGTAAGTATGTTATTTCCGGATCGGAAACACAGCCATTCAGTCTTGCCCATTTGATTGCGGAGTCATGAGCAGAGAGTATTGGTCCTTTAGCACCCGCCCTCACGCGGCCATCTCCGAAAGGTACCAGAGGATCATCTGTCCCATGAATCAACATGACCGAAATTGGTTTCTTCAGGAATTGCGTTTCAGATAATGGCAGGGGCATGGTGGCAGCCACAGTCGCGATGCCTCTAATCTGTTCAGGAATCTCCACTGCGAGTCTTTGCGAGAAGAAACCGCCGTTCGAGATTCCGGCAGCATATACCCGTTTCTCATCTATTTTGTAGTTAATGATCATCTTGCGGATCAGACTGGAGACAAAAACGACGTCGTCTACACCTTCAATTTCCGGGGCAGTTGTCCCTCGACTATCCACCCAATGTCTTCTGTATCCATCTGGGTAGACTACAACGAATCTCTCACGATCCGCGACTTCGTCAAAGTTAGTTAGAATAGGCATTCCTTTCCCAGTAGCACCACCGCCATGAAACACAAGAAGCAACCCGTTCATGGGAGCGGATGTATTGGACGGTAAATGTACTCGGTAAGACCTCTGCAATGAGCCAATCATCATAGAGTCCGCTAAATCCATAATCGAACACGATCTGTTGAGATACATGAACTAATCTGATCTCAGATAGACATCTGGCATGTTGTCAATTCTATACTACTTACGTAATCTATTACAAGTCATATTTCTTTAGGGCTTACACGTGTGCCTCTTCGTTCTCCGCTAGGGTTCAACGCTTAAGGTAACTCGATCTACTCTAGGGTTCAATTCTTCTTGGTGTATCCTTACGTCGTGTACGCTAACAAGGAACATGTTAGTCCGATGTGTTTCTACTCACAGGTCAATGGCGTGGTAGGTGCTTGCTGACTATCTCAGGCAGTTGTGGGCTTTGCTAAGGGCACCTGTCTGGCTTCTTATGGGGCACTCGTTGTACGCTTTGGAAACGTAAGCTGCCAAAGAAGCGAACAATGTGGTAGCGAATTGGCGACAAATCAAAGTTCTGCAATAACTGCGGAACTAAACAGCCCTAAAGTGAGTGTAGCTTGAAGTTTAGTCTCATTGCTGGAATTGGGTTCTTTAGAGACGATGTGACACGTATGAAGAGACATGGGGCAGTCCGATCGATTTTCGGGTCTTTGCAATATACTCCTTCGTTCTACGAAGATTTCGTCGCAATGCAAAGAGTAACAGGAGGAGCCCCTATACGACTTAGAGGAGGTCTCACTGGTGCACCATACCGGTACAGGAGACCGTGGGCTGGTTCCAGAATTGGATAGTCACTAAGATCGAGGAACTGTCTGCTTGTCGCAATCTGGTGGCACACAACAGTTACTTAGAAGAGCATCAAAGGAGCTTGGTCAAAGTCTACTATACTAATATCCTGATACAGTTGAATTCAACACTGCGGGAACTTGTCGCTAAGGTTTAGCTATGAAATGGACGGAGGTTCCTAACATTGACAAATTTCCTTTCCACATACGACAGAGACAGCTTAACTTCTGTATTCCCGCTAGCATTGAAGTGGTGACCAAGTATTTTCGACACGAATCCCCTGTCACTCAGGAATATCTTTGGACCCAATACGCCTTAGCCTGTAGGGATCGAAACGTAACACTACAGAATATCAATTTCAAAACAATCAAAGAACTCGTTCTGGATGTGGACCCTAACTACTCATGGGCAGAATCGCAGCATATTGACCGACCTGAACTCCATGACTTCGATGACTTGATTCGTCACATAAGACACAGCATAGAGAATGGTTTACCTCACATAGTCTCCTTGCCTGTTGGAACGTTTTGGCATATGTTCACCGTATTAGGCTATGATGACTTGAACCTACGAATTCATGATCCTAATCCGTATGAAAAGAGTCCACGAGACATACCATTAGAGAAGATGCTTCTCGATCTCCAAACACTTGCCAATGCAGGCGTCACTGACTCACTGGTAATAAAGCCGAAGTTACAGGTGTAATCCATAGGGGCATTTTCAAATCTTAAGCTTACAGGTGAAAGTGGCTAACATGAATCATCACGCATGCAGACAGTTTTCTCTCTCCTAACAACTCTCCACAGGAAAACTAGACTAAACAGAATGCAACGGTAAACATACGACTTAAAATCGTAATGAACGCCAACATAAGACCTTGTGCTGCAGAGAAGGCTCAGAGATTGGGAAAGGTCAAGTTTACAATCCGTCAAATCGATAATGGGTACATAGTTGAGTCCAATTACCGAGACATTGCCACACTAAGTGAAGAGTATCACGTGAAGAAACTGTATCTTCTCGACGAACTTTCGGCTAATACTCTCCCAGAAGCAATAGAGATTCTGAAACGATTTGCTGATGACTACATGAATAGTTGGCTCTCGCAGTCATAGCCGTGGTATTGTTAGGTGCTGCATTCCTGTATACAAGACGAAAAGGACAGGCAAAGGTTACGAAAGCAAAGAAGGTTAATTCAAAGACATAGAAAGTAACTCTTTCCAAGAATTTCTGCATAGAATGCGGTAAGGAGTTAGAACTAGGCTCGAAGTTCTGCAATAACTGTGGAGCGAAGGACGATTCTTTGATGTTAGAAGGATGAGGGGAGGTTAGAGTGAGCTTGATAGAGCTCAGCCGTATCTGACTAGCGGTGAACTGCATAAGCCGCAGAAGCGTGCGTCAGCAGCGCTTTGCGTTCCACATATCAGACACTGTCCTCGTTGTGGTTGGTCAGGAAAATTACTCAGCACAGTTCTACACGAGTTGCAGTAATTATTACTGTCTGAATTCTGTTTACTGCAATATCTACATGTCTTCAAACAAGAACACCACAATACAATACGCCCTATCTAGTTTATAAGGTTATGTATCTATATCGTTAATAATGAAGGTAGAAAGGTAGGCTTTGGGCAAGATGTACATGGTTCTTTCTGACGAAACTGCAATCGAGCAAGCCTCACTAAGGATAACGATCATTCATCAAACGATGGACATAGATACATTCATATCAAACGATAAACATAGATATGATTGGAGAGAATAGTCATTGGTTACGTTTAAAGAAATGCGGTTTCAGGGAAAGAATAAGGATCTAGGCCAATTATCCCAGCAAATTTCTGAATATTTGCAGGGCGACGGATACAAGGTGCAATCTACAACAGCGACCTCCGGGCCGATTATTCAAGCTCAAAAAGCAGGAATCCTTAGAGACATAATAACAGCGGAACGATGCTTCACAATCTCGATCACAGGAGCCTCCAACGACTTCACAGTCAAAATTGGGATAGGTAAGTGGGTGCAGAACATCGCTGTTGCAGCGGCAGAGGCAGTTCTATTGTCGGTGTTGTTCTTGGCGGTTGATGTTCCAGAAATGCTATGGACGGTTCATGTCGAGAACACGATTGCAAAGAAGATAACTCAAATCGTAGGCTAGCTTACATCTACAACCGTGCAAGCACAAACTACTTCCTTGGGCCGTAGGCCCACTATTTCTCATTACTCTCAATCGATCTACCTAAATCAGAACATATGTAATACAAGCTATTTTATCGCAAGACACGACACGATCTCTTGGCGATTCAGGTGAATCACATCCTTGTCTAGTCCAACCGCAGATGAGATTGACGTATGGGAACGAGTGTCGAAGCAAGTGGGAAGCCTAGAGGCAGCCAAAGGGAAGACTATTGACGAGCTTTTTGAGTCTCTAAAGAAAGCCACTATTTCAGCTGAAGATATTGACAATCAAATTCTCAGAGTGGACGCCCTCATCAAACAAGATAGTGCTAGAGCTCGGCGTCTCCTGCAACTGGACGAGGGATTGTTAAGGCATCTCAAGGGCAGAGAGAAGGCAATACTAGACTTCTTCGATAAGTATGCAGAGCAAATCAAAGCAATGCTTCAGAACAAGTACGACCTCCTACTAGGTTCCTCAAAATGATGTAGTTGGGCCGTAAGGCCCATTCTATTTTTCACGAAATGCAGAAAAGAAATAGAGGGCATGTGCCCAGTCGCTACGGGTCACTTAGCTTATAGTCCAACGAGCGAGAAGATTACGTGTGTAAGTTCGCCTCGAAGTACTAAGTCCAGAAAATTGTTGATCATTGTTCTTTTCACTCACCGCTACGATTCCAGTACCGTCAACGGCAACAGGGGCCACCACTGTCACCTTCCTCAACACACCGTCTCTTCAAATGCCGCAACCTCCACAAACGACCACGGTCTCACAGACAAACAATACGCAACTAGCGTTAGCTCTTGCAATCATAGCCGCAGTAGTCTTAGGTGCCCTATTCCTGTATACAAGACGAAGAGGACAGCCCAAGGTCACGAAAGCAGAGAAGGTTGATTCAAAGACAAAGAAAGCGGCATCAGGCAAGAACTTCTGCATTGAATGTGGAAAGGAGTTACCGATAAAATCAAAGTTCTGTAATAACTGTGGAACAAAGCAACCTAACGCATGAGTATTTCGCATTCATGGGTGCCCTTCTTTGTATTGCACTCAGCATTGGGACAATTCTTAGATGATCTGTCCACATTGTAAGAGCGCTTACTGGAATAGGGCTAAACGGACGAAATAGTTTTCATACGCCATAAACTCCCAATCTACAGTGATATCTCATAACCGTGATAGACGTCTGATATAGATGCAGAGCTCGTAGAGGTGAGCTGGAGACGATTGCTGAATCTAGACGGTACTACGGGGTATGATTGCAGGATACGGAATTGCGATTCCTGTCGGTCCCATAGGCGTCTTGATCCTTGAATTGGGAATTCGACGAGGATTCAGGACAGCCTTCTCTGCTGGAGCCGGTGCTGCGTCAGCGGACTTGATATACGCCACCGTCGTGTCTCTGGCGGGTGTACTTCTCGTTTCACTGCTTGCGCCCTATGCATCATTTCTACACACGACGAGTGCTTTGATATTAATCGGATTCGGAATTTGGTTGTTTTATCACGGACTACGAAGGCGAAACCGGAGAAGAGAGGAAGTCGCCCCGATGAGTTGTATAGGTACATACGGGGCCTTCCTGGGGTTGACTCTACTGAATCCGGTGACCGTGACTTATTTCACAACGCTCATACTTGGATTAAGAGCCGGTTCACCGTCATCCCCAAGTGATGTATTTCTCTTCGTCGTCGGCGCATTCATGGCGTCTTTGTCTTGGCAGACATTGCTTGCAGGCACCAGCGGGTTAGCCCACAAACGTATGTCGTCAAAGCTACAGTCTGCAACTTTTGCAGTTGGGAACTGCATGGTTATCGCGTTAGGGATCTTAATCCTAATCGGGGGCCCAATCTGAGAACCGGTCAGTGTCTTATCTCTCTAATTCGGGTGAAGGTGTGATGCAATCCAGTTTTCGTGTGGAGGTTTGATATCGATTTGCCACAGTAGACAAATGAACTCCCCTATGTGAGCGACTTCATCAATGAATGTGTGAATGAGGATGTTCTCGACACTGCTTTCCACTTTGCGGTCTCTCCATTCGAATGAGACCATTCGTGCTAACCCTTCATCGGTCATCTCTTCCAAGAATTTTCTAGTTCTCTCTCCTAACTCTCTATCGTATGCTGCGATTTCGTCGAAGCTCTTGAACGCACTTGGATCGCGATCACTGTAAGGCCAAGTTTTGCCGGATACGTCGTAATGAAGCCAGGAGTCTTCTACTTCGAGAAGGTGAACGAAAATTCCTCGCATGGAGGTCCAGCTGGCTTCGTGATTTTTGACAAACTCATTCCATCCGACTTCTCGGCATTTGTCTAGGAATCTGTGCCTAGAGGCAGTTACGTATTCGTACAAAGAACGGAAATCAGCGGTGTTCATGTCTTTTTGCATCCTAGAGCCGCAAATTCACGTATGCAAGCTTGAAAAGACTTCAGCAACTCTATTGTCTCGATGAGTCGATTGTTAAGAAAGTCGAATGAGTTCCTGATGGTCCAGGATTTCAAGTTGGCTTTAAGGCTAAGTAGGTAATTCATTGGGATCATGCCAGATTATGATGCTTTAGCGAAAAACGTTCTTTCAACGACCCTTGGAATTCAGCCGGGTGATGATCTCATAGTCGAAACTTGGGATCATGGTCTCCCAATTGCGAACGTGGTCATTTATGCAGCACGTAAGCTGGGGGCTCGCCCGATGCTTCTGTTTGAGCACGAGGATACATTCTGGAAATCCGTTGACTCGCTGCCAGAAGATAGACTGGGTAAGGTTGGTGAACATGAGTGGGCTGCAATCGAGAAGGCGAAAGGCTACATCTTCATTCCTGGCCCCGCCAATTTCCTGAAAATTTGGAAGAACTTTTCAAAATTCCGCGCTTCTACAGCGTACAACGAGGAGTGGTATGAGCGAGCCAAACGCTATCGGTTGAAAGCGGCTCGAATAGCGTTAGCCTACGCGATGCGAGAACGTGCCAAAGCGTACAAAATTTCACTTGCTGCTTGGCAGCGGATGCTAATGGCCGCGTCCACTATTGAATATTCAACGCTGAAAGATAAGGCGGCAAAGCTTGCTCCTATGCTAAGGAACGGACAGGTCAAAATCACGGCCCCGAATGGAACAGACCTGAAGCTACAGTTAGCGGGACGAGATCCTTATGCTGAAGATTGTATCGTTGACTCGGATGATTTGGATCATGGACGGAATGTAGCCAACATTCCTGGAGGCAACCTGTCGGTTTGTCCTGATGAAACTGCTGGGCCGATGGAACCATTGTTTTCGATAGACCATCTGCTTACATGGGTAAGTGGGTTGGTGGAGTGCGCTTTGGCTTCAAGAACGGCACATTAACTGACTACCGGGCCAGACTCAACGCTTCCTTGCTCACCGCTAGTTACGAGAAAGCTACGGGCGACAAGAACAAGGTTGCGTTAGTTGGCGTCGGACTGAATCCCAAGGCTAGAACAGGCTTCCTTCAAGACAGCATAGCTAAAGGCGCAGTGACTCTTGCGATTGGAGGAAATGATGACGTTGGAGGCGCTAACAAAACTGACTTCTATTTCCCCGGAGTCCTCACAAAGGCCACATTGACCGTGGATGGACACGTAATCGTCAAAAATGGGAAATTAGTCAGTTGAATTAGGAGATGTACTGGTTGGAGACAACCAACCAAGCTTTACGACTCCAGCCTTACTTGTAATTCTTCAGGGCTGTATTATCTTCGTTGAAGAATTCTTCCAAGAGCGCGAGGGCCGCCTTCTTGGTCGCTTGTTCATCTAATCCCTGAACCTTGAATTCCCCCGCTACCTCTACCTTTGTCTTGTCTCCCATTGGTGTGTAGGTGTGGGTATGTTTAGTTCCGACCATGGGGCCGGACAGGAATTCCATATCGAACCCCTTCGGCGGGTTGAATGTGAACTTGGCTGTTTGTTTGAATGTTGTTTTCCCATCAGGGCTCTTCGCATCCATCTCAACAACCATGATTTTCTCCGATTGTTCCAGGACCTTCGAGAACTTTACTGCTCTGTGCTCATGGTTGGCATTCTCATCGTTAAGGAATCGCCATATTTTGTCGACCGGTGCGTCAAAAACGCCTTCATCTTTCAGGTATACCAAATTTGATCACAGGTGGTATTCCTTATGGCATAAATTTAACCTCTTCGCACCTCTAACGTCAGCTGTTCCTGCGTGTCTCCCCCCCGCTTCTAGGGTGGACTCGCGCTCGATGAGACGGGTATAGTTCAGCAAAAATGTGGTTATGATAGGTCAAATATAGTCAGTCAACTAGATTAGAGAAATTGGAGACAGAATAATGGGACAAGCAAAACAGGTAAAGAAAAAGAAGAAACAGAAATAGATAGTTGCCCACGGCAAATGGTGCTTCTGGAGGTTATTCAATCGAGACTTGCTCGAAGAAGTGAATGTAATCAACGAAAACAGGTTGTCTTCGCTGATAGTTGGTGAGCACTAGTTAGGTTAACGTGGAAAATTTCCTCACACATGCGGAATTAGTTAGGCATCACTGAATCTCTGATCCTAATAGCGCGCACCCATACAAGGTGGCTGAGAAGTTAGCGAAGATTGGTTGACCTAGGAGCGCAACCATCATCGAAGCCTATCTTAGACCAAGAACTCGTTCGATAGACTCGAGATCTGGTTTTGTCTTAATCGGTTTTTCGCCAAGCCTCGTCACAATTTCTGGATCTTTGAGCCCGTGACCAGTTGTTACGCAAACAATTTCTTCATCTCTCTGGACTAACCCTTCATGTGTTAATTTTCTTAGTCCAGCAATTGATGAAGCGGCAGCGGGTTCCACGAAGATACCTTCTGCGCCTGGCTAAGTCCCTTTGTGCTTGTAGTATCTCTGCGTCTGAGACGGTCTCCATTGATCCTTTTGATTGCGCTACTGCTCGTAGCGCTTTCTTCCAACTCGCTGGAGCGCCAATTCTAATGGCGGTTGCGACTGTTTCGGGGCTGTCCACGTTCTTAATCTCTGTACTCTTTAGCTTGTACGCGGAAGCTATGGGGGCTGCTCCTTCCGCTTGGATGCCGATAAGTCGTGGGGTCTTCTCTATGACTCCGACTGTGCGGAGTTCATCAAAACCCTTCCATATTGCACTAATGTTCCCCGCGTTGCCGACAGGCACGATGACGACATCAGGGGGTTTGAAGTCCATTTGGTCGCAAACTTCGAAGGCTAACGTCTTCTGGCCTTCGAGTCTGAAGGGGTTTATGGAATTCAGTAGTGCAATTGAACGATTTCTTTCCGTAAGTTCGATAATAGTTCTTTGGGCGTCGTCAAAGTTACCTTCTATCTCCAGGATGAGAGCTCCGTGCGCTATGGCCTGCGCGAGTTTTCCTTGGGCTATCTTCCCCGCAGGGATTAACACCACGCACTTTAGACCCGCTCTTGCGGCGTAGGCCGCAAGGGAAGCAGACGTGTTCCCTGTTGAAGCGCAAGCAACCATTCTTGCGCCCATTTCAATAACCTTCGAGACACCGACCGTCATGCCTCTATCCTTGAACGAGCCTGTAGGGTTCTCTCCTTCACACTTGATGCTCAGCGCGCGCAGTTTCAGATCGCTCGCCATATGCTCGGACTTGTGCAGCCCTGTCCCCCCCTCGCCAAGTGATACTGTTCTCGTTGTGGAATTCATTGGAAGAAGCTCGGAGTAGCGCCAGACAGAGAAATTTCTACTTCGCCAAGTTTTTGTGTCTATCGCGGATGCTAGATGCGTGTAGTCATACTTTACGTCTAGAAGGTCATTGCATCTCTCGCATCTATAGATAATCTTCGACATTTCGTATCGAGAGTTGCAGTTTATGCACTGGAAATGGGCGTCCAGTTTTCCTACCTCTTATCGATTAGCCTGGCTCCATTTGACGATGTGGTCGTGTATCGTTGACACGAAATGTCTCCGTCTTCAAAGGATTCCTTCATCGCATTGGCTACATCTTTCGTGTTTACTCGAGTTCGATTGCAGAGGGCTATTAGAGTGGGTCCAGCGCCACTTATGGCTACGCCTGACGCTCCGGCATCGATTGCTGCTTTGCTTACAGAATGGAACATTGGTATGGCTCTTGAGCGAACCGGTTCAACAATCAGATCAGTCATCCCTCGTCCCATCATCTCAATATTTGACAAAGCTATTCCGGCGATAAAGAGTGATGCATGAGAGACGTTGTATGTCACATTATGAAAATCAACAGTTTTAGGAATGATGCTTCGCATCATCTTGGTCTTCGCTTTGGGAAAGTCGATGTCCGGAACTGCCACGGCCACCTCAAGATCCTGCGGTGGATTTAGTCCAACAAGCTCTAGCGGTTCATGCGAGACTATAGTGAAACCGCCGAGAGTAGCTGCTGCCACGTTGTCATAATGTGCGACGCCTGCTGAGGCGATCTCACCTTGACCTGCGAGGGCTACTTGCTCCTTGGAGCCGAGTCCCAGGCTGAACATTTCATTCAGAGCTAGAACGCATGCAACCGCTGATGAGGCGCTGCTTCCTAGGCCTTTGCTTACTGGTATATTTTTGGTCACTTTTATGCTAAGGCCGTCACGTCTTCTCATCGCAGCCAGCACCGTGCATGCGACCAGACCTGCACTGTTCTTCTGGGCTTGCTTGGCAACTCGATCGTGATCTACTCCCTGCACCGACACAGTTACTTCGCCTTTCGGCAAGAGATCAATTTCTACTGTGTCGTGAAACAGATTTAACGCTAGGCCGAAGATGTCGAATCCTGCCCCCAAGTTAGCTGTGCTCGAGGGAGCCTCGGCTTTCACTTTGCTGTAGATTGGCTGGTTAGTTCGCTTTGTCGACAGTTTGTATCGAAGGTCTTTCCCAATATTGATCTTCATCTTTCAACGCCATCTTTTCGTATGTGCGTACCACATGTCATGCCCCTCTCGCATAGTGACACAAAACTGACTGTTCTTGTTTCTAGCAAGTCTCCCAATATGACGAACGGCATAGCTGCATGGTGTTCGGTGCTGGGAGTTGGCACTTATCCAAACAGGATTGGATTGATACGCCTATTGGAGTTGAACTCGAGGGAATCAGAATTAATCGAAGGCTTTGGCTGCTTCTGTATGTGACCACGCTTTCAACGTAGTTGTGCGAACGTTTCCTAAACTACCCAGGCTCAACGCCATTTTCATCCAGGCCTCATCGCTCGGGACGTCGACGATTGCTGCACCATCATACTTCCCCATCGTATAGTAAAACGAAATGAGTTTTCCCCCATTCTTTTCGACCAGCTGTTTGAATGCCTCCACACGTTTGGGAGAATCCTTGAAACTTCGGACGCCTTGGTCAGTCCAGTTCCAAAGCAACAAATAATGTGACATATCCTCTATACGTTGCACATAGCTTAAAAGCTTAACAGAGCGAAGTGGCACACTCTGACAATAATTCTCCCAGAATTTGAACCGTCATTATTTGTGTGTGGGTCTAATGATGCGGGGGACCGAACTTGAACCGCCGTAGTTTCGTAAGCTCAGTAGTTCTGGATGTATGGTGGAATCGCCCACATTGGAGTTCCAATACAGATGGTCTGCTGGAACGGGTAAGGCGGGAACGGTTGTGTTTGAGGCCAGTTAGGGTAAATGTATCCGTACACCTGGTACGCGCCTGCCAGATACGTTTGAGGTAGATTCCACACCACATAAGTCTGCCCCGTCCCAACATACAGAGTCACGCAGGACGTGTCGTTCGTCAATTGTCCTATAACTGTCACTGGGGGGCCTTCATTGCAGATGTAAGGATTGAACGGGTATCCGCAATACTGTTGATTAAACCAAATTGGTGGAGGCCCCGCGGGAAGGGTCGTAGGTGAACCTAAGGTCATAGTGGATACCATAGTCATTGTAGCGCTGGACGTGAAGCTGACGCTGACTGTTGCGACCTGCATCTGCGTAACGTAATTTGTGCTGGTTACGGTGCCGGGGCTTTGGCCCGCCAATCCAATTATGGTGATTCCCATTATCGCGAGCGCTATCATCACAATGTAGAAGACGGTTTTTGGCATCACAACCTGTTGATAGATGCCTTTTGGAGACTTAGAGTCTTCACCAACGGTTTCTGATGTGCCACAAACATTGCAGAAAACTGCTTCGCTCAATTTCAACCCACAGTTACGACAGGTTCTCATAACGACTTTGCTTAGGTAATGTCTTCCTTTGGATTTTAGTGTTAGGCCGTCACTTAGTGCTCGGTGTAGGGAGGTCCGTGTACTCGATGAGAATGAACAGTTGAAACCCAGCAAGCAAGACTAAGCTGCCGGCTGCAAGTAGAAGCCATTTCATCCCCTTCAATAAAGGCTTAATCACGAATTATAGCTCAAGGATGAACGATCAGCTCATTCCTCTTAATTTTTCGTTCCGGTCTGGTCTTCATTTATAGTTTAGTTCAAACGCTAAACTGCGATAGTTGTCAGTTTTAGCTGCATCACTCCGCGTCTCTTCATCATGCCTCTAGCTAATGCTTGGATTCGCTCCATTTTACCGTGTACTGAAATCATCTCCAAACATCGAGATTCGTCCAAGTGAATATGCGTGGTCGAGTTGATGATACCACGAAATTCGTGTTGAGTGTCCGTTAGCGCCTCTTGAAGTCCATGAGATTCGTGGTCGTACATGAACAGGATAACGCCCGCTCCGGTTTTCTCAGTCTCTTTCTTCCAAGCGTATTCAGTGATGAAGTTCCTCATCGCAATTTGCAGTGCCTTCGATCTGTCCTTGTACCCTATTGCGCTGAGTGAATCGTCAAATTGCTTCATGAGTGTTCGCGGTGTTGAGAAACTAATTCTCTCTACTTTCGCCATTGGCCTCATATCTATGACATCCGGGATGGCTCGGTAATCTTTAATATTATTATTACTATTTAGGTGAGCGGTAATACTTTGCGAATAGGCTTGTGAAGGAGTTCCAGCTAAAATGTCGAAAGCCGTTGGCGCTAAATCGACCGTGAGCCTCTCTCAGAGTGAGAAGGTTAAGATCATCGTTATCTATTCATTGATCGGAATAGCAACTATCTGCGGTCTTGTAGCATCTACTATCGTTGGTAGGCTTTCGGTTCTGCTCGCTGGCCTCGGAGTGATCACGTATGTGTTCGGATTGCGTCATGGTGTCGATGCAGACCATATTGCGGCAATCGATAACACGACAAGGAAGTTGATGCAGGAAAACCAAGCGCCCTTCACTGTCGGTCTGTGGTTCTCCTTGGGTCATTCAACGATTGTTGTCGGACTCATTGTGGCATTAGTCTTTGCGACTCGAACCATAATTGGGAAAATACCCGCCTTGCAGAGCGGTGGCGCCGTTATTGGAACAATGGTTTCAGGTGTCTTTCTCTGGTTGATGGGCGCAGTCAACATGATCATCGTTCTTAGCATCTACCATATCTTCAAGGAATTGAAAAAGGGTAAGCTAAATCAGACTGAACTGGAGAGCTTGCTGGATAATCGTGGATATTTGAACCGCTACTTTCGGCCCTTGTTCAAGATTGTGAAGAAGCCTTGGCAGATATACCCTATCGGAGTTCTCTTCGGATTGGGGTTTGACACAGCAACTGAAGTGGCCCTCATAGCCATTAGTGTTGGGGTTGGAGTCTCTTCTTCCGTTCCTGTCTGGATGATTCTCGTATTGCCGTTCATGTTCACATGCGGCATGGTTCTGATTGACACGACGGACGGGGTTACAATGCGTGTGGCTTATGGTTGGGCTTTCATGAATCCAATTCGCAAAATATACTACAATCTGACAGTGACCGTCATTTCCGTTCTCGTTGCGCTGGCAATCGGCACTACCGAGCTTCTCCAAGTCATTGCTAACGAATTGAGTCTCACAGGCCCATTTTGGGGGTGGCTTAACGGCCTAGATTTTGAGACCATAGGTTTCGGTATCATAATCATCTTTCTTGCGTCTTGGTTGGTTTCTGTTGCCGTTTGGAAGTATAGACGATTCGACGAAATCTATCCACCATAAGTTTCCGGAAAATTCCGATATTCAGCCGACGTACTTCTCAAAGACGCCCTCATCGGCAAAGTTCTTCCTGAAACGTTGGGCTTTCAGGATCGAATGACTTCGAGTCATCAAAACAATGCCAGGGACCCAGTTAATGCTGATTTGAACTATGGTTACGGATTCTTGGAGGGTGAATGTCGTCACGCAATTAGTGCGGTTGGCCTGGAGCCTTCTGTGGGTTTTCTGCATGACTTCAGTGATATCCCTACACCGACATGGTTGAAGGACATGTGGTCAGTCTTGGAACTAGTCACGCTTTCGAACTCGAAGAGGGCGGGGGAGCCTAACTGAATAGTGCACTGTTGTCTATGTAGATCAAGTATTCACGGATAAGTTCATGATCCATTTTGAAGACGTTGAAGAATGGAACCGTGAGTGTTCGCTTGTCTCTCCGCGTGTAGGTGACTTCTCCCTTTATGAAAATCATATCATCCGCCTGCCATGTTCCCAGAAGCTTGTGCCGCAAGCCATCAATGCTTGAGAAAAATCCAGCCACGTAATCACGGATGGGGCCCTTTCCCTTGACTGTCTCAGCATTACCGAATGTGAAGCTCGAATCCTCAGCCAAATATTCCGCGAAACTGTTAGCATCCGACTCGTCAAGCGTCTTGAACAATTTGACTACCCAATCCATCATGAAGCGGCGCACCGACTTACTATCTGCCTTACAAGTAACTAATAAGAGCCAGAAATCTCTGTATTCGGGAGAGCATCAGAGCTGCTAGAATTCGCCCGCTGCTTTTCGAATTTTCGCATACCAGTCTGGTACGCTAAATCTGTCTATTTTGTAGTTTCCTTTGAATGGCTTAATGTCAAGAATTGGTGTCCCGTCAAAGTAGTCTAGTCCTTTAACCCTAAGCCATCTGCCATCGATCTTCAGCAGTTCGACTAAGCTTAAGCCTAAGGGGTTCGGTCGGCTTGGTGAGCTTAGTGCAAAAACACCTCGCGTTGGTAGTTCGTTGATTTTGAATCCTTTTCTGAGAAGATGTCGTGGTTTGACTTTCAGAACTCCGATCTGATCGGGTTGAAGCTTGTTAAGGTAGGCCAAGACGAATATGTGGGAGAATCCGTCGAGTCCATCCAGGCCATCCGAATATTCTGAGTAGATTTCAATCTGTGTCTCTATATTTTCAAATTCGTATCTGATTGTGTCGTCTGTGGCGATCGTGTGAACTATCCCGATTGGTTTCACGTGCAAAGATATCTATGGAAATGAGGTGTTTATCCTAATTAGCCACAGTGGTTTCGTGAAACCGGTTTGGATATGAATTATAAGCATGCAATGATGCATTTGACTGGAATCCTGTTGAGTAATATCGACGTTAGTCAATTGCCTTCCACACTCAGGAAGTTCATCCAACGCAAAGATCTGGGAATTGCATGATGCTTTGGGATTAGCTTGCCGGAAAGCAGGAAAATTGAGAAATGGAATCTGCAGTTCAAGGAGGCTGCGCTGAAGCATGGTGGAGTGTGTGTTGGACTCGCGATCGGCATCAGAGCGGTGGATATCATACAACGAGAATTCGACGTTTCAAGCGACACGAAGAGTTTGCGGATTAGAGTTGGAACGAAGGAATGTCTAGCAGACGCCTTCAAAATTCTTCTACGAGTGGAGAATCAGCAACTCGAATACGTGAATCCGCGTGACAACGTGATTTCCGTACGTAACGGAACGAACGCAATCGAACTTCACTTAACCTCGAACAAGATCACGGATGTTTCCCATGTCTTCCAACAACCTGAAGACGCTCTGTTCCCGATTGTGAGGAAACTGAGGATAAACAGCTGAGGTGTCACCACCTCCATTTAGCAAGTTCCAGCTTTGGCTTTCAATTTGCTAATTATCATTATCAGGTCATCTCTCGAAATGATGTTCGCAAATGTATCGAGATCTGGATCTAGCTTTCGAAGCTGGTCAATAGCGACATGGCGGACGTTAGTTAACGTCCTGATTAGAGATATGACGGAATAGTCGCCCTGCCCGATTAGCGCCTCCGCTTCCTTCGCTGTGGACGTGGACCGGTAGACACCATCTAAGAGTTCCATCCGCCCGTTGGCCCAGCATGGGACAGCAGCATTGAGCGGGAGGAGAAAACTTCGTTTTACTTTCAGGTACACTAATATCGGAAGAACTCCGGACGCTGACATGCTGGCGTTAGGACATTGGCTCAAGGGCCGATTGCGGCTGTAGTTATGCAGTTGAGTTTGAAGTACGTGAAAGCTAGTCTTATTTACCTAGTTGCTGGAGGAACGGTACTTCTGCTAACCTTCGGTCGTATACTGCCTTTCGAGATGACGGCATTCTACTTCATGCAGCTCTATGGTTTCGTGGCAATGATGATATTCGGCCTGTCCTACCTATTTGTTCCATCATTCGCTCACGCTTTCCTTCACAGCCTTCGACTTGCTAAGATACAATTTTGGTTAATGAATATCGGAGTTATTGGAATGACTGCCGCATTTTCAGGAATGCTCCCTTATGGTCCTGACGTTAGGTTTCTGGTGCTCGGCTCCCTCTCCTTACTGGTTATCGCTCTGTACATGCACTTCTACAATCTTTGGAGGACAATGCGTGCCTGGAAAGGCTCACCCGGAGAGAAACTCGCACACGCCACAACGGCATCAAGAACCCAAACTCACTAGCTGAGAGCACCACGGCCGTCTGTCATCCCCGGTCTGAGCTTTCCTAATGCAGCAGATTTAGGAATTAGCCTGTGTTCGTACAGCCTAGCTAAACCCATCATCACGCAGATGAAGCACAAATCGTTACACAAATGACGCACAAAACGTTACGCAAGTGACGCGCAAAGGGTTTAGTCTGAATTTGAAGCCGATTTTGGTGTAATCAGAGCTTAACTGTCCTGTTCAGGGCGGTGTTGTGGGGGTATTTGTGGGCTAATTGTGGGAGGATTTGCGTCTGGATTAAACTCTATTTGTGCTCGACCAGTGAAAAAATAGGTAACGGTACCTTCCCGAAAAAGTAGCCACCAAACGGTTTGCCGCGCCTTCCAGCACCAAACGACAATGACGAGTTACCTTTTTTCGGGTAACGGTGCCTTGTCAACGGATTTTCTGCCTGTTATCTTTCGTCGGATGGAAGAGGGTCTAAGAGTAAGACTTGGCGGTTACGTTCTGTCTGTTACGAGTCTTAGCTTTAGCGAATTGAGGACTCGACAGAGGCTCGATCTCTAAGAGTGGTTGAGTTGGCGTTTAATTATAACAAGCGACATATTTCTTGACTCGTCGAGACTTGCCGACTGTTAAACAGTTAGAGGCTCCAGTGTTGGAGATGCTGGAGAAGTCACTAGTGTGTGAGTTTACGGTAGTATCTCCAACGGGCAGACCGATAACTCACCCGTTACTGCCTCTCTATGATTCCGAAGAGGGTAGACTATTTGTCACGTCAAGTGTCCTGTTCAGTAAGAAACTCGACCACATCAAAAAGAATCCGAAGGTGTCCGCTCTCTTCTCAAACAGAGAGGGCGCACAAGTTTCCCCTTACAGAGTCTGTCTTGGTTAAGGGGAATGCCCGAGTGGACGAGGTGGATATTCATCACGGCTGGGAGAGGCTGCTTCCGCTCTGGAGGAAGAAGGAACCGTACATTGACAACTTCGTCAAGATGCGTTATGCGCTCCCGCTGTTCTGGGAGAGATCCATTATTGAAATTGAACCTTCGAAAGTGTATGCTTGGCCGGAAGGTGACGCAAATGCGGCGCCGAAGGTTTTTGAGGTGTCCTAATTGGTTGCCAGTGGTCTCCTCGAAAAGGCGGCTTCCTACTCTGATGTTGCAATCTCGTTTGTTGACGATGACGGTTACCCATTCTCCCTACCCGTCACCGTAGAGGTGGATCAGGAGAATCAAACGGTTAGAATTGCGAAACCTGCGAGTCTGCCGTCTCTCCTTAACCGCGAAATCTCCCTCACCTTCAACCATATTACCCCACTACCGGTCGGAGGGTACACGGACAGGCGATACATCGTACTATGGGGCAGGCTCACCGATCAGGGGGATAGCTATCAGCTCAAACCGGCGAAAGGCTACATTTGGGATGAGAAGGAAGTTCCATTTTTCCAATATTCCGAAATGAAAGTCACTAAAGCGAGACAATACCTGAATGAGCTGAGGGAGAAGCCTTGGCTTTCCACACCATGGCTAATCATGCGCACCTTCCGATTACCTTTCGTCATCGCCACCATACTCCCAGTAGCAATCGGCGCAGCTGTAGCATTCCGTGCCGGCCACTTTGACCTGACGCTATTCGCATTAACGTTAGCAGGAGCGCTCCTATTGCACTTGGGCGTGAACACTGCAAATGATTACTTCGACTCTAGGCTGGGGGCGGACGACATCAACACGACACCAACCCCCTACAGTGGGGGATCACGCGTCATACAATACGGTCTTCTTCCAGGAACCGCCGTATTGTCACTCTCAACCTCAGCATATTTGGCGGGGTCACTGATCGGACTCTATCTCGCCTTCACTCGTGGACTCCCAGTATTACTAATCGGACTCGTAGGGTTGGTTGTGAGTTGGGGATACACGGCTCCTCCTCTGAAACTTGCATATCGCGGTCTAGGCGAATTAGTGGTCGGACTCGGTTTCGGTCCCTTGCTCGTCTTAGGCTCATTCTTCGTTCAAGCTCAAACCGTCAGCATCGAAGCAGGACTGGTCTCGATTCCTCTCGGTCTCCTAGTGATGTTGATTCTATATGTGAATGAGGTTCCCGACAGAACCTGGGATGATGAAGCAGGCAAGAAAACGTTCGTTTCCCGCATGAGCGAAGACTCGATTGTGAAAGGTTACGAGTTGGCGATGGCTTCTGTGTATGGCGTAATCCTACTCGGATCAATCACCAGGATTTTCCCACTAACCGTGCTCCTAGCCCTTCTGACAGTGCCGATGGCAGTGAAAGAGGCGAGATTGATTTGTAGAAACTTGGGGAACACATATGGGCTTGTGGTTGCAATGTCATCGAACATCAAAATCTTTGTCTACACGGCGTTGTTCATGCTGATCGGTTATCTGATATCCTTCTTTGTAGCTGTCTAAGAAGAGATTGTTAGCAATGAAATTCACCACTACTAATCCGGCAACGGGAGAAACACTCGCAGAGCATGACATAGCAACTCCCGAACAAGTCAGAGAATGTATTCGAAATGCAAGGAATGCATTCGAGAACTGGCGACGTCTTCCCCCTTCGGAACGTGGACCGCTTCTCGCTAAACTCGCCTCGATCCTGAAAGAAAGAAAACACGAATTCGGAGTGGTTATGTCAAATGAGATGGGAAAGATCATTCGCGAATCGGAGGCTGAAGTGGCCAAGTGCGCTTTGGCCTTCGAGTTTTACGCGGAGAATGCTGAACGACTCCTATCTCCCGAACCAGCACAAACAGATGCAGCGAAGAGTTACGTCGTGTTCGACCCCCTTGGCGTTGTTGCAGCCATTATGCCATGGAATTTTCCAATGTGGCAGCTCGCGCGCTTTGCCGCCCCAGCATTGTCAGTAGGCAACACAACAGTGTTCAAACCGGCCAGTGTAACTCCTCAAAGCGGAGTCAACTTGGAGAAGGCGTTCGACGAAGCCGGTTTTCCTTCTGGCTGCTTCAAAACCATACTCGGCGACTCACGAATCGCTGACCAATTGATTGACGACCCAGGAACGAACGCTGTAACATTCACAGGCAGCGTTAACGTCGGCATGAAGGTAGGCGAACCGCGCAGGAAGGAACCTGAAGAAAGCTGTTCTAGAGTTAGGGGGAAGCGACCCCTTCATTGTCTTAAGCGATGCCAACCTCGAAGCAGCCACCACGGGAGCAGTGGCAGGCCGATTCATTAACTGCGGACAAAGCTGCATAGCCGCGAAGCGCTTCATCGTCGAGAAACCAATCGCTGACCAGTTCATCCAACAATTCGTAAACAAAGTCAGCAAACTGAAAGTGGGGGATCCTCTGAATCCAGAATCGGATATTGGTCCAATGGTGCAGGAAAGCGCCCTCAACGAAGTGGATGCGCAAGTGAAAGCTTCAGTAAAAATGGGCGCACAGGTCCAATTGGGAGGTCACAGAATTGACCGGCGTGGGTTCTTCTATGCTCCGTCGGTTTTGACCAACGTCACTACGGAGATGCCGATCATGAAGGAGGAAGTGTTTGGACCCGCTGCGCCTGTCTATGTCGCCAGAGATGCGGAGGAAGCTGTTAGGGTGGCGAACTCATCCGAATTCGGCCTGGGCGCTTCGATTTGGACCCAGAATCTCAAAGATGCGGAGAGGATCTGTCGGGAAATCCAGAGCGGAGTAGTCACTGTTAACAGCATCGTGGCTTCTGACCCGCGTGTTCCATTTGGCGGTGTCAAGAAGAGTGGCATCGGTCGAGAGCTTGGACGTTACGGTCTTCTTGAGTTCGCTAACGTGAAAACCATTAGAGTGTACGAGAGAAACAAATAGAGCCAGAGAGAAGGAAGACATAACGTTATTTCAGTAGGACCGAGTTGTCTAGACTCGTATTTTCTCCGGGTGGTGGAACAAACACATGTTACTCTTGAACGTGTTGGATATCGCGAAACGCGGTAGAGAAGCATCACTCAAAATGGCAAACAGCAGTGTTGAAGCTAGGAACCGAGCTATCCTAGCTATTGCTGAAGAAATAGATTCTCAGAGGCAACGCTTGGTTGATGCCAACTCAAAGGACGTCCACGACGCTGCTCAATCAGGTCTAACAGGTGCAATAGTGAAACGTCTGAAACTAGATGATGCAAAGATAGATACGATAATCAAAGGTTTGAGAGCAGTAGCTAAACTCGATGATCCAGTGAACCAGACCCTTCTCTCCATCGAAATGGACCATGGACTTGAGCTGTACAAGGTAACTTGCCCCATCGGAGTAACGTGTGCCATCTTCGAATCGCGCCCTGACGCGTTAGTCCAAATTGCCAGCCTCTGCCTGAAATCAGCTAACGCCGTCATACTGAAAGGCGGCGTGGAGGCGAAGAACACAAACCGCATGCTCGCCGACTCCATAAGAAAATGCCTTCGACGGTTCGACGAGATTCCGGAAGACGTGGTTCAATTGATCGAAACGAGAGAGGACATTGACAAGCTCCTCAAAATGGATGAATACATCGACCTGCTACTCCCGAGAGGATCCAGCTCTCTCGTCAAATATGTTAAGGAGAATAGTCGAATCCCTGTTCTAGGTCATGCGGAAGGCATATGCCACGAATACGTCGACGCGGACGCCGATGTAGATATGGCAGTTGAAATCTGCTACGACGCAAAAGCTCAACACCCCGCCGTCTGCAACGCAATGAACGCGCTCCTCGTACACAAAGACGTTGCATCAAGCTTTCTTCCAAGACTAGCTCAAAAATACGAAAAGGTTAACGTGGAATTAAGAGGAGACGAACGCGCGAGAAAATTTCTGCCCCAAGCGAAACCCGTCACGGAGAGGGATTGGAGCACCGAGTACCTTGACCTAATCCTTGCGATAAAAGTGGTCGATTCAATAGATGAAGCAATAGATCACATAAACCATTACAGCACACACCACACAGACGGAATTGTAACAAAGAACATTACAATCGCGAAACGATTCCTAAATGACGTTAGCTCAGCCGTTGTGTTACATAACGCATCGACAAGATTCAGTGACGGATACAGATTCGGACTCGGCGCAGAAGTCGGAGTCAGCACCGGGAAGACTCACGCCCGCGGCCCCGTAGGCCTCGAAGGCCTCGTTACCTACAAATACATCGTCGCCGGTAGCGGACAAACCGTCTCCTCATATGTCGGAGACCATCCGAAACCATTCACCCACAAACGACTGGACAAGACCTGGAACGCCTGATTCCAAACGGGCATATGAGAGTGAATGTGTGAGAGAGTTTCAGGGCATCAAGCAAATCGTAATCAAAGTCGGAACATCTGTCCTCGCCAAACCCGACGGGACATTAAACAAGAGCTACATGCAGCCGTTTGCTCTACAAGTTTCCAAGCTTGTGAAGAAAGGGAAAACTGTAATCATAGTTAGCTCAGGCGCGATCGTCTCAGGCGCCAAAGAACTCGGCTTGGACGCCATGCCCAGAGACATACCCAGCAGGCAAGCCGCAGCTGCAGTTGGACAGAGCGTGCTGATGGAAGCCTGGCGAGCCGCATTCCGAAAACATGGGCTACAAGTCGCCCAGATACTCCTAACCTACGAAGCGTTCTCGAACAGAAGAACCTACATCAACCTCAGAAACTCAATGACAATACTCACAAAGCATGGGACAATTCCAATCATAAACGAGAACGACCCAATTTCAGTGCATGAGATCGAATCAACCTTCGGCGACAACGACAAATTATCGGCCCTAGTCGCCGCGAACACAGACACCTCACTCCTCATCCTCCTCACCGATGTTGATGGTCTCTACACTATGAATCCGAGACACAAAGATGCAGAACTCATCTCTGAAGTGGCCGAAATAACGGATGCAATCGAAAAAATCGGCGGAGAACCAGGATCCTGGAGAACCAAAGGCGGAATGAAGTCAAAGATCGAAGCAGCAAAGATAGCTGCACGCTCTAACTGCGCCATGATAATAGCAAACGCTCGAGAGAAAGATGTGATCACAAGAATTGTTCGAGGCGAAGAAATTGGTACACTCTTCAAACCCGCTCGATCATGGTACAGCAATAAGAAACGATGGATCAGGTACTCCATCAGCAATGGAAAAATTGCAATCGACCAAGGAGCCAAAACAGCCCTTGTGAGCGGGAGCAGCCTGCTACCCTCGGGAATACTGGATGTGGAAGGTGACTTCGAAGCAGGCAGCATCGTTTCAATAACTCACGAGGGCAAAGAGGTGGCGAAAGGCGTCGTCGACTACTCATCAGAAGAACTGAAGATAATCAAAGGCAAACACACAGACAACATTGAGAAAATTCTAGGATACAAAAACTACGACAACGCAGTCAGAAGCGAAAACATAGCACTAGAACAATAGTAGGGATAACGATATGCCAGAGCTTCCTGAAATCGCAAACCTCGCGCAGCAGATGACAAGGCAGCTCAAGGGCAAACGGATCGTTAACATTGACTTAACTCAGCCGAAATGCCTCAACCTGCCAGCTAAGAGATTTCAGAGAATAGTGGGCAAGACAATCAAAGAAACAAGTGCGAGAGGAAAATGGCTCCTCACAAAAGTCTCCCCAGACGACATTCTCCTTCTGAATCTTGGCATGGGAGGAGACCTAATCTATCACAAGAACAATGCCACTATTCCGCAAAAGTATCAGCTTCGAATAACTTTCCAGGATGAGACTGAAGTAACCGCATCGTTCTTCTGGTTCGGCTATATTCATCTAGCATCCGAAAAGGAATTACCCAAACATAAGATGACCAGTAAGCTGGGAATCTCTGCCCTTGACAAGGAATTCACTGTTACGAAACTTGCGTCCTTGTTGGAGCGCAGACGGGGAATGATCAAGAGTTTTCTGCTGGATCAGAAGAATATTGCGGGAATTGGCAACGTGTACGTCCAGGATCCCTTGTTCAAGGCTAAACTTCATCCGGTTCGCACAATTCCTACGCTCAAGGAGAATGAGATTCAGGCTCTTCATCGAGGCATACGTGATGTTCTGAATCAGAGCGTAAGGCTCGGTGGTCTAAGGTATGAAAGAGATCTCTACGGCCGCAATGGGAAGTATGGACCTGAACATTTTCTGGTAGCATACAAGACAGGCAAGCTTTGTCCGGTGTGTAGGACTAAAATAGCGAAAATCAGAACGGGTAGCACAGCGAGTTACATTTGTCCCAAGTGTCAGAAACTCTAGCCTTGCGAATTATACAACGGGACTAGGTATCAGACGGTCTCATAATCTGGGGACCGTTGAGTGCTTTTTGACATGTACCATGAATAATGCCAAGGCGACAATTCCAAAGACTGAAGTAACAACGCTGAACTCGAACGCGATCTGAGGAGTTTTCAAAGTCCAAAATGCACCGAAGATTGAATTCGCCGCGAATGCGCAAAAGCCAATCAATGTGTAATACACTGCGTAAGCGGTCCCTTTGAGCTCAGGTTTAGTGAAGTCTGGGACGATAGCTCGTTGCACCGTATCGGAGATCGCCATGTAGCCTCCAAACATAAACGCGATCAAGAAACCAGAGAGAGGGTTAGGAGTCAGGAAGATCCCAGTAACAGAAGTGAACATAAAAACCAGATAACCTAAGCCCAGCACGGGAAGTTTTCCGACTCTGTCGGCTAGAATCCCCGCGGGAAATCCAACTATGACCGTCGCAAAGTTTAGCAGAGCGTATACCAATGGGATATAATTCGCTTGGACACCAAGCGAGCCAGCCTCAAGCAAGATAAAGGAAAAGTTGTAGGCGCCCACGGAGAATACGCCGAGCGCCACGAGTAAGAATACGAAATCTCGATTGCGAAGCACAACTTTGGCATTTTCATAGAGCCTTCGCTGTTTAACCAAGCCACGTGAATCGCTAACGAAGAATTGTAGAATTACGAGGGAAAACGCTGCAGGCACGAATGACAGCCAAAATACTCCTCGAATTCCAACAAAAGGGACTGCTACGAAGGCTAGGAGCGGTCCAAGAACGGCGCCAATTTGATCTAGGGATTGATGAGCTCCGAACGCTTTACCTGCCTGCGTTTTAGCCACGGAATCGCTGATCAACGCATCGCGTGGAGAGGTGCGCGGTTCCTTTCCCCGCTCGATCGATTACTCTTACAGCAAACGCTTGTTGCCACGTCGTGCCTAATGCGAAAAGAGGTTTAGCCACCGAGGAGAGGCCATATCCGAGTAATACCAGCGGTTTACGTTTACCGAGTCTATCTGTTAGAACACCAGTGAAGACCTTGAATATGTTGTTGACCGCTTCCGCAGATCCCTCAATGAGTCCAAGAACCTCCGCAGTAGCGCCCAGTTGCGAAACTATGAAAAATGGGAGTACGCCGAGAATCATCTCCGTCGAGATGTCGGTGAAGAGACTTACGTAGCCTAGTCTGACAACGTTTTTGAATCCGAGCTCCTCAGAGTTCTTCTTCATTCGTAGATTCGCCGCGAGCTAGGGTGCATTAGCTCGTCATTGAGCACGGACTTTCTCGTTCTTTATGATTGCGAGTTTGTTCTTGAGAAGTTGAAGTTCTTTGTACGCAATTTTTTCTTGCCAGTCAGTGAATGTTCCTATTTTGAGAAGGCTTTCAACTAGGCGGACACTGTTCTCTAAGTGGCCGTCGATATTTCCGTCCTCGTACCCAGTACCCGTAAAAAGCTTGCTTTGCCTAGCAGACCAGTCACCAGGCTGATCGGCACCAGGGATGAACTCGGGGAGATAGTCCATGAAAGTTGTCCGATCCACGAGTGCGCCGATCTTGTTGATTGAACCGTCTTTCTGCCATAACCATTCGTCGACGCCAAAGAGCGGCATATCATAATTATTTGCGCATAGGGCTGTTAGGTTTCCAAGCGCAAATCCCACTAGGGGTATGCCATAGCTCTGAGCAATGCGATCTAGCAATTTCAGTCCTTCCAGTGATACGAAACCGTAGACTATCCACTTTCGAATCCGCGAGCCAACTTTCTCGCATTGGTCCAGCGCCCTCTCAATGCTAATTACTGCAGAGCGACTGCTGGCTACTGTGTCTTGCATGATCAGAATTATGTCCATATTTTTCTGTAGCTCCGTGAAATCTTCGTAGACGACTTCAAGTTGCTTCTGAATCATACCGTCATGGTCGCGGTATGAAGTGTGAGTGTAACGCGGTCGAATGAATACCGTTCTGAATGAGTCAGGAATCACTTTCTCAGCTGCTCTGTGAAGTTGATATCCAGGAGCTGCGCGGAGAATCTGTTCGAAGAGAACTCCATCTTTTGCAGTATCAACCTCGGCGAGTTCCAAAATTCCTTTGAGAGTCAGTTCAGCGCTTTCCAAAGTCAGCTTTTCAATTTCCTCTCCTACTACGTGCGGATGGCACGCAATTTTACGAATAGGAGGAGTGTCGACAAGGTAGGCATTCAGAGAGGAATGTGTGACCTCGAAAATCCTAACATCCTTCCTCAGTTGCGTTCTCTTCAACTTAGCGGATGTTGTCGCATCAATATTGATGCCATACTCTTGGATTAGAGAATCGCCAAGACTCGCTTCCACCTGTATCTCTGCCATTTGAGACAACAGGGACCTGATGTTGGCAATCACTTACTGAAATAGCTTCGCCCACCTTCCCGTGTCAGGGTGCGTTCAAGAGAGAGCGAAAAACTTGAAATATACATGAGAAACACGTCGGTCAGATTGTTTTGCATTCGACGAAGTTTCTTGGCTTGTTCGTCGTAGTTCTCTTCTTTGGATCTACTATCGGTGCATGTTCAGCCCTGAGTACGCAAGAAGCTGTCTCGAGACTACACCCACTTCTAGTCGGTTACCTTGCTGGGGAGAGAGATGGGAGTCTTCACACTAACGGCGATTCGATCTACGTCTTTGTCGCCCTCAAGTCTGGATTTGGGATATCGACAATTCTTGACCTCATGCCTAGTGAGTATCCAATAGGTCGACCAAATAGCCCACTGTTCGTTTACGGGGAAGTGAAGAAAAGCGGCCTTCTCTCGCTCGGTGCTAGGCTGGGAGTATCATATGTCTATCCGGACGTGAGAATTGGGTTCGACAGAATGAAGGCTGATCAAGAGGTCTACAAAGGTGGGCTCGCGACTGACATGTATCGGGTTAGGCAAATTATTGGAGCGGACAGAGTCAATCAAATTGGCGTAACTGGCAAAGGGGTTACAATCGCAATCGTTGATACCGGCACAGACTTCGCAATTCCTGATCTCCAACAGGCCGTTGCTAGAGATAGCTCAGGTCAGGCGATTTCATTTGATCCTGACGGACAGGGATTCGTAATAACCAGCCTCGTTGTTCATCGGGTCGGCGATTTCCTGAAAACCCAAAACATGTCAGTTGATGTTTGGAATGCCGCTAGCTATGTTGAAATCAGTTCGGCGACTCCATCGGTGCAAACCGTAAAGCTACACTATGATTACGTGGCACCCCAAGTTATTTCGAAATCCGGAAACTATCACTTCGGGATCCTCCGAGAGAGAATTCAAGAAGTAGTCTCAGGCGAAAAAGTGACTATCGATTTTCCTCTAGTTGTTGTGGATTCTGCCTTGCCGAATGTTTACGATACAGTTGTGGTTGACATGTCAACAGCGTACTACAATTTCCTCAAGGTATACGGAGCGAAGCTGAACCACGAGGCTTCGCAATCGCTGGGCGTTGGCCTCAAATGGCCTGATGCGAATCCATCTTGGAACGACCACAGCTTCGCAGACGAAGCACCACACAAGGTCGGCGGAACTGACTTGATCACATTCGACGCTGATAGAGACGGAGTTCCAGACTTTAGTGCTGGTTTACTGGGTTTCGGTATTGACCTAAGTGGGAGCACGGGGCATTACTTCTCTCTTCTCCCTCCGATCGACCCGAAGGGCAATTTCGTAAACGTTTTCTTCGATTTTGAAAGCCATGGGACGAGCACTGCCTCAAACTCTGCTTCACGTGGAGTCCTGAAACGGGATCTCTATCAAAATGGTACTATGATTCCTTTGCCAGGCATCGCTCCCGAGGCAAAAGTGATGGGAGTCAAAGCTCTCTGGCTGGGTGATGTAACTTTTGGATGGTACTACGCAGCAGGCTTTGACTGGAACCCTATAGATTTCTCATTCAAATATACAGGGAATCATCGCGCTGACATAATCAGTAACAGTTGGGGTGACTCCAACCCCATATGGGATCTTGGTTCCACGTTCGGAATCGATTACATGAGTCAACTTGCAGATGCCTTCAGCCTCCCCCATTACCTTGACCCGTCTTATCCGGGGACTGTGATGGTGATTGCGGCAGGTAACGGAGGATTCGGGTACGGAACAATTACTTCACCGGCAGCCGCTACACTTGCGATCACCGTGGGGGCATCCACCAGTTATTCGTACCGTGCTCAGCCTGCTGTGACACTAAAGCATGAGGTGGCAGGAAGCTATGATGAAATCGTGCCATGGAGTGCACGTGGTCCAACAACGATAGGAGAACCCAAACCTGATGTGGTCGATGTAGGTGCCTTCAGCTTCGCAGATCAATCCTCCATCACGGGCTACGGCAACGGGACGAAAGCTTACGACCTATTCGGAGGAACAAGCATGGCAACACCCGTAACTGCTGGAGCAGTAGCGCTCTTGATTCAGGAATACCGAGATACCCATCAGGGCCTGACGCCCAAACCTGACTTGGTTAAATCAATTCTGTCCAGCACCGCTAAGGATTTGGACTATGATCCCCTTACGCAAGGCTCCGGCCGTGTTGACGTATACCAAGCAGTGGCGGCATCTGCTGAAGGATATGATCCGCGTTTCCCGGGAAGATTCTACCTTGAATCAACGGTCACGTGGAATTCAGCCCGCAAAATTATTGAGAACGCTTGGGAATTGAACTTACAACGTGCGATCCCAGATCAGCAGATGGGCGCAGCGAACTGGTTTGCGGGAATAGTAAGCCCCGGAAGCTCAGCTTCCGCCTCCTTCAACCTAATTCACGCCACCAATCCCAGCGCCGAATCATACGCATTCCAGTTGATCACATCTAGATCCTATCAGAATTCCACTGCAGGTCGAGTGACGTGGATCACGTTACCCAAAGACGATATCCCTGCAGAGACAGACCTGATGAAAGTTACACTCATTTACCGTTTTTCAGACTTTGCGAACTCAACTTCATATGATGTCAAGAATTTTCTCATCGCACAATTATACAATTTGAACAGTGATGGTTCGTTTTCAAGAATTACTAACGCTGCTCCCGAAAGTACGACATCCGAGCTTGTTGTTAGCAGACCATTAGACAAATTCCACGGAATTCCTAGAGTACGAATTCTCCTGAGTGAAGGAAATGGATCGATACCGTTTGAATTGTTGGTACGATACTATAGGCGGTCTTCCTGGACCTGGATTACGAAACTAAGCATCAACGCTAGCACTCTGACCGCATCTCTCGAAGTTCCGAACGGCACGTCTCCAGGAGTATACGCCGGATTGATAGGAGTGCAGGATGGAGGATCTGAAAGCGTTCTTCCCGTGTCAGTTGTGGTCCCAATAGTAGCGGCGGGAAGGTATCATGAAACTGCAGTCGGGACCCCTTACGATAACTTCGCGGTTTATGGTGCATTTGACTGGGGCTGGCGGTATGAGGCAGGTGACTGGCGCACATTCGCTCTAGTTGTTCCGGAGGGAGTTCGCAAGATCGGTATTAGTGTAAGCTGGCTGGACTCAGACACAGACATTCAAGCTCACCTAACTAACCCCTTAGGTTACTTGGTGGCTTCCTCTGAGTATCCCAAGACAAGTTACCTCGGAAGTGGCAAATTCAGCTGGAGCACAAGTACGACTGGGCCTCGAGAAGACATTTACGCGGGCGGCATAACTCCCGGCATCTACCTAATAGTACTCCACAACACTCTCTTTGGAGCACGATCATTCGCAGTCTATCCTGAAACCTTCACGTTAGACGTGAGCTTCGTTTGAGGTTTTCCAATTGAAACGGGGTTATTTCTTAGCGATAAGCCTACTTCTGATCATATTAGTCTCTGTCTTCACGATCGTCTGGTTGAACCATTCGCCCCCCGCCCAGGACAGTGTCGTTCTAAAATCCTACAATTCCCTTCCAGATGCTGTTCAAGGCATTTTGCAGGGACAAGTGGAAATGTTACCGATCGACAAGATCGATCTTGAATCCTTGAGGCCTCTGGAAGAAAGCACCCAGGTCAAACTCGTTAGCATCCCAAGTTACGATTTTACTTACATTGGCCTCAATCTAAGGAATTGGCCTCTGAATGACATCTACTTCCGAAAAGCGATGCTATTCGCGTTTAATCGACCGAAAATGTTGAATCAAAGTTTAGGGGGGTTCGGTGAAGCTCTGCATCCAGGTCTCTTTTCGTCTGCTTACTCAACGAACGGGTGGCCGGCCGCGGTTGATCAGTACGGCTATGATCCTGCCAAGGCTATGACGCTGTTGAATAATGAAGGATTCAACCAATCTTCGCCGTTCAGAATTGACCCTTCAACGGGGCAAGCTCTAAGGCTGATGACAATAATCAGCCGACTAACCGAACCGGATGAAGTGGCTGCTGCAGATTTGTTCGCGAAGGACATGCAGAGTATCGGTCTTCCTATCGTAAGTCTACCAATGTCCGATATAGATTTCAATCTGGCGTTGAGAGTTTACACATTCGATTTCTTCATCGATTCACAATCCGCTAGCGCCGCTCCGACATGGCTTTACACTCTTTTCGATAGCAAGAATGATGTTGCTCCGGTTCCCCTTGGAACTGACTTGGTTGGATACAGCAACTCAACGTTTGACGGCTACGTGAGTCAACTGCTAACCTCAAATCGTCCCGACGAGATCCAAAATGCTGCAGAGAAGTGTCAGGAAATCCTAGCCGCCGACCTGCCGGTACTTCCAGTGTTCTCGAAAGATATCTTGATCGCAGTACGTCCGGAGTTACCTGTCACCCAAATAGTCGGGAATATCGACGAGACCGTCCGCAGCTCCACGATCAGTATCCTGAAAAATCCGGACTTCTCGCTGCCTTTACGGATTGGATTTACTTCAGACTTCGATAACTTGGATCCAACCACAACATCAAATCAGGCTGATTGGACGGCACTCGGTCTACTCACGGAACCATTACTCTCTACAGATCAGCAAGGTAACCTGAAGCCAGCTCTCGCGCAACATTGGACCTTTAGCGGTGACGGGACTATGATAACGATGTCCCTTCGGCAAAATGCGACGTTCTCCAATGGACAGAGCATTACGGTGAATGACGTAGTAGCAACAATAAACTGGTTAGCCAAGAATACGAAATCGTCATCTCTGCTTTACCCCATAATGAAAGAAATTGAGAAAGCCGATGCTATCGACCAAAAAACTTTCAGAGTCGCATTGGCCAGACCTGACAAGTTTGCGATAAACTCGTTCACAAGTCTCTTCGCGTTGCCCGCCAGTAGGTTGTCAAACGACCCCTCGGCATCGAATCCAATCGTTAGCCAATTGTTAGTCTCTTCAGGACCATTAATCCTGCGTGAACTCACGCAAACGGATGGCGCGTACATGCAACTAAACAACCTATACTTCGGCAAATTCCCCCGAAACCTTGAGAACATCGACGCCTTTGAAGGCGAAACAATACAGGGCGTCCAGGTATTGCCGGGCCAAATCAAGATCTCGTCACAACCAATGTTCCTTGAAATGCAACCGGTTAGGAACGCTAGTTATAGCGTTTGCATCTACGACCAAAACGACGTCGCAACGCAATGCGCTGCAGGAAAATATGCAGGTGATGGCACATACTCCACAGTCTTTCATGTTGATACTCGATTTCATCCAGGAATGTATCGGGTTGAGGGCACCGTGTATGGTGCTTTGCCAAATGGCACTTTCATAATCTTCGAGGAGAAGACATTGATCGTGCGTGCGGTTCCTCTGACTTCATTAATCATCGTCGCATTATTGATCATGGGTGTAGGCATTGCAATTCAAAGGCGGGAGCTTGAGCGTTCGCGCCGACGGATCCGGAGAAGGCGGCGCGCAAGAAGAGTGACCACTGTTAGACGACCAAGTCGCCGATTGCGTCGGGTACACAAACGGACTTAAACTGTAGATACAGAGTGATATCCTACGCGGATTTCAGGATAAGTGACGGGCCTTGTGGCGCTATCAGGACTCTCTCTCCTTTGACTAAATTGCAAGACTTCAGCGCCTCTTCAACGCTTGATGCATAGTGCATGTGCATCGATTCAATTTCAGATTTCAGCGCACTTCTTGTCACGAACCAGACCTGATTCTTCAGGAGCACGCGGCAGAGGACTTGAGCTTCCCACTGGTCACGTGCTGTATTTTCCGCCGATTTCAACCTCGCATATATCTCCCTGGGGCTTCCCGCAAGCAGTAGTTCTCTGAACGCTCCATGAGAAGTCCCATCGGCACATTCACTCACCATTATTATTCTCGAACCATCATGAGTGATTTCTTCGGGGACGGCTATGCCCTTGACGCACTGGTAGATATTTCTGTCAAGCGGATATCCTCCGTTGGTTGTAATCACAATATCCGGTCGTGTCTGGACCAAAATCCTTGAGTGCTCTGCCACCCTCTCTGCAGCCATATTGAAGGATTCTATAACGTGTCCAGATGTCGCGTATACTATTCTCTTATGAGCGTCGAGAACGAGGTTCAGTGCAAAGATTTTCTTGAGAAACTTCACCGCTGTATTCGCGTCTTCCCTGACCGGGTTGTTAACAACGCCATATCTAGATCTCGGGTCATCTATGTTTTGCCAACGGTGATTACCTAGGACCGTTTTGGTGCCGGCCACGCCGGGGAGGATTACTTTACTTCCCCCGGTGAATCCCGCGAAGAAATGAGGTTCTACTGTGCCTTCGACTATTACGAGATCGCTCTCGACAACACTTCTGTTCAGGTAGAGAGGTGTGTCGGAAGGTAGGTTTCCTAGGAAGACAGATTGGTTTTCATCGTCGCTATCGTGAATGATTACCTTGAGTTCCTCAGATAGTTCCTTTCCGAACCTCTCATTTACGTCGTCAATTGTTTCGCCTTTGTGGAGTCCAGTCGCAATCACAACCTCTACTTCCTTTAATCCGCCAGCCTTGAGCTCCTTCAGAATCAGAGGGAAAGTGATTTTTGATGGCACTCCCCGAGTCTTGTCGCATGTTACAATAACAGCGCTGTGGCAGTGACGTGCAATGTCGCTCAATCGTGGTAGACCCAATGGCTTTCGTAGTGCGTTGGTAACCAATTTCCGCGGAGTTGTAATCTGCCATCGCTTCGCTTGAACACAACTTGCAGGGGTCGATTTCGAGATGAATGCAGAAAGTCGTGAGCGTCCGTACGGTAGCTGAACACGCATACACTAACACATCCAGTCTAGAAGATTGATTGGGGTTAAGTTGTACGAAAGATCAGTGTCGTTCAAGGCCGTCAGTCTTTTTCCGGGCGAGCCAGCGCCGCCCGCCTCTTTACCTCTGCAACAGGAATAGCATATTCCAATCCTAGGTCCTTCAGCTTCTGAGGCAGTTGGGATACCTGTCTCTCCATCCCAGTTTCTCAGACGGTAGTAATCATCGAGCATCTGTTTCAGGTAAACCACGTGGCCTTTCGCTCGCCCAGGTGACGGAGATTTCTCGACAAGCAACCTTCTCGGCTGGGTGTCATCTCTCCTCGTAATGCCCTCTCTAACGTTGAACATTCTTTGAAGATTTGCAATTCTTTCCCCAATCGTCTTCAGCTTAGTGGCATCTAAATCAAATCCTGTTATGAGGGACAATCCAGTCGCAATTCGATCCCAATATAGAGCCGGTGGGAAGAATGTTCCGAATTTGCAGATACCGATTGAATCGATTACAGTACCGAAGTCCTCGCCATCCTTAACGACCATTGCTTTGTACTTTGTTTGTATTCCGTCCACAATCTCAGGAAGATATTGCTCCCCGTAACGTTTCACTGCTTCTGTCGGATATCCCATTTCGTCGATCGTTGGGAATCCTTTGAGGTGATCTGCGCCGCGACTTGATGTTGCTTGTGCAAGTCCCATTGATTGTTGCGATCTACCGTCTTGTGATGGGATTTCTTGTCCCTTGATATGCATCGCGTAGTATTCCGAGCCTTTTCCGATCTTTTCGGCTGCTTTCTTCACTCCTTCAGCCAGAATATCTCCAAGTCCTTTTCGATAAGTAATTCTATGTATCATCTCAATCATAGTGTCAGGATTTCCCCACGTAAGGTCAATGTCAATATCATTCTTGGTGAGAATTCCCTTCTCGTATAGCTCCATAGCGAAAGCTATGGATGCTCCCGTCGAGATCGTGTCCAAACCGTAGTCGTCGCAAAGACGGTCACCTTCAATGATGGATGGTAGGTCTCGGTTCCATACTCTGGATCCTAAAGCGTTGATTGATTCGTATTCTATTACGAGGTTTGTACACCCCGCGTACTTTCCTTCTTTCACTTGGACAATATGATGACAAGCGATTGGGCATGACGGCGCAGGCGATTCTTCGCACGAAGTGTTTCTCGACTAGCACTTCCGCGCTGATATCATCGATGAACTCGAAATGTCCTTGCTGGAAGTTCTTTGTTGGAAATCTGCCAACTTTGCTCATTGGTACTACTAATTGGGCGGTGCCGTATTTCGAGAGCCCAGGCGTGAAAGGGTTACTTAGCACTTCTTTTTGGGCTGTTAGAGCATCTTTAACGAAATCGGCATTGTGAGCAGTGGTGGTTCGTGTATCTCCTTGGGCGGCAATCGCTTTCAATCGCATAAAACCCATTAACGCGCCCATGCCGGATCTTGCGGCTGCGCAACCATGCGTCATTACTGCTGCATACCTCACCAGGTTCTCTCCGGCTTGGCCGATGCAAGCTGACTGCAGCTGGGGGTCTCCTATCTCTTCTCTCAGGATTCTTTCAGTGTCTTCTGTGCCGCGATTCCAAACTTGCTTTGCGTCGTGAAGCTCTGAGGTACCGTCATGTAACCAAAGATACACGGGCTTTGGCGATCTACCTTGGAATACTACTGCATCGAATCCTGCTTGCTTTAACTTGGGTGCGAAGTGTCCTCCGGAGTTTGCGTCACCATAAATTCCTGTAAGCGGCGACTTTCCGATAACTTCGAATCGGCCTGCAGTAGGATAGATCGTTCCAGTAAAGGGGCCGACGGCGAAGATTAATCGGTTGTCTGCGGAGAATGGTTCCACGTCGGGACCCACCTCGTCCCATAGAATCTTGGTTCCGAATCCGCTTCCGCCCAGGTAGTTGTAGGCCATTTCCCTATCTAATTCCTGAGAGGTAATCTTGCCAGTGGACAGGTTCACTCTCAGAATCTTGCCTGCGTAGCCTGGAATTGGTGCCATTGTGGAGCTCTTCTTTGGTAAATAAAACGTCAATTCAGAGGGGGCTTATTTGCAGCAACCATAATTCTCAGAGTTGGAACACAGATCGTGCCAAGAAAGCGCCAATTCAGAGGCCGAATGACTTCATGGGAATATGATTTCGCCAGTCTGGTCGTTGGTACGAAGGCCGGGTGCTCTCTCACGCAGAGCCTGAGAGAATTCTGCTGATTTTAGAAGCTGGATAAACTGTCTCACGCTCTCCTTTTTCTCGTGGGATCTTGGTATTAGGAAGTCGTAATGCTCATTATCCGTTTTGATGAAGTCGAGTTCTCCAGCAACGGATCGAATGCCGAATCCTACGTCGGCACGGTGGTTCCTTATTGCGGCAGCGACAGCGGAATGCGATTTTGCCTCATGCGTATACCCTTGAATCTGAACAGCCAGTTCTGAAGGACTGGTTTTCGATGAGCGGGCTAACTCGGCCAGATACTTGTCAATTAGGAGTCTGGTTCCGGATCCTCGGTTGCGGTTAATGAATGTCACATCTTTTCTGAGCAAATCTTCGAATCCTTTGATGTTCTTGGGGTTTCCGCGTTGTACGATCAAGCCTTGTTCGCGGTCATAGCCTCGAACTAGAATGGTTGAGTTCTCCACGCCATAGGTTGGCATGTATGAGACGTTGTATTCTCCATTCTCGTCAACAAGGTGCACGCCTGACACATCGGCTTCGCCTCGTTTCGCAGCGTGGAATCCGCCAACTGAGCCGACGTTAATGGTTCTTCCTAAGAAGCCTGAATCGTGGTCATGCAGAAGGGCGAATATTATGTCAACTCCTATGCAATGACTTCCGATGACTACGAGTGAGGGGGGAATCAGGTTTTTCCCGAAAAGTTCGACGTTGATTGTTTCCCCTTCTTCCAGGAACTCCTGGGTTTCAGGAAGATCAGCGAAACCGTCTGCTAAGGAGAATGAGCTGACTGCTCCTGACCCGCTTTGCATTGGGTAAGCGGAGAAGCTTCCGTCGGGTTGTGAGATGAGTTGTACTGGGAGAAGTTCTCTTCTTCCTCGTGCCTTGAAGAATTTCATCGGAACAGTTGCACGGATAGTTGTCGCCTTGGTTTCAGTCATTTGAGCTAGTTGTCTTATTGCGGGGGCGACTAGAATGTGAAATATCATCAGAGCGGATGTGGGATACCCGGGCAAACCGAAGATAGGCTTGTTGCCGGCTAATCCGACGACCACTGGTTTGCCTGGTTTCAGGGAAAGTCCATGAACTATGATGCCGGGCTCGCCTAGTTCCTCCACGACTTTATAGATTAGGTCTCCTGGTCCTGATGATGTGCTGCCTGACGAGATTACGATATCCGCTTCTTCAAGCGCAGACCGGAGCCGTTCTTTTATGACGGTGTAATTGTCGGGTAAGATGCCGTAGAATTTGGGGGCCCCTCCGCATTCCGTCACGCCCGCAGCTATCGTTGGACCATTTATGTCGTAGAGTTTAGAGAAATTGAGTGTCTCGCCCGATTTTATGAGTTCATTTCCGCTCGAGAAGATGGCGACTCGAGGTTTTGAGAAAACCTGAACTCTATCTACACCAGCGGCGGCGAGTAGGCCTACTTCGTGCGGCCCGATTACCTGAGACTTGCGCAGGAGTAGTTCACCAGTCATTATGTCGCTTCCGGCTGCGGTTACATTTTCGCCAACGGATACTGGTTTGAAGACCTGCACATTGTTCTCGATTCTTTTCGTGAATTCGACCATGACTACTGCGTTGGCTCCAATCGGGATAGGGGCGCCTGTAGCTATCTCAACGCTTTCTGTTCTGTTGATTTTGCGTGACGAGGAATCGCCTGCTTCAACGTTACCAATCACCTTCAACTGAACCGGGTGCTGCTCATCAGCGTTGAAGATTTCTTCAGCATTGACTGCGAAACCGTCCATTGACGCGCGATCGAACCCGGGCACGTCTACGTTCGAAGAAACATCAACGGCGAGCACTCTTCCCAAAGCTTCGGTAAGTGGAATGACTTCGGAATGAATTTCCATCTTCCATAAGTTTCGAAGCGCAAGATTAGCTTCTTCTAGGCTCTGCAATCGGCGGAATACTTTCCGGTCGCTCAACTTGTGTTCTCCTCGGGACGGAAAAGTTGCACATCTACTAGTGCTCCTTCCTCATATCCCTCCACGTTTTCTGGTACAATGATGAAGCCGTTTGCTTGAACTAGGCTGCTGAGAATTCCGGCACCCGAAGTTCTGACGGGCTCAGCAACCAAACCGTCTTTGTCGCTGGTGACCCTTACACGAACGTAGGTTCGTGACCCGAGGATGCCTGGGACTCGGCGGTTTAGTTTCACTCTCACTGTTGGCGGAGGCAGAAAATGGGTCCGAAGGAGATGAGCTATGAGTGGATGCACGAATTCTATGAAAGCGAGATAGGCCGAGACAGGGTAGCCGGGGAGTGATATTATCGGTTTGCCATTTACCACCGCTAATCCTGTTGGCATGGAAGGGCGCATGGCGACTCCGTGCACTAGCATTCCGGGTTGACCAAGTGAGTCTATGACTTGAGGAACTATGTCCGCAGGTCCAACCGAGGTTCCAGCCGTTACAAGGACGACGTCCGCGACCCGAAGGCCCTTGAGAAGTTTTGCACGAATAGCCTCATAATCATCAATTACAATGCCTAGATCTATTGGATTGCATCCCAAGTTTTTGCAGGCTGCAATTAGCATTGGACGGTTTACGTCAGCGATTTTTCCTGTCGGGCTAGAATGATCACGTAATTCGCTTCCGGAGGACACGACTGCCACTCGCGGTTTTCTAACGACAGTTACCTGTCGTGCTCCCAGTCCCGTCAGCATCCCTATGTCCTGTGGAAGAATCATTGTTCCGCTTCTGAGAACAACCGCACCTTTCGACACGTCTTCGCCGAGGCGCGATACGTTCTCTCCAGGCCGGACTTCTGAAAAGATTTCAATCGTCGTGTTATTCAATCGCTTCGTATACTCAACCATAACAACCGCGTTCGAGCCTGGTGGTAGCTGAGCGCCTGTCACGATCGAAGCGCATTGATTCTTGTCCCACCTCATGCTTAGGAGTGTCCTCAATGTGCAGCTCACTTACCAATTGCAGAGTGATTGGTGTGGAGGTTGATGCACTGTACGTGTCTTCAGCCTTAACCGCAAAACCGTCCATCGCTGACCTGTCAAACGGCGGCACGTCAACACTTGAGATAACATCTGCGGCGATAATTCTACCCAGGGACATATCAACAGCCACTTGTTCCTCTTCGAGTTTGACGGAGAGTTTCTGCAGTAATGTCTGAATTGCTTCTCGAGTGGAGGTCAGATGTTTGAAGCCGGCTCCGCGTGCTTCATGCTTATCGTGTGATGCGGTTGAGGCCATGGGGATGTTCCTTTTAGAGATCTTACCTCGATTCTATTAGAGCTTCAGAATCAAACTTCCTATTGTCTATAGGAAGCCGAGCTTTGCGGCAATGACCTCAGTGGTTCTCTGTCTTAACACAATGTCACATACGACGCTCATGCCTAGCACGGCTCCTGTTGCTATGTCAATTCCTGATGTGTGACCACGTGGAATCAGTGCCTCAAGCGCCGTCACAGTATCCCCATGCTGCATCTGACATCGACCGAATCACATGCAGCAATTGGTCGTCGACTTGCAGATGTTGCGCAGTAGTCTACTAGTTTCGCGCTGATCCAGTTCGTTCTTCCAGCCAGTTGTGTGAATTCCAGGTAAATTGGAGTACGAGCAATAGTAGGCGAGAGTGAATTGTAGATGACTAGGAATCCCAGCAGAAAGTCGTCGCCTGATGGTGTAAAGCCTGGGCCCAGTCCGATGATCTTCGACGCTGCCATCGTAAACTCGGACGGAATCCCCTTGTTTCTGAGAGGCAATATTCCATGCTTGACAAAATCAGCGATTGATCATGTAGCACTGGGTGATCTTGATCCAGAACGCTTCCCGCATTCTCGATTACGTTAAGGATTGTTGAGAGAAGCATCGAAGCCTCCGCCAATTTCAAGTAGTAGGGACTATTGTCGGCGAGGACTTTCTCCTCTTCGGGAGGAGTATTCGTGAACTCAATTGAGAGGTTTGAATTGCAAAGTCGTCGGTCATGGAGGTATAACGGTTCAAGCGGTTTGACTATGTCGGTGAAGTTGCCGGAATATGCGACGTTGACGGTGATTGGTGAACGGAGTGAACGTTTAGTGATGAATAGTAATTGATCATCTCGAGTTTTCACGTAAAATGAGTTCGGGAACGTTGCAATAACCTGGCCAATAGTCGACTCTTCGTCTGAGTTGAGTGCCTGTGCAGCGAGAAGTCCTAGTCGGTTCGCGTGGACTGATTGCAACTGACTCTCAGATGCCATATTTCTGCGCGTACGCTTTGAGTGCTGCCTTGAAAATTTCAGAGGGAAAGGCTACGATTCCGGCACCTATCTGTCCTACTCCAGCGTTCCGGTGAGCTATCCCAGTGTTTATCGTTGGAGTGATGCCAGTACGCACAACTTTACGGATATCAATCCCTGTGGGAGTTCCTTGAAAATCAAGGAATGGGATCAGAAATGTTGAGTGCTTGGTTTGTGTAATCTCATACATCTTCTGAGTATTCTCGACGGCGTATGCAACTGAACCGCCTACAAAAGAGACGATGCCTGGTGATGCGGCCATGGCGAACCCTCCAAATCCCGCTGTTTCTGTGATTGCGCTGTCTCCGATGTCAGGGTTAGCGTCTTTCTCGCTATATCCGGGGAACCAGACTCCCTTCGGGACATGCGCGGGGGCCATGAACCATTCGTTTCCTAAACCGCTTACCCATAATGCCGCGTCTGTTCCGTTCCGCGTTAGGGCGGTGACTATGGTGCTATACTCTATGTTGTGCGCTGCTAGGGTCATTGATTTCGCTGCGGCCATAACCAAATTGAGTGCGATGAAATCGTTGTTGTTGATGAAGTTATACGTCTCGACCATTGCGTCATGTGACACTCCCGCCTTCATTAGAAATGGAGTAATCTCTCGCAGCAAGAGTGATGTTGAGGCGATGAAGCGGTTATGACATTCGTCGCCCATAGTAAGAGCTTTCGCAATGATTGATTTGATGGAGATGCCACCTTTGCTGTCCTTGATCTCTTTGATCATTGCATCTAACGTTGGGTATAGTGCATCGTGCATCCAATGCAATCGGCTAATCACGTCGTTCGAGTAGGCTCCGTATCGGAGCACTTTCCCTAATCCTTCGTTTATGTTCGAATAAGTTATAGTTCCAAACTTTTGATCACGGAAAATGCACACGGGCATACTTGGGGAGATTATGCCTGCCATTGGAGCGACTGCGGAATGTAGATGGTTTGGTTCAAAGGTAATTCTCCCAGAGCCAGCAAGTTTCTCCGCTTCCGTTTCGCTGGTTGCCCATCCTTCGTAAATGATCGCGCCGATTATCGCTCCCCTTAATGGGCCGCTCATGCGTCCCCATTCTATCGGAGGCCCGGCGTGCAGGAGCATGTGATCCTTCATGTTCGGAATTGTCTTTGAGGCAATTCCAGTCGCCTCCCATACCGGGTCGGACTCCATCATTCTCTTTACTGATTCCTGATTTGCGGTCTCAATCTGACTCTTGATGGAGCTGGACATCATAATGACTTCCACTTCGTTGGACTTGAATCATCGTATAAGTTGATTTTGGCTTACCCTTATGCTTGATTTCCGGCATCCGTTTTAATATCGCCTTCAATCTCGGGGATTAACGTTAACGCGCATGTGATGCTGAGAATGACTATTGTGAAGAACATCGTAAAAGTGAACTATTATAGAGATTCCGTACAGCTCCTTCACCTCTCTCAGCAGGCCAGACAGATTGATGGAATAATCGATGCCGCTGTCGTTATGGCCACTTCAACCAACAAGGAACTACTTGCCAGACAGAATCTCTTGTCTCGAGAAGGTGAGAACGCTTCTGCGGACGATATGATAATCGCGGTATCCGCTGAGTCAATGAGCGCAGTCGATAGTGGAGTGCGGAGAATTGAGGAACTGTTTAAGACGTCTGCTCAGATACGGGAAGTTAGATTTCATAGTGTTGACGAAGCAGTCCGCTCGCTGCCCGAAGCGAACCTCGCCCTAATCTCGGTTCCGGGAGATTACGCCAGAGAACTCGTTCTCTCCGCTCTAGACAGGGGACTTAACGTTCACCTCTTTAGCGATCATGTGTCGCAGGAGGTCGAGCTCGAGATCAAACAGTACGCCAAATCGAAGGGGCTGCTGGTAATGGGACCCGGAGCAGGGTCAGCGATCATAGGCGGAAAAGCTGTAGGGTTTGCGAACGCTGTGCGCAAAGGAAACGTGGGCATTGTCGCAGCCGCCGGGACGGGCTTGCAGGAAGTGAGCGTGCTTGTGAATGATGTCGGGTTGGGTGTATCGGAAGCTCTGGGGGCCGGGGGAGGAGACGTCAAAGAGAAAATTGGAGGCATAAGCACGCTTCAGGAAATCGAAGCCCTGGTGAAAGATAAGGGAACTGGAATGATTGTTGTCGTGTCGAAACCGCCTGATCAACAAGTACGAACAAAGATACTCGACTACGTTTGTACATCTGCCTCGAAACCAGTAGTCGCCTGTTTCCTCGGATCTGAAGATTGCGAAGTTCCCGTGGCAGGTCGAAATCGGGTGAGACTGACCAGAACATTGCATGCAACTGTTCGAGAGATCGTTAGACTGACTCAGTCAACCAGTGACGCTAAGTCAATTTCAATGGATCCAGCCAACCTTCAGTCAGTAGCTAAGGAGAATTGGAATGTTCTGACTCAGCCTCAGAGATACCTGCGAGGTCTCTTCACAGGAGGCACCCTAGCTTATGAAGCACTAGTCATCCTTGATTGCTTAGTCGGCGACGTATACTCCAATGCCCCACTGAAAAGTGAGCTTAAGCTTCCCAACTCTTATTCTAGTTACAAGGATTCGATCATAGATCTTGGAGAAGAAGAGTTCACCGCGGGTCGACCACACCCGATGATTGATCCAACCCTCCGAAACATGAGACTGCTTACGGAAGCGAAAGATCCTGAAGTCGCCTTGATAATGATGGACGTAATGTTGGGCTACGGATCGAATCCGGACCCAACAGGAGCCATGACTGACTCAATCCGCAAGGCACAACACGTGGCCAGAGATTCTGGGAGAGTCCTCCCTATTCTCGCACATGTATGCGGCACAAATCAGGATCCACAGAAACGAACGGATCAAGAGGGGAAACTCCTCGATGTTGGAGTCCGCGTTTTCCCCACAAACGCCCTCATGGTAGCGGCGGCCGCATTGATCTCTCGAAGAGGCGAAATCAGATTACCTCTGAAAAGCTTCTATGAGAAGTATCTCAGCGAATTCTAATTGGAGGAAATGATATTGGAGAAAATTCTCAACTTATTCACTTCAGAACTGAAAGTAATCAACGTTGGACTGGAATTATTCAAGGACGAGTTGAAGAAACAGGGAGTGAAGGTTGCGCATGTGGCATGGAAACCTCTGCCGAAATTGGAGAAAGAATACGAGGATATACTCTCAAAGATCCTATAGACCCCGCTTTAGGTCAGTTAGGCTGCGCATGGCGCTGTCGACTAAAGATCAATATGTTCCGGTACCTTAGGATTCATTGATTGCTTCAGCAAATCGGCTGGTACTGGTCTCTCTCCCAGGCGCTTCTCGTACTTGGGTTTGACGAAACTGAACCATTGGTCTCTGGTGTTGAAGAAGACTCTGGCTCCGCCCAGCTCGTGCTGGATCTGCGGGTAAGGTTTCTGGAACTGTGCAAGACCAAGGCCCCAATATCTGAGTCCTGTATAGCTCTCATACGTCGCCCACCATTCCTGCATTCCTAGGTTATCGAAGGCATGCTCCATTTTCGCCAAGTACATTAGAGCACCGATACCAGCGCCCCGCTTGAAGGTCATTGTATGCAAGCTAATGCACACTTTTTCATCCCAGAGCCGAGCGTTTGCGATTGCGGCCACTTCACCCTCTAGGACGCCGACTAGACAATAGTAGTCTTTGACGCGTTTTCTGTAGGCTGAGAGAATTTCCGCGTAGACACGAGAGGAAACTAGGTCATAGAAGTCCTTCTCTTCGCTCATTACTCGCTTAGTGGTCTCGAGCAACACTTTAGTGTCCTCAGGCGTGGTCATCCTTACAACCATTTTCTTTCCGTCAGGAAGTTTCAGTAGCCGAGGTTGGTATTCTCTAGCTAGGAGAGGTGACTCTGGCGGTCTAAGGATCGGTTCAAGGTCTTCAACATTGATTTTGACTTCATTCAATGTAACCGGACATGGAGGTTTGAATGACATGATTCAGCACCACCGTCACGGTTTGTTGCGTCTTTTTTAGCCATTTTGACGAGAGATCACATATGGAAAATGGAGACGTGCAGTTGCAGGTTATCAGTTAAGGCTCACTTGCAGCCTATGGCGTCTCCGAACCGAGTCTTACGCATCTTCGCCTTCTTATCCATCAATCGGACGTATTCTTTATCGTCAACAATTGCGACGCATCTTCCGATGCACGCCTCGCCGTCCACGAACCGCCATGGAAAGAAGCCGACTGTTGTGCGTTGATTGAGCAGCAGGTCGATGTCGCCTCCGACGCATTCTGCATGAATTATTCCGTAAGGGAACATTTCAATATGCATTAATTGGTACTTGTCGTCCGTGAAATATTCACTAAGCTTTTTCCCATATTTCTTCTGAAAGTGTACGTCAGCTTCTCGTGCTTGTCTAGGCATCCAATCTCGAATGATTGTGTTCATTGGATGATCGGCGCTGCCGCAGTCGACACCGATCCATCGGATCCTCTTTTTCTTCGCCCAGTCAGCGAACTCCCTGTCTGGTCCAGGATGTTTGACCATGTATCTAATTTCGTCAGCGCTGGGCTGGTCCCAACCATAGGCATGGTAGCCGGTATGAATTATGAGAATATCCTCCTCGCGGACTTCTACGCGGTCTTCAACCATCTTCGATGTGTAGACGTCGTAGTCTTGCGCGATGTCTGATAGGTCTACAATCGCGGCTGGTCCAATGAGATAATCCAATTTCAGGCTAGCTATGTCCTTTCCTGATGTGTGAAAGTGAATTTCACCATCCAAATGCGTACCTACATGATTCGAGTGAGTTAGAACCTGACCATTCGCGCCGTTCGGAGCCAACCTCTTGAAGTATTTCAACTGGAGAGGTTCGTAGGTTGGCCAAGGTGGCGTAGCTATACCTATTGGAATTGTCAGATCGATGAATTTCATTTCTATCCAGGCTTTTTCTGGGCTAGTCTCGTTGACAAGCTTTTCTGTCGAATTCGGCTCATGAACCTTGCAACTAGAGTAAGTACTCGTTGAAGGAACGTCGCGAAATCTCCTGCTAATATGTAGACTATGGATGTTATCATGAGAGAGAACTGAACGTATGATTCTTACTAACAGCGTTCGGTCCGCAACTGGGAAAATGCAATGAGTTCTGAAGTAAAGAAATCAAATAGCAAACTCTACATCGGAATCGCAATAATCGCCATCCTCATAATCGCAATCGGCGCGGGAGTGTACCTCTCCACACCTCAACAAGCCCCCGTCCAATCGACAACAATGGCAGGGACAACTACTGCTGCACCGATGGCCGGCCCTCTAAAAGTCGCATTCATCAGCAGTGCGTCTCTTGAAGAGCCTTGGACCTCGGTCATTGGCAATGCTCTTAACCAATCAGTTCAGTATTACGGATCGAACAACATAACTTACAAGGTTACAGAGAACGTCGACTACTCAGACACGCCAAGAGTTATGCGCGAATATGCAGCAAATGGTTACAACCTGATCTTTGTTGACGCATTCGGAGCCGATGATACCGCACGCGCTGCAGCAAAGGACTTTCCAAACACATACTTCGTTCTCGGAACAGATAACCATGTTTTTGGCGACAATATTGCCGTATTCGACGATTGGATTCATGAACCAGCCTACATTTGTGGTATGATGGCTGGGAACCTAACTAAGAGTAACATTGTAGGCGTCGTCGGAGGCGTGGCCGACCCAGAAGTTAACCGGCTTATCAATGCGTTCAAGTACGGAGCAAAGGCCGTGAACCCCAACGTGAAAGTGCTCGTAACATTCATCGGTGAATGGTTCGATCCCCCGAAGGTAAAGGAAGCCGCGTTAGCAGAGATTAGCCAAGGTGCAGACGTGCTATACAGTGAACGACAAGGCGCTATTGAGGCGGCTGAAGAGCAACACATACCAGTATTCGGCAGTCTACTGGACCAATGGCAACTAGCTCCAGACGTCGTAATTAGTGGACCAGTATGGAATATGTGGCCCACTGTCAAGCATGAAATCGACTTGGTTATGGAGCACAAATGGGTTCCTGAAGATCTCAGATTCTACTCGATGATGGGCAAGGGCGGTGCGAGTTTAGCTCCATGGCATGACTGGCAAACCAGACTGAGACCAGAAATTGTCGCAAGAATGCAACAACAGAACATTTCGCCGATGGTGGACAACATGACGAATCAGATCCTGACCGGTGCCTTCACCGTTCCGATGGATGAATCTGAACCGACATCGGGTTAGGGAACAACGGCGTGAACGCTAAGTTCCCCCCTTTTTGTTTTTTTACTGCAAGGTGTTGAGGTGCAATGGAGCAGGATTTCATAGTAGAAATGAGCGGGATCGTTAAGACGTTCCCGGGCGTGGTCGCTAACGATCATGTGGATTTCACGCTCAAACGAGGAGAGATTCATGCTCTCCTAGGAGAGAATGGTGCAGGCAAGACAACTCTGATGAACGTTCTCTATGGCATGTACCGTCCAGATGAGGGCGAGATTCGAGTTAACGAGAAGCTTGTTGCTTTCGATTCGCCTCGAGACGCCATTGCAATGAGAATAGGCATGATTCATCAACACTTCATGCTTGTTCAGGCGATGAATGTTATCGAGAACGTGATTCTCGGATTAAAATCAAACAAGATGGTCGTGGATGAAGCCGCGGCTGAGAAACGAATCATTGAACTCGCAAATACTTACGGTTTGAAGGTTGAACCGCGTGGCTACATTTGGCAACTCAGTGTTGGTGAACAGCAACGAGTAGAGATCCTTAAAGCAATTTACCGAGAGGCAGGCATCCTCATACTCGACGAACCAACAGGTGTCCTAACTCCATCTGAAACGAAGGACCTCTTCCGTATTCTACACAAAATGAAGGATGAGGGGAAATCCATTGTCTACATCAGTCACAAACTCGAGGAAGTTATGGAAATCAGTGATAGAATCTCAGTTCTTAGATTAGGAAAAGTAGTTGCCAACGTCTTGAAGAAAGATACTAGCAAGGTTGAACTTGCTAGGATGATGGTTGGCAGAGAGGTTATCTTTCGACTATCTAAGGCGTCGACTCAGATTGGTAAGCCCGTACTTCAAGTGTCAAAAATATTCGCATTGAACGACAAGCAAGTTCCAGCACTCAAGAAAGTGTCATTCGACGTTGGGGAAGGCGAAATACTAGGCATCGCAGGAGTTTCAGGAAACGGACAAAGAGAGCTGGCGGATGTTCTTACTGGCCGAAGGAAGACCACCGAAGGCAAGATCACGATATCAGGCACGGACGTAACGAATGTAAGTCCTCGAGAGATCGTGGATCTGAATGTGGGATTTATTCCTGAGGATCGAGTTGGCGTCGGCCTCATTATGAGCCTACCGATCCTGAATAATGCGATCATCAAGAAATATCGAGAATTCTCAAGAGGCCCAATGCTAGATTATACTGCAGCATCACAATACGCAAACAAGATAGTCAAAGAATTCGGCGTAAAGACTCCGAATATTGCATACCCAACGAGAACACTCTCAGGCGGAAACCTCCAAAAGCTGATCCTCGCCCGTGAACTTGAAAGAGACCCGAACCTGCTAATCGCCAGCCAACCCACGCGAGGATTAGACGTAGGCGCAACCGAAGAAATCCGATCCAGACTTCTTAATGAAAGAACGCGTGGACGCGCTGTACTACTCATATCCGAAGACCTCGACGAAATATTCTCGCTCAGCGACAGGATAGCAGTCATGTTCTCAGGAGAAATTATGGGGATAGTGAAAACGGAAGACGCCAAACTCGAAGATATAGGCTTGATGATGGCAGGATCGAAAAGATTAGCGGAGACCGAAAGTTGAAGATAACCGTAGAAAAACGCCTCCTTCCATCGCGCCGTCTGAACGTCGTAGCACCCGTACTATCCACTATAGCGGCTCTCCTAATTTCATCTGTACCAATCTATTTGGGCGGAGTGAATCCAATTTATGGTTATGGCCAGCTGGTTTATGGAGCGTTAGGGGACAAACTGGCGTTAACTGAAACCTTCGTGATTTTCGCCCCACTCCTGCTCTGCGGCGTAGCCGTAGCGTTAGCTTTCACGTGCAAATTCTGGAATATTGGAGCAGAAGGGCAATTCTACTCAGGAGGAATGATCGGAGCTCTCTTCGCAGTGTACTCTACGTCTCTGCCCTCCATTATCTCCATTCCCGTGATGCTGATACTCGCTTTCTTAGGAGGAGCAGCGTGGGCTGCATGGCCAGCAATTCTCAAAATGAAACTGAAAGTTGACGAAGTCGTAACAACGTTGCTGGGCAACTGGGTCATGACATATGCGGTTGCGGCAGTTCTCTTCGGTCCATGGAAGAACCCTGTAACAGGATGGCCTGAATCACCTGTCATAGCCGACACAGCGAAGTATCCAATCCTCATCGCCGGTTCTCGATTTCATCTTGGCATAATCGTCGCACTAATCGTTGCAGCAGCATTCTACGTTATTATTCGAAAAACAAAATGGGGTTTCGAACTGCGCGGAATTGGGGGAAACCCAACCGCATCATACGCATCCGGAATAAACGTCTCAAGGCAGATCATAACCGCAGCGATTGTTAGCGGCGGAATCGCTGGATTAGCGGGCATTGGTCAAGTGGCCGGCATCCAATTTCATATGACAACCGACCTCTCTCCCGGATACGGCTACACTGGCGTAGTCATCGCGATGGTAGGCGGCTTAACGCCAATAGGCGTCTTGTTAGCATCGTTCCTAATGGCCGTAATAGTTCAAGGTACCCAGGCGATGCACCGCGAGACTGGAGTGCCTTGGGCGCTGGCAGAGACCATTCAGGGGATAATTCTCCTCTGCCTTCTCGTAGGTATCTTCTTCACGAAATATCGTCTGAGGAGGGTCAAATGAACGTCATTACTTGACGCTACCCTCATCACGGGCGTGCTCGCGGCAACGCTTAGACTCGCAATGCCTCTGATCTACGGAACCATCGGAGAAACTTTCTCCGAACGTGCAGGAATCCTGAACTTGGGAATTGAGGGAATGATGCTCATGGGGGCCAGCACAGGATTCCTCGTAGGATACAGCAGCGGGAACCTCTGGTTAGGTGTCCTTGCAGCCGCAATCACCGGTGTCATGCTGGGTTTAGTAATGGGGTTCCTGACGGTTTCAATCGGTGCTCAGCAGCATGTTGCAGGACTCGGTCTAACAATTGCTTGCTCAGGGCTGAGCTTCTACATTTATCGAATCACCATCGAGAATGTCGGTGGCATTCCACCTCATGTCGATCCTTTTCACACGATTCCGATACCTTACCTGAGTCAAATTCCAATCATTGGTGAGGTTCTATTCGATCAGCACGCCTTAGCCTACCTCGGACTCATACTCGTACCAATCTCAGCCTTCATTCTCTTCCGAACACGGTTCGGTCTTGCGTTGCGAGCTGTGGGCGAAAATCCGAACGCTGCAGCGACAGCGGGAATCGATGTCTTCAAGATGAGATACCTCTGTCTGACCATAGCAGGCGCCCTAAGCGCTGTGGGCGGAGCGTGGTTATCGCTCGCCGAGTCAGGCATGTTCCTTCCAGGTCTAACGCAAGGTCGAGGCTGGGTCTGCATTGCACTCGTAGTATTCGCTAATTGGAGTCCAATCAGAGTCCTAGGCGGCGCATTACTCTTCGGCGGGATAGATGCAGTTCAATTATCACTTCAGAGCGTCGGATGGAATATTCCGTACCAGCTATTTCTGATGCTTCCCTACGTGTTGACCATCGCAGCGCTTATCGCAGTCTCGAGACGTGCAAGGGCGCCTGCGGCACTCTTATCATCATACAAGAGAGAAGACTAGCAAGAAATCTCTGAGAGTGCGGCGGTCTTCAACTGAAAGTTCTGTCAACTTTTCTGTACTACTGTGCCATTTCTCACTACGAACGCAGGCTCGGAATGATAAGCGAACGCTTCTCGGAGATTCGTCGCTTGGAGTACCAGCAGGTTCGCTGGGCCTCCTACTGCAATACCATAATTCTGAATTCCCAGAATCTTTGCAGCGTTAGAAGTGATCATATCGTAGATGATCTCTCGATCTTGCCCCGACATCATCCATAGCAAGTGAGATGCTAGGAACGCTACTTCGAGCATGTTGCATCGACCGTACGGGTAGTACGCGTCATTAACGTCATCCTGTGCAAGCGCGACGGGTACGCCAGCGTTTAGCAGTTCCTTCACTTTAACGTGGAGAGGTCCTGTGTGTGGATTTGTTACAATGCCCATGCCCGCTTCCTTTAGTAAAGCGACGAATTTTCTGTGATAGACTTCGTTGTAAAGTGCTGTAGCCCTTGCATGGCAAGCCGCAACTCTTCCAATCCAACCCTTCTTGATCGCAGAGGTGGCGAGATATTCTGTGGTTCGCAGCTCCGGATCAGCCGCGTCATCCGTGAGCATTGAAATGTCCGCATCATACTTGGTGGCTATTTCGTAAGCAATGTCAACGTGTTTTCTAGCGTCTTCGTCGGTATACTCTATCCAAGGGATACCACCGACAAGATCCGCGCCTAATTCCATGGATTTGTACAGGAGTTCTTCTGCTCCCTGTTCTCGTATGATTCCGTCCTGTGGGAACGCAACGATCTGGATTCCGATTCGATCCTTAAACTCCTGTTTAATCTTGAGAAGAGCGTTGATTCCAATCAGTTTTGCCTTGGTGTCAACATCTGCAAATGCCCTAATGTGGCTCACGCCATTGCGCTCTGCTTCAATGAGTAATTTGCGAACACGTGAAATAATCTCCGATTCAACGTAATGTTCCTTGACTCTCGACGCAACCTCGATCGCCGTCATTGAGCTTCCTCCAGCCTGATATTCGCTCAGGACTGATTCTTCAGCAAGAGATCCAGTCATTACTTTGTCGAGATGGAGATGTGCAATTACATGTGGTTCCGTCACGAGTCTGGTTTGTGCGTCGATTTTCTTATCCGCAGAATCGGGAAGTTTTTCTTTTATCGACTCGATTTTGCCGTTTGCTACTCCAATATCAACGATTTTCCGCGAGCGCAGTCTAGCATTTTGAATAAGGAGGTCGAATTTCATACGGAGCCGGTCGTGTTTTACGCATTTTAATCTGATGCTCTCTGTATCCCGTAACGAAATCAACGAATCGCTAGAACACGAACTCAGAGCTCAACCTTGTAGGCTTAGGTTACTGCTCGACCGCTTTCTTTCAGGAATTTGACTCCCGGCGTGGCTTCAACTTCCTTTTGAAACTCTTTCCGTTTCAAAATGTCGAAGAACTCGCGAACATATGGGTTTCTCACTCTCTTCTCCACTAGAAAGTCATACAGTTCCTCTGCGAAAGGAATGAAATCCAACTTCATGTCGACGGCTACGGACGTTAAGCCGACACCTACATCTGCACGTCGGGACACGACGGCAGCTGCCACCTGGCTATGGGTCATCATCTCTGAATCGTATCCTCTGATCTGTCTTGTCAGCATCTCGAAATCAACACCTTTCGTCATCGCTAGCTCGCGGAGTTTCCTGTCAAGAAGAATTCTGGTCCCTGAGCCAAGATTTCGATTGGCGAGTTTCACGTCTTTTCGTAGAAGATCGTCAACTCCTGAAATCTTCTTTGGATTGCCTTTTCTAATCATGAGGCATTGTTGCCTTTCATAGCCGCGAACGAGGGTGCATGAGCGCGATAACCCGAACTTTGACAAGAAAGGTTCATTGTAGCTTGATTTTTCCTCGTCAAATATGTGAATGCCTGCTATGTCAGCTTGTCTAAGCATCATGGCGGTCAGACCCGCCCACGATCCGACGTTCAGCACTTGGTAGGTCATTCTTGGATTGTTATCGTGCAGTCGGCGCAATGCCTTTTCCACGACGATGCAGTGGCTTCCCATGAATGACAAATTCGGGTGGACGCCTGAGCCATTCGGAACATACGTTTGAGCTTGAGTGTTTCCTGTGAGAAACTGTTGTACTCTGGAGTCAAGATCCGAGTAGGCTTGAAGCAGCCGTCTCCCTTGACCAGTTAACCCGGCTCTGCCGCCTTTGACACCTCCTCGTTCCGAATAGACAATTTTCTTGCCAACAGATCGCTCGATCTGAGCGATTGTATTCCATAGGAAGGCATAGGACACGTCTATGGTACGTGCGGCTTCCGAGAAACTTCCAGTCTGGTCTACGGCTCTCAGCATCTGAGCTTCAAGCTCACCAATCACTTTCCGCCCTTCTAGAGTAAGCGAAACTGTGTATGATGGCTCGAGATGCCATTCTCCAGACTTAGCTTTCCTCATTCCTGCGGTGACCCTACTAGAATTGAAGTTCTCCGGCGATGAAAAGTTTGGTTTTCTCATCGTGCGGTTACTGAAGAAACTGGAGGTCTCTCCTTCTTCGACTACCCTTCCTCGATAGAGATGGACTACTCGATGAGAAAGTCGGCGTGCTTGAGAAAGATTGTGCGTACATAACAGCACAACTCGCGCTTGGGCTGAGTCCTTAATCCCTTGCTCAATGATCAAGGCGTTCGCGGGGTCTAGGTTGGCTGTCGGTTCATCGATGAGGAGAACGTCTCTTTCAAGTGCGATCGCTCGTGCTATGGCAACACGCTGTTGCTCGCCGCTAGAAAGCTTACGGGCTTTCCGCTTTTTGAATCCGTCAAGGTTCACGACTGCAAGAGCGGACCTAACCTTTTCAGGAATATTCTGCCTAGAGATTCGATTTACTCGCAAACCATAGGCAACGTTGTCATAGACTGTTCCTCCAAGCATGACGCTCTTCTGGAACACCATCGTGCAATGCTTTCTGAGCTCCTCTGCACCCATTGCTACTTCCGTCAACGAGGATTTTTCCGCCGTTGGGTGTATCCAGTCCCGCGATTATCTTGAATAGAGTAGTTTTGCCCGCACCGTTTATGCCCACAATCGATGTAATGTGCTGATAGGAGCCTGTCATGTTTACGTGGTCTAGGACTACTGTTTTGCCGTAGTTCTTGGTCAAGTCCTGGATTTTTATGTGGGATATCATCGCGAGCTCCTTCTTGCAAGGTTGACTATGATGCTCAAAGAGATCACGATGCCCAGCAGGATGATGCTCAGTGCGATGCTGAGAGCGATGTCGCCCATTGAAGTTTGCAATGCTATTGCGGTGGTCAATACGCGCGTGAAGTAGCGAATGTTTCCGCCCAGCATCATCGCAACACCCAGCTCCGCGAATGCCCTATTGAAGGCGGACAGGATAGCGAGTACCACTCCCCAGAGTCCCTCCCTCAGAACAACTGCCTACACTCTGAAGACGGGATGCTCCTAGGGTTTTCGCGAGTGTTCTAACATCCGGGTCGACAGCTTCCAGTGCGCTGGTTGTAAAGCTAACGATGATTGGCGTAACGAGTATACACTGCCCGATTATGATCGCGTCAGGTGTGTAGAGTAAATGGAAGTAGCCTAGTGGGCCGGATCTTGAGAGAAGCAAGTAAAGGTATAGACCTAAAGCGACTGTAGGTACACCAATAAACGCATTGAAGATTCCTTTGATCACTTGCTTGCCGGGATAATTCCGCAGCGCTAGGGCGGCAGAGATCGGAATACTCCAAATGCAGGAGAGCAGAGTACCGCAAATGGAAATGAAAAGAGAGAGAGCCGTTATGGCAAATACTTCAGGGTCGCCTGAAAGGATAAGGCCGATGGCGCGGATTATCCCTTCAGAGATCGGGTCCAGAACGCAATCTTCCTATCCATGTTAAAGGTACAAGCAATATGAGTTCAGATAGAATCCCCTGTGTTGAATAGAGGTCGTCCGCTTGGTATCGGAACTGCGACGGGCATTCAGAACCTTGGAAGAAAGCGTAACTTTGAATCCAACCGAGTAGGGTCTGGTTGCTCTGACTTTGCGCCAGCGGAACGTAA
>CAWAOH010000006.1:0-28133 GCA_963783645.1 Candidatus Bathyarchaeota archaeon | reverse complement strand
GCAACACCAACCGGGAGGGGCAGTAGTTCGCCATCCCAACCTGGAATGGCTGCTGTTGGATCTTCGACTGGTGTCACGTAGACTCTTGCGTCGTCGGTGATTTGTTGAATCTCCCAGACCTTGCCTTTGATGATGAAGTGTACTCCCTTCCGCACCTTGAGGATCATGAACTCTTCTCCCAGAATTCCGATCGCATGTTGCGTTGAAATATCGATTACTTGGTACCTGCGTTCATCCGGGATCATTGAGAGGTTCTCGAAATAGTACTGTCGAGTGCGTGAGCTGCGTCTCAATAAGGCGTTATCAACGTTAACGAATCGCATATTGTCTAGGAACGTCAATACTTTGTCGAAATCGTTTCTTGCTAAGTCACGGAATGGATATGCTTGCCTAACGAGGACGAATACTTCATCCGTCTTCACATCATTATCTGATTCTAGAAGGATTCCGGCGATTTGGTGTGCTAAGACATCTAAGGCTCTTTCATGGATCTTCACAGGTTCAAGGCGTTTCTCCTGAGCGTTGAATACTGTTGCCACGGATTCCATTAGATCGTCGGTTGAGACTGCCATTATCGTGCCTTTGGAGACTCGGTCGAGTCTGTGGCCCGACCGTCCAACACGCTGTATTAGGCTTGATACCTGTCTGGGTGACATGTATTGAATTGTCAGGTCAACGTTTCCGATATCGATCCCGAGCTCCAGGGTAGACGTACAGACAAGCGCCTTCATTCGACCAGTTTTAAAGTCGTCTTCGACACGGATCCTCTCTTCCTTAGGCAAGGAGCCGTGATGGACTCCTACATTCCGTTTCAACTGATGGAACCTCGAGCCAATCATTTCCGCGTTTCGACCGGCTGTTTACGAATATCAATGCGGAATCATGAGCTTCGACGAGTTCCCAAATTCTGTTTAGGCGGGCAGCAGCCTCAGGAGCCGTAAGCAGCTTCTGCGCGACGATATTGTCTTCGTCTGTTGGATGAGGGTATTCAACGAAATATTCGGCTTCTTTCGGCGGTGAGACCTGAATTATCTGGATTTCCCGATTACCTGCAATGAAGGAAGATATTTCCTCCGGATTACCAACTGTCGCTGAGAGGCCTATTCTCTGGAACTCACTGGCGGCAACTTGGCGAAGTCTTTCTAGACCCACCGTTAGCTGTACTCCTCGTCTGTCGCCTGCTAGTTGGTGGACTTCGTCAATTACGACCCATCGCACATGTCGAAGATGTGATCGCATTCGCTTTCCGGGTAAGATCGCCTGAAGCGTTTCAGGGGTGGTAACGAGTAAGTCTGGCGGCTTGATTGCCTGTTTCCTTCGCTCTTTGGTTGACGTATCGCCATGTCTAACTTCGACTGAAAAACCGAGTTTTGAACTCCAAATCCTCACCCGGTTAAGGAGGTCTCTGTTCAACGCTCGAAGCGGAGTGATGTAAATAATTGAGATTCCATGTCGCTCAGGGATTTTCATCAGAAGATCAAAAATTGGAAGAAGCACTGCCTCAGTCTTTCCAGATCCTGTAGGCGCGATCAGAAGGACGTTTTTGCCGGATAAGATTTGAGGGATAGCGGCAGACTGGGGAGCAGTTGGTTGAGTAATTCCAGTTTCTGCTAGTATCTGTTGAATTGCCTCTGACAGAAGCGAGAATTCTTGCTGCTGCAAGTGCGGAGCCTGCATCAAATTTGCGTTCGCTTTAAATAAACTACAGCTCGATATTCCCATGGTGCGCTAATGATGTTTGAGTATAATGGTGTAAAGCTGACTTGGTTGGGACACGATGCTTTCAGAATTCAAGATGGCCAAGTTATCTACATTGACCCATACGAAATTGGACCCGGTGCAAAAGCCGACTTAGTCCTGGTTAGTCATGAGCATGACGACCATTGCAGCATAGATGATCTCAAGAAAATTGTCACGCCAAATACCGTGATCGTAGCTCATGCCCAATCGAAGAACGAGCTCTCCAAACTTTCAGTGAAGGAAATCAAAATCGCCAAACCTGGCGACAAATTATCGTTTGGTAGCGTAACCGTCGAAACTGTTCCTGCGTATAATACTAATAAGTTCAGGGAACCCGGGAAAGTGTTCCACCCTAAAGAAGATGGTAAACTAGGATTCGTAGTCACTGTGAAAGGCGTTCGAATATATCATGCTGCGGATACGGATCACATTCCTGAAATGAAAGGCATGGCGCCTGACATTGCATTGCTGCCCGTTTCCGGCACGTACGTTATGACCGCAAAGGAAGCCGCTGAAGCTACTGCCTCAATCAAACCAAAGATCGCTATTCCAATGCATTACGCTTCAATAGTTGGTAGCGTCAAAGACGCAGAGGAATTCAAGAAACTGGCGAAATGTGAAGTCAAAATCCTGCAGAAAGAGCAGTAGAGACAGATCAAGTTCCAGGGACTTTCCGTTCAGCAGGTCCAGTGTACTCAATCTCGCTCCAGTCCGCTGACTTGTACGGTCTCTCGAAGTACATTTGCTCGTATGCGTGAGCGACGAGGCCTGGAGTGCGACTGACAATGAAGAAGCCCTTGCCAAGTCGCCAGTCGAAACCCATGTCAGAGACTATTGCAGCGATGCATCCGTCAACATTCAGAATAAGATGTTTGTCGTAGAATTTCTCTGTTAACTCAGAAATTTCAAGCGCCAATTTGACATGTAGTCCAGATAGCTTTGTTTCATCCGCGATTTCCAACAGCCGTTTCGTGCGCGGATCACTCGTATGAGTTGGATGCCCGTACCCAGGAATCCTTTTGCCGGAATCTTTCCACGCATGCACAATCTCCGCGGCAATCTCTTGAATCGTTTTGTTCTTCACGGCAGCACCTTCTTGTAGCATTTTAGCAGCTTCCTCAATGGCGCCACCGTGCCAGTCACCCATCGCAATTACGCCTGCTGAAACAGCAGCTTGTAGTGGGACTCCTGAGGATGCAACGAATACGGTGGCGTCAACTGATGGTGAGTTGAGGCTGTGTTCGAGACAGACTGTTAGTAGTGCATCCATCATTCGCGAATGTGATGGTGACGGTAGTTCGCCACGCCATAAGAGGTAGGTCAAATCCGCATAGCTATACCGGCCAACGAGCTGAATGAGGTTGTATCCGCGAACCAGGATTTTGTTCGGTTCGACTTTAGAGATAGATGTCTTCCAAAAGCGTTCTGTCAATGTCCTTCGCTTCCGTGTTGTTATACCTTCGAGAATTTGGGAAGATACTGAAAGGTCCCATCGGGTAGTTCTTTTCGCGTGAAATCGGCGTACAGGAGAGGATAATCTTTGATACAAATCTCTGCAACCTTTCCAAACACTTTGCGAATCTCAATCTCGGCTCCTGGATCAGTTCTCATCTCAATAACCCAGCGTAAAGTTCTGTGATTGGCGGTCCAAATGAGGTTGGTTGCTATGCCGTCGGGTAGGATTCTTCTCAGAGCGGATGTTACGCGTTTCTTCTGCTCAAAACTCATCTTTTCCCAATCAAACCTCTCTTCGAGACTGCGATATCTCTTAGCGATTTCATCAATCGCTTCCTCAAATTCCTTAGACGCAGGCTCAATATCTGGCGGAACCCAAATATCGATCTCACGCGGTCGAACATATCTCAAACTTTCCTGGCTTATGGCAGTTCCTGCGCGATGTCTTACGAGTTCGTGAGTGAAGATTCGACTAACGTTAAGAAAAGCGAACGTTACAGAGGCGTGTTCGAGTATGCTTCCATCCGCCTTCTCCAGAACGTTCGTGATATAGTCTCGGGGGTTGCCTCGAACCTTTGTCACATTAGGATTCAATCCGGGGCCGAAACTCTTGTAACATGCGCGTCCTGCAAGCTCGATCAAGAACTCGGAATCATTCGGTTGAAGTTCTCTCGATCGTTTCAACCATTCCTGCGCGCCGTAGAACTCCGACATCTGACGTACACCATCAAAAGAGAGAGTGGTCTCCGCGATTTTGATAACCTGTGGTTCAATTCGCCCCAATATTTCCCCTGCCATCTTAAAGATGAGAATGTTACATGCTGATTAGCTTTAGGAGTATGACTCCTCCCTGATTTCTCGTTTGAATCTTTCCTTCCCGGAGATTCATCAAATCAAGAACGGCACAGAATGCAACGAATGCAGTTGTGACTATGAGTGAAAACAAGTTTTAATTGCGGTTAGAATTAGTGCGACCGTCACTGCATAGGTGTCTTGGCAAATTTGTCTTGGGCGGAAGAAAGAGCGAAGGCTCTCGAGGACATAAAGAAACTCGCACCGGTTGATCGTCTAGGCCTGTATGCGTCGCTAATCAAGATGAATTCTGCGCTTTTTGAGAGTGTGAGAGGTTGGGATAGTTGGCTTAGAAACCCAACTTTCATCGACACTTTTACTGAGGAAGAGCTCAAGGAAATCTATGCGGAGTTCAAGGAGGTCTGTGTCCATTTTCTGGAAGAAGATGTAAAGTGGACAGGGAAAAAAGAAAAGAGCTTCCCAGCAGCTCCGAAAACGAAGAACGAACGCTCCGAAGTAGAAAGAAGGTATACTTGAATTCATCATGAGGCGTTAGTTGTGAGTGTAGCTCCATTTGTTCAAACACCGCTCGAGGTAGCAAAGAAAATGCTTGAGCTTGCTGAATTGAAACCGGGAGAAACTCTTTATGACCTTGGGTGCGGCGACGGTCGCTTGATCCTTCTGGCAGCCAAAGACATGGGTGCAAATTCGACGGGGATAGATCTTCGTGAAGACCTACTAGAGCGAGCGAGGACAGAGATTCTTCGCATGGGACTGCAAGAGAAGGTCAAAGTCATTCAGGGAAACTTTTTCGATGTCGACGTTTCGACAGCAAACGTCGTAACTTTGTACCTTACCTCTAGTGCAAACGAACGCCTTCGGCCGAAACTGGAAAAGGAGCTGAAGGCCGGTTGCCGCATAGTCTCTCACGACTTCAAAGTTCCAGGTTGGAAACCAAAACAAGTCTACGATGAACTTCTCGGACACACGATCTACACCTACCGCATAGGCGAACAGCTCTGAATTGACAATCTCCAATGACGACGTCACGGTCTCAAGGGACTGATCCAAGATCAGCTGCACTGGCACTGTTAGTTCTATCCAGTATACTATGGGGCAGCTCCTTCGTTAGCGTAAAGATAGGACTGGCCTATGTAGACCCCTATAATTTCGCATTTCTTAGACTTGTGTTCGGAGCCTCTGTTCTCCTTATAGTCCTACTGCTTCGAAGACGATTCCGTTTCGCGGTGCTCAAACAAAGGTCCGTCTGGTTCCTAGGTATCCTCAACGGGGTGGCATTCTTGCTGCAGTACGTTGGACTCATATTCACGACTGCAGCGAAAACGGCACTATTGATTGACCTCAATGTGCTAATTGTTGCTATTCTAAGCTGGTGGCTCTTTCAGGAACCATTTGGGAAACGAAAGCAACTTGGTGTATTATTAGGCGTGGTGGGAGCAGCGATGATCACAACGAACGGAGACATATCAAGCCTAACTAGTGGACAACTCCTGGGGGACGCGCTCGTATTTTTGGCAGGACTGGTGTGGGCATTTTTCATACTGCTCCATAAACAGATCCTCTTGGAAAAAGATCAAGATGTCATTGAGCTTTCGACCGTGGTGATGTTGGCTACTGCGCTTGTGCTTCTTCTCCCAGCAATCATTCTTGGAAGGCTTCCATCGTCCGCTGTTCCCATTCAGGGATGGGAGTTAGTCGCGTACACGGCTGTAGCTTGCACTGTCCTGCCTTATGCTATGTGGATAGTGGCCTTGAAGGCGGTGACAGCAACTGTTGCGACCGTTGTAGGTATGCTTGAGATTGTTGCAGCGATGATACTGTCGTCTCTATTTCTCGGAGAAGTCTACAACACGGCCACTCTCGTAGGTGCACTGCTGGTTCTCGTCGCTTTGTTTGCGGTTGCTGAAAGCTGAACGGTTTTATACCAATAGACTCTGCTATCCGGGAAAAGTGACTAGAATGAAAATGGGGAGACAAGCATACGTTGCTGAGTTCATTGGAACTTACGCCTTAGTCTTCTTTGGATCTCTTTCAGTGACCATCTTCGCGTCCAATGTCCTCGGTCTCTCTTCGCCCGCTGCGGCCATTATAGGAATCGCATCCACTACCGGGCTCATTCTGATGGTAATGGTCTATGCGATCGGCTGGATTTCTGGATGCCACATAAACCCTGCCGTTACGATAACTGCAGTTGCCCTTCGAAAGCTAGAGTTTGACGACGGAGTAGGCTACTTGGTGGCCCAGATACTTGGTGCAGTGTTAGCTGGTTGGACGCATATGTTGATCCAACCGGGCAATGGTGCGTTGACAGGTTACGGTAGCGTGGCTCCCAGCCCCGCGATAGGTGGAAGTGATCTCATAGCTCTAGTGGTAGAACTCATCATTACCTTCTTCCTGATGTTCTCAGTCTACTCAGTCCTCTACACGGGTAAGGTCCCACCGGGGGCGTCGGGAGTACTAATCGGAATGACGCTGACCGCTGACATTCTAATAGCAGGAGCATTGACGGGTGGGGCGGCGAATCCAGCGCGTGCGTTAGGTCCAGCTGTGGCCTCAGGTAATTACGCCAGCCTCTGGTTGTATTGGGTAGGGCCTATCATTGGAGCTCTGCTGGCGGGATTCGTCTATCAGTATCTGCTACTGCCAAACAAGAAGAAACGGTAGCCAACGCCTAGCGTTTGCCGAACGTTTCATTTACGTCGGCAACCTTCTTCACTATTTTGATTTCAATATCTCGCTTCTTCAACAAGGAATCTAGCTGTCCAATATCTTTGGGGATGAATCTGATGATGTGCGATTCTACGTGCTCTGATCCGACCCGCATAAGTGCATTCCCGGTTTGATTTGATAGAGCGCTTTCAATTATCTTCGCCCAATGCTTCTCTCTTCCCTTCTGATGCTGTTCTCCCGTTCTTGCCTCTAGGAATTGCCTGTATGGCTCAAATCCTTCATCTAAGAAGTACGTCTTCTTGACTGATACCGGACTCGGGTCAGGAGGCCTAACTCCAACGAATCTGAATGCTTGTTGGAGTTCTGTTTGATCAAACGGTAGGCCCTGCAGGAATAAAATTTCCGGCGCCAGACTCTCAGCGCGACGTTGACCTGCATACGTGTTGTATACGGCATTCGCGATAAACTTGAAACTCGACCTCAAGGTTTGGAGCATCTCGTCATCACCCTCAGAATAAACCTGGATGGTTCTCATAGCTTCTCGATAATTCTTCCCTGAAGGAGCGAATTCGAACAAGAGCTCCAAGGCCTGCTTAACTATGTCGAGCGCAGAGTACTTTGTCATAGTCTTTTGAGGTACTCTGAATCTCTTCAGATTAAGCTGCAACAATGCGTTGACTGCTTTCTTCATATCCATAACGAGTAACGAATCGAACGGACAACTCTCGGCGATTGCGTACAACACACGAGGTTCGTCCAATCCATGCTACTCCTTTGAAATGACTTCGGGATCTGCCAATTTAAGTAACTGATTGCATCCAGTTGCATTTCTTGGCTTTGATAAACTGGCTAAGTTATAGATCACTCCCTCTGCCTTGTAGAAGTTGAAGCGTTCATGAAAGCAGCAGTTATTGCGGGAAAAGGAAGAGTTGAGTTAAGGGAATTTCCGATTCCGAGGATTGGGCCTGACGAGATTCTTGTTCATATGCAGACATGCGGAATTTGTGGGACGGACTTGGAAAAGATCGCTGGAGAGCAAATTACTCCACCCGTTTTGGGGCATGAAGTAGCAGGGGTTGTGGAGAAGAGAGGAGATAATGTGCGAGATGTCGAAGTGGGAGAGAACGTTGCAGTACATCATCATATATCGTGTGGAAGCTGCACTTTTTGCAAAAATGGATTGGAGACCCTTTGTGAAGAATACCCGAAAAGTAACTTGGATCCATGCGGCTTCGCTGAATACTTCCGTGTTCCCGCGCCACTAGTCAAGGGAGGAGCGGTGCATCGACTTCCCGCGAATGTCAGTTTTGAAGAAGGTTCACAAGTCGAACCCACCGCATGTTGTATCAGAGGACTTCGGAAAGCCAATGTGCGCGCAGGTTCTAGCGTTGCTGTGTTCGGCGTGGGACCCGTTGGCCTAACTCATGTGCAGCTGCTGCGTCTGTATGGAGCCGGAGTAATCTTTGCAGTTGATATTCTAGAGAATAGACGGCTTCTCGCGTCAAAGTTGGGTGCTGACATTGTGCTTGATCCCGGAATGAACGTTCTGCAAACCGTTCTCAAGCAGACGAATAACTTAGGAGTCGACTATGCAGTTGTGGCGACAGGAAGTCCAAGAGCACTCGAGTCAGCCATTGGAGTTGTCCGCAAAGGCGGAAACGTGTTGATGTTCGGGGTCCCGGCACGCGGCGCTCTTCTCTCGCTGGACATCGGGCGTCTATTTCTGCGCGAGATTACTCTACAGTCCAGCTATTCCACTTCTGAGCTTGAGATGAGGATGGCACTCGAACTTATCGAACAAAAACGAATTGATCCAACGCAGATGATCACTCACAGATTGCCTCTTAGCAAAGTGTTAGACGCATTTCATGTTGCGCAGGACGGTAAGACAGCGGGAAAAATCATCATCGAGAACTCGTGATTTCTATCATCCTTAATAGATTAGCCAAGAGACGCCTATCTCGTGTCATCAATGCTTGCGGTTAGGTTCTACAATCCCGGTGAAGTAAAGGTAGAACATGTTCCCGTGCCGCACGCTGGTCCAGGAGAATTGGTTGCAAAGTGCGTTGTCACGTTGACTTGTGGAACTGATGTGAAAATGTACAAGCGAGGGCATCGGCTTGTTAAATCCCCACAAATTATCGGCCACGAATTTGCAGGCGTGGTGACAGAGGCAGGCGATGGAGTGAAGAAATTTAAGCCGGGGATGCATATTGTTGCTGCTAATTCCGCTCCATGCAACAAATGTTTCTACTGTTTTACTAAACAGCCAAACCTTTGCGAACATCTTGACGAGAACCTCGTCGGGTTCTCATGGCCTGGAAGTTACGCTGAATATGTTCGTATTCCAGAAAGGATCGTTCGTCAAAACACGTTCAATGTTCCTGATGACGTTCGAATGGAACATGCTGCCAGTCTTGAACCGTTGGCTTGTGTCGTGCATGGTTGGGATCTAGTGCGTTTGGATCCAGGAGGAACTGCAATCGTGATTGGAGGAGGACCAATCGGATTATTACACCTACAACTAGCTGCCCTGCATGGCGCCGAGCGAATCATCCTATGCGATGTGGTTGATCAGAGGCTGGAGGAAGCGAAGAAAATCGGAACCGAAGTAACAACTATCAACTCGTCAAGAGAGGACCTGGTCAAACGTGTTGAGGAACTTACTGACGGTAGGGGAGCCGATATCGTGATAGAGGCAGTAGGCAGAAAGGAAACATGGGAGTCCACTAACAATCTTGTCAGGAAAGGTGGCACGATTCTACTCTTCGGAGGGTGCCCAGGAGGAACAAACGTGACATTCGATGCTGACAAGATACATTACGGTGAATTGCACGTTCAAGGTGCCTTTCATCATACACCATCGGCGGTCGAACGTGCCTTCAACCTGATCGCTTCAAACCGAGTCTCAATTGGACCGTTAATCTCTCAGGAGATGCCGCTCGAGAAAGCCGAGGAAGCTTTGCAGTTGATGGGCGAAGGCAAAGCACTGAAGATTGCCCTACGACCCCCGAAATAGGACAGTCAGAGTAGCGATTCTGGATCTTCCAGGCTTCTCTTCACGTCTTGAAGGAATTTCGCTGCTGGAAGCCCATCTATTATCCGGTGATCAAAGACCAGAGTCAACACGGTCAATGGGCGGGTTGAAATTTGTTCCCCAGATGCATAGGGCTTGTACGCGATTTTCCCTAATCCTAGTATTCCACATTGTGGCGGATTAATTACTGGTGCAAACGAGTCGATATCATACGCGCCCAGATTAGTTATCGTGAATGTGCCGCCAGTTAGATCCTCAACCGTTAGCTGATTCGCTTTAGCTTTGTCCGCTAGCATCACTACTTCGTCATTGATCTCTTTGAGTGATTTGGTATTCGCGTTCACAATGGTTGGAGCCACTAGCCCCTGATCGGTGTTTATGGCCACACACACGTTGACGTCTGAGTAGGTCGTTAATTCATCGCCTTCGATGCTGGAATTCATCATCGGGTGCCTTTCGAGCGCTTTCGCAACCGCTTTGACGGCGAATGAATTGAAACCCACGCGTTCGGTATCCTTGAGTTTCACAAGCTTAGACGCATCTGTCTCCATAGTGAATGTGACGGGGACGACGTTTCTTGCACTGAATGAGAGACGCTCAGCAACTGCTCTTCGTATTCCTTCCATTTTGGCCTTCTTCATCACACGTGGCTGACGAGTCTTTGAAGCAGCTGCAGCTGATTGCGCGAGGTTTTTGACTTGGCTCGTGGCTGCGAGAACATCCTCTCTTGAAATTCTTCCCCCCGGACCAGTGCCCCGAATTCGGGAGAGATCTAATCCAGCTTCCTGAGCAAGTCTTCTAGCAGCTGGTGAAGCAACGGCGCGGTCACCTGACATGGTTGGCTGCACTATTGGTGTTTCTGCGGTGGTGGTCGGTTGTGGTTTCGCTCTTTCAACTTGATGGCTAGGCGCTACGACCCCTTCGGAGCCACCAATTACTGCTATTGGCTGGGAGACCTGAATGTCGTCGCCAACTGCGGCTAGAATCCTGCTCAGGATACCGCTCTCAGGAGCCTCGACTTCGAATGTCGTCTTTTCTCCTTCGATGACGACGATTGGCTGGCCTTTCTGAACCGTTTCGCCCTCTTTCTTCAACCATTCAACGATCTTTCCACTCTGCATTCCGGGGTCTAATCTAGGCATCAGGACTTCTGTCATCGGCTGTCACTTTCCCATAATCGCTTTCACTGTTTCCACGATCTTGTCAGCGTTGGGCATATATGACTGTTCTAGGGGTGGAGAGAATGGAATCGGTGTATCTGGGCATGCTATTCGAGCGATTGGCGCGTCCAAGTAGCCGAACGCGTTCTCGCTGACTGATGCGGAGATTTCCGCTCCGACGCCTCCTGTCTTGACGTCATCGGACGCTATGACCAATCTTGATGTTCTCTTCACTGATTCTACGATCGTCTTGAGGTCGAGAGGTTGGAGGGTACGGACGTCTATTACTTCAGCAGATATGCCTGACTGTTCCAGCTTGGTGGCGGCTGAGAGTGCCTCTCCCACCTGTCTTGATATGCCAACGATAGTGATGTCTTCACCTTTCCTCTTCACCTCTGCTTGCCCTAACGGAATCGTGTACTCTTCCTCTGGGACAGGTCCTTTGGTTCTGTACAGAAGTCCGCTTTCTATGAATAGGACGGGGTTCGGATCACGGATTGAAGATTTCAGCAGGCCTTTGGCGTCGTATGGATTGGAAGGCAACACGATTTTGATTCCTGGAACTTGCAGGAACCACGCTGGCGTGAATTGTGAATGTTGCGAACCATGTTGCCGACCTAGGCTGTATTGAGTTCTGAGAACCATGGGAACTTTCAATTGGCCTCCGCTCATGAAACGCATCTTCGCCGCTTGCGTGGCTAGTTGGTCCATGCAGATTGGTAGGAAGTCCATGTACATGATTTCAGCCACTGGCTTAAGTCCGGCCAGGGCTAGGCCTACCGCAGCGCCTGCGATTGCAGCTTCGGAAATTGGTGTGTCTCGAACTCTTTCAGGACCGAATTCGTCCAACAGTCCGCGCGTAACCTTGTAGACTCCGTTGAAGACCCCTATCTCTTCACCTAGTAGTATGACATTCGGATCTCGCAGCATCTCTTCTCGGAGTGCTTCACGAAGAGCATCTGCATACGTGAGTTCTCGCAACTTCTATTCCTCCGCATACACATAGCTTTGTATCGTATTGAATGGCAGAAATGATCCTTGCATTGCGAACTCTACGGATTCTTCAATTTCCTGTTTCACTTTGTCCTCAACTGCGTCGATTTCGCTCTGCGTCATCGTCTTGCCATCTAACAGTTTTTTCTTGAACACGATGATTGGATCGCGGGCGAGCCATTTCTCAACCTCTTCTTTGGGGCGATACTCTGCTTTATCGTAAACCCCGTGGCCTTTCATCTTGTACGTTACGCATTCAAGGAAGGTGGGTTCTGATCTGGATCGCGCTCGTTCGGCTGCCATCTTAGCTGCTACATAAACTGAGATGACGTCATTTCCATCTACCACAATTGTTTCCATCCCATATGCTCTGCCTCTTTCCGCAATGCTTGGGCTGGAAACTGCGCGTTTTACGGGGGTTGACATCGCGTACTGATTGTTCTCACAGAACAGCAGAACTGGAAGTTTCCATACTGCGATTAGATTTGTTCCTTCATGAAATGCTCCCGTGTTACATGCTCCGTCTCCGAAGAAGGTTGCAACGATGTTCTTGCTCTTCTTCTGTTTCAATCCTAATCCTACGCCTGCAGCGATTGGGATGCCACTTCCGACAATAGCAGTTGCATAGAGCGAACCGGTCTTGGGGTAGATTGCGACGTGCATGGAACCTCCAAGTCCTTTGCAGTTTCCAGTTTCCTTCCCGAAAAGCTCGGCCATGCATAATTTCGCTGGGACTCTTTTCGCCAAGGCGTGTCCATGCCCTCGATAGGTTGTGACAGTGAGATCGTCAGGCGCGAGAGCGCTCATTGCGCCTACTGCGACAGCCTCTTGACCGAGGTAAAGGTGGGAGGGGCCGATTAGCGCGCCCTTAACCATGAAGAGTTCTTCTACTTTTTCTTCAAATCTCCTAAGGAGTAGCATGCTCTGAAGCATTTGGCGAAGGTTCTCTTTTGTCAGGTTGTGTTTTGCATAGTCTTTTTCCGCAATAGACTCTATCTGAGTTATAGTCGCCAAGCTGAATTGACCAACGCCCCGCTAACTCTGGACTAGTTCTTTAGGTCTTTGCTGAAGTTTCCGTGAGAATGACAAATAACACCTAGGTACCTGCGGCTCTCCACATGGGTTGCACAAGTCCGTTCTCTACGAGAGACTCTATTCTGCTATACACGTCACTCCATTGATCATATAGCTTCAGATACTTTCTGTGCGTGTCCTGATCAGGCTCGATAACTCTTTCCCATTTCACCAATCGCTTTCCTGTCTCTTGGAGGTTAGAGAACAGACCAACCCCCACACCGGCACAGATTGCCGCGCCAAGGGCAGTGGATTCCCTCACAACGGGAATCTTCACTCTCACTCCTAGCACATCGGCCAGAATTTGTGGCCAGAGCACACCCTTTGATGCCCCTCCGCAGAATACGATTTCTTTAGTTTTACGTCGCGTGATAGACTCCAAGATCTGCATGTGACCTTTCGCCACGTATGCTGCACTCTCTTCTATGGCGCGAAAACATTCTTTCCTTCCGGATCTTTGTGGCTGATTGATATCGAATTGAATGAAGGACGGAGAAGCGTGCATCCATCTCTTCGCGTTCATAATGCCCGAGAAAATTGGAATTACACCATTCGAGCCCGGGGGCACATTCTTCGCTTCTTTCTCGAGAAGGAGATATGGATCGACTCCTTGCCTTGCGGCGATTTCTTTTTCTCGCTCGCAGAAAGCGTCTCTGAACCAGCGCATCGTTAATCCACAGAGAAATCCTATGCCCTCCGTCATCCAGAGGTGAGGAACAGCATGGCAAAGTGTGCGAAGCCTGATTTGGGGATCTATCACGGGTTTGTCCGTGACAATAGTCTGTTGCCAAAACGTTCCCCCAATCGCTGTCGCACTATAGGGTTCGACTGCACCTATCCCGATTAAGCCAAGTTGCGTGTCTGCTCCCCCCTGGACGACGGGTGTGCCAGCTTTCAATCCTGTCTCGCTCGCTGCTTGGTCTGTTACTTCTCCAATGATGGTTCCCGGTTCGAACACTTCGGGGAAGATTTCTCGGCGTAGTCCACACCACTTGATGATTTCGTCTGACCATGTCCTCTTTGAGAGCTGAAAGAGATCGGAGCTTGATCCTGCTGAGGGGTCAGTGACAAACTGCGCACTTAGTCGATACAGGATCCAGTCGCTGATCATGGTCATGTGAGCGGTTTTCTTGTAGATCTCAGGTTGATGTTTCTTGATCCAGAGGAATCTTGGTGGCGACGTAATTGCCAACCAGTCGCCTGCTCGCGAGTAGATCTTCTTCGCGAGGCCCTTCTTTATTAGCTGTGAGACTTCGGTCCTCGCTCTCGAATCGACGTTTGGGCATGCCCAGATCTCTCCGCCTTCTTTATCGTAGAGCACCATTCCCTCTCTCATGCTTGTGGCACTGACGCCGCGAATGTCTTCCGGCTTCAGGTTCCCTTTGTGGAGAGTCTCCTTGATTGATTCGCACAGTAGTCTCCAATTCTGTTCTGTCTGGAAAACAAACGAGCCAGGATATTCCGGTAGAGACGGATGTGACCATTCTCGTGACGCTAACGCAATTTGGTTTCCCTGTGAATCAAAGATAACGCATCTGCCGGTTCCGGTTCCCGCATCTATTGCGGCGATGTAGTCGCTCAACGAGGAGCACTACTATGCAGATGATTGCTTCTGACCGTATCTTGTACGCTTGAATTCCTTTAGGTATTTGAGTTCTGTTTTTGTGAATTCTTTTGGTTTTGCTAGCTGGATAGAGTAGAACGCCATTTTCGCAACGTGTTCGAGGACAATCGCTGTATCTAATCCTTGCTCGGGGCTTCTGCCGACGACTATTACCCCGTGTTTGCGTAAGAGGACTGCGTCAACGTTCTCGAGAGCTTTCAGGATTGCTTTGAGCTCTGTTAGTTTATTAGTTCCTGGGAGCGAATACTTTCTCACCAGCGGAATTCTTCCGCCCAAATAGAACGCCTGCTCGGCGGACACACATGGGATTTCCATGTTTGCAGCGGCAAAAGCACAAGCCATTGGTGAATGAGTGTGGATGACGGTATTCAACTCTGGACGATGTTTGTGAACGTAAGTATGCATCGCCGTCTCAACTGAAGGTCGAAAGTTGCCTTCAACCAAGTTGCCTTCCAGGTCAACTACGATCAGGTGATCGTTGTGGAGTGTCATCTTGCTGAATCCGCTTGGCGTGATCAGCACGAAATCTGTGCCAGGAATTCTTAGACTTACGACGCCGAAAGTTGAGATAACCAGGTGGTTTTCGAAGAGTCCGCGGGCAACTTCGATAACCTTGCCCTTGAGATTCTCAAGCTTAACCGGATCGACGCCGCTCAGCTTTAGCTCGGACATGTCGTAGCCCTTTGTTTGATGATTGGGTGGGAGTCTAGGGATATGTGTAGATCGGTTTCATTGAGATTGCGTGGCCACTTACTGTCTCGGCGACCATTTTCAGGACCGGGTCAGTGTCCATGTAGTAGAATCTGATGCTCTCCCCGAGACGTCCTTCCATATTGATGTCTACGCCGTTCTTTTTGAAGTTGGCCAATGCTATGTCGACGTCTTCAGCTGTATTCACAACCGAGACATGATGCAATCCTTCACCTTTCTCCTCCAGAAACTCCTTGTAGATGCTTGGCCCTTCGAGAGGTTGTAGGATCTCGAAATCTATTGGATCGCAGTGAACCTCAGCACCTAGCATCGAATAGTTCTCTGGTTTGCCATGAAGCATTGTATGATGGAGCACGGGCGGTTTGTGTTCGTAGACGCTCCAGGGCTTCCAACCCATAATTCGTGTATAGGACTCCATGGTTTTGCGGAGGTCTCTTACAACGATTGCGACTTGGGTGATCCTCATACCTGGTGGAACAGATGCTTTCATTCGGAATGACTCCTGAACTCATCTGGTACTATCCTATGTTTAAGCTTCTTCGATGACGAGTTTGTATTCTGGAAGAAAAATGAATTTCGAGGACACTGTGTGTCCTCGGACCCTGAGATTCCTGGTTGTGTACCGTTTATCTGGGCTTACTCTGGCGGTATCATTTTCTGGACAAGGATCAGGTCAAGCCCTTTGCCCTTGAAGTAGAAATACCGTGCCACGTAGATGAGAACCGCGGATCCGAATATCACGGCAAGCAGGATGGTTGATCCTACAGTGGAGGGCCCAATTGCGGGCACTGTAACCGCCCAGTAGAATGTTATTCCCATTCCTATGATTGACAGGCCACCAAAGATTGGAAGCAACCAGCGTCCACCAGGGAGACCCTGCGCTAAATCTTTTCTCCAGAATGGAAAGACTATGGCTGAAATCCCGACCAGAATCCACACGATTGTCCAGATTGTGGTCACGTTCAGAAGCTGTCCGATGTATGTGGTGTATACGGCAATGTATGATAAAATGGCTCCCAATACGAAGACCAGCGCCGTTGCCTTAAGCGGGATGTGTAGGGTGTCGTTTATGTCTGCAAAGAACGTTGGAAGTATCCGGTCAAAGGAGAATGCGAACACGTATCTTGTTGCTACCAGCGCGAGTCCAGCGGCCCACCAAAAGTTGAAGAGTAGAAAGCCTAACTCCACGAAGCTCGAAAGATACGGGTTACCGAGCACCGCTGGTATGAAAAGAGGAGTCCATGGAGAAACGCCTAGCGGGAATTTGCCTGCACCGAACAATGCGAAAGCTGCTTGTACGAACGGGTAGCCTTCCGCCTGCATACAAATGTAAAGTCCTATTATATCAAAGGTTCCGGCGATCGCGAGAGCCGCTATGACTCCCCACATCATGCTTCTTTTCACGGTCTTTACTTCACCGGCAACATAAACTGAGTAATTGAATCCATTGAAAAGCAACACGCCGAATGGAATGGCTAGGAATGTAGCTGTACTATTCACAGGAACATAGGCGAAGCCCGCCTGCTGAGCTTGTGATATTACTCCATCATAGGTCACACTTCCATTCGTCATGCTGCTTAGTCCTGCAGCAAAGGAAGCTTGTGATGCAGAAGCAAGAGCGCCGAGGAAGATCAGCGTGGCGAGGAAGATGATCGCAGCAAGGGCAACCATGATGCGACTGTAGACTCGGGGACCGAAACTAATGATTAGAATACCGATGAAAATAGTGAACAGCGTCCCAAGGAATACGTTTGAGGTGCTATTCGCGAAATTCTGACCCCATGCGATCAAAGCTGGATTGTTCCAAGCGTAGCCCCACGCCACAACCACATCGGGAATTACAACCGCTGGCTCTGTAACAGACGCGGCTGCAAGAAGAGCGATAAATGAAATGAACATCGCCCAACCTCCCACAAATCCCAAAACTGGATTAATGGTTCGACCCAGCCAAATGTAGTCTCCCCCAGAGCGAGGCATCTGAACTGAAAAGAGGTAGTACACTACTGCGAGAGGTATCATGAAAAGTAAACCGTATAATGCAGAGACGGTAAAATCGGCTCCAGGACCGTTTGGAGCCACATAACCTATCTGAGAGGATATTCCGAACAAGCATGGCCCGGTTACGGCCAGACTCAATACCAGTCGTCATACCAACTGAACGATCTGACTAATCCAGTAGCATCTCTAACAAAAGACGTACGTTGAGTCATTTTAGAACTGATTAAGAAAATTGGACGTTGCTTATAAGATCTACCAACACGTCGAATTTGCTAAAGCTTTCCCAAGAGCGTCGGGCGGGGGTAGCGGCTTCACTTTGCCTGTACCCTAGTAAACTCAAGCCCTTTGCAGACTATTATAGCGATAAGGATCGTTGTCGTGGAAGTCACGGGCTAACTTCTAATGGCTTCGTTTATGCTTCTTGTACGAGGTGTACGGAACGAAGAAGCTAATCAACGATCCCTTCAAAGTGACTGTTGAGAGCATTCAAGGTTACGTGAAGGCTTACCCACACATCGTGAAACAGGTCGGGCCGCATGCAGTCGCTAGAAAGGATGCGCCGGTCGCTGGCAAGGTAGGTGTTGTCGTGGGAGGAGGCTCGGGTCACGAGCCACTCTTCCTCGGTTGGGTAGGCTTTGGAATGGCAGATGCAGCTGTGCTTGGAGAAGTTTTTGCTGCTCCGTCACCTCCTCTAATCCTTGAGGCGACGAGAGCGGCAAACGGCAGCCGAGGCGTGTTATATGTATATGGAAACTACGCGGGAGACAACATGAATTTTGATATGGCGACAGAAGCGGCGCGGGATGAGGGAATCGAAACGGAAACAGTTCGCGTATGGGACGATGTGGCCTCCGCTCCTCCCTACAGAGTTCAAGAACGGCGTGGACTGGCAGCCAATCTCTTCGTAATCAAGATCGCAGGTGCAATAGCAGAGGAACGTGCGTCCCTTTCCGAGGTAAAGCAGATCGCAGAAAAAGCCCGAGACAATTGCAGAACCTTTGCAGTAGCTCTTTCCCCCGCCACTGTCCCGACAAGCGGAAAACCCACTTTCACAATCGGAGAAAACGAAATGTACTTTGGAATAGGAGCACATGGCGAAAAAGGAGTCAAGAGAACTGAGTTACTGCCAGCAGACGCGACAGCTCAGATTCTCGTCGAAGAAGTCTTGAAAGACCTACCGTACAAGAGCGGAGACGAAGTGAATCTAATAATCAACGGTTATGGTTCAACCACACTGATGGAACTTTTCATAATCAACCGCAAAGTCCACGAAATCGTTCTCAACTCGGGAATCAAAATCCATCGCACTGAAGTAGGAAACTTTCTCACTACCCAAGAAATGGCAGGCTGTTCCGTTACCCTGATGCGACTAGACGAAGAACTACGGAGATTCTACGACGCGCCTGCAATAACTCCTGCTTTCACACGCTGTAATATTACAGCGAAGGAAGACATCGCTTGGTAGAGTGTCTCAAGACTGTCCAACTCCGGCAGCTGCTTCTAGACATGATGACCCGTGTGATACAAGCAAAAGACGAACTCAACAACATGGACTCAGCATGCGGTGACGGCGACTTTGGCACAAGCATGTGTGTCTCTTTCAGCAACGCTCGAAAGCAAATCGACGAGTCACGTGGCCGAGACATAGGGACTCTACTACTGACAGCAGGTCAGGCTATACTCTCGTCAGCCGGTGGCGCAGCCGGACCCATATTCGGATCCTTCTTTATCGAAGCTGGAAAAGTCGCTAAAGAAAAAGATGAACTCGACATCGGCGATCTAGCGAGAATGTTCGACGGCGTCATTGGCCAAGATTAAGAGGCAAGGTGGGGCTAGAGTCGGTGACAAGACTGTTGTCGACGCTCTGGAACCAGCAGTCAACGCTCTCAAGGAAGGTGCAACCAGGAGTGCTGGTATGTCGGTAGGACTCAAGAATGCCGCCAGCGCTGCAGAGGCTGGATGTGAATCTACGAAAAGAATTGTCGCAAGACAGGGTAAGGCGAGGTACTTGGGAGAGCAAACACTAGGGTACGTCGATCCAGGCGCGCACGTCATGGTAATTATCTTCGAGACTTTTGCAGAATCATACGGAACTGCTGGCTGAAGTTATCTTGTCCGATTATCTTCTCGGTATCGACATCGGCACGACCGTGCAAGACGGTCTTGTTTGATTTCAAAGGTCGGCCCATTGCCGAAGCTTCAACAGAATACTCGGTATTATATCCGAAATCCGATTGGGCTGAACAGGATGCTGATGTATGGTGGAATGCGACAAGAGCCAATGTCAGAAGGATTCTACGGAAGCTCGGCAATAGCGAGAAAATCGTAGGAATAGGTGTTGACTCTCAGAGGGAAGCGGTTGTACCAATTGATCCGCGCGGGAACGCGCTAGGGAATAGCCTAATCTGGTTAGACAGAAGAACCCTATCTCAAACACGCCAGATAGCCGATCGGCTTTCTCGCGACGAGGTCATAGAAATCACAGGTATGCCGGTAGATCACTTCTATTCGGCCCCTAAGATATTGTGGCTAAGAGAAGAAAGACCACGGCTCTACGCGAAAACAGCTTGCCTCCTGCCTCCAAAGGACTATGTCACCTTCAAGTTGACAGGGCAACGGGCAACTGATCCTTCGATGGCTTCAAGGACTATGCTTTTCGATATTGCCAAGAAAGAATGGTCAGATAAGATCTGCAATGCGCTGAAAATTGAGATAAGCCTCCTTCCCCCCGTAATCGGGTCGTCCGAGGTCGTGGGAGAAGTTACATCAAGAAGCGCCTCGACCACAGGCCTCCATCCTGGTACACCAGTCGTCTCAGGTGGAGGAGACAGACCATGCGAGTCCATCGGGGCAGGGGTAACTAAGCCAGGCCAATTCAATATTGGAACTGGAACAGCAACATGCATGACTACTCCTCTCATGACTCCAAGGGTAGATGCGAAGGGGCACATTGATTGTTGCTGTCACGTCATCCCAAACATGTGGGAATATGAGATTGTTATAATCACTACTGGCGCTTCATTCAGATGGTTCAGGGACACTTTCGGTTCGGAGGAGGTCCAGAGAAGCAAGAAAACAGGCGTTGACCCCTATGTGTATCTGAATAAGCTAGCGACACATGTGAAGGCTGGTTCAGACGGCTTACTTTTCTATCCGTATCCCATGGGTTCGAAGGTTCCGAAATTCAATGATGATGCACGGGGCGTGTATTTCGGGATAACTCTCACTCACAGAAAAGGACACTTCGTACGGGCACTCTACGAAGGAATTGCATTCCAATACGTGGAAGCCTTGGGCTTAGCGGAAGAACTCGGAATCAAAGTGAGAGAGGCCTCGATTGTAGGCGGTGAAGCTCGAAGTGACTTATGGAATCAAATCAAAGCGGATGTTATTAGACGGAGCATCAAACGCCCCAAAGTTGAAGATGCCGCCGCCTTAGGTTCCGCGATCCTATCTTCAGTTGGGACCGGAGTCTACAGGACAGTCGGAAAGGCTGTTAACGAAATGGTGAATTTCGACAGAAGATATCGTCCACGTAGGACCCCGGTAGCTGCTTACCGTACCGCGTTCGAACGGTACAAAGCCGTGTACGAGGCGATCGAAGCACCGGATACATAGTCCGGTAGGCACTTGTGATCTCCTGATCCAAAGACTATTGCACGTATTCCTGCCTTGCCGAATCAGGTCGCTTATTTCTGTACGATTCCCTCTTCTGCGGTTACTCTCTCAACATTCTTGACATTGTGATTGAGGAAGATCTTCGTAGTCCACGACACTTCAGCTCTAGGGCCCATCGTAGCGTAGTTCTTCCATTGATTAACCGCGACCTCTAGATTGTCTGGTCTACCACTAGAGGGTTCGAGGGCTATGTGGTAGTAGCCTAGGTAACCTCCCCAGTTAATCCAAACCAATATGTATGGCAGAATGTCGGCTTGGAATGAGAATCCGATTGCTTCTTTTCGTGATTCGTTGAAGGCAGCGGACCACGACTCCTTCAGTTTGGGCGTGTACAGGTTTTCTCCTGTTTCCTCAGTGGGCTGACCGACCTTGGTAAGGTCAACGGTTTTTCCGTCTTTGTCTGTTGTGATTGGCCACGGGATCTCGTCTCCCAAGTTCCCTAGTCTGTTTGTGATGGCCATGCCTCGTTTGACCTTCGTGACTTCGGGTGGCAGTATTATCCGGTAGTACGGGTTTATTCGAAGAGTGTTGTGGCCGCTGTAATGATATTCGAGCTGTTCATTCGAGAGGTTTGTCAGTTTGTAGTTTAGCTCCAGAACAGATTCGTTCTTCTTAAGGGTGAGTGATTTGTTGATTATGAGCGGGTAGATATCCAGCTTACGTTGCAGTTTCACTGTAACTGCTCGTGGCTTCTTCTCGGTCCTAACAAGACGCCACGGCTCTGAAGCAACCTCGCCATACATGGGCAATTTCCATTTTTTGAGGGTACAGTTCTCGCATGTTGGTACACAATCGAAGAGTCCGCTCATATCTTCGAACTCTGGTTGATATGTGGGTTTCATCACCGGCACTTTCGGATTGTGCCACACAAATTCTGTCTCTGTTGGTTTGTATATGATGCTGAGAATTCTGGCCCCGAATTCTGGCATTAGGACTGTGCGGATTTTCTCGTTCTCGAGTATGACGCCTTTCATTCCGCCGACAGTCGTGGGAGCTATTGAAGGAGTCATCTACTACTCACGACTTTTTCCCCAGTAGGTCTCGCGAGTCCACGTATTTCGTTCAAGAAGTTCAATGGTTGTTCCGAACGTCTTGTCTACCGGCATGTATGCGTACTTGTTATCGTCACCCGGAATAGAGCACCATTTCTTCTCTGAGGGCAACGATTTGCCCATCGAATCACATAATGTGATATCTTTCTTTTTCATCTCGTCGTAGAACTTCTCCATATTCTCCACTTCAACGCAGAGCTCAAACATTGTCCCCTGCCCCTTTTTCTTCAAGTAGTCCTGACTAGGACCTCTCACAGGGGCAAGTAGTTCCACGTAATTGTCTCCTTTCGGAAATGGCAGGTAAACATAATTTATCTCCTCGGCATCATTTTTCACGTGGAAATATTTCTCCCGTTCGCAGCCGAACACTTGTTGATAGAATTCGATTATTCCCTTGTCAAGATTCTCAACGAGAATCCCAATGTGATCGAGTTTGACTTTCATGTCAATCGAGTTCGGACGGTGTGAGCTTATGATTTAATTCTTTAGTGCAGAGAATATGGATTACACATTTCAGTCGAGAACATAAGCGCCCGCCTGAGTGGCTCTGAGAGTTGACCCGAGGGTCAGCAAGAGATTATGTCTAGGAGTCGGTGCACCGCGTGTTCAATTGGGGGTGCAGTCCATCTTGTCTAAGCTGCGACTACGCCCTCTTGAGACTCGGCTGATCATCGTTCGACAAGCTCTATGATGACCCCATCAGGATCTGAGAACACAGCGTTTCTCCAAGGCTTTTTGCCGGGTCTCCTTGCATACCTTATGTTTGGCGGAACTTTGTCGGCTGCGTAGACGATTTTAGTCGTTTTTTTCGATATCTCGAAAGGTCCGCCGATCTTCCGCGCTCCTGTGGCTTCAAGTTTCGCCATTGCGGCTTCGAGATTTCGAACTCGGACTCCCAAATGTGTTATCCCAATCGAGGAGCGTAAGCTACTCTGCCAACTCGTAGGAGACTGTGGTTGTGTTGCAGAGTCTGCGGCAGTTATGAGCTCGAGGAGTAAACTGCCGCTATACATGTAAGCGTTCTTGAACTGAGTTTCCGGGGAAGGATTCAGGACGGATATCCTCAGCAGCTTCAAGCCTAACCCCTTCGAGTAGAACTCGACGGATTTGTCAACATCGCGGACAGTCAACGATACGTGATCCATTCTCATGGCGATCGTGCACGCTTATTGCCCTTTTGTTCTAATACAATATTAGGCTAAAGCTTTCCCATAATCTTGAGCATCGCTTCCTCGGGACCCGCGGGTGAGATGACCCAATACGCATGGAGCGTCTCCTTTCCCGTGTTGATTATTTGATGCTTCGACTTCGCGGGAGCGCATACGACGACGCCAGGTTCAACGTCGACCTCATTCCCATCTGCACTTATCTTGCCGTGACCCTTTGTAACAATCCAGAACTCGTCGGAGTGTTCGTGCGTATGTGCGTCGCTTTGTCCTCCAGGCGGTATTGTGACGGTGCCGATGGCCGCTGAAGTCATTCCTTGAATCTTCGACGAGAAGAGCACTTGCCTATGTCTTTCGTAGGGCGGAGAGGTTGGTAGGAAATCGACTTCCCAAGATTTCACTAATATCGGTTTCATCCAGATACACATCCGACGTGGTTTATTCTCAATGAATATACGAACTCTTCGCATATAGAACGTTGAATGAATCTAATCCCTCAGCGCCTCTTGGTTGAATGAATTATCGTGGTGCATCCACTTGTCTTTGTTTCGTTCACATAGTGTCTCAGGTACTAGACGGCAAAAGTTTGTGAGAGCTTGATATTCATACATGAAACCTTTGAGTCAGAATTTATCCGGCAGCTAAGGTTTCTGCTGCCCATTGAGCTCTCTGGTTTGCAATGCGTAGTATCTTAGGTTGCCAGGATTCATTCCATCATTTTCTTAACGGTTTCAACAATCGCCTTTTTTCCGGGCATATAGGCCTCTTGAAGAGGTGGGCTGAAAGGGGCTGGTATGTCTGGACATGCGACTCGCTGCACATCCTCGATATAACTCATGGCCGTCTCCATTGTACGCGCAATAATCTCAGCTCCTGCGCCAGAGGTCTTGACGCCGTCTTCGGCTGTGACAAGTCTCCCTGTTTTCTTCACCGAGGACACGATCGTCTCCATGTCTAATGGAACAAGCGTCCTAGGATCGATCACTTCGATACTAATCCCTTCGGATGACAAAGCCTCGGCGGCCGCGATTGCTTCCTTCACCAATCTTGACACTGCCACAACTGTCACATCACTACCCTGCAGCTTTACGTCGGCCTTGCCGAATGGAATAAGCACCTCGGCGTCCGGGACTTCGCCTTTGCTAGCGTAAAGCGCTGCCGATTCCACGAACAGTACAGGGTTGCTTCCGCGAATCGCCGTCTTGAGAAGGCCCTTAGCATCCGCCGGAGTGGACGGGGTCGCAACCATGATGCCAGGTGTATTCATGAAAAAGGCTGGGAAGAATTGTGAATGCTGTGCACCAGTATTCCTGCCCAAGCTGTATTGTGTCCGAATTACCACGGGAACTTTCAGTTTCCCGCCCGTCATGAAGTGGAGTTTCGGTAGGTGATTGACTAGTTGGTCGCCGCATTCATTTAGGAAATCCATATACATGATTTCGGCAACAGGCCGAAATCCCATAATCGCTGCGCCAGTTGCAGCGCCAATTATCGCGTTTTCTGAAAGCGGGCTATCAATGACCCGGTCTGGACCGAATTCCTGAATTAGCCCCTTAGTAGCTTTGAATGTTCCTCCATACTGGCCTACGTCTTCACCAATAACGAAAACCTTCGAGTCCCGGCGCATCTCTTCAGCCAAAGCCTCTCGTATCGATTCTACATACGATATTGTTCTCATCTGCTTTCACTTCTTACGCCCAAACGTAGTCGGACAATTGCTTCGTTGGAAGGTACGCGCTGCTCTGCGCGAATTGCACCGCTTCTTCAAGTCTTTGTCGAACTCGATCTCGGATTCCTTGAAGCTCTTGGGTGGTAGCGAGATTTTGTGAGATTAGTTTCTGCTCAAATGTAGTAATTGGGTCCCGGGCTTTCCACCTGTCGATTTCTTCCTGAGTTCTATAGTCTAGGCCAATGTCGTATGGGCCGTGTCCCGTGTAACGATAGGTTTCGCACTCCATGAGAGTGGGGCCTTCTCCCCTTTTGGCTCTTGCAATTGCGATGGAAGCAGCTTCGTAAACATCCAACACTTTCATCCCATTAACTAGTTGACCGGGGATTCCGTACCCCTCACCTCGCAGGTAGATATGGCCCGCAGTCGATTTGGTGATGGGTGTTGAAACTGCGTATTGGTTGTTCTCGCAAACGAAGACCACTGGCAGTTTCCAGACCGCCGCCATGTTCAAGGCTTCATGGAATGCCCCCGTATTGCAGGCCCCATCCCCAAAGAAACATACAACGCAGTTCGGTTTCTTGTCCATCTTTAACGCAAGGGCAACTCCCACCGCAAGAGGTATCCCCCCTCCAACGATAGCAGTAGAGAAGACCACGCCGCACTCCATGTCGCTGCTGTGCATTGATCCACCAAGGCCGCGACACATGCCTGTTTCTTTCCCGAGGAGTTCACTCAGCATTGCCCGTTCGGAAACACCCTTGGCCAGGCTATGCCCATGTCCTCGATGGTTACTCACCACGAGATCCTCTTTGCTGAGATTCGCCATTACGCCTGCCGAAACTGCTTCCTGACCTAGGCAAGGATGCGCAATGCCTTGAATCAGGCCCTTCTTGTAAAGTTCAACAACTTTCTCATCCAGCAGTCTCTGCTTCAGCATGCTCTCGTACATTGAGAGCTGAATTTCTTTGGTAATTGCAGGACTCAAGTAGTTCGCCCGTTGATGTTATGACGATTATCTAAGCTGCTCTGCTGAACGTCACTCGCGACCATAATCTGTTATTAATTCGATGAGAATGTCATAATTGTATTGTATTGAACTGTGCACTGTGACTCCTTGATTCTCTCTTGATTCAAACTGGGATGCTGTAACCGTATTATCCAAGGAAGTCTGATAGCACACACAGACTGCAGTATGGTTTTATTCCGGTGCTATCGTGGTCAATAATCTGGAACGAACAGTTTCAGCATCCCTGAGGTTATTGTCGAGAAACCTGATGAAGACAACGTGTTAACAGGAGTCTAAAACTGGAACCGGGCAACTTTCGATACAGGGGTGGAGATGAACATCCACCTGGTATTTTCTCCTTATCTAGCCGGAAGTTAGCTGCCAACTCAGTACTTTCTTGTCTGCGATGTTCACAATCGCTCCTCGTAGAATGCCCTCTGAGTATTCACTGCCCGGGTTAATCACGAGGGTCTTTCCGATCTTGGTCGTACCTCTCGATTCATGTACGTGTCCACATAAGTCGAGCAATGGCTGATACGTCATAATCGCCTTATGAACCGATTCACTGCCCGCTCCAATCAGTACCGGCTGCCCCCCTTCGGTGACGCCCTTTGGAGGATACACGGAACCGTCGAGTTTTGCAACTGTGTCTAGGCCACAATTTAGAGGCGGTACATGGAAGTTTAGAATGCAATTGGCTGGATCTGAAACAGAGGCCATAACTTTCTCGATGCGTTCTCCGAGCTCCTTCTCGCTGATGTCCCGCGGGCATTTCCAGGGGGTTGGATTCCCATACCCCATGCTCGCCATTTCGTGAGTTTCATCGATCCTCACCACCCTGTTATCCGGGTTCTTTACATGCTCGGTTTCATGGATTGCGTCTATGACTTCTTGAAGATCATCATTTCCACCAGTAATGTAGCAAACGGTTTCTGTATCTCGCAAAAACTGTTCAGCATACTCAACCCACCTACCTATCGTTTCTTTCATTGCTGTTAGAAAGAGCTTGTTGATCTCCTCCTCAGACCGCTTCTGGTTCATTTCTGATTTCTGCACATGGCAATAGTAGTATCCGCTATCGGCGATAAGCTGCTCTAAATGTTTCATTTGCTCAGGTGTCTTGGCAATCTCCTCTCGGCCAAGATAGTATGCCCTGAAAGTTCCGTCTCCAAGGTCAACAATGGGTATCACAATTTTCCCCGTTATATCTCCTCCAAGAATCAAGTCGTCGGCGCGGTAGAACTTGGTCGCGTTCAAAAACTTCCTGAAACAACGCTCGGATCCGTGAATGTCAGTCGCATAGAAAATTCTTCTGAACTTCTTTTCTTTCAAGTTGGCAGTATGCCCCCCGTGTTGGTTGCAGCAGATGCGCCCAGTCCAGATGTGATAGAGGAACTGAGTTTGGCTGAAGGAAACAAGCGGAGTCTTATAAATTTAGGTTTGAAGGAGGAAATCACGTTTTAATCCGCTGTGCCTTCACTGAATGTCTTGCTGTCTTTTACGAAACGGTTGTGGTCGTCGAGGATTATTCAACCTGTATGTGTGCGGTAGTTGGTTGTATGCCGTATATTCATGGCTTGCCTGTAACGATATTCTCGATGATTATCTATTTACTGTATGGGCACCAGTTTTATTAACAATTTTAGGACGTGGTACATTAGCACGTGGTAGATTGGAAAATCAACAGTTCTATGTGCGAAAAGCATCAGGTATAGTTAGGAACATTTCGGCCTTGGATGCACTGACCGGTAATATCGTCTGGTCCGGCCATATGTGGGCGTTTATCTATGTAATCGGCGCGTCAATACTGTTTCCGGGCGTCGACCTTCCCATAACGCCTCTAATAGTTTTCCCACTAATCGTCCTGCAAATTATTCCGTTCTATTTCTTCTCGATCACTATGCCCCGTGCCGGCGGAGATTATATTTGGGTTAGTCGTACGCTCCACCCCATTTTCGGTTTCTCGTGGAACTTTTTATTTGCAATGATGCAAATATCGTTCGTCGGGATAATATCAGGATGGGTTCTCGATCCTGGTCTCAGAAGCGTTCTCTTAATTTGGGGAACGTTGACTAATAATGCGGGAATGGTTGCCTGGGTGACCTCTTTCCTGAGTCCACTCAATCTGTTTATCATGTCGTCGATTCTGGTGGTGATTGCGGGTATAATCAACTTTCTTCCAACGAAATTTTCGACAAGAACTTATATCGCCATTTTTGTCATCAGCCTTTTTACGGCTTTTGTGTATGTAGGGTTGATGCTCGGCGTAGGGCATGAAGGTTTC
>CAWAOH010000005.1:0-19790 GCA_963783645.1 Candidatus Bathyarchaeota archaeon | reverse complement strand
AGCAAACATTTTTCTTGCTCATAGTTCTTTGCGACCTGCTAATATGTGATTGCGATGTCTGGTCTGGAAACGGTCAAGATCATTGTAGACGCTGAAAAAGAGGGGTCAAACATGCTCAATGAGGCTCAGGCCAGAGCCGCAGAGATTCGGAAACAGGTTGACGCTCTGATTAAAATCGAAAGGGAAGATCGACTGTCTGTAGCCACGAAGGAAGCCGCTTCGATCGTGGAAGGGGCCGAGTCCGAAGGCAAGTCAGAAGCCATTCTTTACCAAGAGGAATCCAAACAGAATATCAAGAAGGTTTTGCAGAGGGCCTCTGCCAATCGGACTGCTGCTGTGAAGGCACTATTCGACATGATTATGGGATGATTTGAATGTCTGAAACAGCCAAATTCACAGACGACATATTGACTGTGGCAAGGGAAAAAGCTCGCCAAATTGTAGAGCAAGCTGAAAATGAGCGCCAACGCCTCGTAGACGACGCAAAGGCCACGATCGCTAGAGAAGCAAACGACATACTTCGTAACGCTCAAGCCGAAGCTGAGGGAATCAAACGTCGTGAAGTAAGTGAAGCACGTCACCAAGTGAAGCTGCTGGAACAATCAGAGAAAGATAAAATCCTAACGGCCGTGTTAGATGAAGTAAAGGCTAGAGTTCGTGAAACAGCTAGAGACGAGAGCAAATATCTCGCATACATCGCCAGACTTGGTGCCGATGCCATTCGTCAGCTTGGTATGGAACGAGTAACGGTACATTTGAATGCTGAGGATTTGAAAAGAATCGACGTCTCGAACCTCACACACGAAATCGATAAGCATGCGCCTTCTCTGGCTAAAGTGGAAATCTCAAAGGAACCGATTTTAGCCTCGGGCGGCATTGTTGTATCGAGTCAGGACGGCAAAGTCAGGATAGTCAATACGTTCGAGCAACGATTCGAAGCGTTAGAGCCAAAACTGCTAATCCAGGCTGGACAACTGCTTTTCAGTCAGAAGTGAACTAAGCGAGCTATAATTTGCAATGACTGGGTCAGCGGGACGATATGCAGAGTTAGCTGCCGCTGTTCGATCATTCAAGGCAGACTTGACGAGTGGGGAACAGATCGAAAGAATGATTGAGTCGGGATCGCTCTCCGAGACAATTGGCCAATTAACCCGCGGCCAATTAGCATTCGCTGATAATGCCGACTTGGCGCCAGTAGAAGATTTCCTCATCCAGAAGGTGCTATTTCTGGCCACAAGTCTAGCGGGTTATGCACCATATGACTCTCGAAACTTAATTCGCCTTGTCTCACGACGATACGAATTCGACTGCATGAAGCAGATTCTGAAATCGACCATCGATCAAATAGAACCTGAGGAAGCGTTGCGTCACATTTCACCGGCCGGAAAATTCAGTGCAGACAGGTGTAAGGAACTAATTGAAGCTCGTAACCCAAACAGAGTCGTTGATGCACTCGAAGATGACAGCCTTAAACGGATTGTCTCTTCAAAATTGACCGAGAAAAACGCTAAAGCGGTAATTGCTTCTGTTGACCAGTATTATTATGGAAAACTTTGGTCCTCGTCAAACCTTCCTGACCCGCTTGACGCTCAGTCGGCGGCGGGGTCTGATTGGCGAATTCATAGACCACTTGAATGTGCTCCTGGCATTGAGGGCGAAGCTTGTTGGACTCGACTCAAGAACGACTTCGGATATGATGATTCCCATTAATTACGCGCTTGGCAAAGCATTTGCAGAAGTTGCAGAAGCCTCAAACTTCACAAACGCAATGCGGGTAATCGACAAAACACAATATTCAAGGGCTTTTCAGAATCTCAGCGCGTCAGATGGGAATATTGCCGATGTGGAACGCGCCCTAAAACACAGCCATGCTCAAAGCTGCTTAAACGCATTTGCTGGGTCCCCATTCAATGTGGGTCTAGCACTTGCCTTACTCTTCCTCAAGGATTACGAGTTGCACGATTTGTTTAGCGTCATCAATGGTAAAGCTAACAATGTTGCGAGCGATCGCATAACGGAATCATTGATATTGAGAGCCTAGAGCCTGAGAAAGCATTATAATCACATGTGATTGATAACGCACGAAGAGGTATTGAGAGTGAAGTCAAAACGGCAAATGCTCCTCAGCTCTCTGCTAATGGCAATTGGAATTATCACAATTTCCTCAATGGTAGTCGTGGGCTTTTCGCAGACCCCAACCCAAGCCACCACAGGTGGATTCAGCGAAAAGGGGCTGTTCCTCATTGGTGCAGGTATAGCAGCAGGATTAGCCTCGTGTGGTGCAGGAATCGGCCTCGGTACCGCTAGCGCGGCAGCTATCGGAGCAATCGCTGAGAAGCCGGAAATGTTAGGCAGAACACTGCTATTCGTCGTGCTGATTGAAGCGATTGCAATTTACGGTTTGGCAATGTTCTTCATAATCTACTCGAGAATTTGACGAAGTAACGAGATGCAGAGCGATAGCCTCAGAGAAGCCATTGAAAGAAAATCGCTCACCGCTTTGACTAAAGCGATAAGTAAGCTCGCCGATGAGCTTGCTTATCACCTCAAACCGCCCTACACTGAGATAATCGAGTTTAAAGCCAAGGAAGAGGACGAACGCTATAAGGTACATTTCTCAGCAATCTCACGCCTCAGCTACACGAGCATGAAAACTCAAGATGAAGGTCTGGTGTTCGTAATATATTTCGATGGAGACGCTTTATCCGAAGTTCCAACTCCTCCAATTCATGAATTATTCTACGCAGCCGTGATCAAAGCCGTCGCGGTTTATGGGTACGGTGACAATTGGGTGGGGAAGCAGATTCTCACTCCTGTCGAGCTGGAACAGTCTCTCGATCTCCATGTTCCAAATATCAACATGATAAAGTTCGAAGACTTTTGCATGCAGATGCAGTCAAGGTATCTGCGGGATCGCATGCACAGCGGCGTTAATGATTCCCAATAATGGCGCAGGATAGAGTCCCAGAATCAGAATCGGAACAAGGAATGCGGCAATTGTAAGTAGCGTGTAGATTGATGCCTCTCGCTTCGTGCCGCCAGTTGGTTGGGTGGGAGATAATAGAACCCTTCGAAGCATCCACACGAAATACCCTGCGGTGATACCGGGAACTAACACGGCGATAGCGTAGAAAACATTCACTGAAATGCCCGCGAGGATGATTGTGTACTCGCTGATGAAGTTGCTGAATCCTGGAAATCCCATCGCTGCGAGTGAGGAGAGAACCAGCAAAAAGCTTGTTTTCGGCATTGCGTTGGCCAACCCGGAAAGTTCACGGATGGTGCGAGTACCCATGTGTTCATGGATAACCCCGGACATAAGAAACAGAGCACCTATTGCGCACGCATGGTTGAACATCTGGAAGACCGCTCCGCCGATACCCAAACTGGTGAGCGTAAAAGCGCCAACCAAAACATAGCCCATATGGTTGATGCTAGTGAGAGCGATCATGCGCTTGAGGTCCTGCTGAATCATCGCCACTATCGCACCGTAGAACATCGTCAAGAGACCAAATCCAATGAAGACTGGGGCAAGGACTCTCGACGCTTCAGGCAGTAGAAAGAGATTCATTCTGATGAAGCCATAACCGCCCATCTTCAGGAGAACTCCTGCTAGCAACACACTGATTGGCGCAGGCGCCTCGACGTGGGCATCGAGTAACCAAGTGTGAAAGGGCACGATCGGAAGTTTGACTCCGAATCCAATGAAGAATCCAAGCGAAATTAGAATTTGTATTGTCAACGGTAAGTGTAGATTCACAAGGGTTGTAAAGTCGAACGAGTGAGGTGCGGATAGTACGTAGAACGCAATGAAGCTGAGGAGGATTAGGATGCTCCCTACGTGAGTCATAATCAGGAACTTCATGGCCGCATATTTCTTTCGCGGGCCACCCCACACTCCTATGAAGAAGAACATCGGGATAAGGACGAGTTCCCAGAAAACGTAGAACATAATCAGATTGAGAGAAGTGAAGACGCCGATCACAGCGCCTTCGAACAATAAGAGTAATGCGTTGTATTCTCTTACTTTGGTCTTGATCTGTTCAAAGGACCCCGCAGCTGAGAGGGTTGTCAGGAACGATGCAATGATCAGCAGCGGGAGGCTAATTCCGTCCACTCCGACTGAGTACGTTAGGCCAAACGACTTTGCCCAGTCATAGTTCTCGACAAATTGGAATCCTACCGCAGACCAGTTGAATGTAACAAAAATGAAAAGCGTAAGAATTACTGTCAATACGGAAATGGCAACTGCTAAAACCTTTGATGCTTTTTCGCTGCGAAGGCCAACTAAGTATACTAGAACAGCACCAATAATTGGTACAAATATCATCAGAGAAAGAATCATGTCATCACCTCAAATGAAAAAGAAGAGTACTGCTACGACGAGCACGAATAATCCTACCGCGAACACAGTAACGTAGTCCTGTGGGACCCCGGTCTGAATCCTCTTGAGTGTCGAGGAAGCTCTACGACCAGTAGCTGCAATTCCATTTATCGCTCCATCTACCACACCTAGATCCACTCGTTGTCCACCTCTGGACAGATCAACTGAAAACCTGGCTACTGCTCCGCTGATCTTATCGAAGAATCCGAGTTCAACTGTCCCCCATAAGCCTGCAGCGGCGGAGAGGGTACCGTAAACAAAAACCCGATAGTAGATTGGATTAATGTACCATCGATTCCAAAGAAAGTTATAAAGAGACCTAGCAGGACCCGATTGCCCAACAATCGATACTGGATTCAGCCTCCTCGAGATGTAGATCAGATATCCCAACCCCCCACCGAGAGCTAGCATCGCTAAAGACCCCAGAATGCTGATCAAGGCTGCATGTTGTTCAACTGAGGGAGGGATTTGAGACGTTACAACAATCGGAGTTGTAGTGAATGCCAGAGATCTCGTGAAGAATTCTTCCACGTATGGGCCCATTAAACCGATAGCCACCGTTGCAATTGCCATGATCAAGTAAGGCACCAACATTATAGGTGGTGCCTCGTGAACATGATGTCCTTCTTCTTCCATTTTCTTGATATGATCACTTTTCGGACCGCAGAAAACCATGCCGATCAGCTTAAGGCTGTACAGAAAAGTGAGTCCAACGGTTGCCCAAGCAAGCAACATCAATGGCAACTGGCCAGTAAGTACCGTGACCGATATCACAGCGTCCTTGCTCCAGAACCCGCTCAGCGGCGGCACACCAGAAAGTGCGAGAAGAGCAATCACCATTGAAATGAAAGTAATTTTCATTGAGTGCCGAAGGCCTCCCATATCAGTCATGAATCTAGAGTCGACGCTGTGGAGAATGGCACCTGCTGCCAAGAACGCTGGCTGCTTTGAAGACGGCGTGTGTCATGAGATGGAAGATACCTGCAGAAAGCCCGGTTACGAATGCAGACGCCAAGCCTCCAGCACCGATTCCCAACATCATGTACCCTATCTGGGACACGGTTGAGTATGCCAATAACTTCTTGAGTTCCTTAGACACGAGTGCCTGAGTCGCCGCCATGAACGTTGTAAAAGCTCCAATCCACGCGACCATTTCGAAGAAGAATGTTGATTGACCATATTGTAGCAAGATATTGTAGAACATTGGGCCTACGCGGCCTGCTAAGTATACTCCGGCCGTGACCATTGTGGCGGCATGGATAAGCGCTGACACTGAAGTCGGTCCCGCCATTGCATCGGGCAACCATTCGTGAAGGGGAAACTGCGCTGACTTTCCAATCGGCCCCCAGAAGAACAAGAAGGTAACCGGGACGAGCAAACCTATCTGACTAAGTGGCAGCGCCCATGAAACGTTTTTCGAAAGTGAGACAAAATTCAAGGTTCCTGAATAAGCGTACATCATGAAGATCGCTATGAGGAGCCCGATATCACCTATTCTTGTGACCACGAGTGCCTTCATGCCTGCATGGCTCGGTGGATATGCCATTGGAACGTTTAGTGATTTGTCGCCAACGGTTCCTACCCATTTATCGATTGGATCCTTGTACCAGTGTCCGATAAGCGCGTATGAGCAAAGTCCTACTCCTTCCCATCCGAAGAAAAGTTGCAGAAGATTGTCTGACAATACCAACAACATCATGCTGCCAATGAAGAAGTTCATGAAGAACCAATATCGGTTGAGACCTTCGTCTCCTTTCATGTATCCTAAGCTATAGACCATGATCAGAAAGCTAATCCATGATACGACATTAGCCAAGATGATGCTTAGTGGGTCGAGTAGAATCCCGGCGCTAATGTTGAGACTGGTTATCCAAGGCACTTGGATGTCCTGAACGTTTCCAGTCAATACGCTAGGGAAGAGAAGCAAAGCTGATAGAGCAGCCAGAAATGAGAAGCCTACCGCTACATAATCTCGAAGTTTTGGATGGATCCTCCCCACTAATGGCGATAAGATCGCACCAATGAATGGGAATCCCCATGCCAGCCAACCGAAAAGGCCGTCCAAAATCATCCCGCTCCTATGATCATTTTCACAGCAGGAAGCAGCAAGCGCTCGATGAGGTCGGGGAATATCCCGAGGATTATTGAGATTACGGACAATACTAAGATCGGTGCCGTCATGGTCCAGGGAGCTTCTTTCACGTTGCTCAGTTCGGCAGGTAATGGTCCAAAGAAAATCCGTCTCACTGCCCACAACGAGTAACCAGCAGTCAGGACGGTTGAGACGACTCCTAAGGAGCTGAGAGCAATTCGCAACATTGAATTTAGCTGGAACGCTTCATGGAAGCTCCCTGCAAATATCAGAAATTCGGAAATGAAACCGGTAGTAGGAGGAATACCCATTATGGTCAAGAAGCCTATCAGTGTTGCCGTCGCTGTAATCGGCATCTTTGCTGCCAAGCCACCCATTTTTCGAATACTCCGCAATCCATCAGCCTGAATCATGATAGCGCCAGCCACCATGAAGAGGATACCCTTGCCCAGACCGTGTGTTACGTATTGGAACATTGCACCTGAAACACCAAGAGTCTGAAATGACGCGACACCCAACAGAATATACCCCATTTGACTGATGCTTGAGTAAGCAAGCAGACGCTTGATGTCATCTTGTACGAGAGCCATTGCTCCTCCATAGAGCATAGTCACAACAGCCCATACTGTAAGGACGGTGGAAATTTCCAGAAATGCAGATGGAAGAACGTTCATTACGATTCTTACGATCGCGTAACCGCCAATCCCAATCATAGCTGGTGACAGCAGAGCGCTGATTGGAGTAGGAGCTTCCGCATGAGCATGTGGGAGCCAAATATGCAGTCCGAATGCGGCCATCTTGACAAGAAGACCTACGACCATCAATCCAACGATCAATAAGCGAAGATCCTCAGGTATAGAGCTGGTCAGGATTGTTTGTAGATCAAATGATCCGGAGAAATATCCTACTGACAGAATTCCTGCAAAGAATGCCAGTGCACCAATATGTGTCCATAGGAAGTACATGAACGAAATCCTATCACGATCTCCAGAACCCCATTTCGCAATCAAGAAGTATGACGGAATGAGCATGAGTTCGAAGAACAAGTAGAACTCAATCAGATTAGTAGCGAGTACGGCGCCCATCATGCCAACCGAATAGAGAAGAAGAAGCGCGTAGTAGAGTCCGAATTGACTCTTATCTTCACCAATTGTGTGGGTCATATAGGACATCGAGTATATGGAAATCAATGCACAGAGTAACGCGATAGTAAACAAAATTGGGATACTGAGTCCGTCTGCGTTCAACCCGAATAGTCCGATAGGGCTCCATTCATAATATTCGATGAGTCCACCTCGGAAACCGGCGAACAGTGTAAGGAGAGTTGAATATGCGAGCGAGAGGAAAGCAAGCCACCCCGCGTGCCTGCCCCATCTCAGCCCCGCGAAGTAAGTGATGAAAACGAACGCAAGAGGCACTAGAAGAATCTGGAGAAGTTGGATGATCATGGCACTCTATCCTTTCAATTTGTTGAGTTTTCGCACATCGATTGTCGAGTTCAGTCTGAAAGCCACTAAAATTAGTGCCAAACCAACTGCAGCTTCCATTGCGGCGGCTGCTATTGAATAAAACACTATTATCTGACCGGAAACCTGTGGCGGATTCATGTAACGAGTGAACGCGGCAAAGTTCAGGTTAGCCGCGTTGACGATTACTTCCACAGCGAAGAGAATTCTAATTGCGTTCCTCTTCACGCTTAAGCCATATACTCCAATTCCAAGTAGAGCTGCCGAAACGATCAGATAGCTCGTTAATGTTACCATTTATCGCTCCACCTTTGCCAATACTAGAGCTCCAAGCAGTGCAGCTGAAAGCAACAATGCGAGTATAATCAATGGGACAGGGTATTGGAGCGTCAAAGCTGGACCTAAGTCTGATACGGGTAGACTCGCCGCGGGCGCCTGTGTCGGGAGACTTGTACCTGCCAACGCCACTACTCCTGATATTGCAAGAGCAAGTAATCCAGCGAGCCATAATCCCATAGAACCCTCGGCTGCATCTGTTCGCTTATCCATTTCCTCGCCTCGCTCGCGACGAACCAGCATTATCGTAAAGAGGATAAGCACAACGACAGCACCAACATAAATCGCAATCTGAAGCATTGCCAGGTAGGGCGCGTCAAGTAATGCGAAGAAGCCTGCTATCCCTATGAAGCTAATTGCTAGAGCAATCGCGCCGTAAATGAGTTCCTTTGCCTGTAATGCCATAATCGCTCCAATAATCGTAACGGCTGTCAACACTACAAACGAAATGTCTGAGGGTATCACTAACGAGACCATTCTTAGATTCCCCATGCCGCCAATAAGCCCGAGTTTATGAGAAGTATGGTTAGGAAAATATTCGCCAGCGCTATGATGAGTAGCCGCGTCCAACCTGTCTTTATGAGCATGTCTACACGAATTCTCGGGTACACGCCACGAGGTATTATGATGAAGGTAGCCACGATTAACGTCTTAATGATGAACCAGACAGGTTGTGGTAAGAATGCTGGTCCCCACCATCCACCGAGGAACAGAACGGTTACGAGTGATGACATCAGGTAGAGTTTCATGTACAATCCCATGAAGATCAGCATGAAGATTGCTCCACTGGCCTCCGTGTACCAGCCTGCCACGAGTTCAGGTTCCGCCTCAGGAAGGTCGAATGGTAGACGTTCTAGCTCAGCCATAATTGCAATGAAGAAGACGATGAAAGAGAGAAACGCGGGAACAATAAACCACATCTTTTCCTGAGCTTTCACGATATCCACTAGATTAAGCGACCCAGCTAACAAAACGACACTCAAGGTTGAGATCCACATAGGAATCTCATACGCCACTTGCTGAAACAGCGATCTCAACCCTCCAAGGAACGGATACTTGCTATTGCTGGCCCAAGCGAAAATCAGAATCATTGACGGGAAGAGCGATGTCATCGCAAACACAAAGACCAGGCCAACATCGATGTTGGCTATGACCCAGTGCTGCCCAAAGGGTATCACTGCAAAGGGTAACGCGGACAAGAAAACCATCATCAGAGGGATTCCCAAGAACAGGGGCTTGCTTGCTTTGTACGGAATCATCACTTCCTTGAAAATCAGTTTGACGCCGTCTGCGAGTGGTTGAAGTATTCCCCCTGGCCCACCAGCATACAGAGGCCCGATTCTGAGCTGTATTCTTGCGAGTAATTTTCTCTCATACCAAGTGAGGAAAATCACTACCAACGTAAGGTGGATGAATCCTGGAAAGATAATGATCGTTATGAAAGTATGTGAGGTGATAACTCTGAGAATCAGCGCTATGAGTTCTGCAGGTGTCGTTGGCGGAAAAACTACCATTTACCAGTTCTCCTTGTTCAACGCCAACTTCAGCGCGTATCCAAGCGGAGCCCCAAGCAAGACTATGAAAAGGATCACGAAAGCGGACTGCGTTAAGGGGCAGCCTAGTGAAGCTGATCCCCCAAGCAAATAGGAACATTCCAACTACGTCAAATACGACGAACATGAGGAGGTAAGGATAGTACTGCATAACCAGGCGGTGTCTTGCCTCCCCTTGGGGGACTTGGCCTGATTCGAATGGCATATCGCGGAAAGGATCGGGTTTCATCCTCGACCAGAACATTGGCAAGGTCAGCATGGGACCGGTCAGGACGATGATGATGATTGCCCAGATGATTATTGCTAACCACGGGTTAAGTGCCATGTTAGTCCCAGCGAGAGACTTGACCGAGTTTCCTGAGTCTAAAATCCACTGAATATAAATCATACTGCACTAGGAGAAACGCACTTTGGGAATCGTGAGAGCTATTCTCTTAAGTATCAAAGCAATGTCGAATTCAATCATCAAAATTGGTAGTGTAGACCATGTGGCGATCAGCAGGCACGACTCATTTCTGGTGTGCTAAGTGCAAAAAGCAAGTCCCAGCGCAGTCCGAGCTAGTGTTCAAGTCGGGAAAGGTTCTTTGGAAGTGGAAGTGCAGCTCGTGCGGCACTGATTACGAAACAGAGGCGTGACTAGAAGGACCGCTCTAGCGCGTATTCAGCAAAATCCTCAAGGAGTCCACTCTTACCTCGATCTCTGAGGATTTGTATCTCCTGCTTGGCCCTTTCAACTTGCTCTCTCGATTTCTTGACTGCAAATTCCATTGCTTTCTCGTACATTACTGAAATGTCATCTGTTCCCTTGTGGTTCTCAAGGAGGTTACTGATCCTCTCTTTCTTAGTTGCCTCGTCTAAATAGTGCATTACCACAAGATTGACTCGTTCTTGCCTCCCGGGGTCGCTCGATTGATCTAGGATGTCGTCTTTAATTTGGAACGCAATCCCGACCGCTCTTCCGTAGTTGTATAAGCAGTTTACTTCCTCAGTGCTGGCACCTCCCAGGACACCGCCGATTCCCGCCGCAGCGCTGAACAACGAACCTGTTTTCAAGTCGGCGATTGCTAGGTACTGCTCCACGTCGATGGCAAGTTCGGTCGTAACGTCCAGAATCTCTCCTTTGCTCAGGTCGACCAGCCCCCAGCCTACGAGTTTTGTTATCCGCTGGTCTTTGTATTCTGATAGAATCTGAACCCCTTTAGATGCAAGAAATAGGCCGGCGCTGATTGCTTTGTCGTCAGCGAAAGCGTGTTGAGTTGTTGGGATATTCCGACGAACCCGGTGTCTATCGATCAAATCATCAAAGACTATTGAGGCTGCATGAAGGAACTCCATAGCAACAGCCCCATCGAGCGCCTGCTTCGATTCACCACTTATGCACTCACAGGCGAGAAGCGTTAAAACTGGCCGAAGGCGCTTGCCCCCAGTCCGAAAAGTGTACTTCACAAGTTCGTTCGCTTCGCTTTGCTCGAACCCCGTCGCAGCGAGCAGTTCATCGATTCGTATGTTTACTATTCCACGTTTTTCGTCGAGGATACTTCTGAATTCCTTCATCTGGCCCACATTTTTGTCCGATGGATTAGTCCTCTCCGCTATTAATGCTAACAAGCCTCATTTCGACATTTCAGAGAATCGGTTCGCCGCCTCACAGAAATCAGACATAACTCGGGCTGGGTTAGTGGCCCTCACAACACCGCTGGCAATAAGGACCCCTTCCGCTCCCAACTTGAGTGCGGTGTAGATATCGTCTCCTGTTGTAATTCCTGCGCCGCAAAGAATCTTGACAGTAGGATTTACCTCTCTAATCTTTCTCACGGAATCGGTAATTACATCTGGTTTCTCTTTAGAAACTGAACGGCCAGTACCAATCAGTTCCGGTGGCTCTATAGCCACCATGTCTGGCATTAGGAGCGAAACCGCCGCTGTCGATTTTACTTCCCCTGCGCAAACCACGGTCAATAACCCTAACTCCCGCGCGCGAAGGACGGCCTTCTGGATGTCGCCCAACTTGATTGTTCGTTCCGAATGATTCAGTAAGGTTCCTGTCGCACCTGCTGCTTTCACCGATTCTGCGGACACATGACCCGTAAAGGCTCCAGGAGCCAACGGGTCCACGTGTTGAGCGAATACAGGCACGTCTACTTGAGCTGCAACTTGCATTACGTCACAGAACTGTGGAGCCACGACAACCTTCACTCCAGTCTTGTTTCCTATCTCAGCGATCTTGCGGGCAAGATCTACGGCTTTGTTGCCAGTAGCTTCCGAGTAAGTCTTGAAATTGACAAGAATCAACGGATCATGAGAAAGCACATTGTAGGTCATTGCAGATTCCTATTCATCAATCACTGTCATTCGAAGTGTCACGTTTAGGATGACGGCTTTCAGGGTATTACTTCGACATAATTAAATGTCGTCAGTTCCAGCCCGAATACACTCGTCGGTATCACTCAGTGGACCGCTCGGATACAATGTCTAATGTTTGCCTAGCCTCGCGTGCTCTATTTTCATGCAACGATCCATGACCACATCTAAGCCAGAATTCTCCGCCACCTTCGCGGCTGCTTGATTAACGATTCCTAATTGCATCCACACAACGTATGGCCGCTGGTAGCTATCATGAATCCGGATTGCTTCTTCCACAACTCCGGGGACATCTTCAGACCGTCTGAAAATATCCACAACATCAAGCTCGCGTTTGATCTCGTCCGGTAGATCTGGAAGAGACTTGTAGCTCTTTTCTCCCAAGATCATGTCGGCAGTAGGGTTTACGGGAATGATCCTGAAACCATTCGTACGAAGATACGAGGCAACATCATAGCTAGGTTTAGTCGGGTCTTTTGATAATCCGACCACAGCAATGATCTTCGAGCTTAACGCTCTCTGGATGGCATCGTTCATTTTCCTTCGCGTCGCCATATGATATGTGGGCGAGATTAACCCACCCTTGAAATTCACGGGTAGGTCATATTAATCGACCGAGTTCAGTCTGCCGCGATCAGATTGACCAAGGTGTTGATTTGTGATCCGATTCACCCCGACGGCCCAGCCCTCCTGAGGGAGGCTGGATTCGATGTCGAGGAGAATCCAACCATTACAGCTGAGCAGCTTCAATCTCGCATAATCGAGTTCGATGCAGTGATCGTGCGAGGCAGAACGAAGATCGCGGGATCTGTGCTGAACGCGACATCTAAGCTGAAGGTTGTAGCAAGGTCAGGGGTGGGATTGGACAACGTAGACTTAGAAACGGCTAAAGCGAAATCGATCAAAGTCATTTCTACCCCAGCCGCTCCTACAACAAGCGTGGCCGAACTCACGATTGGTCTGATGCTTGCGGTCTTACGTAAGATCTCCTACGCTGACCGGACAATCAAGGAAGGGAAATGGGTGAAGAACGAATTAATGGGCACTGAGCTGAAATCGAAGACCATCGGAATCATTGGTGCAGCAGGGCGCATTGGCTTGGAAGTAGCTCGAATAACCGTTCAAGGCTTCGGATCACGAGTCGTTGGATACGATGTGATCGAATTTGCAGAAAAGGCTCGCCAGGTAGGTTTCGGTGTAGTGAGTAACCTGGACGAACTTCTTAGTCAGTGCGATGTCGTGTCTATTCACGTCCCATACCTTCTAACCACTCATCATCTGATAAATGAAAAATCGCTCTCAAGAATGAAGAAAGGATCAATCCTAGTAAACGCATCTCGCGGAGATATCATAGACGGACAGGCGCTTCTGCAGGCGCTTAACACGAGTAGACTGGCTGGTGCAGGTTTAGATGTGTTCCACAAAGAGCCCCCTGTTGACGAGTGGGAGAAAAACTTAGTTAAACTCCCGAACGTAGTGTGCACCGCACATGTTGGAGCACAAACTGCCGAGTGCCAGAGGCTCGAAAGCACTCAGATCGCTGAACAACTAATACAGATGTTCAAGAATTAGAAGATGGATCCACATGTCTGTGATGTTCAAAGATTTCGAGAAACTGTCGTTGAAAGTCGGCAGGATCACTGCGGCAGAAAGAATTCCGGGATTGTCTAAGATAATGAAGGTTGAGGTGGACATAGGAGAGAGAACAGCACAGGCAATTGCTGGAGGTGCCCAGTATTACGACACTAAAGATCTTCTAGGAAGACGTGTAATCGTCGTTACAAATATGGAGCCTAAAACCATTGCAGGCATAAAATCCGAGGTAATGCTGTTGGCTGCAGATTTCAACGGCAGACCAATCTGGCTTACTGTCGAGGAAGACGTTCCAATGGGGACTACTGTTCGCTAGACTGAGAATATTCCCAGCAGCGTGAAGGTAAATCTTATCCATATATTCTCTAAGTACTAAGAACCCATATTGTTTCTCCGGAATCTCATCTAGAGGAGACGAGAGTGGATTTCGACTTCAGTCCCGAGCATGAGTTATTCCGCAAATCCGTCAGAGAATTCTGTGACAAGAACCTCACGCCATTTGCCCGCGAAATGGAGCGCAAGGCCAGAATGCCGGACTCAGTGATTGAGGGACTGGCAAAGATGGGATTATTCGGCCTAGCTATCCCACCTCAATTCGGAGGTTCTGGCGCTGATGCCATCTCTGCAGGGATCGCGGGGAAGAGATCGGTAGAGGTGACTTGAGCTGCTCAACCGCTGTATTGTATCTAGTACCAGTCTCTTGGAGTCATGTACTAAGCAAGTTTGGATCTGACGCACTCAAGAAGAAGATCTTGCCCAAGGTAGCGGCTGGAAGGTCGTTTCTGGGTATTGCAACTACCGAACCGGGTGTTGGTTCGGACCTAGCGAACATGAGCACAGCTGCAAAACGCGATGGGAACGAGTACGTGCTAAACGGCGAAAAGATGTACATAAGCGGCATCAGAGAAGCAAAGGAGCAGATGCCTGAAGGCGGGGGATATCTTGTTCTAGCCAAGACGGGAGGCGAGACGGGACACAAGATGTCATTTTTCTATGTTCCAATCAAGGACACCAAAGGCATCTCAACAACGCTACTTGAAGAGATGGGCCGTCGAGGCATGTCAACTGGCGGGTTCACCATGAAGGATGTTCGTGTCCCGGCAGAAAACCTGCTAGGGGAAGAGAATAAGGGATTCTACTACGCGATGGAGGGTTTTGATTACGCACGAGCAATTATCGCAGCGGTGTGTATCGGGGCAGCGATGGCAGCACTTGAAGCAGGGATAGAGTACATCAAACAGAGAAAAGCCTTCGATCAACCTATAGGACGATTCGAAGGTGTCCAATTCAAACTTGCAGAAGACTACGCACGTGTTGATGCCGCGCGTTTGCTCGCATACCGTGGCCTCTGGTTATTCGACAGATCACAACACGACGATAAAATAAGCAGATTCACCGTCAGCAAAGCCATAGCAGAAGCAAAGTTGATCGCTCCGGTCGTGGCCTTCGAAGCCATAAACGACGCATTGCAATGGTTCGGAGCATTCGGATACACATTGGATTGCCCATTGGAGATGGGCCTCCGTGGAGTCCGATCATATATGCTCGCGGAAGGATCCACAGAGGTCATGAAAATAATACTGGCACGCGAACTTCTAGGTAAAGAGTTCATTGCCTTTCGCTAACCACTTTGTTTGAACTTTAAATAGCAATCATCATTCTGGTTCGGCTACTGTAAGCATGAGACGAGCAGTGCTGAACTATGCGCTACGAAGCCCCAATAATTTTACTAATAATTTTCGGATCACTCCTTATGGTCCCCGTACACGCCTCCGAGGTCACAATGACAATTCGCAACGGAACAATTGCATCTGAGATGGTGCTCTCCGTTCACCAGAACATGACCCAATTTCCAACCCAAATAACCAAACTTGACGGAGCCACTGACTCTTCGCTCATGGGCAACTTCACGAAAGCATTGAGAAATACTGATCCAAGTGCTACTTTATCACAGTTGACGCTGACAATTTCATCCAGCGCTAATTGGATGAACGTGACCGCCTCCATAGACATCTCCGGCGTAACTGCTCAAAGTGGAGACATCACGAATACGACCACCACATGGAGGTCATATTATGTTGGCGCGGACTTACGTGCCGGAAACTTAAGCTTCAATACAGTAGGCAGCAGATACCTCCGCCCGGTTTACGATTACTACGTGAACGCGACCCGTTACATTGGAAAACCAAATGCGACCATTAACGGGATTACCTTCCTCTCGAATGATACTTCGATCGGTGGTGATCAAGCTGCTAATCAGGCAGGAAACCTGACACTCTTCGACTTCAAACCCCTGAACGTCTCATTGAATCAATGGGACTACAAATACAATCTAGAAAACAACACTACAACTTGGCGTTACTCACCCGCACCCATCATAACTTCCTCAATAAAGGTGACGAAAGGTCTGAACAGTACTTCCACAATCATCGCAGACTACGGTTACAGAGCTGAGATTGTCGTAACTGGGTTAGCCAGATCACAAGGGGACGGCGTGGTTGTAGACGTTGGCTCTGGCAATAAGGAATTGATTATGACAGGGATTGTCATTTTGGCTATTGTTGTAGCAATATGGATTCAGTTTCTTTACAGAGCCAGAAGAAAGAGAGCAATACTGGGACGAAGATAAAATCTACCCGCGAACCCTTTCTTTGCTGATTAGTTCCAATTGAGTAGGATCGAAGAGACCCTTGAAGTGTTCTTTCAGAACTCCAACGTATAAACCCACTTCATCATCCGACATGTACTGGAACATGTAGTCTCCCTTATACGGGGAAGGTTCACCCTCTCGAGATATGAATTCAAGGTGCATAAGCGGGTCTCCCCGTTTAATTGTAATAGGTTGGCGCCCGTTGTTTAGATTGACTAGCTCCAATGCCAACCGACCGACAAAACCACTGTGAACTTTCGCCGCATTCAGAAATGAAAGACCCATACGTCCATATTTGCTCTTGGCAGTTAAGTGAGCGACGAAGTTGGGTGGCGTGAATACGACTTCGTAGGAGATAACGTTTCGATGCTCAAGATAATGTAGAGTAGTTTCGTCTCTCACGGTCAGAACGTATCCGTCCCCATCTAAGAGAGCATAATCGAACGGATGGATGCATTTGTAAGATTGAATCAATTTGGTCAATTGATCTCGTCCTGTCACACCCATTGGCAATCCCACGTATCAGTCATATTGCGTCTATTTGTGGATTGGCATACTATGGTCCGTCATTGGCCAAAGTAGCGTTTAGGGTCGCAGTGAAGAATTTCTCCCCCTGCAGGATTTCTGAACCTCCATTTACGACCATGATCAATGACAAGTCCTGAGAGGCTTTCACAGCAAAATGTATGCTAGAACTCAGCTGCGTCGACTCTAGCTGAAGATTGCTTGACGTCCCATTGTATACCCACGTTACGTTTGATACGTCAAGCCGCAACGCATCATAGGTTGCTACAGGAGCATTCCCCTTGATCACATCTGGGGAATTAACTAATGATACGAGGTCTAATGTTTTTGTTGTATTAAACACCAGTTCCCAACCTTGGCTCTGACTTTGTCCTGCTCTGTGCGCCCAAACATCCTTGATGATGACATACACGTGATCCGCCTTAGAAATACTGGGCGACTTGAGAGAGATCGACAATGATCCCGATGATAATGCAGGATAGATCAAAATGACCAATAGTAGAATTGCTGAAGCTGCTGCAACCACCTGTTTGGAATTCATCTTAGTAACCGCAGCTCTATTGTTTCCATTTTCTTAAAAGTACATTGGATTCGTTCAAATTAGACTTCACCGCTGCTTCACTCCGAAATATCCTTCATCAAACTTGGGTTAAAGTCTGGATATGACTTCTTGTCTCTCGCTAGTATTGAACGCTATGTTAGGCCAGAACTATGGAAGAGCCGTCGATGATCGACGACCACAGGCTCTCCGGTTTCATCACATATCGGTGCACGTTTACTGCCCACACACATGCCTATCACGGTAGCGTTTTCAGTCAAATAGACAGGCCCTCCACTATTCCCTGGATTCGCTTCAACGTCAGCCAAATAGACGTCAGCAATGTCTGGGAATCGGAAAGGGGTAACAGGCAATGACATCTCAGTTATATCAGTACACCAAGATGTCGCCATCGACCCGGAATTTGTAACCAGCACTGGCTCACCAAATGGATACCCCGAGATTCCGACAAGCGCACCATCCCTCGGCCTATCACAAAACCCGATCGAATTTGACCTTTGAAAGGATTCCTCCTCAGCCTGACCAGAGCTAAATCGTGGCGCGTGTCCTAACGGATGTGATATACTATTTCTTATAAGTACGTCTTCCCTCCGTGCTCAGACCTGGCTCGCATGTACTATGGACTTAGATGAGATTGTTCAAGGATGCGCCGGAACCGAGCGGCTCTACCTCAGAGACATGGATCTTAAAGGAGCCCCGGCTGCAATCACGCGACTCATACCGGATAAAGGTCAACACTTCTACGTCGTCCTCGACAAGACTATTTTCCACCCGAAGGGAGGAGGACAACCATCGGACAGAGGCAGATTGAGTGGAGTCTGCTTCCAGGTCAACGTCAAGAAAGTAATCGATAGTCATGGTGTGCTTGTGCATTGGGTTAAAGGAACCACGGGAATCCCAGCTCTAGGATCGGTGCATTGCGAGCTTGATTGGGAAAACAGGCATATGATCATGAGAAAACACTCCGCTGCACACTTGATTGACCATTGTCTATCAAAGATAACAGAGAGTCACATACAAACAACGGATTCCTGGCTTGGAGAAGATAGTTATGTCGGATACGTAGGGATACCCCCCCATGCGGAGTCACTGCGAAACGTAGAGCTCCTCGCGAACCAGATGATATCAGACGGCGCATCTATCAAAATCAGCTTCCTAAGTGCGGAGGATGCGAGGTTATTCAGGAATGCACCGAACTACGAGCGCCTTCCTGATCTCCCTCAGCTTCGGATCGTAACGATATCCGGGTGCGAACCAATCCCTTGTGGCGGGACCCACGTCTCCGATGTCCTCCAGATCGGCAAAGTCTCACTGCAGAAAGCCGATCAGATCAGTGAACACGGCTATCGTCTCTATTTCACTGTCGGCTAATCGACTTCTTTATCAATTTCTGCCGCATCGACTCCTTTTTCCGCAACTTCGCAATTTGGCAGCATTTTGTGGTTTCGGGTTCAAAATATGTTGTTAAATGGGACGGAATCTGAAATGACGAATGTTTAAAGCGAGAGTCCAGCTCAGCTGAGCATGAAGCGCCCCGACTTTGATAAATGTGAATATTTTCATGACCAACTTCTCTGGCCGAGAGACTTTGGGAAATCGATCGCCCGCTTCCACAACAGGTTCAGATCGGCGTGAACATTAACATGCTTGACATCGATCAACGTCCTGATGGGAGCCTTGAAGCCCCATTTGTATTTACTTGGGATTTACTCCGCCCATCGCTCAGATCAGCATCAAAGGGAAAGCTAAAATCTCCGGAGACAATTAGGAAACGAAGAAGATTATGGAAGAACATAATGCAAAGAAGCCACCGCCTGCACAATTGGTGCAAGCAATTTCAAATGCCGCTATCGCAGAAGCAATATTGATTTCACGGAGCCTGAACGTTCCGCCTCCACTGCCACCTATCCCTTCAGCCACAAGTCCCGTCGCGGCCACAGAAGCAGCCGGATAACCGATACACGGCATGATCCAATAAATTGGAGTATTCCTCTAACACTCCAATAAATTGGATTGCCACTACGTTTTTGCGGTAAGGTAATTTTCCCAGTAGCTTGCGATGTCTCTTAACCGGTTTGCGAATTGAACGCTGAGGTTGGTTGGATCGTTTCGATATTTCTTCTCGAGGAGGCCGCTTCTCAGCATAGCTTTGTACGTATCACTGAGGGTTTGTGCACTCACTTTGATTCTTGGAATCACTTTGTGATGTAGATCTCTGAGGTACATGGGCTTTTTTTCCTCAATCATGATTTGGATTATTGCCTTAGCGAC
>CAWAOH010000004.1:0-12114 GCA_963783645.1 Candidatus Bathyarchaeota archaeon | reverse complement strand
TCGGGCTCTACTATTATATTGTAGGAATATTTCACTTGCGCTGCGAACGGTCGATGGACATGAGCACGACACGAACTTCCAATGAGGGATTAGCGCCTGTCAAAAAGCAGAGATCTTACCTTTTCACTTCAGAGAGCGTGACCGAAGGTCATCCAGACAAAGTCGCGGATCAGATCTCTGACGCTATACTGGATGCAATTATCTCGAAGGATTCCAACGCTCGTGGACGTTGAAACCGTTATCATGAAGGGGATCGTCCTCGTCACGGGCCAAGTCACCACCACGACCTACGTTACGATTCCACAGATCGTTCGAAGCGTTTTGCGGGACATCGGATTCCATGATGCAAAAGTAGGTATTGATTGGGAAACCTGCGGCGTTTTAGTTTCACTCGAGGAGCAGTCGCCGACATAGCGATGGGAGTCAACAAGGAGGACATCGGTGCGGGAGACCAAGGGATGGTGTTCGGTTATGCGACCAATGAGACACCTGAGCTCATGCCGCTTCCAATAGTTCTCGCCCACCGATTAGTAAAAAAACTAACAGACGTCAGAAAACAGAGACTTCTCGCTTATCTGCGACCTGACGGAAAATCCCAGGTAACTGTTCAATATGTAAACGGAAAACCGTCGCACGTGGATGCGGTTGTAATCGCCGCACAGCACGATGAGAATGTTCAGCGGGATCAGCTACGAAAAGACATCATCGAAAAAGTGATCAAGGCAGTGATACCCGCAAATATGCTTGATGAGAATACTAAGTTCTTCATCAATGAAACTGGAAGATTTACCGTGGGTGGAACCTTGGCCGACTCAGGACTCACTGGACGTAAGATTATCGTCGACACTTACGGTGGTGTTGGAAGTCACGGCGGAGGATGCTACTCGGGCAAAGACCCCACCAAAGTCGACCGATCTGGAAGCTACATGGCACGATACATCGCGAAGAACATAGTTGCCGCAGGGCTGGCCGACAAGTGTGACGTGCAAATCGCTTATGCAATTGGCGTATCACGACCAGTGTCGGTAATGGTGTACACGTATGACTCTGGGAAGGTACCCGAGGAAGAAATTACTGCAGCAGTAAACAAAGTGTTCGATATGCGGCCAAAGGCCATAATGGAGCAATTGCAGCTGTTGAGGCCTATTTACCGCAAGACCTCAGTCTACGGACACTTTGGGCGAGAAGACCCAGACTTCAGATGGGAGCGTACTGACAAAGCGGCCGAACTCAGGAAAGCCGTGAACCTTTGAGCCGTTCATCACTTCCAGCATTATGTTGAATTAGTGGCATCGATCTACGAGTTTGAAAGGCAAACCGCTCATGCCGATCGCTAAATCTGCACAAGAACGCGCAGCTCCCATAATGAGAATCGCCGCGGGATTCTTGATAGGCTCCTCGGTGATCATTTATCTAATCTCGCTAGCATTAGGTCCAGCACTATTCTACTACACGAGCGATGGACTGAAGGTTGCGGCGCGAGGAATACAAGAGCTACCGCTCGAGATCTTCATGGCGTTTCCAATCTCAATTCCCATCCATACTAACATGGGCAACTTGTTTGGCGTAATGTGGTTAATCTTCATACTCTGCATAGTCGCGGCATGGTGCAGTCGCGGTGGGTTCGTGAAAAGCTTTAGGAACATACTCAACGAACCGATTTTAAGCGCGAAAGTCAATTTCCTTTTTATCATGCCCCTGGTCGCATCATCTCTTCTCTATGCAAGCATTCTGATTCAGCAGTTTCAAGCAACGCAAGGGGTTCAGACCGGCAATCTCACCTTTCCTCCTCAGACAAGTCCGTATGTGATTTTGATCAACCTTGCCTATGCGCCGATCAACGAGGAACTAGCGTTTCGCATAACCTCGATCGGAATTCCGCTAGCCATCTTTCTACTCTACGTATACAGGAAGGATCGGAAGGTTGGCGGTGTAACTAATCGATTGAAGTTTCTCCTCATCACCATGGCCAGCCCTGAGCATGCCAAAGCCATGTTAGGTTACAAGAACGTAACAGAGCGGGGCTACCTAAGAGGCATAAGCGCCCTTGAGTGGATCTTGATATTGATTACTTCAATAGGGTTTGGACTAGCGCACTTTCTCCTAGGCGGAGGATGGGAAATCGGGAAAGTATCCACCGCATTGTTGGCTGGATTAGTCTTCGGGATAATGTTCGTCACTTACGGTGCATATGCAGCAATTTTGCTCCATTGGTATTTTGACTATTTTTTCACGATAGTGAACCTTGCCGAAACGACCTACGGGGGTTTCTTCCACCTCTTCTCCAACACGATCGAACTGACAAATCTAATCGGCGGACAGATCGTTCTTGTGGTTCTTCTGATTGTTTGGGCGTTTCGAGCGGCCAGTTACCTGTCAAACCGAGCGATCGGGTTAAGTGAGTGAACTCACAAGATTCGACAGTTTTATACGCATAACCTGATTCTTCCTGGTAAGATGTGGTTTAGGGCGGTATCACCGCAAGTTCACTAAATGAACCTCGAACCAACTTACTTCTAAATGGATCTCGGGATCGAATGAGCTCAAAAGAAAATGAGAATCGACCCAAGTTTGAGCCCAAGATTAAGGAGAAACGTTGGGACCATCAATTTGAGCATGATATCTTCGAATCTTGGCAGAAGGAAAGAGTCTACAAACTCAAACTGAGCAAAAAACAACGGCCGTTCGTGATAGATACTCCTCCACCTTACCCATCGGGTGCTTGGCACATTGGAGCAGTGGCTCAATATTCGCAAATTGACATGATTGCACGAACAAGCAGAATGCTAGGAGAACAGGTACTATTCCCGATTGGAATCGATCGAAATGGACTGCCCGTAGAAATTTACACTGAGGGCCTCTACAAGGTGAAGATGAGGGAAACGCCGCGTGAAGAGTTCATAGATTTGTGCAGGAAGGCGCTTGACGACCTCGAAAGCAAAATGCTCGAAACCATGAAACGGATCGGGCTTAGCGGAGACTACGGATCAAAGTACCGGACGGACGACGTAGAGTATCGCAAATTCACACAGGCCAGTTTCATTGAACTATGGAAGCGTGGACTCATCTACGAAGCCTCAAGACCGAACAACTTCTGCCACGACTGCGGAACTACAATCGCGGATGCAGAGGTCGAATACAGAGAGCTTCCAACACGCCTCGTGTATGTGAACTTCAAGGTCAAAGAAACTGGGGAGAATCTTGTAATCGCAACGACGAGGCCTGAGCTAATCTGTAGTTGTCAACTCGTAATCGTGAACCCGAGCGACAACCGCTATACTCAGCTTCATGGTAAGCACGCGATTCTGCCGATCTACCGTCGGGAAGTTGAAATCCGGCCACATCCGAGCGCTCAACCAGAATTTGGATCAGGGGTTCTGATGGTTTGCAGTTATGGCGATTACACAGATGTTCTACTATTCAGGGAATTGGGCCTCAGCGAAATAATCGCCACTGGTCAAGATGGACGACTAACAACGGCAGCCGGCCCATATCAGGAATTGACATTTGCAGACGCAAGAGGCAGGATAATTGATGATCTTAAAGGTCAAGGACTTCTTGAGAAAATCGAAAATATCAAGCATAGAACGCCCGTCTGTTCACGAAGTAGTACGCCGATCGAAATAATACCGATGAAGGAATATTACCTCAAGCAGCTTGACTTCCTCCCCAAACTGAAGGAATTGGCTAACAAGATTGTATTCCATCCAAATGCCAATCGACAAATACTCATGGATTGGCTGAACTCCATCGCCATAGACTGGCCAATTTCACGTCGCAGAGTGTATGCAACGGAGATCCCAGTATGGTATTGCACGATGTGTGGGCAGTCGATTATTCCAAAGGGAGGTGAATATTACCGACCATGGAAGGATCCTGCTCCAATAGCCGAGTGCCCGAACTGCAAATCATCTGAATTTGAAGGAGATACCCGAACCTTCGATACATGGATGGACTCCAGCATCTCATCACTTTTCATTACCAAGTACAAACGAGATAAGAGATTCTTCAAACAAGCATACCCTACCACAATCAGACCTCAAGGGAAAGACATCGTCAGAACATGGCTGCATTATTCGATCCTTCGATGCTACCAATTAACGGGCCGCGCGCCATTCACACACGCGTGGATAGCAGGCCTCGGTATGGATGAACAGGGTCAGGCAATGCACAAGAGCAAAGGGAACGTGATTGACCCGTTGCCGATTCTGGAGAAGTTTGGAGCTGACTCGTTCAGGTTCTGGAGCGCGTCCGAGGCAACTCATGGTTCTGACTTCAGGTGCTCGGAGCTCAGAATTGCGGGAGCACATAAGTTCCTCACTAAATTGTGGAACTTGTCGCGTTTCATCTCCTTCTTTCCGCCAGCAAGGAGCACATCGCTAATGGCCAGTGACAAGTGGATATTGTCGGAGTTGACGAAGCTAATCGAACGCAGTATGGTAGGCTATCGTGACTTCGACTTCTTCATCCCTGCAAATGAGATACGCGACTTCGTTTGGGAGACGTTTGCGTCACACTATCTCGAGATGGTCAAACCTCGGGCATACGGTCAGGGATTCACGAAATCACAACAAAGAGCTGCCTGGTATACTCTCCATACGGTTCTCAGGACCGTACTGCTGCTATTGGCTCCATTGATTCCGTACATGACTGAATACGTGTGGCGGCAACTCTACTCGAAGCACAGCATCCACTTGGAACCCTTTCCCAAACCTGCCTGGTCAAGAACCTACAGCAAAAACACAGCACAGATGCTGACCTTCAACAGAGAGGTATGGAAGATCAAGGAAGAGAAGAACTTGGCTCTCCGTGACTCATTGGAAATGAATATACCAAAGAGCCTCCGACAATTCAAAAGCGACTTGATCAAAATGCATTCTTTGATACTGAAGGAATAACTTGCACTGCATTGTAATATTTTAATACCAAATGTGCATTTCTACCGCACGGTCCAAATGAAGATCGTCGAATTAAGGCCTGGAATGCGACGCGTTGACATCGCCGCCAAAGTGACTGAGATATCCGAACCTAGAGACGTAACCACTCGGACTGGCGAACAAATGAAGGTCGCTACAGCTGTTGTGAATGATGAGTCAGGGAATGTGAAGTTAACGTTATGGAACGAACAAATCGGCCAAGTCAAAGTTGAAAACACAGTCAAAATAGAGAACGGGTACGTAACCAGTTTTCGCGGCGAAATCCAACTTAACGTGGGAAGATACGGCAAGCTCACTGTTGAATAGTCGTCGGTACACCCTAGGCCGCGTGGCCAGTGCTTGATCTTGACAGAAGACGATCGTTTCGAGGATATCAGGAAACTCCTCGATTCTACGATAAGTGAGTTTCAATCACTCTTCCAATCTGCCAGCGGCTTTGAAGAAACGCGAGTTGGAAACGGTTGGACACCGGAAAAGATTGAACCAGAAATCTACTACGTGCAGCCGAAACCACTCAATGATATCGCTCACATTGCTGAGACTCGTAAACGATCACTGTTTGGAAAGCGACTGAGTTTTCTAAGGCCACGAGATAACGAAGTTAACTCCCCAAATGTTCCAAAGCTTCGCCTTATCCCATTTTGGCGAATCAAAGGATTTCACGAATGCTTCTACTTTCGAGGTAACTCCTACAAAGTCCCCCTCCTTGACGACGTCATTGCTGTTGAAGTTGAGGGCAGAGTTAGAGACCTAGCTGGGGAAGATACGAATGAGTCGAAGAAGATAGCCAGTTTCACCAAGAAAATTTTAGGGAGGCGTGATTCGTCAGGAAAATCAATTCGACTCAGCGAAGTAACCGAACTAGCTTACATGTTCAAGGACAGCTCGTTATTTGTCAATTCAGACGGCAAGGAGGATTTGGAGGCTGAGGCGTTCTTTGAGGGTAATCTGCCGTTAAGAAAAATCACCCCAAAAGAATTAGATCACGTTTTCCCGAACTCGGAAATTGTCAAAGGCTCAATAAGCAAAGAAGAGCTTGTTCGGCGCCTTCACTCCATAATAGTGAAGCCGCCGACCGCTTTTTCGAAAATCCTGAACAATCGGTTCCAAGTTACTGAGCTAGCCGAGTTCCTAATGCCATCCTATGTCTTTGATTACGTATGGAAAGGGTTGTCCAGAGAATTAACGATTCATGGTTTCACTGGCGCGGTCCTTTCATAGGTTATGATCAGCACGGAATCTTTGCATCAATTTCCTTGCTCTAAAGTACACTTTCCTTCCGTAGTGAGCGTAAATCCATCTTCCAACGAACGCTAGAAATGCTATGATCGCGGAGATCGCCAACACCAAGTAGGGTTGGGCGCTAATTTGGTATGATGCACTTCCCAAGTTCCCGTAAACATCATGTGCTTGTAACTTGAGTGTCCATGTTCCTACGTGCCACAAGTCGGAAAATGAACTCGAATATGCGCCGCGCCAGGCGCCGATAGTTGGATCAAAGTTTAGCGTTACAATCGACGTCGAAGACCCTGCGGATACCGAAACGGATACGGTTCCGTTACTGGTAAGAAAGGTTCCATCTGGATAGGAGATTTTCGATATTATGCTCACTCCTCCGAACGGAATCTGAATCTGGGTTCCATTTATTGAACTCGAAACCATGAGGCTGGCATTGTTTACGTTGAAGTAATCGGAATAGGTGTCAGTTGATCCACCTTTGTTCCCGAAACCGTCGTCAAAGGACAATGCAGGCAACTCGAATCTGTACTTGGAGCTAATTGTAGCGTTAACAGGCAGTTTGGCGGCGACGCTCCATATTCCATTAGCCTGATCGGAGAGAGTTATTGTTGCTAGCCCTACTGTGGATTGATTCTGCAGGAGGATTACTGGATGCGTGTTAGTTAATACGCTTGCAACTGCGCTGCCGTCAGGGTAGGTCAACAACAAAGACGACTTAGCAAGCTCAGTTCTTTGATATGCCTGACTAGGTTGCACGCTTATAGTTGGAGATAACGTCGCGGGCGTTACGCTAAATCGTGCTTCAGAAACGTAGTCTTGTTGTGCGTTGTCGAAGGTCCCTGTCCCATCGATCAATACCTTATAGGACTCGGAAACTGCGTCAACTGGAATCCTCCAAGAATAATTGAAGTCCCCGTTCGAATTCACGACAATGGACGATGTTACTACATAATCCCCCGCTGGGTTTCGGATGCTCACCTTGAAGCTCGTTCCGGCAAAGAGTCCTCCTCCAATGATTTTTGCGGTTTCCGTTCTTTGGGAGAGTGGCTTCGTAGTTCCCCAGATGCCAAAATGAGCAGTCGCTAGAGAATTGTCATTACTGGAAGAAGTGGAAATGCTCACTAAGTATGTGCCGAAGGGAGATTGTGCAGTAATTGGTAACCCAACGCCTGGGGGGATGTATCCTCCAGAAACTGGTGTGAAGCTTATCCTCGTGTACACCGTATTATTATCATTCGGGCCTTTAGCCCAGATGAAGTAGGGTTGATTGGAGAATCCGTTCCCGACCAGCGTTACCTCAGAATCTCTCAAGGAGTACAGTGGTTGGCCAGATGCCAATGTCTGCGCGGCATGCACGTGAGTGGGAAGAATGGTGATGAACGTGAGTATGAGAAATAAGATGACTGTTGTGTTGCCTCTGGTCAATCTGTCATCCTCATTCTCAGTTTTGGCGCCGGGAGAGGGATTCGAACCCCCGAGGCCCATAAGGGCCACAGGCTAGCATTGCAATCTCCACTCAAGGCCTGCGCCTCTGGACCGACATTGACGTTAATCCACTCGGCCATCCCGGCTGCCAAGTATTGCCCCTAAGCCGATTCATATTTACGTTATCTGGTCGCTCCAGTAAGAACCTGAAGTTTGGATCAGATGATTATTTAAGGTCCAATATTGCATGCTCGCAAGAGCCTCTTGGAGACAACTGTCGGATACACGTTTCTGCCACACACTACTGACGCATACGTGCAGGCGACGGGTACGACTATCGAAGAGGCATTCGGCTATGCCGCGACCGCTCTGATGGACACAATGTGCAATGTCGATACCGTTTCAGCCTCGATGAGCGAGGAGCTACATGTTGAAGCCGCCGACGAAGTGCTTCTTCTTTACAACTGGTTGGAGCTGCTCCTTCTGAAATTTGAACTCGAGCACAGAGTATTATCAAGCTTTGAAGGGATGAAAATCTCGCGCCAGAGTAGCAAGCTCTTCTTGCACACAAAAGCCTCAGGAGAAATATACGACAGAAAAAAGCACGGTGCAAAAGTAGAGGTAAAAGCGGTGACCCTGCATAGAATGGAAGTTCTAACGAGGGATCAGTTAACTATAGTGCGCTTCATCCTTGATCTTTAGCCGGAAGCCACTGCTTTGAACTTCGGTATCAAGAGCAAACCAGTGGGATCTATCCCTCTGAGGAGCGCTAAGTACACGGAGACAAAGTCCCCGAAGGTAATCGCAGTTAAGAGTTCGCTCAAGACATTCTCCCCCTGCCCTTCGAAAGTCATGACTGGCGAGAACCCAAGCTCCCTCAGCAGGGCATAGAATCTCTCGGTTGTTTTCAATTGACTTTCAGTCGCTTTGGTGCGAAGAAGAACTGGTTGAGTTGAGCATAGTCTGTTCAACGATTCTAGGCCTTCAATGTCGTTATGATAACATTCAGGCATGGACATGTAGAAAGCAGGCATTTTGCTGTTCTCGTTCAATTCGTTCTTGAACCGCCTTAGAACGCTTACGCGCTCCTCAGGTCCAAGCAGTAGTGGCAGTTTATCATGCAACTGCTCAGCCATCTGTTTCGCTTTGTTGCCAGTGGTTGGTATATCACGTTTTATCGACTGAATCTGTGCCGCGAGTGACTTCGAGGCGGCGGCTAAGATCCTATCGGGGTCCTTCAGTAGGAAAGCTTTTCCCATTCCAAATAGTGCTGCCGCCAGCAGTTCAGGCAATGCGACTCGAGGAGGAAGTCCTGCAACCACCTTCAGGTGCGGAATTTCTTGAGCAAGTGAGGCGGAAAGCAATGTGCCTCCCGAAGTTATGCAAGCTACCATGGCCTTCCTCTTCTTTGCTTGATCCAGCAGTTTGAGTGTCTCACGTGTCTCACCTGAATAGCTAATCGCAACGAAGAGTGTGGTTTCATCGACATAGCTTGGGAGATTGTATGCTCTACAAACGTTGATGGGGATATTTGATTCAGTCTTCAAATAATCTGCAGCAATGTCACCCACAATTCCTGAACCACCAACCCCACCGATGACCACATTTCGAGGTTCAACAAATGAATTAGAGAATGTGGTTTCAGCGTCGGCAGGTGGTTTCAGGCGATTTGCTGTATCCTCCATCTTATCCAGCATGCTTGCTCGATCTAATTTCCGGAGCGCTGCTACGTCATCAAGAGTCATGACTATGAGATACCCTTCTCCAGACAATAAGATTCTTCTTTTTCCACAATCGTTCCTGAATGAGTTCCTCGAGGGTAGGTAAGACTATTGCTATCACATTAGAATAGGGCGACTGAAGAACGATGTGTGCAGATACTACTGTGGCAATTCCCGCATCAATAGTCTCCGATACACCTCATCTCAGAGAGAAAACTACGAAACTTGGAACTATCGCCCGCTCGTGCTCAATCTTTGGTGTCAATCAGATCCTAGTATACTGCGGATGACCCCAACCGAAACCAGAAGCAGGACTTCAATGTTTGCACTGAAATCCTTCGATTTCTCGAGACGCCGCAATATCTTCGCAGACGCCTGTTCTCTCTGGGCCCTGCGCTACGATTCGTAGGGGTCCTCCCTCCACTTCAAATCCCCTCACACAACGTTCCCCAAACTGTTCGAGATTGCGTATCTGGCGATCTCCGCGAAGGGGTAGTCACAGCTCGATCGAGCGACACCCTCAAACTGGACGTTGGGTTAGAATCATTGATTGAATGTCAAGGTACGTTGCCGGTAGGTACCAGAGCCACTGTGAAGGTCACTTCGACTGAAAAGCTCGAGGGGGAACTCGTCGATCGAACCAAGATAAGCATATATTGGGGCTATCGGGTTAGAGCGCAAAAAACCGCGCTTGGGACAATATTAGAAAAGGAGAAGTATGATCTAAGAATCGGGACTTCTCGGTATGGTCAGCAATTGAAGGATGCTTGGTCGAAGATAGCAGGTTTGTTGAATGATAAGGGATCTGTAATGATTGCATTTGGTTCACCTAAAGCTGGCCTTCGTGATATCCTTCAAAAAGAAGGAAAGAAACCAGAAAATATCTTCAGCGTGTTTGTTAACATGGTCCCCAATCAGAAGACTTTGACGGTGAGAACTGAAGAGGCGGTTGCAGTCAGCTTGGCAACGTTGAATGTTATGAGGAGTATGTGAGACGAGAATTGGCGAAAACTGTCAGCATTTACGATCTGGAAGGCAAGTCCATTGGGAAACTTGAACTTCCCAAGTATTTCGAAACACCCGTACTGCGTTTGACTTGATCAGAAGAGCCGTAGTTGCAATACAAAGCGGGACCTTCCAACCTCAAGGGAGAGATCCGATGGCGGGCAAACGTACGACAGCTGAATCGCTTGGAGTCGGACATGGCATGTCGCGTATTCCAAGAGTGAAAGGAGACAGATACCCAAGAGGGGGTCTTGCTGGTTTTGCTCCAGGGACAGTTAAAGGCAGACTAACATGGCCCCCAGTCTCATCAAAGATCCTACGCAAGAAGGTAAATCGAAAAGAAATGAAACAGGCAATGCTTTCCGCTCTTGCAGCAACAACATCTGGAGACTTGGTCAGAGCGCGAGGACATCGCCTCCCACCAGATTGTGAATTACCGTTAATCGTTTCGAACGAGGCCGAACAAGTGACAGAGAGCTCTCAAGCAATGAAGATGCTTAAGAACCTCAAAATCTGGGAGGACGTTGAGCGAGCATCAAAACGTCGATACCGCGGAGGAAGAGGTAGCACTCGGGGACGACCTCACAAGCATTCTGTCAGCGCGCTCTTGGTCGTCGAGAAAAAACAAGGAGCGCAAAGGGCCTTCAGGAACCTCCCAGGGGTAAAAGTAGTAGATGTAGCAAGCTTGAACGTCACTGATCTCGCTCCTGGTACTCACCCTGGAAGGCTCACCATTTGGACTCAATCAGCAATCAAATCGCTAGATACACGACTCGGAGGTAATGCAAATTGACGAAGCTCACTGCTATCGAAGTCGTGAAGTATCCGCTCTTATCCGAAGACGCGGTTACTCTACTCGAATCTGAAAACAAAATTACCTTCATCGTGGACAAGAGATCAGACAAGCATGACATCAAGCGAGCAGTTCAGGAACTCTACGAAGTGCGAGTGAAAGACGTAAACACTTTACTGACCCCTGAGGGCGACAAGAAGGCTTTCGTTAAATTGACCCCAGACTTCAAAGCAGCCGACTTAGCTGTCCGCCTTGGTATACTCTAAGCTTAGCAGCAACATTAATTAGCCCAAGTTCGAAGCAGATCAGCAGCAAGTGTAAGCTTTGCCTCGACAATTCTCATATCGTGGTCATTCCTTCGACGAGTTACAACAAATGTCCATGGACGAGTTCATTCGTATCCTCCCGTCCAGACAACGGAGATCGCTAACGAGAGGTTTGACTGCGGATCAGAGAATTTTGATGGAGCTAATTCGCGGATCAAGTCGCGCCAAGTCTCAGAATAGTAAACCAATCAAGACCCATTGTAGGGACATGATAGTGTTACCAGAAATGGTCGGCCTCAACCTTCTGGTGCACAGCGGCAAAGAATTCGCGTCGATTGACATCAAACCCGAGATGATTGGTCACTATCTTGGCGAATTTGTCATAACGAATAAGAAAGTAGTTCACGGTACCCCTGGTATCGGGGCTTCAAGAAGCTCAATGTACGTTCCATTGAAGTAGAACGTACATTGGAACGCCCCTAATCGCGCCGCTTTGCGAATAGAAATGCTCCAAAGCCAACTAATCCGCCTAAGACGAATCCGATCGCGGTATACCAGAAACTCTGGTTTTCCCGAACGGAAACCGCCCCAAACTTACCCTGCGGTAACACACTGTTCTGGAGCATGATCTGCGGTGGTTGCGTGAGTGAAAGGGATGAAAAGAAGATACTTGTCCCTAGAATTATTCCGAAAAGAGCCGCTGCAAGTATGACTTTTTTCATTTCGCT
>CAWAOH010000003.1:0-57843 GCA_963783645.1 Candidatus Bathyarchaeota archaeon | reverse complement strand
TCAAACAGTAGTATACTGGCATCTCTATAACGCCATGCAAAGAAACAAGAATAAATCAGGTAGCTACTGGAGAAGCTAACACCTTCCACCGTGCAGCGTTCCAATTTCATGCACTATCTGCTTCCAACAGGATTTTCTAAACCAATTCACGCCGTAGATCAGTGTCAGAGACTTGTGTCTTCGTTTCTGCTCCTCGTAAGCTGGACGCAAACATACCCACTAAAGTGATTATAGCTGTAACAATGAAGGCGCGTCCTATCCCGGTCACAAATCCCGGTCGGGATTCAGCTGGGGTAAGTGTGGTATACCCGCCAGAGATTATTCCGGACACAACTCGGTACGGAATTACTGTGGTAATGATGTATGCTACGACCCCTTACCCTCCACGGAACCAGTATTGAAGACGGTTGCCCTCACTGCTGAAGCAACACCACGTCGTTGAGGAGGAACAGATCCCATAACCGAACTAATATTCGGAGAGGAAAAGAGTCCCACCCCTAATCCGAGAACTACGAGAATGATCTCGATTTGCACTATTGGCGTGGTGGCAGTTATGAGGAAAGCGAGAGCAACATTACCAACAGTACCCAATCCCATCCCGAGAGTAGCCAACCCACGCGTCCCATATCGATCTGAAAGTCTTCCACTTATCGGACCGATACATACGAAGGCCACATCTAATGGTCGTTAAAGAGAATCCCCGCGGTTAGAGCATCGTATCCTCGAATTACTTGGAAGTACAAGATAATGATGAGACTTACAGAACCAAAACCAAGAGAATACAAGAGCTGATTTATGTTTCCAGCTGAGAAAAGCCGGATTTTGAACAGCCGCATATCTAGGAGAGGTTCAGCTTGTCAGAGCAGCTAGAACATAGAGGAACAATGCGAAAGTAACCAGAGCTAATCATGTAAAGTATTGCCGCTTCGATTTCATTGATTGAAGCCATAGTGGTTAGACTGATCACAAGGAGAAGAATTGTCAAGGAGGTTGTGAACAAGCAGAGCCCGAGATAATCAAAACTCGTATGCTTCTCTGTCTGGGTGATTTCTCGAAGTCGCCTATGCGCCCAGAGAGTGCCGAAAATGCCAATGGGAACGTTTAGAGCGAATATGGTTCTCCATCCAGTGGTATCAATCAATACTCCACCGACTGTGAGCCCTAGAACTGCGCCCAGCGTGAATGCGATCTGATTGACACCGAGCGCAAACCCAAGTTCTTGCGCCGGTGTGGCGTCGGTGATTAATGTGACACTGTTTGCAATCAGCATTGCACCCCCGAATCCTTGGATAACTCGGAAAATTATCAGCTGCTCTCCCGTCTGCGCAAACACGCAAAGCCCGGAACCTACTGTAAAAACGGCAAAACCCAGATTGTAGATCTTCACGCGACCAGAGATGTCCGTAAGTCGCCCTAGGAATACCAGGCCGATCGTTATGGCGATTTGGTATCCCTGAGTTATCCACAGGAGTGTTTCAAGATCTGCTCGAAGCGACGCCGCTATTGTTGGGAGGCCAATCAACACTATTCGTGTGTCGAGGCCAGCCATGAAAATGCCGACTGTGGTTACTGAAAGGACAACCCACTGATATCTCACAGTCTCGACACTCAAGACTAGGCCAAATCAATGATCTATAAGAAAACTCTTCACAATTCCCGAACTTCGACTAGTGCTCATTATCATAATCGTGTCTTCGCCTGAGGTACACTCTAGTTACAGAAAGTGGGATACGGTCGTGCTGTTTTAAGCAGTGGCGAAAGTACAAAGCTCCGGCCTGAATTGTTGTCAACTCCGTTACAAACTCCAGTTCCAACTTCAGAGTCAGAGATACTGCTTATCATAGGAGTTTTCGTATGGTTTCTCGTCATGTTCATGGTGGGACGCCGCCTGGACAAGATCTCAAAACGTCATAGCGAAATAACCTCATTCTTAATATTTGTAGCCGGGTTGCTCGTTCTTATTTTCCTATTGTATTAGTGTTAGATAGATGAATTCAACAGGTTTAGACTTACCTTTCAATCGACGGAACACCTGAGTCAATGTTCATGACTCTCAACTCGTTCAGTCTGATACTGACGTGGGCATCGTTTAAATTTACGTGATCCTACGAATGGAAAACAACACAAACAAGAAAACCATCGTCCCAAGAAACATCAGAACGCCAAGGAGGGAAAACGTAATTTTGCCCAGGGAAATCAAAGCCAGAAGCAGAAGTGCGATGATTGTGAGTAGCAGGACAGTATGGGACCTGAGTCTCATGCGAATTCCTAAGAGCAGCAGCATTCCGATTACGAAGAGCACGAGCAGGAGTTCGATACTGCTGATCAAACCCATGATGAGCGAAGATGCTATCCTAAGATAAAGAATTGCTTCACCGTCTGTTGTGTCTGCAAACCTTGGACCGTTTCAAGCATACACAATGCCGCGTTTATTGGAGTGATTGTACTAGCGCCAGGTTACGCGCTTTTCTTGGTTCACCTTCTCCGGTCTGTAGGACTGAAAATCATCCTGGGTTTTTTCTCTCCTAAAACACGATTAACTCCAACTCGGTCTCCGATGGTTTGGTTATTCGTTTGTCGGTATTGCCACCAAGCGCAAATGATTTTCATGTGTAGCAGTCGGCCGAAAGGTTACCATTCGTCATTTAGAACCATTATCGTCTTGAGTCAATATGAAAAGCAAATTGAGGGTTGTCGAGGTTAGAAAAGACAAGCTGGTAGAACTTCCAGACGGCGCTATCCCACTCAGATTAGAACAAGTGGTCGAGCCTACGGGACTAGTAAATCCAACTCCTTCATCTGAAAGATTCATGCTCTACTACCTTGAGAAAGAGCGCTGAAAGCCTCAAGAATGAAGTCTTTGGATGTCACGTTACAGTCGCAGTAATCGAATCAATACGCTCGTTGAAAATACGCCCAATCCTTTTTAGTGGCACGAGAAACAGCAACATTGCGTAGGTTCTTGTGGTGGCTCAAGCGTTCGTTCTGGTTAATGCTGAAGTAGGCTCAGAAGACGAAGTAATCGGAGAACTACGCAAGATTTCGTATGTGAAGGAATCCTACGTAGTGTATGGTGCATATGACATCGTGGCCAAGGTCGAAGCGGAATCTATGAACAAGCTGAAAGATATTGTCAACGGGAAAATAAGACGACTCGACAAAGTTCGATCAACCCTGACAATGATCATGGTAGAAGAATAACCACACCGAATCAACTTCATAGAATAATTCGCGGTCGCAACGCTCGAATACTAATGAAGCTTCGTCACTAGTGGAACCAGACTTAGCATGAAGAGAATCGGCAAAGTTTTGTATGGAGATTCCAGCCGATTACGGAGAATGTTGATGGGCTGAAGGTGGGAGCCAGTCGTGCTGGGTAGATGATGAATGGTAAAGATTACAGTCAAATTCATCAGCATCGCTCGTCAACGTGCAGGAACCGGTCGAATAGAGATCATCGCATCTCATCCAAAGCTTCGCGCTGTGCTAAAGGAAATCGTTGAGACGTATCGCATCAAAGACATCGTTCTTACGGATTTCAACGAGGTAAGGCCATGGGCTCGAGTATTGGTCAATGGGCGATCGCAGGACTTGGTGGGAGGATTGGATATCGAGCTTCACGATGGCGACACGTTGACGCTGGTCTATCCTTACGCCGATAACTTTTGAGGGCTACCGCTCACCAGTCATTTGTTCGCTGTTTGTTGTGTCAGGCGATTATTCCTAGATCACGTAGTCTTCTGTTGTGGAACTACTCCGTCAACCCAACCGCGGGCCTCGTAGTATTCCTTCTTCATGTTGTCGAGATCACAGACATGTCCGGCTGCAGGCCCTGAGCCCGGTTTCTTGAGGAACTTCTCCGGAAGTGTGTCGTCTTTGCCTGTGAAGCCGCATAGATTATTGTAGTATCTTTCCAAGTTGTAGATTCTCTCACCAGTCTTCATCAAACCGTTAGCGTCAATTTGGACACCCGTCATTGCAGTGTATTGCGCTACGTACTCAGTTATTCCTTCTGAGAACGCGTTGAACTTACAGATATCGAAGGAGTCCGAGATCGCATGTAGGTCTTGGAATATCGTGAGAAGTTTTCCTTTACCTTCCCATCCAAGCGGGTCTGTTTTCTGCGGTACGCCGAGGACTTCGCTTGCGGGTGTGTAACCCCTGAGGTGGCATGCTCCACGATTGGATGTGGCATACCCTATTCCCATTCCTTGCATTCCTCGAGGATCGTAAGCAGCTATGCATTGGCCTTTCACTTGATTGGCCATTCCTTCGTCTCCGAAAGTCTTAGCCGCCCTCCAAGGTCCTTCGCGAGAATATCGCCGATGCCTTCTCTCTTCACAATTCCGTGGATAATGTCGATCATTGCGTCGGGGTCGCCCCACTGAATCTTGTCTCGGATAAGTCCTCGTTCACTTGCTTCCATAGCGACTGAGAGACAGTTGCCTGTTTCGATTGCGTCAACTCCATAATCGTTGGTTAGATCAACCATTTTTGCGATGGCTTCCTTATTACTGCATCCGCAGTTCGCACCGAGTGCCCACATTGACTCGTACTCTGTACTCTCCATGTGAACCTTGTACTTACCCTCTTTCACCTCAACTTCCTTCTTGCATGCAACGGGGCAGGCATGGCAAGTTGGGTCGTCTACCAGAATCGTTTCCTTTATGGTCTCGCCGCTGAGCTCGTCTGCATGCTCAAACTGCGTTAACTGTCCGTTCTTTGTCGGCAGAGCGCCGAGTTCATTGACAATGTTCATGAGCACATTTGTTCCGTACACGGAAAGTCCTCCGTTTCTCGGAGCAGTGACCGCGCCTTTCACGATTGCCGTGCTCGCAGCTGCAACTGCCTTCTTGAATTCGTCTGGATGTGCGGGCTTAGGTTTGTTCTTGATGTTCCCTCTGATTACAAGACATTTTAGCCTCTTCCATCCCATGATGGCGCCAGTTCCACCCCTCCCTGAAGCGCGGTCATTCTCGTTGACGATTGCAGCGAACCTTACCAGTTTTTCTCCAGCTTGTCCGATGGCTACAACGCTTATGTCCTTTTTACCGTATTCCTGCATCATTGCTTTGACGGTATCGTGAACATTCTTACCCCAGATGTGTGACGCATCTTTCAGGCTAACCTGTCCGTCTTCGATGTAAGCGTAGGTTGGTTTCTTCGCTTTACCCCTGAACACTAATCCGTCGAAGCCCGCCCATCTAAGACGTGCACCTGACCAGCCACCGTGATGAGAATCAGTAACAGTCCCCGTTAACGGCGATTTCGTGACAACGGCCATTCGACCGCTCATTGTGACTTCGCTACCCACCAAAGGTCCTAGCATGAAGCAGAGTATGTTCTCTTCGGAGAATGGTTCCACTTTTGGTCCGTTGTCGAGAACGTATTTTACGCCTAGGCCTCGTCCGCCAATATACTTCTTCAAGTCGTCTTCGTTTGGCTTCCCGTAGTCGACTTTCTGTTGTGTAAGGTCAACTCTCGCGATACGGTTGGCATATCCACCAAGAGTCATACCATCATACTAGGCAAATGCGGAGTTAAGGCATTTGCACTTAGAGTAAAGAGTCAGCGCGTTGTCGACGATTATTAGAGAGGGTCTTAACCCCCCCCGACGGGGGGTACGAAAGCAACACGGTCTCCGTCCCCCAACTCCATGTTCTCAGATGCCCATTGACCGTTTACAAGCACCTTGACGCTCTCCATAATCCCGGCAAGCGCCGGATGAGCGTTCATCACCACTGACAGTAGTTGTTTAACGTCTGTTGGACTAGATAGAGACCGTACCTCTGTCGACGTCTTCGCAGCTTCGCGTGCCTTACCGAAATAAACCACTTGTACTCTTATTTCAGCCAAGTGATCCACTTCAACTAAACATTCTCGGTAAACTTGCTGGTTGACTAAGTGGTTCCGTTCTCTTAAGTGGTGACTTGACACAGAAATCGGAAAGGTTTGTCAGTTAGTGGAGGCTGAACGTTACCGCTCTCAAGTCAGGAGATGCCAGATTTCATGGTGAGGTTGATCGTGAAATTCATGGGTATTCCCAGGCAACATACAGGTACAAGTCACGTAGAGTTTGATTCCTCAAGGAATAACCTGAGAGATGTCTTGAAGGAGGTCGTGGACTCGTATCATATCGCTGACGTCATTCTGAGTGAGAGCGGCGACGTGAGACCATATGCTCGAATCCTGGTTAACGGCAGATCATACCAATTCATTGGTGGCTTAGATGCGATTCTCCATGATGGCGACACGGTTGCATTGATCTACCCATGGCTTGGGCATGAGGACTTTTGAAGGTGCTCGTGATAACCGATCGTTCTGAGGTCTCAAAAGCAGAATATGCTAGCCAGGACACTCCATAGTCGTATGATAAGATACGATCTATTCGAGGGCAGGTCAACTATACTCTTTGATTACTTTCCTGAATGTGGATAACGTTCGTCGAACTGTCTTCGGAGCCAGAACATCTGCAACGGCAAAATGTTTGACACCGGCCTTCGCAAGTTCTTCGATTCTCTCCTCTATTGCGTCACTATCCATTGCCATCGTCCTATAAACAAACTCGTCCGGAATCTCCTGGGCTTCACTCATGATTTTGGCTACGTCCTCCCTGCCTGTCATTACGTGCTGATACTGAGGAAGCGAGTGTGAGTATCCAAGTCTCTTCAACACGCTTCTCTCCAAGAGCAGCAGAGCCTTTCCCGATAAGAGCGCAAGACGCTTCTCTTCACTATTGCGAGGAAGCGCTACCATCAAATGCGAACAAGGGACGATCGAACGCCTCGATACAGATGATGATTCAGCTGCTTCTCGGATTATTGAAAAACGCTCTTGGAAGGTCTCTGGGGTGTTGAGCCAGGAATACCAACCGTCGCCTAAACGACCCACAACTTCAAGCGTCCTTTTCGAGGAGAAGGCGCCCACGTATATTGGTGGGTGTGGTCTTTGTTTCGGAGACTGGCCTAGGAACACGTTCTCCAATTTGTAGAAACGTCCAGAAAAGTTCTTTCGTTCATCGTGCGAGCTGCTCCAAAGCAAAAGAATTATTTGAATGGCTTCATTAAGCCTCATTACTCGTTCACGAGATGACTCCCAAGGTAATCCAAATGGCAGAATGTTCATTGCCTCACCTGCGCCGATTCCTAGAATCGCACGGCCGTGAGATAGCATGTCTAAGCACGCAACGGCATGTGCCGTTCGAGCGGGATGGCTTCGTTGAGTGTCTGTAACCGCTGACGCCAACTTGATTTTCCTAGTCTTCGCACCTACAACCGAGAGAATCGTCCAAGGTTCGAGTTTGTCTCCATCGATATCTGTGAAGTGATCAGGCATCCAGAATATGTCAAAACCCATTTTTTCTGAAATGACTCCATATTCCACTGCAGATAATGGATCCAAACTAGTGCCAACGAATCCGAAACTAAGGCGGGTCATGGCGCGCCTCAAAACGGTTTGTTACGTAATTAACCATTCCACTTGCTGATGCATCTCACCCAGTGGAACAATGCGGAGAGATTATTTCGAACGACGTCTGTGCTTTCCGCCGATCGTTATGAAGCTGGAAGACCGGGTTGGATTAATCACTGCTGGTGGCTCTGGAATTGGTTGCGCGACTTGTGTGCTCGCTTCCAAAGAGGGTGCAACCGTGGTTGTTACCGATATCGATGACCGAGCTGGCATGGAAACTGTCGAAATAGCGAAGCGAGCTGGTGGCAATGCTTCCTACGAACATATGGACGTGACCAATGAGGATGACGTTCAACGTGTCGTCTCGAACATAGTTCACAGATACGGGAGAATTGATTTTCTACACAATAATGCGGGCGGGTGGAAGGTAGACATGTCAGATACTCCCACTAGCTCCTTGGAACAATGGACACACCTGATCGATCTCAATCTTACGAGTGTTTTCATCGTGACGAAGAATGTCATCGAAGGTATGTGTAAGCGAAAAACAGGATCTATAGTCAACACAGCAAGCATTAACGCGTTCTATCCAAACTCTGGAACTGTAGCTTACTCAGCTGCAAAAGCAGGTGTTGTAGGATTCACAAAAGCGATGGCGCTGGAACTTGCGCCGTACAAAATAAGGGTGAACGCAGTCTGCCCAGGCGAAATCAAGACAACCATCTGGAATAATACTTTCAAATTGCTACCGGATTCTGAAAAGGCTGTGGAATCACTCAGACGCGCGATTCCACTCCGTCGAATCGGAGAACCGGAAGACATCGCAAGATCAGTAGTTTGGCTCGCGTCAGATGAGTCATCCTACATTACGGGAATGACAATGGTAGTAGATGGAGGACGAACAATAGGCGTTCCCATCGAAGAATGAACGCTTACCTGATTCCAAACCGAAACGTTCGGAGAAATACTTCAGCGGCCTTGCTTTTCAACATCAGAATAGTGCCACAAGCTGAATAAGAGGAAGAGTTGGTCAGCTTTGATATTCTCGGTGCAAGATGTTGGGCAAAGCGCTGGTAATTGAAAGACCTGAAACTGTCTCAGTTCGTCATATCCTTCAACAGATCGAATCTGATAAGACTCTGGCAGCCGCAGATCACATCCTTGTCCGCGAACCAAAACAGGATAATCCGATTGTTATTCAAGAACTTCTAGCGGCACTTCCCGAATTCATGAGCACTCACCAAGGGCTCGAGAGGAACACATTCACAACCCTGATTCGAATTGGTCTCAATCTGGTCGGTTGGGATGCCCACGTAGCTCAATTTTCGCTAGCGGTCGTTGAGAAAGCGCTCTCAATATTGATGGAAGGAATCAAACCGCTGGAGAATGCGCATGACAAGTTCGGAAGAGCTGCAGTAGACGCTTTGTTGGCAGACATGTCGAGCGTCAATGCTGGTGACAGTCTACCTGCTTACATGGCTGAAAATATCAAGAAAGCGCTCGCAGACAATCATAAGCCCTCACGTTTCATTAATGCATTCGGGAACGTTGCGCGGCAGATTGTATATTGGAAGATGGTTGAAGGCACCTATTGCAAGTTCGGAAACGATTATGCTCGTGGATTAGAAACACTGAGACACCTGGGATTCTCTCAAGTATCAACGAACCCAGTTCTAGCCGCGAAAGCGTTTGATGAAGATGCGAACCTCGTTGCAGGTCTTAAGGAAGAGATCAGCAAGAACCCTGCTTGGAAAGAGAAGCCGGAAGCTCATGGTCATGAAATAGTAATGGCTGGAACGCTCCTAGCACTATGGCCAAACTTAGAGGTTTTCAGACCGCTCGCAGTTCTCGTAAACAATCGCGATTACATGGTAAGCTTCCAGCTGAATCCTAACGTTGCGGATGATTCCAAAGCAAGTCTCGAAGACGCCAAGCGTGCATACGCCCTTGCCCGTGAACATTTGACAGCTTACGACCGTTCGTTGGGTATTCAAACACCGGGCAAGATAGCTCCTAACATTGTGTTCAAAGTGGCTGCAAGCTCGCAGGCAGCTAGGGAAGTCACACTCCAACTCAACGCCTCTGGCATTGGTACCAACAATACGGTAACCTTTGCAGTGTCTCAGGAAGTTCCATTGATAGTTGACGCACTCGTAGGAAAAGCACGTGCAATCAAAGCCGGCAGACCCGTCACGCGAACATACATGACAAACATGGGCGGACGTTTTGTGAGCCACCTTCGAGAGGAGGAGGCGAAAAGAGTCTTGCTGGACCTCGCCTCTCGCAGAGGCGAAAGCGATGCCAACAAAATTATAGTTCGATTAGCAGAGAAATTAAACCTCTCAAGCTCAGAACTCATCCGTGTGGAGCAGGCAGTATCAGTCACTGAGAAAGCAGACATTGTATGTGCGTTCAAGAACATGAAATCCCTGACACACGAGGCATTTCTTGAGGTCGCCTCACATGCTGGCCTCAGCAAAGAGCAAGTTGAGGAATTAGAAATGGATCTTCGCAAAGCAGGGACACTTGTGTCCAGAAAGGTCTACATACTTTTCTACGAGAAGAACAATCACGAGAGATGGTTAAACTGGCTCGAACATGAACACAAACTAAAACGAGCAGAGGCGATATTAGCTCTTGACTCAATGGATGTTCTGCCCGCGTCCAAACGAGTTCCAGAGGATACCCTCGATACTCTAGCTTCAACCAATATGTGCAACACTGAATTTCCCAATCATGCGAAAGCAGTCCAAGTCTTCTCCGAGAAAGACAGTTTCGACCTAGCATCATTTAGAGAAGCTGCGCTGCGAGGCGCTGATCCGGAACTCGTAAGACGACTAAGCAGTATCCGAGACTTCATAAGAGGTTACGAGTCCACTGCACAGATCTCAGACAAGACGCGCGAAGTCGAGGCGAAATTCCAAAGCGAACTCGGCGGCCTGGAAGAGCACGCGTGGAGCGAATTCGGACCTGTCAGAAAAACAATGAATGAATTCAAAGGTGCCTACGATAAATTCCTAGCACGATGCATTGAATTGACTAAGCGTGGATAGATAAATCGTCGATGTCGGCAGAGACCTTTCTAATCGCTTATCAAGCTGGCATAAGTGGAGCGAATATAGGGAAGCACTTCTTTTGCGTACATTTTCAGAGTGCGAATTTCGTCAGGACTTGAGCTCTGAATGTAAATGTGCTGAAATCCCATTTTGATGTATTTCTCTAAGTGCTTAATGTGGTCCTCCGGTTTCGTTCCAATCAATCTATGCTGTGCTATCTGCTTGTCACCTACGTATCTTCCATATTCCTCAATCTCTCGCGGATCGTAGATTTCGTATTTGTACATTACAGGAAGAGACCCACCTGCCCAGAAGCGTGCTTTCGCTAGGGCTTTTTCGTAATCCTCGTCGTAGGAGACGCCGACTTCAACCGCTCTGATGATTGTGTCAGCGTCGCGTCCTGCCGCTTTTGCTCCCTTCTGCAAGGCCGGCAAGAGAATATTCCGATAATGATCTTCCCACATGGTGACAGTCAGGAATCCATCCGCTACTCTCCCAGCGATTTCGGCGACTGTTGGCCCTGCGGCAGCGACATAAATTGGTGGTGGAGATGCAGGTTTAGTGTAAAGGTTTGCCTTTCTTAATCTGTAATATTTACCTTTGAAATTTACGAAGTTTTTGGACCAGAGAAGCTTCATGACCTTGATAGCTTCCTCAAGCCGTTCCGCCCTTTCCTTGAAGCCTGGCCATGGGCATCCAACCGGGACTTCATTTAATGCTTCACCGGTTCCAACGCCTATGAAGATTCGGCCTGGGTACATAGCGCGCATCGTTGCAAATGCTTGCGCAATGATAGCGGGGTTATACCTTAGAATCGGACACGTAACAGCAGTTCCAAACTCCACGTGTTTAGTTCGTTCTGCAGCCGATGCCATCCAGACCCATGCGAATCCGCCAGCAGCATTTGTATGTGCCCATGGATGAAAATGGTCACTTGTCCAAATCGACTCGAACCCTGCTTTCTCAGCTTCTACTGCAAACTCAAGCAATTGCTGTGGTTGATATTCCTCGTGTTCGGCAGCGTAGCCCAGCTTTAACATGAAGGTCACTCTAGAATAATGATATGTCTGATAGAAGTCTGTTCTATTACTTTCTATAGTGTTCTGCCTTGTGAATACTGTATGTATTTTCTACTGTTGATATATACAAGAAAAGGCAAACCGTTAACAAGGTTATGACGGTACCTCACGATCGAGGAAAATTCTGTTGACACAAAACAAGAAACTATTCGTAAGAGACGCTACCGGCCTCGTCAGAGAACTCTCCACAACTGACACGTTCGTTTGGACGATCGTTAACGTACCCCTCTTGCTCAGTTTCGTCAATATGATCTTCTGGATTACATCTTCCGGTGTTCTCAATGTGGACTACGTGCTTACAACGCTAGTCTGGATGGTTGCTGGTGGAATCGTAATAATGATCTACTACGGCATGGCTGGAGCCATGCCGTGCGCAGGAGGAGACTACGCGTGGGGTACACGAGCACTTCACCCAGCGATCGGTTTCGTCATGAGCTGGTCCTTCGTCTGGATTAACATTCTCTCTGAAGCCACCGGATCATACGGAGGTGTAGCTTACCTCTCATCAGGTCTTTCGATTACCGGAAAAATGACAAACGACCCAGGGCTTCAAGCCTTTGCGGCCACCATTACGCAGCAAAACTCTGAACTTGCAATCGGTATCGCAATCCTACTCTTCGCAGCCCTTGCAGGATCTTTTGGCAAGAAACTTCTAAGGTCGGTGATCTACTTCATATTCTTTGTTGGCCTGATCGGTCTCCTTGCCGTGTTCGTCCTGCTGGTTAGCGCAACGCATGAAGCGTATATTGCCTCATTCAATGGGATTTCAGGGCTCCCATACGACCAAGTAATGGTTCAGGCACAGTCAGTCGGCTACATGCCTATAACCACAATTGCGGCATCCCTCTCAGCCGTTCCTTATGCAGTCTTGGCTTTGGGTCCACACAATGTTGCCTCGTTCCTAGGGGGTGAGGTGAAGAGTCCCAAGCGAAGCTTCCTGTATGGTATGGTTGGTGGGTGGGCGGTTTCTTCCGTTGTGTGGTTGTTGGCCTTCATATTGCTGGACTCAACTATCGGAATGCGCTTTATCGAAGCGATGACCTTTCTTGCGACGAACAAACCAGATGTGTACGCTCAGACAGGTATGCCTGCTGCAACTGCGAACCTCTTCATGAGTGTGATAACTAGAAACCCATTGATCGTAGACTTGGTAACTTTCGGCGTTTTCATAGGTAATTTGGGCTGGATGATCATCCTCTTTCCAGTGAACGCAAGAATCTTCTTGGCTTGGGCGTTTGACCGAGTTGCACCAATGAAATTCTCTGAAGTCAGCGACAGATATGGTACACCTGTCTACTCTGTGCTATTGATGGCTGTAGCTAGCATCGCCGCCTTCATCATAATTTATTTCTACCCTGCACTATTCACGTTCAACATTACCCTGCTTCTGTCTGTCTGGTATGGTCTGGCAGGAGTCACAGCGATAGTTCTTCCTTACCGTAGAAAGGACATCTTCGAGAACTCACCTCTGAAAACGAGAATTGCTGGAGTTCCCTTACTCAGTATCCTAGGTGTCGCTGCACTCCTGCTTTACGTCTACATCGCATATGCAGCGCTCAATAACCCATCTCTCGGTCCTATCTCAGCATCCGCTCTGAGCTGGACAGCGGCTCTCGTCATCGCAGCATTAGTGATCTTCTACGCCGTTCGTGCATTACGTAAGAGTCAAGGAATAGACTTCGACGCAATCTTCAAAGAAATCCCACCCGAGTGAGAGTTTTTACTCACTCCTTTTTCTATTTTCGTCAACTCAATATTTTCGGTTCCGCGTAACCTCGCCTATGGTCTTCGCTCAAATGGAATTGTGGCGTACATCCAATATGGAGGGAAGATCACAGCATAAGCACATCTACACGGAGGAATTAGGGAGTGTCCTTGAACAAGCAAATCTCTAAAGTTCTAGATCAAATAGATACTGACCTAATCGCCGCAAACACGCTGCGACTCATTAAGGAAGCAAGTCCCACTTGTTTTGAGGAAGCAGCTTCAAAACTTTACTGTAACATTCTCAAAGAATATGGATTGGAAGCCGAGCTGCAGTACATCCAAAAAGGTAGACCCAATGTTCTCGGAAAAATCCGTGGTGAAGGTACAGGTCCTACACTCCTCCTAGGAGGGCATATTGATACGATACCCGTTCAAGGCTGCGTTTTGCCTAGAATATGCGGAAGAAGAGTCTACGGTAGAGGAGCAAGCGACATGAAGGGAAGTCTGGTCAGCATGGCCGCTGCAGCCGGGGCTCTAAAAAAAGCTGGCGTAAAATTGAAGGGAGATCTATTGATCGCCGCCTGGGTCGATCATGAGGACCCTGATGGCAAGGGAATGGGCCCAAAAGAAATCGCCGGGAAAATACGGAGTGGAGAGCTGAGAATTGATGGTGTCATCATTACGGAAGGGCCTTTCGATAGTGTCGCAATCGCGCAAGGAGGAGCTGCTGGGTTCACCATACACATAAGCGGCAGGAAAGGAGCACCTCATACCATTTCCTGCTTCTTGAAATCGAATCCGATACTGTGGGGAAGCATGGCCGTGGAGGAGTTGTACAAGATGGATCAGGAATTAGAATCGCAAAAATGGCACCATCTAATCCCCGTGAGGCCATCGATTCAACTAGGCATCTTCCAGGCAGGCGACTTCTACAACAGGCTCCCTGAAGATGTGAAGATTGTCGGCACCATAAGGTGGGATCCAGGAGACAAGTTCGAACAAGTTGAGGAAAGGCTCAGACAACGATTGCGTGGGCTGGAAAACAAGATACGCACTGAAATGGACCCTGAAATTGAAATGCGATTGGAGGTAGATCTGCACCGAAACTCATCTGAAATCAAAAACGACGACGCATTGGTTAAGGCAGTACAAACTGCGACGTGTGAAATAATCGGTCATCCCCTGCCTTTAGCTGGATGGAGAATCGTGGCCGACCAACCGTTCTTTGTAGGTAATGCAGGCGTTCCGGCTCTATACTATGGATCGTTTACAGATGATGATAATACAGCACATTCGAACAACGAGTCAGTCAGCTTGGACAGACTTGTCACTATGGCAAAAGTTTACGTGACAAGCGCTTTGTTTTACTGCGGTTACCACACCTGACTATACCTTATCCGCGCGACCGTCGGCGCTAAGCGATCACTGAACAGCAGGATTAGCTAGGGTTAGGGCCCGAGTGATATCCTCTACTAGAGGCTTCGAGCCGACAAATAGGGCTGATCGCTGATGTGGGTCCTTAGGCTGTACATCAAGGATTGGCATACCAGTTTCATCAACAGCGGTTCCTCCCGCCTCATTGCACATGAAGGAAACAACAGCTGCCTCATACATGAGCCGAAGTTTTCCTTGCGGGCGATTCTTTCCTGGATCTGGGTGATTGACGATGGCGGGGTACATGAACATGCCACCGTTCGAAAGAGTCCGGTGGAAATCTGCGGCCAAAGCACCGAGGTATCTGAAAGCGTACTTTGTCTCATTTTGTGCAATCCAATGCTGAACGCTTTTGGAGTAAGTGTGTCGGTTTGCTGAGTTGAATGATAACTCCCACCCGTTTGTATCTTCAGGAAGGATCATTTGAGTTGGCCTGACAAATTCCATAGTTTCATCGATATGAAACCGCCAGGTGCCCGCGTCCTTGAGCGCGAGGGTAAATGTACCCGTGGGGATTACGAACATGCCGGCGGCTATGTAGTCTCTTCCAGCCCGCAAGTGGTTGTCTTCATGTCCATCCAAATCCTTCCTGGCAACGCCAAACATGAAACCAACTGGCAGGCCATGGGGAACGTTTGATGAACCATCTAGAGGATCGAAGTATACGAAATACCGTCCGCTGTCAAGGTCGATTGGAATAATCTTATCCGATTCTTCACTGATTGCATGAATCACTCGTCCAGAGGCTCGCAAATAATGAATTGTGATATCCTGGGCGATCTGATCCATTTGCAGAACGTCCTCGCCATGAACGTTTACAGCGCCTGATAATCCGATATTTCCCTTCAAGGTACCTGTCAGATAGTAATGCTCGATATGTTTTGCAGCACTGATCAGGGCATCCATCAGAATGAGAAAGTGATAGGTGCGGTGGTGTTTCTCTTGGTGATTGAGCAGGAAACCCATTACAGTTTCTTCGAATTGGATCAATCTTCCTACCACGATACCGTGAGGTACGTAGAAGAGTTAAGCAAGATATCTCTTGTCTTTGTTGGCGGTCAATGCTGAATACCACTCTGACAGCCCGATTTCTCCCTTCAAAGAAATCAGATGCTGAATATTAGTGAAGACAATCGGGCTATGGCGCTTTATACTCCGCAATGACCGTGACGTCACCGGTGTCATATCATGCCAATTCTCGACAGCAAATCCATCGAGTCAGAGGGGCTGTTAGATGCCGCAAGACTCATGCTACTCTCGGCGCGGACGGCTCCCAAGTCCGGTGGCATTGACGATGTTCTCACTTTGGTCGTTCTTGGAAAGGAAAAGGACGCTCTGGCCGACGAAATGGACAAGATAGCTGAGGAACGAAAAATCTCCGGATTTAAGCGAGATGCAGAAAATCTTCGCAATTCTGAAGCTACATTACTAATTGGTGTTCGCGGAGATAGGAGTTTCAGTTTGAATTGTGGAGCGTGCGGCTATGAGACCTGTAGTGAGTTTGATCAGGCGGAGAAGAAGGAAGGCTTAGATTTCATGGGGCCAAATTGTATTTTCAAAAGCCTTGATCTTGGAATAGCATTGGGATCCGCAGCGAAAACCGCAAGTATCCTCAACGTGGACAGCAGGATAATGTACCGGATCGGAACCGCTGCGAAACGGCTGAAATTAATGACAGAAGCGAGTGTCATAATGGGAATACCAATATCCGCTAAAGGCAAAAGTATCTACTTTGATAGGGCTCCGAAGTAAACGCTACAATCTTTGGTGGATTTTTCACTCTACACTATTTACTGTAATCAGAAGAGCATACCGCAGATACGCGCTTCTGTAATAGTACCAAGATGATGATTTCTGCGAGGATTCCGTCATGGATAAGGAAACAAGGGAGAACCTGCTGGATGCAATGCACGGCGAAGCATTTGCTTACGTAAAGTACATGTTATTCGCAGAACATGCGCAAAAAACGGTCATGAAGGCTTAGCTGATTTATTCGAGAGAACCGCAAAAGTCGAACGCTTTGAACATTTCAAAGAGTTGGCAGAACTCGTAGGCCTGGTAGGCACAGTTACTGAGAATTTGCGAGATGCGATGGAAGGAGAATTGTACGAAGTAGAGACAATGTATCCCAAGTTTGCGAAACAAGCGTCAGATGTCGGCGAACAGGTGGTGGCCGAGCGTTTTACCGAAATACCTGAAGACGAACTGGCGGGCACTTCGAGGCTTATCAAGTCGCCTTGGAGAAGATTGAGAAAAAGTAACCACATCTCGTCCAACTAGTAGTAGCCGATAGGAAGCCGAATACGCCATCCTACCTCAGATCGGTACTGACTGTTCTCGACTCACTGAGCCCAAACTAGGTCAAGTCATTTCACAGAACGTGATCAGTTCTTTTTACCCGCTGCGCAAGCTGATATTCTGATGTGAGCTTCTAGTCGAATTTACCCAGTGGGGTTGTCTGTACCTATCGCTTGTCTACGAGTTTGAGTGTGTTTTCGATCGTTCGCAGCCCAAAGTCGAGTTGTTCTTCGGTTATCACTAACGGTGGGGAGAGCTTCAGAACGTTTCCGAACCTTCCTCCAGGCGGCTGTAATATGACTCCATGCTTGAGTGTATACTCTACAACTTTCTTGGTCTCTTCCTGGGCGGGTGTCTTCTTGGAATCCTTCACGAGTTCGAGACCGCACATCATGCCCATACCTCTAACGTCGCCAACAATGCTGTAGTGATCCTTCATCTCGTTTAGCCGTTTCATGAATTCCTGGCCCATTTTAGCTGCTCGCTCAACTAATCTCTCCTTTTCAAGGACTTCGAGGTTTGCCAGGCCCGCAGCACATCCTAATGGGTTGGCGGAGAACGTGCTTGTGTGTTTGAATGCCTCCCATGATTGCATGATTTCATCAGTGGAGATAACAGCAGAAATCGGGAATCCGCTTGCCAATCCCTTACCGCAGACTAAGATGTCAGGTTTGACCCCGAAATGTTCGAAACAGAACCATTTTCCTGTTCGTCCGAAGCCAGTGATGATCTCGTCTAGAATGAGAAGTATGTTGTTCTCGTCACAGATTCTTCTCAATCCTGGGAGGAAATCTTTTGGCGGAACAATCCAACCTTCATGTCCTTCGATCGGTTCAAGTATCATTGCACCTACTTCTGTTATGCCCGAGGCAGGATCTTTGATCATGTGTTCAATATAGTTCAGACATTGAGTTGAGCAGTCATCGCAGGAAACTTGGTCGCCGAAGGGACATCTATAGCAATATGGGTATGGAGCGTGAAAGACGCCGGGGACTAGCGGCAAGAGCCCAGTCCTGTAATGTCTTCTCGAAGTTGCGGATAACGCGAACAGTGTCTTCCCATGGAAACCTCCTTCAAAAGCCATTATCTCGATTTTTCCTGAGTGAAGGCGTGCCAGTTTGAGGGCTACGTCGATGGCTTCGCCGCCACCATTCAGTAAGTGTGTTCGCTTGAGGGGGCGTGGAACAATGTCGCCAATCTTCTTCAAAAGGTCGGCTCTACCTTGGTGTGGGGCTTGAGCGGGTGGTGTATGCGTAAGCAGTTCAGCTTGCTTCTTGATCGCTTCAACGACTTTAGGATGACAATGTCCCGCGATTCCAACGCAGAAGCCAGCGGTTAGGTCCACGTATAGGTTGTCATCAACGTCGATGACGTTTGCGCCTCTTGCTTGTTTCCATGAGGTTGGTATCTCTCCCATTCGAACTGGTGAGAGAGTTGGTGTCTCGTACTCTCCTAGTACCGCGGCTATTTTCTTTGAATTTGGTCCAGGTGGGTCAACCTGGATTCGTGGAAGAAGTCTGCCTAACCGTTCTTCTACTTGCAAGACTGGTCAACTTTAGGCATGCTCGGTCTTGGCACAAAAAACCTTATGGTTTGTATTTCAAGTGAGCGACTCTCACGTGGAACGTGGTTCGTTCTTTGCCTTGTGTGTGAATTTATGGTGTCAATACAGCTTTCACGATCTCGCCTGTGAGCATTGCCTCGAAGCAACTCTGCCATTCAGTTAGCGAGGCTACACGGCTGAGTATAGAATCCAGGTTGAGCTGATTGCTCGCTAACATGGCTAGTACTTTCTCCCACATGGGCCAGGTGTGACTGAAGCTGCCTTGAAGCGTGACAGCCTTGCCCACGAGGGGGTCGAGGGAGAAGTCGCACGGTTGTGGGCCCCATCCCACCTTGGTTATGTGTCCTCCTGGGCGAACAATGTCGAGTGCAATTTTCAGCGTAGAACTGTGGCCTGCAGCGTCGACGACTAGATCCACCCCATAGCCATCACCAAGCGTCTTAACCTGACCCAGAATGTCCTCGCCTTGGGCTCCCAAACTCATCGTTGCTCCAATCTGCGAGGCGATCTTGAGACGTTTTGCATCGATCGGTAGACCTATTGCAACCAGCGGATTCGCTCCGGACAGCTTCGCCAACAGGATGCAAAGTAGTCCAATTGGACCTGGCCCGATGACAGCGACACTATCGCCCGGACGAACTCGAGAGTTGACACAGATCACGTCATATGCAACGCAGGATGGTTCCGTCAAAGCTGCTTTCTCGAAGGGCAATCCGTCAGGGATGCGGTGCAAACAGCGTTCTGGCACGCGGACGAACTTGGCCATCGCGCCATCTACGCCATAGCCGAAACCTAGTCGATTTGGATCCAGATGGTAGTGGCCTTCGTGGGTGAAGGGCGAATACAAGTCGATAACAGCAGCTGTCTCACTAACGACACGGTCGTCCTTCTTGAACGCATGAACACGTGAACCTGTCTTTGCGATGACGCCGCTAAATTCATGTCCTAGGATTACAGGATAGTTTACTTTGTAACTCACCTTGCCCTGATATTGATGAACATCACTGCCGCAAATACTTACAGCCTGTACTGCAACCAGAACATCATCTTCACCGATCTCGGGGACAGGAGCTTCACGTAGCTCGACGGAATGTGGATTCGAGTCGAAATTCACGAGACCAGACATTGTCTCTTTCATGATTTCTAACCTTTGTAATGGTACGGACGGGTCGTCCGAGGATAGTGCTATACCATCATAATGCCATAGAAAATGTTTTGCGGCAGCACCCAAATCGATCGGATTCAATTTTGCATTTTATATACAGAAGTCTCGCCCATGAAAGCAGCCTCTTACTAACCTCATCAAGTCTCTAAGCCTAAGCGTAATACTCGAATTGGAAGTTCTCATTTGAGTGAAATCAGTTGACATCTGTGGAATCTGACCGAGATCTGCTTCAAGCAGCTCAACCAAATGCTATTTGGATGGTTCGCATAGTAGTTGGTGGTTTCGTATGAAACGATTCGAGTCGAAAGTTGTCGTAGTCACGGGAGCAACTGCTGGTATCGGTTACGTTACCGCAAAAAGGTTCGCAGCGGAAGGTGCGAATGTTGCTTGCGTGGGGCGAAACTCCGAACGTGGTACTGCTCTGATTAATCAGATCTTGGCTGATTCTGGGAGAGCTCTATTCCTACGAGCTGATGTGAGAAATAACGAACAGGTAATGGCAGTAGTTGATCAAGTTGCCCAGAGATTTGGTAGGATAGACGTTCTATTCAACAACGCCGGTGTGGAGTTGATTCGAGAGTGTGCTGAAACAACTGAAGAAGAATGGGATCTTACCCTAGATACGAACCTGAAATCCGCTTTTCTTTTCTCGAAGTATTCGATTCCTTGGTTGAAGCAGAGCCGAGGAAACATCGTCAATAACGCGTCGAGCATTGGATTGGTCGGTTCTCCAAACTACACAGCATACTGCGCCTCGAAGGGAGGCTTGGTCCTGTTTACGAAAGCGCTGGCTCTGGAATGTGCACCATGGAGGATCAGAGTCAACTGCATTTGCCCAGGGGCCATAAACACTCCAATGCTTGATAGGGAGATCGCTCATTTTCCCGACAAAGAAGCAGTAGTCAGATCAATCACTGAGGAGGCTCCCTTACGGAGGATCGCAACACCCGATGAAGTTGCTGGCGTTGTACTGTTCTTGGCGTCCGATGAAGCATCCTATGTAACTGGCGCTTCGTACTCTGTGGATGGGGGCACCACCGCAAAATAGCGGGCAAGTAGTCAACAGCGTGTTCAGGGCAGAGTTTGAGTAGTCTCCGAGAGAGTTAGCTCACTTTTCCATTTGAATCGATGTGGGAGACTTGTGAAATTCCCGTGTACGCTATGTAGCTCACTTCACATTCAAGTGATTTTCCTGGTCCAAGTCGTGAACATGTTCCTTTTTCCGCAGCTTTATGGAGCGCAGCTGGGTAACCGTTCATCGCGTATAATCCTATGTTGTAGCAAGATCTCCAGATGCCATAGTTCAGCCAGAGATGAATCTTTGAGAGTGTCTCCTTAGGGAATTGCATGCCTAGACCCTCTTTTCTTCGTCGTGTCGGTCACAGCAAACCAGCCTTCCTTAAGTTCGGTTGCGTAGTGATACTCGTACATCAGTGCCGACGGTTCGAGAACCTTACTGAGATCCATCTTTTGCCCGGATTTTTTGACAGCGAACGGCCACTCATATTCCATGCCTGGAGTGAAACTAGACTCCGGCATGTCCTCGACTAGCATTTTTCCCGCAGGCATTTCTATGTGATGATTTGGAGTCACTGTGAAGGTATTGTGGAAACCCCACAAAAATTGAAAGTCCCTGTATGCCGTGTTAGTGATTCTCGTGCGGATTCTGAGTCTAGGCTCGCCGTCCAGTTTGATCCATTTTTCAACTTTAAAGGGCGAGATTGTCGTGTGAGTTGACAGATAGGCTTCCACTTCGTCACTAGATTCTCTTAGTATGTCACACGAATACTTCTGAGACCATAATTCACCTATTATAGGATATTCCTCTCCTTGGTATGTGCTGAGAAATGCTGTTGGCAGGATTTCGTCTATTCCACCAAACCACCAGTTATCAATTCCTCCAGCCGTCCCAAGTACAGGTGGCTTAGGCTTAACGCGAGGATGATGAAAGAGAAAATCATGATTCTCAGACTTGAGAACGTACTCATAGATGTTAGCGCCACGGTCCAGAAGAATTGTAGTTCTAATCAACTCGTTCTCAAGAACCAGGGAGCGCAATCCGAACAGTTGTGAGTCAGAGGAAATTCTGCAGTTAGTCAAACCATACAACTCCAGCCTGACACCCTAATCGATGAATTTAGCAGTATGGTATGCTCAAGATCGACTTGTTAGTGTGATATTTACTCTAGATATTGCGAACAATTATTCCCGTCAGCAAATTAAAACGAAAAAATCGTTTATTAGCGTAGCCTCAACGTAACGCAGCGATTGAGATGAGCTCAATTTACCGTGCTGATCTGCAATTATCAGGTAAAGTTGTTGTAGTAACTGGAGCTGCCCGCGGCATAGGTGCAGCGATCGCTAAAGCCTTCGGATCTGCTAAATGCAAGGTACTAGTGGCGGACCGAATGAGAAGGCCAGACGGGCGGGCGAGGGCTGAGACTATCGCGCAGGAAATTGCCAAGGCTGGAGGAGAAGCATTTGTTATGCAGGTCGACGTTAGCGATCAGACACAAGTCGACAAAATGTTTCAGACTGCTGTGGAGAAGTTCGGAAAGATCGACATCTTTGTGAGCAATGCTGCGATCATGAGAGGCGGCTACATTTGGGATACTGATCTGAAGAATCTTCAGGAGCATTTTGACGTTAATGTGAAGGGCAGTTTTCAATGCTGCCAGGCTGCGGCGAAACGGATGATCAAGCAGGGGACGGGTGGAAAAATCGTCATAATCTCATCCATTGATGGGATGGAGGGTAACGAAGCGGAAATCGCCTATGCTATGAGCAAAGCTTCATTGATTCTCTTGATGAAATGCATGGCAGTGGAGCTGGCGCAGCACAAGATCAACGTCAATGCAATCGCTCCAGGTTGGGTAGAGACTGAGATGACTGTGCCTTTCCTGAACGACGCTTTGCTGAAGGAAGTACGGAAGCGCATTCCACTTGGAGATATGGCAAAACCCGAACAAATAGCCGGAGGCGCATTATTTCTGGCGTCTCACCTCTCGAGCTTCATGACTGGGCATGTAATGGTCATGGATGGCGGTCAAACGATCAATCAAACAATAAAAGCAGGCGAAACGGCAGTCCAGTACTCAACTTGATGTCAATTCGAGTCTGTCAAAGTGCTCTGAATTAAGGGCCTCGCTTTGGGTGAGCTGCGTCTGGCTTAGACACTTCTCTATACTACTGTATTGAGACTACATAGTTTTCCCAATTCGATTGCGAGCGTGGCACAAATGTTATAATCTGCAGAAACAGTCCTGTCGGCCGATGACTATGTCTAAACCAAAAGTCTTTGTGCGTGATGCAACGGGCTTAGTCAGAGAATTTTCAGCACTTGATGCAATAATACTCGCAACAGGAGCAATGGTCGGCCCAACTTGGATACCATTGTTCGCCGGCGAATGGTTCCTCTTTCCAGGCGTTAACATTCCAGCTTCCTTCTTGCTCTGCGGATTGCTTTCGCTTGGCATGGGATTCTACTACGTTCTGATTACAGGTATCATGCCAAGAAGTGGGGCAGGAGGATACGTGGCCCTCAGCAGGGTAATACACCCAGCCTTAGGAATGGCAATGAGTTTTGTCTTCGTGATCGCTAACCTACTCGACTGCGCATTCATCGCCAACTTAACTGTAACTGCAGGCGTAGCAGGCCCGCTCGGAGCCTACGCCACTCTAACCAACAATGCAGGCCTACAATCACTTTCTACAACGCTCGGAACACCAACAGGGGGGTTCGCTCTCGGGTCTGTATTGATCATCGCAGTTGGGTTGGTGATGATTGCTGGAGCGCGGATTCTCAAACGCCTCAACCTGATCGCATTCATCCTCGGAACCCTCGGCTTCCTGCTAGTTATCGCCATAGTAGTATCTGTCTCTCAGCCACAATTCCAAGGAATCTTCGACAATTTCGCGGGTGCAGGCGCTTACGAGAAGATGATATCAACCGCCCACACCGCTGGGTGGAGTATCCCATCAGACTGGGTAACGCCAACGCTACTATCATTACCTCTCTCTTGGTTCGGTCTTCTCGGCTTCTCCTACAACACGTACTGGTCGGGAGAAGTCAAGAAGGTCACAAGAAACATGTCCCTCTCAGTAGTCTTCTCAATAATCTTCACAGCATTCTTCTTCTCAATCATTGCATTGCTGATGGCACAATCGTTCGGTCTTAGATTTCCTGACGAGTGCCGGATATCTATTCAACGCCGCCCCCGCCCAGTACACTCTGAGTGTTCCACCTTGGGTCAACGTTTTCGTCGCACTTGTGAACAGTAACCCGCTAGTAAACGGACTACTAATTGTGAGTTACATTTGCTGGGGATACTTCCTACTAGTCAGCTACTACATGATTGCATCTCGCCACATTCTTGCATGGTCCTTTGACCGAGCTTTCCCCTCAGCTCTAGCTTCGGTTAGCGACAGATTCCATAGTCCAGTTCGGGCCATTATCCTTACAGCAGTCATATCGATAGTAGCATTGACCTTCTTTGCTTTCCTACCCACAATCCTTGCACCTGTAAACCTAACCTTCCTGCTAATCGTCGCATTCATGCTCGACGGCGTTGCAGGAATGGCACTTCCATGGACAAAGAAAGCTCTATTCGAATCGGCACCGGCAATATGCAAGAAGAAATTCGCTGGAATCCCATTGCTCGCACTCCTCGGCGCGTACACTGTGATATTCATAGTCGCTCTCTTCTTACTCTCATTATTCAACCCAGCCATCATCGGACCATTCGGATCAGCCACTGGCGGAACAGCACTTGCCCTCCTCATAATCGGCGCAGCAACTTACTTCGTAATGAAGGCTTACTACGCAAGTAAAGGCCTCGACATATCACTAGCATACAAAGAACTCCCACCAGAATAGATGCTGAAATATCAGGGAAGCCGCGCAGCCTCCCACCTCTCATTTTCTTATTCAGCTAATTATCAGGCGAACGATGCGCAAGCGTGATATCGCAGATACGAATTATCCCTTTAGTGAAACATAAGGGAACTCAACCGGATTTGTGGTGAGTTGCATGCCTGCAGGCGTTTTTTCAACTACGATATGCTTCAACCAGTGCTCGTCATCTTGGTTTGGATAGTCTGATCTGAGGAATCTGTTTCTTGACTCTTGCCGCATCATTGAGGATCTGACGATCATCTCGCTTGTTGTGAGCATGTGTCTGAGTTCGATCGCTTCGCAGGAGTTCATGATTGAATAAGCCTCGCTTAATCCCTATGTACAACTCATTCAAATTGCCCTGGATCTCTTTTATTTCGTTAAGTGTCTCTTCCAGGCCTTCGCGGTTCTTGATAATTGAAGCCCCCTTCCACATTGCCTTTTGGAGTCTGCGGTCGCTTTAATTGGTGGAGTGCCCGATGTCTTTTCAAGTGGAGCTTTGAGCCAACGTTCCTCTTCCTCAACATCTGTTTCGATAGGACCAGAATGATCTGTTGTACGTGAGTGGATGGCAGCGAATTCTCCTGCCCTTTTTCCCCAAACCAGCGACGTCAACCATTCCCGTTCCACCCTCAACGAGGCAGTCGCCAACTGCGAACGCGACTTGACCGGCAGCAAACAAGCCGTGTATTCTCGTTTGGCACTCCTCATCTATTCTTATCCCACCAGTGGTGCTGTGAACCACCGGAAACACTTCAATCAGATCTTTTCGAATGTCAAACCCGAGCTTCTCGAGAGATTCAAGTCTGCCAGGGGCGCTTCTCTTTGCAACTGACCGCGGAATGTGACGAAGATCTAGGAAGACTCCGCCATGTGGTCCTCCTCGTCCCTCTTTGACTTCTTGCCACATAGCTACTCCTAATTGGTCTTGTCTGCTCATCTCTTTTGTCTCAGGATAGTATTTTTCGATGAATCTTTCGCTCCTGTTGTTGCGAAGATAAGCTATCTCTCCTGCTTCGTTGGCGTTTTCGAGTACTGCCTTCGTCCGGGCAGAATCAGGATAGGCGTGCATGAATGCCATGAACTCAAATTGCTCCATGTCGAAAAGCTGTGCACCCGCATCATACGCTAAAGCGTACCCGTCACCGGTACCTTCACCCGAAACCATAGTGTGTGGGTAATAGACTTGTGCAGCGTCCCCCGTCGCAATGATTACAGAAGGACACTTGATCAGCAGGATCTTGGAGTGAAAATAGTCATAAGCCATAGCTCCCCGACATGGTTATCCGAGACAAAGATTCGGGATACTGCAGTTTCTTGAATCCAGGGGATTCCTTTTCGGTCTACCTCTCCACGTAGAACGTCGACTGTTCCGCGGCCGGTCCAAAATGGTCCTTCCGCATGCGTCCCTACTCTACCGAAAGTAATCCAGCGATCAACAGGAGCTTGACCCGGTTCTCCTAGCGTACTACTGGGGAATAGGCTGATCTTACCGGCTGAGTCTCGATCCATATCATGCCCCATTTCTCGAGCTCAGACAGTCTTTCCCCTCCTTCGTGGGCTTGAATTTTCGTCAATTCCTGATCGCATAGAAACTGCTTTCCTCCGATGATCATGTCTTTCAAATGCCGTTCAACAGAATCTTTGGGGTCACTCCACGGACCGATTGCAGCGGCCTCAGAGGGAGAGAGGGAGCATCCGCTAGCTCCATAGATGCCCTTTACGATCAATAGCACTTTGGCGCCATGATTCTTGGCTTCGATAGCTGCTCTTAGACCGGCCATGCCGCCGCCCACGACCATAACGTCAGTCTCGAGAATTTGTGCTACCGCCATTCGGCTAATCATGCAAAACTTCTCCATGGCCGTCTCGAGGCTCGAAGTCCTTAAGAACATGATAAAAGGGGCTTTCTTGGATTCCTCTGCTGGAGATTCCTCAGGGCTCGTGAAAACGGCATCCAAATTCGAGTAGCAATGTGGTCATCCACTTCTGTCTGCTCTTACTTCGCATTACTGGATTTCATTCATGAGCTCGATGGTTTTGGATCGGTCATAGCCGACGGGTCCATCATCTTCGCGGTCGATCAGCACACCTGAACGGTCAAAGAGCCCCAGCAGTCTAGGTTTGCCTCTATGAATCCCATCAATAACCGCAACTCGACCCTTTGGCGTTCTGAATATCTGCGGCCGGAAGCTGAGAACAGCCGTGTCTCCCACCTTGACGTGCGTATTCCTGTCGGGTATGAGACAACAGTACAAGAACCATCCCTGGTCACTGTGCGGCAGATGTTGTGGTCTAGCCGGCACTACGTTCTTGATCAATTCTTCTGGATTGTCTCCAACACAAGCATAGACGTATTCGTACATCAGGTCATTCTTGACACTGCCAAATCCGACCGTCGTCATGTAACTGTCACCGAAAGCCAGAGCATGGCCGGAGAAGAAGTGGGAGATTTCCGTAACATAGACTACTGCAGGTAACTCGGCTGGATTATCTAGGAAAGCAAAGCTGGCCAGTGTTCCTATGAAAGAGTGTCCTGGTTCCACATGAGTTGCTCCATCCTGAGCGGCCAAACTCATATTTTCAACACAGTTCTGGCCTGCTGCGTTGATCTGATCCAATTTGAGACCTAATTCGTTCTCCAATCGCTTTGCGAGGCGCATCATCGCTTCGAAGTTGGGAGAGGTTCGATAGGTTTTGCTGGAGATGTTAAAGGAGAATGCAGGATAGGCTGTTGTGCCAGCTACTTTCACATTTTTCATACTTTGAATCTGCTTCGCCGCATTCATGGCTTCGTCTTCAGTAAATCCGCCTCCTACCATGAGGAGTTCGAGTCGCGGGTCATCAATGATTTTCAACAAGAGACCTTGGTGCACTTGAAGCTTCGAAGCCATTTCGGAAATCTGCTTCGCCTTCTCTACACTGAAGACCGTGATAACGTCAGGCTTTATTTTCTCAAGCACGTACCTCAACTCGGAAGCGGGGACTTGACCAAAATGCCCCAAATGCTTGACTGGAATGCCATGTCTGTGCAAATTCTTGGCGCCTTCGATATCATGAGCCATCGCGTCCCGTATTCCTGAATTCATTATGGCCTTGCAAACGAGGGGATTTCTGCCAAACTGCTTCGCGCAAATGTAAGACTTCAGTCCATTCTTTGTTGCTTCTCTGTGCAGTCTTTCAGAATTGCTCCGAACCATATCTAAATCGATGACATACGTGTCTGCTGGAATCTCACCGGACTGGTGGAGAACAGTTGCGGCTCTTATTAGAGCCGGATTTTTCTCGATTGTCTTAGCTAACAGATCCATGTAATAGGATACTCTTGGGAGTAGAATATCGCCTCGTCGTCAGGGTCACCTGTGAGATTGTTTCAATAAGCTAAACTAGTCGAACTCCTCCCAACGCAGCAGCTTCAATCGTAGTGAACAGTAATGGGTTCAGTCAGAGTCGGTGTTGACATAGGCGGAACTTTCACAGACGTCGCAGTTCTAGATGAGACGCTAGGTTCGATAAGCGTCAGTAAGGTCTCTACGACACCGAAGAATTTCGTTGATGGCTTTCTGAACGGCATCAAGAAATCAAAGACTTCACCCAAGGATACGTCCTACGTGATTCATGGCACGACGGTTGTGACCAATGCAGTCATCCAACGCAAACTCCCAGTCACGGCTCTGTTGATGACGAAAGGATTTCGAGACACTCTTGAGATTATGCGGGGTAATCGTCCCAGTTGGGGGCTTTACGATATTCGTTGGAAAAAACCGACACCAATAGTTCAACGCCATTTCAGATTCGAGATTCCTGAACGTGTCGACTACAAAGGGCGCGTAGTGAAACCGCTCGATGAGGACCAAGCACTCTCAGTCATCGCCGACCTGAAAGAGCGAAAGGTTCAGTCGATAGGCGTCTGCTTCCTTTTCTCGAATGTAAATCCATCTCACGAACATCGAATGGCCGAATTGATATCTCGCGAACTACCTGATGTCTCAATCTCTCTCTCAAGCGAAGTGAACCCAGAAGTCAGAGAATATGAAAGGACGAGCACAATCGCAATTGACGCATCAGTAAAACCAGTCGTCGCAGACTATCTGGCGCGGCTAGAAAGAGAGCTTTCTGAACTGGGTTTCGATTGCCCGCTGATGATCATGAAGTCAAGCGGTGGCATGATGTCTAGCCACCTAGCCCGAATCATTCCAATTCACACGATTGAATCAGGACCTGCAGGAGGAGTGATCGGTTCTGCAAACCTGACAACAACAGCATTTTCGACGAAGAATCTTCTAGCGATCGACATGGGCGGAACCACCTTCAAAGTTAGTGTAATCGAAGACGGCAAACCACGTTTGAAGAATGAAGGAGAGATAGAATGGGGAGTACCATACAGGATTCCAATGATCGACCTGAGCGAAATTGGTTCAGGCGGCGGAAGTATCGCTTGGATCGATCGGGGTGGCCTTCTCAGAGTTGGACCACAAAGTGCAGGAGCCGATCCAGGTCCGTGTGTTACGGATTGGGCGGAACGCACCCTACATTTACTGATGCAAGTCTAATTCTGGGACGAATCAATCCGACATATCTTCTAGGTGGCGACATGAAACTTGACATTCATGCCTCAGAAGAGGCAATACGCAGAGAAATCGCGGCACCTCTTGGTATGGATTTACTCGAAGCAGCCTCAGGCATCGTCAAGATTGCCGAAGCAAACATGCTAGGCTCAATGAGAGTTAGCAGCGTTCAGAGAGGGTATGATCCAAGGGACTTCGTAACAGTGGCATATGGCGGCGCAGGCCCGTTGGTGGCCACAAGCTTAGCTCAGGAATTGGGAAGTCCATCAGTGCTGATTCCGCCACATCCAGGAATCTTCTCGGCAATCGGAATGCTGTACTCCGACTTACGACTGGATCAGTCTCGAACTTTCATGGGACGCATCGACCAGATCAAGATGGCCGACATGAACACCACGTACGAGGATTTGGAGTCGAAAGCATTGTCATCTATGCGCGAAGAAGGATTCAAAGGGATTACAACGATTCTGCGCTCGGCTGACGTCAGATACGTGGGGCAAAACTATGAAGTTTCCACGCCTATCCCGAACGGTTCACTTGAATCCAAGCGGCAGGAGATCACTGATAATTTCAATAAAGAACACAAGCGACTATACGCGCACTACAAGCCGGACGAACCAATCGAGATCCTGACGCTGAGAGTTGCTGCGATTGGTTCTATGCTCAAACCAACTACGAAACAAATTGAAGCTTCGAGTGATACCTCCAAAGCTCAACGCGGCGAACGTGACGTCTACTTCGAGGAATCCAACGACTTTCAGCGCACGCCAATCTTTGAAAGGATCTTCCTCGGGAGGGGTACAAGCATTATGGGTCCGGGAATAATCGAAGAAATGGATTCGACCACAGTTGTGCGCCCTGGCCAGACGGCTCTGATTGATGATTTTGGAAACATCTGCATAAAATTGAGGTGATGAAAATGTCAAAGTCAAAGATCGATCCAATCACGCTTGAAGTCATCCGAGGGGGCCTCATCTCACTATGTGCCGAGATGGGTATCGCTATGGAAAGGTCAGCATATTCGCCAATTTTCAGTGAAGGCCTAGATTACTCATACGCAATGTTTGATGGCAAAACTGACATGATCACGCAGGCAGCCTTCGACCCATGCCACTTGGGTGCAATGCCATATTCTGTGAAATCGTCAATTAACGAAATTGGCCCCGAGAACCTCGAGCCCGGCGACATAATCCTTCACAACGATCCGTACAGCGGCGGTTCGCACATCAGCGATTTCACTGCAATGATGCCCATATTTTACAAGGGCGAGATCGTTGCGATGCCTGCGACAAGAGCTCATCAAATAGACTCGGGGGCAATGGTACCAGGCGGGTTCGCCGGCGACGCCCGCGACATATTCCAAGAAGGCCTACGCATTCCTCCGATCAAAGTGAACTCAAAGAATCGTGAAGCTACTGACATCTGGAAACTCATACTAGCGAACGTCCGTCTCCCACGTGCTGTTGAAGGAGACCTCCGAGCAATGTTTGGAGCCCTTCAGGTTGGAGAGCAGCGATTAACGCAGCTTGTTGCGAAGTACGGAATGTCAACTTGGACGAGCTGCCTGGATGAAATCAAGAACGTGTCGGAACGAATCATAAGATCAGAAATCGAACGAATACCTAACGGAAGCTACGAGTACGAAGACTACATAGACGACACTGGACGGACTGATACGCCAGCTAAGATTCATGTCCGCATTGATGTGAAGAACGGAGAACTATTCGCCGACTATTCAGGGAGTAGTCCACAAGTTGATGGGCCAATCAACGCCTCTTTCGCAATTACGGCGGGAAACACGCTAATCGGTGTTTTGCACTCCGTAGAAATTGGGGGCGACTACGTCGTTAATCAAGGAACTTTCCGACCGATCCACGTAGAGATCCCAAAGGGAACAATCGTCAACCCCAACTTTCCAGCGCCATTGCAAGGTGGAGCTACTGAGCTGTCGAATCGAATCGTTGACACGGTCATAGGGGCCTTAGCTCAAGCAGCTACGCCAAGTCGAATCAAAGCTGCATGTCACGGAACTTGCTCTGGAATTACCGTTGGAGGATTGCACAGCGAAACAAACGAACCTTTCATAGCGTATCTTTGGGGACTTGGCGGAATGGGGGCGCGTGTTGCTGGGGATGGAAACTGCGCTCAAATGCCATTCGCCACGAATAACAAGGGGCCCTTCATCGAAATGAGCGAGATCAGATATCCTATTCTCTTCGAAGAATACGCATTAGATAGACCTGATTCCGCGGGTCCAGGAAAGTTTAGAGGCGGAATGGGTACGAGACTCGTTTGGAGAATCCGCGCCAAGGACTCTGATCTATCCTCTCTAAGCGAACGACATCGGTTTTCGCCGTACGGGGTATTTGGCGGTATGCCGCCGCTGCCGCGTGCCTGCGGGCACTTCTGCGATACACGCATCCAACTCAACGGCCAGAAGAAATTCTCACATGCTACTGAACTCTTCCAAAAGGCATCACCATCAAAATGGTCCAACATTACGTTACACGAAGGAGACCAAGTTGAGCTCGTCCTGTGTGGTGGAGGTGGATGGGGACCACCTTATGAAAGGGACCCAGAGGCTGTCCTATCAGATGTCATCAACGATTTCGTTTCGTTGAGTGGGGCAAGAGATCACTACGGTGTTGTAATCGACTCAGCCACTAGGAGAATTGATCTCGAGAAAACGAAGAAAACACGCGAGCGCATGAAGACAATCGGGCCCTCAATCGAATTACAATCAACGGTTAAAGTACTACTCACTTTGTCAATTCCTAATCTCGACGAGAGACAACGTCTTAGGCTGCGGGAATTTGCTAGTAAACATAAAATTACGTTCATTCGGGACCAGCCCCAAGGCACTGTAATAAAATCGCTTGGAGAGGGACTTCATGAAGCGATGTCCACAATCAGAGAGATTGCGAAGACCCTAGATATCCCGGAAGCGCAGGCGCTAACGGTTCAGTTCGTGCCTTATCATTGGAATCCATCGGGAAGTTAAGAAACGAAACAACTTGACGGCAAAGTCGTTATGATTACGGGTGAAGTCGATAACTGGCTACACCGGTCTTAGCGGCGTTGACAACTATCTCGTTATTACTCTTGAATCGAAGACTGTAGTATTATATCAACCATTAATTCTATGCGGAAAACTTGGTGCATGTCATTATGGCTTCTAAGAAAACCTCGCAGGCTCTAACAGAAAAGGAAAAATTGGTTACTGTTGGTGGAGTTCATGATGAACTCCGATATACGGAGCCTTACAATATATTTTTCAAGAAAGCCAAAGGATCCAAACTCTGGGACATAGAGGGAAAGACGTATACTGATTTTCTTCTCGGATATGGCCCATTGATACTGGGTCACTGCCCTCCTAAAGTTGTGCAGGCCGTAAAGAAAGCGGCTGAGATTAGCGACCTGTGGGGAATAGGAACCACTGAATTCGAGTACAAACTCGCCGAGAAGGTGACACAACTTATTCCTTCGGCGGAAAAAGTGCGATTCTGTAACGCAGGTAGTGATGCAACGTTTCACGCGATAAGGCTCTCCCGAGCCTTCACAGGAAGAAAGAAGATTCTAAAATTCGAAGGCGGATATCACGGTTGGCACGACTACGTCGACATCAGCGTCATGCCGCCAGCAGACAAAGTCGGAACTCCATGGCCCGTATCCGCTGGAATCCTGCCGGAAGCAATGGCCCAGACTCTCGTCATACCTTGGAACGATTTCGATGCGCTCGAAAATACTGTGAATAAGTACAAAGACGAGCTTGCAGCAATTATCACAGAACCGATTCTACATAACGTTGGAGTAATCATGCCGAAGGATGGCTTTCTCCAAAGGATACGGGAATTAACGGAGAGACATGGAATCGTATTCATCCTCGACGAGGTCATAACCGCATTCAGACACAGCCTGGGCGGAGCACAGAAACTGTTCGGCATAAAACCAGATCTCACAACCATAGCCAAAGCTATGGCCAATGGATATCCAATCGGAGGCTTGGCAGGAAGATCGGATATCATGAACCGTCTAAAGCCAGTCGGAGACGTCCACATGGCTGGAACATATTATTCGAACCCCATCTCAATGGCTGCAGGACTGGCCACAATCGCACAACTGGAAAGAGGAAACGTCCATGATCATATGGACGGCCTAGTAGACCACATAACTAAAGGCCTGACGCAGCTAATCCATGACTATAAACTCAAAGCACAAGTAAAACGATTCCATTCCATCTTCACACTTTACTTTACAGATGCAGAGATCACGAACTACAAGTCAGTCCTTTCGAACAACGCAGACCTGTATTCCAAGTATTGGAAATCCATGAACAACCAAGGAATAATACTCAGCACTCATCACTTGAAACGATGCCACGTGTCCGCAGCCCACACCAAAGCTGACGCCAACAAATTCGTGGCATCCGCAAAGAAAGCGTTCGAAACACTGGCAGCAGCTTAAGTACCGGCCAGTGGGCCTGTCCACTTCTGGCTGGCGTCAACACTGAAGCTCGACGAACATGTACGAAGAATACTGGAGAACTTGGATGAGAAAGGCATACCATCAACTTCTAGCCTACCCGTCGTTGAAGCGCGCCGACTCTCCAGTGAAATGACGAAAAAGTTAGCAGGACCACCCGTGAATGTTGCAAATGTGAGAAACATAATTGTTCCGACAACTGAGGCCGAAATCCAAGTGCGAGCCTATGCGCCCAAAGAAGATCACGACCTTCCAGCCCTAATCTACTTCCATGGAGGCGGCTGGGTTGTCGGAGACCTTGATGGCGCTGATTGGATCTGTCGATCTCTCGCAGTGGCCGCAGACTGTGCAGTCTTTTCGGTAGATTATCGACTTGCGCCAGAGAACAAGTTTCCAATTCCCGTTGAAGACTGTTACCAGGTTACAAGGTGGATCATTGAGAACGGTCCTGCTGAGAGAATCGACCCAAAACGTGTAGCAGTAGGCGGCGACAGTGCCGGCGGCAACCTGGCGACCACAGTCTGTTTGATGGCGCGCGATCGTGGAGGGCCACCTCTCGTTTATCAGTTGCTCCTTTACCCAATCACAAATAACGCGTTTAACACCCAGTCATACAAGGACTGCGCAAGTGGGTACTACCTGACTGCTGAAGACATGAAATGGTTCTGGAATCACTACCTACGCTGACGAAATCGATGGAAGAAACCCATATGCATCTCCGCTCGTTGCCAAGGATCTGAGTTCGCTACCACCCGCACTTATCATCACAGCCGAGTTTGATCCACTTCGTGACGAGGGGGAAGCTTACGCCGCACGACTGCAGGAAGCAGGCGTTCCCACTAAGATTATTCGGTACAATGGTATGATTCATGGATTCCTAGATTTCACTGACCTGAAACAGACGAAGGCCGCAATTGATGAATCGGCTAGTGATCTGCGCAGGGCATTCCAAAAGACCAGATAACGTAATGAATCACGTTGAAATATTGGCGAATTGAAACGAATGTCAAAGCTCTCAGTCACCTTTGATCTGTGGGACACGCTTCTGAACGACCAGCCTGGAAATGATAGAGAGCGTCGTGAAATCAGATGCACTGGAATGTTAAACGCACTTACCTCCTTTGGTCTGAAATCCTCGCGGGATAGACTTCTAGAAGCGTATGACAGAAGTGACGGATGGCTGCAGACCGCTTGGCAAACTCACAAGGAAATATCCACGCTGGAACAAGCCAGACGAATCGCTACAGAAGCCGTTGGAAGCCTGCCAGACGACATTGAGTTGATGCGGAAGCTTGAGGATGCTTACGATAAGCCCGTACTCGAGATTCCACCACGATTAAGTGGCGAAGCGGTTGAAACCCTCCAAGGAATGCGCGACCGCTCTCTCAAAATAGGCTTAATCTGCAACATAGGAAGAAGCTCAGGCAAGATTCTCAGAGAACTACTCGGCGACTTTCGAATCCTCGACTTCTTTGCCGCTACTATTTTTTCCGATGAAATAGGAGTGCGTAAACCTGACAAACAAATCTTCGAGGCTGCCGCAGACAGACTTGGCGTTAATATTTCAACTATCGTTCACATAGGAGATCATCCAGAAGCCGATGCATGGGGAGCCAAACAAGCAGGAATGCGAGCACTTCTCCTCGAACTACCATCTGCGCTTCTTGAAGGACGTGACCTAGCTTCGCTTTGGAGATCAACGAAAAGTATCAAGGACTCAGAAATTCGGCCCGACGCACGAATTACCTCACTGAAAGAGGCCTTGAGCTTCGTTGACCACGTTAGCGTGTAACTAACCCGTTACTCGGGAGGTATCTGCTTGAAATGTAATGGAAGTGAAGAATGCTCATTCATCCTCGTTATAGAACGACTATAGAATACTTAGCAAACCGGTTTAACGTGCACAGAGCCAAGTTTTCAAGATTCAAAGGTCGATGCTAGCATGCCGGCAGACTCAGTCATTGCTAGGGCTCGCGCCCAAAACCGTACAGCTCTTCTCGAGCCAGAGGCCAAGGAGGTCTGTCGAGTCTATGGGCTTCCCGTTCCTGAGTTCAAATTTGCCACCGATAAACGTCAGGCAGTCGAGTTCGCGGAAAAGATCGGCTTCCCTATTGTCATGAAGATAATCTCTCCAGACATTCTGCACAAGACTGAGGCTGGAGGGGTGCTCCTCAACCTTAACACGACAGAAGATGTCGAAAAAGGATTTTCGAGGATTGTATCAAACACCGAGGCATTCATGAAAAGTGCACGGATCGATGGCGTACTAGTCCAACGTATGGCACCGTCTGGGCTTGAGATTATTGTGGGTGGTCTTCGTGACCCACAATTCGGGCCTGTAGTAATGTTTGGTCTGGGAGGTATCTTCACTGAGGTGTTGAACGACGTCACTTTTGGCCTCGCCCCTGTAGATGATTCCGAAGCACGTGAGATGATCAGAGGAATCCGAGGCTACCGTGCACTCACCGGATTCAGGGAACATCTTCCTGTGGATGAAAGAGCGATTGCATCAGCAGTTGTCCAAGTTTCTAAGATCATGGATGAAAATCAGCAGATCGGTCAAATAGACCTCAATCCGATTATGGCATACTCCCGTGGGTGTTCAGTGGTGGATGCTCGCATCCTGCTCACTTCCACGCACGAGACCAAGCGCGAGTTGATCAAGAATGATGGCTCCAATGTCAACGGAAACAAAGCAAGTATCTCCACCAACCGATGACAAAAGGTGGAAGATCGTCCAGGCGACGATGCGTCGGCATGGGCATGCCCCAAACGCGCTAATTGAGACACTTCACAGCGTGCAGGAAACATTCGGCTACCTCGAAAGAAGAAGCTTGGAGTACGTCTCTTCAGCACTGCGAGTCCCACTAAGCCGCGTGTACGGTGTTGCCACGTTCTATCATTTCTTCACGCTCAAGCCCCAAGGCGAACACGTCTGCGTCATATGCATGGGCACGGCTTGCTACATCAGAGGAGCCCAAAGTGTGCTCCAAGATATCGAACAGACCGCGCAAACCAAACCGGGTGAAACGTCCTCTGATGGTCGCGTATCATTGTTAACGGCACGTTGCCTCGGGTCTTGCGGGTTGGCACCCAACGCCGTCTTCGACGGAGAGGTCATTGGCAAGCTCACTCCGGCCGAAGCTCACAAACGAGTTCAGGAGTGGATGAAAAAATGAACGGCGAAGATCTTACTAGAATAGCAGAGGAAGAAAGGCAAATCAGAAAGTCACAACAGCATCAGATACATGTTTGTGTTGCAGCGGCATGCTTGTCCGCTCACAGCGAAGCTCTGAAAGAGGATTTCGTTAAGGAGATCAAACGCCGGGGTATCGAACATCAATGTAAAGTAAAGGGTGTCGGTTGCCTCGGCCTGTGCGCACAAGCACCACTCGTCTCAGTTGAAAGCGAAGGAATACTCTACCATAACGTAACGCCTCAAGACATCCCACCGATCGTCGACGGACTCGGAAAGAAACCCGTAAAGGAGCTACAGGTATCACTAGATGCTCCATTCTTCAGTTGCCAACACAGAGTTGTGCTTGACAATTGCGGGAGAGTTGACCCTGAACGGATAGAGGACTACATAAGTTTCGGCGGATACTCGGCGCTACTCAAAGCACTCAATGAAATGCGTCCCCCAGAAGTGATTGACCAAGTCACTCGCAGCGGTCTACGAGGACGTGGCGGTGCCGGATATCCAACTGGACTCAAGTGGAGTATAGTATCCAAAGCAATAGGCGCAAGGAAGTTCGTTGTATGTAACGCAGATGAAGGTGACCCAGGAGCCTTCATGGACCGCACCATACTGGCAAGCGATCCTCACAAAATCCTAGAAGGCATGACAATCGCTGCATACGCAGTAGGAGCGACGGAAGGTTACATTTACGTTCGCGCTGAATACCCACTTGCGATCAAGCGACTCAAGACGGCAATTCACCAAGCCGAACGGCTGGGTATTCTTGGCAAGAACATTCTCGGTACTCAGTTCAACTTCAGTATAGAGATTCGTCTGGGCGCAGGCGCATTCGTCTGCGGCGAAGAGACAGCACTTATCGCTTCTATTGAAGGAAAAAGAGGAACACCACGCCCACGGCCACCATACCCCGCTGAAGCTGGGTTATGGAACTTTCCGACCCTGATTAACAATGTCGAGACCTACGCGCATATTCCACGCATAATTCTAGAAGGCGGAGAATGGTACTCCAAACTAGGCACCGAGAAAAGCAAAGGCACAAAAATGTTCGCACTTGCCGGCCGAGTCACGAACTCTGGCCTAATTGAAGTCCCAATGGGAATCAAACTTCGTGAGATAATCTTCGATATCGGAGGTATCCCAGAAGGCCATCGGTTCAAAGCGGTACAGACAGGCGGTCCATCTGGAGGATGCGTCCCAGAGCAGTATCTCGATACTCCCGTCGACTATGAGTCCCTCGCCCAGTTAGGTTCCATCATGGGATCGGGTGGAATGATCGTGATGGATGAAACGTCATGCATGGTAGACGTTGCCAAATATTTCATCGAATTCTGCAAAAGCGAATCGTGTGGAAAATGCATTCCATGTCGCGTCGGCACCGCCCAAATGCACGATATCTTGAGCAAGATTACGAACGGAACCGCAAACATGAATGACCTATCAACGCTCGAGGAATTATGCGATGTCGTTCAGAACACTAGCTTATGTGGCTTGGGACAGACCGCCCCTAACTCAATCCTCAGCACATTACGATACTTCCGTGAAGAGTACATCACCCATATTGAGCGCAAAACATGTCCCGCCGGAGTTTGTAAGATGCAGGAGGAACCAGTCTCATGACCGCGTCAGTTCACATCAAGACCTTCAAAATTGACGGACTGGACGTAAGCGCTCGTGAGAACGAGACAATACTTCAAGTCGCGCAAGAGAATGGGATCTTCATACCCACATTATGCCAGGTAAATGGCCTATCGTCAGTCGGCGCCTGCCGACTCTGCCTGGTTGAAATAAAAGGTCGATCGAAACTCTACCCCGCATGCACGCTTCCTGCAGAGGAAGGAATCGAAGTCGTGACTCAATCAGAGAAGCTAGCAAAATATCGTCGCATGATTCTTGAACTATTATTCTCAGAACGCAACCACATCTGCGCCGTATGCGTCTCAAATGGACATTGCGATCTACAGGACCTGGCCCAGAAGTTAGGAATGACACATGTTCGTTTTCCGTATCGGAACCCATTGATGCAGGTTGATGCTTCCCACAAACAGTTCGTGATAGATCACAACCGCTGCATCTTGTGTACTCGTTGTGTTCGAGTCTGCGACGAAATAGAAGGAGCACACGTTTGGGACGTAATGGGACGGGGAATCGACAGTCGAGTGATCGTCGATCTGGATCAGCCATGGGGGACATCAGAAACCTGCACGAATTGCGGAAAATGTGTCCAAGTCTGTCCGACAGGCGCCCTCTTCGAAAAAGGAAACGCGGTAGGTGAGATGAACAAAAGACGTCAATTTCTGAGTTACCTCACAGTAATGAGGGAAGTTAGAACATGAAAGCGCGAATAGCCACTGTCTGGCTAGACGGATGTTCTGGTTGCCACATGTCTCTGCTCGACATGGATCAGCGCTTGCTTGAATTGTCGGACAGAATCGAATTGGTTTACAGCCCTCTTGTGGATACAAAGCAATTCCCTGAGAACGTTGACGTAACGCTTGTTGAAGGATCCATAAGTAATGAAGAGAACTTGGAACAAATCCGTCGAATCCGCGAGAGGACTAAGATTCTAGTCTCACTTGGAGATTGTGCTGTGACGGGGAACGTCCCCTCGATGCGCAACGCATTCTCCAAAGATCAAGTTCTTCAATCCGCTTATAGCGGACATCAAAATCCTGACATAAAGACTCAGTTTAAGGATGTTCCAACACTTCTGTCGACAGTCACACCCGTTCACTCAGCCGTAAGAGTTGATGTGTTCGTGCCAGGATGTCCTCCGTCCGCAGATGTCATTCACTACACGATAACGGAACTCTTGGAAGGTCGCATTCCTGATCTTACTTCGCTAACTCGCTTCGGCAAATAGGAGAAGAAAAAGAATGAGAACGATTGAGATCAAACCAGTAACTCGAATCGAGGGGCATGCAAAGATCACTATAGAACTAGATGAACAAGGAAGCGTGCAGGATGCACATTTTCATGTTACCCAGTTTCGAGGCTTTGAGAAATTCTGTGAAGGCCGACCGTTCTATGAAATGCCTTCGTTAATGGCACGAATCTGTGGCATATGCACCATTAGTCACATGCTTGCATCGGCAAAGGCGTGCGAAGGATTGATGGCTGTACGGGTACCTGAGACAGCTATCAACCTCCGTCGAATTGCGAACCTAGCTCAGATGATTCAATCGCACGCCCTCAGCTTCTACTATCTAGCGGCGCCAGACCTTATCCTTGGAATGGATGCCGATCCAGCCCAGCGCAACATATACGGCCTCATGAAGACTAATCCGCAATTCGTACGGGATGGCGTACGTCTTCGCCAGTTCGGACAAGAGATCATCGAGCTGCTTGCCGGCAAGCGGCTGCATCCCTTATGGATAGTTCCAGGCGGAGTGACAACGCCACTCTCATCCGAAGTCCGAAAAAAGATCCTTTCATCTATTCCCGAAGCACTAACCATTATTCAACGCACATTGGACTGGTACAAGACCGTGCTTGACAACTACCGCGAAGAGATCCGAACCTTCGCCACTTTTCCATCCTTGTTCATGGGTCTTGTTACCCCCGACGGCGAGTTGGAACATTACCACGGACGACTACGAGTTGTTGATCCGACAGGAACTATTGTGGAGGATCAAATTGATCCCACGCTATACTCAAACTACATCGGGGAAGAGGTATTGCCATACTCCTACCTCAAAGCACCCTACTACAAATCACGTGGTTATCCAGAAGGAATATACCGCGTAGGACCTCTTGCGCGTCTCAACATTATAGATCGCACTGGCACACCACGCGCAGAGGAAGAGTGGGTTGAATACAGAGCGCTCCGTCGACAGGCTAATCTCAGCAACTTTCACAATCACTATGCCCGACTAATCGAAATTCTCTACTCAATCGAACGAATTGAACAACTATTGAACTACCCCGATATCATGAGCAGCCACGTTCGAGCACATGCTTCACCCAACAACAACGAAGGCATCGGAGTGACTGAGGCGCCACGTGGGACATTGATACATCATTACAAGATTGATGATGATGGTCTACTAACTTGGGCGAACCTCATCGTCGCAACAGGCCACAATAATTTGGCAATGAATCGCGGCGTACTACAAGTAGCAAAGCATTTCGTGACGGGCAATCATCTGCAAGAGGGTGTATTAAACCGGGTCGAAGCAGTAATCAGAACCTTCGACCCATGTCTAAGCTGCTCAACTCACGCAGTGGGACAGATGCCACTGGACATCAGGCTAATGGATTCGCAAGGCCGCGTCGTAGATCGATTGAAGCGAGACTGATGTACGTGCGTTCTGTACTGGTCATAGGATATGGTAATACTTTACGCGGAGACGACGGATTCGGCGTTGCAGCCGCGGAACAGCTGCGTGAAACGTCGCAGACCGACCAAGTAAGGGTTCTGACCTGTCAACAACTAACTCCTGAACTTGCAAGCGAAATGAGCAAAGTCGATCGCGTGATAATGATTGACGCCGCACGAGGCAACACGCCGGGTTTAATCACTGTGAGCAAGGTCGAACCGGAAAGTGACCTCACAACGTTCACACATGAGCTTCGACCCTCTACGCTACTCGCATGCTCCCAAGGACTCTACGGCACATGTCCCGAAACATTTCTTGTATCTGTGACAGGATATTCATTTGATTTCAGCGACGAATTGTCAGATTATATGACCGGAATGGTGTCTCAGGCGTTGATCCTGTTTGCGAACTTATCGGTCAAGAGTTCTAATCGTCTGTTCGATTTCATGGAGTTATTAGCTAATATATTATGAAGCAGCGTACGAGTTGTTCGAGAAGACGAATCGCTTTGAACGCCAACGCAGCACGGTGATCACACACTGGACTCAAGCGACAACAACGTGCAGGGACTATCAAGAGAAACTTGGGAAAAAGTCATTGAAGCGATCGAGGACTCAATCCCGGTATACGATCGGGTGAACAACCTCATTTCATTCGGCAAGGCTCAGATTGCAAGGATCTACGCCATCGAAAATTTGGATTTGCGCGATGGCGCGGTAGTGCTAGATGGGGGAATAGGTCCAGGAACCACTTCTCGTCTGATCCTCGCCAAAGTCAAACCGAGCATGCTGATTGGGTTAGATGGGTCGACAAAACAACTCGAAGCTGCCAGGGTGAATCTGGCGGAATATTCTGATCTGCTCCAGTTTGTGAGGGCATCCTTCGAATATCTCCCCTTTAGAGAAAATGTTTTCGACGGAATCATAACCTGTTATGCTTTGCGAGATAGTCTCGACTTACCCAAGTCAATATCAGAATACGCGAGAGTCTGTGGTCCACGGGGTGCATTTGCCGATGTTGATATAGGAAAGTCTGACAACGAGATCAAGCGCATGATGGGTGTTCTCTACGTCAGGTACCTTATGCCCCTACTTGCAAAAATGGTAATCTGGCATCAGATGAGAGGTAACCCATGGAAAATGATTAGACCAACATTCGATACGCTACCAAGGAACAGTTTGTTGCTGGGTATGATGAAACAACAGTTTTCCAGTGTCCGAGCGAAAGAATTCCTGAACGGTGGCGTTATCGTTATAATCGCCCGTAAATCCTGAACCTGAAAATGGCGGTAAGGCTTTGGGAATAAGGATCTGGATGGGAGAAGCTCTCGAACCATCTCTGCTCATGAGTTTCCTGTTAGTGAGCCTAGGTACCGCTGCTGCAATATACGACGGATTCCTCAATCTAACATTCTACATTCTCGCAATAGTCGGCGTAACGTTAGCGCAGAACGCAGTCAACGTTCTGAATGACTATCATGATTTCAAGACGGGCGTTGACGCTAGAACAATGAAGACGCCTTTCAGTGGAGGAAGCAGATTCCTTGTCTCGGGACTAATCAAGCCACGTAGCGCTTTTCTCTTTGGTATGACTTCACTTCTACTTGCCATCCCGATAGGCGTGTTCTTCATCATTTTGCGAGGAGCCACGCTTCTCGTTATCGCAATTGTTGCTGGCATATCCATATTATTCTATACTACAACATTCGCAAGAGTATACCTTGGGGAGTTCCTTGCTGGACTCAATCTCGGACCTCTCGTCATCTACGGAGCATATTATGTTCAGGCTGCAGGACTAAGTATCGGCATTTTGGCAGCGGGGATAGCGCCTGGGATTATGATCGCGATGGTTCTGTACCTCAATGAGATACCTGACATTGAGGCAGACGCTGGAGCGGGCCGAAGGAATCTGCCTATACTGCTGGGAAGGAAGCGTGCTGCAGGAATCTACGCTGTCGTCGAGAGCTTCGCAGTCATTTGGATACTGATTGCAACGTTAACGGGAATAACTCCTGTGCCTACTTTGCTCGCATTAGGATGCCTGCCTTTTGCTCTGAAGGCAATCCGTGTCACTCTGAAGTGCTACGATGATGTCCATAAACTCATACCTGCACTCGGAGCGAACATTGCAACAGCTTATGTGACAATCGCTCTCTTAACTGTCGGATATCTGGTCTCCATCGTCCTTAGAATGTGATGCTGCTGGAACTCAAGAATCTTGGAAGAAGCAACGTGAAAGTCCCAGTCTTGGGCTTGGGCACTTGGGGGATTGGTGGTTTTAGTACGAGAAGCGTTGCTGGCGATGACGATGATATCAAAGCGCTGAGACTCGGGCTGGATCTTGAAATGCGATTCATTGACACGGCGGAAATGTATGCAAGTGGGCACACCGAAGAGGTTGTTGCAAATGCGATAGAGGGAAGACGTGAGTCCGTTTTTCTAGCTACCAAGGTCTCACCACAACATTTCTCTTATGAGAGCGTCTTGAGGTCGTGCGACGCCAGCCTGAAAAGGCTCAGAACCAATTACGTTGACCTATATCAGGCTCATTGGCCGAACCCTCGAATACCCATCCCTGAAACAATGAAAGCAATGGAAAAACTCGTGAAAGACGGAAAGGTTCGCTTCATTGGTGTCAGTAACTTCTCCGTAGAGCAAACCCGGCAGGCACAAGAGGCATTATCAACAGTTGATGTTGTTTCAAACCAGGTTGAATACAGCCTCCTAGACAGATCGATTGAGGCAGATCTACTTCCGTATGCTGAAAAAGAGCAGATCACGATCATCGCATATAGTCCTTTGGCGCGAGGAAGAATCTCATCCGATTCGAATCGGGAAAATCGATGGAGAATACTCGATGAAATTGCGGCAAAGCACGGGAAGACCAGGAATCAGGTAGCACTCAATTGGCTAATTGCGAAACAACCCGTAATGGCCATACCCAAGTCGGCAAACTCCGCGCACCTTCAGGAGAATCTCGGCGCTCAAGGATGGAAAATGCTCAAGGAAGACGAGGAGGCCTTAAACAGAGCATTCACGTGATTCATCGAGTAAGATGTGCAGCTCGTGAACTTGGAATCGCCTCGAGTCGCAAAAACCGCTCGAAGAATTGTACGCCTGTTCCAATTCTACAAGCAGAATATTGATCCAGATGACGGAGCTTTCCTCAGGTTTGTTTCTGAACATCTCGAAAAGAACAGCGTGGATGCAGAGAATATTTCATACCATGAACTGTATACCCATATCCGTAATGCCATTCGAGAATTTCTTCATGTTCAGAATCTAGGTGGGGAGACACCTCGAAACGACGAATAATAGTAGTTACAGGAACGCCGGGAACGGGAAAGACGACTTTGGCGAAAATGCTTGCACGCGAAATAGGCGCCGAGTACCTATCGCTCGGTAAATATGTCTCAGATCACCGACTATTCAGTGGCGTTGACAGAAAAAGAAAGACACAGGTGGTTGACGTAATTAGAACCCGCGGCCGGATGCGCAGATTCACCAAGTCGGATGCTCCTCCTCTAATTGTAGACACCCACCATCCAGAAGGAATCGTACGAAATAATGTGACCGCACTTGTCTTTGTTCTCAGGTGTGATCCAACTGTCCTCATCCGTCGATTGCAACGAAAAAAGTGGTATCAGGAGAAAATTCGTGAGAACGTGATGGCAGAGATACTGGACTACTGTTTCATAAACGCCCAAAGCTACTATGCCAGCGAAAAAGTGGTACAATTAGACACGTCGTGGTCAAGCGTGAAAAGCTCCGTTAAGGCAGCGAAGAATATCCTATCGGGTACAAAACCACCAAGTTTGCGTGTGGATTGGTTGAGGAAGTTAGAAAAAGATCCATCACTTTCAAAATACCTAAGGTGCTGATTGTGGAAGTGCGAGAAGAAACATTACCTAGTTCTTGAGTGCACAACATGTAATCGGTATCTTCTAGCCGTATCAAGTAACAAAACGCGAACATGTCCGTATTGTGGGAAGCGAGTAGCACTAGGAAAGGCGAGAGTAGTCAGTCGATCTCAGAGCGCCGAAGAGGCTCGTTTCGCTCTTCAGAAACTGAAGATGCAGGACCAAAACAAGGAAACTTCAGGCAACGCAATGCTCCGATAACATTACTAATCCCCCATACTATGGCTGTTCGAAATTCCATGTCATCGCTACCAGACCGCAGGTTCCTGGAGGAGGTTACAAGTCTTCTTCAAAAGCCAATTACCGTATCAACTTCGGAAGGAAAGAACTATTCAGGAATCCTAGTGGGAGTTGATTCCCACTCACTTAACGTCTGTCTAATAGAGGCCAAAGATGAGACAGGCAAGTTGTTCCACAAGCTATTCTTGAGTGGCAGTATAGTCACTCAAATTTTCAGCTCCGTTAAGCCTTTCAATCTTCAGGCACTAGCAGATCGACTGGAAAGGGTCTTCCCGAGAATGGTGAAAGTCAGTGAGGGCGCGGGAATTATTGTAGTCATGGATAGAATCAGAGTCTCGGAGAAAGGAATCCTCGAAGGGACAGGTCTTGCTGCTGAAAGGGTCCAAAAGGTCTATGACGAATTTATCCGCGAGCAAACAGCCGCTTAGGTCAAAGAGCGAAGCTTGACTCTCTAACTTGTCGTTCGAGATCCGCAGCAAAGACCTATTCGGTAGAATAGGTCAACTGCGCACAAAAAGTGGAACCGTTGAAACTCCCTTTTTGTTGCCAGTGATTAATCCCATTTCTCAACTAATCCAGGCAAGAGAAATACAGGAAATCTTCAGATTTGACGCGGTAATCACCAACTCATACTTAGTATGGCGCCGTTTTAGAGAAACTCCGCCAAAGATTCATGAGCTCCTGAATTTTGACGGAATCATTGAGACAGATTCCGGAGCATATCAAATACTACAGTACGGCGATGTAGAAGTTGGACCAAGTGACATAATTAAGTTCCAAGAGCAACTTGACAGTGACATAGGCGTCATCCTTGATATTCCAACAGATCAAGGAGCAACAAAACAACGTGCAAAATGGACCGTGGATGAAACACTGCGCCGAGCTAAGGAAGCGCAACAGACCATCACGCGTCGAGACATATTATGGGTGGGACCCGTGCAGGGGGGCGTATACCCTGACTTGGTGTCTTATTCGGCACGAGAGATGGCAAAACTAGACTTCCAGATCCATGCGCTGGGAAGTCCAACAACGGTGATGCAGCAATATCACTACGACAAAATGGTGGAGATGATAATGGCCGCCAAGCTAAATCTGCCTCCTGATCGTCCTCTTCACCTCTTTGGGGCAGGTCATCCTATGATGTTCGCTCTGGCGGTCGCCTTGGGGTGTGACATATTCGATTCTGCATCATATGCGCTCTTCGCACGTAACGACCGCTATCTGACTTCGCAGGGAACCGCGAAGTTGGAGGATCTGGAATATTTCCCATGTAACTGTTCTTCATGTTATCATCGAAGTCCACAAGAAGTAAGGAAAATGCTGAAGTTCGAACGTGAACGCTTTCTGGCTGAGCATAACCTTCGCGCATGCTATAGTGAACTTCAAACTGTCAAACAGGCGATTTCGGACGGACGCTTATGGGAGCTTGTCGAGGCCCGATCTGGTAACCATCCAGCCCTATCGAGAGCCTTCGACGCATTCCTCAGGTATGCCGAATATTTCGAGCTAGAGACTCCTGTAAGAAAGAAGAGGGGGCCTTTCCTAATATCTGAAAAGTCCCTCAATCGCCCAGAAATCACCCGGCACCACAAGAGGCTGATTGACAACTATGCCTCCCCGAAGACAGCGCAACGTGTTATCCTTCTACCCGACAAATACCTGAAACCGTTTCGTCAGAACTTTGACGAGGACGTTTCATTGAAGAGACTTCTTAGTATGCCTGAAGTCCATCTATGCTCCTATAACCTGAGTTTCGGAATAATACCAAACGAGTTAGCTGACGTGTATCCGCTGTCGCAGACAGAGGATTCTCTGCAACCAACTGCCTCAATCCTTCGGAGGATCTCAAAACAGATCGTGGAATGGCTCCGAAAATCCTCATACACCTCTTACATTATCGTTGTTGAGGAAGCATGGCAGCATAAGATTGCAGCTTCTGTTCGGAAGCAGCTGAAAGGTTCTAGGTTGCGAATTATAGAAATCGAACCTGATGATGATGCGGCGTTGAAGATCCTTGCTATAATCAGAAGAACAAGCCGCAAACGAATGAGATAAATCGCAATTTGCTTACATGGTAGGACCGAGAACGATGAATCTAATTCAGGTCAAACGCGAAATAGTGGAGTTAGGGAAAATTCCTGTTTCCGAGAAAATGTACCCTATCACTTCTGAATGGGTACCCTTGCCGGACGTCTTGGCAATAATTAGTAGATTTGAAAAACATTGGAAACAGTTACCGAAGAAAGACGAAGATGAAGCGCGAATGATAACTGAAATCATTGGAGAAGCATGATTTTCGGAGAATCGTGATTATTCGTAGATTTTATTTGACGTGAAGATTACTATTGGGGGAGCACTTTGAAACGTGAACAAGTTCTACGACGTCCGACTCGACCGATCGAGATTGATCCGGAAAAGTCGATTAGCGAATTAGTTCGCGATATGTCATCGACCGGATTTCAAGGACGCAAACTCGGAGAGGCAGCTGAAGTCTGGACTACGATGCTGAAGAAACGAGATATGGTGATATGGCTTGGTCTCGCTGGCGCAATGGTTCCTGCGGGAATGCGTTCACTCATTGCATATTTGATAAGGCGAAGAATGATTGATGTGCTCGTCACCACGGGTGCAACGCTTTACCATGATGCTTACGAAACCATAGGTGGTAAACATTGGCAAGGCACTGACCAAATTGACAACGTGATGCTCCGTAAACATCGTATCGATCGAGTCTACGATGTTTACGCGGATGAGAAGAAGTTCTACCGACTAGACGTGATGATAGAGAAGGACTTTGCTTCACGCCTCCAATCCGGGAGACCGTATTCATCCCGTGAGGTAATGTATGAGTTTGGCAAATGGATTTCTGAGATATCGCATGATCGTGATGGAATTTGCGTTGCAGCCTACGAGTCCGGGGTTCCTGTGTTTGTGCCTGCTTTTTGTGATAGCGGGATGGGATTCTCCCTGATGTTCTCAAACAGGCGACGAAAGCGGCATTTGATAGTTGATCACATGAGAGATGTGGATGAGAGTTCAAAAATCACGGAGAAATCGAGTCACACTTCTGTTATAGTCGTTGGTGGAGGGGTGCCGAAGAATTTCATACAACAGACAGCAGTAATTGCTAGCTACCAGACGCGGCATGATCGGACTCACGATTTCGCTATCCAATTCACCACAGACGTCCCGCAATGGGGAGGTTTGAGTGGTTCAACCTTCGAGGAAGCTCAGAGTTGGGGGAAATATAATCCGCATGCAAAGATGGTTCAGTGCTTTACGGACGCGACTATCGCATTGCCCATTGTTGCACATGCATTAGGCCAACGGTTTAAGCGATTCAGACGAAATGTACCTAGGTTCGAGTGGAATGACCATCATAATCTAAATATCGTATTCCAGTCGATGCGACTGCCAGATAAGCCCTAGCCATACTTGTAGGAGATTCCGAATCCGCCTTTCGGATTCTTCCATCCAATGTCATAACATGCGATCCGACATGCTCCGCACTCAACACATGCATCGTACGTGATTGTGATCTTATTCTCCTCCCACTTGAAAACATCTGTAGGACAGACTCTGATGCATCTGAAATCGAATGGGCACTTTAGACACATACTTGGGTCTTTGATCCACAGATGCGAATCTTCATCAACCTTGTACCGATTACGGTAGAGTTTGTCTTCTATGGCTATAACTCGTTGACTCACGACATTAGCCTCCACATGTGATAAGCATCTTTCAGGAGATTCAATCTGGAGCGACGCTTGAAAAGTGTCGATTTCATCTCCTTCAAGTGCGCCTCTTTTGTTTCATCGTCTACAACGTGCCACTTGTACGCCAATTCGTTGGCAACTTCTGGGTAAAGAGTGAAGAAGTGTTGATTCGTTGAGAAGAATTTTGGGACGTCCTTGTATTTCTTCAAATCCTTCAGAACAAAACTCTCCTCAAGTCTCTGTCTATAACTCACGAGCGTTCGTGACGAAAAGTCGCCTTTCTTCTTAGCCTCAATTACAGTATTGCCTGCCAGTGTCCCTGAGGTTATAGCAAGATTCGTTCCCTCCCAGTTTATGGCATTCACAAGCATAGCAGCGTCTCCGACGACAAGCATGCCATCCGTGTATATTCGTGAGACGTAGTCGTATCCGCCTTCCGGGATAAGGTGGGCTGAATATTCCTTCAGCTCGCCATCTTGAACAAGAGGCGCGATAGATGGGTGGTTCTTGAATTGCTCAAATAGAATGTGCGGTCGTTCTCCGGTCTTGTCAAGGTCGTGGAGGCTGATGCCGATCCCTAGCGATATTGTGTCTCGGTTAGTATACATGAAACCTGCGTGCATCCCACTACCCCAGCCAACTAACATTGCTGCTATGCCTTCATCTGTACCCAGGTTGAATCGTTCCTCAATCCTTTGACGAGGAAGAGTGATGACCTCTTTCACCGCTAAAACAACCGCTTCCGGTGGCAATTCATCCCGAAGACCAGCATGCTTGGACAGCATCGAATTGACCCCGTCAGCGGCGATAACAACATCACAAAGTACGTCACCACGATCGGTTTTAACGCCGATGATCTTGCCGTTCTCTTTAATCACATCGTCAACAGTGGTTCGGTTAAGAATTACTGCTCCTGCATCTTCAGCAAGTTTAGCGAACCAAGGATCGAATTTAGCCCGATGAACTGTGAAGGCATTGAATGTTTTGTTGAATCGCTGGTTCCTGTGGCTTAGGAGGACGTGTGAGTCTTTTGTCAGAAACCAGTATTGGTATTCTACTACATGTCTCTCAACAGGCGCGGTTTTCCAGAATTCAGGGGCAATTTGCTCCGTGTGATGCCTGAATATGACGCCCCCGAACATGTTTTTGGCGCCAGGTTTCTCACCCCTCTCGAGAATAAGGACGTTGAGTCCTGCCTTTGCCATTGTAAATGCCGCGGCAATCCCTGCCGGTCCTGCTCCGACGACTACTGAGTCGAACTTCTCTGACATGCTGTCAGCTCCGATTGATGTTTTTCAATTCCTCGGTAAGCGCGGGGACTATTTTGAAGAGATCGCCGACAACTCCGAAATCCGCCATCTTGAAAATTGGCGCATTCGGGTCTCGGTTTATTGCAGCAATATAATCCACATTCATTATCCCAACGATATGCTGAATCGCTCCTGATATCCCGGCGGCAATGTAGAGTCTTGGTCTAACGGTTACTCCGGTTTGTCCAACTTGATGCTCGTAACCAATCCAACCTGCTCGTACTGCGGCTCTGGACGCCCCTACATGCGCATGCAGAGCTTGAGCTAGTTCCTCAATCAGGTGAAAGTTATTGGCTGATCCTAAGCCTCTACCGCCCGAGACTATGATTTGGGAATCTTCTAAGCGAACTCCCACTTTTTCGATGGGAACGAAGTCTAACACTTCTGTGTTGAAGTCATCTGGACCCAGCGAAACATCGACTTTGACGATTTCACCATCCTTGCTTCTGTCAGGAGATAGGCTCTTCATGACTCTTGGACGGACGCTTACCATAGTTGGTCTTTGTTTCGGGCAGATGATAGTGGACATGAGGTTTCCTCCGTAGTCGGGTCGGGTTCCCAAGAAGGTGCCAGTTTCAACGTCGGCATCGAGTGCGGTGCAGTCAGCAATTAGTCCTGTTCCGATGAGTGTTGCAGCCGATCCTGCGAGGTCCCTTCCACGTATTGTTCCACCCAACAAAAGTGCTTCAGGCTTGAACTTCTTCACGGCCTGAGTGAGCGCGACGGCGTACGGTTGCGTTTGATAATTCTCCAGCCGTGCGTCTTCCACAATGTAGATCTTATCAGCACCTTGCGCGAACGCATCTTTTGCCAGATGTGAGACATTGTTGCCAATCGCAACGGCGGCCATTTTGGTCCCGTAAATGTTTGCTAGTCGTTTTCCCTCTCCTAGTAGCTCCCATGAGACGTGAATAGCTTTTCCATGGAGATGTTCGATCCAAACCCAAACTTCTCCGAATCGTGTAGAATTCTCAGCATGAGTTGCATCTGTTTTATCTGGTTGTTTTTCTTCAGTTCTCGCTGGAGCGAATGCTCTTACAGAAATGAGCTTTTGGATCAACCATTTTGCCGCTTCGTGAGGGTCGTGGGTTCCGTCGAAGAGTTCACCTTGCTTCCGTCCAGGAGGCGGGAACACTTTCTTCACGATAGTCGGCGATCCCTTGAGCCCTAACATGTTCGGCTCTGCGCCAATCGTGTTCTTGTCCCAAACCTCGATCTTCGTCTTCTTTGCCTTCAGCATCCCCTCAATCGTGTACTTCCGTGGTTTGTTTGCTTCTTCAGTAATGGTCAGAACTGCGGGGAGTTTCGTCTTCACCGTCTCGATTCCGTCGTCGAAACGGTGCTTCGCAACGATAGTTTTCAGGTTGGGATCAACCGTGACTACTTCGGTTACATTGGAAATTATGGGGATGTCGAATCTGACTGCTAATCCTGGTGGAACTTGACCCGTTTCCCCATCTATTGCAACTCTGCCAGTCAAGATTAGGTCAAACGGGGTCCTTTTGGCCACTGTTGCGACGGTTCGCCAGAGCGTGTAGGACGTGGCCAAAGTGTCCGCGCCTGCCATTTCTCTATCTGAAACCATAACTGCATTATCCGCGCCCAGGGCAAGTGCTTCACGTAATCCCTCTTGGGCTTGGAGCGGACCCATAGATACAGCGGTCACAGTTCCGCCGTGTTTTTCCTTTATCCGAATCGCTTCTTCAATTGCATTGAGGCAGCAGGGATTGACGATAGAAGGGACGCCTTCTCTGATAAGATTCAGAGTTATCGGGTCGAAACGGATGTCGGAAGCGTCCGGAACATGCTTTACGCAAACCACAGTATGCAACCGACTCAACTCTTAACCAATTCAATATCCATGTAACGCTGAATTGCCTCAGCCGAGAGGCCCAACATGGACTAGCCTTTTAGCTTTACCCGCAATGATCTGCCCGAAATATAGAGTCTATTCTTCAACAACATCGGGCGCGGGTTCTGAACCTTCCGCAGCTACCTGGGTTGCTGCTATTCTCTCTGTCTCAACAACCTTCAGTCTTGTAACATAACCGGCTATCCTATTGCGGAGTCGCTTGGATTGTGTAATTACTAGATCATTCACTGCCTGCTTGTCCGATTCAAATTCTCCCGTAAATCTTTCCGGGAACCTCTTCAGTACTTCACGCGAAGTGCGTTTCACTGTATCCGTTCTTACTTTGCCCAAGTCTAACCGCTGCCTATTTCAAAGCCGAACATCAGCAACTCGCATTCAACATAAACTTTGCTAAATGCGGTTCTGTTACGTTGTCGGCTCATGCCCGAAAAATCAGTCGGCTTTTGTGGCTGTTAACTGTCGGCTCATTTCAAATCTCTCTCAAGCGCTCATGTCAGGTATGCGTTATATCTGTACTAGGCGAATGGTGGCTTGAAGACTCTTGGATTTTGAGTCAAGTAAACAGGAAATCGCTGTATTTTCGCTTGGTTCGTTGTATGGGGGATTTTCGAGTCCTTGTTTTCGTTAGCAACGCACCAAATTGGTTATCTGCTTCCTTTTTTGAATTCATATAACTTACTATCGTTGATCTTGGCTTTTGTAGTAGTTTCCGTTGTCACTCATCTGATTAGCCGAAGACGAACTCCATTTCTTGATGTTCAGGCGTTTCTGTTCTTTCCTAAAGGCACATCAGCAGAGGACAGAACTTTAGAGTTTAACGAAGAGCATCGTTATCCTAGAACAATCGTTAACTTCAAATCAGTTCCACCCGTCGCCTATTATCTGCCAGTTCGGTCGTTTGCTTATGATCTAGTTCGTAAGCAACGTGAGTTATGCGTGCTAGAAACCAGTGCAGCAAAATTCGATGCTGAGTTTCTACGGAAGTGGTGTACGAACCGCAAGTATGAATTTCGAAATAGAGTCCCAACAAGAGCTGATCTGTTATTCAGCAATAGCCCAAGCTACTACAAAGAGGAAAGTTTGGATAATCGCTTGACGCATGTTGAGTACAGATTATTCTATCCTATCCATCATCTTCTATTATCGCAGAAACCCATGCCGAGTAGACGTGCCATTCTGAATTGGTCAACTATGAAGGCTTTCCCTCTTGACTATTGGAATTTGAAATTAGTAAGCGACTCCAAAATACGTGGTTCTACACTGATGGCGATCCCAATTCCACACTATGTTCAGAAGTGGGCGAAAAACCACAAATTTGAATGGTCTGACCGATTGCCGACCATGCAAGACTTACTGGCCGAGCAGAGTCATAGTGGTAAGAATCAAGACAAGAAGTGACGGTCTTTCATTCTTACAGTTTCTTGCTTGCGGTTTGAATAATCGTAATCCACTTGTTCCGAAAGAAGTTTAGATTACTGGACGACTATGCGTTAGCGGTGTTCCCAAGTTCTAGATGTGCCGGATGGTTTCTTATCAGGCAATAGGGTATCTTTCGGCCGTTTAGATCATGGGGGCACCATTTAGAAAATCTAGTTTTGGCTTGCGTTCTGAATTATTGTAATCCACTTGTTCTTGCCTTTGATCTGTATTCCTGCTGCATCTGCGGGTGTTTTTCCGTCTAGGCTTTCATGTGGTCTAATGTAGTTGTGGTAGATTTGATAACCCGTTAGGATTGGTGTGTCAGATTTCTTTAAGCCGCGAAAGACCTTCTCTCTGTCTCTGATTTCTCCGTTGAGTCTTTCCATCTTGTTGTTGTGGTGTGTGCCCGCTAGTGTGATGTGGCGAATGTGTTCTGTCCGCTATGGCTCTGTTACTTCGTAGGTTGCCTTTCTAGACCCCTTCGGTGCGTTGAACACGATAGAGGTTACTGTACTCCTTATACCCTTAATCTTCAGAACCTTATTCTTCAAGAAGTCTCTGAATTCATCTATGTCCGCTACTGACACAAGCATGACAACATCGAATTCCCCCGTCACTTCATAGAGTTCTTCCACATTAGACAATTGAGAAAGAGCTTGTACGACTTCGTCCAGACAGGGCGACTCCACAAAAATGTTTATGAAGGCTAGAAGTTGTGGCAAAGCTAATCATCGATCCTAGGCTCCGACTGAGTCGAAACTGCACCGAACATTATACCGCAAATTAAACATTGTCGATGAATAACCCGGAATTGCTGCATGGGCATAACCGCAACTTATCAATTTAAGATACGAATACCCCCCGTTAGGTTCAGCTAATTTCGTGTCTGTGGATATACTGGTGCGCACCACTAGACCATAACACCAAACTAACGGTAACAACCCTCAGAACCAAACATCAAGGTAACAGAACCGTTGCTAGAGCCTCTGCTTAACGAGCATTTTTCTTACGGTAAAGTTGTTGACGGAACTTGTCACATTATCCACTTCCATTCTATCTGGCTTAGTTATCCTGATTGTAGCTAGGACTTTCACAACCGTTTGGAGTCGCATCTCCCGCATTGGACAGCCGAAAATATCTCCCGAAGAATTGACAGAACCCTGAATCTGGAACTGTTAACTTGGTAGCTCATCGCTCGGAACGGTAAAAGCTGATTTTGTCTATGTGAGTGAAATGAGTGAATGGAAGTTGTGCCAAACGGTGTCTCTTGTCTCTTCCACGCTCTTGTTCTTGATTTCAGATAATTTCTTCACCACGTCAATGATGAATGACGGACGAGTCGGTTTTCCTTTGAAAGGACCGTAGAAACTTACGGGGCCATCGGTTTCCGTAAGGATGATTGATAGGTCCGCTGTGCGTGCGACTTCAGCTGTGCGTTTGGAATAGAGAATTGATGGTCCCACACTAATCAGGTAGCCCCTGTCTTTGATCAAGCGAAGGTTCTCTAAGGGGCCAGAATACCAGTGCAATAATACCTTCACTAACTTGAATGAGGGGAGCGTCGCCAATATCTCGTCTATTGCAAGTCGCGAATGTATCACTACGGGTAGTCCCTGGCGTTCTGCGAGGGCAAGAAAGAATTGAAAGACTCCTCGTTGCCGCTGTCTCTTCGTGTCGTCTTGAGGGTATTGACCGTCAAGGCCTATCTCACCGATTGCCCTAACATGTTTTCTGTTCTCCTCAACGAGCTGTTCGAACACACTCAATTCTAATGGGGTGCTAGCATTCGTTGCGGTCCATGGATGGACGCCTACTGCGGCCATCACTCTACCATACTGCTTCGAGAGACCCAGCGTGTTAAGAGATGACTCATAATCCATCCCATTACTAAGAAGGTAATCTACGCCATTGGCTTCTGCATCATCCAAAACTGACTCGATTTGACCATCATAACCGGAATCTGCTAGATGGAGGTGTGCATCGACGTAACTCAAGTCCCAACCCACAAGAAGATCGTCGCTCGCGGCTGAATCCTATGGCCTGCAGAGGCGTTTTTTGCAATAAAATTGTTCGCATCGTGCATTGTAAGCTAGGATTTTCAAAAGATCGAGTGAATGTGTCCCGTTATCTCCAGGGAACAAATTTTAATAGTTTCGAACCTGCACGAGTTCAAATTGTGGCTTTTCATGGCTCCCAATGAGCTTTCTACTGCCGCGGTTCGCCGGCTAATAGAGATGGCTGGTGCCGATCGAGTCGGCGATGACTCCGTCGAGGAGTTAGGAAAGATTCTGGAGGATTTCGCAGTCAAAGTAGGAAAGGAAGCCACAGAACTCGCAAGACACGCTGGAAGGAAAACAGTGAAGGCCCAGGACATTCAACTCGCCATAAAGCGAGTAGCGCCACCCTAGCACTAGTGCTAGTGGCAGAGCGTAGGTTTCTGCATCTCAGTTTTCTGAGCAGTCTTGAATGATAAACCGCAACCGCAGCTTGCAACCGCATTAGGATTGTTGAACTTGAAGCCTGACGATTGGATGGTCTCGTAATAGTCAACTTGCATCCCGTTCAAGAAACTCATACTCTTAGGGTCAACAACAATCTTATGGCCGTCTGTCTCAAGAATGAAATCGTCTGGTTTAATGAAACCCAGCGCCATGCCGTAATTCAGACCCGCGCATCCGCCTCCGATAACGAAGACCCTTAGCGCTTTGTCAGCGTTCTCCGGCTTCTGTAAGATCGCCTTGACTCTCTCAAGCGCCTTTGGCGTGAAATCGATTGTTGGCGCTGAAGTTTGAACGGTTTCCAAAGTACCACCAATATGACATAAGGCTTAGTTATGGGTAAGTTTGGTTAGGATGCCATAAAAACCCTCTGCTTCACACACGAGCCTGCACGTAGGCGACTAAGAGGGAATCCAGTAAGTGGTTAGACGTGTCCTCAGGAAGATCGTGAACACTGAGCAAACAGACTAATGAGAAGATTGAGACGTAGTCGAGGCGCTTCAACGTGACCGTCCTATACCATGTTCGAGTCTTCTGTGAACCAAAAGCACGTAGTTCCATAGCATCTGCAACATCATATATTGAGAGCATGGCGTTCATTGCCACTGGCACAAGTAGTGGAACCGTGTTCAGGATCCGCGAGAACAATCCGCCGCGCGCTTTGACTTTGTATCCACGAGCCATTTGGGCATTCATCGTTGTATCCAGCTCGTCAACATATACGGGCAAATAGCGAAGTGAGAGGTCCACGACAAAAGCGCCTTTGTAGGGCATTTTGAGTTTCGCTAAGGCGGGTGCATAAAGGCCGGGGTCTGTAGTCATCACAACGCAAAGTGAAATAATTGCAAGCGAGAGAAATCTCATGATGGCCGCGACGGCGAATACGATTCCCTCGACAGTGATTTTGAAAATCCAGAATCTGGCGATAACGTGTGGGTTAGGCACTGAAGTTCCGAGGAATGTGAAGAAGGCATTGATCGCAGAGATGATTACGATTATTGTTAGAAGGAATCTCCAGGTTGACTTCACTTCTTTGAACGGAATCTTCGCCGACAGATAGAGTAGAATCGATGCGACGAATGGAAAAACTAGGAAGCGTATATCAAGAACGCGACTTCACTGACGATGAACAGTATTAACAATAGGAATTTGGTTCGCGGGTCCAGTTTGTGAAGGAAGGTGTTTCCTGGAAAGTACTTGATCTTAATCATGACATGAACGGTGCCTAGACTCTGCGTGCGCGCCCTACTGTCGCTGCGTGGTATGCGTATAGTAGGACGGGTGTCAGAATCGCACCATTGACTGCATCAGTTGCTCCGGCTGAGTAGAATTCTGCCAATGCTGCCTCCATGGTGCTTAATCCAATCTGGAGTATGTAGTCCGTCATGGCTGCAAAGCCGATTCCAATCACTGATCCTGCAATTGCTAAAATTGCGGCGGCGGCTAAGCCTCTTGCTTTGCCCCAATCAGTTCTCTTAACAACGAAATATCCTATCCCCGATACGAGTCCGATCAGCCCATTTCCGATGTCCCAGTTCCAGAAGAATCCTCCGAAGGAGACTGCGTCTGAAATTGAGTTCCCGAGGAATCCAGCTATGAACCCTGTTATGGGACCGAAGACGAATCCGAACAACATTGGAATGGCTACAGTAGGCCTAATCGCAATCAAACCTACGCCTGGTATTTGTAGAGTGTT
>CAWAOH010000002.1:0-19856 GCA_963783645.1 Candidatus Bathyarchaeota archaeon | reverse complement strand
CCAATTGTTCAATCAGAATCCTTTTCGCAGCTTCCAGCGGATGTTCCCCATAAAGAAGATGAGATGCGGGCAACACCCACTTGTTTGACTTTACGTATGTCGCCGGAACATTTCTCCGACAAGAAAACGCTTAATCCAGATTTCAGGGTCCGCCATCTTACCAACAAGAAGTTTCCCGTTTGACTGGAGAATCAGAAACGATGAAAGACATGTGCCGCCTTTAGGCACATTGCTTTCATTAAATAGGGCTTTTTTGAGCAATCCAATCAAACTCTTCAGAGTACTTTTCCATCTAATAATATGAGTTTTTGTGACATCGTGATGGTTTATCGTGGGTTTTGTAGAAATCCTACTGTTCGGTGTCACGTAGGCACAGAGTTAAACAGATGGTGGACAACTAGCTGTTTTGAAACCATGAATTTGTGAGCTGGCATGAAACTGAGTATTCCTTACGGTGACGGGGTTATGCCGCTTGTCCTAGGGGATCAATCCATTCGAGTAGTATCTCCTCAGCACTTTCCTCCAGACGAGCATTCAGTGATGCGTTCGCTTACGAACCATGCTGAATCAAGTTTCGAATCGTTCATTTCAAAGAGAGATCGTATACTTGTCGTGATTAACGATCACACGGACCTCTTGCAGAGGCAGCGCTCAAGAAGCTTCCACTACACGGGAAAGAGGTCACGACAATCATAGCCACGGGAACACATAGGTCACCGACCTCCAAAGAATTGGCACGTCTCCTTGGGGGAGATATTCCGCCTTATGGTGGGCGAGTTGTAATCCATGATGCAACTGACGATCGATTGACGAGGTCGATCGGTCGAACAACACGGGGAACCGAGGTACGTCTAAACTCTCGAGTCTTCGATGCAGACGGATTCGTTGTCATAGGGTCAGTTGAACCACACTACTATGCAGGCTTCACCGGAGGACGGAAATTCCTGTTACCCGGGCTTGCCTCGTTCAAGTCAATAGAAATGAATCACTCTCTAGCGATTGATGATAGAGCTAGGATCTTGGTGCTCGACGGTAATCCGGTACACGAGGATTTCATGGACGCATTGCAAATGTTCGGGAAGGAACGAGGATATCTTCTCGATTCAACTAGTCATGAATACTGAACATCGGATTAGTTTCGCGAGCTCAGGGCATATAGTCAATTCATTTACTGATGCAGTTCAACAAGCATTAAGGACATATGCCTCCCCAGTACCATCAAAGGCAGACATTCTGATTGCGATCGTAAGCCCGCCTCTAGACCTAGATCTTTACCAAGCTCACAAAGCGATTGAAAACGTGAAGCCAGCGCTGAATGACGATGGTATTCTCATACTCCTAGCTCAATGTCGAGACGGGATCGGCAACCGGGCTTTTTATGATCTGCTCTCAAAACGTGACCCTTCAAGAATTGTCAAGGAGCAATACACCTTCGGCGGCCACAAAGCTTTGAGGATCATACAATTGCTGCAAAGGGCAAAGATTTTCGCTGTTACAGAACTCGACCCGAAAGTTATGAAGGGCATCTCGATAAGCCCGTTCGCTGACCTACAGAGTGCAGTGGACAACGCATTGGCTCTGAAGGGTAACGATGCTAACATAATGTTGGTGAATGATGCCGGTGTCACTGTTCCGATTCCACGACAGGAACTGAAATAGCTCCAATTACACTAGCCATACGCAGTTCCGCAAATCAGACGCTTAGTCAATAAATGCATTCCTCCACAGCATGTTCTATCGAGCGTGATTCCGCTCAGTTGGTCCAGGTGAAAAAGTTGAACGGTCATCAAATTCCATTTCTAATCGCCTCTGATGCTATGTTCGGGTTCGCGGTCGGGTTCAGTTCCCCGTCAATTGCACCTCTAATTGTTGCTCTTGGAGTGAGCATCACTTTTGTCGGTCAGGCTCAGACTATCGGGGGACTAGGTGCCACTTTCCTGAGACTTCCTGTAGGCGCTATGATGGACAGGGTTGGAAGGAAACTCTTCATCATACTTGGTGGACTTATTACATTGGCAGGTTTCATCTCATACTCTTTCGCAACATATTGGCTGATCTTAGGAGCGGGAATTACACTCACTGCGCTGGATTTCGCAATTCGCGGAACCGCTACTTCCGCGGCATTGGGCGATATTGCGAGTCATGGTGGAGTGGGAAAAGTATTCAGTCTCGATCTTGGTGTTACGGAAACTGCAGCCACAATCGCACCCCTGGTCGGCGGGTACGCAGCCACAGCTCTCTCCGTCAGTCAGAGTGGGATTTTCACCATATCATCAGGGCTTATTGCTGTCGCACTTTTCATCATTCTATTCGGCTATCATCCTGTCATTGCCGTAAAAGATGATTATCCTGCGAAGCCATGGTCAATTCATCCAAGTCGAAAACTACTTCCGCTCTTGATCGTAGTCGCTATTGATTCATTCGCCTGGAGAATTTCGTTTCCGTTTTGGACTCTTTACGTGTTCAAGCAAATGGCAGCGTCTACTGAACAGCTTGGTGTCGTCATCGCGATCTCAGCGGGGATACCTGCTCTGACTGGTCTGACATTAGGATCTAGGCTCGACAAAGCTGGAAGAATTCCATTCATGGTGGCAAGCGAGTGGAGCGCGATAGGGGCCTTCCTCCCGTTGCTCTTCGGTTGGAGGCCTGAGTTCGCTTACGTTTCTGCAGTGTTCTGGGGGCTCGTCTATAGTTTATGGGTTCCAGCGCTTAACGCCTACGTTATCGACCATTTTGGAAGACAGAACTTTGGGCAAACTATGGGTACGTTAAGTCTGATCGCAGGGATTGCATCAATCGCATCACCATTGATCGGTGGTTGGATGTGGGACAACATTTCTCCAAAACTCCCATTTATCGTCACGTTATTCTTCGCAATCGCGAACGGTTTTCTAATCTGGTTCATCCTCGAAGAACGAGGTGCAGGTATACACTGAACTGGCACCGTTTCATTGAGAATTCATTAAGAATTTTCTCAGCCTGAGCGGAATTGAACGAGTCGTAATTGAAAGTAAGTCAGGGATTATCGTGTCGTTTTCGGCTCAGGGCGAGGCAGAATCATGAGTATTTCAGACGGATCACCAATTGCCAGATAACTTCCCTTCGCATAGTCTCTAGCAACCATCGCACAATTGATGGCGTCCAGTTCATCTCCCGTTAGTTGCCGTTTCACAATGTCGCCACTGCATATTCTCGCCAGTGCTTGTTGGAGAGCTTCTAGTCCGTTCTGTTTTCTTGGGATGCCAAGTATGTCTTGGGCACCGCCTGGAAAAGTTTCTATTGGCTCTACTCCCAACTGATCTAGGTGCTTAGCGAGAATTATCCCTCGAGCAGTAAGCATACGCATAGGCCCAATCGTGATCGGGAAATATTTAATCCTCATTCGAGACAGCACTCGATCACAGGCGCGGAAATGGGTGCGGCCACGACAATGCTCTTCAAGACAGTGACGACCCTTAGGGAGAGCTAACGGAGCATCAATAGCAACAATCTTGGCAGCCGTTTTCTTGACGGCTTCAAGTATCTCTTTGTCGGTATACAGGATCCTACATTTGACTCGCTTCTTGGAATTTGTTACGCAGAAACCAGTTGGACGTTTTGGAGATCCAGCCAAGTCAATACCTATGAACGTCATGGCGTCATCCTACTGCTGTACGATACGTTCACAATACCTTTTATCCTCATAAATTGATGCGAAGATTGTCGAGTTAATTGAAACAAATCTCCGCGGTTTCTATTCTACTCATGCTGGCGCTTGTCGTTAGCGTGATTTCTCCGATCGCGACCTACGCTGGGACCGGGACATCGGACATACAACACTTGATCTTCATAGTTCAGGAAAATCATTCCTTCGATAATTATTTCGGTACATATACCGGTGCAAATGGGCTTCCTCTAGGCTTGGCTATTCCTATTGACCCGAACCAGACGAGTTTAGGGTATGTTAAACCATTCCACTTGGATGTCTCGCATCCCATAATGATTGTAGGCGATGAGCTGCCGCCCGGTGTAGCTGACCCTGACGAGCTTCAGCTGGGGAACTCGACGGCACCCTTCCATCTTGATAGCGAATCGATTGGGAGAGACCTGAGCCATGCATGGACGGTTGCGCATGAAGCATATGACAACGGGAAGATGGATGGGTTCGTTGCGGCCGAGAAGAGCACTCTAACCATGGGATACTATGACAGAACCGACATCCCCTACTACTGGGACTACGCGAACCAATACGTGCTGGATGACAACTTCTTCTCCTCTCTGATGGGCCCAAGCTTCCCGAACCACCTGTATATCGCTTCGGGCACCAACGGCCCTGTAACCAACCTCAACTACCGTTGGATACTCAATGGCCACGTGGTCGATAACCCGGCTTCGGACTTCAATTGGCAGGGCGTTTCACTAGATTGGTCAACCCTTGCCGAAGAGATGAGCAATGCGAATGTACCTTGGGCATGGTACGATGGAGAAGCGAAGCCGCTTAAGCCCAACATCTGGGACGTCCTACCACTCTTCACGTACTTCCAGAACCACCCAGAGCGAACTTGTGCAACACGTAAAGAACACGCAACACTTTGTCACAGACATTCAGAACGGCCAATTGCCCGCAGTCTCATGGATAATTCCGGGGGATGGCATCCCCAACCTAGCCCGATCTTGTGCAAGGGCAGTCACCGAGCGAACATCCACCAGCACGAAGCGACTGCGGAATGGACTACGTAGCTTACTTGGTGAATCAGGTGATGCAAAGTCAGTATTGGCAGTCGTCAGCGATCATCATAACCTGGGACGATTATGGTGGTTTCTACGACCATGTTCCTCCACCGCAAATTGATGCTTACGGTGAAGGATTCAGAGTTCCAACTTTAGTGGTCTCCCCTTGGGCGAAGCATGGCTTCATTGACCATACTCAATATGAATTCGCGTCACTGCTGAGACTGGCCGAAGACAACTTCAATCTCCCACTTCTCGGAACCAGAGATGTGAAGGCGAACGACATGATGAATTCGTTCGACTTCGATCAACCCCCACTGCAACCCTTGATAGAGCCTGCTAATTTCGTAGGTCCTGCGAATCCTTCAGCTACAACACAACTTATGACATCGTCTTTGACTACAAATCAGGTAAGTAGCCCGTACTGGGGTATCGGTCTCCCCGGTTTTCCAGTGGAAGCGATGATTGTGGGGCTTTCCTTCGGTTTGTTTTTCATTTTGGTGAAGCGTCGGAGAGGCAAAATGGGCTGAAGCTTCAAGTCGTTTACATGATTCTGTACATGCCCGCATTCGAGATTGACACTGGAAAGCCGCAAACCAGTAGTCCCGAATGGGCCTTTTTTACATGTTTGCGCTACTATCCGTTATCTCAATCGGATTATCCGTCTAATTTTGAACCCGAAAGTGGCAAGACATGAGAGAAGCTGTTACTAGCTACGTAATAACGAAGAAGAAGATGCCAGACGGTAGAGTGTATGAGTCGCCGCGCATATATCTTCCCACGAAGCTCACAACTGATTCGACCTTTCCGTTCGGAAAAGGCGCTATGCTGCATATCAGACTGGAAGGAAGAAAACTCATCGTTGAACCTGCCGCGACCACTGTTCTTCGTCGATTTGGCAAACTAAGAAAAACCAAGTTGCATAAGAGAAAGCGGCGAAAGTAAGGACAAAGTAATGGCTTACCAAGCCTCTTTCAACCGATTCACTAACAAAGAGCGAAGGAGCTGTTGTCTTGAAACCTGACAAGAATGTTGAACCGCCCGCGAAGACGTTCTAGAAGGAATTAACTGTTGAAGTTCTGCGAGAAATGTGGGGCCTACATGAAGGAAACGACTGAGGGCCTTGTCTGTTCCAAGTGCGGTTATCAGGTCAAGACTGAGATTATCGACGTGGTGAAGATCGAACCACGCGAGAGTTCCGCTGGCGTTGTTGACGTTCTAGACCCGTCGAAATTGGAGTACAGGAAAATCGCCGAAGTTTGTCCTCGTTGCGGCAACAAGGAAGCCTTTCACAGTCTTGGACTCGTTTCAGGCGAGCACGCGGGAGTAAGGCAGGAAAGATCTATGCAGAGGTTTACCTGCACGAAATGCGGGCACTCTTGGAGCGTCGAATAGCTAGCTGGCAACGTAAGTTATTCTGGAATGCCCGTCTCTTAGATCAGTGAAAACCTGAAAACTTTCGCATGAATCAGCTGATGTATTTGGAATGTGAACGATCGAAGTCCTTTACCAGTTCCATTTCACGACGAGATTGCGTGATGTCGGTGGAATCTGCCTGTTCAGATGGCCATGACCTAGGTAGCATCGACCATGGACCCGCAGCAGCAATCTTGGATGTTGGGTGATCATCACCAAACGTTTTGATCGAAATATCGCGCACCAAGCTTCGAACATCAGCTTCTTCAATTAACCCAAGCGAATGGAGGTACTCATGAAGCAGTATCGAATAAACAAATGAATTTACCTGCGTTCTCGAATTGCCCCCTTTCACAATTCGATCTAGGAGTGCGCGGTTCATAACGATAGAGTTAGTACCTACGCCATGAAACGCGCCGAGATGTATTGGGAGATCTGCTAGCACAAGCATCAATCCTGCTCGTTCTTTGCCTAGCTGATCCTTAACCGATTTCTTCACAATCTCGAAGACATCGCCGAAGTTTTCACTATTATCGAGTTGTGCTGCCAGATCCTGCAATCTTAACACGGCCTTACTACGAGGACATGCGGGGACATACTTTATCGACTGGCATTGGCTCTACTTAGTCACAAAAAGGGTTTCGATCATAATCGCGTGCTTTTGACAATATAGATTCACCGGAAAAGCTGCATCATCAACCTTTCCATGTCTATCTCGTGCCAGTGTTCCTTGATCTTTCCGTTGTTCAGGAGATAAATGTCAATTCCAGTTGTCACGTATTTGCTCGTGGCTTGCACGCCCATGAATTCCCCCGTATGGTGACGAGTCAACGAGTATCTGGCGACTACTTTGTCGCAGACTCGCCGAGAGTAGAGCCGCGAAACATGGCATAATTGTGAAGTGATACCGCGAATGTTGATAAGTTAGCCGGCTCTTCGGCTCTTGTGGTATGGAGTAGTGTTCGAGCGTCGCAATGAACCCCTGCTTCCTCGAGCCGCGTTTCTGTGACGATTAGCTCGCCACGTGATCATAGTTTTTGGAATCGATGTAGGTTCCCTTGCTATCGGCGTATTGGGTTACCATATCTTCGAAGGCCTTCCCTGGATTGATGCACTACTTAATGCAGCTATGTTGCTCGGCGGGATGGGGCCGGTCAACGAGTTGCACTCTATTGCGGCGTGATCTTTCTGGTGGTCGCTGGAGTACTCCTCGCTCCAATAATCCATCGATTCATGCATCATTTTCACTTAGAAATGGAGGGCGAACTGTAATTGGCCTACGGGAACAAGAGCCCTGAGAATAATAGGACGACCAATCCAAGTGATCCAAGTAGTATCCAGATGTGACTAAGCAGCTGTCCACCTCTCAGTTTTCTATAACCATAAGCCACCATGGCAAAGGATAGCAGGTCGACGGCGAGGAAGACGGCGAATTTTACCTCGCTGACGACGTTTGTGGCGTCAAGTGTCCAGAGGAATATCATTGAGACACATTGAAGACATATCAGAAGGCTTACTAGGAGTTTATTCAGGTCCATGGTCTCACTATTCTCTCAAAGAATGCGATCTTTGTTCTGAGTCTACCGGTTCGACGATCGAGCATGTAAAGAAGCGTAAGCGACGCCATAATTGTGCAAGCCAGGCCGATCATTGCCATTATCAACCTAGTCACTGAGATCAAATCCGCTCCATTAAGAATAATCTGCACTATACTGGAAAGAGAGGTTCCGATAGCTAACGCTCCGAATGAAACAATTATGACAAAAGCAGCTGTTGCTCCAAATGTGTTCAAGCTGTGAGTTGTAGTCTTCGCTGACGAGGTGCGTTTTGGCCCTCCCGTGAAGAATCGAAATGCACCTAGCACAATGCTTCCGATCAGAATTGCAGTTCCCCCAAGTACTAATGATGCTTCTTCGAGTGGAATAGTCTGGCCGGGCGTTTTCAATCCCCAATATGCTAGTACGATTATTTCTCCAATAAAGATTAAACCTAAGGTTACGAAGATTGGTCTTTGTGCTATCGACCTGGAGCTGCCACGGTCTATGAATGGCAGCAAGAAAATCAAGATGAAGACGAAAGTTACTATGCCGAGTGCGATTGGGAGACCTAGTCCTTCAAAAACTGAGATTTTGAGAATCTGGTAGATCCAGAGGAAGTACCAATCTGGTTGCGGAATCCACTGCGATGCCAATTCTGGTGTGTAATGTGGAGGGAGATTCAAAGGGAAGATTACGGACACCAATAGCATTGCAGCCCCGAACATTGCTGCCAGTTCCAGCAGGTAAATCGTGACGTCGGGGAAGATGGGAATCTGTCCAGCGTCCTTCTTTGATCCAGGGGGTTCTGATATGCCATGAGTTTCAAGCATGTACATTTTACGGCGAGGAGGACCAATAGAACAGCGGGAAGTACAATTACGTGCAGGTCGTAGAATCGGAGGAGTTCAGTGGCATCTCCTCCTGCACCGACGACTAAGAAACTAATCAGTGAGGAGATTTGAGGAGGTAGTGCATCAATCATTCCGATTCCTACGTCTGTAGCTGATTTAGACACGACCGTCCAGGGTAGCAGGTAGCCAGTGAAGCCAAACCCCAAAGTCACAAAACCCATGAACATTCCCACGATCCACATGAGTTCTCTCGGCTTCTTGTGAACGGAGACGAAATATCCACGCATCATATGCATGAATGCGAGCATAATCATAGCATATGCCGTGTATAGGTGGACGGTCTCAAGGAATCTTCCGTAGTAGACCCTGTCGAAGATGTATTGAGTTGATGTAAACGCCGCGCCTGGGCTTGGAACGTAATAGAGCATCATTATTACTCCACTCACGCCTTGGATGATGAAAGCAACAACTGTCAGTGCGCCTAGCCAGTAGAATGGGCTAATCACGTATGTGGGCACTGGTCTAAGTAACGGGTAGGAAAGACCTAGGCGTGTATCAAACCATTTGAGCAGACGACTCAATGTGCTTCGGTTTTCTGCTGTCATGTTATGTCACGGGAGTACCGCCTTGCAGATCCGAAGAAACGTCTGAGGAACCTGTATTATGTCCGAAAATGGCGGGAGGCGTCATGCCTACTGCGTATATGTTGCCTGAGTCGTCGATCTCGAATATAACTTGCGGCTGTGCTCTAGGTGATGGTCCAGATACGAGCTGTGCATGATGCAGGAAATCGAAAACGCTTCCGTGGCAACAACAGTACCCTACGGGTGAAGCTGCTTGATACGATGAGTCGCACTTCGGTGACGTTCCAGTAGCTTGGAATGCATAAACACAACCCAGGTGCTGGCAGAGAGCGCTGAAAGCGATAATGTCTCCTTCGGGGCCGATTCCGCCTTCCGCTTTCTGTCCTAATTTTACTAAGATATTCGGCTCATTATCTAGAGGATAGTTGAAGAGGACAGGTTGGTTGACCTGAAGATCACTTAACTGTGCCACTTTGACCCGAGGAAACGCTTGTGGACCAGTCCCCTGGTTCTGGGAGGGTGCAGGGTTTGTGATGGATTTTGCGATTGCGGCTATTCCTCCGACCAGCAGCAGGGTCGAAAACGATATTGCAATTTTCAGAAAATTGCGTCGGGGTTTTTCGCAGTTTTGGGTTTCGTGCTTCTCTTTCGGATTCCATCTTGTCAACCTTTGTTCTTCGGTCTCACGACGATTCCGATAATGACGCCTGTAATTAGAAGTCCTATTCCGACTACGGCTGCAAGGGTGGGACTAATTCCCAAAGCCTGACCAACGGGAGCTGTCGAGAGATATGGCGGAGACTTGTCGCTGATTGTCAGAGTGTACCATTGCGAGACCGACTTAATGTGAGCTGATTCTCCAAGCTTTCCGTTCCATATTGCAAAGGCAGCATAGTAAGTGCCTCCGGTTGTAAGCTGAACCTGAAACTGGGGGTCTGAGGTTGTGAAGCTTCTTACCATCTCGACGGTCCATGTCTGATTTGAATCCGAAAAGGCATTTCCTACGTGTATGATGAACGGATCCGTGACGGGTCTAAGTTGGGTGCGTCGGCCCCAAAGCTGCCGCCAGTGACAAAGAATCCAGTCATATTGGTGAAATCGTCTTCTGCGAAGGACATGTTATCATTTGGATAGATGGTCTTCCCTGTGGGGTCAGTGTATCCACCAGGGAAACCTTGGTCGCTGGGGTTATTGTCGGTTGGCACCGATTGCCAATGCCAAATGTCTGCAGCTCCACCAGTTATCGCTCCGCTTGATCCAAGTTCCATCACGGGTGACTGTTGTCGACCACCGCCAAGGAACAAGAGCAAAGCGGCTCTATCCTGATAATAGTAAGTGGAATTGTAGACGAGTTGAGTAACATTCCTTGTAGCCTCTTCGCCCAGATGAAACCAATGTCCCGTCCGGACGCCCTGTAGAGTTCCCCGTCCCAGCCAAAAGACGGACCGACCATGTCAGTCCATTTCAAGAGAACATAGACGTTGAATCCATCATTCGCGGATTTTATGGAAACCTCTGAAGTTTGCCCGCCACCTGGTGAGACAGATGCCGCCAAGGGAACATTCGTCCAATCCATCGTGCTCCAAAACGACTCATTTCCAGGAGCGTCATAGTTGGGAGCTCCACTAACACGGTAAGATGTAATATTGGGATATGTTTGGCCGTTAACCATGGGACTTGATCGACTTGAGAATAAGAGGATCGTTAACAATATCGCAGATAGGACAACAAACCGAACCTTAGCCCCTCGGAAGTTGATCATTAAGAAACGTCTCTGACCGAATGGTGCGTTTGATTCGACTACTAATAAATGAGATGGAGAAAAAACATAACCTACGTCATAAGTGAAATAGTGATTATCAGTGAGTTAGTGTTAGAATGAACAGTTTTCAGGTTCAAATTCGATGAAAACGAACCTAACCTTCACTAGGTCTCACCGATGATGTTCACCAAAGTGGCTATTCGTTGTGTCGTGCGACACAATTTCGGCTGAGAAGACTGAAATTTCGAACCATATCCCAAATTGTGCTAATCCCTGATGACTCCGATTGATGCTTTAGGAGTAATGCTCTTCTTCTGCTGAACAGTCATTAGTCTATATTCGAAACTCTTCTGAGCACGATGAGGCTGCTCCAAGTCCGTCATGGGTGAGTAAGATTGGAGTTCTTTAGCGTGTTGCAGCGACGGCGCTCAGTCCGTTCCTACAAGTCACAGCCTATTGAAGAGGACAAGTTGCGGAGGATATTCGAGGCCGCGAATCTGGCACCCTCTGCGGGTAACCTGCAGGCTTACCATGTGTACGTTTTTCGAGAAAAGTCGAAAAGGGAGGCTCTCGCGCGAGCGGCGAATGGCCAGAACTTCATCGAGCAAGCACCCGTATGTCTTGTTTTCTGCACTGATCCGTCGAGTTGCGAAACGTACGGGGACAGAGGACGGGAACTCTACAGCGTGCAAGATGCCACGATAGCTGGATCATTCGCAATGTTGGCGGCCGTGGATCTAGGCTTGTCCACAGTCTGGGTGGGTGACTTCGATGAAGATGCAGTGCGTGAAATCGTCGGTGAAAAAACAGGCCGACCAGTTGCCATGTTCTCTTTGGGATACGCGGCGGAGGAACCTCACCCAGCGGGCAGGAGAGCAATTGAAGAGATATTCAGCGGAGATTTCCCGCAAACTGATTAATGATAGAGAGGAAATCATGACGTCTGATCAAGAGACACGCAGCTGCGACGGTCGCTGTATCAACTGTGGGTTCTGCGGTGCAGGACCCTACAATGTCTGTGCGCATTGCTCGCCCATAATGATGGGCGTCTGCATGAGTAGCGGCTGACGCCGAAGTCGACAGGAATAAGATTCAGAGCTCGCACATGTAGCTGGCTTACTATCGTGAGAAGCTATGAGTAGGGCTGAATCACTGCCGCACTGGGATCTTTCCAATGTTTATTCAGGTTTGGAATCTGAGCAGTTCAAGAGGGCAATCGAGGATCTCAACGGACAAATCGCGGGACTTGAGACTTACTGCCTCCAATATCGAGTCGGGCGAACTGAATCAGACGCGGGAATACTCGAGAGCTCTCGCCTGAAGGAGATCGTCGACGGCTACATCACCCGCATGAACTCTTTGCTCCGCCTCTTCAGCACCATAAACGCATTCATTACTTCCTACGTGACTACTGATTCATACAATGCTTTAGCGAAGCGTTCGGAGTCAGAACTTGAAATAATCGGAGTGCAAATCAAGAAGATCGACGTACGTTTTCAGGGCTGGATCAGAGGAGTAGCAGAAACTCTTCCTTCGATCTTAACGATTGCAGGTCAAAGCAAGGAACATTCTTTCTATCTCAAGGAGGTCTTGGACCAAAGCCGCTACTTGATGAGTGAATCAGAAGAAACTCTAGCCTCAGAACTCGAATTGAGTGGAGGAAACGCTTGGTCCAAACTCCAAGGAACCGTATGCTCGCAGTTAACTGTGGACTTTGAACTGAACGGAAAAAAAGAGAAGATGCCGATTACAGCAATTCTAAACCTCAGTCACCACCCCGATTCAGACATACGCCGTAGAGCCTACGAGGCAGAACTAACCGCTTGGGAAACTGTTCGCGAACCACTGGCTGCAGCTGTAAACGGTGTGAAAGGTACCGTAGCCACTTTATCGAAACGACGGGGACGCCTTGACGCTTTACATACTTCACTCGATCAAGCCCGCATTGATCGAGAAACTCTGAACACCATGCTCGATGCTATGCGAGATTCCTTTCCGTCTTTCAGACGATACCTTAGGGCCAAGGCGAAGCGGTTAGGCTACAATGCGCTTCCTTGGTGGGATCTTTTTGCACCTGGTGGGAGAGCGGGTCATCACTATGCATGGGATGAGACTCTAGGATTCATAGTAGAACAATTCGGCACCTTTAGTGCCCGTTTAACAAACCTAGCCAAACGCGCCTTCCAAAATAATTGGCTTGACGCTGAACCTCGAGACGGAAAACGTGGAGGAGCATTCTGCATGGAAATACCCGCAGTAGACGAATCTCGGATTCTCTGTAACTTCGACGGCTCGTTAGATGCGGTCTCAACAGTCGCGCATGAACTGGGACACGCCTACCATAACGAATGTCTAGTGGGCAAAACCGTCCTGCAGACTCGAACACCTATGACTTTAGCTGAAACTGCCTCGATCTTCTGTGAGACAATAGTGTCTGATGCAGTCTTAGCCAAAGCTTCGAGTAAGGACGAGAAACTTGCCATTCTAGAGACATCGCTAATTGAATCAACGCAAGTGATTGTCGATATTACCTCACGTTTCCTGTTCGAGAAGGAGGTTTTCGAGCGGCGTCAGAAATCAGAATTATCCGCTGATGAATTCTGTGAGATTATGATCAGGTCGCAGAAGAGTACCTACGGTGAAGGTTTAGATGAGATGCACCTGCACAAGTATATGTGGACTTGGAAACCTCACTACTACAGTACGTCCCTATCGTTCTACAACTTCCCATACGCCTTCGGTCTCCTTTTCGGAACGGGACTTTATGCGATTTACAGAAAACGGGGAGCATCATTTGTTTCAGATTATGAATCCTTGCTCGCTAGCACTGGAGAAGGAACTCCCGTTGAACTTGCTTCCCGATTTGCTATAGATATCAGAAAACCTGACTTCTGGAGAGATAGTCTTAAGATAATCGAACGACGGATTGACCAATACGTTGCGCTATGAAGTCAATTCGAGGCGTGACTCGCTACTGACTCTTTAAATTAGTGAACCGATGATCTCTCAGAAATTCTCTCGGTGATTGAAATGTCTCAAGGAGCATACGGGCACAGTTCAAGCAACGTGCAGCTAAACCGCATTGACAAGTATGTTTGGGAGATCCCTAAGGACTCGCAAAAAGGAATGCGAGTGCCAGGTCGGATTTACGCGGATGATGCACTGATCGAGAAAATGCGATCCGATGCAACGCTGCAGCAATGTGCCAACGTAGCGACGCTCCCTGGTTTGTACAATTGGTCAATTACTATGCCTGACGGTCACGAGGGATACGGCTTTCCTATTGGAGGAGTAGCCGCGAGTGACTATGACGAGGGGGTCGTCAGTCCTGGTGGCATCGGATACGACATCAACTGTGGCGTACGGCTCATTCGTACCAATCTCACTGAAACGGAGGTCCGTCCGATGTTGTCCAAGTTGCTTGACACAATGTTTGTCAACGTACCATCAGGACTCGGAAGCCGCGGCAAAGTGGGCAGATTATCCTCTGGCGACTTGGAAAAGGTCACTCGAGAGGGCGTAGAATGGGCGGTAGACCACGGCTACGGGTGGAGTGAAGACCGTAAGCATTGCGAAGAAAACGGATGCATGGAAACCGCAGATCCTGATAAAGTGTCTGGAGTAGCGAAACAGAGAGGCAGTCCTCAACTGGGAAGTCTAGGTAGCGGGAACCACTTCCTTGAGATTGAAAAAGTGGACAAGATACTCGATCCCGCAGTTGCCAATAAGCTTGGAATCAAGAAGGAAGGCCAGATACTTGTGCTCGTCCACACCGGTAGCCGAGGGTTCGGGTATCAGGTGTGCAGTGACTACCTCCGAGTTATGGAACGAGCGGTCGAAAAGTATGGAATCAAGCTCCCTGACAGACAACTCGCATGCGCTCCCTCAAAGAGTCGAGAAGTGGAGGATTACATTGGCGCAATGTCGTCGGCGGCAAATTTCGCCTGGGCCAACAGACAAATGATTACGCACTGGACTAGAGAATCGTTTGAGAAAACATTCGGAAAGGCAGCGGATCAGCTTGATATGGCACTAATCTACGATGTTGCCCATAATATCGCGAAGCTAGAGGAGCACACTATCGATGGTAGTATTAAGAAGGTGTATGTTCATCGAAAAGGCGCTACGAGAGCTTTTCCGCCAGGACATCCAGCGATTCCACCTGAGTACCGCGAATTTGGACAACCGGTGTTCATTCCAGGAAGTATGGGAACCGCTTCATGGGTCCTAATTGGCACATCCAAAGCCATGGAGCTGAGCTTCGGTACCACTGCTCATGGTGCGGGTCGATCCATGAGCCGCGCCGCGGCAAAACGACGCAATCCAGCTAAAGCAGTAGAAGACCTTCTCTCGAAAAAAGGAATCATGATAAGAGCAGAAAACTTCGGTACAGTGAGCGAGGAAGCACCTGAAGCCTACAAGAACGTGGACAGCGTCGCCGAGGTCAGTCATCAATTGGGCATTGCGACGAAAGTTGCACGTTTAGTTCCTATAGGCGTCACCAAGGGCTGACACCAGCTCACTACGGAGACGCTCATTCGCGTCTCAAATGAGTCGGTAGATGTCCTGACTCCATCATTTGCTTTCCTCTCGTTATGATTGCATTATTCGGACTCAATTCTAGTGCTCGCTTGATTGACGCAGAAGATTCGGCGGCATTTCCAGCGAGATATTGAGCCCATGCAAGATTATACCATGCATACTCGTTACGTGGATTCGCTTTTGTGGCGCTGATCAAGTAAGGAGTTGCTTCGACGGGTTGTCGCAGATCGATTAACGCCCAGCCCATACTCGTCAAGGCGATATCATTGGTAGGGTTCAAAGTCAATGCTTTGTCCGCCGACGCAATAGCATTCTTCGAGTACTACTACTCTTTGCGTGCGTTTGCCAGTCTGTTGAGTGCGTAAGCCTTGAGGGCCAGAGCCTCATCATTCTCAGGTGTTTTCTCCAAGATTCGGTTCAGCCGCAGGACCGCAACTTCAGGCTTATTCTCGGCGTACAGTAGATCGAAGACTTCTTCATGTAATTTGGAAACGCTCATAGACCCGAACTCGTTGATCGTGTACTGACCTACAGACTGTGTTGAGTACAGCTAGTCTATTTTGTCTACGCTACCGGTACCGTCGCAAGCTTCGCACAGGATTAATCCTCCGCCAAAGCATTCATTACATTTGCCATCGACTTTCCCGCTCCCGTTACAAATGTCGCATTCGACCATGTCGTTGCCAGAGGGAATCTTTCCCTTGCCCTTGCATTCGTCACAGTTTACTGGTATCGAGCCGCTGCCGTTGCATTTTGCGCAGTCTACTTCACCGTCTCCATTACAGGCTTTGCAAATCAAGAATCTCATCTCAGCGCGTCAAAACGGAGAGATCTAGGTTTCTGGACAAAACATTAGTCGCCTAGATTTAAGCGATTGTTTTTCTGGTAACGGCAAGTCTTCGCCTCACCTATCCCAGTCTGAATCTGGGCGTCAAGAACCGTCTACTTTACGTTACCCTTAGAATAGTACAGAATAGTACAGCCCGTGTCGGAATTGTACTCTGCTTCCTGTTTCGGAGTATCCCGAACAGAAACGGCACACGTGCGCTAAACGATTTCGAACTATTTTCGTTTATAGAGGCGCGGCCACGCGATTTATGCACCGGCAAACTCGCTTTCGTTTGGGCATTCTCACAAGGTCTTGGTGTGCAGCCATAAACGCGCAAGAGCGGGGTCTACATCTTCAGGATGGCCGAGCGAATCTAACACGCTTTCTACCTCGTCCTTTAGGGGGGTTTCGGAGCGAGGAGTTGCACCGTTAGAGAAATTGATAAAGAACCGGTGGTGCAGGAATTCTTCCAGTTTCTCGCGTACGTGATACATCCATCCGAAATCGCGATATGTATTCCTGTAGAACAAGAAACGCTCATTGTATGGAGACATCGTATCGAGTATCAAGCTGATCGCTTTCGTGTAGACCATCTGGTTAGAAAATACGTCGCGGGGATTGGGGCAGATGTGAACGATGGCAGTCTGAAGTTTTGTTTCGATGATCTGAGCGTCTGCGCTCTTCTTGCTGCTTTGTACGCAGCGTCTGTTGGAGTTGGGTGACCTCGTCCATTTTCGCTCTAACGCGTGGCGGGGGAGCTACTTCGGTAATCGGAATCGGGAGAGCTGGCGGAGTAGCCGGAGGCTCAGGATTGGGAACAGCAGGGTGCCGTACTTCTGGGGCTGGAGCAATACGTTCGGGTCTGGGCAGGATCCCCCTTTTTCGGAGTTCCGAAGCTACGTTGAAAACGTATCCGATCTTGGTGCTCACCGCCAAGACAATCTCCGCTGGAGTTTCCCCACGGAGAAGCCTCTCCGCGATCTCCCTCTTCCTTCCCCGGAATTGTATGATTGCAGCCATCGGCATCATGAAAATCGCTCACCCGTACCTTATAAGTGATAGGCTGACTTGGGGCATCCGAAAACCTCCGTTAATCGGGTGGAGTAATCCTCACCGGATTCGATGAAATCTATTCGCACAAGTAGTGAGATTTAGTGACACTTCACCAGTTCACCGAATTTGAGCGCATTTTCGTGGTTAACCTAACCGTATCTCACTAGTGTTCACTAATGTTTCACCGATTACATTGAACTCAACCATCCTAGGTGAATTCAGTTAACTTAGGTCCAATCAGCCATTAGGGGTTCTCTTCCCCTCTCGCTCGGCATGGGGCGCGCGGGGAGTCTACGCGGTGCGACGCCCGAAGTGTACAAAATTGGGCCATGCTCAACCACATGGTTCCACACCTCTCAACTCAGGGGCGTCTGGAAGATGCGGAGAGTTCCTTCTCGGCGACGGGAAAGGCACTTTCGTCTGGTGCTGCGACTCCTCTCCGCACTCCAACTTCATGGTGGTGAATTGAATTTTGATAGCTGAAGGCGTCTACGTTTGCGAAGGATGCGCTCAACCACTAGTGACTCAGGATGTTGTCTCGACACTTTATTTGCCGACACCTGCAACACGAACTAGAACCTCAACGCAATGCAAATTGTGCGGTCACGCTGTTTTCGTGAAAGTCACTGATTGAGATCATTCGCTGCTACTTTCTCCACGATCTTGGATTGTGGGAAAGTGAGATATTTCCTGTCGAATACTAGTCACGGTAGGGCTTCGTAATGATTTGGGGACTTGAAGACGCTACCGTTCTTGGACTTGCAGGAATTACAGCAGGTCTTTTGGCAACTGCACTCTCATTTTGGTGGAACTACAAAACACGTTCGTTACCTCATCGAGAATTTCTCTACCAAAAGCAAATTGAAGCATACTTGGAACCTTGCAAATCTCCTGTTATAGTCCTCAACCGTAAATAGCTCAGAAGCGTACGGGCCAGAGGTTAGATAGGCAATCTCACGGTCTATGTCCCCCCTCTGTCCCTTTAGTAGAATCGCGCACACACCGCCCACAGCACCCACTACGACAGCGAAAATTCCCAAGTAGTACAAGGTACGTTCTTGTAGGCGGTTCCATGCTTTTATCTAGTGCTAAATGTCCGACAGCGACTACACAAAACTAGGTCATCAACCGATTCGTAACAGCCCCAAGAATTTAGTCTATCAACCGTGAAGGTAACGTTACCTTTAGTAACAAAATTTATATGATTCTGTTACTAATGGTAACAGAATGCGAGGTGAACATGGAAATGTCAGACGATATGCCAGAATGGTTTAGGAGAGGACGATCGCCTTTCGGATGGATGGATAAATGGTTCAGCGACTTTGACCAGATGTTCGAGCACATGTTCGAAGACATGGCTAAAGGCATGCCAAAAGATTCGATGAGAGAACGAAAACTACCAGATGGGTCAACTGTTCGACAGTTCGGTCCCTTCGTGTACGGTTACTCGATGTCTATGGGACCTGACGGCAAACCCATCATACAGGAGTTCGGCAACGTCAAGCCATCCAAGAGACCGGGACTGTTCGGTATGGATCAACCAGCACTGGAGCCAACGGACACCAGAGAACCACTCGTTGACGTAATCAACGAAGCAGAGCAAGTTCGAGTACTCGTAGAACTGCCAGGAGTAGAGAAATCCGACATCAAGACGACGATTGCGGAAAACTCGCTCACCATACGAGTTGATTCACCGACACGAAAGTACTACAAGGAAGTGGAGCTTCCTGCAGACATAGACCCAGACAGTTCGAAGGCATCATACAACAATGGAGTGCTGGAGATAGCCCTCCGGAAGCTGAAGGCGAAGCCTAAGGGCAGAGAGATTAGAATAGACTAAATCTCCTGCGCTTTCTTTCTTTTTTTATTTACATCTTCTTATCATAACTGCTGAAAGTATGGTACGAGAATACCTCACATCTTTCAGAGTTTAGCGAGTGCGCCCTTGACAGCCTCGTAATCCGGTTCTTTCCCCGGGTCCTCAGAGACCCACTTGTAACGTACAATCCCGTTCTTGTCTAAGACCAAAACTGAGCGTTTTGCGGCTGTGTATCCGTTGAGTCCTAGGAAATTGTCGTGGAATATGTTGTACTTCTTGATGGTCTCTCGAGTGTAGTCGCTTAGGATTGGGAACTGTAATTGGTGCATGTCCGCGAAGGCTTTGTTTGTGAAAGGATCGTTAACACTTATCCCGACTATATTCCCAGGCAAGCTTTGAATTGAATCTCTAAAAGTACACATTTCCTTCGTGCAGACTCCTGTGAAAGCACCCGGGAAGAATGCTAACACAGTATTCTTTCCCGCAAAATCCTTCAGGGACTTCTGGGTTCTGGTCTGATCAGGAAGCTGAAAGTCTGGTAGTTTCTGGCCAACCTCAACTGACATTTGAAACATCTCGCTGGCATATGACGATAAGAAGCAATTAACCATTACTCGCAAGTGAATTCTTGAGAATGGAATCAATTACGCGCAGTTGCAACAGATTCAGCACTGACTTCTCTTCCACGACCATGAACCTGGAGGAAGAGTGCGACGAGCATCGGGATCAAGATAACGGCAATCCATGCACCT
>CAWAOH010000001.1:0-65600 GCA_963783645.1 Candidatus Bathyarchaeota archaeon | reverse complement strand
TGCGGCAATTTATCATTCAGAAGTCGACTACGTTCCATTCTACCAGAAGTTTTGGCACCGTGGATGTCTCTCAACCCGAAAAGACGCGTGGAGGGATCAATTTGAGCGAGCCCGAAAAACTACTAGACTTGGTCTAGAGGAGCAATTGACCAGCTCTTTGAAGACACCATCTGGGACAATTTTATGACAATGATTCACACATGGCGGAAACTTACTGGCGTGCGAAACCCGATATGAGGAAATTCACGAACAATGAATTCCAGAGACCGAGTCCTTAAGGCGCTTGCTTTTCAGAAATCTGACCGGATACCTGTTGTTCCATTCATCATCACTTTTGCTGCGAAATACGGAGGTTTTAGATTAATCGAATATGCAACGAACCCACTTATACTCACGCAATGTCAGATCGCAGTCGCAAAACGGTTCAAGATCGATGCAGTGTATGTAGATTCTGATCCGATAATCCAGACAGAGGGCGGTTTCACGACGAACTTGCGTCAAGGGCTCAATCCGTCTCTTCGATAAATCAGCAAGTATACCTCTTTCTTGAAGGAGATGCTTCACATACCCGCCCACTGCTACAGGTGCTACAGGTTCGGGAAGGAATATCCGAACTATAACATTGAATTTGCCACGTCACCGCGAAGCTGGGGAATGCTGTCAGTACTCTCGACTCAAACCTTAGCCCTAGGCTGATGTCACCGCTTCCGCTTGAAACAAAGGCCCCTTGAGTGAACTACCTCGGAGCAACTGATCTATCCTTAGCATGATGTGCCGGCTTTTTCGACTTCCCTTATGATGGAGTCCAAGTGGCTGGAGACGTGAGGTTCGAATCCTGAAGGTTTATGCTTCTCCAATATTGACTTGGTTTCTTCTTCGGCCTTCTTGATCATGTTAACCCGTCCTTTCTCTATCCATTTGCCATATTCGTCTCGGACTACTAGCTTTGAAACGTAGAGTTCTGATTTTGTGTGACGGAGGGTATGTTTATCGGATAAGTAGCTGTTTCCTATACCAACCCTGTCGATAACGTCGAACGCAATCGTCTCATCATTCACTTCAATTCCCCTAAGAAAACGTTCAACTTTACCGACGACGTCATCGCATATGACTAACAGCTCTGGACTGTAAGTCAAGGCCGTATCCATGAAACCCAAATCATGGACCAGATTCTGGCCACTAAAGGCGGTGGTCATTATATTGAATACTGCTTCTCCAACTGCCTGTGCGTCGACGTCTCTCGAATGGTTAAGTCCAGCATGGCCCCAGGTTGGAATTCCATAAAACCTAGCCAACTGCGCACTAGCGCTCGCTGTCAAAGGCAACTCTGGACCTGAATTATCTGGCTCAGCAGTGTAAACATCCATCACAGTTGTTCCTCCCCCATGAATCATCGGTGTACCTGGCCTCGTAATCTGACCGAGAACGATCCCAGCCAATGCTTCAGCGTTATTCAGCGTCACGAGCCCCGCGAGGGTGATAGGGGCGGTTAACCCACCGATTGGAGAACTAACAAAAACTGTGGGTAATCCTCTTTCAGCGAAGTCAAGAAAATTCCTTGTCGCATCCTTCTCCAGTATGAGAGGAGAGACTGGTTCAGTGTAGAGGGCGACTATCGGTTTCTTTCTTAACTCGTCGTCTCCTCCTACGATTGTTGAAGCCATTTCAGCAATCTTTGCACCATGCCCATACTTGTAAGCCATGGCGACCATTGGTTTACTCGTGTTCCGAGCCATAAGCTCGAATTCATGTAAATCCTGCGAAACGTCCAGCTGATCACCTGGCACGACACACGCCATAGCAAAATCCACATGATTCAAGTAATCTGAGAGCGCGAACACAATTCTCCGCATCCCGCTTTGTCCCATTTCTACGCTCGCCGTTCACGGCTCTTACGTAAGGGCATCCTGCGCCTGTACCGAAGTAAACGTTCAGATCGGTTAAGTGCATGCACTTCGATCTATCTCGTCCATATAGGACGATTCGACTCGGCACCTTACGCAACGCATAATCAACCAAATATTCAGGAATCTTCACGACTCTACTCTTCGCATCCACATCACATCCATGCTCCTTGAATCTCTCAAACGCAGTTGGCTCATCCACCCTAATACCGATCTTCTCCAGAATCCCGACTGAAGCGTTGTGAATCGCTGTTATCCCATCTTGATCGAATTGGTCAAGACCAAATCCTTTCATAGAATCCAGCCACTCCAGAACGAATCAATTAGAGTCTTAAAATGGTACTCACAGCGCACTTTTCAGACTTTAATCGGTCGTTCGACTTGAGATAGTCTTCGTGTCATCGAGTACTTTCTGAGAACAGGATCATGAGATGTTAACGCAGGCCAAGGAAAGACTGATCAAAGTGCGGAATAGTCTAGGGAAGGGGTTAGTTTTCATTATTTTCGGATAAGTTTCGTTTCTGGAGTTGTGCCCATGCTTGCTTCCATACACGCTTTGACCCTGCGATGACCACCTCAGGGTTCTCTTGTGGCATTGGCTTGATCTCGAACCCTACTGTCGGCAAACGGCCGTCGGCTTTGCTCTTCTTGCCGATGTAGCCTATGTCAAAAAGGACCTTGAGGAATCGTGTCAGCTCCTTAACGTCATGTTCTCCTCCTTCGAGGCCGAATCTGGGGTGTTTGTCTCCGTAAGCGGGATGAGTCGGAGTTCGCTTAACACAGTTTCCTATGTGAACGTGATCTAAGTAGGGTCTGAGCATTGTTAGGGCGCGTTTTGGGTCTTCATTGAGGATTGCTCCATGAGCCATGTCGTACATTATTCCAAAATTCTTGTAGTCCCGTCGTATGGTGCGCGCAAAGGTGGCTGCGTCTTGTGCTGGTCCGATGAGGCATTTCTTCTCCACTTCTCGGTCGAATGCTTCCATCGTGATGGGCATGTGTTTGAGTTCTCCATAAGCGCAAATCTCCTTCACGGAATCCACGAGCAGCCCCATTAGTTTCTCACGTTCGGATTCTCCACGGTCGAATCCACTCAGGAGGCTCATACGCTCAGCTCCAAGTTCGGACGCTTCGTCAATGCACGTCTTAACCTGGGCCACTGCCTTGCGTCGCTCATTATCGTTCGGGGAGCTAAGGTCGAGTCGTTGATTTAACAAAGCAGCTTGTGCCCCGTACGTGACTGCGAGATGGCCGCTGTCTAGAATTTCCTTGACCGCCTTTCTTAACGCGGGATCCTTAATCCATACTATCTCTAATACTGAGAAGAAATCGTCCTGAGCGAGTCGAGTTAAGGTTTCCAAATAGGTAGGATTCTCCGCTTGAGCTTCGGGATACGCCATTACGTGCACGATGCTAAGTCGTAGAAACTTCTCCCAGGAGATATCCAATCCAAATCATTCCTACATCCGAGACGTATGGGGATGAGCAAATATGGCTAGTGACGAGATCCATTTGCGAGAATTGACACGACACATCTATGTAGGGCAACATGGAATTCGGCTTGGCACAAAGAGAATCAATTGTGATGAATCAGTTGATCAAAACTCGAGTCTCGAACTTATGATCATGTGCCATTAATCTTCTTGGATTGAACGAGACATTATTCAGCTCCCTCAGCCGTCTTTGATAACTGCTGTCACCCACCGATTCTGCTCCGACGGGACTCAGTGCGGGAGAAGTTAAACGTCGTTATTCTTCGTCGCAAGTTCAAGTCGACCCATGTTAGAGATCGTTAAGCTTTGATGCTTGCCATTTCAGCGAAATGGCCTCTCAATCTAAATTCCTGACGAACTAATGAATCATATGACTGATATGTCTTCATCAAGGAACAGGCTTCTCTCAGCGATCAATCATTCAGAAGTGGACTACGTTCCGTTTTATCAGAAGTTCTGGCATCGAGGATGTCTGTCTAGTAAAGAGGACGGATGGAAAGATCAGTTCGAACGAGTCAGGAAGACTACGAACCTTGGACTAGAGGACACTGTGGGGTTCGAGATTCCGCGTGCATTTTCCCCCGAAGTCAAGATCGTACGGCGAAAGGAGATGTTACCTGGAGAACTAGATCCGTTCCTGTTCCAGGAATATGAAACTCCAAAAGGTACGCTAAAGCAAATTGTGCGCCAAACAAAGGATTGGCCCCATGGCGATAATATCCCTATCTTTACGGATTACGTGGTTCCTCGTGGCCGCTCAAGAAAGTACCTCGTGGAGACCATGGAGGATGTTGAAGCTCTCTCATGTCTCTTCTCCAAGCCAGGAAGAGATCAACTCCAGAGTTTGAAACCCAAGCCGCCAAAGTCAGACATTTCGCAGACGAGAATCAACTTCTAATCGAATGCGGGGACACATTCACCTCTGAATGGATAGACGGTGACAGCATCTTCTTGGGTGACGCACTCCACTGGCTATGCGGTTTTGAAAATTCAATCATGTTGGCTCACAGGAAGCCAGAATTGATGCATAAACTACTCGATGTAATCTTAGAGTGGAGTTCAGACTGCATTAAGCTAACCTCACAAGTTGGGGGGTGCGATGTTATTGTGCATCGAGGATGGTATGAGTGTTTTTGGTCACCTAAACTCTACAGAACATTCCTGGCCCCAAGGATAAAGAGAGAAGTGGACCTCGCTCATCGAATTGGTGCAAAGTTTTGTTACGTAATGACTTCAGGCATCATGCCCTTTCTGGACATTTTCAAGGAGATGGAGATCGACATTCTCTACGGAGTAGACCCTGTGCAGGGGAATGCCGATTTGGAGAAAGTGAAGCAGACGATAGGTGATCGTATATGCATTTGGGGAGGCGTCAACTCAGCTGTCACGCTCACAGGAAGCAAACAGCGCGTCCAGAAGGCAGTAGAGCAGGCCATCAGTATCTTGGCCCCTGGCGGAGGCTTCATACTAGGAGCCATCGATCAACTCTTTGAAGACACTGTCTGGGAGAACTTCATCACAATGATTCGAACCTGGCGAAATCTCATCCACTCGCCACAGATGAATGAGACTCGGAACGATGAATTCACGAGAATGAGTAGTTAGGTCACTTGCTTCAAAAATCGCTGATCGACCAAATCGTATCCAAATTTCTGTTACGGGCGAAGGGAACGATGGAAGGCTTATATATTATCCGTTGCGCAGACCCCTTGCATGTCGTCTGCGGCAACAAGGCCTATGTCTCGTCCGAATCTTTGTGAGGCGACGACAGCAATGCCCAACTGTGAATTTATGCCCTGCAGCTTACATATATCTTGTGGCTGCTCAGGAAAGGACTCTGCTTGAATCCATTTCGTTACATCTTGCGGAGAATTCTCTTTGGAGTACTAGTGCTCATCTGCGTAGTTACTATTACATTCATACTGTCGCGCAGCCTAGGAGGTAACACGGTGGCTGCTTGGCTTGGCAGAGCCGCAAGCATGCACCCGGAACTTGCTGAACTTTACGCAAAGAAATACCATCTCAACGATCCGATTCCTGTTCAATTCTATTATTACGTGATTAATCTGCTTCAAGGCAATTTGGGCTTCTCGCCGTCGCGCGGCTTCGAACCCGTTATTATGATTATTTCCACAACTCTCCCATTCACTCTGCAGATAGCTTTCACTGCCCTTTTGATTTCTATCATTCTTGGCATACTCTTAGGCGTTCTTTCCGCAAAGTACCAGCACAAGAAAGCGGACACGTGCATTCGAGCTTTCTATCTGGCTGGTTATTCGTCTCCTCCATTTTTCGTAGCCCTGCTCCTGCTAATTGTATTTGCGTTCAAGCTCAGCCTCCTGCCCACCGGAGGCGCGATACGATGTTTCACTTACCCCCCCAAGCACTATGACGGGGCTTCCAATCGTGGACGCTGCAATTGAAGGCAACGTACCCTATCTGGTGAGTTCTTTGACGCACCTTATTCTTCCGAGCATGGCACTCGCGCTCGTCACTTTCGGAGTCCTCACACGCGTGTTGCGAAGTTCCTTGCTTGAGGTTATGCATGCAAACTACATTCGCACAGCTAGAGCGAAGGGTCTTGAAGAGAATACTGTGTTCTTCAAGCACGCTCTAAGAAACGCTATGATCTCTGTAGTCACAATTTCTTCGCTGATGGTTACGTGGCTAATCACAGGAACAATATTTGTGGAAAACATTTTCGCCTACCCGGGGATGGGGCAGTATCTAGTACAGGCCTTAGCCGGTCAAGATTATCCTGGGATACTGGGGGTAACGATAGTTTTCGCGGTGATGATCGTACTAACAAATCTGATTGCAGATATTCTATACGTGGTCGTTGACCCCCAAATACGGTTAGGTTGAGGTCAATGAAATCTAGTACTAAGTCCAGATTGTTCGGTTCGCTCCGATTGTTAACGCGGAACAAAGAGGCGCTTGCTGGAACTGTGATTGTGGTCGGTTTTATGCTCATAGCATTGATGGTTTCAATGTCGAATTTGCTTGCAATCCAGATAACGCCCTATAACCCAATAGCACAGAATGTAGGGCCCCCGCTTGCGCCACCTTCATTTGCCCATTTGTTGGGAACGGACGTTGTGGGGCGCGATGTATTCAGCCGTATAATAGTAGCGACTCCCAACGATGTTGCTGTTAGTCTTGCTGTTGTCGGCGTTGCGCTGGCTGCTGGAGCAATGATCGGTTCGGTCGCGGCGTTTCGAGGCGGTTTCTTGGATGAAGGCTTGATGAGGTTCACTGATGTGATATTCGCACTACCTGCGCTTGTACTCGCGATGGCTATAGGTATAGCGCTCGGCCCTGGAGTGACGAATATGATGGTGGCCTTGATGATAATATGGTGGCCGCCATATGCGAGGCTTGCGCGGGGGGAAGCGCTTAGGGTTGCCCATCAAAACTACATTGAAGCCGCTAGGTTATCCGGATTGGGAACAGTAAAGATACTGTTCAAACACGTGTTCCGCAACATAATCGTAACGATGCTTGTGTACGCTACTCTTGATATTGGCACCGTCATACTAGTTTACTCAGGATTGAGCTATCTGGGTCTCTCAGTCCGACCGCCTCAGCCCGATTGGGGCGAAATGGTCAGTTCCTACCAAGATTACCTGATCACTGCACCCTGGCTGCCGGTTATCCCAGGTTTCGTTATTGCACTGGGCGTGATAGGTTTCAGCCTCTTAGGCGACGGGATACGTGATGCGTTAGAGGCGCGTTGAATTGGCGAATCTGCTAAGAGTTGAAGATCTAAGCATCTGCTACGAGTCGAGAGGCGGACGAGTCACTGCTCTCGACAATGTAAGCCTCGACATTAGATCGAACGAGTTATTGGCAGTGGTGGGAGAGTCAGGATGCGGGAAATCCACACTTGCCCTTGCAATCATGGGACTGCTTCCTAACCCCCCTGCTCGAGTGCTAAACGGAGTAATCGAATTCAAGGGAACCGATCTGGTTCCGTTGGGGCCAACACGTATGAGAGAATACCGAGGGACTCAGATCGCAATGATCTTTCAAGAGCCACTAAGTAGTCTCAATCCCGTATACAAAGTGGGCGATCAGATTGCTGAGGCAATTATGGTTAAGCGATCGCGAGAAGATGGGCACAGTTCAGTCGAAACGGATTTCATGCAAAAGGCACACAAGGTTGCTTCCCCACCGAACATAGTTAAACGCCCTCGGCGTGGAAGGCGAATGAGTCCCGAGCTGAAGAATGAGATCATCGCTTCACTGAAACTCGTCAGGATCCCTGACCCAGAACAGGTTATTGAGCGATATCCGTTTGAACTCTCTGGAGGCATGAGGCAGAGAATAATGATCGCGATGGCATTATCGCAAGAACCCGCCTTGCTGATGGCTGACGAACCGACCACTGCACTTGACGTAACGACGCAAGCTCAAGTTCTAAAACTCATGAAGGAATTAATGGACAAGGTAAAAACGAGTATCCTACTCATTACTCACGACCTCGCGGTCGCCTGCCAAGTGGCTGACAGGGTTGCCGTGATGTATGCTGGCGACGTCGTCGAAGCCGCGAACGTTTACGATCTGTTCTCCAAACCGCTTCACCCTTACACGGAGGGGCTTCTTTCATGTCTTCCTACCGGATCGAAACATAAAGTCGACCTTAAACCGATCCCAGGCTCAGTGCCTGATCTCAGAAGCCCGATGGTTGGGTGCAAGTATGTGAGTCGGTGCTCGCACGCTATGAAAGTGTGCTCAGAGAGGAAACCAGACCTCATTGAAGTATGGGAAAACCACGAAGTGGCTTGCTATCTACACGGTGAAAAAAATGGAACCAATTCTCCAAACAACTGATTTGAAGAAGTACTTCCCCATCCAACGAGGCCTCAACCCATTCTCGAAGGCTAGGAAGTTCGTGCGAGCGGTCGACGGTGTATCGATGACGATTTGGAAAGGAAGCACCATAGCCGTCGTGGGAGAATCAGGATGCGGCAAAACAACCCTAGCCCGAACTATAGCACTTCTCACTAAACCGACGAGCGGTGACGTGATCTTCAACAAAAAGAGCATCGTAAACGGAAAGACGGATCTGAAACTAGTGTACAGAGATTTGCAAATGATCTTTCAGGATCCAGAGTCATCTCTGGATCCCAATATCAAGGTGGGCAATTCGATAGGTGAACCACTTGAAGGCCTGATGGGATGGAGTAAAGGAGAAGTGACGAGCGCAGTCGAGAAAAGTTTAGCTGCCGTGGGCCTTCCCGCCGACTGTGTGGACCGTTTGCCCGGACAACTCAGCGGAGGACAAAAGCAACGAGTGGCAATAGCGAGAGCAATAAGTCCCCAACCAAAACTGGTTATCTTAGACGAGCCAACCAGTGCGCTCGATGCCTCTGTCCAAGCTCAGATCTTGAGGTTATTGTTGCAACTGCAGAAAGATTATGCGCTCTCATACATGCTGATAACCCACAACATTGCAGTCGCGGAATATTTGTCAGATTTTATGGCAGTAATGTATTCCGGTAACATGGTAGAATACGGATTGACTGAAGAAATCATGGCCAAACCGTCGGCACCCTTACACGATTGCACTCATCTCTTCAGCACCGATCGCGAACCCTTGGAAGAGAAATCTTCTCAATATTGAGATTAGAGGGGAAGTCCCCAGCGCAATTAACCCTCCCCCAGGCTGCAAGTTCAATCCTGCGTTGCCCTTACGCAGATGAGATCTGCTCTACAGAGGCCCCTAAACTGCAGGAACTCTCGCCGGATCACTTTGTTGCGTGCCATTTTGTAGAGAAAACTGCATGACAGCACCTTGAATTGGAGAGAAATCGTTACACATCACAGCGTCAAATCATATTGACTATATATAATCTAATGATGTTCCTTCGAGCGGTATATTCTAGCAAGTCAAGCGTTAAATATGATCAGCCCACGAACAGGATCTATGTCAGTTCTAAGGAAAGCTATATCGACAACACAAGCCGTAGTTGTCATCGTAATAATCGTCGCGGCAGCGGTCATTGGCGTTGCCTACACACAATTCACCCCACAACCCTCTCAACCATCCGCCACCTCGACCGCTGCAGGTATGTCCACTGCAGGTACGTCCAAAACCGTAGACACCCTTTCCATAGACGATTGGGTGTGGCCGATCGATGACCTCAATGCTCTGTACTATGCGTGGTCTGAAGTCCCATGGCCCAGCCCACTGTCCTTCGCTACCTACCAGACGCTGGTGCAAGCCAATCTTACCGCCGAGTATAAGACTGGCACAATACAGTTCCTACCTGGACTCGCCACCAGTTGGACGGTTAGCCCTGATGGCAAAACTTACACCTTTAGCCTCAGGCAGAACGTGAAATTTTCGAACGGTGACCCATTCAACGCGTACCAAGTATGGGGTATGATGTACGGACAGTATTACCTCTCAGGTAACAGTACAGGATGGTTCCAATCCTACCCCATATTCAACATGCCTGCCGCGGACTTTGGTCCTGCAACAATTGCCTTGATGACAAAGAGCGGAGTCATCAACCCATCGCAAGACCTGCTAAACATTATGATGGACAAAACTTGGCCAATCTATGTTGCCGACCAGTATACAATCGTCTTCCAATTGACGGCCCCGTTCATATGGTTCCCAGGAACACTGGTAGGCTATGGTGGGTTGACGTTTGATGTTCAGTACGTGCTGGACAACGGAGGCTTTGGAGCACCACCAACACCTAACGCCAATTTCAATCAGCACCCCATCCCCGGCACCGGACCATACATGTTTGTAGAACTATCGCAGAATTCGTACATAAAGCTCACACAGAACCCCAACTACTGGGGGCTAAGCTTGACACCAGACGAGATCAGCGCGAATGTGATGCTTGACCCGGGACATGCCAAGAACGTGATCGTGTACTACAAGACTGATGACGTCGCCAGATTCACTGACCTCGCAAACGGGGTTGTGCAAGTAGCGGCCATACAATCTCCTAACTGGGCGAGCGTCACTAGTAACCCGCAGACATACTCGTACCTCAAACTACCGCCGTGGAACGGCGAGGTTTCGCTGTTAGGATTAAACACGCACATGTTCCCGACGAACGATCGTAACTTCCGTCAAGCAATTGTGCACGCAATCAATTACACCGACCTTTACGCGAAGGCATACCAGGGTCAAATGAACCCGTACGTTGGACCTGAATACCCGGCATGGAAAGACTTCTACAATCTGGGTAATACTCCACACTACGAGTACAACACTACGCTTGCAAAAGAATTCCTAGCAAAAGCGGAAGTGGATTATCCCAACCTTACCCGTAGCATGCCAACACTCACGCTTAGGTCACAGGCTAATTGTGCAACGTGCACTAACGCAGCGCAAGTCGTTCAAGGGAATCTCGCAGACTTAGGAATCAACGTGAACATTGAAGTCCAGACAACGGGCAACTTCTACTCAGTACTTGGAAGTTACAGTTCTGAGCTCGCGAATCCTAACGCGCTTGGTCAGCTGGCGTTCGTTAACTCAGCGTTCGGGTGGGGGCCAGCATCGCTCACCCCAGCAGATTACTGGGTAACATTCGTCAGCAACAAATCCACCTGGGGTAACTATGCGATATACTATGATCCAGTCGTGCAGAAATGCGTCGACGCCTTCACTAGCATTGCAGATACAAGTCAAATCCAATCCTTGTGCACGGCTGCTCAGGCGAAGATTTACGATGACGCCCCATACGCTTGGGTTGGCACATTCGGACTGTGGGAGCCATCAGGAGGATCTATCGTCTGGAAGAACGGCGTTGTTACAGGGTTCTATACAGATCCTGTTTGGACCGGGATTTGTACAGCTCCTCTCCTGAACACGGTAACTTTCGGTCCCAACGTGAGCTATCAAATCTGAAAACGTCTTAAGCACATTCGCTAAGATGCGATCGGGGAATAAGTTCCCCGATTTTTATTCGCAACTGATATAAGCTGGGGGGACAGCACAATCCGCCACGAAGCTTTCTAATGATCCTTTTCTGAAGAATCCGAAATGATCTGTTCGGAGTCGGAATCTACCAGACGTGTTTTTATTGGGACAAATGGACCGCTATACCTGAGCAAACTTGTATGGTTATGCAGGTAAGATTCTCAGGGTGAACTTGTCCAATAAGATGCACTCGACTGAGAAGTTGTCGGACGAAGAACTACAATCCATGCTAGACAATTACTACGACCTAAGAGGCTGGGACAAGACCACAGGCAACCCCACAAGTGCGAAACTAAAAGAACTTGGCCTCGAATTAGCGGATTTGACATTCGAGCGTTGACTCTGCTAATTCCAACTCCCTGAACGATATGCGAGCCGCAATTCCCAAATGCAAAGTTAAGCGACTGATCAGATATCTTTTGCAACCGACAAGCAAAGTCACTTTCTAGGGTTACGAGCACGCGTTGAGGATACATAATAGCCGCAGCAAAGGGTTGCATTCATGAAACTGCTATCAGGCTTGAAAGATCCTTGCAGCTTCGCCTACAGCTGTGCCCTGTGCAGCGTGATGTCCAAGTTCAGCTGCCGTAATTTCGAGAGCTGAAAGCGTTGGAAGTACATAGAACGGAGAAGCAGTCACCCCCATAGTCCCAATCCTGAGCGCTTTGCCTTTCAGTTTCGAAAGTCCCCCCGCGATCATTATGTTGAATTTCTTGTCCATATTCTCAATGATCCTGCTCGCAGTCCCCTCCTGGACTCTTACGAGCGTAACGGTCTTCGATCTTGCTTCTTCTGCAGCGACCGGTTCGAACCCAATTTTCCGGCAACCTTCTCTCATGGCTTTGGATGCGACGAAATGCCTCCGGTACCGCTTGTCCAGTCCCTCCTCAAGCGCGAGCTTCACTGCTTCGTGCATCGCAATTATCACGGTTGTCGGCATCGCAGTTGGGAAAGGATGCCCTCCTGCGCCCCACTCTTGTATGAAATACTTCCAGATTGTGAGGTTCATGAAACGGCTGGGGATTCGGCTCTTTCGAGACTCAACCTCTTCCCAAATGCGTCTCCCAATTGCTATTGGTACGGCGCCGTGAATGCCTCCAAGGCATTTGCTTCCGTAACCAACACATGCGTCGATTCCCCAATTGTCGACTTCAATGTTGACTCCTCCAAATGATGAGATGGCATCGACAAAGTAGATTGCGCCATGTTTTCTTGCCACCCTCCCGATGTCACGAACCGGATTCTCAACACCAGATGAGGTTTCGTTTTGGACAACAAAGATGGCTTTAACATCCTTCTCTTTCTCTAGCTGCGCTTCAACATCCGCAGCGCTGATCATATCCCCATATTCAGCCCGTATTTCGATCGGTTGTCCACCGTAAGTTTTGACGATATCGCTGAGTATCTCGCCAAACCAGCCGTTCACAATAGTCAGAATCTTGTCGCCTGGCTCGATGACATTCGCTGCAACAAGCTCAACTCCACCGTTTCCTGGTCCAGGGAATATTATTACTTGCTCGTCGGTTTTGAAGATCTTTTTTAGATCATCAAGAGCCGTGCCGTATTCTATTCCCCAATCTGTTCCGTAATGAGCCATAACAGGCGCGGCTAATGTAGCTAGAACACGTGGATCGGCTTCCGAAGGTCCCGGAATCATCAGTATCTTTCGACTAGCCATGGTGATCAGCGTCACGGAATCACTGCAGGCTTAAAACTTCTTTACTTGATTTTCTTTCGTGACGCAGTCTCGAGCCCTCGGTTGAAATGTGTGGACCATAGCATTGACTCTGAACGTGTGCGACGATTTTTCAGAGTTCGAATCGCGCGTCTGAAGCCATTCTCCTGAAGCAATTCGGACAGGGCCCTTGTCTGAGAGTGATGCGTAACCGTCTAGATCGTCGGGTAGTAGTGGCGTTTCAACAAAATACAGATCGTGTGGTGATCTTCAATCGAGGAAACCTACGGACTATGTGAACTCAATGAAGAAAAATGTAATGAAACCCTGTGAGCATCGAACTATTGGTACACGAGCGGTTATTCGCTAGAGTTTTGGATAGACTAATAGCATCCCTTTTTCGCCCACATCGAAGCCCCCCCCCACATGTGCTCCTCCTAGATTGGCTTAGAAGAGACGCGCTTCTCCTGGTTCGAGAACGACGTTAGTCGGTTGATTCAAGACACGAGATGGTGAAACGCATAGTATTTTCTCGCGAATTTCGCTACGTGTTTGAACCACCCGAAATGACGGTTCTACAAGAATTTGATTTCTGGAAATATTTCAGTAATGTAGTAGTTGACTCCGTGTCCAAATGCAATGACTATGCAGCTGAAGTTGGGCTTAAACTATGCATAGAACCAAGAGTGTGGGAGACCCTCCCCAATGTCTGGGCACTCGAACTTCTAATGCGCGAGGTCAATAGCGAAAATCTCGGAGTTGTCTTCGAGACTGCGCACCTCGCATGTCAGAGAACCGCCCTTGTTCAAACTGTCGAAATACTTGGAAAGAGAATCGTCTACGTACACGCAAGCGATTCCAATTACAGTAACGAAGACCATTTGGAAATTGGGAAGAGCCTAATTGATTGGACGACCCTTCTGAAAGCCTTGGAAAAGCACGGATTTGATGGCGTTTTCGGCATTGATATCGGCGGCAACAGTAAGATGCGTGAGGAATTAGATGGAATGATACTCGATCTCGGACCTATCTTGCAGAAGCCATAGCCAAAGCCGGTTAGAACATAAGCATCAACGCGTCATCACCTCGTTCATGATAGGTCGATCTATGACTCAATCTTTCGACATGCGTCCCCCTAGCCACTGAAACGCTTCCTCTTGCATCTCAACATCGAATTTATGCGGTCCCGGATAGAACTTGCCCACATAATTCTCGGTGGAGCCTAGTTTCGAGTAGATTGCAGCGATCTTTCGATGCGCATCAGCCTGTCCTTCTGGTGTAAAGAGTTCATCTTCGTGATTATATTGCACCATGAGAGGAGAAGGTGCACGTAACGCAATAATATCCGGTAAATCCAGATACGAGAAGAGACTCGGCACGTACATAAGTAATCCATGTCCCGGCGGACACCTGATGTGATTGCGAAGAAGGCTACGGATCGTGCTCATGAAGCCCACACAGAACGCACAACTGATCCGAGGATCCAATCCCGCGAGTAGGATAGTCCGCAAACCGCCCATCGACAGCCCGCCACACGCTATCCTATTTGGATCAACTTCTGGCCGAGTTAACAAATAATCGACGCTGCGTCTGTCCTCGTATGCGAGTATCCCTGGCCAGTTAGCTCCGGCATTCAGAATCGTATCCACTACTAGAATACATTCACTTGTAGCCCAAAATGCATTAAACTTCCGAATATACTCCTCAGAAGAGGGGTCCATTGCTTCGAACGGCTTCTGTAATTCTTCATTCACAGTATCTATGGGGATTCTTCGGCTCCCCCACAGGAACGTGTCTACCGCGAGTACAGCGAAACCACGTCTCGCAAGATTAGTTGCCCAACCTCTGCTCCCGTAATACCTATCTTTATACTCACGCAGAATGACGGGCTCATTAGGAACATCCGTAATCTTCTCTTTCCCAAAATAGAAGAACTCGCCATGATCGTGAAGCGCCACTACAGCAGGTAGAGGAACGTCATGTTTCCTAGGATACATGAAGAACCCGTGAGTTCTGGGCCCATATGGCATCTCATATGAGATTTCTTCCACAACGAGATTGTTCTCTTCTTGCCGCACATCAATTGAGGGTTTCAGCGGAACATCGATTGGGTCAAAAGCGAGCAACTCGAAGACTTTCGCTCGCACTCTTGACCTCCACACCTCTATGTCTGACCATGGCTTTGCAAGTAAAGACAGGGACGGCGAAGCTGCGGCTATCGCATCAAACACTTCGTAGTATATTCCCAAGTCCGGTTTCATGTGCCACATCCTCCTGTTGCATGCCTCTAGAATCCTGCAACTCTCTAAGAATCTTCCTCATATAATCTGACAATGCGACATGGCAACATGTCTGTCAGCTATTGGAGTGAAGACGCCCTCGATTCTTTACCTTAATCATTACGACAGGACCAAATCAATGAACCAATCTCCCCCTCTGAATAAAAGGCTAAAGAGCAGTGAGAAACGTAGGAGAACTTGGTGACGGAATTGTCGCACGCATTCAAGCTAGGTTACGGAATTGCCGTGGAACAGCGTAGTCCGACAATGTGCCTTACGATGGCATCTGAGGCCGAGAAAGCTGGCTTTGACACAGTATGGTTTAGCGACCACTTTCACCCTTGGTTCGATACTAACGCTTCTGGTGGCTTCGCATGGGTCTGCATCGCCTCCGCTGCTGAACGAACCAAGAAAGTGCAGTTTGGCACGGCAATCACTTGTCCGATGTTCCGTTATAACCCAGCAATAGTTGCCCAGGCATTCGCCACAATGGGGTCCATGTATCCTGGCCGCATTTTCCTAACAGTCGGAACTGGCGAAGCGATGAACGAAGTTCCGGTCGGCTACGATTGGCCGGCTTTTCCGGAACGAGTCAAACGTTTCGAAGAGGCCATCAGGATTATCAAACTCCTATGGAATCAAGATTGGGTGACATTCAAAGGGCAATACTACAAGTTGAGGAAAGCAAACTTATACACGAAACCCAAGGAACCCATACCGCTCCTTATCGCAGGAAACGGACCAAAAGCCACAGAGCTAGCAGGAAAATACGGCGACGGCTTCCTTACGGGTCTGCTGCCAGAAGATTACTACGAAACCGTACTTTTCCCTGCATTGAAGAGAGGGGCTCAGAAAGCAGGAAGAGATTACGATAGCATCGAGAAGGCGATCGAGTTGAATGTTTCATATGCGGACGATTATCAGAAAGCTCTGGACTCCATTCGCTGCTGGGCTGGCACATGTTTCCCAGCCGTTTTTCAGTATCCGATCTCTGACCCGCGGATAATAGAATCCTACGCCAACCTTGTCGGAGACAAGCAGCTGGCTCACGCCATGATCATTGGAACCACTCCAGAGGAACACATTAAAGGAATAGAGAAATACATCAAACTCGGATTTACAAACGTACACGTTGGAAGCTCTAGCCCAGATGAAACAAAGACACTTGCAATGTATGCCAAACACATCATACCTTATTTGAAGTCAACATATGCACGCTGAAATACAACTAGAACGCTGTAATGCTACATTCCGCACCCTCCCACGCTGAGATCAAGGAGCACCTTCTGCCGGCACCTTTAGTCAGATTTGTCGAATGCTCTCGATCTCCGTTAGCCAGTTTGCTTGTCATGCTGGGTAATTCACCAACTGTGTATTTCCCAGGTTTCTCTCCGTTACTTGCCATTCTGTCTGCGAGCAATCCGATTGGATATAAGATGTTGGAACATTGAACAATATTGGAAATGGACGCTTACCTCAGAAAAAGACTGGCGCGATTCGATGGCGACGGCGAAAGGTGACTGGATTTGAAGTTCAAAATAAGCTATGACATAGGTCCAGCTGGAGCTTGGTTTAATCCAGCATATACCATGAAACTTGCTGAGAGAGTTGAAGGAGCGGGGTTTGATGTGGCTTGGTTCGGTGATCATTTTCTCCCGTGGTTTCATACTCATGCTCATGCTCCTCACGCTTGGGTGTGGCTTACGGCTGCTGCGGCAAGAACTTGCAGAGTTCCAGTGGGAAGTGACATTACCGTCCCCATGTTCAAGTATCATCCACTCATCGTAGCCCAAGGTTACGCTACAATGGAGAGGCTCTTCCCTGGTCGAGTAATCTTAGGAGTCGGAACAGGTGAGGCGATAAACGAAGCACCTTTCATTGATCGATGGCCGAACTGGAAAGAAAGAGCAGATACGCTAGCAGAAGCCGTTCAACTCATTAAACGGTATTGGTTAGCCCCAGATTACTTTGACTTCGATGGCAAATACTTCAAAGTGAAAGGAATCTACTGTTACGATAAACCCGTTAAAGGCATCCCGATATTTTGGTCGGCATTTGGATCCAAATCCGTGCGACTTGGAGGGCTCAATGCAGATCATCTGATGACCTCCGGATCTGCAGAACACATAAGAGATAATGTTATTCCCCAATTCCTAGACGCAGTCAAAATATCCGGAAGAGATCCAGCCAAAGTCGAAAAGTGCGTCTACTTTGATGGCGGATACGGTGACCGCACGAAATTGGTCGCCAAGTACAGACTGAGTGCCGGTTCACTTATCCCAGAAAACTTCAATGAGCGTGATCCTCGAAAGATTGAGGCATCCACTGTCAATCTACCCGACGATGAAATCCTTCAGAAAACCTGTCTATTTTCTTCGCCTCACCAATTCATTGAACTTATCGAGAGCTATCGTAAAGTCGGAATGAATCACTTCCTTTTCGGAGACTGGGGATACAACCCGATCAGAACAGTCGAAATGTTTCGGAAGAAGATATTGCCGTATTACGGAATCAGGCCGAGGAAGCCATAGGCCGTCAGGAGTAGGAATCTGGATTATCATCCCTGGAGTTAAGAGTGCTATTCTGGGGGTATTTCGGAAGGCGGCACTTATGTCGAGTCCTTGTCGTTTTCGGTATGCCTTAGCGACGTAGTAGAGAGCTATCCCCACGATCATATACCCGATCATGAACGCGCCAGATGAAGGTGTCACTGGGAATCCGAGTTGTGGGTTCAACAGAAGAACCGCGGTGTACCCTATGATCCCGAACCCAGCTATGGCACCGCAGATGGTTATACAAGGCACGCCACCGATCTTGGCTCGAGTAAAAGAGGGGGCGGCATCGAAGATTTGTTTGCTGCGCCAAGGCAAGATCATACCGGCCAAGAGAGCTGGAACGAATGATATCGCGGAACCTAGAGCTGCGTTCAGGATCACGCTAATGACTCCGGTGTATAGCGTCACCACGAGCAAACATTCACCAGCAATGAAGACTGCGATTGCTGAAACATAAGGGGTTGAGTAAGTCGGATGCACTTCAGCAAACTTGGCGGGTGCAACACGGTCGAATGACCACGCGAAAATCCACCTTGTGACCACTAGAATGGATTGAGGAATCACTACGAACGATGCTGCTATCAGACCTAGATCCATAGCCGCCGAAATACTTGGATTATGGAATACGAACCCTATGATACTGTTGAGGAGCGGCGGGTTAACCGGACTCTTGCTCCCTAGGGCGATCAGGGAATTGGAGAAGTCAAACCCGACAGTGCTGAAGTATAGCACTACTCCAACCGTAAAGATAATCCAACTGAACATGACGGCACCAAGCAAGCCCGAGAAGATACTTTTCTTGAGATCTTTCAGCTCGCCAGCAACCTGGACGGGCCAAATAGTAAGCAGGTAGAATCCCAGTATAGGAGCGGCCATAACTGTTTGGGTTAGGTCAGGTTGCGGTGTGGTGTATCCTGCCTGCTTACCCGCGTCTAGGACGCCCTGATAATTCATCGGCGAAACCGCATTCCACATTGAAACGAAAGTGTCGTGTCCAATAAGCAGTGCACCCAGCATTACAAAAGGTGACACTAAAGAGATAACGATCAACACGGTCTGAACTTTAGTGTATCTCCTGAGCGGGATTATCATCATAAGCGTGGACATGATGATGATTATGCTATCCACGATAAATCGTACAGTCAGATTAGAGAAGGCGGCTGCAATCTGCCCATAACCGAGGTCCGTCAAGAAGCTAGGCAAGTACAAGCTCGTGACTAGGTCAGAAAAAATGGGCAGGTTCAACGTCACGATGAAAGTAGCAAGCCAACTCTGCATGAAGCCGATTGCAGGGTGAAGAAGCCTGCTTACGTAAATATAATCTCCTCCCGACCGGGGCATTGCAAATGCCAGCTGTGTGTAAACGATCAGATACGGAACGAGCACGATCAATAGGAAAAATAAACTACCAACTAAGTTGGCCTGGGGAAGTGTTGAGGGAATCGCATAGTAGAATGAAGTCATGGCAACGCCAAGAACAACTCCTCCGAATCCGACTCCGAAGCTATCCCACCATCCGAGGCTTCTAACGAGTCCCGTTGCTTCCCTTGCGAAAACCTTACTCACAGAATTCTCCTCACAGAGATTCAATCACAACAAGCTTTAACATCATAGTCATTACAGCTATTACAGCATAGCATGGCGATCTAACTAAATCTGTCATCCCCCCCGTGTCTCGTCTGAGCCTTCTGTCCGCATGATAATTTGCATCTCTCTAAAAACGGGTGAAGCGGCAACGTTACACATCCGATTCCTCCAGTTCATGTCGGTGTCTCATCAAATAGCATTATCAGTTTGCATGATAGTCGTCTCGAATCGATCGGTTGATCCTGATTGCGCAAAGAATATGCACTAATGATTTTAGCGACGTTCGTTTGGGGATCAGGCCATCCGATCGGCAAAATCATTCTACGAGAACTAACTCCATCTCAGTTAAGCTTTCTTAGTGTAACTCTCGGGGCTTTGGTACTTCTGGCATGTTTATTCCTGACGCCGAGTAGAAAAAGAATTTCCGAATATGTGGTAGAGCAATGGTTCTGACGATGGCGTCGGGAGCTATAATGTTCTTTGTTTACCCAAACTTGAGCTTCTCAGCTCTTCGACTGATCCCTGCTTCGGCAAATTCGATATTAGTGGCATCAAGCACAATCTTTGTCGCACTTTTGGCTGCGGCAATTCTAAAGGAGAAGCTAAGTGGCATTGGATATTTCGGAATTATCGTGTCTTTCTTAGGTGTCACCCTCGTCGTGATTAGTACAGAATCAAATCTGAAGATGAGTGGACTCAGCACAGTTGGCTCATTAATCGCGATGTCGGCGGCTTTCACTTCAGCATCCTACGCTATCGTTGGCAGAAGAATGCGGGAATGCGATGCACTTTGCGTGACCGCGCTGGGAGCAACATTTGGTAGCATATTGCAAGGCGGAATGCTTCTGGGTAGCTCGAGCTTGAATCAACTGATGCACGCCTCATCGATAATCTACCTTCTGGTAGCCTATTGGGGTGCCTTCTCGGCGTTGGGGTATGTCGTATACTATTACTGTTTAGGACGAATGGATGCTACAAAAGCCAGCTCATTCATCTATCTAAGTCCACTCTTTGCAACCGCCTTATCAGTAGCGGCTCTAGGCGAACAATTGACTACAGTATTCTTAGCTGGCCTTGTGTTGACGCTCGGAGGCATTTGGTTGACTCAAAGGCAGAACACGGGATGGCTCTCACTAAAGAATCCGAGAAAGAGCTCCAACTGAATCCACAAGACAGACTTCACTGACTATGAAGGGCATACTGCAATTGAGCGTCGTCGTGTTAGGTGATGAATGGCAATCGAACCGGTTTGCCAGTCTTATAGCATTCCTGCGCAGCGAAAGCCACTTCATGAGTTTTGATTGCGTCCTCCAGATTCGCATGAGATTCGTGGTTGTTTAGGATGCAATTGACTGAGAAGGCATTTGGCACCTTTCGATTTCATGACGTTTTCGGTAACAATAGTCGACCAGTCCGAATGGCGCAAGGCTCGGGCAATTTCTTTGCACAACTGCGTCTGATCCGTGAGGATAGCATCCTATTTCGTTGAATCCATACCGGCCTGTGATAGGATTGATGGGTTCATCCAGATAGAATTCTGACAGAAGAAAACTGGTATCGTATTGCGTGCGCCGGCGTTCTTGAGTTGACCAAGACATTTCAAATGAGTTCTCGCTTTAGGCTACTTTGTATTTTTCGATTGCTACTTCGTTGAGCTCGATGCCCAACCCAGGTTTCGAGGGCAGCGCGATTTTCCCATTTTCCATCCTCAACTCATCTTTTACAAGTTCTCGTCTAATCGCAGATTCCGAAAGTTCGCTGGGTAGGAACTCGATGAATGGAGTGATCGGGGATGCTGCCGCTAGATGAGCTGACGCGGCGATGCCTATACCCGTCTTCCAACAGTGTGGTATCATGAGTCTCCCTCGCATCATTGCGTACTCTGTTACTCTCTTCGCTTCAGTGATCCCTCCAACTCGACCAATGTCAGGCTGTGCAACGTCAATGCGACCTCGATCAATCAGGTCTTGGAATTCGAAACGAGTTTGGAGCCATTCTCCTGCAGCGATTCTTATCGATGTCTTGTCAACGAGCGATGCATAGCCATCAAGATCGTCTGAGGGTAACGGCGTTTCAACGAAGTAGAGGTTAAATGGTTCAAGAGCGTTAAGAGTTTGCAGCGCGGTTTTCCAGTCTCGCCAACAATAAGCAACGTCGAGAAACAAGGTCATTTCAGAGCCGACTGCATTTCTACATGCTGCCACAATCTTCACGATTTCTGAATCGTTCTCTTGTAACCCTGCATGGGAGTAGGGTCCATTTATCAGAATTTCGAGCTTGGCTGCATTGAAACCGTGAGTCTTTGCTTGGACAAGTTTCTCTTCCAAACTGCTGGAAAGTGTCTTGAGCGTTGTACCGTTCGGGAGGAGGCTGGCATAAGGCCGAATGTAGGATTGTTTAGCTCCTCCTAGTAGTTGCCAGACGGGTTTTCCGAGAGCTTTGCCTTTAATGTCCCAGAGAGCCATGTCTAATGCTCCGATTGCACAGATGCCGAGTCCTCTTCTTCCCGTCATCGCCGTGGAGACATACATTTTGTCCCACAGCGCTTCCGTTTTGAGGGGGTCCTCTCCCAGTAACAATCCTTCAAGACTCAAGCCCATGTTGTGTGTGCCAGGCGAATGGATGTATGTCTTTGTAGCCCACGAGTTTGTGTCTGTCTCTCCAATTCCAATGATTCCTTCGTCTGTGTGAACTTTGACTACGATATCCTCCTGCGCAGAACTAGCGATTTTGCTATCGTAGTCCGGGACCAACAGGACAAAGGATTCGACCTTGGTGATCTTCAATCCTGATAACCTACCAGCAATATGAGCCTAATCCAAAAAAGTATAGTGTTTAGAGAACTGAAGCGTTGGCGCACAACAGTGATTATGGGTTAGAGGTTCGGATAGAATAGGGACATCCCTTTTTCGCCGACATCAAAGGCACCAACATGTGCTCCTCCTAGATTGGCGTAGAAGAGACGCGTTCCTCCTGGTTCGAAGGTGACATTCGTCGGTTGATTCAAAACCTCTCCTGTTGAATCTTCAATGAGCAATTCCACGTTCTGGTCAGGATAGATGACGTAGATGCGATTCGGATAGTAGCACGAGCAGTAGAGGTTTCCACTCGCCGCAAAGGCTAATCCATCTGGTACTGTGCCTTGAAGTTGCGCGTAGATCTCGGGCTTACCAGCAGTCCCGTCTTGTTCGATCGGGATCATCAAGATGTCTGCTGCATTCGATTCAATCATGAAAATCGATCCATCCTTTGGCGAAATTGCTAGGCCGTTAGCAAAATGCCAGTTACCACCGATGAGCGACTCTACCTTCCTGTTTGCTGAGACACGGATTAGCCTTCCACTCGGTTTCCAATAATCACCTGAGTCCGAGAAATAGTAATTCCCTGAGGCGTCAAAGGAGCCATAGTTTGGATTAATGAGAGGACCGTCGGGTCCGTTATCGCAATAAACGGTTACCTCCCCTTTTTGGTCTACTCGCTGCACACATCGATGAGTGGTATCGCACACGTACACATTGTGATTAGCGTCAATTGCTACTCCTCCCAGATAGCCTCGGGTATTTCCTAACTGCCTCAATTCAAACCTAGGCGGGGTCATAACATACACTTGGCCAGCGAATCCTCCCGTAGAGGCGCCCATCGGGTCCAAAGTTGACGCACTCGGGATGATCAAGTCCGGTTTGAATTATCTCGACTTGGTGCAGGTTGTAACGAGTCATTGAAGTTCACTAACTTGCCTTCTTACATCGATATTTTGAACCTTTATTATGCCACCCAGGTTAGAGAAACTGTTCGCGTAGGCGTTTTGGCCATGGTTGCCAGAATTTCGACAGAATAATCCTACAAGGGTATGAATCATCCACGAATCTTCCCCGACCAATCGATTGGGTGTTCATGGTGACTCTTATCGATTTCCGCACGCCAGGGATAGAGAAGGGAAAACTGTCGATATGCGATTCGTACTACCGCCACAGTCAAAGACGCTTGACATGCACTTCGCAACTGAGTTTAAGGAAGGTTGGCTGGCCGTCACTGATATCTCAGCAAAGATTGGTTTTGGTCTGACGTTTCCTCCAGAAGTCTTCAAAGCGATCTGGCTCTGGCTAGTATACGGCGGGTGGAGCGGACTATACTGCGCGGCGGTTGAAGCGTGGACGGGTTATCCCGGAAGCCTTGCACAAGCGCTAAAGGAAGGAGCATATACGAGTTTGGAATCGGGGCAGAGCCTCACTTGCGAAACGTGCATTATTGGATACGATGACTTGAGTCAAGTCAGCCGGATTACGATTGATGGAAAGGTCGAGGGGTCTTGATCGTTTGCATGATTGGCCCATCCTAACGCATCTAGACTTCGTGCTTGATCTCGTATGCATCCATCCTTGACGCGGTAGCGAATCCTTCCACTGCTTTCATAATCTGCTCATGTAGGAGTACAGTGCCCATCAACATGCTATTCCTGTCACGCCAATAGCTCACAACGATGTAATTTTCATGGTCATTAAGATTCGCAAGTAATCGAACTCCCAAGCAATCTGTAGGGCGCTGACTTAAGATTCTCTTGATAGTATTGACACACACATCTGACTTTCGAACACTCGTGATATTTTGCATGTCCACGAACATATTCTCACAGATTCAGGGCTCACCATGACTGAGGAATAAAATGCTTCTATGAGTTGTCACAGTCCAATATGATCAACAGATTAATTCCCTTGAACGCTGTGTACCGAACGTGAGGCGTCACGTTGGATCTTGTAATTCGCGGCGGAACTATCGTCGATGGAGCAGGTACCCCTAGGTTCCGCGCAGACATTGCCGTTAATAACGGAAGGATATCCAAAGTAGGATCAGTCGAACAGCCCGGAGACGACACATTAGATGCGGAAGGACGTGTTGTGACACCCGGGTTCATCGATATTCATACTCACTCGGATTTTCCGCTTCTGCAGAATCGGAAGGCAGAGAGCTCAGTTAGACAGGGAGTAACTACAGCAATTATTGGCGCATGTGGGAGATCATGCGCTCCTGTTAATGATAACATGAAAGAATTCCTTCTGAAAGACATAATTGGCTATGACTCACGCCTACCTGTGACGTGGCATAGTTTCGCCGAATACTTATCAGAATTCGAGAAGCCGGGAATTGCTCAGAATGTAGCTGCGCTGGCAGCACACAACGCCGTAAGAATTGTGGTCATGGGGTACGACGCCAGAAAACCCTCGGGGTCTGAGATGGAGGAGATGAAGGGATTAGTCCGCGATTGCATGGTTTCAGGGGCAATAGGCCTCTCGACTGGTCTGGCTTATCCACCTGGTTCTAACGCAGATACCCAAGAGATAATCGAACTCGCAAGAGTCGCACGTGAGTATGAAGGGATCTACTCATCACATCTTAGAGGGACAGACGGTGACTTCATAGCAGGAGTACGTGAGGCGATTGAAATTGGTAAAGCGGCTAAGATTCCGGTTCACATGGGGCATTTTTGCGGATTCTTTGGGGACTTCGAAGAAACACTCCTAGGAATCCAATTAATTGAGGAAGCCAGACATAATGGTTGCGACGTTACTTGTGATCTTTATCCCTATCTTGCCGGAGCAAACCCACTCACAGCATTTCTCCCTCCTTCAATCTTCAATCGAAATTGGGCCGATTTAGTTCAGGAGATTAGGAACCCCGCAACTCGGAAGAAACTAGCGGAGGAAATTCGATGTTCGGAAACTGGATCCTTCTGGCTCACGAGACAAGAGACCCTGAACCGTATAAGAGTGTTCGATCTTGTGGGATCTGAGAACAGCGTATTCAAAGGAAAGACGCTGTCAGAAATTGCTGCCATGAAGGAGGTTGATCCGATTGAGTCAATCCTTGAATTGCTCGCCGACGAAGGTAAGGCAATGTATAATCTTGGCGTGATTTGCGAATGGATGGGTGAGAAGGACAATTTCGCAATTTTCAGAAAAACGTATCATATGGTTGGGTCTGACGGCATCGCGTTAGCCCCTTATGGCGACTTGGCCGCTTTCAAGTTTCATCCTCGCGCTTACGGAACCTATCCACGAGTAATTGCGAAGTATGTACGTGAGAAAGCAATCTTTGATCTGGAAGAAGCGGTCCGTAAGATGACATCGATGCCTGCAAGCCGCGCAGGCATCATGGATAGAGGAGAGATTAGAAAGGGAATGTGGGCTGATCTAGTGATCTTTGATTATGATCGTGTTACCGACACGAGCACCTACGAGGATCCAGCCATCTACCCAGAAGGGATTGAGTATGTCATCGTAAATGGACAGATAGTGGTTGAAAAAGGACAGCACACAGGACGTCTGCCAGGAAAAGTTCTACGGCATCGACCGTCTGGTCGCATGCAGTCTAGTAATTGAACCTCCGTCCATGTTTCATCCACAGACGTAGTTACTGTACTCAGGTGATGAACGGGACCGGTTTCCCAGTCTTGTAGCATTCAAGCGCTGCGAACGCCACCTCATGGGTTTTGATTGCATCTTCCAAATTTGCGTGAGATTCACGGTCGTTCAGTATACAGTTGACAAAATGATCCATCTCGCCTTGGAATGGATGATGTATCACATCAGCGCTTACTGAAAGTATGCTCGGGATTGTCACCCAGTCATTCTGATCTGGAAACTTATGCGACCATACATGTTTGTCTCTTATTGTTCCTTTGTTGCCGAAAATTTCGATTGGAACGCTCGTATACAAACAGATACCGGCTGAATAGGCGGTCCCTCCTCATTATTGCCTCCTCGGAAAGTGGGCGTGACGTTGCCTATTTGCGCAGGACCTCTGGGTTCGCCACGAAACGCATCCGTTGTCCTTTGACAAACCTGATTACTTCTTCTTGGACGATGCGATCACAGTACCGCTGCGCCTCTCTAGTAATGGAAGCGATATGCGGTGTCACAACAACATTGTCTAGCTCTAGAAGGGGATCATCCCGCTGTAATGGTTCATGGGCCTGAACATCTAAACCTGCACCCGCGATCCGCTTCTCCTTGAGGGCCTTTATCAAATCAGCTTCAGTCACTACCGTTCCTCTTGAAGTGTTCACGAACAAGGCGTTCTTCTTCATTTTCCTGAACTGGTTTTCCGTGATCATGCCCAGGGTTTGATTTGTCAGAGGAACATGGATTGAAATAACGTCCGATTCTGAAAATAATTCATCCATTTCGACAGCTTTGCCGAACTGCGAGATGTGTCGGAAGAAGGATAGGATCGTACAGTAGAACATTCATTCCGAACCCTTTTGCAATCGTTGCTACACGAGCCCCAATGTGGCCAGCCCCTACTATGCCTATGGTCTTCCCTTTCAGCTCCATACCCATGAGGGGGGTGTAAGACTTTAGCTCGTGCACCATTCCTTCCCTAAGCCTAGTGTCAGCACTTACAATCTTCCTAGACACTGCTAAGATCAAAGCGAATGTGAACTCAGCTACGGAGTCAGCGTTCGCCCCTGGCGCATTTACAACAATGATCCCGCGCTTCGTCGCGGCCGTCACATCGATGTGGTTTAGCCCTGCTGTGGGGGTTCCGATGAACTTGAGGTTCTTGTTTCCGTCCAGAGTATCCTCAGTGACGCGATCTTCATCAACGATCAGTATCTCTTCTCCGCGCATTCGCTCCGCGAGAGCCTTTCCAACCAGAAGAAAGGAAAAATCAGCGAATTCGATTCTGACATCCATCACCTTAGGCAATAAGTCCCAAGCATCAATTAGCCACGTTGCACGGATGAACGCTTTCACCGCAAAGTCCCGATCACATGAGCCAGCGGCTTCCGTATTTTAGGATTCTTTCTAAATAACAAGATAACTTTCTGAATTCACGGTTTAAATCGAAATGAGATTGTGTGAGTGCGGAGTGACAACGATAGATGGTTAGTGAGATTAAAGTCGTATTGTTCGGGCTTGGTCCATTGGGACTCGCGATTAGTAAAGGAATGTTGGATAAGAAGGGAATGAAGATTGTTGGAGCGGTCGATATTGCTGAGGATCTTGTGGGCAAAGACCTAGGCGACGTGTTCAAGCTTGACAAACCTCTCGGCGTCAAGGTTACGAATGATGCTAAGCGCTTACTCACGAAAACTAAACCAGACATTGCGGTTATTGCAACAAAATCATCGGTCAAAGCGATCCATCCCGTGCTAACGTTATGTGCCAAGATGCGGGTGGACGTGATCTCAACCTGCGAAGAACTATCCTATCCATATTACCGATATCCAGATGTGTCAAAACAAATCGATAGATTGGCAAAGAAAAATGGTGTGACGGTCCTGGGAACAGGAATTAATCCGGGCTATCTCATGGACGCGCTACCTATCACACTTACAGGCGCATGTCTCAAAGTCGAGAAGATCACGGTCACAAGAATGATGGATTCATCAAAACGAAGAGTCCCCTTCCAGAAGAAAATAGGAACAGGACTTACACCCGAAAAATTCAGAAACATGATTGATGAGAAGATAATAACCGGACACGTAGGCCTCGCCGAATCGATAGCAATGATCGCCGGAGCGTTGGGATGGAAGCTTGAAAGGATAGAGGAATTCCCACCGGAGCCGTTCATAGCCACAGGGGAGATTGTGACTTCTTACACAACTGTGAAACCCGGATGCGCAACGGGCCTGAAGAGTGTAGCTCATGGGATCAAGGACGGAAAACCTGCCATAGTGCTAGAGTTCTTTGCTCACGCCGACGTAAAGGACGAATACGACGTGGTTTCGATCGAGGGAGTCCCGAACATTAACCAGAAGATAATTGGCGGAATCCATGGTGACACTGGCACAGTAGCCGTCATGCTCAACATGATTCCCAAAGTGTTGAACGCTTCTCCAGGACTCGTGACGATGATAGACTTACCCCTTCCATCGGTGCTAAACGAAGATGCAAGAATCTACTTACGCAGCAAAGGATAGTCACGAGTCCAGGTAGACGGCTATTCATTCACTTGGAGCAGCGGTATCGCTCGAATTTTACTTACTATTGATTTTCGCCTATCTGAGAAACTCCTCAGTGACGCTTATCAGTCTATCAATTTCATCTTCGCTGTGGGGTAGTGAAACGTAGAAGTGTACTTGGCCAGGCGTCATGGCTAGAAGCCCCTTGGAAATCAAGTGCTGGAAGTAGTCCAGCTCATGTTGGTGATCAGTGTTCGTAACCAGTGTTTTTAGATCCGTCTTCTTCACTGGTTTTTTCAGAAGATGCAGCTTGGACATGGAACCATAACCCGTTACATGGGCATTAGCTTTTGAAGTATCAACAGCCTGTTGTAGACCGTTCCTGAGTCTTCGTCCTAACTCGTTAATGTGCGAATAAAATTCACCCTTTTCGTACAGGAGAGTTGCTTCGTATCCCGCGCGCATTACCAAAGGATTCCCCACATATGTACCGCCACGCATGACCAGCTGTGATCTCTTGGGATGTTTGAGATGGTTCATTAACTCCATTATCTCCCGCTTTCCGCCTACTGCACCAACGGGAAATTCGCCTCCCCCAATTGCTTTTCCGAACGTTGTTAAATCGGGAGTAATTCCGAACGCTTCCTGAGCACCTCCAGGAGCTAGCCTGAACCCCGTGATAACTTCGTCGAAAATCAGCACAGTATCCGTATCGTCACACACTTCCCGCAAGCCTTTGATAAACTCCTTATTTGCAGGAACGGTTGCTCCCCCAACGACCAGTTCAGTGATCACGCATGCAAGTCTTCTCTTCTTGATTGTCTTGTAGGTTGTATCAGGATCGTCGGCTGCGAGGAGGACGGTATTCTTCCCTGATAGCGGATCATGACCCGCGGACTCAGACTCCTTAACTGGCCAGCTTGTACCGATGAAGAGAGATTCTAATATTCCGTGAAAGTTGCCTTCGAATTTGGCGACTTTGTCCCTTTTCGTGTAAGCTCTAGCCAACTTCAGGGCATGCACATTGGCTTCGTTGCCACTGTTGTTGAAGGCGATCATTTCGACGCTGGGAACGAGCTTAACAACTTGCTCTGCGAGTTTCATCTCCCATTCATTGCATACTCCGAAATGGAATCCTAGCTCAAGTTGTTTCCTGGTTGCCTCGACTATTGCAGGGTGCATATGACCCAGAACTAGAGCGCCGTGTCCCATCCAGAAATCCGAGTATGTTCTTCCTTCGAAGTCCACAAGCTTGCTGCCCTGTGCTTTCTCTGCGTAGAACGGATACGGAGAGATGTACCGGAGCGGTCTCGTTACTCCTCCAGGAATAACCTTGACAGCTCTTTCATAGAGGTCTTCGGAGATAGTCTTCGCCAAGTTGATCGAATCCCAGCTGCCCGAGTATTGAATATAAGATGTACGAGCATTGGGCAGCGTTGAAAATCGCCGGTTAGCATTGGTGAAGTGAAGTCCAAAGGCAATTTCAATCATTATCGAAAGAAATTGAACTGGTATCCGATATCGGTTACGGTCAAATGATGCGAGCTTCCTCCACAACGTATGTTCGGGTCGTGCATGGAATTTTCTCGGGATTGGTTGATGTTGCGTATTACTCCTGCTTAGGGAAGATTGAACCGGCAAAAGCGAGTTCATTCATCTGTCTGAGTCCACTCTTTGCGACCATCCTATCGATCGTGTTGCTAGGCGAACAAATGACTATTTCAATCCTTGCAGGACTTGACGCTTAGGGATCTGGATAACCCAGAAAGGGCGCAACACCAATTGGCATCGCACTTCAAAATGATTCAACCTCGAATACTCTCAACTCCGTTTATCGTCAAATACCATTATGAGCTGCGATACGCCGTTCCGTGGACATGGAGATGAAATCTCGTTGAAGTTTACTTTTGGTTATGCATCACAGCCCGACCTTTATCACCCCAGAGTCTTGTTGGAGCACGCGGTTCTTGCAGAGAAAGCAGGCTTCGAGACGCTCTGGCTGAGTGACCATTTCCATCCTTGGTCACATTCGGAAGCACATGAAAGTCACACGTGGGTTCTCATAGGCGCGGCCGCCGCCCGCACCAACAAAATCAGGTTCGGCACGGCTGTAACTTGTCCCTTATTCCGCTATCACCCTGCCATAACAGCGCAGGCATTCGCTAGCTTGCGTGCCATGTTTCCTGACCGGATTTTCCTAGGGGTTGGAACTGGAGAAGCAATGAATGAAGTTCCAGTTGGATATGAGTGGCCCTCAATAAAAGAAAGGATCGAACGTCTAGACGAGTCAGTCCAAATAATGAAGTTACTGTGGTCGAAGAATTTTGTAAACTTCAAAGGCAAGTACTACACTCTCCACAAAGCGAATCTGTACGACAAACCGGAAACACAAGTTCCCTTGTACGTGGCCGGTTTCGGACCGAAAGTGGCAAGAATCGCAGGAAAGTACGCGGATGGGTTTCTCACAACAATGGTTGACCCGGACAAGTTAAACAACGAACTCCTCGCAGCAGTGGCCGAAGGAGCCAAGGAAAAAGGACGGACCCTGCCAAAATTGAGAAAGTCGTCGAACTGGGCGTTTCCTACGATGAAGACTACGAGAAGGCTCTCAGGAAACTCCATTTCTGGCGCGCAACACTCTTCCCGTTCATGTTCAAGTTTCCGATCTACGACCCACGCGAGATTGAAGAGATGGGAAAGATGGTTTCGGATGAAGCCCTCGCAAAGACATACTTTGTATCCACCAAACCTGACGACATATTGAAACCCATTGAGCGAGCAGTAAAGATGGGATTCAACCACATCTACCTACAAAGCACAAGTCCCGATGAGAGGAAATTCATAGAGATGGCCGCCAAAGACATAGTACCATATGTCAAGTCGACTTATGGGCACATCTAGCATTCTGTCACTCAATTAGGCAAACCCATCCAAGAAGCCTGACTAATCTCAAGCATTATGGTCCAATCGAGTGAGGAAGTGTTGCCGGACTCGGTCTTAGAATCTGCGATGCTAAGATTGAAGGAAACGCAGGGGGTTGTCTCATGCAAACTTCTCACACATAAGGAACGAGATCTTGCGATGCGACTAGAATCGACTGCGACCGTACAAGATCAACTACTAGGAATGCGGATCACAAACGAGGGAATTGTAGACGTACTTAGCAGAACGCATGTGGTTTTGATCGCTCATTCGAAAGAGCTGCGCCATCCACCTGGCCCTATTGTAGTAATACGAGACAATGAGAACATCGTGGGTGAAGAAATATGGCAGCCAGACCGCTTGGAGAAACTCTCGAGTGACTCGAACGCGCTTTACTCGGTAAGAGTATGGTACTATACCGTGACGCTTTGGCGAGAGCAAGAGGAAGGCCTTTGAAGCTTTCATACAGAGGATTACCTTTTCCAGAGTTAGACGAGATTGACGGAGTCAGCGATGTGATCTCAGTCACAATTGGCCCTTTTGCTCATATTCGATTGTCACAAAACGCGGGCTGGGATTCCAACGATCCTGACTTAGGCACTGTTCTGGTTGGATTCAACACCAACTAGGAACGACGGCTGCAGGTGAAAGTGAAAGAATCCCTATGCGTGAAGTCATGACCACTCTTGATGTTCCGTCGTAAAACCTTGCAAGGCATATTCACTCACTTATGACGGCCCGCGAGTTGAAAAGAGCAAGGTCGAGGAAATTCTAAGCCTCATCACGGAAAAATATACTATAGAGTTCTCCATTGAGGTTGACGAATCGTTTCCTTAGTATCTGGCAATTGATTGGTCTACTCCTACAGACCACGGGTCGATGCCCCCTATCAGGTTCTTCACATTCTTCAATCCGCATTTCTTCAAATAGGCAACGGCCCACGCACTTCGTTCGCCAGTGTGGCAATAGATAACGTGCTCATCATCAATGTCGAATTCCAGGATACGCTTTGGTAGCTCGCCAAGTGGGATCAGTTTGCTTCCATTTATGTGACAGATTTCATATTCATTCAGTTCTCGAACGTCGATAAGCTTGACCTGCCGTCCATGGTCGATAAGGTACTTGAGCTCTGAGGCAGTTATGACATCTTCTTCATTCAATTATTCTCAAGTCCTCAGATTGAAATGTGGATTTGTCGTCGCTTAGGTGCCACGCTTTCACTTCTTTAGTGACTCTGTTTTCGAGAGAGACAATCAAGTAGGTATACCTGGGCCAAGCATATTCTCGGTCAATCTGTGAAGGCTGAGGAGGGGCATCCGGATGTGAATCGGTAGATTCCAAGTAGATCGAGGTTTGCGCGCTGTGCAGCCTCATCCGCTCGAACGATCTCGAGGGGGGTGATATTGTATCTATTCGATCGTGACTCTTGATTGATATTAGGAACTGAGATTGCACTGTGAACCCACTTTTCCTCGGAGTTGATGCCAAGTAAAAAGCCACAGCATTCTTCGGGGTATGTGCATTGGGCGTAATTGATTATGAATTGAAGCTGCTCCTTGGTGATTACTACCAATCACTGTCGCTCATTCTGTACTAATGTGATAGGCCGGAAGTCATATAACAGCGATGCCTTAAGTCATGGATTATTTGCCCATTTCTCCAACCCGATTGCCCGGAACGCTCACATTCTGCCCATTTGGGACACAAAGAGGCGATTGGATACGCGTTTAAATCCGTCTGAAAGTCCGAATTTGAACTTGGAAACATATTGCGGGTCTTAGTGGCCAGTGGGCAAGTTATGAGCGTGGAATGGGCGAGAGTGAGTAAGGTGGACCTCGGAATGAGCATGGCCTAGCTTCTGCCTCCCTCAGTGCGCAGTCTAAACACTATGATTCTTACTTTCACTTAACTCAGCATCTTCCGAAGGCATCCGTTCCATTATATGCTAACCATCCAGTCCGTCAGTCTATCCCGTTGATTACATGGTGAATTGACAGATGCTTGAAGGATCGGCGAAGATTATTCTCCCAACCAGAAACGACCGCAGCAAGACTGGAGTCCTATACATTCCAGCAGACGTTGTCAAGGATTCCTCGTTTCCGTTTGATCCAGATGAAGAGGTCTCGTCCGAATTGACGGAAAGCGCCTAGTCGTGGAAGGGAGGCGGACATAATGACGATTGATAATTACAGAAGCCATTACACATTCGGAATGGATTTCGGAACCAGCGACTTCAAATTCGGTCCAATCACGTGCGGCGAGAACCCACGCATAGTCAACAATCGAGGATACTTCCCTGACAAGAAGTCAGTCGTTTACAGAGCATTTGAAACAGCCGCTGACGTCGTCGTGGGTGATGATGTGCCGCTCTATCTTCAATCAAGCTGAAGATCTGACGTCACGCCTTGTTTACCCAATGAAAAACGGCATGATTGACAAAGATGACGATAAGCGCATGGAAAGTTGTGGGCGCCTTATGCCAATTCGGACTGGACGCCTACTCACCGTCAACCAAATAATGGTTTTCGCGGATACAATGTCGTCGCATCCCTTCCTGCAGTCTCACCTCGATACATGTACGAGCACCTGCTTGAACTATTCAAACAAGCGAATGGTTCCGGGATAGTTCGAGCCGTGACGGTGATTCCTCAACCCTTTGCCGTCGCTATAGGTCATGGAGTTACAACTTGCGTTGTCATCGAATCTGGCCATGGAAACAGTCAAGTCTGCCCAATCTCCAAATACCCTATTCGCTCTGCACAAGTAGCATTGAACCGCGGTGGTGGAGACGCCAACGCAATTACTTCTGAAATCCTGAAAGACGCAGGATACGGCGACCTCGCAGGCGAAGAATCGTTGGTACGAAAGGTCAAGGAAAGCATCGGCCTCGTCCCAGACGATCTTAACACTGCAATTACTGAAGCCAAACGCCACCCCGCAAGTTCCGAGCAAAACACAAAGTTCCCGGAACAAGAGTTGAGATCGATCTTGAGAAAGATTCATGGACTAGGTTCCTAATCGGCGAATACGTGTTCAACCCAAATCATGAAATCTTCGAGAGCTACTTCAGCCGCGGAATGCCTAGACCGCGAGACGTCAAGATGGGTGAAACGACCTTCCGTGGCATGCTTGACTTCGGTGACGCAATAGTAGCCTCAGTGGAAAGATGCCCTGTTGAGCTCCAACCAATGCTCTACCGCGAAATTCTCCTATCCGGCGGCAACTTCAGCTGGAAAGTCCCAGAATCAATGGATGGCGTTGCAGTTGACGCTCCGACAAAGATCAAGTCACTCTTGCGCAGAAAGGAATCCAAGAATGTCTCCGTGAAGATGACAACATCACCTCAGTTCTCGGTTTGGCATGGGTGCATAATCTATGGATTCGCAGTGCCAGACGACTACGAATGGGATTGGCAGCGACTCGAGGGATGGATGAAGATCAGTGGCTAGCCTGCCGATTGAGCAACGGCTCCTTCACTACTTCCTAGCTATGGGCGCTCAACAAAGCCAAGACCAGTCGAACCCTGAAACACTCTCTTTTCTGATTGGTAACGAGCGAGTGCTGGTAAGCATTCTTACAGCCGCCGATATCATCCAAAGAAATCGTATAATCGGCACTTTCCTACGTGTATCATCACTTCGCTCTGCAGGTACTCAACTCTACGTGGCAGCCCCAAGACTCTTGGGAGCAACTGTTGATGCTCAAATCCTCCGATCATCCGGCATCGGTCTGCTCTTGTTTGATGATAGAAGGATTGAGGAAACAATCAAACCACAAGCAGTTCAGACCCCAACGGTGATGCAACCACCTATAACCAACCCCACTCCAGACCCGACAATGCTCTCAGACCTAGCCACGTTGAAGTCAATGTACGATGAAATGGAGAGAAACATGAATCGAATGATGGCTGAATTCAAATCGCTGCGAGAAAACGCGCTGACACATACTTCGAATCTACAAACTCCGGATCTCATCCGATTCGAGCCAATCCACCGTGCGGAGACGCCGTTTCAATCTGGTGCGATTAGGGAAGGAACTCTTCCATCATTTTTCACCAACAACCCGTGGTTGGATGTTCTCTCCAAACGAGGAAAAACGGAGGCCGCTCAGTTTGCCGGTTGAGACAATCATCCAGATCCCAATCCGAAAGATCCCTATCGTAATCAGCACGAACGACCCGCTCTCACCAGAACTCGCACTCGACGATTTCAGAGAATTGTTCGGAAAAGATCCTGATCCTGAGGAATATCGAGTCGTCAACATCGAAGTGATCACCTCCCCGGACGATCAACAACCCATGCTAGTGACCGAATGCGGACGATACTCGAGATTCATACGTCGTGAAGGAGACAACATCTACTTCAGAAAGCAGATTGAGGCTACCTAGGCAACTTTCCGGAGTCACCTGGGATGAGAAAAAGCAATAATCAGCGATTGCAAGCCAATTACAAGTCGTATCTAGACGATATGACGCAAATCAAGCATGCGGGAGCCGTTCTGCCCGAAAACAGCTGGTTTTCACCCATTCACAGATGAAATGCACCTCTCCTGGGAAAGGCTTAAGTGCGTCAAAGCCTACATTATTATAGCTTTCGGGCCGTGTTCTGAAGCAGAACGAGTTACGTTGTTCTACTGAGGAGATGAGGGCTCGAGCGTAAAGCATCAAAGAAGATGAAGAAAAATGAGCACGAGTACAACGACGAAGAAAATCGGGAAAGTAACTAACTGTCCCGAATGCGGTAGTGCAAATCTCGTAGAGGACTACGATCTTGGTGAGATAATTTGTCATGATTGTGGTCTCGTTCTAAGTGAACACGCTTTGAATCAAGGACCTGAATGGCGTGCGTTCACTAAAGAAGAGAAAGATGAGAGGGGTCGTGTTGGAATCCCAACCTCATTTTCGATTCACGACAAAGGACTTTCAACCGTCATAGACAGGGTTAACAGAGACGCTTACGGTCGCCAGCTGCCACTTGCAACCAGACTGGAAATGCTCCGCCTAAGGAAATGGCAGATTCGGACGCGAGTTCATTCATCCGCTGATCGCAACCTCGCACAAGCGATGGCAGAACTCGATCGTCTAACTGACATGCTTCACATTCCTGCGTCGATTAAAGAACGGGCAGCAATAGTCTACCGAAAAGCGCTTGACAATGGACTCGTCCGAGGCAGATCTATAGCGGCAATCGCAGCAGCCTCGCTGTACGCAGCTTGCCGCATGTCCGAAACGCCTCGAACACTGAAGGATGTTTCAGCAGCGAGCCGAATCCGCAAGAAAGACGTGGCTAGGTGCTATAGACTTCTTGTTCGCGAACTTGATCTGCGAATGCCCGTGGAGGATCCTGTGAAGTGCATCTCGAAGATCGCCACCAAGGTTGAAATCTCAATGCCGACACAACAACGTGCGATCAGAATAATCAACGAAGCAAAGAGGAAAGGGATCGTTGCAGGTAAGGACCCGATGGGACTAGCAGCAGCATCACTATACGTCGCCTGCGTCCTTGAGGGAGAGAAAAAGACTCAGAAAGAAATCGCAGAAGTCGCTAACGTGACAGAAGTAACCGTGAGAAACCGCTACAAGGGACTCAAAGAAGCACTGAAATTAGATATTTAGATTGGTTGAGTCGACCGACCGAAAGGTTAGCTCAACTCATTCTCTATTTTCTATCTGATTCCTCGTTATCGGAGTCATCGGGTTCGACTTCTAAGATGATTGCACCAACGTATCCGCACTCCTCACAAGCGTATACCGCTGGAGTCAGCCATCCACTAAGTGACCCGCTCGGTCTTACCTTCAGACTTCTACAAGAAGGACAAGCAAATGCGGAGTGGCCAGTGTGCCCAAGACCTTTCAACGTTTCAAGAAACCGATTCGTAGGGTTAGCACACTCTGATCAGTGGACTTCAATGGAAGCCTCTGGAAAACCAAATTGCACAAGCAGTTTCTTGACTTTGCCGCGATGATCGCCTTGTAGTATGATGAGCCCATCTTTTGAAGTCCCACCGCAAGCGCAGAACGTTTTCAATTTTGCACCCAAGTCTCCAAGATCCACGCTTTTCGAATTAATGCCCTCGATGATAGTGGTTGCTTTACCCCATTTCCTAGTCTCAAGGCGGACCTTTACAAGCTGTTGCTCCATACTGATAGTGCCGCATACGCACAAATCCTTTGGAAGCCCACAAGTTGGGCATACCTCCGCCATTATTTCGATCAATTACTCCTGTTCTAGTGGTTGTGAATATCGACTCGAATAGTATTTAAATTCAGCGCACATACTCGATCGAAAATCGAATCAATAGTGGTCGATTGGAAGTTGACGGATAATGATCATCGGGAAATAACAATCGAGACATTGGCTACGCCACCCCTTCATATTCAACCTGCGCCATTGCCACGTAGATTTGGGGCAGCCACAATTGATTCCTTTGTCGTTTTGTTAGGCTGGGAGACATTAGAGTATACTTTCCGGCAGTCGCCTTCTCAAATTCTCTCATTCACTGCAGCTATCACACTCTTCTCGATCACCTTCCTGTACTATTTCACCATGGAATGGATCCTCTCAGCGACACTGGGCAAACTCATAATGAAACTCCGCGTGGTTGTCACCAATGGTGACCCATGCGCGCTTTGAGAGGCTCTCTTAAGGAACTTCTTTCGGATTATTGACTGGCTTCCGTTAGCCTACCTTATCGGAATCATACTCTTGTCAATCTCGGATAAGAGACAAAGAGCGGGCGACAGAATTGCCCACACTGTTGTCACAATGGCTCCCGAACGAGATAAGAACCCGCCACCGGCACCCTTCCTGTTTCACTAGCAGAGAAGTATGTCGTGCAATTCACACAGTTTTGCACACAAGTGGAGGCTAGATTCTCGCGCGTCGACGTCTCCGGAAATTCTTGATTCGCCAAAATCCATTGGGGTCTCGATAATATTCAAGTGATTCCATTGTTTCACCACTGAAGCACTTTGGTGATCGCCTAACTTAGGAATTAACGATGGCAAAACGCACAGTTCTCGCACTCAACCCCTGAAAATACGCTCATCAACTTGCATGTTCCAAGCAATCTCCGAGCAGCAATGTTTTCGTGATTGATGCCAACAACGAAAATTAAGGAGCGGGAAAAACAGTACCGTGAAAATTCATTGCCTCAGTCAACTAAATTCATGAGAGGGATCAGATAACTTCCAGACATTAAAATTACCGAAAACAGTGAAACACAAGGCCGATTAGAAAGTTAATGATAATTATCGAAAATCCTCGTTATGGCTCCCGCTTGAGCGCGGCCATGATACCGCCCACAATTCCAAGAACCATTCCGGCGACAAAGCCGCCGCCAACGATCAAACTGAAGACGGCGAATGGAAAGATGATGACATCTGCCAAAGCCCCACTCTTGAAGATCATGATGATGGACCCCATTATCAGCGTTAGACCAATTATGAGACCCAATGCGAAAGCGTATGTCCTCCCTAGGATTGGCAGCCAAAAGAAGAGAGTAGACCAAAATCCGTAGAACGACGGACTAAGCAAGGCAGCACTGTTTAGCAATACCAGAATCCCCGAAACCAAGGACAACACAAATGCGATGACACCCCTTCCAGTGAATCGTGGCATAGGTGCGGCACGAACCTTAGGCGGTCTTCTTGCCATGATTACTTGTGGTCGGCCACAATATGGACAATATACAGCATACAGCGGCATAAATCTTCCACAGTTTCTGCAACGAATTATGGGTAGAGGCAAAACGTACCGAAATCGAGGTTTCCTTCCTACTCGCCCCTTTCTCGATAAATATACTGCGAGGAAGCCAATCGCTAATCCGAGTATTAGCATCGTCAGGATGATTAGATATACCAAGGGATTGATGGCTGGACCAGCTGCTGGAGTGGGTATCTCTAGCACTATGTCAACCGAGTGTGTTATGCCGCCACCTGTGCCGATCACGGTCATCGTGTAATTTCCTGGAGCTGCATCATTAGTTGCACATGCATGCAGCGTGGAGAAGACTGTAGCTCCCGGAGGAGGCGTTATTGGATTCAAAGTGAATTGTTGTTTGAAATGTCCGCTCAAATGAGTCGGAATGTTCGATAAAGTAAGGTTAACTGGCGACGTGAAATTACCAACCGATTGCACTGAAATACTATAGTTACCGCACTGAGCCGGCTGAACGACTAGAGGCGTGGGCGCAGCAGTAATGACAAAATCCGCCGTTGGAGAAACAACTGTCAGCGTAACTGAAGTCTCACGGACCAAGGTCGGAAGAGTAGAGCTTCCGGTCACTGTCAGGGTGTAGCTCCCGGCAGGCGTGCTTGCAGACGTCGACACAGTAAGCAAACTACTTGTGCCTCCGCCAGACGGAGGCGTTACAAGAGGAGGCGAGAAACTGCCAGCTGAGCTTAGCGGTGTTCCGCTCACCTGTAACGAGACTGGAGAACTGAAGCTTCCGATAGATGTGATGCTAATTGTGTAAGTTGCGGTTTGTCCTTGGGCAACCGTAACACTCGTAGGATTGGGAGATAGAGTAAAATCGTTTTGCGGACCGTGCACGAACTTGTTCCCATAGATCTCATAGGTCGCATAGTAACCGTTTTGGTCTGCATAGTTCGGAAAGAGTTGTTCATACGGATGGAAAGCCAAGCCTTCCACAATTCCATTGCCGAATTGGAAATAGAAACCCAGAATTGCATGCCGGAAGGGCACGCCAAACTTTTCGGTATCAATTAGGATTCTGACGTCAGATGCGTGGGCGGGCTGAATGCTTGAAACTACTCGTCCGCCACCTTCGGTGAAGAGTTTGATAGTGTTAGGGTTCGGTCCAGGATTATAGTACTGACTCGGAAATTCCGGTTGGAACCCTCCTTTTGGCGGATTGTAGACGGTACTCACCCAAGAACCGGCTCCGCCGGGAGCGATGTTCACGTATCCTGGAAAGGTAGCGTTCATGTCGAGTAGAGCGATGTCAGTAAAGATGACTTCGTTCCCAGCCTGTACATGTGTAGAGATTGTGTTGTAAACTGTTTGGATCTTTGTGCGCCTATCGGGGGCGTATGAGGACGACTCGCCGTACCAACCTGGACAGTCAAGCACTATCAAGGTATACTGATTGATAATCGATGGATCTTTCAATATAACATCGGGGTCCACCATTGTGTAGTTGATTCCCATCCTAGACAAAGTGAGATCGGTTCTGCCGAATACTCCCCTAATCACCAGAATCTTTGTGGGCTGTGTTACAAAGAATATTCTGTCTGAAGTAAAAGGAGCCGTCAGAGTCGTCACTGTAACGCTGCTAAAGATCGTCGTTGATAGTAGACTATTCACTTGAGGTGCGAACTTCGGATCGATGAGGAACGGCCCGCCTTGATACAAAGAACCACTTTGCGTTAGCGCTGTTTCTATTGTGACATCGGGAGGTTCTATTATCCTTGCCAAACCCGCGTTTGGAGTCAGACGGAGAAATTCGTGAATGAAACCGTAGACATGCACTCGATCTGCTTGCTTGCCATCCATTGGGACTAAAAACGTGCCGCTTGGAAATGTACCTGCACCGAGTGGTGGAAGAGCTCCCGCAAAGTCAAGGACGGGGGTAAGAAGTACGACTCCTAACAGGAGGCACACTACTAGGCTTCGGTATTTGGTCATATCAGTGCCTCAACTTTCCATAATCCACCGATTTCCTATTTCTACCAATATTACCTAACGCATGCGTATATTACTTAAGACTTCAGTGTCCGTACGCCACGCGGACTAATTAATGGACCGTTGTCAGATAGAAAAACGTCAAAACATGCCATCTTATTCGTTTAAACTTCTTGTCCACTACGCCTCGCTTTTTGTCATATAGATGCAATTACCGTGAGGGCTACCCACTAATCAGACATTTGTGAATATTGAAGCCATCGTACGAAACCAATCGTGTTTAATCGGATCAATGCTCGGAAGTGGACGGGAAGCTGCGCGGGGAGTCTATGAAGCTGATTCGAGATTTGCAAGGTCAAATCCTCAGTAATTGACTCGATCGAATTGCCCTGCGAGAACAGTTGTATTATCGTTTTTTTCCACTCGAGGAGTTTCTGCTGGTTCATGTCAAGCCAAGTTCCAGGCTTCCTTAACACGCCAAAATGAGGAGTGCAGAATTCAGCAGGCATCAGAGCACGCACTTTCGCAATTGATGCTAACGCTTTGTCCAAGTTGAAGCTTGGAGGAGGAGTAGTCGGCACAAGGACGGGGGCATCTGGAAGATAGACGCCAATGCAATCACCAGTGAAGAGCACTCTCCTCGGTTCCAAGAGGAAGCTAAGATGGTGGGAAGCGTGACCGGGAGTCCATACAGTTCTGAGTGTCAGGCCGTTTCCCAGATCGATTATCTCGGCATCTTTCAAACCGTGAACCCGCTCCGCACTGATCGGCTCGGGAAAGCCGTATAGCTGCATTAGTTTGCCGCCAAAGAGCTCACTCGCTCCCTCGATTAAGCGTGCAGGATCTACAAGGTGATTTGTCCCGATAGGGTGAACGCACACTAGAGCGCTTGGAAACTTTTTCGCCAGTGTTCCGCAAGATCCACTATGATCCAAATGCACGTGGGTAGGCAGAAGATAATCAATATCATCAATACCAGCAGTCTCTAAGTCTCGAATGATTGCCGCAGCAGACGTCGGATACCCCATATCGACTAGAGCGCGTTTTTTTCCGCTTATGAGGTACGCTGCCACAACCCTTGGCTCTCCCAGAGCCATTGTGTCGATGATCGAGATGGTGGCTGTTAACTTGGAAAGCAAACTGCATCACTTCGAGGATTTCTCAGTCAAAGTCGTATTGAGTATTAACCTTCCTGATCAGCACACTAGATATATCTTCGGCCACATCTTCACAGGAACGAGGATGCGAAATGAGCAGACCCCCTCTATCAGAGGATCTCAAGGTTTTCATCGAGTCTTATGATCCGCAAGGCAGAGCGAGCTACTTTTCAGGACATTTCGAATTTATGAATTCTCGGATGAATTTCAACGGCATTATGATGGATGAGTATGGTGGTCCGAATATCGCTGCGGTGCTTCCCGAAGAGACACAGGTAACGCTTAGAAATTTGGGATTAGACAATGAGCTAATGGATAGTTTGATTACTGCGTTGCAGAGGAAAATCATGGAAGGCGAAGCACACGTACAGCTTCGCAACGAGTCGAACCCATCGGCCCATGAACAATCGGAATAACTGCCGCTCAATCACTAGCATCGTGCTGTGGCAAGCTACAATTGCGACACTCATTTGAATCGATGGGAATTTGGGTCATGCAATACCAGCAGAACTTCTTTCCAGGCTCAGCCTCTACAGGTGCTGGTTCGGGCCGCCAGAAACCCATGAAGAACATTATTAGTCCAATAACAAGAATCGGAAAACCGAAGCCTGAGACACCCATGGGTACATACAAGTCAGTAATAACTAAGAACGCTCCGAAGATGGCCAGTATGCCGCCCGACGCCACGAGTCCCCTATACATTTGGCTCATGGACGAATAAAATCCCCATGGATATGGGCTTTTTCGAGAGACATGATGATGATAAAGGAAATTTCGCAACTGGAACGTGAAGAAACGATGCAAGTCGCTGCACTGGTAGTCTCGAATAATGCGTATCGTCAACACTTCTTCCCAGGATACGAAACTAAAGAACAAATTGCACGTATTCTGCCTACTCTCGGTCGAGAATGGAATGTGATAGACAGGGACAGGATACTCGCAGCATTTACCATTGAAACATCACGAACGCTCATCAAATTCGACCGCGTGTGCATTGAACTAAGCTCAACCAACGAAATAGCAACCGAGATATCCAATCTGGCACCTAAGACCCCCACTGCTATTCTTGCTCCGCCTGAGCTGGAGGACGCCTTGGCCAAGCTAGGGTATGAACGACAGGAGGCCCAAGTTAGATTATCAAAGAATCCTCAAGAGTCACGAATCATGCAACTACTCCCACTATCAAACCCCATTGAGAAGGATATTCCAGAGCTATCCAGATTAATGTTTGAAGCATACGCGGAGAGCAAATATAACAAATATGCAGATGCAGCTGTTGCAGAGAGGAACCTCAGAGCTCTGATGTCCAGGAAGGAGAGAACATTCCTGCGAAGTAGCTCCTTCATAAGCAAGGCTGGAGACAAAATCGTCAGCGCCTGCTTGATCACAGGAGAGCACGTAGGAGCTACGGTATCAGAGTTATTCACTCATCCACTTTATTGTACGAGAGGTCTAGCAACCGCAGAACTGACCACGTGTATGAATTCGCTGGCAAGAGCAAAAATCCCATTGCTCAGAGTCGCAGTTGATGAGAAAAATGATCTCGTTATTCGCTTGTTATCGAAGCTAGGGTTCACTGAGGAGACTAGAGCGACGCTTATGACGAGAGGACGCTTATCCTGACCGTTCGGTCAGGCCTTGAACCATCTGAAAACAAGGTAGTCTGTTTTTTTGCGACGTTTCGGAACGGCAATCGTGAATTGCTTGCGGACGGTTGTCGCTAGACGTCCTGCCAGCACGACTTCAAACGGTCCCATTGTGTCTTCCTCTTTCTTCACGGTCACTATGAAAGGCGCGTGATCTATACCAGGACCATGTTCGTATATCGCAAAATCGGAACCAAACCTGATCCCGGGTGTAACTATCAGCCCTTTATTTCTGAGATCTTCATAAGCTGCGTAGCCAAGATTGAACTGCTTGTAGGTTCTATTCGCCAATTCTAGGAGTTTCGCTCGACCCACGGGTTTACCGTTCTGAGCGTCCACAATTCGTATGGTTTTCCTATCAAGTAAGTAGACTGCTTCCATCAGATCCAGCATCAACGGAGCCTTGAACTCCTGCTCTGGTTTGGGTTTAGGAATACCGACGGGTTTCCCGAAGAAACCCATTCGGTAAAGAGCGACTCCTTCTGAAGGATTCCAGACGATCAGTCGCGTTCCGATCAGTTCAGCAGTTATCGCTTTTGTGACCAAATGAATCGTCCTACGTGGTCAATGCGAGAACTCTGATATGGTCAACGACATCGAGTCCTATATCCGCAATTCGTTCGGCCCTATCGACTACGTCACGAAGAAACAACATCGTAGGTAGTGGAATCTTGCTGTTAAGTAGCTCAAAATCCATCTTTCTAGACGCGGCATCTATCTGTCGCTCCAGTTCTTCAACGAGTTTTGCGGTTTCCATTGCTTTGTCAGGATCAAAAGATAATGAATGAAGCGTTTCTCTAACTTTCGAAATCTCCTTCAGCAGCAAGCTCATCAATTCTGATAATCCGTGTAGCATTTTCGAATCGAGCTTCCATTTCGTTTCAGTTGCGGAAATAAGTCTACCTCCCATTGACTCGCAATAGTCCGCAATCTCGTCCAACCGAAAGAGAAGGCGCAAGAAATCTTCCCTGCTAATCAGCAGGCTTCCTACAGAAGCAACTTCACCGAGGAAGACTGTTTTGTTTTTCTCGTTTTCTTCTATAGATTTAATCATATTTTGGTAATTTTCCTTCGTGAGTTTTATTTTCCCTTCAGCGACATTGTCCACCAAGACAGCTAGCTGTCGCGTGATTTCAACGACGTTCCTTGCATGGGTTTGGCACAGGTCGAGCATTCTTCTTTTTATGTTGGCTTCTGTCTCCATCGGGAAAGTCATGTAAGGTTCACTGAGATATACTAGGCAGTTGGAGACTTAAACCCTAGCCCACCGCTTCATTCTTCGAGTTTGGTTTCGACCGGCCTGCCAAGCTGAGAGAAGACTAAACGCCCAGCGAAATATCCGCGCGCTAGCTCAGGTACAGACTCTGAGGTACTACGAACTTGGGTCCAAGTATCCCTGTCTCGCAGCGTCACAGTCCCGTCCTTCTTGGTCTGGTAATCTATGGTTATGGATATTGGAACACCAATTTCGTCTGCTCTAGCGTACCGTCGACCAATAGTGCCAGATTCGTCATATTCAACATCGAACCGGTGAGAAAGTAGCGTATCTACGAGTTGCAACGCTGTTTGATCTAAGCCGTCCTTTGGCATGAGTGGGAAAACCATAATCTGCATTGGTGCAAGCGCGTGAGGTAGTTTGAGGACGACTCTATCGTCGACTCGTGTGTATGCGTATTCTAATGCCGAATACACGAGACGCTCAACACCGTAGCTTGGCTCTATAACGTGTGGAACTACATGTTTTCCAGATTCACGGATGTTACGCTCTTCAAATCGGACATGCGATGGTTGAACATTAAACCCCCGGATTTCGATGTATCCCTTTGTGTCGAACGCCTTTCGCACATCATCTGGGTTGCATTTCGAAATCTCTTCTGTGATACTGCGAGTCTTTTCCCTCAGGAGTGGCCCCAGTGTTGACTCGATAGGTACGACCACTGTGGTTTTTCGCTCAACTGGAACTGTGTATGGCTTGAAAATGCTCAGGTCAGAACCCGAATGCTTAATGTGAGCATTCAGGTCGAAGTCAGTCCGATAAGCATGGCCTGCAATTTCCACCCATCCCCATCTGTCCAGTAGTATTTGATGGTCAAAGGTTTGAGCTGAGTAATGAGCGCGTTCGGCTGGCATCTTTTCCTCGAATCTCTGCTTCTCATACGGAATACCGAGGTTTTTCGCGAAGATGATTGATACGGCCATGAAGTAAGCGGACCACTCACTCTGAACATGCCCTTTTGTAACAGCTTCTCCAGCTCCCACGCGAACGATGTCGTCTTTGCCTTTTTCTCTTGTTTCGGCGAGGAGGAGCGGCAGTTCAATCTCCTTCACTCGACCCAGAAATGCGCATCGTGGTTCCGCAGGGTCAAAGAAGACTTCCATTTCCATTATTGTGAATTCGCGCAGTCTGATGGGTCCTTGCCGGGGTGAGATTTCGTTTCTCATTACGGTCCCTATTTGGGCGATGCCAATAGGGAGTTTTTCTCTTGTTGAATCATAGACTCTTTTGAAATCGGTGAATATTCCTTGTGCTGCTTCTGGTCTCCCGTATCCGATCACGTCACCGTACGGACCGATATTGGTCTTGAACATGGTAGAGAAGTACTCCGTTTTTCCTAATCGTCCACCACATTCTGGGCAACGTATGTTGTTTTCATTGATGAACGCGTCAATCTGATTCGGAGCCATAGCTTCAACTGCGATGTCTGTTCTGCCCGGCATTGCCTCTGATATTGCCAAGTCCGCTTTGAAATGCCGTCCACAATTACTGCAGGTGACCATGAGGTCTTTGAAACTCTCGAGATGCCCAGATGCGGCAAATACTTGCTCCGGAGTAATCACCGGACTTGATATGACCACGAAACGATGCTGTTGAACAAAGAGCTGCAACCAGAGATCTTCGACTCTACGCTTAAGTCGCGTTCCAAGCGGTCCAAGGTCCAAGTATCCGCTGACGCCCCCGTAAATCTCGAAAGAGGGCCAAAAGAATCCTCGCCGTTTAGCTAAGTCCGACAATAAGTCGTACTTGTCTACTCCGTTCAAATAGAGCCATTCCCGATATTTCTGCTCGCGCACTATCTGATGTTATGAGAGAAGAACCTTGCCATTCCTATTGAACTGCTACTCAGCCGGGATAACGTCCACGTAGGATTCACATTTCTAACAAAATGGCCATACTTCGCCTGCAGACGCGATATCGTTCATGAATATCTTGATGTCACTTCCGCATGATGCACATTTTACCTTCATTTGAAACAGCTTATTCTCTCTGCGCAAGAAAGCGGAGTCCACCCCCAAGTTCATCACGCGCTTACAGTCTTAATCTTCGTGCGTATTGGCATTAGCGGCGCACCGGTTCTTTGTCTCCTCAGTATAGTGAGTCGTCTTAGGTGCTGGATTCCAAGAGCCGGGTCCACGCCCTTCGGACAGACATAACTGCAGGTTCCTGCGAAGTGGCATCGCCACACTCCATGCTCACTATCTATAGTATCAATTCTCTGAGCCTGTCCTTCGTCACGTGAGTCAGCAAGGTACCTGTATGCTTGCCCTAAGGCTTGGGGACCAGTGAAGAGGGGATCTGTTGCTAATGTTGGGCAAGCTGCGTTGCAGAGACCACATTTAATGCAGTACGAGAACTGCAGAAAATCATCCAGCTCATTTGCATTTTGTTTATACTCTGATTCTGAGGTTTCCTGCTCATTTGTGTCCCGTCGTATTAGAAATGGGGAAATCGACTTATGCGTACGGAAGAAACCCTCAAAGTCAGTAACCAAGTCTCTGACGAGTGGATAGTGGTCTAACGGTTCGACAGTTATCGTGTTGTTACCGTATTCCTTGACTTGTGTATAACATGCGAGCTTCGGGACGCCGTTGATTTTCATTCCACAGGAGCCACATGAGGCCATCCTACAGGAGTATCTGATGGCGATCGAATGGTCGATTTTCTCCTTTGCGTAAAGAAGGGCGCTAAGAACAGTCAATCCGGGTTCGAAAGGGATCTGAAACGTACTAAATTCGGCTTTCGGTCCGACGGCGGGGTTTGCTCTCCGAACACGTAGCAGAATCCGTTTTTCCGACTCTGGTTTGGTCTGCAAGATGGGTCCTTCTCAGTAATGACGTTCTGTTGGCATGTACTTCGTGATGGTTACTGGGGAATATTCAAGTCTTGGATTTGGACCATTAGGATCGAAATAGGCGAGCGAGTGCTTCAACCATTCGTTGTCGTTCCGCTTCGGATAGTCTAATCGTGAATGTGCTCCTCTTGATTCGGTTCTTGCAAGGCCGCCGGCAAGAACGACTTCCGCTATGTCAAACATTGCTTCCAACTCAAGCACGTTCACCAAATTCGTGTTGTATTCCTTGGCTTGGTCATCGACATGTCTCCAAGATTTGTTGTGCAATTCGCGTAGTTCTCTCAGACCAGTTTCCAACCCTTCGCCACTTCTGTAAACGTAGGCGTACTTGTCCATTATAGTCTGAACTTGATTGTGGACTTCGTAAGGATTTTGATCCCCGTTGCCGTGAAGTATATTATCGAAAATCCTTTTCTCCTCTTTCTCCAACAGATCGTGAGGGAAGTCAGCAAACTCCTTTGTCATTACATAACTCGCAGCACCTGCACCAGCCTGGGACCCAAACACTAAACATTCGGCAGTTGAATTCGCGCCGAGTCGATTTGCCCCGTTTATGCTGACACAAGCAGCTTCCCCTGCGCACCAGAGACCTAGAATCGCCGTTTCTGCTTTCGCGTTGGTTTTGATCCCTCCCATCATGTAATGACAGACAGGTCGCACAGGTAACGGTTCGTGTATCGGATCTATTCCTTTGAATTTGATTGCGATCTCGCGAATACCTGATAGTCGTTCTTTTATCTTCTCAGCTCCAAGATGTCGCAAATCCAAAAGCAAATGATCCATGCCCGATAATGGGTCAGTGAATCCGTTTCCTTCTTGGATTTCGGTGATCATGCTTCTGGACACTACGTCTCTGGACGCAAGATCCATCTTTTCCGGAGCATACTTCTTCATGAAGCGTTCGCCTTTATTGTTGATCAAGATCGCTCCGTCTCCCCTGGCTCCTTCTGTGATGAGCACTCCCGAAGGAATCAGGCCTGTGGGGTGAAATTGCACGAACTCCATATCCTCAATTGGTGCCCCAGCCCGATAAGCTAGAGAAAGACCATCAGGGGTTGACGAATATCCATAGGTTGCGAAGCGGTATAGCCTGCCTGCTCCACCGGTCGCTATAATACCAGCCTTTGCACGAAGCGCGTGAAATTGCCCTGACTTCAGATCAAATGCGGTCACGCCTCTGAAAACACCATCCTGGACGATCAGAGATGTGACATACCATTCTTGGAAGAACTGGATGCTGTCGAATCTCCTTGTAGTATCGTAGAGGGTTTGCATTTCAAAAAACCCAACCCTATCTCCTGCGAATGTTGCCCGTGGGAAACTGTAACCTCCAAAGTTGCGTTGAGCTATCCTTCCATCCTCAGTCCTTGACCAGGGCATACCCCAATGCTCGAGTTGGTAGATCTCCGAAGGCATCGAGTTGACAAAGAATTCTACTGCATCCTGATCGGCGAGGAAGTCGCTTCCTTTAACGGTATCATAGATATGCGATTCGAGTGAGTCACCTTTGTCTGTGTAAAGTACTGCTGCAGTTCCACCTTCGGCGGAGACAGAATGAGACCGCATTGCTTGTACCTTTGTTACAACTGCAATGCTTACTTTACCGTTGGATACCCGTGCCGCTTCTATTGCTGCTCGTAATCCCGCAATGCCTGAACCCACAATCACAAGATCGTACGACCGCATCTCAGTCAAGTCTAGTCTTTCCTTGAGCAGTAACGAGCTGCCTTTCGCGGCGCTCCATGAATATAAGGGTAAAACCGGGGTATTTGTATTAAATTCAGAAAAGGCTCTCTTATTGTTGCTGAATCCTTGGTGCGAGCATGATTAAGAGCAGGATCGGTTCAATGAATCCCTGACCCGGGAAGAAAGCCTCCAGTTGGAAGCAGTCTTAGAGCGACTCTTAGCAGCCTGCCCGAAAGGCACACCGAACCAGCAGGTTCGAGCGTGGATCCAACTGCAACCGGCACGGGACCGGGAACTACTCAACCGGTTTCAGCAAGTCACGGGGAAGGAACAGGTCCCCTAAAAGGGCGAATGCATGGTGGCTTTCCATGATGGGGGTACTATTTACCATAGAATGAGTATAGTATTATGAATATACATATCCCCTGGTTAGATTTATGAACAATTTTTTGTGGGTGAACCTTGGGGTAGTGAAAGCCGGATGAAAACGGAGACTTGAGGTGAAATTTGAATGGATGAGTATACTTGCGCTGAATGTGGTTCGAGGGGTGAGGTTCCGTTTCCGATTGACCCGTCTAGGCCTTTCTATTGCCGATCGTGTTTTGCGAAGAGACGCCAGAAACGAGACCTACATGGACCATGAAACCACCTAAGAAATCCTTTCCGATCCTCTGCATGTGCAATCATCACTATTTGAATCATCTCGGACAGAATCGAGTCTGCACGCTTCCGTCTTGTACTTGTAAGAAATTCATGTCAAAATTGGGAAAGGGAGGGGTCGCGCAAAAAAAGAGACCCGGAGACTACTGGCAGTAAACTTGCTTCATTTTGTCGGCGTTCACTAACTCGGTGAAATCGTTACGTGCGATTGCGCCGAATGCTTGACCTATCCAATGCAAATACCAAGCCTCTGGAGTCGAACCCTCTAGAGCCGCAGACCTTTTCAACGAAGTCACTGAGACTTTTAGGCACTTGGATTTTGATTTCAACCATGTTTTCACTCATGTTCAATCACCTCCGAGACGTTCTCCTTTGCGCAGGAGTTGCATAGCCACAGTTTGAGGGGCCACGAGTATCGCAGAGGTAGAAGTTTATGACAGCGTTCGCATTCGGCGGCTCGATGAACGGCTACGTGATTCAAACCAGAAGGTCTCAATGCGGCAGCAACCGCTTCGTGTATGGGTAGGTTCATTCTGAGCATCCCTCACAATAGACTTGACCAGTATCATCTGAGAAGACTTGCCCGTAGGTGAAGCATTCTCCAACAATGTGTCGTTCGGTGACTTGGTTGAGAATGGTTCCGGGTTCATAGGCGATGTAAGACGCAGTTGTGCTGGTTTGACTTAACGAGAATGTTCCCATTTGGCTCATTCTCCTATGCGAGGATCGCCATTTCCTCGAGGTATTCTTCAGGACTGAATGAGGCCTCTACTGGATCCTCGTAGGTCTCTGCTGGATGATCGTTGAACTCGTCTAGGCGCTTGACATGCTGCTTCAAAGCTAAGCCATGGTTCTTTCCACCACACCTGCAGATGCATTTGATTTCTTTAGCCTCGAGACAGTTCCCGCTACATTCACCGGCCTCGGTCTCGATGTGGAAAGGCTTCTCTATTTGTTCTACGCGTGAAGAGTTCACGCCAGTTTACTTGTTCAGTTACTATCTAGCACACCAATACTATAACAGTATGATCGATACACTTAAGGCTTACTATAACAGTATGGTTCCTACGTGAATATCATGTTCAGTCGCTTGTTGACAGATCTCGAAAGACGCCAGGCCAAGACCTACCTGAAACAGGATGGAAAAAGAAACCTCAACATCCAAGTCCTAGTCGCGAGAAGTAGAAAGTACTTTCCTCAGATTCGGGCTGACTTAGATCTCTTAGAGAAGCTTTTGGAGACCTACGAACGCAACAAGACCAAATGAATCAAGATGATTTATGGAGGTGAATTGAATTGAGTGAAAAACACGAATACTCTTTCCCTTGTCCGCATTGCCAAATCAAAATCAACTTCCTAGTATCGTCTAATCAGACGTCTCCTGATGTAGTTATGGAGCCACAACCGCCCAAACCTGAAGCGATCACTGCTGACGATCATTACGAGTCGCTGCCGTGGAAGCAAAGCCAGAAGAAGTCGAATCTTGCAACGATCCTGGTCACGCAGGAAATCCTCGAGAACCCGACCGCGAAGGAATTGTTCGATAAAGTCAAAGAGTGGAAGACAATGAAAGTTGGCTTAGTCAGCTACAGATATTCCAAGATGCCGGATGGACCCGAGTTCTTGCAGCGATGGAGCGCAGTCAAACTCGGTTAATTCACCGAGCGTTATCATCACTAAATGTAGCCCAAACCTCACTAACTTAAGGGTGAATGCGCCAGATGAGAAGCCAGTTGAATTGTTGCGGCATCATGAGGTTGGAATCAGGCCGGTGTAATCTATTAAACGAACTACAATAACAACCGTCTTCAGTCTTCTTTTCGGATTAGTGGTCCTAGTTGCTTTCATCTACTACGTAGGCATCGGCTCTGTCGAGCGAATACTCCTGAGCGTGAATCCGCTCATAATTGTAGTTATGGTGGCACTTCAATTAGTGAGTTTTGCATTCTACGCGTCAGCTTGGTATCTTTTGATTCGAGCTGCTGGGTATACTATGCCATTTTTGATATGCCAGGAAATTACCCTTGCCAGCGTATTTGCCGTGTACACTATGCCGAGCGGAGTGTTCCTTGAGGCCGCGAGGTGCATGCTCGGCTCAAAAGAAACCGGGATGAAACTGGGCGAGTCCACTGCAACAGTCATCTTACATCGAATATTGTACATAGTAGGCTTTCTCGCCAGCACTGCCTTTGCCTTGGTAGCACTTCTCAGTTTGGGCATGATGAATAAGATTGTCCTAGTTGAGTTGGCAACTATTCCAGCGGTCACGATTATCGGTTTGATCGTCCTGCTTTACCTCTCCTTTGATCCAAAAAGAGTTGGGCCCCTCCTGAATCGTGTTCTACGACTCGTGCAACCCATCGTTCGACTTGTTCAGAAGGAAGCCATGATAGAAGGAAAAGCGGATCAATTTCTGGATGAATATAACTCAGGCTTCAGGAAGATGATCTCTTCCAAGCGCCAAATGATCTCGTCATTCGCTGCAAGCATGGGGGATTGGGGATGCTCGGTGACGATCTTGTGGATAGTCCTGATGTCGATGGGAGCACAAGTCTCACTTTGGGTTGTAATAATTACGATGGCATTTGGAAAGATGATCCAGATGACGCCCATCGCCATTCCTGGCATGATTGGTGTATACGAGGCGGCAATAACGACAGTTTTGGCGTTATTTACCGTTCCAGTCCCCATTGCTGCATCGGCCGCCCTGTTATCTAGGATCGTCACGGTGTGGCTGGAGCTTCCGATTACAGGCATAGTTGCATATCATTACGGTTTCAAACTGTTAAGCAGTGATACGAGCAAACTTTCGCGCTTTAGGACATAAACAAGATTCTCACAATTGACACTCGACTACGAAATGCCTATATGGATTTGAGAATCGTCTCGTGAAACGAGAAAAGGCTCCTCGGCCAAGGCACATTATGATAGCAGTTCAGCATATCACGGAGAGACATATACGACTCTTTTCAATCTACTAGCAATTGTAATCGACCTAATCGACTCTTGGATCAGGATGCTGATCGCACTGATCTTGAAGTTCGTCAGCATTCTTATATCAAGCTGAACGTATGCTCTTTGCGTGAAAACGAATGGCCCTGGTTGGATATGAGTGGCTCATTGTAGTTGGTATCCTCCTAGTCGTATTCTTGTGGGGGCCACAGAAGCTTCCAGAATTGGCACGATCAATAGGTATGGCTAAGAAGGAATTTGAAAAGGCAGCGAAAGAGGTCGCTACCCCCACAGGATCAGCATCCGCCACTACTGAGTCCTCTACGGATCCGCTGATTGTAGCCGCCAAGAGCCTAGGGATAAGTACCGAAGGAAAAACCAAGGAACAAATTGCCAAAGAAATTGCTGACAAGAGTACGAAGTAACACCGAACGACTTCCTAGGTTTCGAACAACGTAAATCGAAATACTAGGAATACCGAGGATAGATGAGACGGATGCAATACGGTCATGACAAATATCGCTGCACCGTTCTTTAGCCACCTTACTGAGCTCGCGTCACGGCTCAAAATTATTCTCTACTCACTCTTTGTAACGACGACAATCTTCATGGTCTTTCCTGCCAACTCAGATTTCCTACACAACTCGTTTGGATTCTATGATCCGCTAATCGCTTTAGTGCTGAAACAAGTCACCAAAGACGTGCTCCCTTCTGGCGTTCAGCTGATAGCTGGCGAATTCACCGCACCCCTTGAAATCTACATGATCGCTTCGCTCCTGATGGGGATAGCCACGAGTGCTCCAATCATCGGTTATGAAATCTATCGCTACATCGATCCCGCTTTGTACCCTGAAGAACGCAAAGCCGTCTATCCGTTTGTTATCTCTTTCACAGCCCTCTTCATTGTTGGATCAATCTTCGGGTACAAAATCCTAGCACCATTCATACTCTGGGGGATGATTCCCTTCTTCAAACTTACGGGCGCAGTTCCGATAATTTACGTAATGGATTTCTACAGCCTGGTATTCGTCACCGCACTCACATCAGGATTCTCATTTACAGCTTCCCGTCTTCTTCGTACTTCTAGTGAAATTCGGGATCATTAAGACGAGTTACGTGACGTCCAGAAGAAAGTACATTTACGCAGCACTTTACATTGTCACTGCCATAATTACTCCAGACGGTGGCCCAATAGCAGATATCGCACTATTTGTGCCGATGGCGCTTCTCCTAGAGTTGGCCGTATTCTTTGGAAAGAGGATTGAAAAGAGACAGGGCCCGATAAGAATGCGATCAGATGCTAAGAAAATTGTATACCTGAAATGTAAATTCTGCGGCGCACTGCTTGATCCCAAGTCAAGCTTCTGTCCCAATTGCGATAAATCACATGTCTAGACTGCTAGGTCTCAGCTGAAAACTAGTAATGTTGCTTTTATCATGGGCTACAGCATATTGCCATAGCTAATAGTCGATAGTTAGAGGTTAACATGCCGCTACCACTCGTTGAAAGATCACCAAGAGAAATTGTCCGACTCCTACGTTCAAGAATAGAAGAAGTACCCGCCGTCAGGGGCATACATAACATCGAAGTCAGAATGACCGGTAAGAGACTTGACATCACCGCTCATGTGCTCCTCGACAGTATGTTGGAGTTTGAAGATGTCCACAGAATCGTCTTTGAGATTGAGCGTGAAATCCGGAAGAGCGTTCAGCGGTCTGCTAGAATCACGGTTCAAACAGAACCTGTTGGACATACGCATCGCAAGATGGCGGCGCTCGTAGCGCAGATTGCCGAGAAGGTCCCTGGGTCTAGAGGTGTGCATAACGTGCATCTTCAGAAAATCGACGGAAAATGGGCCGTCGACCTAAGGGTAGAGGTCAGTGCAAACATGACGGTGAAACAAGCACATTACGTTTCCGCACAGATAGAGCACGAACTAAGAGCAGCCATTCAAGATGTGAGTGAGATCACAATTCATCTAGAATCAGCATCGGACCTTATAGCCAGCGAGCTCGAAGGTCGCGGAAGTGAACTGAAATGGTTTGTTGCTCATGCAGCGAAGCGTTTTCCGGAGATAAAGGCAGTCCAATCGCTTCGTATAAGAAAGACTGGGGATACCTATTCCTTAGCCCTGAGATGCAAATTCGACTCGGGTATGACAATCAAACGTGCGCACGAGATTTCACTCAAGTTCGCGACGGCAGTGAAAAATGCTTACCCAAACGTAGACCGGATTGACATACAAGAGGAACCAGCCTGATCTGGATTCACTTCTGAAAAAGCATCATAAGCGCTATATCCGCCGCGAAGGGCGCGGCTGCTTAATCGTAATTATGAGGCGAACGCAGGACGCCCGGCCATGCGAAGACTATTGACCCGCAAGTCAAGAGTGACTATTGGTCAGTCTCTGCGGAAGAGTTGTGCAGAAACCTTGCGACAACAACTCGGGGGCTATCCGAAGCTGAAGCTAAGCTTCGCCTGAAATCCTTTGGCTACAATGAGCTGCCTACAACCAAATTCAGCGGCATGAAGATCCTCGTCCGCCAATTCAAGAACCCATTATTCTTCATTCTCCTTGTTTCTGCTATTGTGGCTGGATTCTTTGAGATCACCCAATCGATGGCAATCATTGCAATGATTCTGCTCAGCGTTGTGCTCGGCTTCTTCAACGAGTACAAAGCGGAGAAAATCATCGACGATCTAAGACAAAGCGTTTCCCTGAAGGCAGTTGTAAATAGAGACGGCAAGGCAAACGAGATCGACTCCAGACTTCTAGTGCCAGGAGATTCTGTTTCTGTTTACGTTGGAGACATCGTTCCAGCCGACATGAGGATCCTCGAGTGTAAGGAACTGGAAGCAAACGAAGGAACTCTGACAGGAGAATCATTTCCTATCGAGAAGAATCCTGATCCCATCCAGGCCCAACATCCGATACCTCAAGATCTATCAAATTCTCTGTTCATGGGAACAGTGGTAGTCCATGGAAGTGGACGCGGATTAGTAGTATCCACCGGGAGACACACTGAGTTCGGGTCCATCTCGCAATCTCTGACCAGACCCCGCCCCGAAACCGAATTTCAAAGAGGAGTTAGGAAATACGGAAACATGCTAATCACGCTGACGCTTGCACTCGTTGTCGGCATATTTGTGCTGAACGCTGTCGTTGGTCACCCGATAATCGATTCACTCCTATTCTCTCTGGCAGTTGCAGTCGGTTTAGTCCCGGAGCTTATGCCAGCCATCGTGACCATCAGCCTGTCACATGCAGCACGCGAGATGGCGAAGAAGAAAGTCATCGTAAAACGGCAAGTGTCCATAGAAGACCTCGGAAACATGGATGTGCTTTGCACGGACAAAACGGGGACGCTAACCAGCGGAAAGATTGCGTTAAAGAACTATCATTCCTTCGGTGACGATAAACAACTCCTGGAATATTCGCTTCTTTGCAACTCTGCTGTCGTTGGAGATAAGATAACAGGGAATCCGATGGATTCAGCAATATGGGACTATGCAATTGGCACTGGCCTGCAACACACTATCGATAGTTACACGAGCATAGACGAAGTGCCCTTTGACTACCAGCGAAGGATGATGTCGAAGATAGTTCAAAATAGTGGTCACATAACATTAATCACGAAAGGCGCACCAGAATCCGTACTTCCAAGATGCGATTACGTCTCTGGGTCAAATGGAACGGGGAATGGTAGTGAACCAATAGATCACGTTCGAAAAGTTCTGGAAAGCAAGCTTGTAGAGAATTCCAGAGCGGGATATCGAACTCTGGCAGTCGCGTACCGGTCTGTCGACGCAAAAAAGAGCTACTCAGTTGAAGATGAGAAATCACTCACCCTCCTAGGGTTCCTTGTCTTTACAGACCCCCCAAAGAGCGACGCTCGTATTGCACTCGACCGTCTAAGGGCTCTTGGAGTTGACGTTAAGATACTCACTGGAGATAATGAACTCGTAGCCGCAAAAATCTGTGAAGACCTCTCCATTGAAGCAAAAGGAACTCTCCGCGGAACTGATTTGACTATGATGAGTTCGCAGGAGCTCAAGGAAGCTGCCGAGAAGGCTACAATATTCGCACGCATTACGCCTGAGCAGAAGCTGGACATCATAAAAGCACTGAAAGCGAATAAACATGTCGTCGGCTTCATGGGGGACGGCGTAAACGACGCACCGGCACTCTTCGAGGCAGACGTCGGTATTTCCGTTGACTCCGCGACTGACGTCTCAAAGGACGCAGCTGACATAGTTCTGCTGGACAAAGACCTGGTAGTACTTGCAAACGGTATCGAGGAGGGACGGAAGATTTTCGGAAACACGACCAAGTATATCTTGATGGGGACAAGCTCGAACTTCGGTAACATGTTCAGCGCTGCCGCAGCGTCTCTATTCCTTCCGTTCCTTCCGATGTTGCCTATGCAGATCCTGTTCATGAACTTGTTCTATGACGTCGCCAACATGACTCTGCCAACCGACAGTGTCGACATGGAAGTAACAGAACTCCCTAGGCGCTGGGATATCAATTTCGTGAGGAACTTCACGCTCTTCTTTGGACCATTTAGCTCTCTCTACGATTTCCTCACGTACGGCATTATGCTTTTTATTTTCCAAGCATCGCCGGCCCTCTTCCAGAGCGGGTGGTTCGTTGAATCATTCTGGACGGAGGTCCTAGTTATCTTCGTGATCCGAACTAGGAGAATTCCATTCGTGACCAGTCGCCCCGGAAAGTGGTTGACTATTCTGACATTATCGTGCGTAGCAGTTGGCACGATTATTCCGTTTACTCATCTGGGATCGTTTCTAGGATTCACCGCACTTCCAGTTCAATATTGGCTCCTACTGGTACTCATGGTTGCAACGTATCTGCTCTTAGTTGACGCCGGGAAAGTGTTCTTTTACCGAGTCTGCAAGTTCTGAGGATGACTGGAATGATTTACTCAAACCTCTTGACCTGGTGGATGATTAGCATCAGTTGGAGTGCTCTCTTCCTAATCGCGGTGAGCTTCTATCTTTATTGGAAAAGTAGACCTCGGACAGGGTTCTCACCAGGCATACTGGGTAAAGCCAAAGACTTCGCATTCGTATGGATCTTGACGAGTCTTCTGATCCTATACATATTCACAATAAACAATAGTTCTGCAACAATATTCGTCGCGGGCAACATAGTCGTAGAAATCGTTCTGGTAGTTTATACGGTGAGGAACCGAGGTACGAGGAAGACGGTGGCTGTTTAGCGAGCCTTAATCCGTTTCACAATTGGCGGCCGGGCTTTTCTAAGAACTCTGTACCCGCAGAACGGGCATTTGATCTCTGGAGTCATTGCGAGCTCCTCAGCAGTTAAATGTTTACCGCAGCTGATGCATTCATACATGAGCCCGGCAGGACGTTGTTCTCCCTCATCTGACATCTTTGTGACCTGCATCTCCCTTGGTTGACATGAAATTAAACTTTGTAGCTCCTCAAGTGTGTCGTTTCATGAACTCTTCAATTGCACTGAAGGCTTCTCCGAGTATTGCTTCTGGCGGTAGGAAGACTGCCCTGAAGTGGTCCTTTCCATACACTGGATCAAAGCCAGACCCATTTACAACGATAACTCCGGTTTCTTTCAAGAGGTCTGTTACGAATTCTTTGTCATCCTTCCACTTCGAGTTCAGCTGGACTCTAGGGAATAGGTAAAATGCGCCGGCAGGTTTTGCCGCAGCAAGACCGGGAATCTCGTTGACTCGCTTCCACGAAAAGTCGCGCCTTCTCTTGAGTTCTGAGACCATCTCACGAACATGTTCCTGTGGGCCCCGCAATGCTTCCACGCCTGCTATCTGAACAGGTGTCGCTGCACAGAGCCTGACACGCGACATTCTCTGAATTGCGTCCCAAACTTCACTCAACTTGCTTTCTGGATCCTGTACGAACACGTAACCAAGCCGCCACCCAGTCATCAAGTATGCCTTCGAGAAACCGTTCAGACCGATCAGTGGCAAGTCTTTCGCCAATGAAGCGACACTCGTGAAGTTACCATCATAGACGATGCGATCGTAGATTTCATCAGCAGCAACTGGGATTTCATGTGTCGCTGCCAAATCGAGAATCTTCGAAATCTCCTCTTTAGAATAAACAGATCCGCATGGGTTGCTTGGATTGATGATGACAAGCAGCTTAGTCTTGCTGTTTATCTTGCTCTCCAAATCTGCGAGGTCGGGCGCCCAACCTTTTTTCTCAACCGTTCGATAAGTGATTGCTTTACCGTCGAAGAACTTCGCGTATGTTAGGTACGGGGGGTAACATGGTCCAGGCAATAGTACTTCGTCGCCAGGATTAATTATCGCCCCCATTACAAACATGATTGCTTCCGAGATACCTGATGTTACGATCACGTTGTCTGGTTCGATTTGGGCACCATTTATCTGGTTCTCTTTCTCCGTTACTGCCTCTCTTAATTCCTTGAGGCCTTCTGACGGGAGTAGTAGTTGAGTCCACTGTCGACTGCTTTTGTCAGAGCGTGCCTAATGTGAGCAGGTGTGTCGAATCCATACTTGACGGGGTCGCCGATATTGAGGTGAACGAGTTTCTTGCCACTTCGTCTGACTTTCTCCGCCTCCACCATTATGTCGCGAATTGCGTATTCAACGCCCTGCCCACGAACTGACGCGACAATCATGATTTGTCTGTGAGGCGTTACGCTAGGCGGGTTAAAAGACGTTGATCCTAATCACAAAATAGGAAATGATAGTTGCAACACCTAATGTAATAGCGCAAGGACGAACAGTGGGGCCATGGCCAGCGTGATCGTGTTGAGCAATTTCACAACTACGTGCAGGGATGGGCCTGCGGTATCCTTGAGAGGATCTCCGAGGGTGTCTCCGATGATTGTTGCGGCGTGAGCAGCAGAGCCCTTCCCACCGAGCGATCCGGTTTCAATGTACTTCTTAGCGTTGTCAAGAGCGGCTCCGACGTTGTTCATGAAGAGTGCCATTAATACTCCGACGATTGTTCCGATCATGAGTAGCCCACCTACTGCTTCTGAGCCTAAGACTAAACCTACCACTATCGGCCCGATCACGACGAGTAGACTAGGCCAAACCATATTCTTGAGGGCAGCTTTCGTGCTGATGTCTATGCATCGAGAGTAATCGGGCAGTGCCGTTCCTTTCATTATTCCAGGGATAGTCTTGAATTGTCGCCTTATCTCAATGATCATCACGGCGGCAGTTCTGCCAACTGCCCTGATAGCTAATGAGCTGAAGAGGAAGATCAGCATGGCACCGATCATCGCGCCTATGAATACTTCAGGCCGTGCAAGGTCAACGCCGCTTAATCCTGCCACTTCTAGGAAGGCACTGAAAAGCAAGAATGCGGATAAAGCTGCGGAAGCGACGCCGTAGCCCTTTGTCAAAGCTTTAGTTGTGTTACCAACTGAGTCAAGTTTGTCAGATATCGCGCGTACTTTCGCGGCAGCACCTGACATCTCCAGGATGCCGCCAGCATTGTCAGTTATTGGACCGAATCCGTCCATAGCGAGTATCATCGGAGTGACTGAGAGCATACCCATGGTGGCAATCGCTGTACCGTATATCCCTCGTTGAAACGCTGGGTTTGAGATGTCTAGCCGTGACCCCAAAGATTCGAATCCGTTACCTAGCCCGAAGGCGAGCAATATTGCGACACCGATTACAACTATGAACAGTCCTGAAGATTCCATGCCCACAGCAAGGCCAGTTGCAAGACTAGGTGCCGGTCCACTTTGTGATGCATTGGCGATTTCTAGCGTCGGCCTCTTGCGGTACGAAGTGTAGTAGTTAGTGATCCATGCGACTAGGATAGCGGTAATTATGCCAACGAGTGAACAGTAGAAGTAGTTCATTGCCCCATTCAGTAGAACGGAGGTGAGGACATAGAATCCAATTGCACAGATGATCCCAGTGACTACCAGCCCGCGAGTTAGAGAATTGAATGGGTCCTCCTTTTTCCGAGAATAGACGAAGAACATTCCGATTAGAGTGCCAATCAGACCGAATCCTCTGGCCAAGAGCGGGAACAGCAATCCGTTAAGTCCAAACATGGAATAGACTGCGGGTGCCACCCCGAGGATCATTGCGCCTATATTCTCCGCCGTGATCGATTCGAAAAGGTCTGCTCCACGGCCCGCAATATCTCCAACGTTATCGCCTACAAGGTCTGCGATTACGGCTGGGTTTCTCGGATCGTCCTCCGGAATGCCAGCTTCTATTTTTCCGACAAGGTCAGCGCTCATATCCGCAGCCTTAGTGAAGATTCCTCCCCCTAACTGTGCGAAGAGTGCTGCGAAGCTTGCACCGAAACCGAATCCGACGAGCAGGAGTGGGTCGCCGCCGAAAATCAGGAAGAGGGTCGATATTCCTAGCAGACTCAAAGACACTACTCCTAAGCCGAAGACAATTCCGCCTCGAAATGCGATCTTGAGGGCCCGACCAAGGCTGGTCATTGCACCTCTCGCGGATCTAACGTTGGATCTGACGGAGACGTACATCGCGATATAGCCGGCCAAGTTCGAGCACAAAGCGCCTAACAAGAAACCCAATGCAGTGTCGACACCAAGCCAAGGGTTCGTCGGGCTACGGATGACCACCGCCAGTAAGATGGTGAAGATGACTGCAATGATGCTTATGGTTTTGTATTGGCGCCAGAGATATGTCTCGGCACCGATCTTGATTGCAGAAGCGATCTCCTGCATCCGCTTGGTTCCCTGATCCTGTTTCAAGATCCACATAACCAGGATACCGGCCACGATAAGGGATAGGAAACTTACCCCGAACACGTATTCGATGAGCAATGATTACCACTGAGTATAGAGCAAGTTCTGCGTAGGATTACGTTATCGTATTTAAGTGACTCGAATCACGACTCGGGGATCGGTCGATTGTTTCCGACAATGTCTTGACGACTGGCACGGGCCTCCTCCTCGAGGGGTACGTCGCGTTTGCTGCGCCAGAGCGCCCACGAAGCCAAAGCGATCAGTGCGACCGCGGCGATCACGGCAATCGGACTGGACTTTAGAGCTACCAAAATTGGCGCGATGATTAATGAGATGAGGTTAACGACTTTGATCATTGGGTTCAGTGCTGGTCCTGCGGTGTCCTTGAGTGGATCGCCCACTGTGTCCCCCACCACACTCGCCTTGTGTCGTTCACTACCCTTCCCAGTATTCTCAGCAATGTTCCGGGGTTCATCTTCAATTGATTTCTTCGCGTTATCCCACGCGCCTCCCGCGTTAGCCATGAAGACGGCGAGCAATTGACCCGACACAATGATGCCAGCTAAGAAGCCGCCAAGGGCTTCCACTTGTAGCAGTAGGCCGACGATTACTGGAACCGTCATTGCGATCACAGCTAAGGGCACTAGTTCTTTCTGGGCGGCTGCGGTGGAAATCTTAACGACCGTACCATAGTCAGGCTTCACTTCGCCCTCCATGACGCCTGGGATTCGGAATTGCCGACGAACTTCTTCCACAATCAGCTTAGCAGCCCTGGAAACTGCCCTGATTGAGAGAGAGCTGAAGAGCCAGGGTAACGCGCCCCCCAACAGTAGACCAATGAAGACTGGAGTGCTGGAGATGCTGATGGATTGCAGGCCTGTTGCGGTTATGTAGGAGGCGAAGAGTGAAACTGCTGCGATAACTGCGGATGCTATGGCTAAGCCTTTCGTGATTGCTTTCGTCGTGTTACCAACAGAATCAAGATCAGCCATTATTTGGCGGCCGCGTTTCGTTTCTTCATCATCCAGGTCATGCCAAGCCATCTCTCCAATGCCGTTAGCATTGTCGCTGATTGGTCCATAGGAGTCCATGGCCACATTATTGCCCGTGTGACTGAGCATTCCGATACCTATCATTGCAATGGCGTACAGAGTGTAGACTGCCCCTCCCGATAACGGGTACAGCAGTAGTGCGAGCTCAAAGCTGATGACAATGTACAGTAGAGCCCAAACTGATGATTCGTATCCACTTGCTAATCCAGAGAGGATAGTTGTGGCTGGTCCGGCACGTGTGGATTTGACAATCTCCTTCACAGGTGTCTTCTCAGTTGAGGTGAAGTAGGATGTGAGAGGGTTGAAGCTGACAGCCAATGCGACGCCTATGGCGATTAGGGCGCCAAGTCTCCAATCATTACTGTATAGCCATGCGACGATAAATGCCCAAAAGATTGTGTTGACGCTGGACACCTCATAAGACCGAAACATTGCGTCCTCAGCATTCTTCGCACGCAGAAAACCTATGGGAAAGTTGGCCCAAATTGGGACCGTGAAAGTTCCGATAATTGACGATACAACACCGATCCCACGAATTATGAGCGGGAAGAGAATCCACATCAACCGGTGCGCTGGATCGATCGCCATCGCAGCGAGGCCGAGAATCAGCGCTGAGACAATTGTGACTTCGTATGATTCGAAGATGTCGGCAGCCATGCCTGCACAGTCACCAACATTATCACCCACCAGATCGGCGATTACCGCGGCATTGCGCAGGATCATCTTCAGGAATATCTTTCTCTACCTTACCTACCAAGTCAGCGCCCACGTCGGCCGCTTTCGTGAATATCCCCCCGCCGACCCGCATGAACAGTGCGAGTAAGGTTCCTCCGAAACCGAAGCCAAGTAATGCGTCTGGTGCGGCTTTTCCGAAGATTATGAAGATTGAGGTGCCGCCTAGTAACCCGAGTCCATCCGTAAGCATCCCAGTAATAGTCCCAGCATAGTATGCAATCGACAAAGCCTCACCAAAACTTCGACGTGACGCAGAAGCGACTCGTACATTCGCTTGTACGGCCATGCGCATCCCGTATTGGCCTACTATCAAGCTGAATGAGGCGCCTAGGACGAACGCGAGCATTCGTCCAACGGCTACGATAATATGTGCGTTGTCGCCGAATCGTTCCAGAGCTTCAGGTGTCGGCGCGACGACGTATACGGTGAAGAACATTGCGACTGCGAGTATTCCGATCAAGGGAAGAATACTGCGAAGTTGTTTGCCTAGGTACGCATCTGCGCCAATTCTGATGGAGTTCCAGACTTCCTGCATCTTCGCAGTTCCCTTGTCCTTCTTGAGAACAGTACCGCGAAGCCACCAGGCGTAGAGCAGACTGAGGATGGCGATACCGATAATAGCCCAAGGAACGAGAGCTTCGAAGGTATCTAGGTAAGGCAACGTTGAATCACTGTTAGCGCAGAGGCCGGATTACGATCAATTTAAGCAACAAGGATAACTGTCGTAGCTGAAATTCAAGATTGAGAAAGTACAAGTGTCAAGAATTACAGATCTCGCAGACAGTCTCCGGATCCTACTGAATAGAGAAGTTGAAGACGATGACAGGATTTCTTCACCCGACAATCTGATCGTTTCTTATCTTGCGTTTGTCAGAAAGGCCTTTATGGCTTCACATGGCTCCTTCTCTGAGCTTGTGTTTGGCATGAGTGGCTCGTCAGCGGACTCTTCAGTGCAATTGGGTGAGGACGACAAGTACTCAGTCGTCATAATCATGCCGCCTAAAGCCATTCCAACTCCTAAGGAATATTTGGAAGCGATCAAAGGCGCCGTCAAGGGTAAGATGCTTGCCAAAATGAAAAAGGAAGCCGTCGACTGTCCAGTCAAGCTGAAGGTAGTCTCATTCGTCGAATGCTTCACATGTCAAAACTATAACCGAAGGATTCGCGGTAAAGTGGGATGCAAGGGCCTACCGCTGACGCAGGGACCCGTTAAACCATAGAGATTCACGATCAGAATTCCGCATCAAACGCTTATTACTTGAGATCAGAACAGCAGAAGATACTAAGTGATATCCTGTTTGAAGGCGGCGATTCTAGCCGGCGGAGCGGGAACTCGCCTCTATCCTCTGACCGCATATGTTCCCAAAGCGCTCATACCAATCGGCAACAAATACGTCATCGAATACATCATCGATTACCTAAAGCAGAATGAAATCAGAGATATCGTCATGTTGGTATCCAATAACGAAATCGACCTGCTCAAGAATCACATTCAAGATGGCTCACGTTTCGGCGTACACGTTGAATATTCAACGGCAGAAAGAGTCGGCACCGCAGGAGCGCTCGACGCCGCCAAGGAACTATTGGGTCAAACGTTCTTGGTGTATTACGGAGACGTACTGACAAATATCGATCTAAAGAAAATGATGCAACTACACCTTACGAAAAAAGCAGTTTGCACCCTTGCCGTGAGCACCGCAGTACCTATCGAATATGGAGTTGCTCGCGTGGATGATGATGGAAGAATTACCTATTTCGAGGAAAAACCCGTACTCAAAGAATACCCTGTAAGCATGGGCATCGACATCTTCGAGCGAGACGTGTTATCATATTGCAAACCCAACACGGACATAGCACAACATGTTATTCCGAGCCTGCTGAGGGACGGAAAGAGAGTGTACGCATACATGACCGACAAAAGACACTACGACATTG